>JBBRLN010000010.1:0-95602 GCA_038231315.1 Caulobacterales bacterium
GGATCGGCAGCGCCGGGCCAATCCGGACGTCAGCCGCATCATCCTGACCCACACCAACGCCGAGGTGCGGGATCTCAACGAACTAACCCGAGACCGGCTGCGCCGGGCAGGCGAACTCGGCATCGACGTCGCCGTGCAAACCGAGCGGGGCGAGCGGGCGTTCGCTCCGGGCGATCGCGTTATGTTCCTGCGCAACGAGCGCGGCCTCGGCGTCAAGAACGGCTCGCTCGGCACGGCGGAAGCAGTCGGCCGAGAGCGTATGGCGGTTCGCCTCGACGATGGCCGGCAGGTCGCCTTCGATCTCAAAGACTACGCCCAGGTCGATCACGGCTACGCCGCCACCATCCACAAGGCGCAGGGCGTCACGGTGGATCGCGCGCACGTCCTCGCCACGCCGGGCATGGACCGCCATGGCGCCTACGTCGCCCTGTCGCGCCACCGCGACGGCGTCGAGCTGCACTATGGCCGCGATGACTTCGAGACACGCGAGCAGCTGACCCGCGCTCTGTCACGCGACCGCTCCAAGGATATGGCGAGCGACTACGGCGACTTTGCCGCCCGACGCGGCATCGACGCGTCGCGGGCGGTGCAGCCGCGGGACGGCGCCATCATGCGCCACGCTCAGGCAGTCTCGGTCATCTTCAAGGCTCAGGAAGAGGGCCTGCCGGTGACTGAGGATCACAACCAGGTCCTTCGTCGAGCCCGCCAAGCGTTGAACGCCTTCGATCCTCAGGCTACGGGCGACCTCGAGAAGGCCTACAAGGCCGATCCGTCGCTGGCCCACGAAGCCGCCGCAGGACGAATTGGGCGCGCCGCCCGCGCCGTGCAAATGGAGGCCGAACCCCGCGCCGACCCCGCCATCCGCGCCACGCGCTTCATTCAGCGCTGGCGCGAACTCGAAGGCCTCGGCACGGACGCCTACCGCCAGGGCGACATCGCGGTTCACCGGCAGATCAGGGAGACCATGGGCGTCATGGCCAAGAGCCTGGAGCGCGACCCGCAGCTGGAGTCGGTGCTCGCCAACCGCAAGCGGGAGCTGGGGATCGACTTCGACATGGATCAGAGCCGGGGCATCGGGCGCACGCTCGCCTGGAGCGTCGGCATTGATGTGGGGCGAGGACGGGGGTTGGGGATTTGATCGGGCTTACTGCGGAGTGTCGCGGGAGGAGATGGAAACACAGCGGTCATTGCCAGAGTTCGCTCGTCGGCGAACACATTCGACGGTGAGCCGCGCGCGCCGGACATCTTCGAGAACGGACAGCGGGGAGCCCTGGAATTGGTTTAATTTGGCGCTGGGGCAAGCTTGCAGGGGGCTAGGCTGGAGATGCCGCTGAGGTGCCGATCGCGTGCATCCCCCGTCAAACTTCCAGCACGGGCGCGAAACCCCCTCCGGGCGTGCGCATGTTCGTGGTCTGGCCTTGGTAGAGCCTGGCCGCTGCCAGCAGCGGCGCGCCATCGTAGGTGTAAAGCCGAATGTCGGTCTTCAGCGCTACCCGGTCCTGACCGACGACCACGCCCCTCGCGCTTGGAGGCGCTTGAGCCTGCGCTACATAGACACCGCCTAGGATATCGGCCCACGCCCCTTGGGTGAGCTTGTCTCCGCGATAAGCTCCCTTGCTCGCGTGCCCTTTCGCGGGCTTGAAGAACAGATGTCGCCGGTCGACCCAGAGGGCATCGGCGTTTTCGGCGGAGACCAGGACGGTTCGAAGCATCCCGGTCGAAAGGGCGGCAAGATGGTCGTCCGAAAGGCCCCACGACCGCAGTTCGTCGGAACGCGAGAGCAACTCAAGGTTGCGCTTGTCGGCCAACAGGGCGTGGTTGCGCGGGTTCGGGGTCAGCACCACGGCGCCCTTCAGATAGGCATCCCGAAGCGTGGCGTGACGGGGCTCTTCGAGCGAGAAATCGACAAGGCGGTTGTAGATAAGGTCGATGGAGCGGCCGGAGACCGACAACCCGTTGCTGGTAAACTGGAGGGCTCCCGGGTCAGCAATCGTCGCGCTCACGCCACGGCTCTCCAGCAAGGCCTTCGCGAGTTGGAATTCGGGGTAGAGCCTCTGTTCCTCCGGAGCGTCGTCGACGATGGCGATCAGCCGCGGCGCGACTTGCTTCCCCTGGAGACGCCATTCGTTGGCGAACATCCCGATAACGGCACGCCCAAACGAGTCATCGGACGCGGCCTCGAACGGGGCCCGGCCCCGAGCGCAGCAGGCGCGTTGCGCGCGCGCTAACACCGCGTTGAGGAAGGCGCCCCCGGCGTTGGTGTTGATCTCGATCAGACGAGGACCGTCTGGGGTGAGGTGAAAGTCGTACCCCATCAAGACGCCCAGCGGGCCGAAGTCGAGGCCGGCCATCGGCGGCGCGTGAAGCAAGGCCGCGGCTTGGTAGCCGGGCAGCCGTGCCGCCGCCTCCACGGCCATGGCGATCCTGGCCATGGCCGCGAGCGCTGCCGCCGGAACAAAGACGGGAACATTTGAGAACAGGGTCGGCTGTGCAAGGCCTAGCCGCTCGGCGAAACCGGGAAGCCCGACCTCGGCGTCCAGAGCGCGTGTTAGCAACACCCTGTCGAGCGTCGTGCAGAAGCAGTTGGCGTTCAGCAGCGTCGACGCGGCGGCCTCAGGATTCTCGCTCACTGGGCGGGGGTCTTTTCAGGGTTGAACAAAACCTTAGATTCAAATCGCCCGCTTACCGCCGTTGACCGGTAGAATACCTCCACAGGATCCACCGGGCGCTTGCTAGAGCTTCAGCGCGCGGAGGCGCAGCGCATTGCCGATCACCGAAACCGAACTCAGGGACATGGCAAGGGCCGCGATCATAGGGCTTAGGAGAAGGTGGAACGCCGGGTAGAGCACGCCGGCCGCGATCGGAATGCCGATTATGTTGTAGGCGAAAGCAAAGCCCAGGTTTTGGCGGATGTTGCGCATGGTCGCCCGGCTAAGCGTCCGCGCCCGGGCGATGCCCGAGAGGTCGCCCTTCAGAAGGGTAATCCCGGCGCTCTGGATCGCCACCTCGGTCCCCGTGCCCATGGCTATGCCCACGTCGGCGGCCGCAAGCGCCGGAGCATCGTTAACGCCATCGCCGGCCATCGCGACCACACGGCCTTCGGCTTTGAGCTTCTCGACGACGCGATGTTTGTCCTCGGGCAGAACCTCGGCCTCGACTTCGTCGATGCCGAGCTTGCGCGCCACGGCCAGAGCTGTCGCCTTGTTGTCGCCGGTCAGCATGACGATCCGCAGGCCCTCGCCGCGCAGCCGTTCGAGCGCTGGGATGGTCGATACCTTGATCGGATCGGCGATGGCGATCACCGCCGCCGCCATGCCGTCGACGGCCAGGAAGAGGGCAGTAGCGCCGTCCTCACGAAGGGCGTCCGCCTTGGCCGCGAGGTCGCCGAGATCGATGGCCGCGTCGGCCATGAGCGGTGCGTTGCCGAGCTCTACTCGTTTGCCGCCGACCAGGCCCGTCACACCCTTGCCGGTCACCGACGCGAAATCGGTTGCCGTTTCGACCACGCCCCCTTTGGCCTTGGCCGCAACCAGGATCGCCGCCGCCAGAGGGTGCTCGCTGGAGCGTTCGAGAGCGGCGGCAAAGCTCAGCACGCCCGCCTCGTCATACCCGACCGCCGTGACAATGCTGGTAACGGATGGTCGGCCCTCGGTCAGTGTTCCGGTCTTGTCGATGACGAGCGTGTCGACCTCTTCCATGCGCTCAAGCGCCTCGGCGGACTTTATCAACACGCCGGCGCCCGCGCCCTTGCCGACTCCCACGCCGATGCTCATCGGCGTGGCCAGACCCAGCGCGCATGGACAGGCAATGATCAGCACTGAAACCGCGGCGATCAGTCCATAGGCCAAAGCCGGGGCCGGCCCCCAGATCGCCCAGGCGACAAAGGCCGCGATGGCGACGACGAGCACCGCCGGCACGAACCAACCGGCGGCGAGGTCCGCGAGGCGCTGGATGGGCGCGCGGCTGCGCTGAGCTTCGGCCACCATGGCGACGATACGTTGCAGCATCGTATCGGCGCCGATCTTGTCGGCCCGCATCACGACAGAACCCGCGCCGTTGATCGTGCCGCCGATCACGCGGTCGCCCATCGCCTTGGCGACCGGCATGGATTCCCCGGTGACCATGGACTCGTCGATTGCGCTGGAGCCTTCCAGAACTTCCCCGTCCACCGGCACGCCGTCACCCGGACGAACCCGCAAACGGTCGCCGAGCTGAATGAGGTCGAGCGCGATCTCCTCGTCGTCGGCGCCGTCCCGCAGTCGCCGCGCGGTCTTGGGGGCGAGATTAAGCAAGGCGCGGAGAGCGCCGCCGGTCTGGGCGCGGGCGCGAAGCTCCAGGACTTGACCTAGAAGCACAAGCACGACGATCACCGCCGCCGGCTCGAAATAGACCGCCACCGTTCCGCCCATGCCTCGGAAGCCGACTGGAAAGACGCCGGGCGCGAAGATGGCGACCAGGCTGTAGCCAAAGGCGGCGCCGGTCCCGAGCGCGATCAGGCTGAACATGTTGAGGCTGCGGTGGACGACCGAAGCCCAACCGCGCTGGAAGAAGGGAAGGCCAGCCCACAACACCACCGGCGTCGCCAGGGCGAACTCCATCCAGCCGGTGAGCTTTTCGGGAATAAGTTTGTGCAATCCAAAGAAGTGGCCACCCATGTCCAGGACGAGCAACGGCGCCGCGAGCGCAAGGCCGACCCAAAACCGTCGGGTCATGTCCGCGAGTTCGGGGTTTGCCTCCGCCTCCGCGCTAACCGCGACCGGCTCAAGCGCCATGCCGCAGATGGGACAGGCTCCGGGTCCGACCTGCCGAATCTGGGGGTGCATCGGACAGGTGTAGACAGCACCCGGCTCCGCCGCAGCAAACGCGGAGGCTTGCGTGCTCAAGTACTTTTCGGGATCGGCGACAAACTTAGTCTGACAGCCAGCCGAGCAAAAATAGAAGGCATCGCCGCCATGGTCGGCGTGGTGGTTCGTCTTCGCTGGATCCACGGTCATGCCGCAGACCGGGTCCTTAACCGTCCCGTCGTTGATCAGTGCGCCCGCCTCATCCACGGTGACCACCTCAGCGCTTCAGCGTGGGAAATGCGTTGTAGGCGAGCGCCGTCAGGGCGCCGGTGATGGCCCCGAAGACAATCGACCAGAACAGCCCCGAGGCGATCGCCATCGCCGACGTCAGGGGCGACGTGGTGAACAAGGCGACGAACATGTGGCTGGAGCCGAGCAACCCCATCGCGCCTCCGAGCCAGCAGAGGACGAACAGCACCCCCAGCACGATCGCTCCGGTGGCGGCGCAGCGCCGCACCGAAAGGTGATGAGTCAGGAGATGGGCGGCGGCTGGCGTGGTCATGGCGTCCTCGCGGGCGTCGTACCGAGCCGGAGTACCCAGCTTGCGAACGATACCCCTAATACGTATCTGGGTACGACGCGTGAAAAGACCAACACATCGGTGACGACACGTCTGGCGCGCATCGAAGGTCAGGTTCGCGGGGTCCAGTCGATGGTCGCGGAAGAGCGGTATTGCCTCGACATCGTCGCCCAGATTCGCGCCGCGCGTGCCGCGCGTGCCGCGCGTGCCGCGCTGGCCAAGGTCGAGGAACTCGTCCTGAGTGATCACCTCGCCTCCTGCGTGGAGGAAGCCATCGTCAGCGGCGACCCCGACGAACAGCGCAAGAAGGTCGCCGAACTGATCGAGGTCTTTAGTCGCGCCGACCGCTGAGTGTTGCCATCGCCTTTGCAGGTGATGGCAAAGCTCTACGCGGACGCTCGACGGTTATGTCGGCGAGCATCGCGAATAAGCGCTCGAAGATCCTGTTCGCTAAGTCGGCCCTTCACGAGAAACGGCCCGACGAGGTAGCCCGGCGGCCCCGGGAGGCCTACAGACCAGGCTTGAAATGCATGACGCGAGAGCTGCGCTTCGATCGCGCCGTGGTCTCTGGCGAGATCGTGGATCAAACGAGGCCAATCGACGCCAGCCGCAATCGCCAAAGCGCGCAGCGCGTCGGACGATACACGGCTCCGAGAGCGCAGAAATGCTTGGTGGACGGGCAGATACCGACCTTGCCGGTTGGCCGCCAAGGCGATCTCAGCTGCTTCCTTGGACAGCGGCCCCAGCGTAGCCCAATCCTTGTAGATCACTCGCACGCGTTTATCGGCGGCGACCACGCGCTCGAAATCGGCTTCTCCGGCCTTACAGGGCGAGCACTGATAGTCGCTGAATTCCACGATCGTCACATCCGCGTTGGCGCCGCCGAACGATGGCGAGCCTGAATCGTGGAGGATCGTCTCGGCCACCGGCGTCCCCTCGACGAGCACGGGCTTGGCGGGGATCAGCGCCACCATGGCGTAGATGAGGGCGATGGTGGCGAGGAGACCCAGCAAGGTTAGAAACGCCCGCCCGCTCCGCGCGTTGTTTGGTGTTACTGGGCTCACGTCCAGGTTGCCGGGCGAGACAACCAATTCGGACCTCGGAAATCGCCCGGCGCAACGCCGTCACGCGCCTTATCCAGGGTGATCATGCCCCCTTGATCTGCAAACTCCCCAAGGGTCCGGGGCCTGACATCAGAACCAAGATGCTGACTAAACACGGTTAGATCTCCGGAGAAATTTCAGGTTTCGACAAATCGGCTCAGCAGCTGGCGGGCTCGGCGCACACGAGTCTCGACCGATTTAGTGGAGATCCCCATGATCTCTCCCGCCTCACGATGGGACCAGCCGTCGAAATAGGTCAGCAACAGCGGCTCTTTCAGCGAAGCGGGGAGTTCGGCGATGGCGCCATCCAAGCGGTTCAATCGCTGGCGGTCGATCAAGGACTCGTCGGCAAGAGGCGCCAAGTCCGGGCTCTCCGCCGCCCGGCTATCTTCGAGCGCGCCGGCTCCAAATATCAAGCGACGCACGGTGGCCCGACGCCCCCGATCTCGGGACTTGTTGATGGCGATGGTCCGTAACCAGGGCCCGAAGGGTCTGCGCCTGTCATACCGCCCGATCGCCATCCATGCGGCGATGAAGGCCTCCTGAACCGCTTCCTCGGCTTCATCGGCGTTTCCGCAGTATCGACGCAGTAGGCGGAAGAGAGCGGCCTTGTGCCGATGAACGAGGGCGGTAAAGGCGCCGTCGTCCCCTGCCGCGGCGCGCGCAGCGAGCGCCCCATCTGACGATGATTCCGCGAGGCTCACGCGCTCGGTGCGGTGAGCAGCCTGACGACCGTTGCGTCGAACGCCCCAGTCTGATCTTTCGTCAGCACGCCTCGCATGGCGATGACATGCATGAGCGTCTCCTTCTGGAGGGCGTCCATTGCTCTGTGGAAACGATCGATGGCTGCCTGGGTCTTCGGCGTGAAGGCGTGCGACTGTTGATAGGCTAGGGCCAGTTGGGCGTTTGCGGCGCGAATTTCCGTTTCTAGTACCTTGCGGCGGGCGGCGTAGTCGCCCTCGAGCACCTCTATGCGTTCGCGTTGCTCTGGCGTTAGCCGCAGGCCCCCATGAAGCACATCGTGAAGAGCGAGTGGTTGGGGTGGCCGCATCCGGACATACTCAGCGCCGCCCCACACGCCGAAGGCTCCAGCAACAGCAGAGAGGACGATGGTGAGCGTGACAACTTGCGCCAACCTCATCGGGCGCCCTCGAGCAGCGCGGATGGCGCGAGATTCGAGGCCCACATCCAGTCCGGCGCGATTGGCGCGGCCGACAACTCCGTCAATCCACCAACGACCGCTCCCGTCGCGAGAGCAAGTGCAACAAAAACCACCGCCGCCGGAGTCAGGCGAGATTGAACCCGCATCTCAGCGCGTCTTTCACCAACGACTTGCCATATCCTGCCCTCCAGGCCGGAAAGCGAGCGATCCGTCGGCTCGGCGGCTAAGCCTTTGAGCAGGTCATCCAGTTGGCTCTGCACGGAAAATCTCCGGTTGAAGGAAGTCATGAGAATATACGAAGCCACCTAAGCAATCCCTCACTTGGCGGCTCAAACCAGATTGGCCATGGGTTCGCGTGGCCCTGAAACATATGATTTGAAGCAGGGAGCCCTTGGTGGAGCACGACGATTTTTCCTAGCCGTTGTCAGGGTTACAGGCCGACCGCGCGTACCTTTAGGACACGACCGGTACCCAGCTCATACCTGCTCAGGACAGCATGTTACGATGACAGCCTTTGACCGACGCCAGCTACTGCGGGGCGCCTCCATGTTTGGCGGTTCGGCCGCCCTCGGCGCTCTCCTGCCCGGCTGGGCGCGCAGCGCCACGCCCGGGCTCGCTCCGACAATTCCGACGCTCAGCGGACCCAACATCGATCTGGCGATCTCGCACTCGGCGCTCAAGATCGACGGACGCGCGGGTCACGCCGTCACCATCAACGGAACCGTCCCCGGCCCGCTCCTGAGACTCCGAGAGGGACAGAACGTGCGCTTCGCCGTCAAGAACGACTTGGCGGAAGACACGTCGATCCACTGGCACGGCGTGCTAGTCCCCTTTCAGTTCGACGGGGTCCCTGGAGTGACCTTCCCCGGTATCCGCGCCGGACAGACATTCGTCTACGAGTTCCCAATCGTGCAGTCCGGGACCTACTGGTACCATAGCCATTCGGGTATGCAGGAAGCTGAAGGCCACTATGGGCCGATCATCATCGATCCCAAAGCCGAAGACCCAATCGCCTACGACCGCGAGCATGTGGTGGTGCTCTCGGACTACAGCTTCATGCACCCACATTTGGTGTTCGAACGCATCAAGCAGCAGGGCGGCCTGTTCAACTATCAGAAGGAGACCGTCGCCGGACTTTTGGCCGGCCGCGACCAGAGTCTGCGGGAGCGCGCCGACTGGGCTAAGATGCGGATGGATCCAACCGACATCTCCGACCTGACGGGAGCGGTGCTGACCTTTCTGGTCAACGGCCACGGTCCGGGGGACAACTGGACCGGCTTGTTCAAACCGGGAGAGCGCGTGCGCCTCCGCATCATCAACGCCGCGGCGCAGATGATGTTTGATGTCCGCATCCCTGGTCTAAAGCTTACTGTCGTCGCTGCCGACGGGCAAACCATCCGGCCGGTCGTTGTTGACGAGTTCCAGATCGGCAATGCCGAAACCTACGACGTGATCGTCCAGCCCACCGACGACAAGGCCTACACCCTGGTGGCGGAGGCGATCGACCGTTCCGGCATGGCGCGCGCAACGCTGGCGCCCCGCCTCGGCATGACCGCGCTGGTCCCGCCGCTCCGGGCGAGGCCACTCGCGACCATGAAGGACATGGGCATGGATATGGCCGCTATGGACATGGGTGGAAGCACATCCATGAAGGGCGCTGCCAGCATGGCCGGCATGGCGGGGATGGAAGGCCCGGCCCCGCCCTCGGGCGCAATGGCTGGAATGGCGATGCCGCCCGCCGCTGGATCCACCGCCAAGATGGGCGCGGTGCCAGGCATGGGCGGGATGAAGATGTCCATGCGCGATCCGGCAAACGCCCCAGAGGTGAAGATGGGGCCGGGCGTCCAGACCATTGCCCCAATGCCCGTGGACCGTACCGGGGAGCCCGGCCTTGGGCTGGAGAATGTCGGCCATCGTGTCTTGGTCTACCAGGATCTAGCAGCACTCTCGCCCAATCCGGATCCTCGGCCGCCGTCGCGGGCGATCGACATCCATCTGACCGGTAATATGGAGCGCTTCATGTGGGGTTTCGATGGACAGAAGTTCAGCGAGACCTCCAAGCCCTACACTTTCCGCGAGGGGGAACGCGTTCGGGTGACTCTCATCAACGACACGATGATGACTCACCCGATTCACCTGCACGGGCACTTCTTCGATCTGGCGCACGGACCGGACGGCTTCCATCCGCGCAAGCACACGGTGTCCGTCATGCCCGGCGGGAAGGTCGTTTGGGACTTCACCCCGGTGACCGGCGACTGGGCCTTCCACTGCCACATGCTCTACCACATGCACGCCGGCATGTTCCAAGTCTTCGCGGTGAGACCAGGCGAAGGGGCCGCCGAATGAGGACGTCTTGGGTCTTGGCGGTCTTTCCGCTAGCGCTGGCGACCCAGGCGGCTTCGCAGGACATGGGCCAGATGGCCATGCCGGGCATGGATATGTCGCGGCCGGTCAAGCCTTCGGCGCGAAAATCGCCACCGACGGCCAGGGCTTTAAACGCGTCACTCGAGGCTGATCCCGGTATGCGCGATATGCCCGGCATGACGATGCCCGCTCCCTCTTCGGCGCCATCCGCCGCCGGGGGTCAGATCATGCCGGGAATGGCGGAGATGCCGCCCAGCGGTTCGCCCGCGCTCGCCGCCGCGCCCATGGCCGGGATGGCGGGAATGGACCAAGATGCCGGCAAGGGAGCTGACGCGCCGGCCGCGAGCCCGCCAGATATTCCTAAAGGACCCGCGCCGCCTCCCGCCCGGGACCATCTGGCGGACCGCTACTACGACCCGGCCAACATGGCCGCCGCTCGCGCGGAACTTCGTCGAGAGCATGGCGGTGAAACCTTCTCGAGGGTGCTGGTTAATCTGGCCGAGTACCAGGCGCGGTCCGGAGCCGCCGACGGATTTCGTTGGGATGGCGAGGCTTGGCTCGGCGGAGACCTCAACCGCCTCGTGGTCAAGAGCGAAGGGGAGGGCAGCGTCCGAGGCGGGGCCCTCGACGGAGGGGAGGCCCAGGCTCTCTATTCGCGTGCGGTGGGCCCGTATCTCGACGTCCAAGGCGGCGTGCGGCAGGACTTTGCCCGCCATCCCAGAACCTATGCGACCATCGGCGTCCAGGACCTGCTCCCCTATATGTTCGACGTCCAGGCAGCTGTGTTCGTGTCGAACAAGGGCGAGGTCCTGGCCCGGGCCGAAGCGCTCTATGAATTACGACTGACGCAGGTTTTGATTCTTCAGCCGCGCGTCGAACTGAATTTCGCGGCTCAAGACACGCGCGAGACACGGGTCGGTTCGGGTCTTTCCAACGCTGAGTTCGGCCTGCGGCTACGCTACGAGATAACGCGGGAGTTCGCGCCTTACATCGGGGTCTCCTACGATCGCAGGCTCGGAAAAACCGCCGACTATGTTCGTGCGGCGGGGGAAGATCCCGAGACGCTCAGCCTCGTGGCGGGAATCCGGACGTTTTTCTGACCGCGAAACCCAAAAAACTGAGGCCGAAGCGACCCGGCCAGGGCACCGGGTCGCGAACGCCAGTGGTTCAACCTAATCGTGTTCGTGGCCGCCGTCGCCGTGGTCATGACCATACCCGCCGTGGCCATTGTTGTATTGGTTATATCCGTTGTGCGAAGGACCATAATAACCAGAGCCCGAATAGCCAGAGTACCCATAATGATGGTGATGGCCTGAGCCGTAGCCGTACGAGCCACCGTGGCCGTAAGAACCCCCATAGCCGCGATTATAACCGTCATGATGATGGTGGTGACCGTAGGCTTGGTCGCTATAGTCGCCATTGTAGGTGTGGTCGGCCGACGCCGGCGTCGCAAGCGTAAGAATCGCGCCGCCCAAAAATGAGCGCCGTGAAGGCGCTAGTTATTGGAATTTTCATTTAAGTCTCCTCTATGCCATTCAGTGGCACTCAATACATTAAATCTACACTGCGTGCATGAACCTCACCTGAACGTCGTTTGCATGGTATGCGTATAATCACTTTCACTGTCGATCACTGTTGAACGAATGATATTTCTGGAATACGGCCGAATTATTGAGGATGAGCTAAGGGAAAAACCACGATGGTCGCACGTATAATCGCCGTAGTCATCGCGAGCACGTTCGTTACGTCTCAGCTAAGCGAATGAATCATACCGTTACGATTACTACATCGTCGCATAACCATTTCGACGCGGACATGCATTTCTCATGTCAAGCCGCGCCGAGGTACGAGGAAATAACGAATCCAATTTAGGCGTGACCACACCAGCGCCATGAACTTTCATGGCGGCGAGTCGGCGGATCTAATTTGCTCGGCGGAACACGATGGCGCGATGATCTTGAGCCGCCACCTTCATCTGCACCATGACAACCCAGTCGCGCGGGTATTGATCAAGAACAGCCGCAGCAGCTGTGAAGGAGCGTGATCGTGCGGAACTATTCGATCACCCTCATGATCGCGCCTCACCCGCCGGTCGATGGCCAAGCCCGTTGTGGATCGCCGTCGCCGCGATCGCCGCTTCACCCATGGCTACGCTGATCTGGTGCAGTCCGCGGACGATGTCGCCCGCGGCGTAGACGCCGGGAACGACAGTCCGCTGGTGGCTATCCACTTGCAGGCAACCGGAGTCGTCGGACGTCGCGCCAACGCATTTCGCCAAGTCGGACCGGGGATCCGTTCCGAGCGCCGCATAGACGACCTGGAACGGCTGAAGCACCCCACTGTCCGACCCGCTTGCGACAAGCTCGCCGGCGGCGAAGTTGAGGGACTCCGCACCGACATCGACCACTTTTACTCCGTCAACTCGCAGGCGTTCGCGGAAATCGCGCGATATGATGTTTTGCCCAAGTGAAAGCAGTGTGACGTCATTGGCATAGGTCCGCACGAAGAGCGTTTCGCGCGCCGCATGATCGTCACCGCCGATCACCGCAACCCGTTTTCCCATGGCTTCGAAACCATCGCAGATGGGGCAGAACCGAAGCAGGCCGCTGCGGACCGCCTCGTCGTATCCTGGGATCGGCGGGCACCTGTCGACGACGCCGGTCGCGATGACGACGCGCCGCGCCAACAGTTGGCGATCCCGTAGCGATAGGCGGAAGATTCCTTCGTGCTCGGCCTCAATAGCCTGAACGGCGCCAAGCCGTCCGACAGGCCCAAACTCCTCGCATTGCGCGGAGAGGCGGGCGAGTAGATCGGCGCCGTGAATGCCCCGAGGATATCCCGGCAAATTGTGGCTCGTAGGTATCCACGACGCCCGGCTTTGACCCTCGTCGGCCAAAATGACCGACCTGCGAAAGCGCGCGAGGTAAAGGCAGGCCGTGAGTCCAGCAGGTCCGCCGCCGATGACGACACAATCTACAATTTCCATGAATTCGCGCCTTGTTCCTTCTCCCCGCGACGCCGCTCACATGCCTTTCATATCTTTCATCATCGCGTCGTGATCGGCGGGGGCGCTCTTCAGGGCGGCCTGGTACTCGGCCGGCGTTTGGGAGGGTAGTTTGCGGAGGAAAGCGACCATGTCCCAGATCAACTCGTCGCTATGCGTCCGCCCCCAGGCCGGCATCGCCGTCATCTTGATTCCGTGTTTGATCGCCCAGAATTCCACCTGAGGAGATAGCGGCGCGCCACGGCTGAACTCCGGCGCGGAAGGATAGAGACCTTGGCTGATTTCCGTCTTTTCCATCCCGGGCGCGAGGTGACAGCCGCTGCACATTTCTCCATAGAGGCCCGCGCCGGTCGCGATGCGTTTCGGATCGCCCAGGTCTTTCGGGACGGTCACGTGGCTGGCGCGGACGGCGATCGATCGATTCCGGACCGCCTGCATCACGAAGAAGACCGGCTTGGTGTGGGGCGAGTCAGCTCCGATGTTGTAGGCGCCCGTGGCTACGACGAGTGTGGCGACCAAGACGGCCACCAGGGCGCACAGTCCAATAGTCGTCGCGGCCACGACATGGGTCCTGCGATCAAGCAATGTGTGAACCGGCATTCTCACCCTCCTGGAGCGCCCTACGCAGCGAAGGCCATCCGCTGACTTCGGCCCTAAAGAAGTGTACGCGGACTGAGGTTGACCCCCTCGAAATTGATGGACAAAGAATCTAACCGCGCAGGACGACGCTTAAGCATCGGGTCGATGGCTCGTCCGATCGGGTGGTCCCGTTCGAGGGTTTGGTCGGTCGCGCGCGTATCCTACGTTAACCACAACCGGAGTTGACCAATGAACATCTCGATTGCGCTCTCTTGGGCGGCGATATCGTTAGCCGCCGCTCTGCCGGTCGCGGCCCAATCTTCCAGCCCCGCGACGCATGGGATGGAAGGTATGAAGGGAATGCAGGGGATGCATGGAATGGACAAAATGGGCGCAATGACGCCGGCCCAGCACGAGACGATGATGGCGATGCAGCACATGAACAAGGCGATGATGGCGGCGAACGACGCTAACCCCGACCAAGCCTTCGCCAAGCAAATGATCGCGCACCATGAAGGCGCGATCGCCATGAGCGAGATCGAAGTTCGGATGGGCAAGGACGCAGATGCCAAACGCCTCGCGGAGCAGACAATTTCCGAGAACCGCCAGGGCATTGTGAAGTTGAAGAGCTTTCTCGCACGCCACTAGTAAGTGGCAGTCCCTGTTATGTTCCCATCATAGCTTTGCCTTTCTTTTTGGGGCCGTTCCTATTAGAAATACCATTCTCCAATCAGCCGCTTGTATCGCGCCAACGATCGGCACCATTTCTTCGGCGCTTTGTTTAAGGAAGCACACGTGAAACTTCATTCCCTGATGATTGGCGCGGCGATTTGCGCGCTTGCCGGCGCCAGCGCTGCTCAGACAACCAGCGGTTCCATGTCGAGCGGCTCTATGCCGAGCGGCTCAATGTCTAACGGTTCGATGTCGTCGGGCTCTTCGACGATGCCGATGAAACACCACATGATGATGAAGAAGCATCATATGATGAAAAAACATCACATGATGAAGAAGTCCATGAACTCCGATAAGGCTATGTCGTCCTCGATGGCGATGCCGCCGAAGTAAATCAGAGAGCCAGCCTGACGGGTAAGGTTAGGCTGGCGCGATTACGAACCGCGTACTTACGGTTCGCGCTTTCGACGTTATCTGTCGCCTTGTTGAATTGGCGTCGCGTTTGAGATCTTCTCCCCCGTGGTTTCTTCGGCAATAGAACGCGCTGCGCGGACGGCGGAGTTCGTTCGTGATGAGCTGGCGAGCTGAGTGGAAATCCACCGGTCGCGAACATCCACCCTCTACAGGGGTTGTACCATTATCAGCCTCAAGCCGCTTCCTCAATGATCGCAAAGCCTTTGAACAGGCGACTCGAATTGAATAAAGACAGCTGTTTGATTTTTGCCGCCCTGCCGGTTTGATCGAGATTGCCAATGAGGAGTCGAACTGCCGCCGTTCGCGGCACGCTTGGCTTCTTAGGTCTCCTCACTCCGCAGGAAAACACCAACTGAATTTGGAGGACTGGGCAGGGAAGTAGCCGCCTGTCGGACGCGGATCACAGCGGCGGACGCAATGCGGTCACGATCAAAGCTGTCGAGGGGATGTTCAATATCGCTCCGACTTTTGCACTATCGGCCCGATTCCGGATTTCGTTCAACAGGGTCTCCCGCTGGTCAGTCGTCAGATCGCGCCACAGCGGGATCACCCCAAAAACCCCATCGGGGTCCGCGAGGGCGGAAATCTCTAACCCAAAACTATGTGTCACTTCTCCGATTGCGACGTCCTTGAATCCGGCGGCGACAATTGCGGCACGCAAACGATCTGGATCGGCAAGCTCTGAAAGCCCCGGTGAGAGGGCGGGCAAAACAGCGTCGGGATAGAGCACCTTGTAGGCCTCTGAGAAAAGCAGGTTCGTCGCTGCGCCCTGGGGGTCTTTCCATACGGCAACTCCGATCGATCCTCCCGGCCTGGTGACACGCGCCATCTCCCGCAGCCCCGCGCGCCAGTCGGAGAAGAGGACGACGCCGAAGATCGAGAATACCGCGTCAAACGCCCCGTCGGGCAGCTCGAGTGCCTGACCGTCCATTTGCCTGGCCTCAAGTCCGGGGAGGGCATGGGCAAGCACCTGACGCACCATGCCAGGAGAGAAGTCGATGGCCAGGACCTTCGCCCCGGCGCGGGCGGCGGCTAGCGCAAGCGCGCCGGTCCCCGTGGCTATATCCAGCACGCGAGTGGATGGGTCCACCCCAACTTTCGTCAGCACCGCTTCTGCAAACTTGGCCGTGAACGGATGCGCCTGCGCCGCATACCCAGCAGCGGCGGCGTCCCAATAGCCGGGGTCATGCAGTTGTTTAGCGCTCATCGAGAATCCTTCCACTGGCTCAAGCGGTCGACAGCCCGCGCCCTCTCGCGTTGCCCGAAGCCGCTTCTGACGGAGCGTTACGGCCGATCTAGACACCAATACGCCGTTCTAAACGCCGTTCTAGTGTGGCCTCACGCGAGAGGGCCAATCGCCAAAATCTCTAACTCGCTGTAACATCACCGAAAATTGGTGGGTGCAGTAGGGATCGAACCTACGACCCGCTGATTAAGAGTCAGCTGCTCTACCAACTGAGCTATGCACCCCATCCACCGTTTTCAGGGGAGCGCGCTGCCTATACGGCTTGCGCCGATTTCGCAAGACGCGGGGCGTTACTTCTCCTTTGTCCCGACCATGACGGCGTTGGGCGTTCCGCATTCGACGGAGGCCCCGGTCTGGCTGTTGCGGCAGACCATGGTTACCATCTTTGCGGGCGGGGCCGGCGCCGCCGCCTGGGGCGCCGGCGGATTGGCCGGGACGGATTTCTGACAGCCGGTCAGGGCCGCCGCGACGAGCGCGAGGGAAGATAGGAGAGCGCGGGTGATGGCCATGCGCGCTCACTCTCAAATCCCCGCGCCGTTGTCCATCGTCGCCATCGCCGCGTCGTGGCTGGCGGCTTCGGCGACGAGCCAGCCGATGAAGGCCTTCACCTGGGGCAGGCGGCCCTTGGCCTTGGGGTGGACCACGGAATAGGTGAAATCGACCAAGGTGGCGTCCCGCATCGGCGCCACGAGCCGGCCGGCGTCGAGATCGTCCTGGGCCAAGGCGCGCTTGGCGAGGGCGACGCCGCGACCGCCCACCGCCGCCTCGATCACCAGACTGGATTGGTTGAAGCGCGGTCCCCGGGTGGCGTCGATCGATTTGACCCCCCGCGCCGCCAGCCACATCAGCCAGTCGGGGCAGCTCTCGTCGGCGTCGGGGGAGCCGTCGTGGAGGAGAACGTGGCCGGCGAGGTCGGCGGGCGAAGTCACCGGGTGGGAGGTCATCAAATCCGGGCTTATCACCGGCACGACGGTCTCGCGCATCAGGCGGACCGATTCCAGGCCGGGGTAGGCTCCCCCGCCATAACGGATGGCGACGTCCACCTCCCCGGTTCCGAAGTCCACGAGATCCATGTCCGCCGACAGCCAGACATCGATCTGCGGATATTTCGCTTCGAACCGCCCCAGCCGCGGCACGAGCCATTTGGCGGCGAAGGACGGCGCGGCGGTGATCGTCAGGCGGCGGCCTTCGACCTGAGCGGTGAGAAGGGCCGCGGCTTCGGCCAGGTTGTCGAAGGCGTCGCGCAGGGCGGGGAGGGCGGTCTGGGCAGTGTCGGTGAGGAGCAGCCCACGCGGCGTGCGCTTGAAAAGCGGGCCGCCGATATAGTCCTCCAGATTCTGGATCTGCTGCGACACCGCGCCCGGCGTGACCGAGAGCTCATCGGCCGCCCGGCTGAAGTTGAGGTGACGGGCGGCGGCCTCGAACGCGCGCAGGGCGTTGAGGGGCGGCAGTCGGCGGCGCGTGTCCATAGATTTGCTGTTTCCCCCGGCAGAACTAATGGTTTGCGAAATGGCCCCCCGGACACCACTTGGCAACCTGTCAGGCCATGTCCGATTTCCCATCATACCCTCCTTCCAAGCGCCGAACCGCATCCGGTTTGGTGGCGCTCAATCCCACCCGCAGCGCGACGGCGGGCGTGGTGTGGCTGGTTGGCGCGGGTCCGGGCGACCCAGATTTGCTGACAGTAAAAGCGCTGAAGGCCCTGCGCGCGGCGGACGTCGTCGTTCACGATGGACTGGTGTCGGAAGCCATCCTCGATCTCATTCCGCCCGCCACGCGCCGGATCAACGTCGTCAAGCGCAAGTCGAAGCATTCGTACCCCCAGGACGAGATCGAGCGGATGCTGATCGCCTTCGCGCGGGAGGGCCTCACCGTGGTCCGCCTCAAGGGCGGAGATCCCTTCGTCTTCGGCCGGGGCGGGGAGGAGCTGGAGGCCTGCCGCGCCGCCGGGATCGACTGCACAGTCGTCCCGGGGATCAGCGCCGCCCTCGCCGCCGGCGCGCCATTGACCCACCGCGGCGCGGCCCAGGCCGTGGTCTTCGTGACCGGCCACGCCAAAGCTGGCGAGACGCCGGATCTCGACTGGACCGCCCTGGCCAAGGCCAACCAGACCGTCGTGGTGTACATGGGCGTCTCCAACGCCGCGCAGATTGCCGCCCGCTTGATCGAGGCGGGCCGGGCGATCTTTACGCCGGCCCTGATCGTCGAGAACGCTAGCCGGGAGGACGAGCGCCGGGCGCTCACGACGTTGAGCGAGCTGGGCGAGATCGCGAAAGCCTTCACCGGCCCCGCCTTGCTGATGATCGGCGAAGCGATGGCGCTGGCGTCTTCGGCGCGCGGGCGCCCCATTTGCATTGCAGAAAAAAGCCGGCCGGACGCCAGCGTTCCGAAGAGGGCGTCATGAAGGTCCTCACAGGCAACCGGCTCGACGACGGCGAGGTCGTTTTCCTCTCTGGCGCGGCGTGGTCCCCGCGCTTCGGCGACGCCACCGCCTTCGACGACGACGCGCGCGCCGAGGCCGCGGAGGCGCACGCGAAGACGCAGCTTGCCACGGTGGTCGATCCCTATCTCATCGAAGTCGGCGAGACCGGCGGCGGTTTGGCTCCGGTCAGCTATCGCGAGCGACTGCGCGCGCTGGGTCCCACCAACAAGCCCGATCACGGCAAACAGGCCCTCGGCGGGGCGGATATCGAGCGCCTCAGCCACGCGGTCGGCGCGGCGCGGTCCAAGGGCCGCGTCGATCTGATCCGGCGGAAGTAGAGCCTCACGATGTACAATTACGACACCATCGACGCCGAAATGCTCGCCGATCGCACCGCGGAATTCCGCGAGCAGTGTGCGCGGCGTCTCGCCGGCGCGATCACCGAGGAGCAGTTCAAGCCGATCCGGCTGAAGAACGGCCTCTACCTCCAGCTCCACGCCTATATGCTGCGGATCGCGATCCCGTATGGCACGCTGAACAGCGCGCAGATGAGGATGCTGGCCCATGTCGCGCGGACCTATGATCGCGGCTACGGCCACTTCACGACACGGACCAACCTTCAGCTGCACTGGATCAAGCTGCGCGACGCCCCGGACATTCTGGCCGCTTTGGCGAAGGTCGGGCTGCACGCGATCCAGACCTCCGGCAACTGCATCCGCAATCTGACCGCCGATCCCCACGCCGGCGCGACGGCGGATGAGGTGGACGATCCCAGGGTCTGGGCGGAGGCGATCCGGCAGTGGTCGACCTTCCACCCCGAGTTTTCGTACCTGCCGCGCAAGTTCAAGATCGCGGTGACCGGAGCGCCGAAGGATCGCGCGGCGGTCCAGGTCTACGATGTCGGCCTGCGCCTCCATCGCGACGACGACGGCGCTCTCGCGTTCCAGGTCATGGTCGGCGGGGGTCTCGGCCGCACGCCCTATCTCGGCCAGACCATCCGCGAGCGCCTGCCCGCGCGCTATCTGCTGAGCTACATGCAGGCGGTTGTGAGGGTCTACAATCGCGCCGGTCGACGCGACAACATTCACAAGCAGCGGATCAAGATTCTGGTCTCGGACCTCGGCGCGGAGGAATTCGCCCGCCGTGTCGAGGCGGAATGGGAGGCGAGCGACAAGGCCGCCGTCGATCTGCCGGACACCGAACTGGCCCGCATCCGGGGCGCGTTCGCCGCGCGGGGTTTCGAGTCTCTGCCGGCGGTCTCGCCCGCCTTCGAGGCGGCCAAATCCGAGAACCGCGCCTTCGCCCGCTTCGCCCGCAACAACGTCGCGCCGCACAAGCAGCCCGGATACGGCATCGTCAACGTCTCGCTCAAAGCCATCGGCGAGACGCCGGGTGACTGCTCCGCCGAGCAGATGGACCTTGTCGCCGATCTCGCCGAGCGCTTCTCGCTGGATGAGGTCCGGGTCGCTTACGAGCAGAACCTCATCCTGCCGCATGTCCGGCTGGACGACCTGCCCCAGGTTTGGGCGACGCTGGAGTCCGCCGGGCTCGCAACGCCGAACATCGGCCTGATCAGCGACATCATCGCCTGCCCAGGTCTGGACTATTGCGCCCTGGCCAACGCCCGCTCGATCCCCATCGCGCAGGACATCGCGCGGCGCTTCGAAGACCCGGCTCTGGCCGAGCGGATCGGCGAGCTGAAGATCAAGATCAGCGGCTGCATCAACGCCTGCGGCCACCACCATGTCGGCAACATCGGCATCCTGGGCGTCGATAAGAAGGGCGAGGAATATTATCAGATCTCCCTCGGCGGCTCCGCCGACGACGACGCCAGCCTGGCGAAGATCCTCGGGCCCGGCTTGCCGGCGGAGGGCGTCACGCCGGCCATCGACCGCATCGTCGAGGTCTATCTGCGGGAGCGGCGCGAGGGCGAGCGTTTCATCGAAACCTATCGCCGCGCCGGGGCCGAACCCTTCAAGGAGGCGGTCTATGCAGAGGCTGTTTAAGCTCCGGGCGGGCGAAATCGCCGCCGCCGAGGATCCGTACACCACCATCGAGGACGACCAGGATCTGCCTCGCGGCGATGTCATCGTGTCGCTCGCGCGTTTCCACCGGGAGGGCGAATACCTGCTCGACTGCTGCCGGCAGGTCGGGGTGCGGATCGCCCCGGACGAAGCGCCCGAGAGCCTGGCGGGCGAGATTGGCCGGCTGCACCTGATCGCGCTGGTGTTTCCCAAGTTCCGTGACGGACGGTCGTACAGCGCGGCGCGGATCGTCCGCGACCGCCTGCGCTTTACCGGTGAATTGCGCGCCGTCGGCGAGGTCTTCGTGGACCAGGGGCGCTTCATGGCGCGCTGCGGCTTCGACGCCTTCGTTCCGGCGGACGCCAGCACCCCTGAACAATGGACGGCGGCCACGCGCCGGTTCCGTCATGTCTATCAGCGCGCCTCCGACGACCGCGAGCCGGCCTTCGTCGAGCGCGAGAAAGTGGCCTGAGATGGCGTTCGACCAACTGGATCAACTGTATCGGCCCGAAACGACCCGAACGGCCGAGAGCGTCGAGGCCCTCGCCGCCCGCCTCGACGCCGAGCTGCGTGACGCCACGCCGCAAGAGATCGTCCGCAAGGCCGTCGAGACTTTCGGCGACCGGCTGGCTCTGGTCTCCTCGTTCGGGGCGGAATCGGCGGTGCTGCTGCACATGGTCGCCGAGGCGCGGCGCGATCTGCCGGTGCTGTTCCTCGACACCGGCATGCTGTTCGGCCAGACCCTGGACTATCGCAGGCGGTTGGGGGCCGATCTCCGTCTGACCGACATCCGGGATTTGCGCCCCCGCTTCGAAGATCTCGCGGCGAGCGATCCCGACGCCGACCTCTGGAAGCGCGATACCGACGCCTGCTGCACCATCCGCAAGGTGATCCCGCTGTCCGCCGCGCTTTCGGGATTCGACGCCTGGTTCACGGGCCGCAAACGCTTCCACGGCGGCGACCGGCTGCGCCTGAAAGTCGTGGAGGCGGCGGACGGCAAGATCAAGATCAACCCTCTCGCCAACTGGTCGAAGGAAGACCTCGACGGCTACGTCGCCGTTCATGGGCTGCCGGCCCATCCCCTGATCGAGGCCGGCTTTCCCTCTATCGGCTGCTGGCCCTGCACACAGGCCGCGCCGCAGAGCGACGACATCCGCGCCGGACGCTGGGCCGGTTCGCAAAAGACCGAATGCGGCATACATATCGCCAGAGCGCCCGGTGCCGCGCCGTTCCTCGGCGGCGACCTCTAGCGCCCAAACGCCAGGAGCATGACTCTGTCTGAATCCCCGACCACGACGCTTACCGCGAAACCCAAGGCGGGCGGCGCGTTCAACCACGAGACGGTGACCTGGGTCCGCCACTGGACACCGTCGCTGTTCTCCTTCGGCACGACCCGCGATCCGTCGTTCCGCTTCGTCAGCGGGCAGTTCGTGATGCTGGGCCTGATGGTGGAGGGCAAGCCGTTGCTGCGCGCCTATTCCATCGCCAGCGCCTCCTGGGCGGATGAATTGGAGTTCTATTCGATCAAGGTCGCCGATGGCCCGCTCACTTCACGGTTGCAGAAGATCGAGGTCGGCGACCAGATCCTGGTCGGCCGCAAACCGACCGGCACCCTGATCCTCGACGCCCTGCGACCGGGCAAGACTCTCTACCTCCTCGGCACGGGCACCGGTCTTGCGCCCTTCCTCAGCCTCGCCCGCGAGCCGGAGGTTTACGAGCGCTATGAGAAGATCATCGTCACCCACACGGTGCGCGAGGTCAGGGACCTCAACTATCGCGAGATGTTGAGCCATGAATTGGCCGCCGACGAGATTCTCGGCGAACTGGTCGCGCCGAAACTGATCTACTATCCCACCGTGACCCGCCAGCCGTTCGTCACGCAGGGACGGATCACCGACCTGATCTCTTCGGGGAAATTCTTCGACGACATCGGCCTGCCGCCGCTCGACCGCGAGACCGATCGCCTGATGCTATGCGGCGGTCCGTCGGTGCTCGCCGACCTCAAGGCCCTCCTGATTGATCGGGGTTATGAGGAAGGCTCCATTGCAAATCCGGGGGACTTTGTCCTGGAAAGGGCCTTCGTTGAGACGTGATCGCGGTGAGGTCCGGATCGCGGCCGCGATCGGCGAACGGGGCCGTAGGGTCCTCCGCGCGAGGCCTACACCGCGCTTCCGGCGCGCCGATGCGCCAGCCATCCCAATCGGGCGCGACGCCGATATCGGCGCATAGGCCACTCACCGAGTCCTGGAACGAACCGCGAAGCGGGCGATCGGGGCGCTCGATGTCATGGAGCCGCTCGGTATCGGGACCTCTCCCGTCGAAATTGGGCGCGGGATCGCCGGGCTCCTCGCGGATCGATCCGGCCGCGATCGAGCGATCCCTGTGAGCGGGGTCCACGGCAGCCGTCACCCGAGGCTCGCGAACGACGCCCGCCCGCAGATCGCGGATGGTCTCGGCGGTGGTCTTCTCCAGGACAAGCGTCAGGCGCAGAGCGCGGGAAACCTTTTGAAAGGCCTCGGCCGCGTCCCGGCTTCCGGCCAATGCGCGCGCCCGGCCGGTCTCCGGTTGCCAGAATTCATCCGCCAGGATCACCTCGACAGCGTGGGCCGCCGCGACGGCGGAGGCGGCGTACGCTCGCGCCACCACCATCGCCATCTGGGCCAATTCCCCAAGCATGGCGAGTTGCCGCTCCGCGACCTCGATCGAGGGATCCGCTGGGTACGCGTTGGATCGCGGAAGGGGGTCCGCGGCGTCGATCATCGCTAAACAATCGCATTTTGCAATCTTCTTGTCAAGACTTTCTCGCGACTCTGGATAGTGCGGAGGGGCGAAAAAGGCTCAGAGTCACTTACCGGCCCCCTCGCGCCCCCAAGCGGCAGATCGCTCTGGTCGATAAGCGACCCCGCCCCCCTTTCTTTCACATGGACTCGTCGATCGCGACCTCGACCCGTCGCGGCAGAGAGGCCATGATGTGCCCAGGATGATGTCGAACCGCTCAGACGCAACCGTACCGGGCAGCGCGGCATGGCTCGGCGGCTGCGGCGCGCTTCCGTTTATCGCCCTTTCCTGTGCGGCTCCCTTCGTGAGTGGCCCGACGAAAACGATCGTCATGCATGCGCTTGCCGGATACGGCGCGGTCATCCTGTCGTTTCTGGGCGGCGTCCATTGGGGGCTTGCCATCGCCGAGACGAGGGCCCCCTCGCGGGAACCGGTCTGGATCCGGCTGGCCGTAAGCGTGCTCCCGTCCCTGGCGGCCTGGATCGCGCTTCTTACGCCCGCGCGGGCCGGATCGTTTGTGCTGGCCGCGTCCGTCGCCGCGATGCTGTGGGTCGATATGCGGGCGACCCGGCTCGGCGATGCGCCGCCCTGGTACCCGAGGCTCCGCCTACCCCTGACCGGCGTCGTGGTCGTCGCGCTGCTCTTTGGCGCACTGGCCTAGTCCGCGCACGCCGCGACGCTTCGGACATGGCCGAGGAAAATGGGGCAGGGTCATTTATTAACGAGCGCGGCGTTCCACCGCGAGCGTGAGCAGCTCAATCGATGGCTCTGCCCCTTGTCTTCACTAGATATGAGTATGCTCGTGGCCCAGAGCACCAACCCGGTGCGAACCCAACGCAGTCGCGGGGACTGATGTACTTGTCCCGCTTCACACGAGTTCGACCTGAACCTTTCGCCCCACAACCGCCGCCGCCCGCTGTAGCGTCTCGAGAGTCACGTTGCCATTGTTCGGATCGAGCACGCGTTCAACTTGCGTCCGACTTGTGTGCATTAGGCTGGCAAGCTTTCGCTTACTCAGACCCTGATCCTTCATTGCCGAACTGAGCTGCCAAGCGATGACCTCTTTAATCGCCCGCGCCTGAAATTCTTCGAGGACGCCTTCTTCTCGGAGGAAGTCATCGATGCTGGATCCGATATGCTTATTCATCTCGCTCGATCTCCACTTTGCGCTTTCGCGCGAGGTCCAATTCGTTCGCGGGGGTTCGCTGGGTCTTTTTGATGAAGCCGCTCAAGGCGACTAACTGCCCATCGTGAAAGCATATCAACACTCGGCTGATCGTCCGGTTCGGGAGGCTGGTCCGCACTTCCCACAGTCCTCCGCCGAGGGGCCGGCAGAGCGGCATTCCCACCGGCCAGCGGTATTGCGCTCGCTGCAAGTCTCCTCCGATATTCAGCCGCGACTCTGTATCGAGTTCCTTCAGCCAATCGCGAACGGGTTCGGCGCCAGCTGGTGTGCGGTAAAATCGAAGGGGGATCTTCGGTGTATCGTCCTCCATCGTCACGCTATGTACCATATAAGGAGCCGGATGGTCAATGCGTCCGCTGCATCCTCCGGAAATAGAAAAAGGGCGGCCCTCGCGGACCGCCCCATTCAACTCAACGTTCAAGCGGTCGCTAGCACTTGAAGTACATATCGAACTCCACCGGGTGGGGATGGAGTTGCAGGCGCATCACTTCTTCCATCTTCAACTCGATGTAGCTGTCGATGAAGTCGTCATCCATGACGCCGCCCTTCTTCAAAAAGGCGCGGTCGCGGTCGAGGTTGTCGAGGGCTTCCTTCAGCGAGCCGCAGACTTCCGGGACCTTCTTCTGCTCGCGCGGCGGCAGATCGTAGAGGTTCTTGTCGGCGGGACCGCCCGGATCGATCTTGTTCTCGATGCCGTCGAGGCCGGCCATCAGCATTGCGGTGAAGCCGAGGTAGGGATTGCCCATGGGGTCGGGGAAACGAACCTCGATGCGCTTGCCCTTGGGGCTGTCGACGTGGGGGATGCGGATGGAGGCGGAGCGGTTGCGCGCCGAATAGGCCAGCTTTACCGGGGCTTCGTAGCCCGGCACCAGGCGCTTGTACGAGTTGGTGGTCGAGTTGGTAAAGGCGTTGATCGCCTTGGCGTGGCGGATGACGCCGCCGATGTACCAAAGGCACATCTGCGAGAGGCCGGCGTAGAGGTCGCCGGCGAACAGGGGCTGGCCCTTGTTCCAGATCGATTGGTGCACGTGCATGCCAGAGCCGTTGTCGCCGAACATCGGCTTGGCCATGAAGGTCGCGGTCTTGCCATAGGCGTGGGCGACGTTCTGCACGACGTACTTATAGAGCTGCAGCCGGTCGGCCATGGTGATCAGGTCGGAGAACTTGAGCCCCAGTTCGTGCTGCGCCGGCGCCACCTCGTGGTGGTGCTTTTCCGGCATCATGCCGAGCTCGCCCATCACCGCCAGCATTTCGCCGCGCAGGTCCTGAGCCGAGTCCACGGGGTTGACGGGGAAGTAGCCGCCCTTGGGGCCGGGGCGGTGACCCATGTTGCCCTCTTCATAGGCCTTGCCGCTGTTCGAGGGCAGTTCGGTGGAGTCGTAGGAATAGCGGGTGTCGTTGGGCTGGGTGGACCATTGCACGTCGTCGAAAATGAAAAATTCCGCTTCCGGGCCAAAATAGACGGTGTCGCCGATGCCCAGAGACTGGGTGTGCAGCAGGGCCTTCTTGGCCATGGAGCGCGGGTCGCGACTATAGGGCTCGTTGGTGTCGGGATTGAGCACGTCGCAGAACAGGCAGAGCGTGGTCTGCTGATAGAAGGGGTCGATATAGGCGCTGTCGAGATCGGGGCGCAGCTTCATGTCGCTCTCGTTGATCGCCTTCCAGCCGCTGATCGACGAGCCGTCGAACATGGTGCCGTCCGACAGGAAATCGTCGTCGACGAGGTCGATGTCGAAGGTGACATGCTGCATCTTGCCGCGGATATCGGTGAAGCGGACGTCGACGTATTTGACCTCCTCGTCCTTGATTTTCGCAAGAATGTCGCTTGGCGTGGCCATGAGCGTCGGTCCCCTGGTTGGTGTCGGTTGAGCGGTTTTCAGATCGCGTTCGCGCCGGTTTCGCCGGTGCGGATGCGGATGACTTCGATGACGTCGGAGAGGAAGATCTTGCCGTCGCCGATGCGGCCGGTGCGCGCGGCGGTCTGGATCGCCTCGATGGCGGCGGGGACCTGGTCGTCGGTGACCACCACCTCGATCTTAATCTTGGGCAGGAAATCGACGACGTATTCCGCGCCGCGATAGAGTTCGGTCTGACCCTTCTGGCGACCGAAGCCCTTGGCTTCCAGCACGGTCATCCCCTGAAGGCCCAACTCCTGCAAAGCTTCTTTGACCTCGTCCAGCTTGAAGGGTTTGATGATCGCTTCGATTTTCTTCATGGGCTCCGATCCGATGCGATGGAGGCCCGGTCGCGCTGCTCCGAACACGCGAGGGCTCGCGGCCACAAGAGCCGCAGGGGATGGAGCGCTGTCAATCGCCCGCCGGAGCGGCGCGGCTGAAAAAATGAGCGGCCGGCGCCCAGTGTAAGGGCAAGCGCTCCACGCCGTGGAAACCTGGCGCTTGCGCCATCCGCACGCCCCATTAAGGAGCGAAGCGGGATTTCAAAGGCGGTGAAAGACGATGAATCGGCTGTATATCATCCGCCATGGCCGCCCGGGCTCGACGTGGGGCGGCGGGGACGACGACCCCGGTCTCGACGAAACGGGCAAATCGCAGGCAAACGCCGTGGCCGCGCGGCTAATGGCTCTGCCGGAAGGCGAACGCCCGATCGCCGTGGTCAGCTCGCCCCTGCGGCGATGCCGCGAGACCGCCCAACCGCTGGCCGACCTGCTCGGCGTCGCGGTGGAGATCGACCCGGCGGTTGGCGAGATTCCGACGCCCCGCGCCCTGGCCGCGTCGGAGCGGCCGGCGTGGCTGCGGCAGGCCTTCGCCGGAGATTGGTCGGCCATCGAGGGTGACATTGACTATGAAGCCTGGCGGCGGAAGGTGCTGAGCGCGCTGGAAGGCCGGGCCGGCGCGGCGGTGTTCAGCCACTATGTCGCGATCAACGCGGCCCTCTCGCTGTTGGCGACGTCGGACAAGGTCATCGTCTTCCGTCCTGACCATACGAGCCTGACGACGCTCGATCTGGGCCCCCAGGGCCTGGCGCTGGCGGAACGGGGCGCCGAGGCCGCGACATCGGTCCTGTGAGCGCGCCGCCTCGCGAAATCCTGACCGTGGCCGAGATGGCGGCCGCCGACCGCGCGGCGCTGGAATCTGTCTCCTTGTCCGAGCTGATCGAGCGGGCGGGCGGGGCGGTGGCGCGCATCGTGGCCGAAAGGTTCGAGCGTGCGCCGGTCGTGGTCCTGGCCGGGCCTGGCAATAACGGCGCCGACGGCCTCGTCGCGGCGCGGGTTCTGCGCGAGGCGGGCTGGCCGGTGCGGGTGGTGTCGGTGGGAGCGCCGAAAGGCGAGGGCGCGACCACGGCGGCCGCGCGTTGGGGTGCGCCGATCCCGGCGTTCGACGGCGAGATCGCCGCGGGCGAGCTGGTGATCGACGCGGTGTTCGGCGCGGGCCTGACGCGGCCGATCGGCGCCGATCTGGCCCGTGCGGCGCGGCGGATGACCCCGGGGCGCACGGTCGCCGTGGATGTCCCGAGCGGCCTTTCCGGCGATACCGGCAAGTCTCTGGGTGAAGGCGCCATCCGCGCCGGCCTGACCATCACTTTCCACCGCAAGAAGCCGGGGCATGTGCTGCAGCCGGGCCGCGCGCTCTGCGGCGATGTCGTCGTCGCCGATATCGGGCTGGGGGCCACGCCGTCGCGACTGTTCGAGAATACGCCGGACCTCTGGCTGGCGAAATATCCCTGGCCGGCCGTGAGCGCCTACAAGACGACGCGTGGGCGCCTGATCGTCGTTTCGGGCGAGGCGTGGAACACCGGCGCGGCGCGGCTTTCCGCCCGCGCCGGCCTTCGCGTCGGCGCCGGGCTGGTGACCCTGGTGTCCCCGACCGAGGCCTTGATGGTCAACGCCGCTCATCTGGAGGCGATCATGCTCGCCCCGTTCGAGACCGAGCTGGAACTCGAGATCCTGGCCGCCGAGGTCGAGGCCGCGGTGATCGGTCCGGCGGCGGGGGTCGGAGAGGCCACGCTGTCCAACGTCCTGGCCCTGGCGCGAACGGGGGCGGCCCTGGTGATCGACGCCGACGCCCTGAGCGTCTTTCGCGACGAGCCGGCGGAACTGTTTTCGGCGCTGGACCGCGACGACGTCCTGACGCCCCATCCGGGGGAATTCGAACGCATCTTTCCCGGCCTGCTGCGGTCCGCCCCGCAGCGGATCGCCGCGGCCCGGACGGCGGCGGCCAGGGCCCAGGCGGTGGTTCTGCTCAAGGGGCCCGACACCGTGATCTGCGCGCCCGACGGACGGGCGGCGGTGAACGTCAATGGTTCGCCCTGGCTGGCGACGGCGGGCTCGGGCGATGTGCTGGCGGGGTTGATCGGCGGCCTGATCGCCCAGGGCATGGAGTCCTTCGAGGCCGCCTGCGCCGGGGCTTGGATTCACGCCGCCTGCGCCGAGGCCTTTGGCCCGGGTTTGATCAGCGAGGACTTGCCCGGCCTCGTCCCCATGGTGTTGAAACGGCTCTGGGAGCGAGTCGCCCAGGAAAGATCGCGTTAGGATAGAGTATGAAGACGCCGCTGCGCAGAGCCATCGCCGCCCTCGCGGGCTTCGCCGCCGCCCTCGGCGTCGCCGGAAGCGCGCCGGCCGCGACTCATCATCGCCACCATCACCACGCGGCGACGCCCGCGCCGGCCGTCACGGTTCACCATCACCACCACCACCATCATCATGCGACGGCCGCCGCGCCGAGCGGGGTGGTCCAGGGCCGTCACCACCACCGCCATCACGCCGCCGCCGCGCCGGCCGCAACGCGCCGCGTGCGCCACCACGGCCGACACGCGAGCGCCGAGGCGCCGGTTTCGCGTCACCATCATCACCACGGCCGCAAGACCGCGGCCGAGCCCGCCGTCACGGGCCGTCATCGCCATCATCGTCATGGCGCGGCGACGGCGCCGGCCTCGCGATCCCACCGGGGTCATGGCGCGCGGGCGGCCGCGAGCGATGGGCGGCGCCACGCCTCGCTCTGCCAGAGTGTCTTCGTCCACGGCCAATGGGTCGATCATTGCCGGTAGGCGTCGCTAGGGCGCCCCGCGGGAGCCCGCCATCTGCGGCATAGCCGGGCTGATCGGCCGACCCGGCGACCAGGAGGGCGCGCTGCGCGGGATGCTTTCGGCGCTGCGGCGCCGGGGTCCGGACGACGAGGGTGTCTGGAGCGGGGAGGGGGCCTGGCTCGGCCACCGCCGCCTCGCGATCATCGATCTGACGCCCGCCGGACGCCAGCCGATGGTCTCGGCCTGCGGCCGCTGGGTTCTGGTCCTCAACGGCGAGATCTACAACTTCGAGACCCTGCGGCGCGCGCTCGACGCGGGCGCCCCGATGGCCTGGCGCGGCCATTCCGACAGTGAAGTCCTTGTCGAGACCATCGCGCGGCTGGGCGTCGCCGATACGCTGCGCCAAGCCCGGGGGATGTTCGCTTTCGCGGTCTGGGATCGCGCAAGCCGCACGGTCTATCTGGCGCGCGATGCGCTGGGGGAAAAGCCGCTCTGCTGGCGCGCCGACGGCTCGTCCCTGGCTTTCGCCTCCGAGGTGACGGCGCTGGAGCGCGGCTTGGACCACGCGCCCGATCTTTCCGCCGACGCGCTCTCGGCGTTTTTTCGCCTGGGGTACGTCCCGGCGCCGTTCGCGATCCTCGAGGGCGTTCAAAAGCTGCCGCCCGGATCGCTTCTGACCTGGCGGGAAGGCGGCGCGCCGACGGTCGAAGCCTATTGCGCGGTCGCCGATCAGGTGGAGGCCGGCCGACGCGCGCCCCTGACGGATGAAGCCGAGGCGATCGAGACCCTGGACGGTCTTCTGCGCTCCGCCATCGGCGAACAGATGGTTGCCGACGTGCCGCTGGGCGCCTTTCTTTCCGGTGGGGTCGATTCGGCCCTGGTGGTGGCGATTATGCAGTCGCTGTCGGCCCGCCCCGTGGAGACCTTCACGCTCGGCTTCGACGTCGCCGAGTTCGACGAGGCCCCGCATGCCGCCGCGGTCGCCGCCCATCTAGGGACGCGCCACACAGAGTACTATGTCTGCACCGCCGACGCCCAGGCCATCGCGCCGCTGATGGGCGAGGTCTTCGACGAACCCTTCGCCGATCCGTCGCAGATCCCGACATGGCTCATCAGCCGGATGGCCCGCGAGCGGGTGACCGTCTGTCTGACCGGCGACGGCGGCGACGAGGTCTTCGGCGGCTACGTCCGCTATCTCGGCGCGCCGAAACTTTGGGACGCGGTTGAGAGACTCCCGTTTAGGAAACCGCTGGCCGCGGCGGCCGCCGCGATGCCGCTCGGTCTCCTAAATCCGATCGTGAGCGCTGGGGGCGTGCTGGCGAAACGCTATGGGGCCAAGGGCCGAATGGGCGCCAACCTGCGCAAGGTCGCCGGCTGGCTGACAGCACGGGATTTCGAGGGGATGTACGAGCGGACCATGACCGCATGGCCGGACGCCGCCGGCCTTCTCGGCTCTCCAGGTCCGGCCATCGGCGCCTGGCGCCCCCCGCCGCCGCGTGATCTCAGCCGCCTGGAATGGATGCTGTGGCGCGACGCGGTGGATTATCTGCCCGGCGACATTCTCTGCAAGGTCGATCGCAGCGCCATGGCCCATGGGCTGGAGACGCGCGCGCCGCTGCTCGACCCAAGGCTGACAGCGTTCGCCTGGCGCGCCACGCCCGCGATGAAGATTCGAGGCGAAGAAACCAAGCGGCTGCTCCGCCGCGTGCTGGATCGCTACGTCCCGTCAACGCTGATCGAGCGACCCAAGATGGGCTTTTCCGTTCCCCTCCACGACTGGCTGACTGGCGGTCTGCGCGGCTGGGCGGAGGACCTGCTGAACGCGGATCGGCTGCGCCGCCAGGGGATCGTCGATCCGGCGGTCGCGCGAAAGACCTGGCTGCGTTTCGGCGCCGGCGACACCTCGCTCCAGCATCAGGTCTGGTGCCTGCTGATGCTGCAGTCCTGGCTCGCCGCGCGGGGTGCATGATGACTTGAAAGGGGAGCCCTCGCGGCTCCTCGGCATTGACCTGTTCCGGCGTCCGCCACAGAGACTCCGCCATGAGCCCTCCACGCGCCTTAGGACCTTTGTCCGCCGCGGACCGATGGCTGGCGGCCGCGGCGCCGCTCATCGCCGCCAAACGCTACGCCGAGGCGATACCCGCGATGCGCCAAGCCGCGGCGGCGCGGTCCGATAGCGCGCCAATTCTGTGCGATCTGGGCCGGCTCTTCATCGACGCCGGTCTGCCCGCCCAGGCCGTCGGCCCGTTGCGCCGCGCCGTCGCGATCGAGCCGAAACTGATCCGAGCGAACCATTTCCTGGGGATCGCGCTGGAGATGACGCGCGATCAGCAAGGCGCGATCGCCGCGCTCGAACAGACGACCCGGCTGAAGCCGTCCATCAGCGACGCCCATTTCCGGTTAGGCGTGCTCTACGAAGACCAGCGCCGACCCGCCGACGCCGTGGCCAGCTATCGCCGCGCGGCCAGGACCGCCGACCTGCCCAGCGCGCGGTTCGTCGCCGAAGCCCGCGCCTTGATGGTCGAGTCGCGAGAGGACGAAGCCATCGTTCTGCTGCGGCGCGCCTTGCAGCGCGAGCCCGACAACGCCGCGGCCCTTGGGCTGCTCGGCGGTCTCCTCGCGGCGCTCGGCCGGTTCGCCGAAGCCGCCGAATGCTATGATCGGGCGCTGTTCGTATCGCCGATGACCGCGGGGGCGCACTATGATCTCGTCCGCTGCCGCACGATCACGCGGGCCGATGAGCCGCTTCTCGAGCGCATGGACGCCGCCCTGTCGCGCGGAGGTCTGAATGATTTCGAACTCTGCAAACTGCAGCTCGCTCGAGGCAAGGCGTTCGAAGATCTCGGCCGCTACGAAGACGCCATGGCGGCGTTCGACGCCGCCGCCGCGGCGCGCGGGCGGTCGGTTCGTTTTGATCTCGCTGAATTCGAGAGCTTCGCCGACCAGATCATCGCGCTCTTCTCGGCCGAATTCCTGGGACGCGTCAGGCCGGCCGCGTCCGCGGATCGCACACCGGTCTTTGTGCTCGGGATGCCTCGGTCGGGCACGACGCTTTGTGAGCAGATCATGTCGAGTCACCCCGAGGCGGTGGGCGGGGGCGAGCTTGCATTCTGGAATCGGCGGGCCCGCGCGCCGCAGAATGCGAACGGCGAGCGTTTCGACGCGGACTTCATAGAGCGATCGGCGGCCGACTATTTGGCGGGGTTGCGTTCCATCTCGCCGACAGCCGCCCGGGTGGTCGATAAGAACCCGTGGAATTTCTACTGGATTGGCCTCATCCACATGGTCTTCCCCCGCGCCGCGATCATCCATTGTCGCAGAAGCCCGATCGCCACGGCGCTCTCGATACACCAGACCCACTTTTCGTTTGAAAAGCCGTTTCCCACGGGGGGAGAAGCCTTGGTCGGCTACTTCCGCGTCTATCAGCGGCTCATGGCTCATTGGCGCGATGTCCTGCCCCGAGGCCGAATCCTGGACGTCGACTACGAAGCCCTGACCAGCGCTCCGGAAAGGGAAATCCGCGCGATCATCGCTCACACGGGCCTGGATTGGGACGACGCCTGCCTTTCCCCGCAGAATAACGGGAGGCTCGTCAACACCCCGAGCCGTTGGCAGGTGCGCCAGCCGATCAACACCGGCTCGGTGGAGCGCTGGCGTCGATACGAGGCCTGCCTCGGTCCCCTGGCGGCGCTGATCGACCAGCAGGAGGGCGCCTGAAAACCCCCGACGCCGCAGTCGAACGACGGAGCGCCGGGGCTTATCGGTTAAAGCTAGGTTCATCGGGAAAAGCGTCTGGTGCCGACATAAGCGGAACAGCCACGCTTGTTTAGGGTTTAGACGCCATGATGAAATTCTCGGGTACTGTTCGTTCTCACGTGTTCCTCGGCGCGAGCCTCGCCGCACTGATCCTCGCCGCCTGCAACAAGCCTGCCGCGCCCGTCGCGGCCGCGCCGGCTGGCGTCCCCCCCCCGGGCGCGATGGGCCTCGACGCAGCCGGATTGCCGCCGCCGCCCGCGTCCGCCACGCTTCCCCCCGCGCCGCCCGCGCCAGTCGCCTATGTCCGCGAGCCGCGCCAGCGCTACCGCTATATCGAGCGCGCGTCCGCGCTGAACGGCGCCTTCGCCGACAGTCCGCCGGACTATGCGGTGGATTACCAGGGGTCGCGGCCTTGGGTCTGGCGCGCCCACGACGGCGCGCGGCGCGTGGTCGAGCACGCCAGCGACGGCGACCGCTTCTACTATTACGATCCGGGGTCGTCGGAACCCTATCTCGTCCGCGGACCGGACTACACCTATGCCTATGACCAGGGCAGAATGGCCGTGGTCTATGACAACAATGGCCGGGCGCTGGACGATTACGAAGCCCAGTCGCGGGCGGAGCGGGCGGGTGAGTACCTCGCGCGGGCCCGTCAACTCTACTACGCGTCCGAGCGCGAGCGGCACCAGGCCGCCGAGGCCGCCGCCTGGCAGGACCGGCGCGAGGCGCAGTTCGCGCAGGAGCGCCAGTGGGAAGCTCAGCAGCAGCGTGAAGCCGATTGGCGCGCCTGGCATGATCAGAACGCCCAATATGCGTCCGGCTACGACCAAGAGCGCGCCAGCCGCGCCGCCTACGCGGCCCAGATCGGCGCGGTGGCCGTCGGCGCATTCGCGGCCGGCCGCCTGACCGCGCCGCACGGCGACCACGGACCGGCGCCGGCCTACTTCAATCAGCCGGGAGCCGGCGTCCCGCCGGCGGCGATCCAGCAGGCGCAGGCTGTCGCCGCGGCGCGGCGACAGCAGGAGGTGGCCGACCAGACGCGACAGGCTCAGCTCGCCGCCCAGGCCGGCGCGACCAACGCCGCGCGTCTGCAACAGGCTCAAGCGGATGCGGCGAGGCAAGCGGCGGTCGCCGCCCAGGTCAACACCGTGAACGCGGCGCGCCAGCAACAGGCGCAGACCGACGCCGCGCGCCAAAGTCAGATCGCCGCGCAGCAGCGCGCCATCCAGGCGGCTCGTCAGCAGCAAGTCCAGGCCGACGCGGTCCGTCAGCAACAGCAGTCCGCCTCTGCGCGCCAGGCGCAGATCGCGGCCGCACAGGCCGCGACGGCGCAGCGTTCCGCCCAGGCCGAGGCAGCAATCCACGCGCGGGCCGCCCAAGCGGACGCGGCCAGGGCCGCTCAGGCCGCACAGGCGCGGCAGGCGGCGATCGCCGCTCGGGCACAACAGTCCGCGCAGGCCGAGGCCGCCATCCACGCGCGGGCGGCTCAAGCCGACGCCGCTCGCGCCGCTCAAGCCGAACAGACGCGACAGGCGGCGATCGCCGCTCGCGCGCAACAATCGGCGCAGGCCGAAGCCGCTATCCATGCCCGGGCGGCTCAAGCCGACGCGGCTCGCGCCGCTCAGGCCCAACAGACGCGTCAGGCCGCGATCGCGGCGCGCGCTCAACAGTCGGCGCAGGCCGAGGCCGCTATCCACGCCAGGGCCGCGCAGGCGGACGCGGCACGGGCGGCCCAGGCCGAACAGGCGCATCAAGCCGCGACGGCCGCGCGCGCTCAGCAGTCCGCACAGGCGGAAGTGGCCCTGAAAGCGAGGGCGGCCGAAGCCGACGCCGCTCGCGCCGCTCAGGCGGCGGCCGCCCGCAACGCGGCTATCGCCGCGCACGCCCAACAGGCGGCGCAGGCCGACGCCGCTCGCCGCGACCAGGCCGCCGCTGCGGCGAAGGCCAAGGCCGCAAACCCCAAACCCGCGGCGGCGGCCAAGGCGGACCGCCCCGATGGACGCGGCCCGGCGCAACCGTGATCTCCACTAGGGGGACGGACGGCTTGCTCCGTCCCCTTCGATCGTCTCTAAGGACGCCCGCGCGGATGTGGCGAAACTGGTAGACGCACCAGATTTAGGTTCTGGCGCCGTGAGGCGTGGAGGTTCGAGTCCTCTCATCCGCACCAAACTCGGAAATCCGGAAATGTCTCAGGGCGTTCGCGAGCGTTCGCGGGCGGCCTTTTTCACCTGGGCGTGGGGTCGGATGCGGCCCCTGGCTGGAGGTGGGAGCCGTCCGCGCGCGTTCGCGGATATCCGGAACTCAAGGACTCAATCGGCCTTGAGCAGGCCTCGATAGCCAACCTCGGTCATCCGCTTCGCCCGCTCGAGCCGAACTGGGGGGCAGCCTCAGGCCGAGGAACCGCCCTCGGCCTGAGCGCTCAATTACCGATGCGCGACCTTACCGCACTGGTGGGTGTCCATGTAAGCATCATGCCACGAAGAGCGGGCTTTCTGACGCGCGGCGGCGATCTTCGCCGGATCGTGAGTGGCGTAAGCGGCGCGCTCTTCCGCCCGAGCTTTAGCGATGTCTCCGTTGGCGTCGGGGGCGCCTTCACAAGCACGTGGATGGGTGTCCACGTAGGCATCATGCCACTCAGAGCGGGCTTTCTGGCGCGCGGCCGCGATCTTCGCCGGATCGTGAGTGGCATAGCCAGCCCGCTCCTCCGCCCGAGCATGGCTGATGTCCGTGGTCGCGTCGGAAGAAGCCGCCGCCTGCCCTTGAGCAGGGGCGCTCTGCGCCACGCCGATCGCCGGCATGGTGAGCACGGAGCCCGCGAATGCCAATGCCGCTAAGGGAGGCAAAGAAAGACGAACTCTCATAGAAATCTCTCCTGAGGTTGAACAGCAACAAAATGTCCGTCCGACGGTGGTGTTCCGAACACCGCCAGCGGATCGGATCGAGCCTCACTAGCGCACGTCAAATGAAGCCGCCCTGAACAGGCCCTGGAGAGTCCTGAGTGCCTGAGCGATGTGGGCGAGAGCCCAGCTTCACCATCGCCCGGCCGGATCGTTTCGAGGCGAACCCAGCGAACGCCTGAGCGAAGTCTAGGGCAATCATACCTGCGCCCAGTTGGTTCGGGGGGCGACCCGAGCCGGGGAAACCGTCTAGCTGTTCGAGCCCGTCCGTCCTTGAGCCCAATGACCGCGTGAGTTGGGGTACTTTTCGCCTCTCAGCCCTCCATCCACCTAAGAACCACGTTTCCTCTCAACCGCACCAGAAGGTTAGGAGACACCGGAACGTATCCCAGGCCGCCGGCGCCCCGTTTACATTCAGAAGCACATTTGTTGAGTGCTTTGTGATCTTTAGCCTTACTTTTGTAAGGCCTCTTTTGACTTGACTCCGCCCCTATTTCGCCGAAATATGACGGAAGCGGAGGTGAACACTCGAGGGCGCGTGTTCTTTCGTCTTTAGGGGAATAAAATCATGAAACTAGCTTATTTGTCCGCCACGGTCGCGGCTGGCGCGCTTCTAGCGGCCGGTGCGACTCAAGCGTTTCCGGCGTACGGCGCCGACACGGGTCCGGCCGTCATCATCACCTTGAACGCAAATAACACGGCCACGGTCACCAACACTGGACAGGGTCCCTACGACGGGGTTGAAGACAGCTACATTGGCGTGGTCAACAACAGCGGCCACAGTGTTTCCGACCTCACGCTGCACTCGACCCTGACCATCTTCGGCTTCGACGGCGACGGCCTCGCCCTTTATGGCGCTCCGTCCCCGAATGATCCCAATGGCTATGGTGGTCCGGACGGTTCCTTCACCATCGCCGACGCGTACAACGGCGCGATCCATTTCGCCAACGGGATCGCCGATGGCGGCACGGACTACTTCTCCCTCGAAGAGTCGGTCACTGCGGCCAGCTTCACCGGTGTGACCATCGGCACCCCGGAGCCCGCGACTTGGGCTCTGATGCTGATCGGCGTCGGCGGCGTCGGTTACTCGATGCGTCGTCGCGCGGCCAAAGCGCTCGCGGTCTAAGCGAGCTTCCACTTCGATATCGGGAAAGGGCCGCCGAAAGGCGGCCCTTTTTCATTGGAGCTCCGACTTGGTGAGCCCCAGGCTTCGAAGGGTTCCCGGGCCGACCTGATCGATATCGGGCGCGCGAAGGGCGCCCAGGCAAGGTCTTCGTCGCCCAATCCGGCCCCTCTTGTCCGGCATAGCCTCTAGGTGACATAACACCCGCTCGTTTCGCGCCGCCGTGTTAGAACCGGCGGCGTTTTCTTTGGCGAGGCGCGCCTTCGGGGCGACGTGCGCCGGTCAACTCCCGGGACACCACCATGCAAGTTGTTGAAAAATCGGTCGACGGTCTCAGCCGCAGCTACGGCGTTTCGGTGCCGGCAACCGAACTCGGAGCCGCGCTGGAAGCGAGGATCGCCGAGATTCTGCCGACCCTGCAGCTCAAGGGCTTTCGTCCGGGCAAGGTGCCCAAGGCGCACGTCAAGCGGCTTTACGGCAAGGCCTTGATGAATGAGGTGGTTGAAAAGGCGATCAACGATTCCTCGCAGGAGGTGCTGACGCGAAACAACCTGCGCATCGCCTCCAGCCCCGACCTCAAAGCGGTCTCGGACATGGAGCAGGTCGTCGCCGGGACGGAAGATCTGTCGTACGATCTCGAGGTCGAGATCATGCCGGAGTTCGAGCCCTTCGACGTTGCGCAATTGAAGCTGACGCGACCGGTCTATCGCTCCACCGAGGATGAGGTTTCCGCCGCCCTGGCTGAACTGGTTTCTCAGAACAAGACCTACGCGCCGCGCAAGGGTAAGGCCGCCAAGGCCGAGAGCGGCGATCAGATCCTGATGGACTTCGTCGGCAGCATCGACGGCGTCCCCTTCGAAGGCGGCTCGGCCGAGGGCGCGGAGCTGGTGCTGGGGGCGGGCCAGTTCATCCCGGGGTTCGAGGACGGCCTGATCGGCGCGAAAGCGGGTTCCGACGTCACCGTCGAGGTCCAGTTCCCGGAGGGTTACGGCGCGGCCCACCTCGCGGGAAAAGCGGCGAGCTTCGCGGTCAAGGTTCACGAGGTCCGGGCGCCGCAGGAGTCCGTCGCCGACGACGAGCTCGCCAAGCGGCTCGGCATGGCGGATCTGGCGGCGCTGACCGAAGCCTTGCGCACAAATCTCAACGCCGAATTCACTCAGGCGTCGCGGTTCAAGTTGAAGCGCGCCCTTCTGGACGCGCTGGACGAACGTCACGACATTCCGCTTCCGCCGCGCATGGTCGCCGCCGAGTTCGATGGCATCTGGACGCAGGTCGAGAAGGACAGGGCCGAAGGCGGGGAATCGCCCGAGGACGCCGGCAAGTCGGAGGAGGAACTGCGCGGCGAGTACCGTAAGATCGCCGAACGCCGGGTGCGGCTGGGCCTGGTGCTCGCCGAGATCGGTCGGCGCGCGGGCGTGCAGGTCACCGAGGCGGAGATCGGCGACGCCATGCGCACCGAAGCGATGCGCTACGGCGATCAGGCCCAGGCCATCTTTGACATGATGCGCGAGAACCAGAACTACCGCGCCCAGCTTCAGGCCCCGCTTTATGAGGAGAAGGTGGTCGATCACATCGTCGGTTTGGCCAGCGTCGAGGACGCGGAGGTCACTAAGGAAGACTTGCTGAAAGACGACGACATGCCGCTCGGCATGGGCGCGATGACCGGCGGCCACGATCACGGCGCTCACGATCACGATCACGATCACGATCATCACGACCATGACCACGATCATCACGGTCACGGCGCTCATGATCACGAGCCGCCCACGGCCGCCAAACCCGCCAAGGCCGCCAAGGCGACGAAAAAGGCGGCGCCCAAGGTCGAAGCCACGGCCGAGACGGCCTCCGCCGTGGACAAGAAACCGAAGAAGCCCGCCAAGCCCCGCGCAAAGACGGCTGTCACGAGCGGGATGGAGAGCTAGCCCCGGCTTGCAACCCGCCCGCCCCGCGCCGATATCGGCGGCCTAGCAACAGAGCGATTCCGAACATGAACGACACCCTCACCCAATCCCTCAATCTCGTTCCCATGGTGGTGGAGCAGTCCAGCCGTGGCGAGCGGGCCTTCGACATTTTCTCGCGCCTGCTGCGGGAGCGGGTGATCTTTCTCAACGGGCCGGTCGATGACGGCATGTCGGCGCTGATCTGCGCGCAATTGCTCTATCTGGAATCCGAATTTCCGAAGAAGCAGATCGACATGTACATCAACTCGCCAGGGGGCGTGGTGAGTTCGGGTCTGGCGATCTACGACACAATGCAATATGTGCGCTGCCCCGTGGCGACGACCTGCATGGGCATGGCCGCCTCGATGGGTTCGTTCCTGCTCATGGCCGGCGAGCCTGGTTTGCGGGTGGCTTTGCCCAACGCGCGGATCATGCTGCACCAACCTTCGGGCGGCTTTTCCGGCAAGGCCTCGGACATCGAGCGCCATGCCGAAGATATCCTGAAGACCAAGAAGCGCCTGAACGAGCTCTACGCGAAGCATTGCGGCAAAAGCTATGAAGAGGTGGAGCGCACCCTCGACCGCGACCATTTCATGGACGCCGAAGAAGCCAGGGCCTGGGGCATCATCGATCACGTCTACGAAAGCCGCGCGGCCAGCGAGGCGGCGGCGGACGCGGCGAAATAGGCTTGGCGCGCTATTCCGTGACGGTCGCCGCGTCGGTGGATTACGGCCGGGCGCTGAAGGCCCGGTAGCCCGCCTCGTCCGCGATCCCGAGCATCTCCTTGTCGCCGCTGGTGTCGCCATAGGCGGCGGCGAGGCGGACATCGGCGCCGAAGCTTTCCCTGAGCCGCCGGACCTTTTCCGGCCCCCGGCAATTGAGGCCTTCGAGACCGCCGGCCACTTTCCCCTCACTGTCGAGCGCGAGCCGAGTGCCGATCGTCGCTTCCGCGCCGAGCTCTCGCGCGAACGGCGCGACGAGGATTTCGGGGGAAGCGGTGACCACCACCAATTGCGCGCCCCGCGACCGCCAATTGCGCCAACAGCGCAGCGCGTCGGGCCGCAGCAGGGCTGGCGCCGCTTCGACCGCGAACGCCTCGGCCGAACGGGTGAGGTCTTCCACGGTGAGGCCGCGCAGAAATTCCCGAATTGCCGCCGCCTTCAAAGTTCCGCGGTCACGGTGGGCGACGTAGGCGGCCGAGGCCGGCGCCAGTTTGGCCATTCCCAGCGCGAACCGCGCCGGTCCCACCCGCCAGCGGAGGAAGGCCACGAAGCTGTCCTTCCAGGTCAAGGTGCCGTCGAAATCGAAGGCGACGATCCCGGCGTCGTTCGTGGGGTGGATCATGGCGCTGTTCGTCCCCATTTAAGTCCGGAGATCGCGGGCGGGCGCCTTTGATGCGACACGGCGCCTCTTTAGTGTTTCGGATCCGTCGCTAGGCTTGTGATCCTCGTGCTAATCGGAGATTGTCAAGGATGCGTGTCGTTATCCGCCGTCGACGGCGGCGCGCGGCGCGGACGTCTCGGTCTGAAACAAGTCCAGTGGCGTCGAAAAGAGTGGGATAGACGATGACGAAAGCGGCCAGCGGCGACGGTAAGAGTACACTCTACTGTTCTTTCTGCGGCAAGAGCCAGCACGAGGTGCGCAAGCTCATTGCCGGTCCGACCGTGTTCATCTGCGACGAATGCGTCGAGCTTTGCATGGATATCATCCGTGAAGAGCACAAGATCACGCTCGTCAAGTCCAAGGACGGTGTCCCCACCCCTCGCGAAATCCGGGAAGTGCTCGACGATTACGTGATCGGTCAGGAACACGCCAAGAAGGTGCTCGCGGTCGCGGTTCACAACCACTACAAACGCTTGAACCACGCGCAGAAAAACACCGACGTCGAGCTGGCGAAGTCGAACATCCTGCTCGTCGGTCCCACGGGCGTCGGCAAGACGCTGCTGGCGCAGACCCTGGCGAGAATCATCGATGTGCCGTTCACCATGGCCGACGCCACGACCCTGACCGAAGCGGGCTACGTGGGGGAGGATGTCGAGAACATCATTCTCAAGCTGCTGCAGGCGGCCGACTACAATGTCGAGCGCGCCCAGCGCGGCATCGTCTACATCGACGAGGTCGACAAGATCAGCCGCAAATCGGACAACCCCTCCATCACCCGCGACGTGTCGGGCGAGGGGGTACAGCAGGCCCTGCTCAAGATCATGGAGGGCACCGTCGCCTCCGTGCCGCCACAGGGCGGACGCAAGCACCCGCAGCAGGAGTTCCTGCAGGTCGACACCACCAATATGCTGTTCATCTGCGGCGGCGCCTTCGCGGGCCTGGAGAAAATCATCTCCATGCGGGGGAAGGGGACCTCGATCGGCTTTTCCGCGAAGATGTCGGACCCCGACGACCGCCGCACCGGCGAGATTCTGCGCAATGTCGAACCCGACGATTTGCAGCGCTTCGGCCTGATCCCCGAATTCATCGGCCGACTGCCAGTGATCGCCACCCTGGAGGATCTCGACGAGACCGCGCTGGTGAAGATCCTGACCGAGCCCAAGAACGCCTTGGTCAAGCAGTATCAGCGGTTGTTCGACATGGAGAACGTCGGGCTTTCGTTCACCGACGACGCGCTGAAGTCGGTCGCCAAAAAGGCGATCCTGCGCAAGACCGGCGCGCGTGGCTTGCGTTCGATCCTGGAAGCCATCCTGCTCGAGACGATGTTCGAACTGCCGACGCTTCAGGGCGTCGAGGAGGTGGTCATTAACGCCGAGGTCGTCGATGGTCGCGGTTCCCCGCTGATGATCTACGTCGAGAAGAAGAGCGGGGCCGCTTCGGCCTGATCCGCCGTTGATGAAACTGACCGCCCGATGCTGTTGCGGCGTCGGATGGCGGGCGGCTCGACTGGGTCCAGTTTCCGGACCACTGGATGCTGGTGCGCTAGAGCGGACTTTTCCCGCGCGCGTCAGGGCTTGGCGGCGGGCGCGGGTCTCACGAGAAACGCCGGCAAATCGCCGCCGAAACCAACCACGCGGCGATCGTCGTCGTCGCCCCGTTCCTGGCGAGGCGGATCGCGCCGCGGTTCGGGGACGGCCCCCGCGACGACCGCGGGCTGCGCTTCACGCCCGCCACGATCGCGACCGCCGCGCTGGCGACGCCGGGGTTCGCGCTGCGGCTGAGCGGGCTCGGCGGTGGGCGGGGCGGGTTCCTGCGCGACCGCTTCGAGATTGGGCACCAGCGGCGCCATGGCGGCGACGGAGGTCTCCGACGCGGGGCGGCCGCGTGAACGGTCCCGATCGCGGTCGCCCGAGCGGGCCGGCCGGCGGTCGCGGTCGCTCTTCGGTCGCCGGTCGGCGGACGCCTGGCTCCAGTCGATGTCGAGCTTCATCTCCTCGGGCGCCTTGCCGATCAGCTTCAGCACCTTGTCGAAGTTGCGGCTGTCAGCGGGCGTGACCAGCATATAGGTGACGCCGGAGCGCCCGGCGCGTCCCGTGCGGCCGATGCGATGGACATAGTCCTCGGCGTGATGGGGAATGTCGTAGTTGAAGACATGGCTGACGTCGGGGATATCCAGTCCGCGCGCGGCGACATCCGAGGCGATCAGAAGCTTCAGATCGCCCTTGCGAAAGGCGTCGAGGGTTTTCATCCGCGTACTCTGATCGAGGTCGCCGTGGATCGGCGAGGCGTCGAAGCCGTGCTTGCGAAGGGACTTGGCGACGATGTCGACCTCGGTCTTGCGGTTACAGAAGATGATGCCGTTCTTCACCTCGTCCCGCGCGACGAGGGTGCGCAGGGCCAGGCGTTTCACCCCGGGGTCCGCGGAGGGAACCCGCACGATCTGTTGAACGATGTTTTCGCCGGCGGTGGCTGGGCGCGAGGCCTCTATGCGCACCGGGTCGTTGAGGAACTGCTTGGTCAGCCGGGTGATTTCCGGCGGCATCGTCGCGGAGAAGAATAGGGTCTGTTTCTTCGCCGGAGTCATCTTGAAGATGCGCTCGATGTCCGGGATGAAGCCCATGTCGAGCATGCGGTCGGCCTCGTCGACCACCATGATCTGCACGCCGGTCAGCAGGAGCTTGCCGCGCTCGAAATGGTCGAGCAGGCGGCCGGGCGTGGCGATCAGCACGTCGACGCCGCGATCGAGCTTCATCTCCTGATCGCCGAACGAGACGCCGCCAATGAGCAAAGCCCAGGTCAGTTTCTGGCCCTTGGCGTATTTGTCGAAGGCCTGGGCGACCTGGTCGGCCAACTCCCGCGTCGGGGCGATGACGAGGGAGCGCGGCATCCGCGCTTTCGACCGGCCGGCGGCCAGTTTGTCGATCATCGGCAAGGTGAAGGCGGCGGTCTTGCCGGTGCCGGTCTGCGCTATTCCGAGGACGTCGCGGCCCGATAGAGCGACCGGGATCGCCTGGGCCTGGATCGGCGTGGCGACGGTGTAGCCGGTATCAGCCACCGCTTGGAGAGTGGGGGCGCTGAGCCCCAGTTCGGAGAAATCAGTCATACCTTGAGGTGCGACGGCCGTGGGATCATCCGAGGCGAAACATGCGCGCGCGGAACCGAAGGCTCGGGCTAGTCAGATATGGTCGCCGATCACGTTTCTGTCAACGTGGCGGGATGGGAGTTTCGCGCCCACGACAGCCGTTCGCCCCTGGCCAGGGCGTCGATCGCCTGGAGACCGGCCGCGTTAGGGTCGTGTAGCGCGAGGCCGGGAAGAATCAGGAGGGGCGCTTTACCGGTCTTGATGGCGCGGACGACGACCCGCTTGGCCGGCGCATCGGCGAAGGGATGAACGGGACGGATCTGGATCGAGCCGGCCTTGGCCGCAAGAAGTCTCAGAATGTCGCCCAGGCGGTCGGCGCGATGGATCAGGGTGATCGTGCCGCCTTCGCGCACCGATTTCAGCAGGAAGGCGATCCAGCCATCCAAGCCATCCTCGGCCAGCCAGGCGCCCGTCTTGGCGGGAGCCGGGCCGCGCAAGGTCGTGGGGTCGTCGAAAAAGGGCGGATTGGCGAGGGCGGCGTCGAAGGGCTCCAGGCCCAATCGCGACCAGGGTTGCGAGACGTCTCCCGCCACCGCATCCATCCGCTCGCCAAAGCCGTTCAAGGCGATGTTCCGCACGGCCAGATCCAGCGCCGCTTGATCGCGCTCGACGCCTACGAAGCGCAGCGCCGGCTCCCTCGCCGCCGCCCCGAGCATCACCGCGCCGGCGCCGCAGCCGACATCGACCACGCGCTCGCCGGCTTTGGCGTCGCAAGCGGCGGCGAGAACGACGGCGTCCATTCCGGCGCGATAGCCTTCGCGCGGTTGGAGAAATCTCACCCGTCCGCCCAACAAGGCGTCTTCGACCGTGTCCATCGCGGCTCGCGACATCCCTCCGCCTTGACCATCCCCTAGCGCGCCACCATTGTCTTCCGCAACGCAGCGGACATCCAGGTTCGCACCCCCATCTCGAGGAGCGAGGGCTCTTGGACGCAGCCAAAGCCATCGTCGCGCGCCCGTCCGGTTCGGTCGAGCCCCTCATGAAGCTTGCGTCCGAAGACATGGCGCGGATCAACGCCCTGATCGTCGATCGCATGCAGAGTCCGGTCAGCGTGATCCCGGCGCTCGCGGAACATTTGATCGAGGCGGGCGGCAAACGGCTGCGGCCCCTTCTGACGGTCGCGGCGGCGCGGCTGGTGGGGAGCGATGGCGACGCCTGTCTCCGCCTCGCGGCCGCCGTGGAGTTCATCCATACCGCGACGCTGCTCCATGACGACGTGGTCGACACCTCGCAACTCCGCCGGGGCAAGACCGCCGCGCACCTGATCTGGGGCGCGCCCTCCAGCGTGCTGGTGGGCGATTTTCTTTTTGCTCGCGCGTTCGAATTGATGGTCGAAACGGGGGTTCTGAAGGCCCTCGAAATCCTGGCCCGCGCGTCCCGCGTTATCGCCGAGGGCGAGGTGCTTCAGCTCACCCGCGCTCATGACCTCAATCTTTCTCAGGCGATATATCTGGAGATCATCACGGCGAAGACCGCCGAACTCTTCGCGGCCGCGGCGGAGGCAGGCGCGGTCTCGGCTCAAGGCGACGACGCCCAGGCCGCCGCCCTGCGTCGCTATGGGCAGAACCTCGGCCTCGCCTTCCAACTGACCGACGACGCCCTGGACTATGGCGGCGTGACCGAGACGCTGGGCAAGAACGCCGGCGACGATTTCCGTGAAGGCAAGGCGACCTTGCCGCTTCTCCTGGCCATCGCGCGCAGCGGTCCGCGCGAGGTCGATTTTTGGGAGCGGGCGATCGGACGCCAGGATCAAACCGAGTCCGATTTCCGCCGCGCCCGCGAGATCATCGTCGGGACCGGCGCGTTGGAAGCGACCCTCGACCTCGCCGCCGACTATGCCGAGGAGGCCAAGCGCGCCTTGGCCATTTTCCCCCGCGGCGACTGGCGCTCCGCGCTGGAAGATCTGGCGGACTTCGCGGTCAGCCGTCGGGCTTGAGAGGGCGGCTCAGACCACTTCGTCCGCGGCGAGTTCGCAGGGGTGAGCGCCCCCGCCGTCTTCGACCTGCAACGTGGCGTGATTGATGCGGAAATGGGCGCGCAACTCGGCGCAGGCGGTGTGCAGCAGGTGGTCGTCGGTCTGGCCGCCGGGCCTGACGAGATGCGCGGTGAGCGCGGTCTCGGTGGTGCTCATTCCCCAGATGTGCAGATCGTGAACCTCGGCCACGCCGGGCAGAGCGCGTAGATAGCTGAGCACCCCGGCGCGATCGACGCCGTTCGGCACGGCCTGAAGCGCCAGATCGAGGGATTCGCGCATCAGCGACCAGGCCCCCAGAACGATGAAACCGCCGATGGCGAGACTGACCATCGGGTCCAGCCAAGTCCAGCCGGTGACCAGAAACAGCGCGCCGGAGACCGCGACGCCGAGGGCGACCAGGGCGTCGGAGGCCATGTGCAGGAAGGCCCCGCGAATGTTGAGGTCGCCCTTGCGGCCCGAGGCGAACATCAAGGCGGTAAAGGCGTTCACGGCCACGCCGACCAGGGCGACGACGATCACGGTCATCCCGCCGGTCGGCTCGGGATGGATGAGGCGGAGGATGGCCGCCCAGGCGATGCCGCCGGTCACCACCAGCAGAACGACGCCGTTGCTCAGCGCCGCCAGGATCGAAGAGCCGCGCAGGCCGTAGGTGTAACGCTCGTTTGGAGCCCTGCGCGAGAGCGACGCCGCCAGCCAGGCGACCGCAAGGCTCAGAACATCACCCAGATTGTGCCCCGCGTCGGCAACCAGAGCCACCGAATTGGCGAGCACGCCATAAATCACCTCGGCAATGACATAGGCGGTGTTCAGCGCGATCCCGATGGCGAAGGCGGACCCGAAGGACGCCGGCGCGTGGTGGTGGCCGTGATCGCGCCCGTGGTCATGGCCATGGTCGTGGTGATCGTGAGCGTCGGCCGCGGTCACGCTGAAGCTCAGGCCGCTCGCGCCAACGCGGGACGACGCAGGTCCGCCGCCAGGCCCTCGCCCATGAGGTCGATGAAGTTGCCGGCGTAGAAGGCGTCCTTGGCCGCGGCCGAACTGCCCGCGAGGCTGTCGTCGAAACGCTTCAGAGGATTTCGGCCACCCTCGACGTGAGGATAGTCGGAGGAGAACAGGGCGGTGGTCTCGCCCGCCTGGCGCAGGATCCAGCCGGCGTCTTCGTGCGGATAGGGCGTGACGCGGAGTTGCCGGCGAACGATTTCGCTCGGCGGCGCGCTCAGGCGATGGAGCCGCTCCTCGTTCTTGTAGAAAGCGGCGTGGGCCGAATCCATGAAGCGCATCCAGCCCGGGAGCCAGGAAGCGCCCAGCTCTATCGCGCCGAACTTCAGGCGGGGAAAACGATCGAACACGCCGTCGATGATCATGGCCGCCAGGGTCTGCATCACCGAGGTGGGGATCGCCATGAAGCTGACCGACGTGAAATTCTCCTCGCCGCCGTGGAAGTCCTTCACCCGGGGCGCTCCGTTTTCCAGATAGCCGGAGGGCATCCGGATTTCGCCGCCGACGTGAAAGAGGACCGGGATGCCGGCGTCCTGGGCGAGCGCCCAGACCGGATCGAGACCGACATGGCTCGGCGAATGCGTGGGGGGACAATAGGAGGGGATCAGCAGGGCCTTGGCGCCGAGGGCGATTGCTGTCCTGGCGGTCGCCAGGGCGCGCTCGAAGTCGCCTAGCGGCACATAGCCGGTCGCGAGCAACCGCCGATCGACCGAGCAGAAGTCGGTCATCATCCGATTGTGGGCCGTGGCGGCCGCGTAGGCGAGTTCGGTGTCCGACGTTTCGTCCAGACCGAAATTCCGCAGGCAGAAGGTGGTGAAGACGAGCTGGCTGGAAAAGCCCAGCAGATCGAGCGCGCGGGGGCGATCCTGTTTGCGGAACGAACCCATGGCCTCCTGGTTCTTGCGCAGCAGGATCAGACCGTCGGCCTCGGCGCGGAAGGCTTCATCGGCGTGGCGGGCTTGCACGTCCCGTTTCCACTGCGCGCTCGATCGCCGCCGCTGATATTCCGGCAGGTCGTGAAAGGCCTGGAGAGACGCGCTGTCGAACCAGGGATCGAGACAGTCGTCGAGTTCCATGAGATGGGAGTCGGCGTCGTGAACGAGGCGGTCTTCGACATATGGCATCTTCGGAATTTCCTTCAGTGCGGGCGAATTCAATCCCAACCGGCGCCGAACGCAAGAGCGCGATGGTCGCGGTATTTAGCATGCTGGCGGCGGGCGGCGCTTTCGCGGCGACGACCCTATCGTCGGAAGGTGAAGTCCGCGCCTTGAACGCGGCGCTTCTCAGCCGTCCAAGCGCCACCGAGACCTTGGCGCGCTGGTGCGCCGACCACCGTCTGGCGTCCGACGCGAAGATCGTCGCGGTGAAGGTTCCCGGCGCGACGATGCCGCCGGGCGCCGAAATCTCGGCCTTGCTCGGCGATCCCGACCCGGCGGTGATCAAACACCGGCGGGTGGACCTGAACTGCGGCGCTCATGGGCTTTCCATCGCTGACAACTGGTACCGCGCGGATCGTCTGACGCCTGACATGAATTCCGCGCTGGAGGAGACGCAGGCGCCGTTCGGCGTCGTGGTCAAACCGCTTGGGTTCACACGCCGCACGGTGGGAGTGTGGTTCAGCCCGCATCCGGCCCGGGACGCCATTGTGCTGCGGCACCGCGCCGTGCTCTCCACCTCCGCCGGACTGCCCTTCAGCGTGGTGGTCGAGCGCTACACGTACGAGATACTGGCGGACGACACCTCGGAACGTCGGCCGTAGTCGTAGAGGCGTCTCAGCCACAAGACTGTTGATTTGAAATCACACTCCGGCATACACCTTGCCGGATGGCGGTGATTGATCCGGCGGGCGAGCCCATGGCCCGGGCGGCGTGGCGCGAGGTTCTGGGCTCGCGGCTCGTAATGGGGATCGGTTACGCGCTGGCCGCGACGCTGACGGTGACAGCGGTGGCCCTGGGCGCTTCACCCAAGATCATGGGACCGCTCGGGCCGGCGAGCCCTCCGGTGCTCATTCTGATCGCCCTAGGATTGGTGGTGCTCTCGGGACTGGCGATGATCCTGGGGTTCAGGGTCTTGCGCCTTTTTCGCGAGCGCGAGCGCGATCCTGGGGCGCGGCTGCACCTTCGATTCGTGGGCATGTTCGGCCTAGCCGCCGTCGCCCCGGCGGTGATCGTCGCGCTCTTCTTCGGTGTCCTCGTGACGCGCGGCGTCGACGCCTGGTTCGGCGCCCGCGTTCAGAGCGTGGTGGAAAATTCCGCCACGGTGGCGCGATCCTACATCGAGGAGCAGACCACATCGATCGGCGATCACGTCGCGGCGATGGCCGGCGCGCTCAACACCGCCGCGCCCACCCTCAAAGAGTCGCCCGTGGCCTACAGCCGCTATCTGCGCGACCTGGCGGCGGACAATGGTTTCGCCGCCGCCTATGTGATCGACGAGGAGGCGAGGGTGCTGGCCCGCGCCGACGGCGCCGGCGGGCCGAGGCTACTCGCGCCGCCAGCCTCGACCTTTCGCGCCGCCAACGAGGGCGACGTTTCGGTGGGGACGTTCGAATCCGCCGACCTCCTGCGCGCGCTCTACCGTCTTCGTGGTTATCCCGACGCCTACCTCTATGTGGTCAAGCCGTTGAACCACGGCGTCTTCAGCCACCTGCGCGAGACCGAGGCCTCTCTCGCCGACTATCGCACCGCCAAGCGCGGTCGACTGCGGATCCAGGTCGCCTTCGCGCTGAGCTATATCGAAACGGTGCTGCTCGTTCTTGTCGGCGCGGTGTGGCTAGGCATGGGAGCGGCGGCCAGCCTGGCCAGACCCATAGCCCGCCTTGTGAAGGCCGCGGGCCTCGTGGCTGGAGGCGATCTTGGCGCGCGGGTGGAGATCGGGCGGGATCCGGAGGAAATCGCCGTGCTTTCCCGCGCCTTCAACAGCATGACCCGCGATCTGGACCGCCAACAGGAAGCGCTTCGCGACGCCCATATCGACGCCGAATCCCGCCGCGCCTTCACCGAGGCGGTGTTGCTGGGCGTGAGCGCCGGCGTGATCGGGCTGGACGTTCACGGGCGGGTCTCGGCGATCAACCGTCAGGCCAACCTGCTTTTGGGACTGGAGCCGGGAGCGAGCGTGGGTCGGCGCTTGGCCGAGATTGCCCCGGAACTCGAACCCGTGGCCGCTAACGCCTCCCTCTCCTCGAAGGTTTCCAAGGCCGGAGAGGCGGAGGAGGAGGTCAATGTCTCGCGCGATGGCGAGACGCGCCGGCTGCGCGCGCGGGCCAGCCATGGCGCCGAGGGGGTTGTCCTGACCTTCGATGATATCACCCGGCTGGTGGCCGCCCAGCGCAACGCCGCCTGGAAAGATGTCGCCCGGCGCATCGCGCATGAGATCAAAAATCCGTTGACCCCGATCCAGCTCTCCGCCGAGCGCCTGAAACGAAAATACCGCCCCGACGCCAGCGCCGACACCGAGACGTTCGACCGCTGCACCGACACCATAATTCGGCAGGTCGGCCATATCGGGCGGATGGTCGATGAGTTTTCCGCCTTCGCCCGCATGCCGGCGCCCAAGTTCGCCGCGCGCGACCTTTCCGAACTGGTTAGGGCCGCCGTCTTTGCCCAGCGCGTCGCCGATCCCGCCGTCGAGATCGCGGTAACGGGCGCCGGCCCGCGTATCATCGAGTGCGACGGCGATATCGTCGGCCAGGCGCTGACCAATGTGTTGAAGAATGCCGGTGAATCGATCGCCGCGCGCCGCGTCGGCTCGCCCGCGCCGGCCGGCAAGATCGAGGTGACCTTGGCCGATCGAGACGACGGCGTGGACATCGTCATCGAGGACAACGGCGTCGGCCTGCCGCTGGCGGACCGCGATCGCCTGACCGAGCCCTATGTAACCACTCGCGAAAAAGGGACCGGCCTCGGCCTCGCTATCGTCAAACGCATCCTCGAAGAACACGGCGGTCGGCTCGCGCTCGGGGATCGCGTCGAAGGCCAAGGCGCTCGGGTCGTTCTGTCCTTCCCGATCGAGGCGCGGCCGGACGCTTCCAAAACACGCGCGGAGGCGCTCGCATGATCAGTGACGTTCTGGTGGTCGATGACGAAGCGGACATCCGCGAGCTCGTGGCCGGCATTTTGCAGGACGAGGGTTTTGCGGTGCGCACCGCCAAGGACTCCGAGAGCGCGCTGGCGGCCATCCGCGCGCGAAAGCCGGCGCTTGTGGTGCTCGACATCTGGATGACCGGCGGGGGGATGGACGGGCTGGAACTGCTCGACGTGCTGAAGGCGCTCGACGTCGATTTGCCCGTGATCATGATTTCGGGCCACGGCAATATCGAGACCGCCGTCAGCTCGATCAAACGCGGGGCTTACGACTTTCTGGAAAAGCCCTTCAAATCCGACCGCCTGCTTCTGGTGGTTCAACGGGCGTTGGAAGCGTCGGCGCTCAAGCGCGAAAATCGCCGCCTTCGCACCCAGGCGATCGTGCCGGACGGGATGGTCGGCACTTCCGCCGCCGCGATGGCGTTGCGCGCGATGATCGCGCGGGTCGCCGCCGCCAACAGCCGGGTCCTGATTTCGGGACCGCCCGGCGCGGGCAAGGAGACCGCCGCCCGTCTGATCCACGCCGCCAGCGCCCGCGCGCGGGGCGAATTCGTTCCCATCAGCGCCGCCGGCATGACGCCCCAGCGCATCGACCTGGAGCTCTTCGGCGAAGAGGGGGCGGAGGGCCGGCCGGCCCGGATCGGCGTCTTCGAGCGCGCCCACGGCGGCACGCTCTATATCGACGATGTCGCGGACATGCCCCGCGAAAGCCAGGGCCGCGTGCTTCGGGTCCTGGTGGAGCAACGCTTCCGCCGACTGGGCGGCGATCAGGACGTTCAGGTTGACGTGCGCGTGGTGTCCTCTACGTCCCGCGACCTTCAGGAGGAGATCGCGGCGGGCCGGCTACGGGAGGATCTCTATCACCGCCTCAACGTCGTCCCCCTGCGCGTACCTGGCCTCGCCGAACGGCGAGAAGATATTCCGGGCCTGATCGAATATTATATCGAGCGGCTCAGCGCGGCCTCGGGTTTGCCCAGGCGCAAGCTCGCCGCGGACGCCTACGCCACGCTGCAGGTCCAAGCCTGGCCCGGCAACGTCCGCCAGCTGCGCAACGTGGTGGAGCGCATGCTGATTCTGGCGGCCGGCGACCCGGACGAGCCGATCACAGCCGACATGCTGCCGCCGGAGGCGAGCGCCTCGCGGCCCGCCGGGGGTCTCGGCGCCGAGCGGATCATCGCCTTGCCTCTGCGCGAGGCGCGGGAGCTGTTCGAGAAGGAATACCTAGATGCGCAGATCATGCGTTTCGGCGGCAACATATCGCGGACCGCCGCCTTCATCGGTATGGAGCGATCCGCCTTGCACCGCAAATTGAAGACCTTGGGCTTTGGCGGCGCGAGAGTGGAGGACGACATTTGAGGCTCGCCTACGTCAACGGCCGCTTCGTTCCCCACGCCAAGGCCGCGGTCCATATCGAGGATCGCGGCTATCAGTTCGCCGATGGCGTCTATGAGGTCTGGGCGGTGATGGACGGCAAGCTGACCGACTCGCCCGGCCATTTCGCGCGACTGGAGCGCAGCCTTGGCGAACTGCGGATTCCTCCGCCCATGAGCCTGGGGGCCCTCAAGATCGTCCTGGCGGAGACCGTGCGGCGCAATGCCCTCAAAAACGGCCTGCTCTATCTTCAGATCACCCGAGGCGTCGCGCCCCGCGACCATCCGTTTCCCGATCCCGCGCCCCCGCCCGCCATGGTCATCACGGCCAAGAAGACCGATCCGGCCGCCGTGGAGGCAAAGGCCCTTCGCGGAGTCGGCGTCGTCACCACACCGGAGAACCGCTGGGGGCGCTGCGACATCAAGACCATCGCCCTTCTCCCGAACGTCTTGGCCAAACAGGCGGCCAAGGAGGTCGGCGCGGTGGAGGCCTGGTTTGTCGACGACCTCGGCCTTGTCACCGAAGGCGGTTCCAGCAACGCCTGGATCGTGGACGATCAAGGCGCCCTGCGGACGCGGGACATCCAGGCCAACATCCTGCGCGGGATTACGCGGACAAGCCTGCTGAACCTCGCCGCGGAGGCGGGATTGACCGTCGATCAGCGGGCATTTTCCGTCGCCGAAGCCAAGCGCGCGCGCGAAGCCTTCATAACAGGCGCGGGCGCCCTGGTTACGCCCGTCACACGCATCGATGGCGCGCCGGTGGGCGATGGCGAGGTGGGGCCCGTGGCGAAACGCCTGCGAAAACTCTATATCGAGGCGGCCAAGCGAAACTGAGCGCTGGAATTTTCTGGGATCGTGACCGTTGTCCAACGATAAGAAGCAGAACCTGCAGGACGCCTTCCTGAACGCCGTGCGCAAGGCGCGCACGCCGTTGACGATCTTCCTGGTCAATGGCGTCAAGTTGCAGGGCGTGGTCAGTTGGTTCGACAACTTCTGTGTTCTGCTTCGCCGAGACGGCCAGGCGCAGCTGGTCTACAAGCACGCCATCTCCACCATCATGCCGGCCGGTCCGGTCCAGCTCTATGAGCCGGTGTTCGACGACGAGGACGATTGAAGACCAAGTCCGTCGATCGCGCGGCGCCGGTTCAGTCGGCGCTGGTTATCCATCCCGTTCGCGGCGCTCACACGGGACTTCGCGGCGACGAGGCGCGACTGGTCGAAGCGGTCGGCCTCGCCGAGGCCCTCGACCTTAGGATCGAGGACTCGCTGCTGACGCCGCTCCGACGACCGACACCTGCCACCCTGTTCGGCTCGGGCCGGGTCCAGGAGATCGCCGAACTCTGCAAGGCGCGCCACATCGATGTCGTCGTCGTCGATGACGCGCTCGGCCCCGTGCAGCAGCGCAATCTGGAAAAAGCCTGGCAGGCCAAGGTGATCGACCGCACGGGTCTGATCCTTGAAATCTTCGGTCGCCGCGCCCGCACCGGGGAGGGCCGGCTTCAGGTGGAGATGGCCCGGCTGGAATACGAACGTTCCCGCCTCGTGCGCACCTGGACCCACCTGGAGCGCCAGCGCGGCGGCTTCGGCTTTCTGGGCGGCCCCGGCGAAAGCCAGATCGAGGCCGACCGCCGTCTGCTGCGCGACCGCATCGCCAAGCTCAAGCTGGAATTGAAGGACGTTCGCCGCACCCGCGAATTGCAGCGCCGGTCGCGCAAGCGCGCGCCGCACCCGATCGTGGCCCTGGTCGGTTACACGAACGCCGGGAAGTCCACGCTGTTCAACACCCTCACCGATTCCAAGGTCTTCGCCCGCGCGATGTTGTTCGCCACCCTGGATCCGACCCTCCGCCAGCTTCAACTGCCCGAAGGGCGCTCGGCGATTCTGTCGGACACGGTGGGCTTCATCTCGGACCTGCCTCACGAACTGGTGGAGTCGTTTCGCGCCACCCTCGACGAGGTAGGCGAGGCGGATGTCATCCTCCATGTCCGCGATATCGCCGCCGAAGATAGCGCGGCGGAGGCCGAAGACGTCGAGGTCGTTCTCGCGGAGATCGGCGTCGGTCCAGAGAGCGAGCGCAAGCTGATCGAGGTTTGGAACAAGGTGGATCTTCTGGATCCCGATCATCGCGCCGAGGTCGAGCGCCGCGCCGCCGTCGCGGACGCCGTGGCGGTTTCAGCGGTGACGGGAGAGGGCGTCGCCCAACTTCTTGCCCGCGTCGCCGCCCTGGTCGATCCGGACGCAGAGCGTCGCTTCGATCTGGCCCTGGAGGATGGCGAGGCGATCGCCTGGCTTTACCAGCACGGCCGCGTGGTGAGCCGAGAGGAAGACGGCGGGCGGGTTTCCCTCGTCGCCAAGTTGACGGATCAGGCGTTCGGTCGGTTCGAGAAGATGCGACCGTCGGACACCGTTTCCGTCAGGGATTGAGCGCGCGGGCTACAGCCGTTCCAGCATCCGCAGGGTGAAGGCGTGGTCGTCTTCGGGTCCCGCCTCGTGACGCTCTCGATCGACTTCCAGCCAGTCGCCTTCATCGAAAAGCGGGAAAACGACGTCGCCCTCGGGGTCCGCCTCGACCTCGGTCAGATAAAGCCGCCGGGCACGGGGAAGGGCGAGTTCGAACAGGGCCGCGCCGCCGATGACGCAGATTTCGGCGGCCCCGTCCTCGCGCGCCTGCTCTCGGCCAATCTGGACCGCCTCCGAAAAGTCCTCGCAGACCACCGCGCCCGTCGGCGAAAAGCTGCCGTCGCGGGAGAGGACGATGTTGGTGCGGCCCGGCAGGGGTTTCCTGGGCAGGCTGTCCCAGGTCTTGCGGCCCATGATCAGCGGTTTGCCCATCGTCAGTCTACGGAATATCGCCAGGTCCGACTTCAATCGCCAGGGCAGCGCGCCGCCGACGCCGATCACGCCGTTGCGCGCCCGGGCGACCGGTCCGACGGCGAGGTCGATCTTCAAACCGCGATCGGCGCGGAAATGGCGGGGTGCGGCTTGTAGCCCTTCAGCCTGATCGCGGTCTCGTCGAGGGCGAAAAGATCGATCTCGTCGGGCAGGACCAGGGCGGGGAAGGGCAGGGGCTCCCGCGAGACCTGCAGCGCCGCCTGATCCAGGTGATTCAGATAGAGATGGGCGTCGCCGAGGGTGTGGACGAACTCGCCCGGCTCCAACCCGGCCGCTCGCGCCATCAGAGTCGTCAGCAGCGCGTAGCTGGCGATATTGAACGGCACGCCCAGGAAAAGGTCCGCGGAGCGCTGATAGAGCTGGCAGGAGAGGCGTCCGTTCGCGACGTGGAACTGAAAGAGGCAGTGGCAGGGCGGGAGCGCCATAGCCTCCACATCCGCCGGGTTCCAGGCGGTGACAACATGACGGCGGCTCTCGGGATTTTCGCGGATCGAACGCAGAACGTTGGCGATCTGATCGATCGAACGCCCGTCCGGCGCGGCCCAGGAACGCCACTGCTTGCCATACACGGGGCCCAATTTGCCGTCGGCGTCCGCCCACTCGTCCCAGATCGTGCAGCCGCGTTCCCGCAGCCATTCGACATTGGTCCGTCCGGCGAGAAACCAGATCAGCTCCAGGACCACGGACCTGAAATGAACCCGCTTGGTGGTGAGCAGGGGAAAACCCTCGGCGAGATCGAACCGCAGCTGCCGCCCGAAGACGCCGAGCGTGCCTGTTCCGGTCCGATCCCCTCGCCGATCTCCCGTCCGCATGACCTCGGAGAGGAGATCGAGGTACTGCCGCTCGCCGTGCTGGAGCTGGCCGGGGAAGGTGGTCGGAGCGTTCATCGGGCAGCCACCCTAGCAGGTTCGCGTCGGATTCGGAGGGGCGCCTCGACTTGACGTTGGGGGTAAAAATCTGTCGTTAGCGGCCTTTGTTTCGCTGGCCGTCGCGCCGGTCCTCCTCATCCGCCTCGTCCGGAGACATTCCATGCGCGTCTATTACGACCGCGACGCCGACCTCGCCCGTCTGCTCGACAAGAAGATCGCCATCGTTGGCTATGGCTCGCAAGGTCACGCCCACGCGCTCAATCTGCGCGATTCGGGCGTGCAGGACATCGCGGTCGCCCTGCGCGCCGGGTCCGCCTCGACCGCCAAAGCCGAGGCGGAGGGCATTCGCGTGATGACGCCGGGGGTGGCGGCGGCCTGGGCCGATGTGATCATGATGCTCGCGCCCGACGAGTTGCAGCGCTCGATCTGGGAGCATGATCTGTCCGCCAACATGAAGGAGGGCTCGGCGCTGATGTTCGCCCATGGCCTGAATGTCCACTTCAAGTTGATCGAACCCAAGCCGGGGATCGATGTGCTGATGGTCGCGCCCAAGGGTCCCGGCCACACCGTTCGCGGCGAATATCTCAAGGGCGGCGGCGTGCCGTGCCTGATCGCCGTGGAGCGCGACGCCACCGGCAATGCGCTCGATCTTGGGCTCGCCTACGCTTCGGCGATCGGCGGCGGGCGCTCGGGGATCATCGAGACCACTTTCCGCGAAGAATGCGAGACGGACCTTTTCGGCGAGCAGGCGGTGCTCTGCGGCGGCCTCGTCGCGTTGATCCGCGCCGGATTCGAGACCCTGGTCGAGGCGGGTTACGCCCCCGAGATGGCCTATTTCGAGTGCCTGCACGAAGTGAAGCTGATCGTGGACCTGATCTACGAGGGCGGTATCGCGAACATGAACTATTCGATCTCCAACACCGCCGAATACGGCGAATACGTCACCGGTCCGCGCATGGTGACCCAGGAGACCAAGGCCGAGATGAAGAAGGTGCTGGAGGATATCCAGTCTGGCCGCTTCGTTCGTGATTGGATGGTGGAGTGCGCCGCCGGCCAGCCCAGCTTCAAGGCCACGCGCCGCCGGGACTCCGAACACGAGATCGAGGAAGTCGGCGCGCGCCTGCGTGCGCTGATGCCGTGGATCGCCAAGAACAAGCTGGTTGACCACGCGCGCAACTAGGCGGCTTGGCAAAAGCGGCCCGGCGATCCCTCATGGAGTTTTGAGTTCAGGGTAGGCCTCTGACGGGCCGACCGGGTTGAACACTCCGTCGCCCTCTCGTAGCCACACGAAGCGGGCATCCTGAGCGCTCTCTTCAGCGCAGCTCATGGCCGGATTTCAGACCAACATCGCAGGGCGACGGAAACGCGGTGAGCGTTGGCTCGGGGTGACGCTGAGCGCCATCGTCCATGGCGGTATCGTCGCCGCATTGCTCTCAGCCCGCGTCAGCGCTCCGGTGGTCCGGGTTCAGCCGGCGATCGCTGTCGAGATCTTCCCGACGCCTCCAGCGCCCGCGACGAAGCCGGTGGTCGCGGCGACGGCGTCCTCGCCCTCGAAGCCCGCGCCAGTGGTCGCTCGCAGCGTGTTCACGAGGCCCGCGCCCGCGCCGCGCGACGTCGCGGCGGTAGCGGTGGCGTCCGCGCCGGTCGCCGGGATCGGCGCGGGCGGTGGTCACGGCTCGGGCTATGACGGCTCGGGCGTTGCCGCCGAGTTGCTGGCCGGCGGCGAATGCGACATGGCGCGGCGTCTGCAAACGGCTCTGAAGCGCGATGGCCTGGTTCGCGCGGCGGTGGCGGCGCGAGGAGGCGCGGGCGGACGTGGCCCGATTCTGGTCTGGGACGGCGGCTGGGTGGCCAGCGACGGCGAGGACGGCCACGGCTTGGCCGCGGTGCGCGAGGCGATCGTCTGGGAAGTGGCCTTCGCCCCGGCCTCATGCCGACAGGAACGCGTGCACGGCCCCGTTCTCTTCACCGTGAGCGACGCCGCCGGCCTAGCCCGGATCGCCCTCGGCGCCGGCGATTGGCGCTGGGGCGATCTGGTCTCTTCGCGCTAGGGCGCGATGACGCCTTTCGGCGTCTGAATCGCGCGCTCCAAACTGGAGCTTAAGCCAGCACGATCACCACGACGCGGCGGTTCTGAGCGCGACCGATCTTGGAAGTGTTGGGGGCCACAGGCGCTTCGTCACCGTAGGAAATCGTCGACATCCGGTTCAGAGCTACGCCGTTCTTGTTCATGAACAGGCGCACGGCGTCCGCGCGTTCCTCACCCAGGCGATGGTTGATGACCGGGGAGCCGGTGGAGTCGGTGTGACCCTGTATTTCCAGGTAGACGTTCTTATTCTCGCTCTTCAGCTTCTGTACGAAGTCGGCAAGCCGGGTCTGGGCCTCGGGCGACAGATTGGCGCGCGCGACCGTGAATTTCACCGAGTCATCGGAGAGCACCATGGCGTAGAGGAACTTGCCCTCCGCCAGTTTGCCCGCGGCCTGGGCGCGCTCCAGCGCCTCGCGGGACGTGCGATCCAGTTCGCCGAGGCGCTGATCATGCTGTTGGAGTTGCGCGTGATTGGCGTCCGTCTTCTGGTCGACGATGCCGAACTGCTGGCGAACGAAGCCCTTTGTCGCGCATCCGCTCAGACCCATGGCGCCGATCAGCGCCGCGCCAGCAATTATCTTGGGATATTTCAATGTCATGAAGACCTCTCGAAGTTGACGTGCGCCCCGAACGCTGTGAACGCCGCCGAACCCAACGTTCACCTTCATTAAAACCTGTTCATGACGGCTGTTTCGTGTCGCGTCCGTGTCTTGGACGCCGCGCTATGACCTCATCGTCGCCGTTTTCGCCTCAACCCACAGAGCCTCCATCTCCGCGAGCGATGCTTGCCTTGGATTGCGGCCCTGCTGCGCCAGGGCGTTCTCGATATAGCGAAAGCGGCGGGTGAACTTCGCGTTGGCGGCGGCGAGGGCGGCTTCGGGGTCGATGTTCAAGTGCCGGCCGATGTTGGCGCAGACGAAGAGCATATCGCCCAATTCATCGGCGGCGCGGTCGCGATCGTTCGCCGCGATCTCGACCTCCAGCTCGGCGACTTCCTCTGCCAGCTTCTCCATCACCGCCGAGATGGTGGGCCAGACGAAGCCGACGCCGGCCGCGCGCTTCGAGAGTTTCGTCGCCCGCGTCAGGGCGGGCATGGCGGCGGGTATGTCGTCCAACAGCCCGCTCGACGGCTTTCCATCGCGCTCGCGCGCCTTGATCTCTTCCCAATTGCCGGGTTCGCCGCCGAAGATGTGGGGATGGCGACGCATCATCTTGTCCACGATGGCGCGGACCACGTCGTCGAAGTCGAAAACCCCCGCCTCCTCGGCCATGCGCGCGTGGAAGATGACCTGAAACAGCAGGTCGCCCAACTCACCCTTCAAATCCGCAAGATCACCTCGTTCGATAGCGTCCGCGACTTCATAGGCTTCTTCGACGGTGTAGGGCGCGATGGTGGCGAAGGTCTGGGCGACGTCCCACGGACAGCCCTCGGTGTGCGAACGCAGGCGCGCCATGATCGCCAGGAGGCTCTCGATCGGAGCTTCACCCCGCGATTCGCTCAAACGCGCTCCGCTTCGGCCAGGCGTCGCCAGCCGGTATTAGTCAGGACTTCGAGAGGACGATACCGCGCCTTGTAGTCCATCTTCGCGCTCCCGCGCACCCAATAGCCCAGATACAGGTAGGGCAGGCCGATATCCCGCGACTGCAGCAGGTGGTCGAGGATGATGAAAGAACCCGGGCTTCTGCCCGCCACGTCGGGATCGAAGAAACTATAGACCAACGACAGCCCGTCGCTGAGCATGTCCACCAAAGCGCAGGCGATCAGGGCGCCCGGTCCGCCATCGGTGGAGGCTTCGCGGTATTCCACCATGTGCGTGCGGACCGTGGTGTCCTCGACCATGGCGACATAGTCGCCCCAGGTCATCTCGGCCATGCCGCCGCCCGCGTGGCGGAAGGCAAGATAACGGCGCAGCAGATCGTATTGCTCTCGCGTCGCCTCGGCCTCGACGATGTGGCGCACCGCGTTAGCGCCGCGCGCCAGCACGCGCCGCTCCGACCGCGAGGGCGTGAAGTCCTTGGCCGAAACCCGCGCGGACATACACGCGGCGCAGCCGTCACAGGCCGGCCGATAGGCAATGCTTTGCGAGCGCCGGAAGCCGCCCTGCGTCAGGGAGTCGTGCATCCCCGTCCCGCCAGCCATCGGCAGATGGGCGAAGACCTTCCGTTCCGCCTTGCCCGGAAGATAGGGGCAGGGCGACGGCGCGGTGAGGAAGAACCTCAGGCCTCGAGTGGGTGTGTGCTGGGTCACCTTGGCTTAGATGAGTCTCTTTCGGTCCGGGACCCGATTAGGGGATATGGCGGCAAAAGGCGCAAGGGCGCCGAGCGCGCGAGTATCCAGATTTTCGGGCGGGTCGCATTTTTGGGACTGGGCGTGATGGGCGCGCCAATGGCCGGTCACTCGCCCCCGACCTGGGCTACCAGGCGATTTCCAAGGGCGCGGCGCAGTCCTGGCAGATGGACAACCGCTGGGCGACGATGGCGGAAGGCCGCTTCGACTCCTTCGACATCCGAGAGCACCTCCCGGAATCGTAGAATTAGCGTGCGCCGCCCTAATCGGGCCAATTGAGTACCGAGCTTTAGAGCCCCCCCGCGAAACCGTGCGTGGCGTGCTCGATGATCGGCGTGAGTTCGTCGGCGATGACCTCGGGAACGCGCTGGCGAACGGCCTCGGTCAAGACACGGAATTTTGGCCCGCCCTCCTTCAGCGCGGTTTCGACAACGGTCTTTATGGTGGCGCGCACCGGCACCTTCGCGGCGCCCTCGACCACGATCTTCAAGACGACGTCCGTGAAGATCGCGCCCGCGATAGCGACCAGCGAATCGGCCAGGGCGTCGAGGGCGACCGCGCCCACGCCTATGGCGGCGAGGGCCTTGATGATCGGACCAACGTAGGAGTTCGTCTCCTTCGCCTTTTCGGAAGGCGAAGCGTCTTTCGGTTTCTCAGGCTGTCCGGAATCCTTCGACCGCTCCTGTCGTTTCGGCGCGGGAATTTTAGGCGGCGCGACGAGATGAAGGTGGGGATAGAGTTGGTTCAGGAGGAAGGCCGACTGATCGGGCGGCAACAGTGCGAGTTCCTGTGCGATGTAGTTCGGCAGCAGACCCTGCACGAGTCCGTTGGGATTTTCCTTGAGGTTCTCGGCCTTCAACTCCAGCACCGTCATGGGCGCGCGCAACCGGTTGTTGTCGACGCCGACCGCGGCCTTCACATGCTGATGGATCGCGGAGAGCTTTCGCACGCCGCTGGCCTCCTCGAGAATCCGGTAGAGTTCCGGCATCGAAAGGACGTTCAGCGCGCCCCAAAGAGTGGATCTGGGGCCAAGCCCCGTGGTGTCGGTCTGGCCCGGCGCCGCGACTTGTGGGCTGAACGCCTGGCTCAGTTCGGAGCGGGCGTTTTCGAGCGCCGCGCTCGGCTTCGCCTTCCTGTTGCGTTGGCGCTTCGCAAGATGTTTCGCGGGATCGACGAAAACGATCTGGACATCCTCGTCGCGGATGGCCTCGGCGCAGTCGAGACAAGGGTTCCGCGCCACCGCCATGCCCAGCAGAGTCATGTCCGCTTGGTCTTGTCCCTCGATCAGGAGCTGTTCGGCGTCGTTCGGCGCGCCGGTCGCGCCCCGGCCTTCCGCGCGCGGATCGGGACGCCAACGGGTGATGCCCAGGGAGGCCGCCGTGGACTCCAGGTCGATGCTGCCCCAGTTTCCACTCACCGTGTAGACGATGGTCTGGAACGCCTCGCCCTTTTCGTCGGATCCTTCGACGAGGCCGATGGCCACGGTCTTGTAGCCCATGATCGATAGCTGCGTCTTACGCTTGAGCGCCGTAAGCAGTTTCACGAGAAGGTCGTGCAGATCGCCCAGAGATCTGGAACGGGAACTTCCGAGTTGATGCGGGTCCGGAGCCCGCGCCAGCACAGGCGCCGTGTCACCGTAACCGTGTTGGACGACATGGGCGAGTTCGTGCGCGATCAGATCGGCGCCGGCGGCCTGCTTCTCTCCCAGCACGATATGATCACCTACCGTGTAGGCCAATGCGCGCACGGCGCGCGCCGATGCGGCCGCCCGCCGACCGCTGTGGAGCCGGACGGCGCTGAAGTCGTGCCCGAAGCGCGGTTCGAAGAAGCCCCGCGTGGCCGCGTCGAGTGGAGATCCGCTCTCCTGAACGACGTCATGCACTATGCGAGGCGCTTGCGATCGAGCGGCCGTCCGCTCGCCGTCGGCGGACGGGCGAAGCGAAACGGGCGCCGACGCTTGAGCACCCATGGCTTGCCGAGCCAGCCGGTCCGCGTCGCGTTCGCGCGCGCCGTCGATCGCGGCGATGGGAAGATCCTGCTGGAGTCGTAACGGCCGGTTGGGGGTGATCGACCCCCGGGTCAATCCTGAACGGCCCGGCGCGAACAGGGGAACCTGGCTGAAATTAGACGAGCCCGCATTCGCGCTTCCGGGTGACGAGTTCGGCGCGCCGGCGTCTCCGGCGAGACGACCCTCGGCGGCGCCCGGCGCAACCCACCCGGCCCCTGCCGCGCCCGCTGCCTGCCGCGTGGCGCACGCCACCGCATCGGGCGAGGGCTGGCGCGCGTGTCGGATCTCCGGCCTCGCCGGCGGAACCTTCGATGCAAACATAACCGCGTCTCGACTTCTACTCGACACCGCCGGCGGCCACGGTGTCACAAGAACCGAGGAAAGTCATGAGTCGGGCTTCGTCGCGCGGATCGCCCGGTCCGCGCCAGCGTGCCGCCCCATTCAAGCCAATTAAGTACCGAGCCTAGATCGAACGCTCGGTCGCGGCGGCGGCCGGCGCCAGCGCCCTGAACGCGAGCGGGATGAAGCGCACCTTCGCCTCTCGGCCCATCTTTACGCGCTCGCCATCGACGATGACCGGCAAGGCGCCGTGGGCGACGACCGTGGCGGTCCTGATCTTCGCCCGGGTGATCGATGGGTCGGAGCGCCAATCATCGAAAAGAGCATGGAAACCGAGGCGCAACGCCTCGCCCGCGGTCGACGTATCGATCGCCGCGGCCTCCAGACAGCGCTCATGTTCATCGAGGACCTTTGAGATCAGAGGGCAGACGATCGCCACCGCCTCGGCCTCTCCCGACGCGCCCTCGAAGGTGTAGGACAGCGGTTCCGAAAGGCTGCGTCGCGCGGCGGTGACGGATTTCTGTGCGGCCTCGAGAACGTGTCCGGCTCGCACCGCCTCGCGCGCATCGGCCCATAGCGTGGGCGCGCCGAACAGCGCGGCGACGAAGAAAGCGTTCTCTCCCGCCATCCCGCCGCTGACTTCGCGGACCTCGGGGTTGGCCAGGGTGTCGCGAAGGGCGCTTTTCCAGTCGCGCTCGCCATAGAGCGCCTTGGGCAGCATGTTCATCGTGCCGCCAGGCAGGGCGATGAGCATGACGGGTTTCTCGAACAGCTTTGCCGCGGCCGAACGAAGCGTGCCGTCGCCGCCCAGCACCACCAGGATTTCGGCCTCGGCGATGGCGTCGTCGAGAGCCTTTTCGATCTCCTCGGGCGACGCCCCCGTGACCCGAGCGTTGGCGATCGAAGCTTCTTCCAGGATCCCTTCGATTTCGCTCTCGCAGGTCGGCGACCAGCTTCCGCTCGCGCGGTTCACCACCACCACGACGCGGCGCGCGGCGAGATTTTCCGCTGTTGGCGAAGAGACCGACAATGACGACATGATAGCAAGAGCTCCTTCGCGCGCCCGATGGCGCCCAGCCTCGTCTTGCGACAAGTCCGCGCTCGTGTCATCAACGGCGACCACGGATGGTGACGCCTGTTTCGCGAAACGTCGTGGGTTCGAAGTGCGCTTAGGCTTGAGGTTGTGGAGATCGCGGCGCGGTTTGCCCTCGGGATGCGCCGGCGTGAATGAATGTCTCCTCGGGGGAGGGTGACGCGGGCTTGCTCACTTTGAGGAATGAGCACTGCGCCGGCGCGCTGACGCTGTTCTTGTGGGGATTGATGTTGGACAAACTTAAACAATCGGCGCCGATCTTGATCCGCCGATCAGGCGCGGCCGTACTCACTTTCTCGTCAAATGTTGAGAAAGCACGGATTTGGTCGATCGGTTCAAAGGGGTCCGTTTCCGTCGTCGCCGCCTCAACGCCAGAAAGCGGGAACGGGACGTGACGTCGCCTACGGTCCAACCGACCGGAGCAACGAGCCCGCTCTCGGTGTTCGCCGACATCGCCTCGAATGCTAGGTCAACGCGAGCATCACTCGCCATCGACGCCGAGCGCGCGCTGCTGGATGGCATACCTCACGAGATGCTGAGCTTCAGCGCCGGCGAGGAAATTCTGGCCGATGGCGAGGCGCTGGGCGGGACCTATCTGATGCTCAGCGGTTGGGCATTCCGCTATAAGGCTCTGATGGACGGTCGCCGTCAGATCATCGGCTTCGTTCTCCCTGGAGACCTGTGTTCCTCTTGGATTGGCGGCATGGGCGCGATGTCGCACGGGGTTCGCAGCCTGACCATATCCCGGGTCGCCAGGATCGACCGCGACGTCATCTTTCAGAGGTTGGTCGAGAATTCCGCCCTCATCGAACGCTTCCGGCAGGTTGCCGCCCAGGAACACACTATTCTGGGGGCCTGGCTCCTCAACATAGGGCAGCGCAAGGCGCCGGAGCGGATCGCCCATCTCTTCTGCGAACTGGCGACGCGGATGAGGAAGATCGGCCTATCGCCGGTTGACGACGGCTACGAGGTCCCCCTGACACAGCAGGATCTTGCCGATGCGCTCGGGTTGACCAGCGTTCATGTCAATCGCGTTCTTCAGAAACTGCGCGAACGCCATTTTATCGACTTCCGCCGCGGGATGATTTCGATCCAGGACGTTCCCGCGCTCTGCGCCTATGTGGAGTTCAAGGACGGCTACCTCAGCCACTGAAGCCGCGGCGCGACGAAAGGCGTCCGGATCGCCCGGCCGCCGCTCCGCCAAGCCGCATCTTCGATCAGCTCGATAGCACCGCCGTCGCGCGGTAGTCCCCCGGCAACAACGCCTTCAGCGCCTTCACCTTGGGCATGTCGTAGGTGGCGATGTAGACCGCGTCGGGGTGGTGGTAGAGATAGTCCTGATGATAGTCTTCGGCGCGGTAGAAGCCTGGATTGGGATCGGTGCGGGTCGCGATCGGTCGGCTATAGACGTGCGCGGCGTTCAGTTGCGCGATATAGCGCGTAGCCACCGCCTTCTGAACCGGATTCATGTAGAATATCTCGCCGCGATAGGATGATCCTTGGTCTGGATATTGCGCGTTCAGCTGCGTGGGGTCCGTGGCGACCGAGAAATAGATCCGCAGGATTTCGCCGTAGGAGATCAGGGCCGGGTCGTAAATGATCTTCACCGTCTCCGCGTGGCCGGTGGTTTCGGTCCCGACGATGTCATAGTGGGCCGTGGCGGCCGCGCCCCCCGAGTAGCCGGCGATCACCTGCTTGACGCCGCGGACGTGCTCGTAAACGCCCTGCAAGCCCCAGAAACAACCGCCGGCCAGCAGCGCCGTACGCGTCTTGCCCGCTGCCTCCGGAGGGTTGAACGCCGGGGGCGGCGCTTTGATCGGCGCGGCGCCGCCGGCGATGGCGCCGCCGCCCACGAGGCTGGCCGCCAGGCCAGTCGCGCCGACGGCGGCCGCGGCCCGAAGAAGCCAGTTGCGCGAGACGGGGCGACGGGGATTTTCAGACATGGGGGTCGATCCTTGATCACGGCGCGGCGATCCGCGTTGCATATGGGTCTCTTCGCGTAATTCAGCGTCCGGGTTACGGCCGGACGCCAAGATCGTGTAACGTTCGTCGCTCCCTCGCGAATGACGGATCGCGCCGATTGACGACCCTGGAATCCGAATTGAAGGCGCTGATGGTCTCATCGCTGGGCGGCGACCGCGCCGCCTATCGCGACCTGCTCTCGGCGCTTGGACCATTTCTGCGAGGGTTCTTCCGTCGGCGGCTTGGCGGGGCGTCGGACGACGCCGAAGATCTGGTTCAGGACGTGGTGTTGGCTATTCATCTCAAGCGCCATACCTGGGATCCCGCCCAACCGCTCACGCCGTGGGTCTGGGGCGTCGCGCGCTATAAGCTGCTGGATCATTTTCGCCGCATAGGCGCGCGCAGGACCGTGCCGCTGGACGACGCCGGAGAGCTGCTCGCGGAGGAGAACGTCGAGGAAGGGGCGGTGCGGCGGGATGTCTCGCGCCTGCTCTCGACCCTGCCGGCCCGGCAGCGGGGACTCTTCCAGGACGTGAAGCTGACCGGTCTCAGCATCCGTGAGGCGGCCGATCGCGGCGGCATGAGCGAGACGGCGGCCAAGGTCAGTCTCCATCGGGGCATGAAGACTCTCGAGGCGAAGGTGCGCGATGAAGACCGCTGACCTGATCGCCGATCTGGCGCAGGACGCGGGTCCCGTGGCGCCCGCCTCGCCGGTCCGCCGTCTCGCCGCGATGACGGTGGTTGGCGCGTTGCTGGCCTTGGCGATCCTGCTGCCCTGGCTGGGTCTGAGACCACTAGGCGTGGCGGTTCGCCTCGGCTCGTTCTGGATGAAGGCGAGCTACACCTCGGCCCTCGCCCTGGCCGGCTGGATCTTGGCGTCGCGGCTGAGCCGGCCCACCGCGTCGCTCCGCGCGCCGCTCTTCGCGGTGACGTTCGTCGTGCTGACGATGGCCTCGATGGCCGCGATGGAGCTCTTGAGCACGGCGCGCGCCGATCTGCCGCTGGTTTGGCTTGGGTATACCTGGAACCGCTGCCCGATCCGGATCGCAACCCTGGCGATCCCGATCTTCGTTCTGGTGGTCCTGACCTTGCGGCGCCTCGCGCCGACCCGCCTGCGCGCCGCGGGAGCGGCGGGCGGCCTCCTGGCCGGCGCCGCGAGCGCGACGGTCTATGGCCTGTATTGCGACGAGACCACGGCCGCCTTCACGATGACTTGGTACACCCTGGGCATTGCGGCATGCGCGGGCGTCGGCGCGCTGCTGGGACCGCGCCTGTTGCGCTGGTGACGGCTCAGACTTCCGCGCGCCAGTGAAACACCCGTAGCGGGAGGAGGCTGTCGGAATCGTCGTCGACGTTCTTCAGCCAAGCGCGGCCGTCGGCGAGGGACATCACCTTGAAGATCGGCATGCCGCCGGCTTCGGCTGAAACCAATTCGCCAACGCGCACCGAGCGTTCGTCGTCATGGTGCAGGTAGCGCCAATCGAGCTGGGCCACGTTCATCGAAGTCTCTCCAATTCCTGAAGCGCAATCTGCTCGCGAAACCGTGAAGAGACCCTGAAGACCACCGTCAGCCGCCGTTCATCGTCTTGACATCCACAGGCGCCCATGCGCCCTTCCGCGCCTTCCAAAAACACCGCCGACACAACCCAGATACGAATGATGACTCACGCCTATCGCACTCACACTTGCGGCGCGCTCCGCCTGGCCGACGAGGGCGGCGACGTCCGCGTCAGCGGCTGGATCCATCGCAAGCGCGATCACGGCGGCCTGCTGTTCGTCGATCTGCGGGATCACTACGGGATCACCCAGTTGGTTGCTCATCCCGGCGCGGCGGGTTTCGCGGACCTCGAGCGGCTGCGCGCCGAGAGCGTGGTCCGCGTCGATGGGACGGTTGTCGCGCGCTCCGCCGATACGGTGAACCCCAACCTGCCCACCGGCGAAGTCGAGGTGCGCGTGACCGCCGTCACCGTGCTCTCGGAAGCCGCGGAACTGCCGCTGCCGGTGTTCGGCGAACCGGCCTATCCGGAGGAGATCCGTCTCACCCACCGCTATCTCGATCTGCGCCGCGAGACCCTGCATCGCAACATCGTGCTGCGCTCGAAGGTGATCGACTCGATCCGCCGCCGGATGGTCGACCAGGGCTTCACCGAGTTTCAAACCCCGATCCTGACCGCCTCCAGCCCGGAAGGCGCGCGGGATTTTCTGGTGCCGTCACGGACCCACAACGGAAAGTTTTACGCCCTGCCGCAGGCGCCGCAGCAGTTCAAACAGCTCCTGATGGTCGCCGGCTTCGACCGCTATTTCCAGATCGCGCCCTGTTTCCGCGACGAGGACGCCCGCGCCGACCGCTCGTTGGAATTCTACCAGCTCGACGTCGAGATGAGCTTCGTCACCCAAGACGATGTCTTCGCCGCCATCGAGCCCGTGCTGCACGGCGTGTTCGAGGAATTCGCCGACGGCAAGTCGGTGACGCCCTATCCCTTCCCGCGCATCCCCTATCGGACAAGCATCGCCAAGTACGGCAGCGACAAGCCGGACCTGCGCAACCCGATCGAGATGCAGGACGTCTCCGAGCATTTCCACGGCGGCGGCTTTGGCCTGTTCGCCAGGATGCTGGAGACGCCGAAGAATGCGATCTGGGCCATCCCCGCGCCGGGCGGCGGCTCCCGCGCATTCTGCGACCGCATGAACGCCTGGGCGCAGGCCGAGGGGCAACCTGGGCTTGGCTATATCTTCTGGCGCGCCGGCGAGGGCGAAGAGGGCGGTCCGGCCGGTCCCATCGCCAAGAATCTCGGACCCGAGCGCACCGAGGCGCTTCGCGCGGCGCTGGGATTAGCGCCCGGCGACGCCGCCTTCTTCGTCGGCGGCGATCCGAAAGCCTTCTATAAGTTCGCCGGATCGGCGCGGACCAAGCTCGGCCTCGATCTCAAGCTGATTGATGATTGCCGCTTCGAGTTCTGCTGGATCGTCGACTTCCCGATGTTCGAGTTCAACGACGAAGCCAACCACGTCGACTTCTCGCACAACCCGTTCTCCATGCCGCAGGGTGAGCTCGAGGCGCTGGAGACAATGGATCCGCTCGATATCCTCGCCTACCAGTACGACATCGTCTGCAACGGCTATGAGCTCTGTTCCGGCGCCGTGCGGAACCACAAGCCCGAGATCATGATCAAGGCCTTCGAGATCGCCGGTAACAGCGCGTCCTTCGTGGAAGAAAACTTCGCCGGCATGCTCAACGCCTTCCGCTACGGCGCGCCGCCGCACGGGGGCTTGGCGCCCGGCATCGACCGCATCGTCATGCTCCTCGCGGGCCAGACCGCCATCCGCGAAGTCATCGCTTTTCCCCTGAACCAGCAGGGCGAGGATTTGATGATGCACGCGCCGGCGGCGGTGCTGGATAAGCAGTTGAAGGAACTGGGGATTAGGTTGGCGCCGACTCGAGCCGCCTAGGATTACGTCGATAGAAACACCTTGCGCTGGGAGGCTTGGGGGAAGCGCTCCCCCCTACTCCGGCAGGACCAGCAAGGGATCTACCGGCTTGGCCTTGTCCGTCGGGGCGGCGGCGTAGCGGACTTCGAAGTGCAGTTCCGGTTCGACGGCGCCACCACTGACGCCGACCTGGCCGATCTCCTGGCCCTGGGCGACGGTCTGGCGCATCGAGACGCTGGCGCGGTCGAGGTGGGCGTAGGCGGTGACCCAGCCGTCGGCGTGCTTGACCAGGACGAGATTGCCGAAACCCGGCACCTGGTTGCCGGCATAGACCACTTCGCCGGCGGCGGCGGCGTGGACCACGGCGCCTTGGGGCGACTTCAAATCGAGACCGTCGTTGCGGCGGCCCACGCCCTCCGCGCCGAAGCGGGATAGGGTCTCGCCGCGAACCGGCCAGACGAAGCGGCCCTTGCCGGCCGCGGTGATCTGGGCGTCGGTCAAGACGGGGGCCGCTTCGCCGACGGGCCGCCCGACGACCGGGGCGTAGCGGTCGCCATAGGACGAGTTGGAACGGTAGGATGGCGGCGCAGTCGTCGCCACCGCCGTTCCGCTCGCGCGTTCCCTTGCCGCCTCCAGCGCCGCGCGGCTGGGCGTATAGACCCCCGAATGCGGCGTCGGCTCGCTAGCGGTCGTCTGGGCGACGGCGGATGGGCGCGGGGGATAACGGTCCTGGCGCGCGTAGACGGTTTCGGTGACCTTGGTCGGGCCGCGGTCGTGGAAGTTCGCGGGCAACGCCAGTCGATCCCCGGCGCGCAACTTGGCGCGTTCGGAGAGGTCGTTGATCTCGGCCAGATCCGCGGCGGCGATGTCGAAGCGCTTGGCGACCGCGGTGATCGTATCGCCCGACTGCACGACATAGGCTTTCGCGACCGGAATCTTCAGATGCTGGCCGGGCCGAAGACTGTCCGGCGATTTGAGATGATTCGCGTCCGCCATGTCATCGGCGCTGACGTCGAAGTCCCGGGCGATAGCGTCGAGATGGTCGCCTTTGCGCACCACGTAGTCGCGGTACATCCGCGTCGCCTTGACGACCTCACCCCCAGCGCTGGTGCGGGTGACCTCGCGAGGGCGCGGCGGAACATAGACCGGCGGCGCGTAAGCCTGGACCTGAGGCGGCGGCGCCGCGCTGGGCGGCGGCGGCAACGGCTGGCTGTCGACGGGCGCCGGGGGCGGAGCCGCCGTCGTCGTTTCCTCGGGCGGCGGCGGAGGCGGCGTCGGGGCGGACGCCGCCGGCGAGGGCGGCGGAAGAGTATTGCGATTGGCCGCGGCGGTCGCGCCACGCGCGTCGGTGGGATAGGTCGGTGTCGCGCAGGCGTAGAGCGACGCGGCGGCGACCGTCAGGCCGGCCACGTCCAAAAGGCGCCGTCGGAGCGGCCTGGCTTTCAGGGTTTCAGAAAAGTTCAAATCTCGATCCTTCAATCTCGAGCGCGCTTTTAAAGCTCGCGCGCCACGCCTTCGAGGAGCGGCACAAATCTTACCTCGCAGAGCACTTCGCTGGTGAATCCACCCGCGCCATCCCCGGCGTAGCGACAGAGTTTCTGCACCGGACCCTTTCCGATCGGCGCGACCAGGACGCCGGCTGGTTTCAACTGCGACAACAACACAGTGGGCTCCTCGGGCGCCGCCGCGGTGACGAGAATTCGGTCAAACGGCGCCTGTTCCCGCCAGCCGATGAAACCGTCGCCGAAACGGGTGATCACATTGGTGAGTTGCAGGGTGGAAAACCGGCTTTCCGCCTCACGCATCAAAGTCCGATAGCGCTCGATAGTGTAGACCAGACGCGAGAGTCGCGCGAGCACCGCGGTCTGATAACCCGATCCTGTGCCGATCTCGAGGACCCGCGCGCGGGGTTCCAAGGTCAGCGCCTGGGTCATCAGACCGACGATATAGGGCTGGCTGATCGTTTGGCCGCAGGCGATGGGGAGGGCCGAATCCTCCCACGAACGTTCCTTGAAAAGCTCCGGCGTGAAGAGATCGCGCGGCGTCCGCTCGATCGCCGCGAGTACGGCGGGGTCCGTCACGCCCTGGGAGCGCAGACCGAGGACGAGGCGCGCGAGCTGCGTCTCCGCCTCGCCCGGTTCGCGTGCGAGGTGCTCTTTGGGCCTCCGCGTCATGCCGCCGGCTCGCGGAGCTTGATGTCCGCGGCCAGCCGGTCGCGCAGGGTGCGTATGGTCGCCTCATGCGTAAGATCGATGTGCAGCGGCGTGACCGAAATCTTGCCGGCGTACGCCGCCGCGAGGTCGGTGCCGGGAGGGGGATTCGACGGCTGGGGTTGATAGCCGACCCAATAATATTCGCGGCCCCGAAGGTCGGTGCGGTGCTCGGCGAACCGCGACCCCGCGTCACGAAAGCCTTGCCGGGTGACTTCGAAGGGCATCAGGCTCGGACCGGGCAGGGGAAAGTTCACATTGAGGATCACCCCGGCCGGCCAGCCGGCCTCGAGCAGGCTTCGGACCACGGTCGCGCCGTGGGTTTCGGCGGCGGAATAGTCGGTGGCATCGTCGTGCTTGAACGAGCCGGGCGCCTGGGAGAGCGCAATGGCCGGGACGCCCAGGCTCATCGCCTCGATAGCGGCCGCCACGGTGCCCGACATGGTGACGTCTTCGGCGAGGTTCATGCCTCGATTGACGCCGGAGAGCACCAGATCGGGTTTCGCTCCCGTGACCAATTCCTGCATCGCCAACATGACGCAGTCGGTCGGCGTGCCCTTCACCGCGAACCGCCGCTCGCCCAGACGTCGTAGGCGCAGTGGTTCCAACAGCGTGAGCGCGCGCGAGGCGCCCGATTGTTCGGTCTCAGGCGCGCAGATCCAGATGTCGTCGCTCAAGGCCCGCGCGATCTTCTCCAGCGCCACCAAACCCTCGGCGTGGATGCCGTCGTCGTTCGTAAGCAGGATTCTCATAAGGCGGCGACCGGCTCGTCGCGCTCGATCCTGGTCAGACCGCGCAGATAGGGATGCAGGGCCTGGGGAATCGCGATGGCCCCGCCCTCGTCCTGATAGGTTTCCATGACCGCCACCAGCGCCCGGCCGACCGCGAGGCCCGAGCCGTTCAGGGTATGGACGAAGCGCGTTCCCTTGTCGCCGGGTCGTTTGCAGCGGGCGTCCATCCGCCGCGCCTGAAAGTCCCCGCAATTGGAGCACGAACTGATCTCGCGATAGGTCCCCTGCGACGGAAGCCAGACCTCGAGATCATAGGTCTTGCGTGAGGTGAAACCCATGTCGCCGGTGCAGAGCAACATCGTTCGAAACGGCAATTCGAGGCGTTTCAGCACCGCTTCGGCGCAGGCGACCATCCGTTCGTGTTCGGCGTCCGACTGTTCCGGCGTGGTGATCGAGACGAGTTCGACCTTCTCGAATTGATGCTGTCGGATCATGCCGCGCGTGTCGCGGCCGGAGGCGCCGGCCTCGGAGCGAAAACAGGGCGTAAGCGCGGTCAGGCGAAGAGGAAGCTCCGCTTCGGAGACGATCCGGTCGGCGACCAGATTGGTCAGGGAGACCTCGGCGGTGGGGATCAGCCAGCGACCGTCGGTGGTCTGGAAGAGTTCCTCGGCGAATTTCGGCAGCTGGCCGGTGCCGAAGACCGCGTTGTCGCGCACCAGAAGGGGGACGGAAACCTCGGTATAGCCGCCCTCCTCGGTCTGCATGTCGATCATGAATTGCCCGAGCGCGCGGCTCAAGCGGGCCAGCGGCCCCTTCATCACCGTGAAACGCGAGCCGGACATGCGCGCGGCCGCCTCGAAGTCGAGCAGGCCGAGAGCCTCGCCCAGATCGACGTGGTCGCGGTCGGGCGCCTCGTTGGCCGGTTCCCCCCAGCGGCGGAGCTTGACATTGCCGCTCTCGTCCTCGCCTTCGGGCACATCGTCGGCGGGAAGGTTGGGCAAGGAGGAGAGAAGACCGTGAAGCCGCGCGCTCGTCTCCGCCTCTTGCTGCGTATAGTCGGCGATTAGCTGCTTGTACGTCTCCACTTGGGCCATCGCGACCTCTACCGTGTACTCGTCCTTCTCGGCTTTCGCGCGACCGATCGCCTTGGAGGCGTTGTTGCGTTCGGATTGAGCGGCCTGAAGCCCCGTCTGCGCCGCGCGCAGGTCCGCGTCGATCTCGAGGATGCGTCGCGTCTGGGCGTCGAGCCCCCTGGCGCGCCAGGCTCGGTCGTACGCCTCCGGGTCGAGGCGGAGAGCCTTTATGTCGTGCATGAGTCTTTGAAGGTTCGGGGTTGGACGGCGCTTCCATAAGACGCGTCGGCGATGACGCCAAGCCGCGAGAGGGTGATCGAGACGTTCTCTCCCCTTGGCGCTCGCGGAGGTGTAGCATCGGACGAGTCTTCGAATGGGATAGGCAAATCATGAATCTCCTGATCGTCGAGGACGACCTCCAGGCCGCGAAGGCCATGATGATCAGCCTGACCGAGGCGGGACACCTCTGCAGCAGCGCCGGGGACGGCGCTGAGGGTCTGGCGACGGCGCGCGACGGGCATTTCGATGTGCTGATCGTCGATCGGATGATGCCGAAGATGGACGGCGTCGCCATGGTCGAGACCTTACGGCGCGAGGGCGACGGCACGCCGGTGCTCTTTCTCTCGGCCCTCGGCGAGATCGACGACAGGGTGGCCGGCCTGAAAGCCGGCGCGGACGACTATCTGGTCAAACCCTACGCCCTGGCCGAACTGCTGGCGCGAGTGGAAGCCTTGGCGCGGCGGCGTGAAACGGGGTCGGTGCAGACCCTGCTCAAGGTCGGCGATCTGGAGATGGACCTGATCGGGCGACAGGTCCGTCGCGCGGGCCAGGAGATCGATCTGCAGCCTCGCGAGTTTCAGCTCCTGGAATTCCTGATGCGCCACGGCGGCCAGTCGGTGACGCGGACCATGCTGCTGGAAAAGGTCTGGGAATACCACTTCGACCCGCAGACCAACGTCATCGACGTCCACATCTCCCGTCTGCGCGGCAAAATCGACAAAGGGTTCGACCGGGCCATGCTGCAGACCGTCCGCGGCGCCGGTTACCGCCTGGAGGCCTGAGGGTCTTTTTGACGTATTCGGCGAATCCGGGGTGGCTTCGATCAATCTGAACCGCGCCATCAGCCTGCCGGTGCGGCTTCCGCGCCTGTTTCGGACGACGCCGTTTCGGCTGATGCTATTCTTCCTGGCGGTCTTCGCGGGGGCGGCGAGCGCCTTTCTCGCCTATGTCTATCTGGTCACGGCCGGGCAGGTATACGGCAGCGCCGACGCGCGGGTGGCGCGTGAGACGGCCGACCTCAAGGCCATCTACGCGGCGCACGGTTTCGTCGGGCTGAACCGGGCGGTGATCGAGCGATCGAGCGGCGACCGGCCAATGCTCTATCTCCTGATGAAGCCAAGCGGCCAGCCCGTTAGCGGATCCATCGGCGCCTCGCCGGTGAAGAGCTTCAGCGGCGACCGAACGTGGGCCAGCTTCACCCTCACTCAGCCCGGTGAAAACGGCGCCATGGTCCATCGCGCGGCCCGGGGCGAGGAGATCAGGCTAGTGGGGGGCGAGCGTCTCTTCGTGGGCGCCGACATCGGCGAAGCCGAGAGCTATGTGGGAAAAGTCTTGCGCGCGGTCTGGGGCGCCGGCGCCTTGATCGTCCTGCTGGGTGTGGCGGGCGGTGTTCTTGTCAGCCGCAATGTCAGCCGCAGCATCGCGGGACTGTCGGCCGTGATCGACGCGGCGCGAAACGGGGACATGGCCGTGCGCGCGCGGGTGCGCGGGGCGGGCGACGAGTATGACGAATTGGCCGCCGGTCTGAACGACATGCTGGACCGACTGGACAAGTCCATCGGCGGCCTGCGCCACGCCGGCGACGCCATTGCCCACGATCTGCGCTCGCCGCTCACGCGCTTGCGCGCCCGGTTGGAAGCGGGATTGGTCGAGGTCGAGGCTGGCCGCGCCGATCCGAAGGCCGCGCTGCACCAGGCGGTGGACGACGCCGACGGCGTGCTGCGCACCTTCAACGCGGTCCTGGCCATCGCGCGGCTGGAGTCGGCGACCGCTCTGCCCTCGACCTCCGCCTTCGATCCCGCGGCCTTGGCCGAGAGCGTGGCCGAACTCTACGAGCCGGTCTGCGAGGACAAGGGCATCGACTTCGCCCTCGAGGCCGCGTCCGGTCTGACCCTCACCGCGCACCGTGATTTCGTGGCCCAGGCCCTGGCCAACCTGCTCGACAACGCGGTCAAATATACGCCGCCCGGCGGCGCGATCGTGCTGCGGGCGCGGCGGCGCTCGTCTGGCGACATCGAGTTTTCGATCACCGACACCGGCCCCGGCATCCCCGAGGAAGATCGCGGGCGGGTCGAGCAGCGCTTCGTGCGCCTGGAAAACAGCCGCAGCCAACCGGGCGTCGGCCTGGGCTTGTCCCTCGTCGCGGCGGTGGCCCGCGCCCACAAGGGACGGCTGGAGTTCGACGAGGGACCGGGCGCGGTCGACGGCATGGGGCCGGGTCTGCGTGCGGCGCTGGTGTTTCCCGGGGCGGTGTGAGCGATGAGGGGCCCTTCGCTCGCATCCCTGATCCAACCCTGCGGCCCTGTCGTCGATGTCGCGGCGGCGGAGCGTGCGAGGGAAAGCCTTCACGAACTCGCAAAGGCCGATGGTTGGCAGGACCTTCTCGAATGCGCCTGGCCGGCCCTCGCGCCGGTTTTCGCCGCCTCGCCCTATTTGGCGGGTCTCGGCCGCCGGCTCCCGCAGGCGTTGCTGCGCGTGCTTGAAAATTCGCCTGACGATCGCGTCGAAGCGATTCTCGCCGCCGATCCGCTCGGCGAACCCGATATCGAGAGGGCGCTGCGCGAGCTGAAGAGCGAGGTTCATCTCCTGACCGCCCTTGCCGATCTCGGCGGCGTCTGGACCCTGGACGCGGTTACCGGCGCGCTCAGCGACTTCGCGGACCTGGCGACGCGGATGGCGTTCGAGACTGCCGCGCGGGAGGCGGTGGCGGCCGGAAAATTGATGCGTGACCGCGGCGCGGACCTCGGTTTCGTTCCCGGCCTCTTCTGTGTCGGCATGGGCAAGCTGGGCGCGCGGGAGCTGAACTACTCCAGCGACATCGACATCTCGATCTTTTTCGAGCCCGGGACGTTGGCGCTCGCTCCAGGGGTCGAACCGCAAGCCTTCGCGACTAAGTTCGCCGATCGGGTTTCGAGCCTGCTGCAGAAGCGCACGGCGGATGGCTATGTCTTCCGGGTCGATCTGAGATTGCGACCGGACCCATCTTCGACGCCGGCGGCCGTCGGCCTGCCGGCGGCCTTCCGCTACTACGAGACGGTTGGTCAGAACTGGGAGCGCGCGGCCTTCATCAAGGCGCGGATCATCGCGGGCGACGCGGCGCTCGGCGAGGCCTTCCTGCACGATCTTCAGCCCTTCATCTGGCGGCGCCATCTCGATTTCGCGGCGATCGCCGATATCCACTCGATCAAGCGCCAGATCCACGTCTGGAAGGTGGATGACCGCCTGACCGCGCGGGGGGCCGACCTCAAGCTGGGGCGCGGCGGGATCAGGGAAATCGAATTCTTCGTCCAGACCCAGCAGCTGATCCTCGGCGGTCGCCAGCCCGAACTCAGATCACGCGAAACGCTGGTCACCCTCCGAGGCCTCACCCGGCTTGGTCACGTCGCGGCCGCAGACGCCGAGACCGTTACGGTCGCTTATCGAGAACTTCGCCGCCTGGAACATCGCGTCCAGATGATCGCTGACGAGCAGACCCATCGCCTGCCGGAAGACGACAAGGCGCGCAAGGCTGTGGCGGCCCTGGCCGGCTACGATCGACTGACTTCCTTTGACGCGGCTGTCGGGCGGACCTTGAAGCGTGTCAACGCGATCTACGGCGAGCTCTTCGCGGGCGAGGAAGAACTCTCCTCGAAACATGGCAGCTTGATATTCACCGGCGTGGAGGACGATCCGGCGACCCTGGCGACATTGAAGCGGATGGGCTTCGAGGACGGGACGCGGGTGTCCTCGACGATCCGCCAGTGGCATCACGGCCAGATCGCCGCGACCCGGACGGAGCGAGGCCGGGAGCTCTTCACCCGCTTGGCCCCCCGTCTTCTCGACGCGATCGCCATCACCGGCTCGCCGGACGTCGCCTTCGCGCGTTTCGGCGACTTCTTCGGCCATGTCGCGTTGGGGGTGCAGCTGCAGTCGCTGATGCTTGCGCAGCCCAAGCTGCTGGAGCTGTTGGTCCGTGTAATGGCCTTCGCGCCGCGCTTCGCCCGGACGTTGTCGCGGCGCCCAGCGGTGCTCGACGCCCTGCTGGACCCCGACTTCTTTGCCCCCGTCGCGCCGGCGGCCGAAATCGAGCAGCGCCTTGCCGCCGCGCGGGATTTCGAAGCGGCGATGGACCTCGCGCGGCGTCTGCATGCCGAGACCGGCTTTCGGATCGGTGTCCAGGTCCTTAGCGGCGCCTCGGATGCGCCCGCCGCCGGCGCGGCCTTCGCCGATCTGGCGGACGCCATCGTCGGCGCCTTGGCCCGCGCCGCCTTGGTCGAGATCGAGCGGACCGCGGGCGCCTTCGACGGCGAGGTCGCCGTGATCGCCCTCGGCAAATGCGGCTCGCGCGAGATGACCGCGCGCTCCGACCTCGACCTGATGACGCTCTATTGCCCGACCTTCTCCGGCGCGGCGTCCGCCGAGAAAAATTGGAGCGCCGAGACGTTTTACGCCCGCTTCACGCAGCGCCTTGTCGCCGCCCTTTCCGCCCCGACCCGCGAAGGCGGGCTCTACGAGGTGGATCTACAGCTCCGGCCGTCCGGCACGAAAGGGCCTGTCGCGGTCAGCTTCGCGGCGTTCGAGAACTATTACATGGGCGAGGCCGAGACTTGGGAACTGCTTGCCATGACCCGCGCCCGGGTGGTCTGGGCGAGCAGCCCGAACTTTGCTGACCAGGCGCGTGCGGCGGTGGAGGCCGCGCTGCGTCGACCGCGCGACGCCGCCAGGACGGCCCGGGACGTCGTGGAAATGCGCGATCTGATGAGCCGCGAACGGCCGGCGTCCGGCTTCTGGGACATGAAGCTCAGCCGGGGCGGCCAGGTCGATATCGAATTCTGCGCCCAGTATCTCCAGCTGACCGGCGCGGCGAGCGGCGGACCCTTGCGCTCCAACACCGCGGCGGCGTTGGCTGCGCTGAGCACGGAAGGCTTGATCCCGACGGCGGCCATCGAGGCCTTGTCGGAGAGCTGGCGTCTCCATCAAGCGGTCTCGCAATTGCTGAAAATTGCGTTGCAGGATGCCGACGACCCGGCGGCGGAACCAGCCACCTTCCGCGCGTTACTCGCCAAGATCGGCGGGCGACCGAACTTTCCGGCTCTTATTGCGGCGCTGAAAGCGTCCCGGAAAGCCACCCGCGCGGTCTATTCGGCGCTGTTGGGATAATGGCGCGCGAAGTGACGAACGACACCGTGCGGAGGACCGTTCAGGCTCTCGCCTTGTCCACCATCTCCAGCACGTTCTTCGAAAGCCCTTCGCTGGCGGCGATGCGGTCCAGTTCCGCCCTCATCAACGCGCCCAGGTCCGGGACATAGCGCGCCCAACCCGCCAGGGGATCGACCATCTTGGCGGCGCCGATCGGATTGAAGGCGTCGATCATGAGAATCTGATCGGCGAGAAAGCGATAACCCGCGCCGCTGGGATCATGGAACCGCGCGGGATTGCCCACGGCGAAGGCCCCGACCAGACTGCGCATCCGGTTGGGGTTTCGGGCGTCATAATCGTGATGGGCGGTCAGGCCGAGAACCCGCCCAAGCGCGCCTTCCGAAGGATCGCGCGCCTGGATCGCGAACCACTTGTCGATCACCAGCGGTTCGCCCTTCCACTTAGCGTGGAAGTGATCGAGGACCTCCTGCGCCGCTTCGCCGCCGATCTGAATCATCGCGGAGAGACCCCCGATGGCGTCGGTCATGTTGGCCGCGGCTTCGTAATGGCCACGCGCGCGCTCGGCGTCGATGGTCGCGGCGCCGGCGGCCAGCAGGTCGATCGCGGCGTTGCGCAGGGCCCGCCTTCCGGCGGCCTCGGCGGAGACCGAAAATTCGCCGGCCTCCTGAAGCGCGCCGTGAAGATCGCGCAGACGATGGGCGAGGTGGACCGACAGGCGCACGCGAAGGGCGTTTCGCGCCTGGTGAAGGGCCGCGGGATCGGCCGGGGATCTCGCCAAGACGAGATCGGACTCCGAGGGCAGGGCGAGGAGCAGCGCCTTGAAGGCGTGGGACGCCGACTGGTCGCCGAGCGCGCGGCCCATGGCCTCCGCGAACCGCTCTTCGCCGACCTCATCGGGATGGCCGTCCGCCCGCGCGAGGATGAGGTCCCGCGCCAGACCCTGGCCCGCCTCCCAGCGGTTGAAGAGGTCTGTATCCGAGGCGAGAAGGGTGTAGGCGTCCCGCGCGGGAGCGTCGGTCTTTAAGACCACGGGGGCGGAGAAACCGCGCAGGGCCGAGAGCACCGGCATATGGTCGATGCCGTCCAGACGCAGGCGCCGCTCCCACCCTTCCAGGACGACAACTTCGGTCTCGCGCAGTTCCCGGCCATCCTCGTCGAGGACTCCGAAGGCGACCGGGATCGGCAGCGCGGCTTTTTCGGGCTGACCCGGCGTCGGATCCGTCGACTGGCGTAGGACGAGGTCGAGCGCCTTGGCCTCCTCGCTCCAGGTCGCTTCGATAGAGACCGTCGGGGTTCCGGCCTGGCTGTACCAGGCAAAGAAGTCGCCAAGATCGCGACCCGCCGCCTCGGCGAAACAGGCGATGAAGGCTTCCACAGTCGTCGCGTGGCCGTCCCAACGCTGGAAATATAGATCGGAGCCGCGCCGGAAGGCCTCGTCGCCGATCATGATTTTCAGCATACGGATGATCTCCGCGCCTTTCTCATAGATCGTCGCGGTGTAGAAATTGTCGATCTTCAAATAGCTGTCAGGGCGCACCGCGTGGGCGATGGGTCCGGCGTCCTCGGCGAACTGCCGCGCCCTCAGCGCGCGGACTTCCTTGATCCGCTGGACCGCGTGGCCACGTTGGTCGGCGGAAAAGCCCTGGTCGCGGAAGACAGTGAAGCCCTCTTTCAGGCACAGCTGAAACCAGTCCCGGCAGGTGATCCGATTGCCGGTCCAGTTGTGGAAAAATTCGTGGGCGACGACGCCCTCGATGCGCTCGTAGTCGAAATCGGTGGCGGTTTCCGGATCGGCCAGCAGCAGCGAGGAATTGAAGATATTGAGGCCCTTGTTCTCCATCGCCCCGAAATTGAAGTCGCGCACGGCGACGATCATGAAGAGGTCTAGGTCGTATTCCCGGCCATAGGTCTCCTCGTCCCACTTCATCGCCCTCTTGAGCGAATCGAGGGCGTAGGCGGCGCGGGGCGCCATCCCGGTGTCGACATAGACCTTCAACGCCACCTCCCGCCCGCTCATGGTCGTGAAGGCTCCCTCCAGAACATCGAGCTCGCCGGCCACAAGGGCGAAGAGGTAGGCGGGTTTTGGGAAGGGGTCGTTCCATTCGGCGAAGTGGCGACCGTCCGGCAATTCGCCGGACGCGGTCAGATTGCCGTTGGAGAGCAGATGGCGGTAGGGCGCGTCGGCCTCGATCCTCACGGTGAAGCGGCTCAGAACATCCGGCCGATCGGGATACCAGGTGATGCGGCGGAAGCCTTCCGCCTCGCACTGCGTGCAGAACCGGCCCCCGGAAATATAGAGCCCGATCAGGGCGCTGTTCGCGGCGGGGTCGATCTCCACTTCGCTTTCAAGGGCGAAGGCGGCCGGGACGTCGTGGATGACGAGCCCCTCGGGATCGATCTTGAATTCGCCGCTTTCCAGCGGCCGACCGTCGAGGGCAAGCGTTATGAGTTTCAGCCCCTCGCCATCGAGTCGAAGGGGCAGATGGTGCTCGCCGTCCCGGCGGAACCGGAGCTTCGCCTTCACCCGCGTCGACGCGGGGTCCAGGTGGAAATCGAGGCGGACCTCGTCGACGAGATAGGCCGGAGGTTGGTAGTCGGCCAAGCGGACGGCCAGGGGAGCATCGGAGGGCATGTAGAGGGTCTAACGTTTGCGCGCGCCGCGCGCTATCCGCGGCGGGCCTAAAGTCGCTTACGCTTCAGGCGGCATGGGCGGGCCGCGAAGCGCAACGCTAGGGCAGCGGCGCCGCGGCGCGGTTGCGACGACGGAGCGAGGCGCCCGCGCCGGCAAGTCCCAGACACATCAAAAGCCAGGTCCCCGGCTCCGGCGCCCCATTGATGACGCTAGGCCCAATCCCAACATCGGCGATTTCGAAGGCGGGGTGGCTGGCGGAGAAGGTCACGCTGGTGACAGGCCTCGCAAAGGTAAAGACGAAGCGTCCGTTGGTGTAGGGCGACGTCGGGTCGCCGTCGGCGGCGCCTGAGATGAGGCCTAGCTCCGTACCGGTGAAAGCCGTGGCGCCCGGGCCCGAGAACGTCACGAAATTCCAGGTGTCGAGCGAGCCGACGTAGGTGCTGACCTCCAGGGTCGGGGAAAAAGCGATCGTCGCCCACCCGCCGGTCGGCACGCTCAGATACTGTAGCTGGTCGTAATTGGTGGAGCTGCCATAGGATGGCGCGAGACTGACATCGAGCTGGGAGCCGGTCACCAGATTGGCATGCTCGAATGGCCGAATAGCACTGAAGTCGGTGACCAGGGTTTCGCCCGCCGGGAGCGCTACGCCGAAAGCGATAAAACCGACCCCGGCGCACGCCGATGTCGCCGACGCGGCAATTCCCACGCCAATCGCGGCGATTAGATTTCTAGTGCGAGATCTGAACATCCCAATCTGCCCCGGGTCGTTCCATGATCACGACGCCGCGCAATCAACGCTGTCGCTCGATAGCAATTAGGCGCTTATTTTAACTTTAATAAAGATGCGGGGCGATACATCTCACACTGTTTCACATTGCGCGGCATATACGACCATCTATCAATGTCGGATTAAGCGCGGGATTTATTCAGACGGAATACTTTAAACGAACCTCGTTGATAAAAGACCGACAGACAAAAAAATCGATTTGGGCAGTAATCCTCTTCGTGCTCACGACGCGGCGGATCCGCGTGAGAAAGTCAGGCGCCGGAGCATCCGAGGCTCGCCGGGCGCATGAAACGCGTCCGGGCTCGCAGCGCTCCGCCCATTCCGGCCAAGCCGATCAGCATGAGCGCCCAGGTCCCGGGTTCGGGCGCCGCGCCGGCGACATTGGCGACCTCGAAGGCGTTGCCGCCGGACGAGAAGGTCACGCTATCGACCGGATTGGCGAAGGTGAAGACGAAGCGCCCGTTGGTGTTGGCCGCGCCCCGGTCGCCGTTGCTCCCGCCCGAAGCGGCGCCGAGCACGCTCCCTGTATAGGCCTGGCCACCCAGCCCGCCGAAGGAGAGCGTGTTGTAGGCGTCGAGCGAGCCGATATAGACGCTGACTTCGCGGGTCGGGGAGAAGGTGAGCGTCGAAGACCCGCCGCCTGGAATGCTTAGATACTGCGCCGTATCGACGGTCGAGGGTCCGTAGGCGGGCGCGGCGGTGATATCGGCGACCGACCCGGTCGCAAGATCGGGCGCGCTCAGTCCGGCGCTGGTGCTGAAATCGCTGATCATCCGCTCGCCGACGGGAAGCGCGACGCCATAGGGAATGTATGCCATTCCCGCCGAGGCTATAATCGGAAAGGCGGACAGGCAAGCAACGGCGGAAACCACAAGATTAATTTTCATTTTGACATCCACTGCAACACGACTACGCGACCATTCTTCTGGCTTAACGATTATATAAGCTAATCAGCCCTGATAACGAGTTCTGCTCGCTCGAATTTACAAATGTTCCTAAAAGTAAGATTCTGATTTACAATCCGGCGCGGCGAGTGGACGGTCTAGCTTGCCATCCTCTCACGCCTGAACCACACTCGCCAGGATAACGTCACGTAACGTGGGAGAGCGTCATGGATGGTTTCATCGATATCGACCATGAGGCTCGGGCGGCAATCCTCGCGACGCCGCTGGAGCAACTGAACCCCGCCCAGCCCGATCTCTTCGCCAGCAATGGCTTCTGGCCGATCTTCGCGCGACTGCGGAAGGAAGACCCGGTCCATCTTACCGAGGAGAGCGACTTCGGACGGTTCTGGTCGGTTACGACCTGGAACGACATCATGGCGGTGGACACCAACCACGACGCCTTTTCCTCGGCGGACGGCATCGTTCTGCCTAGTCTCGAGGCTCAGGCGGAGACGGCCAAGCGGCCGGTGCGGCCCAGTTTCATCAGCATGGATCCGCCACGCCACGACGAACAGCGAAAGACGGTCAGCCCGGCCGTGGCGCCGGCCAACCTCCAGGCCATGGCGCCGCTCATCCGCGAGCGCGCCGGACAAATCCTGGACGCCTTGCCGATCGGAGAGGCGTTCGATTGGGTTGATCTCGTCTCGAAGGAACTGACGGCGATGACCCTCGCCACCTTGTTCGATTTCCCGCAAGCCGATCGCCGTCTGCTGACGCATTGGTCGGATATGTTCACCAACGCGCCCGGTCACGGTCCAGCCCGGAGCTGGGAGCATAAACTGCAGGAAGCGAGCGCTTGTTTCGATCGCTTCACCGAATTGTGGAACCAGCGGGTGAACGCCGAACCCACCGGGGACCTGATCTCGATGCTAGCCCACGGCCAGGCGACGCGGGAGATGGCCATGCACGAGTATCACGGCAACGTCGTGCTGCTAATCATCGGCGGTAACGATACCACGCGCAACACGATCAGCGGCTCGGTCTACGCCCTCAATCAGAATCCCGGACAGTATCGCAAGCTGCGCGAGGACCCCTCGCTTATCCCCTCGATGGTCTCGGAAACCATCCGCTGGCAGACCCCGCTCGCCCACATGCGGCGCACCGCCACGCGGGACATCGAGTTCGGCGGCAAGTCGATCAAGGCCGGCGACAAGGTTGTCATGTGGTACGTGTCGGGAAACCGCGATGAAACGGTGATCGACGATCCCGACGCCTTCATCATCGACCGGCCCCGGCCGCGTCAGCACATGAGTTTCGGCTTCGGCATACATCGCTGCGTGGGAAACCGCCTGGCCGAGCTTCAGCTGACGATCATCTGGGAGGAGATCGTGAAACGCTTCCCGGTGATCGAAGTGGTGGCCGAGCCGACCCGGACGCATTCGATCTTCGTCAAGGGATACGAGACCTTGCCGGTCGTGATCCCCGCTCGGGCTTGAGGCTCGGACCGAGGACGTTTCACCTCCAGGGCTGAGAAGCGCACCGAGAAGAAGCGGGGCGCCGTCGCCGTCGAACCTGCTCTTTTCGGCGGCCTCGGCGGGCGCGGTCGTTCGATGGGTCTGCCCGCGCCGGCGCCTTGACGCGCCCGCCCGCCGCCGCGCAAAACCCGCCCTCAATCTTTGGGAGCGCGCGCGTGGCGGATATCAGGTTCGACGGTAGGGTGGCGATCGTCACGGGAGCAGGGGGCGGTCTCGGCCGCCAGCACGCCCTGGAACTGGCGCGTCGGGGCGCGAAGGTCGTGGTCAACGACCTCGGCGGAACCATGGACGGCTCGGGCGGATCCTCCGAAGCGGCTGGTAAGGTCGTCGCCGAGATCGAAGCGGCGGGCGGCGAAGCCATCGCCAACGGTTCTTCCGTCACCGACGACGCCGGGGTCGCGCACATGATCCAGTCGGCGATGGACAAGTGGGGCCGGGTCGACATCCTGATCGCCAACGCCGGCGTCCTGCGCGACAGGTCGTTTTCCAAGATGGAGATCGCCGACTTCGACTTCGTGATGAACGTTCACCTGATGGGTACGGTCAAGCCGGTCAAGGCGCTGTGGGAAATCATGAAATCCCAGAACTATGGGCGGATCGTGGTGACGACGTCTTCCACCGGGCTCTACGGCAACTTCGGCCAGACCAACTACGGCGCGGCCAAGCTTGGCATCGTGGGCTTCATGAACACCCTCAAGCTGGAGGGTCAGAAGAACAACATCCACGTCAACGCGATCTCGCCCTTCGCCGGGACGCGGATGACCGAGAATTTGATGCCGCCGGAAATCATGAGCCGTATCGCCCCGGAGTTCGTCACGCCGGGCGTGGTCTATCTGTGTTCCGAGGAAGCGCCCACGGGCGTCGTGCTTACCGCTGGCGGCGGGGCGTTCGCGGTGGCGAAACTGTTCGAGACCGAGGGCGCCTATCTGGGAACCGAACACCTCACCGTCGAAGCCGTGCGCGACTCCTGGGGCAAGATCGCCGACGAGACTGGCCAGAAAGCCTATTTCAACGGGGGCGAGCAGGGCCAGAAGTTCTTCCGCAAGATGGCCGGCGGCTGATCGCGATGGCCGATGGCGCGACGTCGCTGATCCAGATCACGCCGCTGACCTCGCGGATCGGCGCGGTGGTGGCCGGGGTCCGGCTGGGCGCGGCGATGTCCGACGGCATGATCGCCGAGATCCGCGCCGCGCTGCTCGCGCACAAGGTGGTCTTCTTCGAGGACCAGGATCTGACCCCGGTCCAGCAGCGCGATTTCGCCAGGCGCTTCGGCGAACTCGACACCCACCCGCTGTATCCCGGCGACGCCGACGCCCCCGAGATCATGGTGCTCGACAACCACGCGGGCAACCCCACCGACAATGACCATTGGCACACCGATGTCACCTATCTGGAGCGCCCGGCCATGGCCGGAATGCTCTATGCGCGGGAGCTGCCGCCGGTGGGCGGGGATACTCTGTGGTCCAGCATGACGGCCGCCTACGAGTCGCTGTCGGCGCCCATGCGGAGCTTCCTCGACGGGCTTTCGGCGGTTCACGACTTCAGCCACGCCTTCACGGGGTCCAGCCTAGCGGGCCAGGCCGCCGGCGAGGACAAGCTCGCGGCCGGGCGCGCCGCCCATCCGCCGGTGATCCATCCGGTCGTCCGTGTCCATCCGGAGACGGGTGAGAAGGCCTTGTTCGTCAATTCCGTCTTCACCGCGCGGATCAAGGGCCTCCGCCGCGAGGAAAGCCGCGCCTTGCTCGACCTTCTCTTCGCCCATGTGCAGCGCCCGGACTTCGCCGTACGTTGGCGGTGGAAACCGCGCGCGGTGGCGTTCTGGGACAACCGCTGCACCCAGCACTACGCGGTGAACGACTATCTGCCACACCGCCGCGTGTTGACGCGGGCGACGATCAATGGCGACCGGCCGACGGGGGTCGCGTAGGCGCGAAGCGGCGCCGTCAGAACGGCGGCGTCTTCCCCACTTCACCCGCGAGATTCTGGATGAACTGCCAGGCGACCCGTCCCGACCGCGCGCCGCGAAGCTGCGACCACTGCAGGGCCTTTCGGTCGAGGTCTTCGAACGGCAAGGCGAGGCGTCGGGCATAGGCATGGACGGCGGTGAGATAGGTCGCCTGGTCCATCGGCGGAAAGCCGATCCACAGGCCGAAGCGATCGGAGACGCTGACTTCCTCCTCCGCGTCCTCGGCGGTGGCGATGGCCCCGCGACTTTCGGCGTGGTCGCGCGGCATCAGATGGCGGCGGTTCGAGGTCGCGAGAAAGAGAACGTTGCGCGGCGGCCCCGCGACGCCGCCCTCCAGCGCCGATTTGAGGGCCTTGGCCGCCGCCGCGCCGTCCTCGAATGAAAGATCATCGCAAAGCACGACGAAGCGTTCCGGCCGGTTTCGCAACAGGTCGAACAGAGGGGGTAGAGCGTCGGTCGCGTCTCGATCGACCTCGATCATCTTGAGTGTCGGTTCGCTTTTGGCGGCGGCCATGAAGGCGGCCTTGGCGAGAGAACTCTTTCCGGTTCCGCGAATGCCCCAAAGCAGAATATGGTTACCGGCCCGCCCTTCGGCAAAGCGTTGCAGCGCTTCGATGACCCTGGTCTTCTGCCGATCAACGCCGACAAGCAGAGTGAGGGGTAGTTCATAGTTGGGCGCGGCTACGAAGCGGCTGCCGCCCTCGTGACGGAAGAGGCGCGCGGCGGAGAAGTCCACGGAACCGGTCGGCGGGGGGGAGATCCGCTCCAGGGCCGCGGCGATCTTGCTAAGCGCGGACTGGATCTCGTCGTCCATGACCCCGCCTTTACCCCTTTTTGCCTCGCATTGCCAAAAGAGGTCGGCGCCACTAGGTTCCGCCCGCCTCAAACGGGGGCTCGCGTCCGATGGCGGCCCAGACGCGCGGACATTCAGCGGAGACAGAATGACAGGCATGCACGCCCTCGCCATGGCGCTTGTTCCGGCGCCCACCGGCTTGCAAGGTTTCCTGGCCGGCCCAGGCCAGCTTCTGCCCCTCGTCGCGGTCGGTATCCTTTTCTATTTCATGATGTGGCGTCCCCAACAGCGGCGGATGCGCGAGCACAATGCCCGTGTCGGCGGGATCAAGCGCGGCGACACCGTCGTGCTTTCCAGCGGCATGATCGGCAAGGTGGTGCGGGTCGAGGATACCGAAATCGGCGTCGAGATCGCCCAGAACACCACCGTCAAGGTCGTCAAATCCATGGTCGCCGAGGTCCGTGCGCGCAGCGAGCCGGCCGCCGCCAACGACTTGAAATCCTGACGCGCGAGCGCCGCCCCTCCTATGCTCCGCCTGACGCGATGGAAGCTGATCCTGGTGGCGATTTCGCTGCTTTTCGGTCTGATCTTCACCTTGCCCAATCTGGTTCCGGCCGGAACGCTGCCATCCTGGGCGCCCAGCCAACGGCTTAACCTCGGCCTCGACCTCCAGGGCGGATCCTACCTTCTGCTGGAGGTGGACACCCAGGCGCTCTTGAAGGAGCGGGTGACCAACCTCACCGAGGACGTTCGCACCAAGCTCCAGGCCGAACAGATCGAATTTTCGGCGCTCGGGGCGATTAACAACGCCGTGGTGGTGCGGATCACCGATCCGACCAAGATCGACGCCGCCAGCAAAATCCTCAACGATTCGGTGGGCGAGCGACTGCCGACGGGCGGCAAGGATGTCACGGTCAGCGCCGCGCCGGACCAGCGTTTCGTTGTGGCGTTCGTCTCCCAGGCGGCCGACGCGGCGGCTCGCGACGCCGTGACCCGCTCCATCGAGATCGTCCGCAAGCGGATCGACGCGCTCGGCACCAAGGAGCCGATCATCACCCAGCAGGGCGCGACGAGGATCGTGATCGAGGCGCCCGGCGAGAGCGACCCCGAGAAACTGAAGGCCGTGATCGGCAAGACCGCGAAACTGAGCTTCCAGATGGTCGACACCGAGGTCGCGCCCGAGGACGTCGCCGCCGGTCGCATCCCCCCGGAAGACGAGCAACTCGCCCTGGCTCCGGGAGCGGTCGGCCCGCCGAGCTACGTGGTCAAGCGCCGCTCGGTGGTCACCGGCGACATGCTGACCCAGGCCAGCGCCAGCCACGATCAGCAGACCAACGAGCCGGACATCAACTTCGCCTTCAACGGCCAGGGCTCACAGCGCTTCGGCCAGGTCACCGCGGCGAACATCGGCAAGCCCTTCGCTATCGTGCTCGACAAACAGGTGATCGAAGCGCCGCGCATCAATTCGGCGATCACCGGGGGTACGGGTCAGATCACCGGCAGCTTTACCGAGGAGTCGGCGCACAATCTCGCCTTGCTCCTGAAATCAGGCGCGCTTCCCGCGCCGCTGAAGGTCATCGCCCAGCACACCGTCGGCGCGGAGCTCGGCGCCGACGCGGTCAAGGCGGGACAGATCTCGATCCTGATCGGCGCGGCCCTGATCTTCGCCTTCATCATCCTGGCCTATGGCCTCTTCGGCGGCTTCGCGGCCATCGCGCTGGTCATCAACGGGCTGATGATCGTCGGCGCCATGAGCCTGACCCAGGCCACGCTGACCCTGCCCGGCATCGCGGGGCTTGTCCTGACCCTCGCCGTGGCGGTGGACGCCAACGTCCTGATCTATGAGCGGATCCGAGACGAGGTCCGCGGCGGTCGCCTCGCGATGAGCGCCACCGACGCGGGTTTCAAACGGGCGCTGACCACGATCATCGACGCCAACGTCACCACCCTGGTCGCCTCGATCATCATGTTTCAGTTCGGCTCCGGCCCGGTGAAGGGCTTTGCCTGGACGCTGTTCATCGGCGTCATCACCTCGGTCTTCACCGCCGTCCTAATTACCCAGGTCCTCATCGCCTGGTGGTTCCGCGCGACGCGGGCCAAAGACCTGCCGATCGTCTAGGAGCCGAGCACGAGACATGGCGCGCATGTGGCCCCTCATCAAAATCCTGCCGACGCAGACGCACTTCAAATTTGTGCGGCTGGCGCGGCTTTTCGCGACCCTTTCGATCATCGGCGTCGTGGCGACGGCCGTCGGCTTTTTCTATCCGGGCCTCAACCTCGGCATCGAGTTCAAGGGCGGCACTGTTCTGGAGCTCAATACCGGCGCCAAGTCCGTGGACCTTGGCAAGGTGCGCGGCGCGCTGACCCGCCTCAACCTCGGCGATATTCAGGTCCAGACCTTCGGAAGACCCAGCGACGCCATCGCCAGATTTCAGACGCCCACCGGGGCCGACTCCGGCCAGACGGTGACGCGGGTCAAGGCGGCGATCACCCAGGCCCTCGGTCAGGTGACATTTTCCCGCACGGATGTCGTCGGGCCGGAGGTTTCGGACGAGCTGAAAGTGCGCGGCGTGGGCGCGCTGCTGGCCGCCATCGGCCTGATGCTGCTCTACATCTGGTTCCGCTTCGAGCTACAGTTTGGGCTGGGCGCGGTGGTCGCGCTGTTCCACGACGTGATCCTGTCGTTCGGCTTGATCCTGCTTCTGCGGCTCGAGTTCAGCCTGAACATCGTTGCCGCCCTCCTGACCATCATCGGCTATTCGATGAACGACACCGTCGTCGTCTTCGACCGTCTGCGTGAAAATCGCCGCAAATACAAACGGATGCCCCTGCGCGATCTGATCGATCTTTCGGTCAACGAGACCTTGACGCGCACCGTGATCACCGGGCTGACGGCGCTTCTGGCGCTCTCGGGCCTGGCCGTGTTCGGCGGGGAGTCGCTGCGGCCGCTTTCCATCGTGCTGCTCTTCGGGATCGTGATCGGGACCTACTCGTCGATCTATGTCGCCTCGCCGATCATCCTGTTGTGGGGCGCCAAGAAGATCGACGAGCCGGCCACGCCCATCGCGCCGCAACCCGCGAGGCCCTGAGACCGGGGCCATGCGCGAACCGCCGAGCATCGACAGTTTCGGCGGCGGCGGCTTCCGTGTTTCGGGGGTGTGGCGGCAGGGATCGCTTCTCTTTCTCGACGACGCCTATCAGCCCTGGCGGCCCACGGCGCTCGACGCGTTGACGCCGGATGACTTCGACGCGGTCATCGCCGCCGGCGCCGCGATCTCGGAATTCGTCCTCCTCGGCACCGGCGCGGTTCAGGCCCTGCCGCCCAGAGCCGTGCGCGACGCGGTCCGGGCCGCCGGCCTCGGCCTCGAGTTCATGACCACGGCGGCGGCGGCGCGGACCTACGGCGTGCTGGCCTCGCAAGGACGCCGCTTCGCGGTGGCGCTCATCGCCGTGTGACGGGCCGCCTTTGCGGTCGGCGTTGATCGCGCTATCGTCACGGCTAAGCTTGCATCGCTTCAGGGGGATTCGCCGTGGCCGGACTGCTTTCCAATTTCCGCAACACCATGATCCTCAGCTTCGTGCTCGCGCTGATCATGCTGTTCGCCTACAGCCACAGCCCGCAGGGGACCGGTGTGGTCTATTGGCAAGCGGTGTTCCGCTGGATGCACGTGGTCTTCGGCATCCTCTGGATCGGGCTGCTCTATTATTTCAACTTCGTGCAGATCCGGAAAATGCCGGACATTCCCGCGGAACTGAAACCGGCGATCTCGAAGTATATCGCGCCCGAAGCGCTCTTCTGGTTCCGCTGGGCGGCGCTGATGACGGTGATAGCCGGCTTCGGCATCCTCGGCCTGCGCGGCCACGTCTACGCAGCCAAGGTGCTGACCCTGGGCTTCGGCGGCGGCTATCAGCCCGGCGATCAAGGCTTCACCCTGATGGGGATCGGCGTCTGGCTGGCCCTGATCATGTTCCTCAACGTCTGGGGGATCATTTGGCCAAACCAGAAGGTCGCGCTAGGCATCAAGGACGGCACGGCGGAGCAAAAGGCCAAGGCGGCGCGGATGGCGATGCTGGGCTCGCGCACCAACGTGCTGCTCAGTTTGCCCATGCTGACTTCCATGGCGATGTACCAGACGCTCTACGGCTGATGGCTTCATGGAAGGGGCGGAGGATCTGGACGCGCTCGTCCGCCGCGTCGATCCCGATCGCTGGCTGGCCAGCCGCTTCATCGCCGATCGCGCCAAGCGCGCCGATGTCATCGCGATCTATGCCTACGACCATGAGCTGTCGCGCGCCGAGAAGGTGGCCAGCAATACCCTGATCGCCGAAATCAGGCTGACCTGGTGGCGCGAAGTGCTCGACGAGATCTTCGCTCTCGGGATTTCGAGAGCGCACCCCGTGGCGAAGGCATTAGCGCGAGCGGTGCGGCGCCACGACCTGCCCCGCGAACCGCTGGAAGCGATGATCGACGCGCGGATCGAGGCGCTGGGCGGGGTTCCGGCCGATGTCGACGCGGCCATCGCTTGGTCGGATGCCGTGGGCGGATCGGCGACCATGCTCGCTAGCCGAGTCTTGGACCCCGCTAGCGCGCCCGACGCAGCGCGCCTCGGCGGGCGGGCCTGGGGATTGCTGATGCTTCGCAGATCGGGCGCCGTGTTCGACGCCGCCCTAGGCGAAGCGATCACGCTGGCGAAGGCCGAGGCGCGCAATGTCTCCCCCGCCGCCTTCCCCTCGATCGCCGCGGCGAGCCTGGCGAGTGGCGAACTCGAGCGAGGCCGGCAAGGTGGGCTGGAGACGCGTCTGCGACTGCTGTGGTCCGTCGCAAGCGGACGTCTGTAATAGCGCGGCGATTGTCGGCTCGCCTACCGACCGCCGGCGGTCGCGCCACGACCAGCCCATGTCTCCAAATCCGCCAGCGCCCGAACGCTCATCGCGCGCTTTTTCGCTCGTCCACGCTCACCCCGGGCGAACGGCTTGCCGTCCGAGGCGCGCTTCGGCGGGTCCATCGGCGGCAGCAGGCCGTAGTTGATGTTCATCGGCTGAAACGAGCCCTTGCCGCCTTCCAAGTGGCCGCCGGTGATGTGTCCGAGAAGCGCGCCCAGCGCGGTGGTCGGCGGCGGCGCATCGAGGGTCCCGCCCAGCGCCTCGGCGGCGGCCAAGCGGCCGGCGAGAAGACCGATCGCCGCGCTTTCGACATAGCCCTCCACGCCGGTGATCTGGCCGGCGAAGCGCAGGCGCGGATCGGCCTTCAGCCTTAGAGCGCGGTCCAACAGGGCCGGACTGTTGATGAACGTGTTGCGGTGCAGGCCGCCGAGCCGGCCGAAGACCGCGTTCTCCAGGCCGGGGATCATGCGAAACACTTCGGTCTGGGCGGCGTGTTTCAGCTTGGTCTGGAAACCCACCATGTTCCAAAGCGTGCCCAGCGCATTGTCCTGGCGCAGTTGAACCACCGCATACGGACGATCTTCCGGTCGGTGGGCATTGGTCAGGCCGACGGGCTTCAAAGGCCCATAGCGCAGGGTTTCGCGGCCGCGTTCGGCCATGACTTCGATGGGCAGGCAGCCGTCGAAATAGGGGACGTGCTCCCAATCCTTGAACTCTGTCTTTGGGCCGTCGAGCAAGGCGTCGATGAAGCCTTCGTACTGCACACGGTCCATCGGGCAGTTGATGTAGGCGTCCGCCTCGCCGGCGGGTCCCGGCTTGTCGTAGCGGGATTGTTTCCAGGCGACGTCCAGGTCGATGGTTTCGGCGTGCACTATGGGGGCGATGGCGTCGAAGAATGAGAGTTGGTCCTCGCCGGTGAGACCGGTGATGTGCGCGGCCAAGGCGGGAGAGGTGAGGGGACCGGTGGCGATGATGACATGGCTCCAGTCGTCCGGGGGCGCGCCGACCTCGCCTCGCGCGATCTCGATCAAGGGGTGGGCGACGATCCGCGCGGTCACGGCCTCGGCGAAGCCGTCGCGGTCCACGGCCAGCGCGCCGCCGGCCGGTGTCTGATGAGCGTCGCCGCAGCTCAGGATCAGAGAGTCGAGGCTGCGCATCTCGGCGTGCAACAGACCCACGGCGTTGTGCTCCCAGTCGTCGGAGCGGAAGGAGTTCGAACAGACCAGTTCGGCGAACTTGTCGGTATGGTGCGCGTCCGTGGCCACCTCCGGACGCATCTCGTGCAGCACCACCTTCGCGCCCGCTTCAGCCGCCTGCCACGCGGCCTCCGATCCCGCGAGGCCGCCGCCGATGACATGAATCCGATCGTCTTTCATGACGGCGGCTTGTAAGCGCGCGACCATGCAGGCGGAAGTGGCGGGGTGGCGGTGATTGCGCTTATGACAGGCGCCAAGGTTCGGAGGTGGATTCGGTGATCGTCGAAGCACTCGCCGCGGCGGTCCGCTTTCTGCCGCGCGCGTGGTCCAGGCCATGGTTTCTCGCGCTGCTGGCCGGCTTCGCGGTTTTGGGGGGGCTCAGCGCCTTTGTCCGCGCGACGTGGGCGCCATCGGCTCTCAGCGTGGCCATGGTGCTGTACATGCCTCTGCTGCAGGCGCCGCTTCTCGCGGTCGCCATGAGGACACCGCCCGCGGATGGCGGTTTTCTCGGCGACGTGAAGCGCTACATCCGCGTGGTGGCGGTGAACCTGTTGACCGACATTTTCCTCTTCGTGCCCGCTATGCTGCTCTTCGTGATCGGCCTGGCGGTCGTCTACGCGCTGGCCTGGTCCCGTCCCGGATTCGATCCCAAGGACATCTCCACCTGGACCGCGTCCGGGCCTGTTCTGCTGGGGGCCGAGGGGGTTGCGGTGCTCGGCGTTCTCGCTCTGGCGTGGCTCTTCGCGCGGGTGTCGCTGGGGCCGGCGGTGACGGTGCGCGAGGCGCGGGTGCAGATGATCTCGACCTGGCCCCTTACGCGGGGGCGGGGCTGGCGGATCGTGGCGGGGCGTCTGCTGCTCGCCGCGCCGGTGATCGCCGTCCTCTTGGGCGCGAATGCGCTGGCGAGCCGGATCGCCCCCGACGGCCGCTTCGCGGGCTTGGCGCTGACGACGGCGATCGTCGTCGTGCTCGGGGTCTGGGTTCCGCTCCAGGTCGGGCTGACGGCCTATTTTTACGACCATCGCGCGCCGCCGCCGGACGGGGCGCGGTGACGGCCTTCGCGCCATTCGTCGCTGGAACCGAGGGCCTCCGCGTGATCCGGCGCGAGCCGATCACCCTGATGGGCTGGATCGCGATCTGGGTCCTGGCCCTTGTCGTGGTGACGGTGATCCAGCTTCTGACGATCGGTCATGGCGCGACGCCGACCCTTCCAAAGGGTGGAGCTACAGGGTTGGTCGCGCGCTTCGGACCGCTTTGGCCCCTTCTGGTCACCACCGTCTTCGTGCTGATCATGATGTCGACCTCGACGCTGTATCGCGCGGTGCTGACGCCGGACGAGCATGGCTGGCATCTGTTCAAATTGGGCGCGGCCGAGGTGCGGTTGGCCATCGTCACCATCGTGATCTCGGCCTTGCTGCTGTTTCTGGGCAGCGCGCCCAGCCTAGTCCTGCTCTTCTTCGCCAAGCCGGTGTTGAGGATGTTCCCGGGGTCGGGACCTTTTGTCGTTCCGGTCGGCACCTTGGCGACGGTCTGTCTCGATATCTGGATCGCGGTGAGGCTATCGCTGGCCCCCGTCCACACCTTCGCGGAAGGGCGTTTCCACGTCCTGGGTTATTGGCGGCTCACCCAAGGGAATTTCTGGCGGTTGTTTCAGAGCTACGCCTATCTGGCCGTGCAGATCATGGCGGTGTTCCTGGCGGTCTTTCTCGGTCTCGTCGCGGTGGGCTGGCTCGCCGAAGCGATCGCCTCGGGGCATCTCAGCCTGATCGATCGCATCGCGCTCTTCGCCCTGGTGGGCGTGGCCGCCCTGTTCCTGGCGATCGGCTTTGTGATCCCGCTCACCCTTGTCTGCGCCTGTCAGGCGCTGGCCTACGCCGCGATCGTCAAGCCGGATCCCGCGCAGCCCTGGGGCCCGTCAAGCGGCGGCGCTTGGCCGCGCCGAGACCCTGTCGCGCCACGCCACGAGGTTTGACCGCTCGGCCTCGATCGGCAGCCCGATCCAGGTCGCGAAATCCACCGTCGAGATCGCGCAGATGTCGGCCATGGTGAACACGTCGCCGGCGATGAAGTCCCGGCCTTCCAGCTCGCGGTCGAGGAACTTCTGAGCGCCGGAATAGGTCGCCACGTTCGACTGCCCGAAATCGGTGAACTGGGTCAGCAGGGCCGCGGTGCGCGGATGGGCGTGGCGCCAGTAATTGCCGACCGGCGTCATCACCACGAACTCGATCCGCCGGATCCACATGTCGATGGTGGCGATCTCGAACGGCGTCGTTCCGAACAGCGGCGGCTCAGGCTGCACCGCCTCGAAATAGCGGCAGATCGAGACGGTCTCGGAGATGGTCGCGCCGTCGTCAAATCGCGCCGTGGCGCATCGCGCAAATCCATCGCGTGCCTCTATATAGTCCCGATGCACGAAACCTCCCGATTCATCCGCGTTCGCGGCGCGCGAGAGCACAATCTCAAGAATGTCAGCGTGGACATTCCGCGGGGCGAA
>JBBRLN010000011.1:0-87085 GCA_038231315.1 Caulobacterales bacterium
CCGCCACGCATCTGGGGAATGGGGCATCTCTGGTGCGCGCCTCAAAGTCCAATCGGTAGGCGCCAGGCGTAACAAAAGAGCCGTTTGTTGGTCCGCCGCCGCGAGCGGGACAATTTTCATTTCCCGCCGAGCGCAAGCGGCCTCCTAGTGAACGGATGCGCGTCCTTGTCATCGACCCCGACTCCGCGAGGGCGACGCTCGTGGCCGAAGGGCTGCTGGGCGTGGAGCCGCTCGAGGTTCGGCATAGCCGCGTTTTCGACGAGGCCGAGGCGAGCCTATTCGCTCCCGACGTGATGGTGGTCGCCGCCGAAAGCCCGGATCGCGACACCCTGGACAGTCTGCGCGAATCCAACGCCGGCGCATTGCGTCCAGTCGTCATGTTCGTCGACCGTTCGGATCCGGGAAGGGCGGCGGAGGCGGTGCACGCCGGAGTGGCGGCCTACGTCGTAGATGGACTGGCCACAAGCCGCGTGCGCGACGTGCTTGAGGTGGCCATGTCGCGGTTCCAGCTCATGCGGCAACTCCGTACCGATCTCGACAAGGCCAAGGCCGACCTGGCCTCGCGCCGCAAGGTGGAGCAGGCCAAGGCCCTGATCATGAAGGAGCGCGGATTGGACGAAGATGCGGCCTACCGGGTTCTGCGCAAGCTTTCCATGGACTCCGGCCGGCCTCTGGCGGCGGTGGCGTCCGACTTCCTGGCCTACGCGGATGTCCTTCGGGGACAGAAATCGTGAGCCCGACAGCGGTCCGCCTGGGTTACCTGCCGCTGAACGACGCGGCGGCGTTGATCGTGGCGCGGGAGCTGGGGCTGTTCGATGCCGAGGGACTCGAGGTTGAGCTGGTGCGCGAGGCCTCCTGGGCGACGGTGAGGGACAAGCTGGCCGCGGGCGCTCTCGATGGCTCGCATATTCTCGCGCCCTTGGCGCTTGCGATGGCGGCCGGTGTCGGCCGCGAGCCGACGCCGCTGATCGCCCCATTCACGCTGAACCTCGGAGGCGCGGCGATAACGGTGCAGTCACGTCTCACGGCGCTCGCGGAAGATGGCGGTCTGGCCGATCTCGTGCGCCGCCGGCAGGCTCAAGGCGCCAGTCGGCTGACCTTCGCTTCGGTGTTTCCTTTCTCGATCCACGAATATTGTCTCCGCTCATGGCTCGAGGCGGCCGGGCTGCAGCCCGATACCGACGTTCGCCTGACCGTCGTTCCCCCCTCGAGAGCGGCCGACTTGCTCGCCGAGGGCGTGATCGAGGGTTTTTGCGCCGGAGAGCCGTGGAATACCCTGGCTGTCTCTCGTGGGGCGGGACGGATCGTCGCCCGTGTAGAAGACGTCCTGCCGACGGCGGCCGACAAGGTGCTGGCGCTGCGCGCAGACTCGGCCGCGGCTTCAGGGAGTTCGCCACTGTCGCTGGTGCGCGCGCTCGATAAGGCGTCGGCCTGGATCGCGACGGCGGAAAATCTAGCAGCGCTCTCAGACATCCTTGCCCGGCCCGCCGCCCTCGATCTCGACGCCGGGACGATCCGGGAGGGGATCCGGGGCATAGTGTTTCACGGCCAGGGCGCCAACCGCCCCAACCCCTCACACGCGTCGTGGTATGAGGTTCAGATGCGGCGCTGGAAGCAGCGGACCGGGATGTCCGGCCCCGCTGACGCCACGACCCCGCTCTTCCGGCCCGACCTTTACGATCAGGCCTTCGCCATCTCCAACGCGTAGTATTTAGGCGGCGCAGGACAATCGCCGCCCAAGTTTTGCACCGCAACATAAATCGTTGGTGGCAATCCCCTTGTCCGCTTTACGTGGCGAGGCGGCGCACACACAGGTCAGCTCAGGCCCGAGGACAACGGCGTTCGCGGCTTTCGGACAGCTCGATGAAGAGCTCTCTAAACCTTGGCGACGCCGCCTTCTCCTTCAACTCGGGGCCTCAATTCCAATGGACAGCCGCGCCTTCCTCAAGTCGGGAAACACCCCGACTCTGTTCTCCGCTTTTCTGTATTTCGACCTGAGCTTCATGGTCTGGGTGATCCTGGGGCCGCTCGGTGTCGCCATCTCCAAGGCTTTCCATCTCGACCCGGCCCAAAAGGGTTTGATGGTCGCGATCCCAGTGCTGTCCGGCGCCATCTTCCGCTTGGTCGCGGGAGTACTGGTCGATCACATCGGTCCGAAGCTCACCGGGATCGTCGCCCAATCGATCGTCATCGTCGGCCTGCTCGCCGCCTGGTTCCTTGGCGTCCACAACTACGATCAGGTTTTGACAGTGGGCGTCCTGCTGGGTGTCGCGGGCGCATCCTTCGCCATCGCCATGCCGCTCGCCTCGAGATGGTATCCGCCGCGGTATCAAGGCCTTGCCCTCGGCATTGCCGGCGCCGGAAACTCCGGCACGGCGCTCGCGGCCTTGTTCGCGCCCAGTCTAGCCAAGGCTTACGGCTGGAACAACGTCATCGGCCTGGCCGCCATCCCGCTGGCGGTCGCCTTCGCGGTGTTCCTGGTCTTCGCCAAGGATGCTCCCAGCCGCCCGGCGCCAAAGCGGTTCGCCGAATACCTGACGGTGCTGAAGACGGCCGACGCCTGGTGGCTGATGCTGTTCTACTTCGTCACCTTCGGCGGCTTCGTCGGTCTTTCGACCTCGCTCACCATCTATTTCAACGCAGAGTACGCGCTGCCCGCGATCACCGCCGGCTTTTTCACCGCGGCCTGCGTCTTCGGCGGATCGTTCGTCCGTCCTGTCGGCGGATATCTGGCCGATCGCTTCGGCGGCGTTCGCACCCTCACCATCGTCTACGTCCTGGCGGCGGTCGGACTAACCCTCGCCAGCTTCAAGGCGCCGTCCGCCTACGCTTCGCTGGCGGTGATGATGTTCAGCATGATGGCGCTGGGCGCCGGAAATGGAGCGGTGTTCCAGATGGTGCCGCAGCGCTTCTCCAAGGAGATCGGGGTGATCACCGGCCTGGTCGGGGCCACGGGCGGCGCGGGCGGCTTCTACCTCGCCTCCAGTCTCGGGTGGGCGAAGAAGGTGACCGGTTCCTACCAGGATGGGCTGCTTGGTTTCGCGCTCCTGGCGGTCGTCGCGGTCGTCGTCCTCACCGTGGTCAAGGCCGGCTGGCGTCGGACCTGGCTGCCAAAAGCGGCGGGCGGCGCCACGGCCATGCAGCCCGCGCTCGCCGCCTAAGTCCACCGCCCTCCAGTTGAAAGGCTCCAGCATGTCTCGCGAGCGGCTTGTCGTGATCGGTAATGGAATGGCTGGGTGCCGGGCGGTTCAGGAAGTGCTCAAGCGCGATCCCGACCGCTACGACATCACCATCTTCGGCGCCGAGCCTCGGGTGAACTACGACCGCATCATGCTGTCGCCTGTGCTCGCGGGTGAGAAATCCTTCTCCGACATCGTGATCAACGGCCACGATTGGTACCGTGACAACGGGATCGTGCTCCACGCCGGCGCGGCGGTGACGGCGATCGATCGCGACGCGCGGATCGTGCGGGCGGACGGCATCGATGCAGCCTACGACCGGGTGATCCTGGCGATGGGGTCGGACCCGATCCGGCTGCCGCTGCCTGGCGCCGATCTCAATGGCGTTGTGACCTTCCGCGACCTGGACGACGGCGAGCAGATGGTGGCTGCGGCGAAGCCGGGCGCGCGGGCGGTGGTGATCGGCGGCGGACTGCTCGGGATCGAGGCGGCCTATGGCCTCGCGCGGCGCGGCATGGCCGCCACGGTGGTCCATCTGATGGACGTGCTGATGGAGCGTCAACTCGACGCCTCTGCCAGCTTCCTGCTCGGCGACGCCCTCGTCGCGCGGGGCGTCGAGACGGTGCTCGGCGCTCATTCCGAGGAAATCGTCGGCGACAACGGGCGGGTGACCGGCCTCAGGCTGAAGGACGGCCGGACGCAACCGTGCGACATCCTCGTGATGGCCGTCGGCATCCGCCCGGCCACGGCGCTGGCCAAGGCCGCCGGACTGGAGGTCAACCGGGGCATCGTTGTCGATGACGCCATGACGACCTCCGACCCGCGCATTGTCGCCGTCGGCGAGTGCGTGGAGCATCGCGGCCAGTGTTACGGCCTGGTCGCGCCGATCTGGGACATGTGCCGCACCGTCGGCGACACCCTGACCGACTCCGGTGGCGGCTATCGAGGCTCGGCCCTGTCGACGCGGCTCAAAGTCTCCGGCGTCGATGTGTTCTCGGCTGGTAAATTCGGCGGCGGAGAGGGTTGCGAGGACATCGTGTTCCGCGACGCGGGCCGGGGTGTGTACAAGCGGATCGTGCTGGAAAACGGCAAGGTCGCCGGCGCGGTGCTGTTCGGCGACGCCGCCGATGGCGCCTGGTATTTCGACCTGATGCGCTCCGGCGCTCCGATCGCCGACATCCGCGAGACCCTGATCTTCGGCCAGGCCATCACGGAGGGCCTTCGAGGGCTCGACCCTAGCGCCGCCGTTGCCGCCATGCCCGACGGGGCTGAGATCTGCGGCTGCAACGGCGTGTGCAAGGGCGTGATCACCGGAGCCATCGCGACTCAGGGCCTGACCACGCTCGACGCCGTGCGCGGAGTGACCAAAGCTTCCGCCAGCTGCGGCTCGTGCACGCCGCTGGTCGAAAAACTGCTCGGCCTGATGCTTGGCGACGGTTTCAAGGCGGCCACAGGCCCGGCCCCCATGTGCAAATGCACGACGCATGACCATGGCCACGTTCGGCGCGCCATCGTCGCTGAGGCGCTGAAGTCGCTGCCAGCGGCGATGCAGGCGCTGGAGTGGTCGACGCCGGACGGCTGCGCCTCCTGCCGGCCGGCGCTCAACTACTACATGATCTGCGCGTGGCCCGGCGAATACCGCGACGACAAGCAGTCTCGCTTCATCAACGAGCGCGTCCACGCCAACATCCAGAAGGACGGCACCTATTCGGTGGTCCCGCGGATGTGGGGCGGCATGACCACGCCGGATGAGCTGCGTGCGATCGCCGACGTCGCCGACAAGTTCGCCATCCCGGCGGTAAAGGTCACCGGCGGCCAGCGCATCGATCTGCTGGGGGTGAAGAAGGACGATCTGCCGGCGGTATGGGCCGATCTCAACGCCGCCGGCATGGTCTCGGGCCACGCCTACGGTAAGGCGCTGCGCACGGTGAAGACTTGCGTGGGAACCGACTGGTGCCGCTTCGGCACTCAGGACTCCACCGGGCTCGGCATCCGGCTGGAGAAGTTTCTATGGGGTTCCTGGACACCGGCCAAGGTCAAGCTGGGCGTATCCGGCTGTCCTCGGAACTGCGCCGAGGCGACCTGCAAGGACATCGGCATCATCTGCGTCGACAGCGGCTACGAGATCCACATCGGCGGCGCGGCGGGGCTGCACATCCGCGGCACGGAATTGCTGACCAAGGTCGCCACCGAAACCGAGGCGTTCTGGACAGTTTGCGCCATCGTCCAGATCTATCGTGAGCAGGCCTGGTATCTGGAACGCATATACAAGTGGATGGACCGCGTTGGGCTGGAGGCCATCAAGGCCTTCCTCGCCGATCCGGACGATCGCAAGGCCCTGTTCGAGCGCTTCGCCTTTTCCCAGCGCACCTCCCGCTTGGATCCCTGGGCCGAGCGCGTCGCCGGGCGGCACGCCGAGGAATTCCAACCTCTCAGCCGCCGACTGGAATTCGCTCCTGCATGACCGTGCCCATAATCTCCCTCGAAGGCGCGGCGCCGGCCTTGATCTGGACGGATGTCGGCGCGGTGACCGACATTCCCCTGCGCGGCGCGCGGCGCCTGCCCAGTCCGCGCGGCGACATCGCCGTGTTCCGAACGGGCGACAACCGCGTCTTCGCCCTCCTCGACTCCTGCCCGCACAAGGGCGGGCCGCTCAGTCAGGGGATCGTCCACGCCGCCTCCGTCACCTGCCCGTTGCATGGCCGGGTGATCGATCTCGCCACGGGCGACGGCATGGGCGCCGACAAAGGCCGCGGCTGCGCCCCTGTCGTCCCGCTCGACGTGCGCGAGGGGCGCCTCTTGATTGGGCTGGTCGAGGCCTAGACGTGATCGCCGGATCGCCCTCCCTCGCGGTTCGAACGACCTGCCCCTATTGCGGCGTCGGGTGCGGCGTTACCGGTGTGTCGGGTCCCGAGCGCTCTCTCGCCGTCGCCGGCGACGCCGACCATCCCGCCAACCTCGGCAGGCTGTGCTCGAAGGGCGGCGCGCTCGGCCAGACGGTTGGGCTCGAAGGCCGGCTCCTCTACCCGACGATCGGCGACCAAGTCGTACCCTGGGCGCGCGCGACGGCCCTTGTCGCCCTGCGGTTCAGGGACACGATCGCCCGACACGGACCGGATTCGGTCGCCTTCTATGTGTCGGGCCAGCTTCTGACGGAAGACTATTACGTCGCCAACAAGCTGATGAAGGGCTTCATCGGCTCGGGCAACATCGACACCAATTCGCGGCTGTGCATGGCCTCCGCGGTCGTCGCGCACAAGCTGGCCTTCGGCGCCGATCTCGTTCCCGGTTGCTACGAGGATCTCGACCTCGCCGATCTGGTGGTCTTTTCCGGCCACAACGCTGCGTGGACCCACCCGGTGCTTTTCCGCCGCATGGAGGCGGCGCGCGCGCGGGGCCAGCGGCATGTTGTTATCGACCCGCGCCGCACCGATACCGCCGAGGCCTGCGACCTGCACCTGCCCATCGCGCCGCAGACCGACGTGCGGCTTTGGAACGGCCTCCTCGCGGACCTGATCCGGCGCGGCGCGATCGACCGCGACTACATCGTCGCGCACACCTCGGGCTTCGCGGACCTGACCGCGAGCCTCACCGCCGACGATCAGTCCGTCACCGCCGTCGCCCGCGATTGCGGCGTCACGCGCGCCAATCTCGACCAGTTCTTCCAGATGTTCGCCGAAACGCCCCGCACCGTGAGTCTGTTTTCCATGGGCTCGAACCAATCGGCCCAGGGTGTCGCCAAGGGTCTGGCGGTGATCAACGCCCACCTCGTCACGGGTCGGATCGGCAAGCCGGGCGCCTGCCCGTTCTCGATCACCGGCCAGCCCAACGCCATGGGTGGCCGCGAGACCGGCGGAATGGCGACCACGCTCGCCGGCCATATGGACTTCGACGACGCGTCCCGCGCGCGCGTCGCTCGCTTCTGGGGCTCGCCTGCCATCGCCCAGCGGCCCGGCTTAAAAGCCGTGGACATGTTCGAGGCGGTCGGCGATGGGCGGATCAAGGCGATCTGGATCATGGCCACCAATCCGGCGGTCAGCCTGCCCGGCAGCGGGGGGGTGCGCGCGGCGTTGGCGGCCTGCCCCTTCGTCGTGGTCTCCGACTGCATGGCCGACACCGACACCCTGAAATACGCCCATGTGAAGCTGCCCGCCCTCGCCTGGGGCGAGAAGGACGGCACGGTCACCAATTCCGAACGCCGCATCTCCCGCCAGCGGCCGCTGTTCGACGGCCCGGGCGCGGCGCGAGCCGACTGGCGCATCGTCGCCGACGTCGCCACGGCCATGGGGCATGGTGATGCTTTCGGCTGGCGCTCCCCAGGCGCGGTGTTCCGCGAGTGGGCGCGGTTGACGGCCTATGACAACGCCGGCGCCCGGCTGCTGAATCTCGGCCCGCTCGTCGGAATCGGTCAAGCCGGGTACGACGCGCTGAAGCCGTTGCAGTGGCCGGTGACCCCCGGCGGTGGAGCCGCCCGCCTGTTCGAGGACGGCCGCTTCGCCACGCCGGACGAACGGGCCAACCTCGTGCCTGTCCGTCAGGAGGACCGCGTGGCGGAGTCGGCGGCTTTCCCGTTGTCACTCAACACCGGCCGGGTGCGCGACCACTGGCACACCATGACGCGTACAGGGCTTGCGCCGGATTTGTGCCGCCACGCCCCCCAGCCCTATGTCGAAATCCACCAGAGCGACGCCGTGGCCGCCGGGGTTGTCGAAGGCGGTCTCACGCGCGTGCGGACGGTGGCGGGCGAAGCGGTGGTCGTGGCCCGCATCAGCGACCGACAGCGCGCCGGCTCACTGTTCATGCCGATGCATTGGACCGACGTCTACGCGCCGTCCGGGCGGGCCAACGCAGTGGTGGCGCCCCGCGTCGACGAACGCTCCGGCCAGCCCGAGTTCAAGCACACGCCGGCTAGAGTGAGCCCCTACCGCGAAACTTGGCGCGGTTTCCACCTGTCGCGTGGGGTCGAAGCGGCGCCGATCGCCGAGTTGATCTGGCGCCGCGTCCCGCAATCCGCCTGCCATCTCCACGAGTTCGCCGGACGGGGCGACGCGGGCGAACAGAACGCCGTGCGCGCCGCACTTGCGCGAAACTCTTCCGACGACATCCTGCGCTACGAGGACGCCGCCTCCGGCAGCCTGCGGGAAGCCTGGCTTCATGAAGGCCGGCTCGAGCGCGTGCTCTTCACGACGGCCGGCGGCGTGCTGCCGCCCCGCGACTGGCTGATCGAAATGTTCTCCGCCGGCGTCTTGAACCCTGCGCAGCGCGCCAGCCTGCTGATCGGCCGCGCGCCGGGACGGGTCGTCGAACTGTCGCCCCTCGTCTGCACCTGTCGCGGCGTCCGCTTCGATGCCGTGCGATGCGCTGTGGCTGACGGCGCGACGACGGTCGACGCGGTGAGCGAGGCGACTGGAGCCGGGTCGGTCTGCGGTTCGTGCCGCCCCGAAATCCTGCGGCTGATCAGGCGCGTTCCGAAGCCGGAGATCCAGCATGCCGCCTGACACCATGACCCAAGCCTCGGTCGGACGCGTCCTGCTGGTCGGCGCCGGCCCCGGACCCGCCGACCTGCTCACCCTGCGAGCCGCGCGCGCGATCGAGGGTGCTCAGGCCGTGCTCTACGACGCGCTGATCGCCGATGAGGTCATCGCGCTCGCTCCCGCAGCCTGCCTCAAGATCCTGACCGGCAAGCGCGCTGGACGACCCAGCATGAAGCAGGAAACGATCAACGCCCTGATGATCCGTCTGGCCCGGCGTGGGCTCACCGTCGTGCGCCTGAAGGGCGGCGACCCTTCGATCTTCGGCCGCGTCGGCGAGGAGATCGATGTCCTTCGCGGGCGCGGCGTGCCGGTCGAGGTCATCCCCGGCGTCACCGCCGCCTGCGCCGCCGCCGCCCAGTTCCAGTTTCCGCTCACGCACCGGGGCGCGAGCCGCAGGGTCGTCTTCACGACCGCGAGGGTCGAGGCCGGCGAACTCGTGGGCGACTGGCGCCTCGCCGCCGATCCCGAGGCTACCGCCGCGATCTACATGGGGGGCGAGCGTCTCGGCGAAGTCGCTCGTCATCTGATCGCCGCGGGGCGACACCCGCGCACCCCCGTGGTGACCATCGAGAACGCTGGGGCGCCAGAGGCGAAACTGACCGTCGGCACGCTCGCGACCTTCGCGCTAGGCGAGGGCGTCCATGCGGACGGGCCGCTGCTGATCGTCGTTGGCGAGACGGCCGCGCGCGCGGCGACGGCCGCGAACGAACCGAGGTCGCGTCTTATCAAAGGAGTTTTGAACGGTTGATCACAAGCCGGGCTGGTGAGACGGTCCGGTCGCTGCCGGTAGCATCGATCGGTCCTTGGGAAGAGGCGATCCGCACGCCAGCTTCAGTTGTGCCCTTCGCGGCTTCAGTTGGCGCGTCTCCGCCGTCAGACGAGGGGTGGAAAAGCCCAACAGCTCTGCAGCGGTTCGTTCTTTTCAAGCTCATCCGCGACAATCATGACAACGTGAATTTCATGCGGGCCTTGCGCAAATTCGGTCTCTAGCCTTGTCTGGAAATCTACGCGTCGAACGCCGCAAGTTCTTGTAGCAGGGTGTCACGTTCAGCCGGGGTGTTGGCGCCGCGGAGGCGTAGCTCAGCACCGAGGGGCACGGGGATTTCTTGGAGGCCACAAGAAACGACGAGGTGGCGAATGGACCAGCCGGCTGGAGCGTTCTCGACGACATCCGTGATCTGGACGAACATCGGCAATGGATAGCCTTCATAGTGCGTTCCGAGAGAACCCTCGTCGATCAAGGGCGCGATGTCTTCCAGCCGGTGGGGGCATCCGCGGCAAGGACGAGGGCGAACGCGCAACCCTCTGCTCTCAAGCTAGAGACCCCTGCGGCTATGCCGCCCACAGGACCACCAAGTGGCGTCACGTCAGCGACGAAGCTGAATCCGTGGCTCACACGACCGACCGTCACCGTCGCTGCGGCGCCGGATCGCGACGCCAAGGCCGCCACCCGGTCAACAGCCGGCACGCCAAGCCAAAGCGCGGACGCTTTGTCTTCGCCCATCCGAGACGATGCGCCCCCGGTCAGAATGACTGCGCCGAACATCGGGATATCCTGCCCGCGGTGACGATCGGCCGCAATGGTAGGGGACTTCCATGTCAACCTTCCGACGTCAGGCGCCGAGCTGATCGCCTAGCGGACCATAGTTGGTGACGCGAAGGGCCCGCCAACTATGATCCGGCGCGGCTAGGCCGCGGTCATCGCCTGGCGCCGCCGACGCATCGTGGCGCCAACCATGCCAAACCCGCCGATCATCAGGGCCCAGGACGCTGGTTCCGGAACGGCCGCTATATTGATGAAGGCGTTGGGCTGGTCCAGGTGGCAGGCGGAGTTGGACATTACGCCGCAAACGCCGGCGAGGTTCACGTCGACCTCGCTGGGGGTCGAGCTGACCTTCGCCGCGGGCACGCTGGACTCCTTGGATTCAGACTCTTGGGTCGACCAGGCCTGGGTCTACAACAATGTCGGCCGCTACGAGGACTCGATCGTCGCGGCGAAAAAGTCTCTCGAATTGGCGCCGGATGGCCAGGTCTTCGGGTGGCAGTTTCTGGGTGTCTCGCTGATCGAGCTCGGCAAGGTGAGCGAGGGCTTGGCCGCGCTCGCCCATATGCCGCCAGACACCCCGCAACGGTTCTCCGGTGAGATCTTCGCCTACCAGAAGGCGGGCGAGCAGCCGGCGGCGGACCGCAAGATGGCGCAGTTGCGCCACGTCTCGGGCGACGCGGTCGATTCCGTCCTCGCCAGTTTCTACGCGCGGCAGGGGAAGATCGAGCCGGCGCTGCAGGCGCTCGAGCGGGCCTGGGCGGCGCGCGATCCCTGGCTCATCGACCTATCGATCATCGACAGCTTGAAGCCCCTCCGAAGCGAGCCACGTTTCAAGGCGATTTGGAACGCCATCGACTTTCCCTGAGCGCGCGGCGAGCCAGCAAGCGGACCTTCCGAAGGTCTCAGATGACGATGGACTGACCGCACTCCCCCGCCTCCCTTTGGGCCGAGGAGTCGATGGAACACGCCAAGGCCGCGGAACTGCCGCTGGCCGCTTGGTCGGCGACGCGGCCGCAGTCCGCCGGGACGCGGCGCGCTCACGCCCTTCGTGTCGATCGCGCCAAAGTACGCATGTCGGCGTTTCTAATAGTAGCGGGGAATCTTTCCGAGCTGAGCTGTGGTATCGTCGCCGAGGTCCAGGAAGATTTCATCTACATAGCACCAGCCCCAGCCCTCCGGTGGATCATACCCTTCGATGATCGGGTGCCGGGCCGCGTGGTAATGGGCCGTGGCGTGACGGTGCGGAGACTCGTCGCAGCAGCCAAGATGGCCACACGCTCTGCATATTCGCAGGTGCAGCCAGGGCGAGCCGATTTTGAGGCACTCTTCGCAGCCCTTGGCGCTGGGGACGACCTTCCGCAGGAATGCGCCGTGCGAGCAGGCGTTCGACATCAGAAACTCCCGGGTTGAACGTCGGCGACGCCCATCATGGTTTCGGGCGCGAGGTAGTCGTGGATCGGTGCGACCACCTTAGCGCCTTCACCCAACGCGGCCGCTAGCGCGTCGGATCCTCGGCGATCCGCACGACGGTCTTGCCGAAATTTCGGCCTTCCATCATGTCGATCATGCCCTGTCCGGCCCGATCGATCCCCTCGACGATGTATTCGTTCAGGCTAAAGCGGCCGTCGCGGATCATCGGGCCGACCTCGGCATGAAACTCGGGATAGAGACTGAAATAGTCGGCGACCATCAGCCCCTTGATCACCAGCCGCTTCAAGGCGATCTGGCGAAGCAGCGTCGCGGTCATATCCGGCCCGGCAGGCAGAGTCTCGTTGTTGTAGTCGCTGATGAGGCCGCACATGATCATGCGGCCGTAGTCCTTCATCGCCCCCACGGCCGCCCAAAAGACGTCTCCGCCGGCGTTTTCGAAATCGATGTCGATCTTGTCAGGGCAGGCGGCGGCGACCTGATCGGCGAAATCCCGTGCGGTGCGGTCGAGACAGGCGTCGTAGCCGAGGGTCTCCAACGCATAGGCGCACTTCTCGGCGGAACTCGTCACCCCGACGACCCGGCAACCTTTGATCCGCGCCAGTTGGCCGACCACGGCGCCGACGCCGCCTAGGGCCGCGGAGACGAAGACGGTCTGGCCGGGCCGGGCCTCGGCGAGGCGCGTGAAGCCGGCATAGGCCGTCAGTCCCGGCATGCCCAGCGCGCCGAGATGGGCCGGCAGCGGGCCGAGGCTCGGATCGACGCGCCGCAGCGCCGCGCCCGGTAGAGCGGCATAGTCCCGCCAGCCGCCGAAGCCGGCGACGAAATCGCCCTCCTCTATCCCGGCGAAACGCGACTGCTCGACCCGCATCACCGCCTCCCCAGGGATGACGCCGCCCAATGGCAGCAGTGGCGCATAGCCTTTCGCGAGCCGTGTATTGAGGTGGACGCGGATGTAGGGATCGACGGTGAGATAGATCGCCCGTCCCAGCACCTCGCCCTGGGCGAGGTCGGGCACGACGCCTTCGACGACGCCAAAGTCTTCCGGCCTCGGCATCCCGTCGGGATAGCGCAGCAGGGTCACTTGGCGGTTGATCGCGTTCATCGTCTCAATCCGGCAGTCGTATCGTGGCGCGGCCTTGGAGCGGGCGGTCCACACCTCGGCTGAGCCACACCTCGCAGTCGGCGAAACGCTCGCCGTCGGCGTCGCGCACGGCGGTCACCTTGCCTTGAGCGGTGATGTGATCGCCGTCCAGCACCACCATCGGGAAGGTCATGAAGAGGCGGGTGATGCAGCCAGGGCCGGCCCACTCATGCAGCATATTGACCATATAGCTGAGACCGAGCGGACCCTGATTGATCGTGCGATGACCAAAGCCGATAGCCTTGCAGGCTTCCCGGTCCCAGTGCACGGGATTGGGATCGCGCAGGATCGCGGCCATGGTGCGCATGCGTTCCGGCCGCACGCTCCCCATCACCCAATCGGGAATGGCCTCGCCGACGCTCACCTCCATGATGATCTCCTCACGCCAGGCCGCTGCGATGATAGTGCCAGGTGATCGTGGTGCGCGCTGCCATCCCACCGTCCGTGTCGTCGACCACGAATTCGAATTGGATTCGGTCGTGCGGTCCCCGGGGCCCCTCCATCCGGCGCTCCGCCGACACGATCCTTCCGCTCACCCGATACCGCCGTTCCTCGTACAGGGGCCTGAACATTTCCCAATCGTAGCTCTCGATGCCGATCGAGAAATCCGACTCGGCGAGGCCGAGGGCGAACATCTCGCCGATCGTCGTGCCGCTACCGAGGATCGGCATGTGGAACAGCACCACCGGGTGGACCATGCCGCCCGGCAGAAGTTCCGCTCCGGTGCATTCGGTCAGCAGGAAATTTTCCCAATGCTGGACGGTGTAGACGCCCCCTGGAAAACGATGGCCGACGGCCGCGCGAACCTCGTCCTCGGACGGGACCGGCTTGACTCCCGCGGCCATGCGCGGCGCCCGAATCCCTAGAACTCCGCCTGAAGCTCGAGGCCCCAGCTCGCCCCCGGATTAAGGGTGCCCGAGCCGAACAGCGGCGCGACGAACGTCGGCTGGTCGTGCCGATAGTTGGTCAGGTTCCTGCCGAAGCCGGTGATTTTATACTTGCCGACCGCGTAGCTCGCGGACAGGGCCAGATTCGTGTGAGCGGGGATAATGAACTGCGAGGCGTTGTAGAGATCGCCCTGCTCTGTATCGACCCAATCGATCCGGCCGTTGAGCGAAAGATTGCCCGGTCCAATATCCCGAACCACGTAGGTCGCCGATCCCCCCAAGGTGAGCTTCGGCGCATTGCGCGGGGTCAGGAAGGTGGCGTTGACGATGGGCACGGTGCCGGTCTGGTTGCCCGGATAGCCAATCAGCAAGGTCGTGTATTTGGAATGCAGATAGCCGAATGAGCCGGCGAAACTCAGATCTCGCGTCGCGATCCATTGAAGTTCACCTTCGATGCCTTCGTACCGCAATCCGCCGACGTTGGTGAACAACGTGACGACGGTGTTGGTGGTTTTGTCAAAGGCGATGGCGGATTCCTGTTTATTGTGGAAGTTGTTCAGGAATGCCGCCAGGTTGAACTGGACGCGATGGTTAAAAAACTGACCCTTCATGCCGGCTTCATAGGATTGGGTGGTTTCGGGCTCGTATTGATTGGACGCGAAATCGGCGGCGTTCTGGTTCACGCCGAAAAAACCGCCCGAGTGCCAGCCTTCCGAGAATGACCCGTAGAAGAGCACGTCGTCGGTCGCCTGGAAGGCCAGGGCGGCGGTGGGCGTGACCTGGCTCCAGCTTCGCGACAGATCGGCGCTGGACGGAAAGGCGTTCACGTTCTCGCGCGCTATCGTGGTGAGATAGGACTGGTAGCCGATGAAATGCTTCTTCTCATAGGTGTAGCGGACGCCGGCGGTGAGGGTCAGCCTGGGATAGAACTCCCAATCGCCATGCGCGAAGCCGGCATAGGAGTCGGTGCTCTGGGATTCGTAGAGAATATTCGGCAGACCCCGCCCATAGCCTCCGACCCCAGGCGTCCCGCCCTGGGGGCCGCCGGGATCGCATTGCACTCGACCGAAGGCGCCTTGAAGGGCGGCGGTCGTCCGTGGCGCGAGGCAGGCCGAGATCGGATCGGCAAAGCCCGTGGCCGCCGCCGTGGCGAAGGGATTTTGTCCCGGGCCATTGCCGCCGGTCCAGACGTTGTCAGCCAGATCGTAGCCGCTGATGTCGCTGACGAAGGTCCAGAAATCGCCGCTCGTCACCCATCGGCGGTTGAAATAGCTGTTGAAGTAATAGCCGCCCAGAACCAGATCGATCTTACCGGCCTTGGTGTCCCAATTCCCCTCCAGCCTCACTTCCTGGCTGAACTGATGATAGCGCGCGTCGGTGGCGATATTGATGAAATCGGTGCTTGTGCCGTCGAAGTCCTCCGACGCCTTTTCGTGCTGCCGTCGATAGCCGGTCACGGAAACCAGGCTGAGGTCGTCGTTCACCTTGTATTTCGCGCTGAGGGTATAGGCCGAGGTCTGCACATTCCCCGGTGCGGGATTGTTGTCGTTGATCGTGTTGGGGATCGCCAGGCTGGTGCGCGCCGGTACATTGGTCAGACCCAGAAGGCCGGGCAGGAAGGTGTCTATCGCCGTCCCCCCAGTTCCAGCCAGGGCGGTTCCAGGCGCGTTTATGTCGCTTGGCGTCAGCGGCGGGCCGAGCGCGCCGGCGGCGGTGTTGTAGTTCGTCAGAAAGGCTCCGCCCTGGCTGCGGTCGTCGAATTTCTCGACGGTGAGGATCGCCTTGAAGCGGTCGTTGGGGGTGAATTTGAGCGCGGCGCCGTAATTCTTGTAGTCGCGTTGGGGCTGATTGATGTTGAGAAAGGTGTTGTGCAGATAGCCGTCGCGGTTGACCGAGATCAGATAGCCTTTCAGCGCCAGAACGTCCTTGACGACAGGGACGTTGACCACGACGCGGAATTCCTGGTCGTTGAAACTGCCGGTTGTGTACTGCAACTTCGCGCCCAACTCTCCCGTCGGCTCGGTGCGGATGACGTTCAGCGCGCCGCCGATGGTGTTGCGGCCGAAGAGGGTGCCCTGCGGACCGCGCAGGATCTCGATCCGTTGCAAATCGAAGTTGTCGATAAGCTGGCCGCTCAGCGTTCCAAGATAGATGCCGTCGATCAGCACCCCGATCGGTGAATCGATCGAGTTGTCGTCCAGCCGCGAGGGGCTGATGCCGCGAATCGTGATCGACGCCGCGCTGGCGCGCTGAGAGTATTGATCGATGCGGACGTTGGGCGTGAAGGCCACAAGGTCCGACACATTGCGGATGTCGGCGCTCTTGAGTTGCGTGGTGATGGCGGTGATGGCGATCGGCACTTTCTGTACTGACTCTTCCCGCTTACGCGCGGTGACGATCACCTCCGCGACCCGCAGGTCCGACTGACCGGCCGCCGCGACCGGTCCGCCCGCCTCGGCCGCCAGCGCCAGGCTGGACGTCATCATCAGGGCCGGCAGAGCCAGCGCGATCCCAACGCCGAGGCGCGCCGCGCCACTTCCGCCCAAAGAATTCCTGGTCATGTCTTCTCCTCCCCTTGTTGTCACGGTCCGCCCGCGACCGTGATGCATTGCCCAGTGGTCCACTCAGCCGCTGGCGACGCGAAAAAAACGGCCGCGGCCGCGGTGTCGTCTGGCGTCCCGAGGCGCCCCAGGGGGATGGAGGCGGTGAAGGCCTCGGCCGCCGCCGCCTCGTCCATCCGCATCGATTCGGAGAGCATTTCCGTGAAGATCACGCCCGGCGCGATGGCGTTCACGGTTATGCGCCTGGGTCCCAGTTCGACCGCCAGGGTGCGGGTCATGGCGATGACGCCGTTGTTGGCGGTGGAATAGGCGCCATAGCCCGGCGAGGCGCGGAGGGCGGCGATCGAGACGATATTGATGATGCGGCCGCCATCCTTCATGCGTTTCGCGGCCTGCTGCGCGCCGAAAAACTTGTGCCGCAGATTGAGGGAAATCTGCTCATCCCACTTGGCCAGGGTTATTTCGAGCAGCGGGTGTTGTTTGCGGTCGAGATTGCCGCCGGCGTTGTTGACCATGATGTCGATGGCGCCTAGTTCCGCGACCACCCGGTCGAGCGCCGCGGGAATCACCGCGTCGTCCATGACGTCGCCGCTGATCGCCAGGGCCTGGCGGCCGCGCGCGCGGATTTCGTCGGCCACCGCGTCGATGTCGCCCTGCCTGCGCGCCAGGACGGCGACATCGGCGCCGTACTCGGCGAAGGCCAGCGCGATGCCGCGCCCGATGCCCTTGCCGCCACCCGTGATCAGGGCGACTTTCGAGTCCAGGCGAAAGCGGTCGAGCATCGTCGCGACGTTCCTCCCACGCCGCGTGCCTGTCGATTTTCCGAGGCCTGAAAGTCCTCGAATCGCGAGCATTCTCCAGCGCGTTGCGGGAAAATTGGACCGCGGAAACGCGATGTCCAACTGTCAAAGTCGGGAGTTTGTCTGGGTGCGCGCAAGACGCTCGAAGGGGGCGGTCTCTGTCGTCTGCATCGGAAGCGCCGCGGTCTTGACGGCTTCAAGCCTCTGGCGCCTAGCCAGACCGAGGCTCTACCCGAGCGCCTTGAACCAGCGCTCCAGCATCGCGGCGTCGGCCTCGAGGGCTCGGGTCCGGCCGACGGTCTCCACGTCCACGCCCCAGCGCTCTTCCTGGAAAATGTCATCGAGGCGGGCGGCGGCGATGGCCTCGGCGGCGTTGATCCGGCCCGCGGGGAGAGCCAGGACAAGGATCGCCGAGCCGAACAGCGAAGCGCCGAAGGCGAGGCCGGCGAGAGCAAAGTCGTCCGTCTCGGCGACGAGGGCGCTGACCTTCTCCAAGGTCTCGGGACGTTGCTGGCGATGAACGATGCCGGAGGTGGAGGTGAAGTCCAGCCCCAGCGCCTCCCGCGCCCAGGCGATCAGCGGCGACCACGCCGCCCTCTGCCGCTCCACCAGGCTCGCGGGATCGTCGGCGAAATAACAGAGCAGGTCCGAAGCGGCGAAGCGGGTCACGGTGTCGATGGTCGCCTGGCGCGTCGCGCTGACTCCGTCGATCGCGGTGTGGGCGAGGCGCGTGGCCGGCATGGTCGAATAGTCGATCGTGTCGCCCTGAGCGCGCCACTCTGCAGCGATCAGTTCGACCAAGGCCGCCGTGGGAGCCACCAGAGGCGCGCCCTTCGGCGTATGCGGTTGCCGATCGTCGAGGCGCAGCGCGTAACGCCCGTTCAGCAAAGCGACAGCTACGCGGGCGTAGAATCTGCGGGTCGCGGCTGTTCCCGGCACTGTCATCGCGGCGCTCGATCGTAAACGGAGGCTGTCATGTCACGTGAGCTCGAAGGCGCCATCGCCGTTACCAGGTTCGGCATGGGCGCCAAGGCGGGAGAGATCGCCAGGGCGAGCGGCGATCCCAGAGCCTATCTCATCGCCCAGATCGATCCCAGGGGGGCCGAACAACCTCAGGCCGATCCCGAGACCTCCGCCCAACGCTTCGTCGAATACCGCGATTATCAATTGCAGAAACGCGACGCCAAACTAGCCGGTGACGCGAAAACACCGGCGGTGGTGGATGCGCGGCTGAAACTGCGCGATTACGCCGCCGAAGATTTTCTGGCTCGCGCCCGCCTGGCCGCAACCACTGACGCCGGTTTCAAAGAGCGCTGGGCGTTGTTCTGGGCCAATCATTTCACGGTTTCGGCGGTGAAAGGTTCGACCGTCGCCCTGGTCGGACCCTTCGAGCAGGAAGCCATCCGGCCGCACGTCTTCGGGCGGTTCGAGGACATGCTGGTGGCCTCCGCCAGCCATCCGGCGATGCTGCTCTATCTGGACCAGGCCCAATCGATCGGTCCCGACAGCGTCGTTGGTCAACGGGCGGCGATGATCGGCCGCAAGGCCGGCCTCAACGAGAATCTCGCGCGTGAGATCATGGAGTTGCACACCGTCGGGGTGGAGGCCGGCTACAGCCAGGCCGACGTCACCGAATTCGCGCGGGCGATGACCGGCTGGAGCATCGCCGGCCAGCGCAACGATCCTGGCGATCAGGGCCGTTTCCTTTTTCGTGAGCAGGCGCATCAACCGGGCGCGCGGACCGTAATGGGGCGGCGCTATGCCGAGGGCGGCGTCGAACAGGCGCGGGCGGTGATGAGTGATCTCGCCGCAAATCCACATACGGCCCATCATGTCGCCCTGAAGCTTGCCCGGCACTTCGTGGCCGACCAGCCGCTGCCCGCCCTCGTCGGACGTCTGCAGGCCTCGTTCCAGAACAGCGGCGGCGATCTGGATCGCGTCGCGCGGACGCTGATCACCTCGCCCGAGGCCTGGTCGCCGACGCCGGCGAAATTCAAGACGCCCTACGAGTTCATGGTATCCAGCTGGCGCGCCGCGGGGATCACGCCTGCCGATCTCGCGACCGTCGCTCCCGCCCTCAACGCCATGGGTCAGAAGGTTTTCAGCCCGCCCTCCCCCAAAGGCTGGCCGGAAGAGGCGCAGATCTGGTGCGCCCCCGACGCCGTGGTCAAACGCATGGGCTGGAGCGAGGCGTTTGCGCAGAAGGTCTCCAACGACCGCGACCCGATCGTGCTGGCCCAGAACGCCCTGGGCGACCGCCTCACACCCCTGTCCGCCAAGGCCATCGCTCGCGCCGAAACCCGGCCGGAAGGCCTCTCCATATTGTTGATGAGCCCGGAGTTTCAACGCCGATGACCTCGCTTTCCAATCTCTCCCGCCGTCAGGGTCTGGCGACGGCGCTCGGCCTCGGCGTCACCATCGAGTTCGTCGGCAGTCGCGCCTTCGCCGCCTCGCAAGGCGCCGAGGCGCGCAAGAAACTGGTGGTCATCATCTGCCGCGGCGGGCTCGACGGCCTTTCGCTGACGCCACCGGTGGGAGACCCGAGCTACGCCGCCCTGCGCGGCAGTATCGCCGTGGCGCCATTCGGCCAGCCGAATGGCGCGCTTAAACTCGACGACACGTTCGGCCTGCATCCCTCCATGAGCGCCACCCACGCCCTTGCCGTAAAGGGTCAGGCGCGCATCGTCCCCGCCGTGGCCACGCCCGACCGTGAACGCTCGCATTTCGAGGCGCAGGACGTACTCGAAAGCGGAATGCCGGTCGTCTACGGCGCATCGTCCGGCTGGCTGAACCGCGCCCTGCTCGCCATGGGGCCGAACGGCTCGGTGCGGGCGATCTCGGTCGGGCCGACCGCGCCCCTCATCCTGCGCGGGCCGGTCGAGGCGGCGTCCTGGTCGCCTGGCGGTGCGGCGGAGACCGACCATCGCCTGCCGGGGATCCTGCAAGATCTCTATAAGGACGATCCCCTCCTCGGCCCGGCCCTCGCCAGCGGGATCACCACCGAGGCGATGGCCAAGTCCGCCACCGCCAGCGCCGCGCAGGAGGCGGCGATGGATCCCGCGATGGCCGCCACGGTTCCCGCCTTCGCCAAACAGGGCCTGCCCCAAGCCCGCAAGCTAGGGGCGACCCTTGCCGCGTTCATGACTCAACCGGACGGCAAGCAGGTCGCCGCCGTCTCCATGGACGGCTTCGACAGTCACGCCAATCAGGCGCCCCTGCTGAACACGCGATTGGCCTATGTCGACGCCTTCATCGACGGCCTGGCCACGGGGATGGGGCCCGCCTGGAAGGACACGGTGGTGGTCTTGGCGACGGAGTTCGGCCGCACCGCGCGGGTCAACGGCACCGCCGGCACCGACCACGGCACCGCGTCGACCGCTCTTCTCCTCGGCGGCGGACTCAAGGGCGGCGGCATCGTGGGAGACTGGCCGACCCTGGCTTCGAACCGCCTGTTCGAGAACCGGGACACCGCGCCGACCGTCGACATGCGCGGGGTCTTCAAGGGCGTGCTGCGCGACCATCTGGGCGTCGATAGCGCCAAGCTCGACAACGCCGTATTCCCAAGCAGCGGCGCCGTGCGCCCGGTTGACGGAATCAGCGCCTAGGATTCCGGCCCGCTTTAGCAGAATCGGTGATTGCAACACCGCGCCGATCAGGTCTTGATGACATCGGTCAAAGCGGTGGGGGCCGGCATGGGATGGGATTATCTAGCGCTGGCCGTGGTCGTGGCCGTGGCCCAACCTCTTCTCTTCGTAGTTGTTCGCCATGAAATCCGCTTTGGACGTCTGCGCGCGCTCTACGAGTTCGATGTCCTCTTCAACATTTCGCAAGACAAGGAATCCAACACCGCGCCGACGTTCGAGTACGTCCGTGCACGCTATACCGATGATATAGAATTCCCGACTGATTTTCCTGTCGAATGGATACGTAGTTTCGACATGAGTAAAGAGAAGTTTAGGGACTTCATTCGAAAAATAAGGTGTTGGCAGCTGAAGAGCAGTAGGTCGCTCCTTTTTTCTAGCCTCCTGCTTACTTGTCTGATTGCCTTCGGGTTCGCCGTTTTGTTTAACCCACCTTACGGGCCGTCTCGGATTTTTAACTTCGACGCTTTTGCGTCGCCTTTGCTGATCGATCTTGGACTGAGCGACGCATCTGCGGCCAAAACGCTCGCTCGCAATGTGACGGTGGTGGCCGAAGCCGCGTTTGTCGGCGCTTATCTGTTCACTTCGCTACTGTTCCTTAGGGCTTTGGCAACTTTCGATCTGTCGCCGCTCACTTGGTTGAGGGGCACGATTTATTTTGTGGCAGGAATTCTTGGCGCAGTGATGCTGTATCTCGCCTTTCCTGACATTCCGACCCAGACAATTGAGGCGGCGCGCTCTGTGGCTCACGCCCTCAAATCCGACAAGCCATCGCCTGCACAGGGCATCAGACCCGCCGAACTGGAGCGCACAGATCAAGCAAGGGCCACGAAGATCAGCGCACCGACCATCATTTATGTTGAGTCCGAGAGGAAATCGGATGAGGCCGCGACCCACCCGACCGTCAAGATAGGCGCGAGAAAACCGATTTCCGGCATCTGGGTCGTGCTTGCCTTTTTGATCGGTTTCACGCCCGACTTAGCGCTAAATGCAATGGCGGCTCGTGTTCAGCGGACGCTTAAGATTAAGATGACAGACGACCGTCTCATCGCCGCAAGTAAATCGACGCCTTTGGAAATGATTGACGGGATTGATGTCCTTACGCGTTTTCGACTTCAAGAATCAAACATATTTGAGGTTCAAAATCTAGCAGTTAGCAACCCCATTATGCTGTTCATCGAGACGCCTTTTGGGATTTACCAAGTGATTGATTGGGTGGCGCAAGCACAACTCTGCGTCGCGGTCGGTCCCGAACGCTTCCTCGACATGCAGCGTCATGGCTTCCGAACGATCTTCGATCTCGAACGGGCGGTACTTAGCGTCTACACAACGAGCCAGTTGCGGCGTTACGTTGCCAGCCTTTTGCTGTCCACCATGCCAAACGCCGCGCTCGATGGCATCGAGCCGGCCGCTCGTGGCGGGGTCGCGGTCGAGGTGGGTGGGGGCGTCGGGGCACGATCGGCCGAGGCATTCTCGACCTTTGCCGCCAATGCGTTTTCGATGGCTGCCATCTCTCATAACGGCACGACCAAATCGGAGGACCCGGATGAAACTATAAAACACTTCGTCCGAATAATGGTGGACGATCTTCACGTCTGCCGGCTCCGCCAAGTGTGGCAACAGATCATGAGCAAGATTGATGGAATGCCGATAAGCGCAAACAGCCCTGATCGTCTTTGGGACACAGAGTGGACCCCGCCTCTCCCATCTGGATTCGAGCACCCTCCATATCCAGGACGCTGAGACTCGAGAAAATGCGAAGCTGGTGGCCGCTCTGCCTCGCGATGGTCGGCGCCGCCTGGCTTGCCGTCTTCGCCGTGACGCCCCTCGCCCCGCGCGGCGCCGAGGCGCCGGCGACCGCCTTTTCCGCCATGCGGGCCATGGCGGATGTCCGCGAAATCTCCCGCGCGCCGCATCCGACCGGCAGCGCCGACAACGCCCGGGTCCGCGCCTGGCTGATCGGTCGGCTCACTGGTCTAGGGGGAAGGGTCCAGGTCCGAACATCGACGATGTCCGCGCGCGGCGCGAAGAGCCTGCGCCAATGGAGCGGCGATGCCACACCGCGACCCGTCCAGACCCTAATCGCGGTCGTTCCTGGCCGGGACAGGACGCTGCCCGCCGTCATGTTGATGGCCCATTACGACAGCGTCTGGGGTTCACCGGGCGCCGCGGACGACGGCGCGGGCGTGGCCTCCATCCTGGAAACGCTCCGGGCCTTGCGCGCGGCCGGCCCTCAACGCCGGGACGTCCTGGTCGCGCTCACCGACGGCGAGGAACTGGGCATGGAAGGCGCGACAGCCTTCTTCGCCGGCGACCCCGAACTCGCGCGGGTCGGCGTGGTGCTCAATCTCGACGTGCGCGGGGGCGGCGGGCGGGTGGCGATGTTCGAAACCGGTCGGGAAAACGGCGCGATGATGCGGCTGTTCGCCAGCGCCGTGCGACACCCCTCGGCGACCTCCCTGAGTGTCCTGGTCTATCACCTGCTGCCCAACAACACCGATTTCACGCCGGCCGAACATCTGGGCCTGCCGGGGTTCAACTTCGCGTTCATCGGACGTCCCGAGTTCTATCACTCGCCGCTGTCGACCGCGGACAGTTTGGACCAGGGCGCCCTTCAGGACATGGGCGACCAGATTCTCGATCTCGCACACACCTTGCTGGCGACGCCGACGCTGCCGGGCAAATCGCCGGACCTCGTGTTCTTCGATATCTTCGGCGTCTTCACACTGGCGTATCCGCCCGCGCTTGGTTGGCTGGTGATGGTTGGCGCCTGTGCGCTTTACGGTGTCGGCGCGTGGCGGGGCCGGACCAGGATCGGCGCGGTAGGGCGCGGTTTTCTTTCGACGATCGCCCTGATCGTCGTCGCCGGCGGGCTGCTCTATCTGGGCAATCTGCTTTCCGGCGATAGCGGACAGGCCAACTATTACGATCGCCTTGCAAAGCTGCCGTTGCTGGAAGTTCAGGCGCTGCTGATCGGCGTGGCGTCGGCGGCGCTCGTGGCCAGCGTCTTCCGCGGCGGCGACAAGGATCCGACGGGATTTGTCTTTGGCGCGGCGGCTCCGCTCCTCCTCCTCGGCCTCGCCCTTCAAGCGGTCGCGCCGACCGCCGACTTCTTTATCGCCTGGCCGTTGCTGCTGGGCGGGCTCGCCACGGCAGCCGGGGTTGTGGGCGGAGCGAGGATGGGCGCTCTCGCCTCGGTGGCGGCGAGTGCGCTGGGCGGTGGCTATCTCTTGGGCCTGAGCTTCTTTCTGATGGAGGGGGTTGGCCCGAACCTCCCATCGGTCGCCGCGCTCCCGCTGGCGCTGGTCCTGGTGCTGACCTGGCCGTTGATCCCGCCTATCAAGGCGCGCGTCGGCCTGGCGGCCGCAGCCCTACCGTTGGTCGTCGCGATCGGGCTTGCCCTGTGGGTGCGCAGCGAGCCGCTGGCGCCGAGCGTCCCGCTCTACAGCCTGGGTCAGAAGAAGACCGCTTAGGCGGAGAATGGCGGCACGGAGCGCTAGTCCGCCTCGACCAACGCGTTAAGCGTCTCCACCGCGCCGATAAAATCCGTCTTGAATTCCTGCACCACCTGACCGGCGGATTTCACGCTGTCGATCAAGCCGACGCCTTGGCCGACGAAATAGGTCACCATCCCCCGCGCCTCGACGTTCCCCGCCGCCGCCGCGCGGTCCACCGAACGCAACGCGTTTTCGCTGATCAAGCTTTGCATCGGCATGGGCAGCGGTCCCGGGCTTGCGGGATCGCGCTCCCACGCCTCGGTCCAGCTCGAACGCAGCTGGCGGGCGGGCTTTCCCGTTCGGCTGCGCGAACGGACGGCGTCGCGCGAGGTCGCCTCGATCATCTTCTCGCGAAAGATTTCACTGGTCTCGGATTCGACGGTCGCCAGCCAGACCGAGCCGGTCCACGCCCCCGCCGCGCCCATGGCCATGCAGGCGGCCATCTGCGCGCCGTTCATGATCCCTCCAGCGGCGAGCACCGGCACGTCGCGGATGGGCTTGATCGCCTTGATGACCTCCGGAACCAGCACCAAGGTGGAGACCTCGCCGCAGTGGCCGCCGGCCTCTGTGCCCTGGACCACCAAGATGTCCACCCCGGCGTTGACCTGCCGGATAGCGTGCTCCTTGGCGCCCACCAGAGCGGCGACAGGGACCCCGTGTTTCTTGCCGAGCGCGATCATGGAGGGCGGCGGCACGCCGAGCGCGTTGGCGATCAGTCGGATGGGAAATTCGAACGCGGCGTCCAGCACCTCCATCGCTCGCGCTGGATCGAAGGGCTGAGGCTGGTCGTCGCGGATGGTCTGGTCGGCCAAGGTGACGCCGACCTTGCCGATGAGGTCGCGCGCGAAGGCGGAATGCGCCTCGGGAACCCGGGCCTGCAGGCTCTTGTAGGTGACATCCTTCTCGCCGGCCGTCGCCATGTTCTCCGGGATCAAGACGTCGATGCCGAACGGTTTGCCGTCGGCATGGTCCTCGATCCAACGCATTTCCTGGCGCACGGACTCCGGCGAGTGCGCCGTCGCTCCAAAGACGCCGAAACCCCCCGCGCGGCTGACCGCCGCCACCACGTCGCGGCAGTGGCTGAAGGCCAGCAGCGGGAACTCGATACCCAACATCTCGCAGATCGGGGATTTCATCGGGAAGCCATCCTAATCGCGCGGATGATCGACCGCCCTCGCTCGTCCAAAGAGAGATCCACCGTCGCACCGAGAGGGTCCTCGTCGATCATGGTCCGCACTACGGCGTCGTCCTCCGCGTCGGAAGACGCGACGAAACGCGCGCCGCCCTCGAAAAGCCTACCGATCACCACGCCGCGCGGCGGCTTGCGGCTGTAGTCGATGGTATAGGTCTCGACCGTGCCCTCACCCACCCCCGGCGCGACGGCGGGCGCGGGCCAAGCTTCGATTTCGGCTTGGAGCGCCCCGTTGTCCAGGCCATGCCAGGGGGCGGGCTCGGTGGAATAGATCCCCACGGAATATTTGGTCAGGAAGCCGCCGTTCGCGCCGACGAAGCCCTTTGCGCCAGGCTCGGTCCGAAGCGCGCGAACCATGCTCGCGATCGCGTGCATGGAATAGTTGTTCCCCGCCCCCCCGAAATACGGGAGGCCGCCGGTCATGCTGATCGGACGCGGATCGTCCGCCGCGATGCCCAGGCCTTCGCGGATGTTCGACACCGCGATGGGAAAGCAGCTGTAGAGGTCGAACAGGTCGATCGCCTCCTGCCCGACGCCCGCGCGGTCCAGCGCCCGTCGAGCCGCCATGACCGAAGCGGGGCTTCGCGAGAGGTCCGCGCGTTCCATAGGCATCCGTTCGCGCGCGTCGGCTCCGCCATGCAGATAGACGAAGCGGTCTTCAGGTACCCCGAGCTTCAGCGCCAGACCGACGGACGCCATGACAACCGCAGCGCCCTGGTTAGCCTGGTCGCGAGCCACGAGCCGCCGAGGATAAGGATCGCTGGTCAGGCGGTTGTCCGCCGTGATCTCCGCCAGTTTTTCGGCCGAGTGAACCTCGGGCGACATGGCGTGGGGATTGCCCGAGGCGACCTTGGTCATCGGCGCGAAGAGATCCGCCATCTGCCGACGATAGACCTCGCGGCTCAGGCCCAGCCGCGCGCGGCGGGCGTTCTCAAAGAGGGCGTAGACACTGATCGGGGTCGCCGCTCCGTGCCGCGCCAGATCGGCGGTCAGGAGCGGATCGCCAAGACCACGATCCTCGAGTTCGCCGCCGACATTCTCCGTCCAATCGCGGGTCTCTCCCTTGGCGGTCAGGCTGCGCACCGTGGAGATCGCCTCCGCGCCGCAGATCAGGGCCATGCCAATTTCGCCGGCGGCGATCCGCCCGCAAAGCTCATTGACCAGATGCTGCGGGCCCTGCCCCCCAACCGGCTCCAGGATCGCCCGCGCCGGATGAGCGCCGATCCGCCGGGCCACGGATCTAGGGACGTTGTCGGAGCGACCGAAGGGCGCGATCGCCCCGGCGATGGAAACCTCGAACTGCCGCACCGCGGCGATGGTGTCGACGTGCGGGGCCAGGGCCGCGCAGGTCAGGGCGTCGTCGAGAGCCGCCCACGAAGCCTGCGCCGCCAGATCCACCGGCGAAAGCGCGGCGTAGTCAGGCGAATCCAGCCGTTCCGACGATTCGCCGACCCCGATGATGACGGGGGTATTGTCGTCCACGCGGCGTCTCCCTCTAAACTCTCGCCATCTGACAAGATCGGAGGGCCGAAGTCGAGGCTCACCTAACGTCGTTCGCGCGTGGTGAAGGGATCGGCGTCGGCGGTGGTCTCGGTGAAACCGAACCGCGTGAAACCCCTGCACATTTCCGGCCCAACGGGCGCGGCGACGTCGAGGGTTCCCCCGCCGGGATGCGGCAAGACCAGTCGCCGAGCATGGAGCTGAAGCCTCAAACCCCGCGATGCGGCGATGGAAGCCGGCGTGTTGTACTTCGTATCGCCCAGGATGGGGTGACCAATCGCCAACATGTGCGCACGAAGCTGATGGGTGCGCCCGGTGACCGGCCGCAGCGCCACCCACGTCGCTTCGTCATCAGCCCGCGCCAGGACCCGAAATTCGGAGACGGCGACCTTTCCCGCCGGATCGTCGGGATCGACAATCACCATCCGCTCGCGGTCGTCGACGCCCATCTTGGCCAGGGGAATGTCGATCGTCCCCTCGTCGTCGGGCGCGCCCGCGACGATCGCCCAATAGGTCTTGCGGGCGTTCCGCCCCGCGAAGTCCCGCGCCAGCCGCGCCGCCGCCTCCGGCGATTTGCCCAGGGCGAGCACGCCCGAAGTGTCGCGGTCTAGTCGATGGACGAGGCGGGGCCGCGCCATCCCCTCCCCCCAAGCGCTCAACAGGCGGTCGATGTGGTGAAGCGTCTTGGTTCCGCCCTGCACGGCGAGACCGGCTGGCTTGTTCAGGATGAGCACATCGTCGTCCTCGAAAAGCACGAGGTTTTTCGCTCGGGCGATGTCCTTGTCGGATAGCGCCGCTTTCTCAGCAGGCGAGATGGTGGAGAACGGCGGCACCCGTATAAGGGCGCCGCCGTGCAGCCGCGTCTCCGCCTTGACCCGCCCGCCATCGACGCGAAGCTGGCCGGACCGCGCTAGCTTATGGATCTGGGTCTGGCCGAGCTCGGGCCAGCGGCGGCGAAGCCAGCGGTCCAGCCGGATGCCATCCTCGGCGTCGGCGACTTCGATGAGTTGGACGTCCGGCACACCCATAACTGGGGTGATGGGGCGCGCCGTCTGTCGGATCAAGTTCGCGAGCGCAGTGTGACGGCGCGGGTCGGGCGAAACGTGAGTCAGCTCCGGCTGACAATACAATGCCAGATGGCGACTTCGGTCGCGTCGGCCGCCGCTTCGCAATCGCCGCTCGGAGCAGCCGCCGACAATTCGGGCAACCCCTTAATTGGCAAAACCCAAATGTCCGACCGAGCCTTCAGAATTGGAGCGACCGCTCCGCGCCGCGGAAAGTGGGCAAGTTTCCAGACCGGTTTGTCCTTACGCGCGTGGCCCGAGGTTCTTCGCCACGCCATGCGCGTCGTACGCATTGCCCTCTGTGGGAACCGGCCCCTTCCCCGCGACGATTTCGATGGACCGCCCGATCTGTGGGCCGCCGCCGAGAGGGACGCTGGTCCCCACCCCTCCGCCGAACCCGCCGCCTCGGCCGAAATTGAAACCGCCGATGCCGAGAGAGAGCGAGCCTTGGTGTCTGGGCGGGGCGATGGAGCCCTCGCGGTCGGCGATACGGAACCAGTCGTAACCATCTCGCAGGCTGACCTGAGCGGCTCGGAGAAGGACGTAATCGCGGATTTGGGCCGGCGGCGCGCCGTCGCCGCCTTGAAAGGTGATACGGTAGCGGCCGGGCTCGATCTGGTAATCGGTATAGCCGACCGCGCCAGACCGAGTCGCGGGGCCGTAGACAGTGGGGGTCTCGCAGGCGGCGAGACTGATCGCGAGCAGGATGGCGGCGGTCAGGCGGACGTGCATCGAAGCGTTCCTTGCGGTGTGGACTCGTTCCCTCTGGGTTCAAGCGTTACCACGGAGGCGGCGTTCCATCGCGGCGGAATTTCCAGCGCCAGGCTCGTCAGCAGGCTCAACATATCGTCGGGCAAGGCCGCCTCGATCCGCCGCTCGCCGCCCGCCGGATGGGGAAAGGCAAGGGCGGCGGCGTGCAGCATCAGGCGCGGCGCCGGAATCCCGCCCACGACCAGCGCGCCGCCATAGCGCGGATCTCCGGCGATGGGATGGGCGAGGCTGGCGAGGTGAACGCGAAGCTGGTGCATCCGCCCGGTGCGCGGCGAAAGCTCGACAAGGGCGGCCTCCGCGTTCTGGGCGAGGACGCGATAGCGGGTCAGGGCGGCCTGGGCTCCGGGCTCTTGCGGCCCCGCGACACGAACAAAGGATTCGCGACCGTGATCCTCGCGCAGCAACGCGCTTTCGACCGCGCCTTCCTTCGGATCGATGCCTCCGGGCGCGACGATGGCGAGGTAGGTCTTCTTCACCCGCCGGCCCATCATTGCCTTGCCCAGAAACGCGGCCGCCGGCTGGCTCTTGGCGGTGAGCAGAACGCCCGAGGTGTCACGGTCGAGGCGGTGGATCAGCCGTGGCCGCGAGCCGCTGGACTTTGCGAAGGCGCCCAGAAGCTCGTCCAGGCTATGCACATCGCGCCCGCCGCCCTGGCTGGACAGGCCGGGCGGTTTGTTCACCACCAGAATGTCGTCGTCCTCGACAATCACTAGTCCGCGCGCGAAGACGACCTCTTCATCGGAGAGCGCCTGCGGCTTGGTTCTACCCCTTGGCATCGCGCAGCGCCGCCCACCACTCCAGCCGCGCCTTGACCTTCTCTTCCGCCCCCTGCCCGGCCGGCGCGTAGAACGTCTGCCGCTCCAGGCCATCGGGGAAGTAGTTCGCGCCCGAAAAACCCTCGGGCGTGTTGGGGTCGTACTGATAACCTTTGCCGTAGCCGAGGTCCTTCATCAGCCGGGTCGGGGCGTTGCGGATGTGGGCGGGCGGCATCAGCGAGCCGGTCTCCTTCGCCAATTTCCGCGCCGCGCCGAAGGCGGTGTAGACGGCGTTCGACTTTGGCGCCGTGGCCATGTGGACACAGGCCTGGGCGAGCGCGAGTTCGCCTTCGGGGCTGCCGAGGAAATCATAGGCGTCCTTCGCCGCCACCGTCAGGAGAAGCGAGAGCGGGTCGGCCTCGCCGATATCCTCGCTCGCCATCCGCATCAGGCGCCGCGCGATGAAGAGCGGATCTTCGCCGCCTTCCAGCATCCGCGCCAGCCAATAGAGCGCGGCGTCGGGGTCCGATCCGCGCACCGACTTATGCAGGGCGGAGATCAGGTTGTAGTGCTCTTCCCGGTCCTTGTCGTAGGCTGGGCTGCGTCGTTGCAAGAGTTGGCCGAGTTCGGCGACGCCCAGCAGATGGTCGGGCGCGACGTCGAAGATCGACTGGGCCAGGGTCAGCAGATAGCGGCCGTCGCCGTCGGCCAAGGCGATCATCGTTTCGCGCGCGGCGGCGTCGAGCGGAAGGACGCGATCTTCGAAGGCCTCGGCGCGGTCAAGCAGGGCGCTCAGCGCCCCTTCGTCGAGCCTGCGCAGGACGAAGACCTGACAGCGGGAAAGGAGTGCGCCGTTGAGTTCGAAGGAAGGGTTCTCGGTGGTCGCGCCGATCAAGGTGACGACGCCGGATTCGACATAGGGCAGGAAGCCGTCTTGCTGGGCGCGATTGAAGCGGTGGATTTCGTCGACGAACAGGAGCGTCGCCACCCCCATGGTCCGCCTGCGCGAGGCCGCCTCGAAAGCCTTGCGCAGGTCCGCCACGCCCGAGAAGACCGCGGAGAGTTGCTGGAACTCATACCCCGCCGCATCGGCGAGCAGGCGGGCGATCGTGGTCTTGCCCGTGCCGGGCGGGCCCCAAAGGATCATCGAGCCCAGGCGGTGAGCGTCCGCCATCCGCCGGATCGGCCCGTCCGGACCCAGGAGATGATCCTGGCCGACGACGTCCTCGAGGAGCTTGGGCCGCAGCCGATCGGCGAGCGGCGCCGGCGGCCGCTCGGCGAGCGCGGGCGTCAGACCAGCGGCATCAAACAGGTCGCTCATGTCGTGGCTCTAACAGAGCCAAGCGCGGGGACGCTAGAAATCGCGAATCTCGAAGCTGGCGGCCAAACGCGTCGATTCGCCTTGATCCAGCAGCGTGATCCCGAGTGCCGGCCACTGCGCCTGCGGCGCGGTCAGGGCGCCGATGGCGTTCTGGACCGGTTCAACGCACACAAAGTCGCCGGATGGCGGAGCATAGACCTGAAGCCGCGTGGCGTCGGCGCAGGTCATGAGCACCTCGCGTCGCGACCTCGGCCAGACCACCCTCGCCTCTCCGCTCCAGCCATCATGGTTGTCGTCGAGACCGCGACCGCAGACGACCTGGTCGGCGAGGGCGTTGCTGGAGACCTTCGCGCTCAGAGTGGGTGAGCCGCCGCAGTTGAAAAACGGGTGCAGTCCCAGTCCGCAGGGCATCCGCCGAGACGACAGATTCTTGCAGGAGAGATCGATCCGCAGGGTGTGCTCCGCGAGCGCGAAGTTCAAGCGCGCCTCATATCGCCACGGCCAGGGACCCGGCTCGTGAAGAAAGGCCAGCTCGGCGGTTTGGCCATCGTGGCGCTGGATCGTCCAGACGTTTCGCCAGCCTTCACCGTGGATTGGGCTAAGGTCGCCGGCCATGTTGGGCGGAAGGATGACCCGCCGGCCGTCACAGACGAACGCTCCGCCTCGGATGCGGCCGAAGAAGGGAACGAGAGGATATAGGGCGGAGTTCAGCGCGTCTGTGCATCCCTTCGCGGCGCGGCGGAAGATCGGGGTCCAGCCTTCACGTCCCAATCCGTCGAACCCGGAGACACTGCCGCCAACCTCAGGCGTAAGATCGAGGCGGAGGCGGGCCGTTTCCAGACGAAGCTGTGAAGAGGTCATTTTCGCCACTCCTCCCCGGCGCCTGGCGGCGGAGAGGTCGCGCGGCGATCCTTCTTGCGCCGTGACGGATAGGGCGCAAGGCAGCGGCCCCGATTCGTCAGGCAAAGCGAGCGCGGCTTTGCGCCCCTCCTCCACGACGCAAGAGCGTCGCGGTCCTCGTCCTCCGTTAGAGGACGGCGGAGGAGGAAATCACGAACTTAGTGCACAACCCCATGCGCCAGCACCGCGAGCAGGAGCAGCGCCACGATATTGGTGATCTTGATCATCGGGTTCACGGCGGGCCCCGCGGTATCCTTGTAGGGATCGCCCACGGTGTCGCCGGTGACCGCGGCCTTGTGGGCTTCGGAGCCCTTGCCCCCGTAGTGACCTTCCTCGATCAGCTTCTTGGCGTTGTCCCACGCCCCGCCGCCCGAAGTCATGGAGATGGCCACGAAAAGACCGGTGACGATGACGCCCATGAGCATGGCGCCCAGCGAAGAGAAGGCGTTCGACTTGCCGGCTATCATTTGGATCAGGAAAAACAGCAGGACCGGAGACACCACCGGAAGCAAGGAAGGCACGATCATTTCGCGGATCGCGGCCTTGGTCAGGATGTCGACGGCGCGGCCGTACTCCGGCTTGACCTCATAGGTCATGATCCCGGGATTCTCCCGGAATTGACGGCGGACTTCCTCGACGACCGCTTCGGCCGCGCGACCCACGGCGGTCATCGACATGCCGCCGAACAGGAAGGGCAACAGGCCGCCGAACAGCAGGCCGACCACGACGTATGGGTTGGAAAGATCGAACGCGACGCCGCCCATCCCCGCGAAGAACGGGAATTGGTCGGAGTGGGCCGAGAAGAACTTCAGGTCCTGGGTGTAGGCCGCGAACAGGACCAGGGCGCCAAGGCCGGCCGAACCAATGGCGTAGCCTTTCGTGACCGCCTTGGTGGTGTTGCCGACCGCGTCGAGGGCGTCGGTGGAGACCCGCACTTCGGAAGGCAGACCGGCCATCTCGGCGATGCCGCCGGCGTTGTCGGTGACCGGGCCGAAGGCGTCGAGGGCGACGATGAAGCCGGCCAATGACAGCATGGTGGTGGTGGCGATGGCGATGCCGAACAGCCCGGCGAACTGGTAGGTCATCACGATCCCGACGATGATCACCAGGGCCGGCGCCGCGGTGGATTCCAGCGACATGGCGAGGCCTTGAATCACATTGGTGCCGTGGCCGGAGACCGAGGACTTGGCGATCGATTTGACCGGACGAAAGCCGGTTCCGGTGTAATACTCCGTGATCACCACGATCAGCGCGGTCACCGCGAGGCCGACAAGCCCGCAGTAGAACAATTGCATCCCGCTGACGGCCAGGCCGGTCGCGGAGCCGTCCGGAACGACGACGCCGTCGGTCGGGACCAGCGAATGGATGACCCACCAGACCGCGCCGATCGAGAGCACGCCGGTGACGATGAGGCCCTGATAGAGCGCGCCCATGATGTTCTGACTCTTGCCGAGCCGCACCGCGAATGCGCCGATGATCGAAGTTACGATGCACACGCCACAGATGGCCAGGGGCAACAGCATCATGTCGCCGACATAGGTCTGGCCTACGAAGAAGATAGCGCCCAGCACCATGGTGGCGACGGTGGTCACCGCATAGGTCTCGAACAGGTCGGCGGCCATGCCGGCGCAGTCGCCGACGTTGTCGCCCACGTTGTCGGCGATGGTGGCTGCATTGCGCGGGTCATCTTCCGGGATGCCGGCCTCGACTTTGCCGACCATGTCGCCGCCGACGTCGGCGCCCTTGGTGAAGATGCCGCCGCCGAGGCGGGCGAAGATCGAGATCAGCGAGGCGCCGAAGCCTAAAGCCACCAGCGAATCGATGACGTCGCGGCTGGTGGGGTCGAGGTGCATCACGCCGGTGAGAATGCCGTAGTAACCGGCGACGCCGAGCAGAGCGAAACCCGCGACCAGCATGCCGGTCACCGCGCCGGAACGGAACGCGAGGGACAAGCCCTTGGCCAGGCTCTCGGACGCCGCCTGGGCGGTGCGGACGTTAGCGCGCACGGAGATCAGCATGCCGGCGAAACCCGCCGCCCCTGAGAGAACCGCGCCGATCAAGAACCCGAGCCCCTCGCGCCAGCCGATGAAGACGGCGATGATGGCAAGGATGACGACTCCGACCATGGCGATGGTCGTGTATTGCCGCCGGAGATAGGCCTGCGCCCCTTCCTGAATGGCGGCGGCGATCTCCTGCATCTTGGCGTTGCCTGCCGAGGCGCGCAGCAAAGAGCCGGTCTGGACAACGCCGTACAACACCGCCAGCAGGCCGGCGAGAATCACCAAGGTCAAAACGGGCATGGGGAAGACTAACCTTCTGTGTGCGCGCGCGACCATCGCAGCCTGTCTCGGCGCGAATTTCGACGCACGCTTTTTCTAAGCTGCTCGCGGAGTCCGTCCGACACCGTTTCGGCGCGCTAAGTGCCAAAAGCCTCCCGTCAAAGCAAGCGTCGGGTTGCCCCACGGCAATTTCAGGACGAAGGCCATAGGATAGACATGCCCCCCGGGCGTTTAGCGACGCCGACACCGATGGAGGTCAAGCGATGACCAATATGGCCTTAGCCCTTGGCCTCTCGAGCCTTCTGGCGCTGGATGCGAGCGGCGGCGCCTTGGCGGCGACGGCGACGCCGGACAGCATCGCCATGGCGCTGAAGAGCGCGCGACCTGGAGCGGTGTTGCGTCTCGCGCCCGGACGCTATGACAACCTCATCATCTATGGTCGGCGCTTTGCCCCTTCCATAGCGATCGTTCCCCTCGACCCGCGGCGTCCGCCCGTGATCACCACCATGAAGGTCGGCCAAAGTTCAGGCATTACTTTCCGCGACGTCGAGTTCGCCGGGGATCCGGTCGACGCGACATTGACCAACACGTTCAACTATTTTCAGGTCGCCGCTTCGAGCGGCATCAGGTTTGAACACGACAACTTCCACGGTCCGTTGAACGGTGTTCTGGAGAACGAGGCCTCCGGCCTGCTGATCCGTGACAGCCAGGACGTGACCGTCGCCAATTCCGAATTTCGGCACCTTCACAACGGGATCGGCCATCTACAAGACGAACATCTCACGATCTCGGGAAATAGTTTTCACGACCTACGCGACGACGGAATTCGTGGCGGCGGCTCCTCCTGGGTGACGATCACTCACAATCACTTCCAGGATATGCATCCGGACGCCAACGACGCCGATCATCCAGACTGCATTCAATTCTGGACCTCTAACACCAAGGTATCCGCTCACGACATCCTGATCGAAGGGAACTTCTATCGTCGCGGCGCCGGCCGGCCGGTACAAGGTGTCTTTCTCGGAAACGAACTGAAGATCCCATACGAGCGCGTCACGATCCTGGACAACGTTTTCGTTGGGGCCGGCTACAACGGCATTGTTGTGGGCTTGGGCAAAGGTGTGACGATACGGGGAAACGTGGTCGCCGGTTACCCAGACTTTGTCTCCCGCCTGCGCGTTCTCGACAGCGAGGATGTCGAGGTCAGCGACAACAAGGCGACCGAGTTTGGCTGGAGCAACAACAGCCACGTCGTCGAGAGCAACGCCCGGATAGCCAAGGCCCGCAACACCGTCATGGATCGCGCCAAGGACGGCGGCGATCGCCTCGAGTCCTCGTGGAAAGTACGGCGCGGCGCCGACAACGGTCCGAAAGGCTCGGACGCCGACGATCACCGCCGCTGACCGCCGGATTCTTCCTGTTACATCTTGGCGCCCGTCCGCGCGTGCCGGCTGATCGCTGACCCGGTCGCCGGGTGGGCCTGTTCGCCACACCCCGAAGCGCCTCGCCGGAACGCCGAAGATGCGCCAACGGCTTTAGGCTACTTTCGCGTGCTCGGCCGACTAACAATCGAGCAGCGGTACAGGCCCGCGCCACAAGCCTAGCAATTTAAACACAAATTTGCGATCGTTCACATTTAGACCTTTGGCTCTTCGCGGACAATGGTATAGAATTTGTGTGTAAATATGCAGATACGGCAACGTCGTTGTGGTTTACAATTGTTTTTAATCGTATCTATTGGCTCGGTTTTGTGAATTTCGATTATAACTTCTCTATGATTTGGTTCTAGGCGACTATTTTTGAGATCAAAGTGTTATCGAACGTTGTTTCGTGTCGTTAATGCGATTGAACGGCCGGTTTCGCGAGGGGGCGAGCGTTGGTGAGCTATGAATTAAGTCATCGAATAGCGCCCGCGCGACCGTTTGATGACTTGGAGAGCGCGGGTCCGCAATTTGGCGACAGGGTGGAGACGGCAATCCCGCCCACCAAGCAACTGTCGATCATCGTTCCGGTATTCAATGAGCAGGACGCCATTGTCCCCTTCCTTGCTCGCGCGGTTCCTGTCCTGCAGACGATCACCGGCGATTGGGAAATACTTTTCGTCAATGACGGCAGCCGGGACGACACCTGGGATCGCATCCGCGACGCCAACCGCAACGATTCTCGTATTTTGGGCGTGGATTTCTCACGCAACTTCGGCAAGGAGATCGCACTCAGCGCCGGGCTCGACCACGCGTCCGGGCGTTGCGTGGTGCCGATAGACGTCGATTTGCAGGATCCTCCCGAGCTCATTCCCACGATGGTGGCGAAATGGCGCGAGGGCTTTGATGTCGTTGTGGCCAAACGCATCGATCGCACTTCGGACAGTCTTTTCAAGCGGACCTCGGCTAAAGCTTTCGACGGCCTGATCGCGCGCATGAGCCGGGTGGAAATCCCGGAGGATGTCGGTGACTTTCGGCTCATGGATCATACGGTGGTCTCGGCCCTCAGGACCTTCACGGAGCGGGAAAGATTCATGAAGGGCATTTTCGCCAGCGTGGGTTTCAAGACCACGACGGTGACCTACACGCGCGAAAAGCGGGAAGTCGGCTCGACCAAGTTCAGCACGCTTGGTCTCTTCAACCTTGCGCTCGAGGGGATTGTTTCCTTCTCAACGGCGCCGCTGAAGATTTGGACCTATGTCGGTTTCGGCTCGGCCGCCTTCGCGGTGCTTTACACACTGTTCATTATCGCTCGGACCCTTGTATTCGGAATCAATGTCCCAGGTTATGCTTCGATCGTGTCCTTGTTGCTTCTTTTCAACGGGCTGCTGTTGATGGGCGTCGGCATCCAAGGCGAATACATCGCGCGGATATTCGCCGAGGTGAAGGCGAGGCCGTTGTATTTCGTCCGGGAGCGTATCGAGCACGATCAGCCGATGCCTCTGGCCCCACCAAAAAGTCGCGTTTTCCAGCCGCGCGTCGAAACAATTCGCGCGGGCGCTTCTACGGTGCAGCAGCAAGTCGAAACAGTTCGAACCGCGACGTACGAGTAAGAAGTGTCCCCCCGACGGGGGCGTCAGTGCCGATCAGGCTCCAATTGCAGATCATCAGATAGCCGAACCCGGCGGTTCCCGCGGCGCTCATCGTGCCTGAGGTCCTCCGCTGAGGCTCGCGATTGGGCCCGCGTGACGGCGGCAGCCTGCTCAGGGCCACGCGGAGCGGGCCGACGATGCGTAGCGGCTGCTGGGTTTCGTTCGCGAAGAGGTCGCCGACGTCGCCGAACAAACTGATTAGCAAGGGGCGATACATCTCGCATCGCGGCGTGCCGCTATCGGGTCGACTCGCGCCGCCCACCACGTCGGTGACAAGCGAACCTCGTGGAATGGCGCGACCGACGGTTTGGAACTGCACGAAGTCTTCCGAATAGAGGCGCCAATTCGCCCCCGTCGCGGCGAGCCTTGCCAAAACGATCGCCGCAAGGGCGATGATACTTGCGCGCTCGAGCCGATCACCTCGCCATCGCGGGACCAGTGTCGCAACAAAGAGCATCGTCAGGAAGAGCGGCATGCGATCGGCGACGTAGCCGACCCCGAAGAGCGCCGGCGGTGTCACGATCACCAACAGAGCGGCGACGGCGAGGCTCAGAACCGCGCCGGCGGCTATGGTCAGGCGACCACGCCATGCCAGTAGTCCGATCACGGCGCCCTGGGCGGCGAAGGTGACGGCGTCGAAGATCAGGGTCGGTCCGCATTCCACGCGAAGCAATGTGGTGAGACGGTAGCGGACGAGTTCCGCGATCCGGCCGATCAAATGACCTTTCGCGGCTAGATGCCCAGCATTGGTCAAGGCGTCGGTGACGCCTCCAGAGGCATGACCGGTCGCGCTGAGCGCGAAGAGCGCGACAGGCGCAACCGCTTGCGCCGCGATCGCCAGATATGACCGTGCGGCGGCAAGGCGGTCCTTGAACCCATCCCGACCGCGCAGTCCCGTTTCCAAGCAAAGTACGAGGAGACCGTACAAGGCGAAGGCGAGCCCGTGGACCAGGAATATAATCAACGCGATCAAACACGCGAGCGGCGTCGCGAATTTCAATCGCTCGCGTTTGAGCACCCAGAAGCCGGCGCCCCAGAACACCAAACCCAAGCCGAGCAAAAAATTGCTGAAACCCCAGACGAGAATATAGCTGTAGAACAACGGCGCCGAAAGAACGGCGACCAGCAACGAAGCTCTGCCCGACACCGCCCGGTTGAGATACAGGATGCCCCAATACTGGACGGCGAAAATCATGACGACAATGACGCGCGCGACCGATTTGGTCGGCAGGAATTGAAACAACAGCCAACCAACGACATCCAATCCGACGTTCGGCAGGATCGCCCAATGCGATTGATAGTCCGCCTCTAGCTCTGGGTGGCGCGATAGATTGGAGAGCAGATAGTAGCGCGATATGTGATTGTAGAAATCAATCAGCGGTAAGACTGGAGTGCAAAATACAGGAATGCACGCCGCTATGAATATAGCGGCGAAAATCAGTCTTCGGTTCAAGGCGACAGACGCGTCGGGGACCGCTGAAATCACCATGAATGCCCCACGCCCGCCGACCGATGATTGATGCCCCAGGCCGGAAGCGGAGCATTGAACCGCTCAGTGCCCTGATCTCGCTGTCGGAGACGCATCTATCGCGTCGCCGAAGCCGCTGACGCGTCGCACTAAAAATAGGATGTCGCAACATAGAATCACCGCGCGCGACACGCGCATTCCAGCGGCGCCGTCGAATGGAGCGGTCTCACTGGTGCGAGATCAACTTTCCGGGCACGATCAACAGGTTAGTTTAAGCCGCGAAAGCAACAAGACCCTCAGTCATCCCGAAGAGGACCGCCAGCGACGGTGTCCGGGACAAGGGGGCCGAGCTATGCGTTCAAGGTCTCTCGAGACCTCCTCCGTTCAACCGATGAGGCTCGCCGCGTTCGTCAGGGTTTGATCGCCCGAGCAAACACAGTCGTTCCGGCCAATCGATTGGCGCCCATCACCGCGACCTCCGCCCGGCTTGCGCCCAGCAGGAGCCCGTTGACGAAATCGCCATGTATCCGCATGTCGCTCTCCGGCGCGGCCTGGGACTTTCTGAGCTTGCCCGCAAGCCTGACCCCCGCGACGAGCGGAAGCACCGCGCCGTAGAAGTAATGCGCGCGCTCGATTTGAATTCCGCAATCGCCAAGAACGGTTTTAAGGTCCTTCAAGTCGTAACGGCGATAGTGTTCGAGATAGACATCGTGGTTGCTCCATAGCCACATGAACGCCGGCACGGTGACGACGAACCGGGTTCCGGGCGGAACCTTGTCGATATAGTCCGCGACCAGCGCGCGATCATCCGGCACGTGTTCGATCACATCCATCATCAAGACGAGATTGGCGTCGCTTACGTTCATGGCGCGGCGAAAAGCGAGGGGCTTCCCGGCGACGGTCTCGTCGCGATCGTCCGGGTAGTTGGGATCGATACAGGTGGCGGCCCTTGCTCCCGTTCGATGCAAGAGGGCGCGCGAGAAGAACCCGGATCCGGCCCCCACGTCGAGCACGCCACCGATGTCCAGATCGCGCACCGTGCGCAAAAGGGCGGCGAGCTTCGCCCGGTAATACCAATGGCGATCGACGCGCGCGCCCAGCAGATGCTCTTCCTTCAGATCCATACGGAGCGCCTTTGTTGAGAATGAAAGAGACTTAGCCACCTAGGCGACCGCGACGCGGCGCCGCAACCTGTTAGGCGCGAAAGACGAGCCAACGATTGAGAACGAAGCTGATCGGCGTGATGATCGCGACCGCCGCCACCGACGATACCGCGAGGGCCAGATAAGCGTGGAGGGCGACGTTCGCGCCGGTGAAGATCAGCCCGCAAAAGGCGTTCACGGCGAGAAACCGGGCGAACTGAAGTCCCGATCGCACCTGTCGAGAGGATTTCGAGAACGTCCAGAACCGATTCAACACATAGCTTTGTCCCAGACTGACCGCGTAGCCGGCGGCGCTCGCCAGCCAGACCGCCGCTCCGGCCCAGCGGAACAGCCAGACGAGGGCCAGGCAGGTCGCCGTATTTAATCCGCCGACCATGGCGAATTTCATCGCTTCACCAATCAAGTCTCGAACGCCGCGAGGTGGCGGAACTTGTTTGGCGGAGGCGAGCGAAGGTTTTCGAAAGCGCGATCCATCCCGCTCTTCGATTGAGCGCGTCGCTCCATGTCGCCAGCCCAGCGCGTGAGGTTCGACCTCGCGTCCGGCGATCGACACCCGCAAACCCTCGCCGCCAAAGACGCCGACGACGGCGGTGGTCGAACCGGTCGCCGTGGCCGCCTCGAGGAACGCCTTCGCGCGTTCAGGCGGCGCCGCGCAAACGATGGCGTAGTCGTCGCCGCCGGTGGCGAGGCTCAGACGCGCGGCGGCCTCATCGGGTTGGGCGTTGAGCCACGCACGGCCTCCTCGCGACAAGGGTATCTTCGAAAGATCGATCTCGACGCCGACGTCACTTGCCCGGGCGATATGCAGAGCGTCGGCGAGCAGGCCATCCGAAACGTCGGCCGCCGCCGACGCGTGATCGCGGAGCGCGGCGCCGAGAGCGAACAGCGGTTCGGGAAGGCGATAGCGCCTCGCGAGCTCGCCGCCTGGATCCGCGATTTCGCCCCTCGCCGCGCGAAGCCCGAGCCAGCCGTCGCCGATCGGGCCGCAGACCACGCAAAGATCCCCTGCCCTCGCCCCGGCGCGCCCGATCATCCGGCCCGTCGGAACCCAGCCCAGCACCATGGTGCTCGCGGTCAGGGGACCGGGAGTCGAGACCGTGTCGCCGCCGAGCAAGACGACGCCAAATCGCCGGCCGTCCTCGTCCAGTCCGGCGATGAAGCGCTCGCGGTCCGCTTCGCCGAACCGCGCCGGCCAGGCGACGGTCAGGAAATAACCGAACGGCTCGGCCGCCTTCGCCGCGAGATCGGAGAGGCTCGTGCGCAGCAGGCGACGCGCCACGATGTCCATCACTTCGCCCGCCAGGAAATGAACACCCTCGACCATGGCGTCCGTCGAAATGACGAGTTCGAAGCCCGGCCGCGACGGCAGAACCGCGGCGTCGTCCATCAGGTTCAGCGCTCTCGGATCGCCGCGGGTCAGCGAGCGGAGTTTGTCGATCCAGGCGAATTCGTCGGGCGCGGTCCCGGCCCTATCCGGCATCGTGCGCCACGGCGTCCAGCACGCCGTTGATGAAGCCGGGCTCGGGGCCGTCGAAGAAGGATTTGGCGATCTCGACGTATTCGTCGATCACAACCTCGCGCGGCACATCCGATCGCCGCAGCAGTTCAAGAACCCCGCACCGCAGCACCGCCCGGGCGGTAGCGTCCAGTCGGGAAAGCTTCCAGTCCTTCGCGAGGCGGCCGCGTATCGCGCCATCGATCCTGGCTTGATCGGCGACGACCCCGCGCGCGAGGTCGGCGAAGAAGACCTCGTCTCCCGGCGCCAGCCGCTGGCCGTCGACATCCTGTTCGAAGCGATGCTCCAGGAATTCGCGGATCACATCCTCGACGCCGGCCCCGGTGGTCTCCAGCTGATAGAGCGCCTGGACCGCCGCCAGCCTGGCGACCGAGCGATCCTGCCGGAGGGGAGCATTCAAGGGGTCGTCTCGCCGGCCAGATCTTCGCTCAGCCCCTCGTCGCTGAGGAACTTGGCGAAATCCTCGGTCTGCCTGAAATCGCGATAGACCGAGGCGTAGCGGACGTAGGCCACGTCATCGAGCGCTTTGAGCGACTTCATCACCATCTCGCCGACCACATGGGAGGGCAGCTCCGTCTCGCCCATGCTTTCCAGTTGCCGCACAATCGCGCTGACCATGCGGTCGACCCGTTCGGCCTGGACCGGCCGCTTGCGCGTGGCGATCGAGATCGAGCGCACCAGCTTTTCTCTCTCGAACGGCGTGCGCCGGCCCGAGCGCTTGAGGATCATCAACTCACGAAGCTGAACCCGCTCGAAGGTCGTGAAGCGTCCGCCGCATTCGGGGCACATCCTGCGCCGCCGGATCGCAGCGCCGTCCTCGGAGGGCCGGCTGTCCTTCACTTGGCTTTCGAGGTCGCCGCAAAACGGGCACTTCATGCGCGGTCGATCAGCCGTAGATCGGGAAGCGGGCGGTCAGGTCGCGGACCTGGCGGCGGACGTTGGCCTCCACCTCGGCGTTGCCCTCCTCGCCATTCGCCGCGAGTCCGTCGACGACCTCGGCGATCAGGTGGCCGACCCGCCGGAACTCCGCCACGCCAAAGCCGCGTGTCGTGCCCGCCGGTGTTCCCAGACGCAAGCCGGATGTGACCATGGGCGGTGCGGGATCGAAGGGAATGCCGTTCTTGTTGCAGGTGATGTCCGCCCGCTCCAGGCTCTGTTCAGCCGCCGCGCCGCTCACGCCCTTCGCGCGCAGATCGACCAGCATCAGGTGGCTGTCGGTGCCGCCCGAGACGATCGCCATGCCCCGCGATTGCAGAGCGTCGGCCAGGGCCCTGGCGTTGGCGATCACATCGCGCGCGTAGAGCTGGAACTCCGGGCGCAGCGCCTCCCCGAAGGCGACGGCCTTGGCGGCGATCACATGCATCAGCGGACCGCCCTGCAGGCCGGGGAAGACCGCGGAATCGATCTTCTTGCCGAGCTTGAGGTCGTTGGAGAGGATCATCCCGCCGCGCGGGCCGCGGAGGGTCTTGTGGGTCGTGGTGGTGACGACGTGGGCGTGGGTCAGCGGACTTGGAAACACCCCGCCGGCGACGAGGCCGGCGAAATGGGCCATGTCCACCATCAGTTTGGCCCCGACGCTGTCGGCGACCGCGCGGAAGCGGGCGAAGTCGATCTCCCGGCTGTAGGCTGAACCGCCGGCGATGATCACCTTGGGCCGGTGCTCCAGGGCAAGCTCGGCCATGGCGTCGTAGTCGATGATCTGGTCCTGAGTCCGTACGGTGTAGGCCACCGGCTTGAACCACTTGCCGGACTGGTTGACCGATTTCCCGTGGGTCAGGTGGCCGCCCGCGGCGAGGTCCATGCCCATGAAGGTGTCGCCCGGCTTCATCAAGGCCATGAACACCGCCTGATTCGCCTGCGAACCGGAGTGCGGTTGGACGTTCGCCCAGTCGCAGCCGAACAGCGCCTTGGCCCGCTCTATCGCCAAGGTCTCGACCTTGTCGACGAATTCGCAACCGCCGTAGTAGCGCTTCCCCGGATAGCCCTCGGCGTATTTATTGGTCAGAACCGAGCCCTGCGCTTCGAGCACCGCGCGGGAGACGATGTTTTCAGAGGCGATCAGCTCGATCTGATGCCTTTGCCGCTGAAACTCTTCGCCGATCATCGAGAAGAGGTCGGCGTCCGACTCGGCGAGGCCGGCGGCGAAGAAGGTGTCGGCGGCGTCGTGCGACGCCTCTGCGATGAGGCTCAAGGCGGGATGTCCAGGCTGGATCGGGCGGGAGGCCTACATAGACCCAACGCGGCGGATTTTAAATGACGCCGACCGGTCCGAGGTGTTTCAAGCAGCGCCATGAGCTATCGCGTCGTTGTCGTCGCCGCCGGTTCGGGCGAGCGGGCGGGTCCAGGAGGCCCCAAGCAGTGGCGGCGTGTCGGCGGCAGGCCAGTGGCGCGTTGGTCGCTGGAGGCGTTTGTCGACCACGGCGCGGCGCAGGTCGTCGTGGTCATCGCCGCGGGCGAGCATGCCCGGGCCGCCGAGGCCTTCGCCGGACTTACGGGCTGGTCCCTGGTTGTCGGCGGCGCGACACGGACGCAATCGGTGCGCGCGGGACTGGCGGCGCTGGAGACCGATGACCTGCCGATCCTGATCCACGACGCCGCGCGGCCGTTCCTCAAGGGCGCGGACATCGACGCTTTGCTCGCCGCCGTCGAGCAGGCGGACGGCGCCCTGCCCGCCCTCCCCGTCGCCGACACCTTGAAGACCCACCTCCTCGGGGCGCTTGGCGTGGCGACCGCCCCCCGCGAAAACCTCTGGCGCGCGCAGACGCCGCAGGCCTTTCGGGCCGCCGCCCTGCGCGCCGCCTACGCCGCGTGCCCCGCCGACGCCTCCCCGACAGACGACGCCGCAGTCGTCGAGCGCCATGGCGGGAAGGTCGTGCTGACCCCCGGCGACCCCATGTTGTTCAAGCTGACCTATCCGGAGGATTTCGCCATGGCCGAAGCCATGCTCGCGGCGGCGCGGGTCACCCGCATCGGCCAGGGCTTCGATGTCCATCAATTCGGCCCCGGCGACGCGGTCTGGCTCTGCGGCGTTCGGGTGGCCCACGGCCAGGGCCTCGTCGGGCATTCGGACGCCGACGTCGGTCTTCACGCCCTGACTGACGCCCTGCTGGGCGCGATGGGTCTGGGCGACATCGGCGACCACTTCCCGCCCACCGATCCGAAATGGAAGGGGGCGGACTCGGCGGTCTTCCTGCGCCACGCGGGCCACCTCATCGCCGAGCGCGGCGGCTCCATCGTAAATGTGGACGTCACCCTGATCTGTGAGGCGCCCAAGATCAAACCGCACCGCGAGGTCATGCGCGCGAGGATCGCCGGCCTCCTCGGCATCGATGTGAGCCGGGTCAGCGTGAAGGCCACCACCACCGAGCAACTCGGCTTCACCGGCCGTGGCGAAGGCATCGCGGCCCAGGCCGTGGCGGCGGTCTCCGCCCCGGTCTAAGGTCAAGAATGTTCTCGCTCGAAATCGACACCCTCGCCCGCCTGGTCATCGACGACGCCCGCGCGCGGTCCCTGCGCATCGTCACCGCGGAGAGTTGCACCGGCGGCCTGGTCGCCGCGGCGCTCTGCGCGATCCCCGGCGCCACGGACGTCTTCGAGCGCGGCTTCGTCGCGTATTCCAATCGGGCGAAGCAGGAGATGCTCGGTGTCTCGGGCGACCTCATCGCCGATCTGGGTGCGGTCTCCGAACCCATCGCGCGGATGATGGCCGAGGGCGCGGTGGAAAACTCTCACGCCCATCTTTCGGTGGCCATCACCGGCGTCGCGGGGCCGGGGGGCGGCACGCCGCTGAAGCCCGTCGGTACGGTCCACTTCGCCACCGCCAGGGCCAATCAGTCGGTCCAGCATCGCATGGAGATGTTCGAACTGGAGACCCGCTGGGAGATCCAGATGGCCTCTGTCCAGCTGGCCCTGGAATTTCTTCGGGACCGCCTGCGGTAGACGACGGGCCGGCCGCGTGAACACCCCCTTCATCACCATCGGGCGGGGCCTGCCTGGCAAGGCTGCGGTCGCCGCAGCCGACGCGAGCCTGGAGCGGGATCTGCGGGCGATTATCGAAGCGGTAGGAAGGGCCGACCGCGAAGGCGCGATCGCGTTGGCCACCGCGGCCGTGCGCGGAGGGCTGGAACACCCCCTCGCCCTGGTTCTCGCGGCGGAGGGATTCGAGGTCCGGGGCGAGATCGAGCAAGCTTTGGCGATCCTCTCACGAGTCACGGAGATGAGCGCCGGTCAGCCAGAGCCGTGGCGCCGGAAGGGCGCCCTTCTGGCGCGGGTGGATCGTCTGGAAGAGGCGATCCAGGCTTTCGAGTCAGCGCTGAGCGCCGACCCCAATTCGTCGCCGGCCCTCCTCGCCTGCGCCGCCGCGTCCTATCGGTTGGGCGACTTCGAGGCGGCCGCGCAGCGGTACGAACGCGCTCTGGCGCTCGAGCCCGATGCGCCGGAGGCGCTGGCCGGAATGGCCTCGATCGCGGCGCGCTCTGACGATGCCGCGCTTGCCCGCGAATTCGCGACGCGGGCCTTAGCCATTGACCCCTCTCATCCTGGGGCCCGTCTGGCGCTCGCGCGCGCCGACAGCCTCGACGGCAAGACCGCGGCGTCCGAGCTCGGGCTCTCGGCGCTCCTGGACAGCACCGACCTAGCTCCACAAATGCGCATAGCCGCGCTCGATCTCCGCGCGGAGATCCGCGACTCGGCCGACAGACCAGCCGAGGCGTTTCTCGACTACCAGGCGAGGAACCGGCTGCTGGAAGACTTGACCTGGGCGTCGACGCGGGTCGACGCTGTCGAGCGCCGGGTCGCGCAAGCGCGTCGTCTCGCGCGAGACTTCGGCTCTTGCGCCGATTGGGGATGGAGCGCCGCCGCCGCGCGGGGCGCGGAGACCCTCGACATCGCGGGCCACGTCTTTCTTGTCGGCTTTCCGCGCTCGGGAACGACGTTGCTCGAGAAGGTCCTGGCGGCCCACGGGGGCGTCGTCACGCTTGAGGAAGTCGAGCTTTTGGTTCGGGCGGGCGGCCATCTGTTGAAGGATCGCGCGGGCCTGGAAACCCTTTCGGTGTTGGCGCCCGAGGCGGCGAACGCGTGCCGGGCGATCTACAGGGACGGAGTGGCCGCTATCCTGGGACCGGTGACCGGAAAGGTGCTGGTCGACAAGCTTCCGCTCAATACGATCGCGCTCCCCCTCGTGGCCAAACTGTTCCCCCGGGCAAAAGTGATCTTCGCGGTGCGTGATCCGCGAGACGTCGTGCTGAGCTGTTTCCGACGCCGGTTCCGGATGAATTCGGCGATGTTCGAATTCCTCAACCTCGAGAGCGCCGCGGACTACTACGACGCGGTGATGACCTTGGCGGAACTCTATCGCGCCCAATTGCCGATCGATCTGATCGAGGCGGGGCACGAAGCCATCGTCGCCGACTTCGACAGGGAAATCGCGCGGATCCTAAGCTTTGTCGGGCTGGACTGGGATGAGGCCGTCAGAAGTTTCACCGGTCGCTCCACGGGGCGGAACCAGACGCCGAGCGACCGGCAACTTAACCGGGGCCTCAACGCCGACGGCGTCGGACAGTGGCGTCGATACGCCTCGGAGCTGGCCCCCGTCCTACCCCGCTTGGAGCCATGGGTGCGCCGCTTCGGCTATCCCGCCTAGCGCCCCGTCGAGCCGCCTCAACGAAACAGCATCAGGCTCGAAATACGAAAAAGCCCCGCGCGAACGCGGGGCTTGATCGGAGCGATCGGCGTATATCAGATCGCGAGAGTTGCGCGACGACGGCGCATCGCGCCACCGGCGGCGGCCAGACCCATGAGCATTAGCGCCCAGGTGCCCGGTTCCGGCGTGCCGGGGCCGGGACTGGCGGAGCCGAAGGTCACGTCGTCGAAAACGACGAAGTTCGCAACGCCGCCGAAAACGATGGACTCCGCCGTGCCGGCGAAGGCGACCCCAATGGGAACGAACGGGCAGTAGCCCGCGCCGTAACCCGGGCAATTGCTGGGCGTGAGGGAGAGACTGAAGTTGGCGAGCAGAGATCCGGTGCCATCGAGACCCGAATAAACGCTGACGCTACCGCCCTGCGTGTTGGGCTCCGCATAGTTAAATGAGAAGCCGTTCTGGAAACCCGCGGCGACGTCGATGGTTGTCGAAGAGCCGGACAGGAAGAACAGCCCGCCCTTGTCCGAACCGGGGGCCAGCCCGCCACGTGATGTGTTGGAGCAGGTGACGGTCGTTGAATTGAGGCAGATGGCTTGCGCGTTGGCGCTGAAGGTCACGCCATAGTTGGTGCCGGTCGTGCCGTCCGAGCTGGTCCCGCCATTGTAGAACCCGTTGATGAAGGCGTAGTTGGAGGGATAGGTCGCATTGATCCCTTCGAAATTGAGGTCGACGACGGCGGCGCTGGCGCCGGTCGCAACGAGGACCGCCGCGGTGGCGGCGACTGAAAGACGAAGCATTTTACCCTCCTGAAGTTCGTGCCCTAAAAACACAATCTGGACACTAACACGCCATTCGCCGCCACGGGAAGTCCTTTTATCCGGCGGATACTCGATTTCTCCTTACTTTACAGTTTACATTTGCTCGTCCTGAGAATTGACGATTCCGCTGGAGACCCGCCGCGGCGTGGAACGCCCCCCGGCCTCGCGAATTAACCTCGCTCAATTCGCGCGCGTTTCAGGGAGTACGCCATGACCACCGACATCCACGACAAGGCCTCCACGGAGAAGAAGCTGTGGGATGAAATCGAGGACACCCGCTTCGGCATGGTCGGCCTGACCAAGTCCCGTGACCACTTCCAACCCATGACCAGCTTTGCCGAGCCCGAAACCGGGAAGCTCTGGTTCTACACTCAGGATAGTGGCGATTTGGCCATCGCCGCTTCCAAGGGCGTGGAGGCGATGTACGTCTTCATGTCCAAGGATCGCCAAATGCAGGCCTGCATTCGTGGAACGCTGAGCGCACTGCGCGACAACCTTCATCGCGACAAGTTCTGGAACCCCGTGGTTTCCGCCTGGTTTCCCAAGGGCAAGGACGATCCGAACCTGATCATGCTTTGCCTGGACTGCGAGGAAAGCCAAGTCTGGATCTCCGAGGTCGGCACCGTGAAGTTCGGCTTCGAGATCGCCAAGGCCAACCTCACCGGCAGTCGCCCGAATATCGGCGAAACCACGAAACTAAACCTCGCCTGACGGCGCGGTCGCGAAATAGGCCTTTCTGTTCGTCACGACTGGACCGCCCTCTTTGCGCTTGAGAGGGCGGCAAGACGCCGAGGAGGGCCTGACCCGTCGCCTCTTCTTATTCCGCCAGACCCAGCTTCCGCTCCGCGATCCGCGTCGCGACTTCTCGTCGCTTCGCCGACCGTTTGGAACGCCGTCTCGACTTTACAGATGAAGAATAACCGATGTGGCGACCGCGATTAGCGCAAGCTTGACCAGCCAACCCACGCTGTGGCTGACCACCACCATCGGATCGATCTTGATGAACAGGCCGTTGGCGATGACCGCCGGCGCCGCAGCGATCAGCCAGATGACGAGCGCGATGAGGAGTGAATCCCCGAGCGACGTGCGGCCGGTCCAGGCCATCAGGGCGATCAGGCCCAGCACGGTGAAGATGGTCAGCGCCTGGGCGGCGATCAGCGCGCGGGGGTTGGGCCCGTTGATCCGCCAGACTTCCGGATGGGTCTGGTAGCGATCGTGAAAGAGGACACCGGCGAACAACCAGTCCGCCAAGCCGGCCAAAACCAGTCCCGCAACGGCCGCCGCGATGTAACGCCAGTCCATCACCCGCCCTCCCCGGCTAAGTCGTCGCGAGTGTACAGCCGTTTCGCTTCGGCGCGAAGCTCTCCGGGGGACGCTTGCGCCGCGGCGGGTTCGCTGGCGGGCGCTGGGGCGGGTCGACGCATAGCCCCTTGCCTTCCCCGGCGCGATCGTTCGACAACGGCTCACGCGTTACCGTCAGAACGCCCCGAGGAACCGCCCCCATGGACCGCACTCTCCCCCAGCCGACGCCGGAAACTCAACACTTCTGGGATGGGTGCAAGCGTGGCGAGTTGGTGTTGCAGCGTGGGCCTTCGGGAGAAGCTTACTTTCCGCCGCGGCCGTTTTGTCCGCGCACCGGGTCGCGCGATGTCGAGACCTTCGTCGCCAGCGGCAAGGCGACGCTCTACAGCTATGTCATCGCCCATCGGCCGCGGCCCGACATGGGCACCGCGCCGCATTCCATTGCCGTGGTCCAACTCGAGGAGGGGCCGCGGATGATGACCAATATCGTGGGCTGTCCACAGACTCCCGAGGCCTTGGTGCTGGATATGCCGCTGGAGGTCACCTTCGAGACGTTCGGCGAGATCGCGTTGCCGATGTTTCGGCCGGTGGGGGCCTAGAGCCATGAAACCCCGTTCCATCGCCGTGGTCGGCGCCGCGGAGACCACTCGGCTGGGCAAGATACCGGATATGTCGGTGATCGGGTTGCACGCCGATGCGGCCCTGAACGCCCTGGTCGACTGCGGGCTCAAGCCGTCGGACATCGATGGCGTGGCGACGGCGGGCGAAAGTCCTGTCGCCATCGCGCATTACCTCGGCATCACGCCGACCTGGGCCGATGGCACGGCGGTGGGTGGGTGTTCGTTCATGCTCCACGTGCGGCATGCGGCGGCGGCGATCAACGAGGGGCTCTGCACGACGGTGCTGATCACCCACGGCGAGAGCGGGCGCTCGCGAGTGGGCTCCAGCGGCTTTGGACGCTCGCCGTCCAGCCTGATGGGGCAGTTCGAGATGCCCTATGGCGTCACCTCGCCGCCGACGATGTTCACCATTCCGGCGCTGCGGTACATGAAGACGCGCGGCTATACCGAGGAAGACCTCGCCATGGTGGCCGTGATCCAGCGGGAGTGGGCGGCGAAGAACCCGCGCGCCAGCTTCAAGGACCCGATCACGGTCGACGACGTGCTGAACTCGCCGATGATCGCTTGGCCGTTCCGCATGCTGATGTGTTGCCTGGTCACCGACGGCGGCGGCGCGCTGATCCTGACGTCCGCCGAGCGGGCCAGGGATTTCCCGACCAAGCCGGTCTATATCCTGGGGACGGGCGAAAGCGTGGAGACGCCGATGGTCAGCCAGATGGAGGACTTCAACAGCTCCAAGGCGTTTCGGGTCTCCGGCAAGAAGGCGTTCGGCGAGGCGGGGATTTCCCATGCCGATGTCGACCACCTGATGATCTACGACGCCTTCGCGCATCTGCCGCTCTATGGGCTGGAGGATCTCGGCTTCTGCAAACCGGGAGAGGCCGCCGGGTTCATCCGTGAACGGAATACCGCACCGGGTGGAAAGCTACCGCTGAACACCAACGGCGGAGGCTTGAGCTATATGCACTCCGGTATGTACGGCATGTACGCCCTGCAGGAGAGCGTGCGGCAGATGCGGGGCGTCGCGCCAGCGCAGATCGAGGGCGCAAAGATCGCGGTGAGTCACGGCGTCGGCGGCATGTTCGCCGCCTCCGGCACCATCATTTTTGGGAACGAGGCATGACCGTCAGCCTCTACGAACACGTCCTGTCGCCCTATGCGCAGAAGGTGAAGATCGCCCTGCGCGAAAAGGACGTGGCGTTCGAGGTCGCCGTGTCTGACGGCGTGGGTCCAGGGGGCGCCGCCGGCGGGTTCGTCAAGGTCAATCCCCGCGCCGAGGTTCCGGCCTTGATCGATGGCGATGTCTCCGTCTTCGATTCCACCATCATCCTGGAGTACATCGAGGACCGCTGGCCGGCGCCGCCGCTCCTCCCCGCCTCGCCCGCCGACCGCGCGCGGGTGCGAATGATCGAGGAGGTGATGGACACCCATTTCGAGGCGGTGAACTGGGGCATGGGCGAATTGAACTGGTTCCGCCGCGCGGAGGGCGAACTGGCCAAGACTCTGAGCGAAGCCGCGGCGCGGCAGACCCGGGGATTTTTCACTTGGCTGGAAGAACAGCTGGGTGATCGCGAATGGTTCAACGGCGGAGCGTTCGGCTGGGGCGATCTTTCCGTGGCGCCCTATGTCGGCACGGCGATCAGCGTGGGCAATCGTCCGGAGGCCGGCTCGAAGCTGGCGGCGTGGTTCGAGCGGGCGATGGCGCGGGACAGCGTGGCGAAGACCATCGGCGAAGCGCGGGCGTTCAGCATGCCGACGTCCGGCCTGTCGGAGGCCGTCTCGGCGGGCCTGTTCAAGCGCGAATACCGTGATCACCGCCTGGAATGGATGATCAAGTCCGGCGGTCTGGAGGTTGTGGTCAAGGGGCTGGAGGCGGGGAACATCCGCTTCTCTCCAGACTTTGGATCGCAGGCTTAAGGGAACACCATGCAGTACCGCCAACTCGGCTCCAGCGACCTGAAGGTCTCGGAGATCTCCCTCGGTTCGTGGCTGACCTATGGCGTCGGGGTCGAGGCGGACAAGGCCAAGGCCTGTCTCAACCGCGCGTTCGACCTCGGGATCAACCTGATCGACACCGCGAATGTCTATGGTCGCGGGGCCGCCGAAACGGTGCTGGGCCAGCAACTCGCGGGCCGCCCACGCGACAGCTACGTCTTGGCGACCAAGCTGATGGGCGACATGGGAGGCGGCGACAAGGGTCTGTCCCGCGCCCAGGTGTTCAAGCAGATCGACGCCTCGCTGGCGCGGCTGAAGACCGATTATGTCGATCTCTACCAGTGCCACCGCTACGATCCGGACGTGACGCTGGAGGAGACGATGCAGGCGCTCAGCGAGATCGTCCGCGCCGGCAAGGTGCGCTGGATCGGCTTTTCCGAGTGGTCGCCCGAGCAGATCGAAGCGGCGATGGCGATGCCGGGCGTGGAAAAATTCGTCTCCAGCCAACCGCAGTATTCCCTGCTCTATCGGCGGCCAGAGAAGAAGGTCTTCCCGCTTTGCGCGGCGAACGGCGTGTCGCAGATCGTCTGGTCGCCGCTGGCCCAGGGCGTGTTGACCGGCAAATACGATCCGAACTCCCCACCGCCCGCCGGCACCCGGGCGACCTCGGACGCCATGAGCGGCTTCATCAGCCGCCTGATGAAGCGCCCGACGCTGGAAGCGGTGCAGACGCTCAAGCCGATCGCGTCCGAGGCCGGGCTGACGCTCAGTCAGTTCGCCCTGGCCTGGGTTCTGCGCGAGCCCAACGTCGCCTCGGCCATCGTCGGCGCGAGCCGGCCGGAACAGCTGGACGAAAACTGCGCCGCCTCGGGCGCGAAGGTCGACCCGGCCCTGTTCGCGAAGGCGGAGGCGATCGTGGCGGAGGCCGCGAGCTAGGCCGAGCCCCGCAAAACGGCTCCGGCGTCGACGAATGCGGAGATCATCTATACTCCACGGCCGATGCTCGACCACTTCGATCCCGCCATCGATCCCGTCTTCAAGGCGCACAACCGCTCGGCGCTGATCCAGCGACTGGCGGCCGTCTTGCCGCACGACGGCCTCGTCACCAGCGTCGAGGGGATGCGGGTCTATGAAAGCGATGGGCTGGCGGCGTATCGCGGTCTCGCCGGCGTTGTCGCCCTGCCGAGGACCACGGCCCAGGTCGTCGACGTCCTCAAGGTCTGCTCGGCCGCCGGCGTTCCGGTGGTGGCGCGCGGCGCGGGAACCGGACTGTCCGGCGGCGCCCTGCCCTACCCGGACTGCGTGCTGCTGAGCTTGTCGCGGTTCGACAAGATCCTCGCCATCGACGCCGAGGCGCGGACGGCGACGGTGCAGCCGGGTGTGCGCAATCTGGCGATCTCGGAAGCGGTCGCGCATCTCGGCCTGTTCTATGCGCCGGACCCGTCGTCGCAATTGGCGTGCAGCATCGGCGGCAATGTGGCGGAGAACGCCGGCGGGGTGCACTGCCTGAAGTATGGCCTGACGGTCCACAATCTGCAGTCGATGGAGGTGGTCACCATCGACGGCGAGGTGCTGCGGCTCGGCGGCGAGGCCCTTGATGCGCCGGGCTTCGATCTGATGGCGCTGATGACGGGCTCCGAGGGCCTGCTGGGCGTGGTCACCGAGGTCACGGTCAAGCTGTTGCCGCTGCCCGAACACGCCCGCGTGCTGCTGATCGCCTTCGCCGACCTGCGTCACGCCGGCGAAGCGGTGGCGGCGATCATCGCGGGCGGGATCATCCCGGCCGGGCTGGAGATGATGGACCGGCCGGCCCTGCGCGCCGCCGAGGCCCACGTCCACGCCGGCTATCCCGTCGACGCCGCGGCTATCCTGTTGTGCGAGATCGACGGCGCGCCCGGCGAGATCGAGGATGGACTGCGACGCGTGTCGGACATCTGCGCCAAGGCCGGAGCGACCGAAATCCGGTTGGCGGGTGACGAGGCGGAGCGACTGCTGTTCTGGGCCGGCCGCAAGGGCGCCTTCCCGGCGATGGGTCGACTGGCCCCCGACTACTATTGCATCGACGGCACCATCCCCCGGCGACGCCTGCCCGACGTACTTGAGGAGATCGAGCGGCTGGCGGACGTCCACGCGCTGAAGGTGGCCAACGTCTTCCATGCGGGCGACGGCAATCTGCACCCGCTGATCCTTTATGACGCTAGCGTCGAGGGCGAGATGGACCGCGCCGAAGCGCTGGGTGGCGCCATCCTGGAGCTTTGCGTCGCCGTGGGCGGCACGATCACCGGCGAGCACGGCGTCGGCCGCGAGAAGATCAATCAGATGTGCAGCCAGTTCACCACGCCCGAAATCGCCCTCTTCTCCGGGATCAAGGCGGCGTTCGATCCGGCGGGCTTGCTCAATCCGGGCAAGGCGATCCCCACCCTGGCGCGATGCGCGGAGTACGGCGCGATGCACGTCCACGGCGGAAAACGAGCGTTTGAGCACCTCGACCGCTTCTGACGCCGACATCTCCGGTGTGCTGGCCAATCGGGTGCGCGAGGCGACCGCGCGGCGGACGCCCCTGCGCATCGTCGGCGGCGACACCAAGCGGTTCTATGGTCGCCAAGTCGACGGCGAGGCGCTGAACGTCGCGGCCCATCGCGGGGTGATGAGCTATGATCCTAGCGAACTGGTGATCACCGCGCGCGCCGGAACGCCCGTTTTGGAGATAGTGGCTCTGCTGGCCGGGCACGGCCAGATGCTGGCGTTCGAACCGCCGGTGTTTGGCGCGGCGAGCACGATCGGCGGCGTGGTGGCGGCCGGGCTAGCGGGTCCACGGCGACCGTTCGCGGGGGCGGTGCGCGATTTCGTGCTTGGCGTGACGGTGCTGGACGGGCGCGGCGACGCGCTGCGGCTGGGGGGGACGGTATTCAAGAACGTGGCCGGCTTCGATGGCTTTCGCCTGATGGCGGGCGCGCATGGCTGCCTGGGCGTGCTGCTCGACGTGTCGCTGCGCGTGTCGCCGAAACCCGTCGCCGAACAGTCGGTCACGGTGGCTGAAGATTGGCCGGCGTCCAGAACACGGCTAGGCGGCCTGATGGGCCGGCAAACACCGCTCAGCGCGGCGATGCACGATGGCAAACTCCTCCATTTGCGTTTCAGCGGGTCGAACGCCGGAGTCGAGCGCGCGGTCCTAGATTGCGGCGGACAATCGAACACGGCGATTGACTGGGAGGATGCACGCGACTTCATGCTGCCAATCTTCACCCGCGAACGCCTCTGGCGCCTCTCGATCCCCCACGCCAGGCCCATGCCGGACCTCGGCGGCGAGCGCGTGATCGACTGGGCCGGCTCGCAACTTTGGCTCTCGACGGACGCGTCGGCGACCGAGGTCAGAACGGCCTGCGCCCGCGTTGGCGGCCACGCCACGCTGTTCCGGGGCGCTCAACCCGGCGAGGAGGTATTCACACCACTCGCGCCGCCGCTGCTGGCGTTGCACAAGCGGATCAAGGCGGCCTTCGATCCGGCCGGCGTCTTCAATCCCGGACGGATGTACGAGGGCCTCTAGCGTTGCGCTGTGAAATCCAGAGCCCGCTCGCCGAGACCGCCGCTGGGGCGACGGCGGAGGCCGTGTTGCGGGCCTGCGTTCATTGCGGCATGTGCAACGCTACCTGCCCGACCTACACCCTGACCGGCGACGAGTTGGATGGTCCGCGCGGGCGGATCTACCTGATGAAACAGGCGCTGGAGGGCGAGCCGGTTGGCCGTCTGACCCAGATCCATCTCGACCGCTGCCTGTCGTGCCGGGCTTGCGAAACGACGTGTCCCTCGGGCGTGGAGTATCACCGACTTTACGATGTCGCGCGGGCGGAGGTGGCCGAGCGGGTGCGCCGGCCGTGGCCGGAGCGGGCGACTCGCGCGGCCATCCGTTTCCTGGGGCTGCGGCCATGGTTGGTGCGGCCCGCCTTCCTGCTCCGGGACCTCGTCAGAGCAAACCCGCGCCGGAATGTGAAATCAACCGCGCGCGCCGAGGCGCGTCGGATGTCGATTTTGAAGGGCTGCATCCAGAGCGCCGCGGCGCCATCCTTCAATGCCGCGACGACGCGGGTGCTGGCCTCGGTCGGCATCGGCTTGGCGCCGACGGTCGGGACCGGCTGCTGCGGCGCCCTGTCTTTTCACACCGGCGACGAAGCCGGGGGGCGGGCCATCGCGCGGCGCAACATCGATGCCTGGAGCGCCGATCTCGACGCGGGCGCCCAGGCGATCGTCGTCAACGCCAGCGGCTGCGCGGCCTTCATCAGGGACTACGGCGATGTTTTCGCCGACGACCCCGTGTACCGCGAGGCTGCGAAGCGGATCGAAGGCGCCGTGCGCGATCCGATCGAAATCCTGACCGAAGCGCCGCCGAAACCCGTCCGTGCCCCGCGGCGGCCCCGAATCGCCGTCCACGATCCCTGCACCCTGCGAAACGGGCTGAGGCTGGAAGGCGCGGTGGCGATGCTGTTGCGACGCCTGGGCTACGATCCTCAGGCGGTCGCCGACAGCCACCTTTGCTGCGGCTCGGCCGGCGCTTATTCGGTCTTGCAGCCGAAGTTCGCGATGGAGCTGCGCGCGCGGAAGCTGACGGCGCTCGAGGCGAACGCGCCGGAGACGATCTACACCGGCAACATCGGCTGTTGGCTGCATCTTGGCGGCGCGACCAAGACGCCGGTGCGCCATTGGATCGAGGCGGTGGAAGAGGTGGTTTGACCCCCCTTGCCCAAGCGCAAGACGGGAACGGCGGACGCTACCTCAGCGCGAGGGCCATCGCCGCCAGTTTCGCGGCCGGGTCGATCCAGGTCACGGCGATCAGCACACCGGGGAAGGCGAAGGCCGCGCAGGCGTAGGCGACGACGCTGCCGGATCGGCGGGGTGGATCAGTAGGCCCGGAGGCGGTGTCAAACCACATGCGGCGGATGAGCTTAAGATAATAGAACGCGGCCACCACGCTGCCGACCAGGGCGATGACGACGGCTGGGGCTAGACCCGCGATCAAAGCGGCTTTGAAGACATAGTACTTGCCCCAAAGTCCGCTGAAGGGCGGCATGCCGAGGCCGGAAAGGGCGAAGAAGGTCATGGCGACGGCCAGGGCGGGACGCTCCCGCGCGAGGCCGGCGAAATCGTCCAGCGTCTGCATCGGCTTGCCGCCGCGCGTGAGGGCCGCGAGGCAGGCGAAAAAGCCAGTGACGTCAATGACGTAGAGCACCATGAACATCAGCATCGATTGGATGCCGACGACGCCGCCCGCCGCAAGGCCGACCAGGGCGTAGCCGATCGATGCGATGGAGGAATAGGCCCAGAGCCGCTTCAGGTCGCTTTGCACCAGACCGGCGAAGGCGCCGACGGCGACGGAGATCAAGGCCATGGCGACAAGGATCTGGCGCCACTGAAAGACCGCGCCGCCGAAACCCTCGCTAAGCAGGCGAGCGAGGAGGACCATGGCGGCAAGCTTCGGAGCGCCGGCGAAAAACCCCACCACGGGGGTCGGCGCGCCCTCGTAGACATCCGGCGTCCACATGTGAAAGGGCGCGGCGGAGACCTTGAAGCCGATGCCGCAGATGAGGAAGACCAAGCCGAATAGCGCGCCGCCGCCGGCGCCGTGGCTCATGGCGACGGCGATGTCGGCGAAGCGGGTCGAGCCGGCGAAACCGTAAACGAGGGACGCGCCATAAAGGAGGATCCCCGAAGACAGCGCGCCGAGGACGAAATATTTCAGCCCGGCTTCGGACGACTTGCCATCCGCCGGAACCCCGACGGCCACGTTGTTCTGGAAGGCGGCGAGAATGTAGAGCGCCAGGGATTGCAGCTCGATCGATACATAGAGCGAGATCAGGTCGCCGGCCGAGACCATCATGCCCATGCCGAGGGCGGCGATGATGATCAGGATCGGGTATTCGAACCGCACGATTCCCCGATCGGCGAACCACCGCGTCCCGAGCGGCGCCGCGATCGCGCTGGCCAGATATATTACCACCTTGGCGAAGGCGGAGCCCTGGTCCGCGATCAGGCCCCCGTGAAAGGCGACGCCGAGCGGGCCGGTCGCCGCCACCACGGCGGCGGCGATCAGCGCGAGCACGGCCGCGCCGGTGAAGACGAGCGTCGGCGTCTTCTGGAACGCGCCCCAGATCAGCAGGACGAGCGCCGAGGCGACGAGGACGAGTTCGGGACCGGCCAGGGCGACCGGGGAGGCGGCGATCACTGGCGGAAACCGATCGCGGCGTTCGCCGCCTGGAAGGTGTTGGCCAGCACACGCGCGGAGGCGTCGGTGACGTGGAAGATGACGACCGGATGCAGTCCCAGGTAAAGCGTGGCGGCGATCAGCGGCAGGAACGTCAGCATCTCTCGCCGCTCCATGTCGCCGATGGTGGCGAGCGCCGGATTGGTCATCTCGCCGAACACCACGCGGCGATACAGGGTCAGGGCGTAGACGGCGGAGAGGATCATCCCCGAGGCCGCGACGATCGCGGTCCAGGTCGAGGCGCCATAGACGCCGGTCAGGGTGAGGATTTCGCCGACGAAGCCGCTGGTCCCCGGCAGGCCGACATTACCCATGGTGAACAGCATGAAGACCGCGGCGTAGATCGGCATGCGGTTGACCACACCGCCGTAGAAGGCGATCTCGCGGGTGTGCATGCGGTCATAGACCACGCCGACGCAGAGGAAGAGCGCGCCGCTGATAACGCCGTGGCTGAGCATCTGGAATAACGCGCCCTGCTCGCCCTGCACGGTGCCGGAGAAGATGCCCATGGTGACGAAACCCATGTGGGCGACCGAGGAATAGGCGATCAGTTTCTTCATGTCGGTCTGCCGGAAGGCGACCAGCGAGGTGTAGACGATGGCGATGGCCGAGAGCGCGAAGATCAGAGGCGCGAACTCCCAGCTCGCCTGCGGGAACATCGGCAGGCTGAAGCGCATGAAGCCGTAGCCGCCCATCTTCAGCAGGATGCCGGCCAGGATGACCGATCCGGCGGTCGGGGCCTCGACGTGGGCGTCGGGCAGCCAGGTATGCACCGGCCACATCGGCATCTTCACCGCGAAGGAGGCGAAGAAGGCCAGCCATAGCCAGGTCTGAACGCCTGAACTGAAGTGGTGGCGCATCAGTTCGGGGATGCTGGAGGTGTGGGCGATGCCGATCATGGCCAGGATCGCCGCCAACATCAGAACAGAGCCCAGCAGGGTGTAGAGGAAGAACTTGAACGCGGCGTAGACCCGGTTCTTGCCGCCCCAGATCCCGATGATCAGGAACATCGGGATGAGCTGGCCCTCGAAGAAGAGATAGAAGACCAGAAGATCGAGGGCGCAGAACACCCCGACCACGAGGCTCTCCAGCACCAGGAAGGCGATCATGTATTCGACCACGCGCACGGTGATCGATCGCCAGCTCGCGACGATGCACAGCGGCATGAGGAAGGTGGTCAAGAGGACGAACAGCACTGAAATGCCGTCGACGCCCATGCGGTAGCGCAGGCCGGCGAACCAGGCGTTGTCCTCGCCGAACTGGAAGCCGGTTTGGCCGGGACGGAAGCCCGCGACCATGATCACTGAGAGAGCAAAGGTGGCCAGGGTGGTCGCCAGCGCGATCCATCGCGCGGCGTTGTCGGTTTTGGGATCATCCTGCTTGGCGAACATCCGCAGCGCGAGGATCGCCGCGACCCCGATCAGCGGTGCATAGGTCGTTATGGAAAGGATGCCGTTCATCTAGCTGAACGCCCATAGCGCGTACGAGAGCAACCCGGCGACGCCCAGCAGCATGACGAAGGCGTAGTGGTATACGTAACCGGTCTGGGCCCTGCCCGCCCCCCGACCGATGGCGTAGGATACGGTGGCGACGCCGTCGGGGCCGAGACCATCGATCAAGGCCTTGTCGCCGCCCTTCCAGAACAAGTCGCCCAGCGCCTTGGCGCCGTTGACGAAGACGGCGTCGTACAATTCGTCGAAATACCACTTGTTGTAGAGGAAGCTCCAGACGATCCCCTTTTGGGCCGCGATCCGCGCGCCCATGCCCTCGTGGCGGATGTAGGCATACCAGGCGGCGAACAGGCCGATGGCGGTCACTACCAACGGCCCCCCGGTCACCCAGGCCGGCAAGCTGTCGAGCTGGCTCAGCACCGAGCGGCCGCCGAGGTTGAACAGCACGCCGCGCCAGAAGGCGCCGCGCTCCGGCCCGACGAACATCTCGACGAAGACCGCACCAGCGGTGATGGCGCCGATGGAGAGCAGGATCAGCGGTGTCAGCATCACCAGCGGGCTCTCGTGCGGCTCGACGTCGTGGCCGCCGTGATCGTTGTGCGAGACGTCCGGTTCGGAATGGGTCTCTATCTGGGCGTGGCTCGCGCGATCGTCGACCGCGTGTTGCGCCTTTGGATGCTTCCACTTGGCCGTGCCGTGGAAGGTCATGAAGATCAGACGCCAGGAGTAGAACGAGGTCAGGCCGGCCGCGAGCAGGCCGGCGACGAAGGCGAAATTCGAAATACCGTCGGTCTTTCCGGCCAGGAAAGCCGAGTTGATGATCGCGTCCTTGGAATAGAAGCCGGCGAAGCCGAGGTCGAGGCCGGGAATGCCGACGCCGGTTATCGCCAGTGTCCCGATCATCATCACCGCGTAGGTGACGGGCATCAGCTTCCACAGCGCGCCCATCTTCCGCATGTCCTGCTCGTGATGCATGCCCTCGATCACGGAGCCGGCGCCGAGGAACAGCAGGGCCTTGAAAAAGGCGTGGGTGAAGAGGTGGAACATCGCCGCCTGATAGGCCCCGACCCCGGCGGCGAAAAACATGTAGCCAAGCTGAGAACAGGTCGAATAGGCGATGACCCGCTTGATGTCGTTTTGGGCGAGACCGACCGTGGCGGCGAACAGACAGGTCACCGCGCCGATGACCGTCACCACGCTCTTGGCGACCGGGGCGTACTCGAACATCGGCGACAGCAGGCAGACCATATAGACCCCTGCGGTGACCATGGTCGCGGCGTGGATCAGGGCGGAGACCGGCGTCGGGCCTTCCATGGCGTCCGGCAGCCAAGTGTGCAGGAAGAACTGCGCCGACTTGCCCATCGCGCCGATGAAGAGAAGCACGCACGCAAGGTCCATGAGGTGAAAGCTCTGGCCGGCGAAGCTCCACGTCATCTGGGCGTGGGCCGCAACCTCGGGGAAGATCTCGGCGAAGCGGATGGTGTGGAACGACCAGAATATCGTCATTATGCCGAGCGCGAAGCCGACATCGCCGACCCGGTTGACCACGAAGGCCTTGATCGCCGCCGCGTTGGCCGTGGCCTTGTGATACCAGAAGCCGATCAGCAGATAGCTGGCGAGACCGACGCCCTCCCAGCCGAAAAACAGCTGCATGAAGTCCGACGCCGTCACCAGGGCCAGCATGGCGAAGGTGAAGAAGCTGAGATAGGCGAAGAAGCGCGGTTTGGCCGGGTCGTGGGCCATGTAGCCCCAACTGTAAAGGTGGACGAGCGCCGACACGCTGGTCACCACCACCAGCATCACCGCCGACAGCGAGTCGATCCGGATCGACCAGTCGGACCGAAACGCCCCGACATCGATGAAAGGCGCGATCTCCACGGTGAACTTTGCTGGCCAGCCCCCCCAAATGACCTGGCTAAACGTTGTCCAGGACAGGGCGCAGGCCAGGAACAGCAGGCCTGTCGTAACCAGCATCGGAACCCGATCGCCGAACCGCTTACCACACGCGCCGGCGATCAGCGCGCCGAACAGCGGCGCGAAGACGAGCGCGGTAACGAGCAGCTGCGGTGTCACGCCGCCTAGCCCCGCATCACGGAGGCGTCGTCGACGGCGATGTCGCCGCGCCAGCGGAAGAAGGTGACAAGGATTGCGAGCCCGACCGCGGCCTCGGCGGCGGCGACGGTGAGGACGAAAAGGGCGAAGACCTGGCCGGCGACCTGATGCAGGAAGACGGAGAAGGCGACCAGATTGATGTTCACCGCCAGTAGGATCAGTTCGATCGACATCAGGATGACGATGACGTTCTTGCGGTTTACGAAGATGCCGAGCACGCCGATGGTGAAGAGTATGGCCGCGACGGTGAGATAATGGGTCAGGCCGATCACAATTCGATCCCCTCGCCCGGCTTGATGGAAACCATCACCATCCCGCTCTTGGTGTCGCGCGCCACCTGATCCCCGACATTCTGTCGACGGATGCCCGCGCGGTGCTTCAATGTCAGCACGATGGCACCGATCATCGCCACCAGGAGGACCATCCCCGCCGCCTGGAAGAGATAGACGTAGTCGGTGTAGAGCACCGCGCCGATGTCCGCCGCGTTGCTGAAACCGGGACGGGCGGGCGCCGGGCCGGTCGAGGCTTTCGCCGCCCCGTTCGCGGCGACACTGCCGGCGACGATGACCATCTCCACCGTCAGGATGCCCGCCACGATGGCCCCGATGGGCAAATAGCGCGCGAAGCCCTGGCGCAGGGCGGTGAAGTCGACGTCCAGCATCATCACCACGAAGAGGAAGAGCACCGCGATGGCGCCGACATAGACCACCACCAGGATCATCGCGAGGAACTCGGCGCCCAGCAGGACAAAGAGACCGGCGGCCGAGAAGAAGGTGGTGATGAGGAACAGGACCGAGTGCACGGGATTGCGCGCCGAGATCACGGCGACGCCCGCGACCAGGGTGGTCGCGGCGAGCAGGTAAAAGGCGATCGCCTGCAAAACCATGGCTCTACAATCAGGTCTCCGGAAAGGGCGGGAAGCGGCGGCTTCTTAGTCGAGCGGGAGGCTCAGCGATAGGGCGCGTCGAGCTCGAGGTTGTGGGCGATGATGCTCTCCCAGCGGTCGCCGTTCGCGAGCAGACGCTCCTTGTCGTAGTAGAGCTCCTCGCGGGTCTCGACGGAATATTCGATGTTGGGTCCCTCGACGATGGCGTCTACTGGACACGCCTCCTGGCAGAGACCGCAATAGATGCACTTCACCATATCGATGTCGTAGCGCGTGGTGCGCCGCGAGCCGTCTTCGCGGGGCTCCGCCTCGATTGTGATCGCCTGCGCCGGACAGATCGCCTCGCAGAGCTTGCAGGCGATGCAGCGTTCTTCGCCCGACGGGTAGCGGCGCAGGGCGTGTTCGCCACGGAAGCGAGGCGACTGCGGGCCACGTTCGTTGGGATAGAGCACGGTGGCCTTGGGCGATCCCAGATAGCGCAGGCCCAGCCCGAAGGCGCCGATGAAATCCATCAGCGCCGCGCCGCGCACCGCCTGGCTGACCCGTTGCATGAACGACATCTATTTCGCCTTCCCGCCGACGCAGAGGAAGCTGGAGAGTTTCCGGTTGTCGTACCCGCCCTTCAACGTGACGTGACCGCCTTCGGCTTCACAGGTCCTGGTCGCGGCGTTGATCGCGTCGTAGTTGGCGTCGCCGCTCCCCAGCTCATAGGATGAGGCGCCGCCCACGCTGGCGCAGGCCGCGAGGCCGCCGACGACTAGAAGAATGACGGCGACTCTCATGCCGGATACCCAGGTCCGAACATCCTCCAGGCCGCGATCAGGACGACCGCCACGATCGATGTCGGCAGAAACACTTTCCAACCCAGCCGCATCAGCTGGTCGTAGCGGTAACGCGGCACAAGCGCCTTCACCATGGCAAAGAGGAAGAAGAAGAACAGCAGCTTCGAGAAGAAGACCAAGAAGCCGAAGAAACTGAGCGCTGTCGGATTCCAGTGCGCGGCGAAGCCCATCGGGAAACCGGGGTTCCAGCCGCCGAAGAAGAGCACCGCCAGCATGGCGCACATCAGCACGATGTTGGCGTATTCGGCGATCATGAAGAGCAGGTAGGGCGTAGAGGAATATTCCACCTGATAACCGGCCACCAGCTCCGACTCGGCTTCGGAAAGGTCGAACGGCGGCCGATTGGTCTCCGCCAAGGCCGAGACGAAGAAGATCAGGAGCATCGGGATCATCACCAGCGCCGCGGGGATGTCGGCGAGCGTGCCGCCGCCCAGCACGTTCCAATGCCAGAACCAACCGGCCTGATGGGCCACGATGACGTTGAGGTTCAGCGACCCCGTCAGCAGGATGACCGTAACGATGACGAAGCCGATCGAGACCTCGTAGCTGACCATCTGCGCCGCCGAGCGCAATGCGCCCAGGAAGGGGTATTTCGAGTTCGACGCCCAGCCGCCCATGATGATGCCGTAGACGCCCAGCGAGGAGACGGCGAACAGGTACAGCACCCCGACATTGATGTTCGAAACTACCCAGCCCGGAGCTAGCGGGATCACCGACCAGGCGCCGAAGGCGAGGATGAAGCTGACCAGCGGAGCCATAAGGAACACCGCCTTATCCGCCCCGGCGGGAATCACGATCTCCTTCAGCACGAACTTCCCAAAGTCGGCGAAGGACTGAAAAAGACCGAAGGGGCCGACCACGTTCGGCCCTTTGCGCAGCATCACCGCCGCCCAGATCTTGCGGTCGGCCAGTAGCAGGAAGGCGAGCGACAACAGGATCCATATCAGCACCGCGAGGACCTGAAGGACGGTCAGCAGGGTCCAGCCGACCGGCGATCCCCAGAAATCGGCGGTCATCGCGGCGCCCTCCGAAGAGCACGGCTGTCCTGCCCGTTCCTCGCGGCCGGTAAGAGTTCGCGCTTCATTCGGCCGCCATCTTCAGGCCGGAGGCCAGAGCGGCGCATTCCGCCATGGTGACGCTCGCCCGAGCGATGGGGTTGGTAAGGTGAAAGCCGTGGACCGCCGAGCGCAGGACCGCGTCGGCGAGTTCGCCCTCCGACCCCAGCCCGCCGAGCTCAAAGGACGAGACGATGGCGCCGGGGGCCAGATCGATCTGGCCGAAGGTGGGATGGTCGGCGAAGAGCCTTTCGCGAAGCTGATCAAGCGTGTCGTAGGGCAGTTTGTGGCCCACGATTTCCGAGAGCGCGCGCAGGATGGTCCAGTCGTCCTTGGCTTCGCCCTTGGGGAACACCGCGCGCTCGCCGCGCTGCACTCGGCCTTCGGTATTGACGTAAAAACCGGGTTTTTCGGTGTAGTCGGCGCCCGGCAGGATGACATCCGCGCGATGAGCGCCGGCGTCGCCGTGGGTTCCCAGGTAGACGACGAAGGCGTCCGTTCGCGACAGGTCGATCTCGTCGGCGCCGAGCAGGAACAGCACGTCCAGCGCCCCTTTTTCGACCATGGCGGCGGAGGTCTTGCCGTCCTGGCCGGGGAGAAACCCCAGATCGAGGCCGCCGACTCGCGCCGCGGCGGTATGCAGGACGTTCCAGCCGTTCCAGCCCTCCCGGACCACACCGATATCGGACGCCAATGTCGCCGAGGCGCGAAGGCTCGGGTTGTTGGTCAAAGCGCCTTGTCCCAGGACGATTGCCGGAAATTTCGCGTCGCGGAACGCCTTGGTGAAGTCTGACCCTTTGGCGAACACCTCGCCGATTGACTTGGCGGTCACGCCAAGGTGCTCGTAGCGATAGCCAAGATCCGCCGCCTCGCCGATAACGCCGAAGGCGGTGTGACCGGTCAGCCACATCTTGCGGAAGCGCGCGTTGAGCACCGCCGCCTCGATGCGCGGGTTTGCCCCGATCAACAGGATGGCGTCCGCTTTTTCCAGACCGGCGATGGTCGAGTTGAGCAGCCAGCTCTCCCGTGGGCCGTCGCCCAGAACCACGCTATCCTGACGACAATCGAGATTCGGCGAGCCCAGCGATCTGAAGAGATCCATCGTCGCCTTCATCGATTCGGCGTCCTGGAGGTCGCCGGCGATGGCGCCCAGCCGTTCAGGCCCCGAGCCCTTCAGTCTTTCGGCCACCGCCGCGAAAGCCTCGTTCCAGCTGGCGGGCGCCAGACGGCCGTTGCGGCGCACCATCGGCTTGTCGAGTCGCTGACGGTTCAGGCCGTCGCAGGCGTAGCGGGTCTTGTCGCTGATCCACTCCTCGTTGATCTCGTCATTGGTGCGCGGGAGAATGCGCAGCACCGCCGGACCCCGGGAGTCTATACGGATGTTGCTGCCGAGCGCGTCCATGACGTCGACGCTTTCGGTCTTCGTGAGCTCCCAGGGCCGGGCGTTGAAGGCGTAGGGTTTCGAGGTCAGGGCGCCGACCGGGCAAAGGTCGATGACGTTTGCCGAAAGCTCGCTGGTCACCGCCTTGTCGAGATAGGTGGTGATCTCGACATCCTCGCCCCGCGAGATCAGGCCGATCTCCGGAACGCCGGCGACCTCGGTGATGAAGCGCACGCAGCGGGTGCATTGAATGCAGCGGGTCATGACCGTCTTGATCAGCGGCCCCATGTATTTTTCTTCGACCGCGCGCTTGTTCTCTTCGTAACGGCTGGCGTCGCGGCCGTAGCCCATCGACTGGTCCTGCAGATCGCACTCGCCGCCCTGGTCGCAGATCGGGCAATCCAGCGGATGGTTGATCAGCAGGAATTCCATGACCCCCTTGCGGGCCTTTTCGACCATCGCCGAATTGGTGATGATTTCCTGACCCTCGGCGGCGGGGAGCGCGCAGGACGCCTGCGGCTTGGGCGGCCCGGGCTTTACCTCGACCAGACACATCCGGCAGTTGCCGGCGATGGATAACCGCTCGTGGTAGCAGAACCGCGGGATCTCCTGCCCCGCCAGCTCGGCGACCTGGAGCACCGTCATTCCAGCCTCGAACTCGATCTCGACCCCGTTGACCTTGGCTTTGGGCATGTCGCGTCTAGAGCGGCGCGTCTACGAGTTCGAGCCGCCGTTCGACACGTTCCAAACGCACATCCAGCCGGTCAAGACGGCGATTTACGCCCGCCAAGCCTTCTTCCACATGGGTCATGCGCACCTTCAAATCACGCATATCCTCACGCATCTCGGCCATGTCGGTCGTGATGCGGCGGAGCATCATCAGAACGAGGTTGTCGGGTTCGTCGGCCATTGTGCGCTCGCGATACCGCCCTACTCCGCCGCGAGCAAGGTTGCGCCGGCGAAGTTAGCGCGGCGGCTGCGATAGTTCGCGATGCGCGCCTCGATCTCCGGGCGGAAGTGCCGGAACAGGCCCTGGATCGGCCAGGCGGCGGCGTCGCCGAGGCCGCAGATGGTGTGGCCCTCGACCTGGCTGGCGACGTCGAGCAGCATGTCGATCTCGCGTGGTTCGGCCTCGCCGGTGACCATCCGTTCCATGATCCGCCACATCCAGCCGGTGCCCTCGCGGCAGGGCGTGCACTGGCCGCAGCTCTCGTGTTTGTAGAAGTAGGACAGCCGCGCGATCGCGGCGACGATGTCGCACTCCTTGTCCATCACGATCATCGCCGCTGTGCCGAGGCCGGACTTGCGGGCGGAGAGATCGTCGAAGTCCATCAATGCGACTTCGCACTCCTCGGCCGGGATCATCCGGACAGACGAGCCGCCGGGAATGATCGCCTTGAGGTTGCCCCAGCCGCCGCGGACGCCGCCGAAATGGTCGTCGATCAACTGCCGCATCGGGATACTCATGGCCTCTTCGACCACGCAGGGTTTGTTGACGTGGCCGGACGCGCTCATCAGCTTGGTGCCGGTGTTCTTCGGCCGACCGAAGCCCGCGAACCACTCGGCGCCGCGCCGCAGGATTTCAGGGGTGACCGCGATGGACTCGACGTTGTTCACCGTGGTCGGGCAGCCGTAGACGCCGGAGCCGGCGGGGAACGGGGGCTTGAGGCGCGGCTGACCCTTCTTGCCCTCCAGGCTCTCCAGCAGGGCCATTTCGTCGCCGCAGATATAGGCGCCGGCGCCGTGGGTGACGCGGATGTAGCAGTCCCAGCCGTGGATGTTGTTCGTCCCGATCAGCTTCGCCTCGGTCGCCTCGACCAGGGCCGCCTCGAGATGCTCGCGCTCCAGAAGATATTCGCCCCGGATATAGATGATGCAGTCGTGGGCGCGGATGGCGTAGCTGGCCAGCAGGCAACCCTCGATCAACCGGTGCGGATCGAAGCGCAAGATCTCGCGGTCCTTGCAGGTGCCCGGCTCACTCTCGTCGGCGTTCACCACGAGATAGTGCGGCCGCTCGCTCTCCTGCTTCGGCATAAAGGTCCACTTCAGGCCGGTGGCGAACCCCGCGCCGCCCCGGCCGCGCAGGCCCGAAGCCTTGATCTGGTCGCAGACCCATTCGGGCGTCTGCTCCATCATCTCGACCGTGCCGTTCCACACCCCCCGCGCCTTGGCGCCCTCTAGCCGCCAGTCGCGCAGGCCGTAGAGGTTGGTGAAGATGCGGTCCTTGTCCTCGAGTACGCCGATCATGATTTCGCTCTGAACATGGACAGGACGAACAAGCCCCATCCGAAAACAATTACGCTGACGCCGACATAGACCAGGATGTGTGGCGCACTTGGGACGAAGCGGCCCGAGACCATCAGAAGCGTGCCAACGAGGCATGCGACGACGCCGGCGCTCCGCGTCGCCCTCGATGGCGGCGGAGTCACGCGGGCTCCTTCGCCGGGAGATTGGGCAGGGTCAGCTTCGCGGCGCGGGAGCCGTCGTAGAGCGTTTCGTCGGTCAGCGTCAGCGCGCCGCCCGCGGGCGCACAGCCCTGGCGACCGATGGCCGAGCCTGGCGGCGGAACCTCGCCCGCATCGAGCTTGTCGAGGATCGCGGTCAGGGACTGCGGCGTCAGGTCTTCGTAGTAATAGTCGTGGATCGCCACCATCGGCGCGTTGGCGCAGGCGCCCATGCACTCGACTTCCTCCCAGGAGAATCGGCCGTCTGCGGTGCGGTGATCCTTGATCCCGATCCGCTCCAGCAGAACCTTCCGCAGGTCCCCCGCGCCGCGCAGCATGCACGGCGTGGTGCCGCACAGCTGGACATGCGCGACCGTACCGACCGGCTCCAGCTGGAACATGGTGTAGAAGGTCACATTTTCCAGCACGCGGATTATGGGCATCCCGAGCAGTTCGGCGACGACACGCAGGGCGGGTTCCGGCACCCAGCCTTCCTGCTTCTGCACCAGCCAGAGCAGCGGGATGACCGCGGACTGCTTGCGGGCCTCCGGGAACTTGGTGATCCACCACTGCGCGAGTTTCAGCGACTCCTCGTTGAAGGCGAAGCTGGCCGGCTGTTCCTTGGCGAGGCGGCGGACGGTCATCGGTCGATCTCGCCGAAGACGATGTCGAGGGAGCCCAGCACGGCGGCGACGTCGGCCAGCATGTGGCCGCGGTTCATCCAGTCCATAGCCTGGAGGTGGGGATAGCTCGAAGCCCTGATCTTGCAGCGATAGGGTTTGTTGGTGCCGTCGGCGACGAGATAGACGCCGAACTCACCCTTCGGCGCCTCGACGGCCGCGTAGATCTCACCCGCCGGGACATGATAGCCTTCGGTGTAGAGCTTGAAGTGATGGATCAAGGCCTCCATCGAGCGCTTCATCTCGCCCCGGCGCGGCGGCGTCGCCTTATGATCGTTGGCCAGGACGAGACCTGGGGTCTTGCGCAGACGATCGATGCACTGGGTCATGATGCGGACCGACTGACGCATTTCCTCGACCCGGCAGAGATAGCGGTCGTAGCAGTCGCCATGGACGCCCAGCGGAATCTCGAATTCCATCTCGTCATAGCATTCGTAGGGCTGGTTGCGGCGCAGGTCCCAGGCGACATTGGAGCCGCGCAGCATGACACCCGTGAAGCCCCAGGCCAGGGCCTCCGCCTTGCTGACGACCCCGATGTCGACATTGCGCTGCTTGAAGATGCGGTTGCCGGTGATCAGCCGCTCGAGATCATCGAGCACCTTGGGGAAGGTCTTGGTCCAGGTTTCGATATCGTCGATCAGCGCGGGCGGCAGGTCCTGGCGCACGCCGCCGGGGCGGAAATAATTGGCGTGCATCCGGGCGCCGGAGGCGCGCTCATAGAAGATCATCAACTTTTCGCGCTCTTCGAAACCCCAGGTGATCGGGGTGAGCGCGCCGACATCCATCGCCTGGGTGGTGATGTTGAGAAGATGGTTCAGAATGCGGGTGATCTCGGAGAAGAAGACCCGGATTAACTGGCCGCGCCGGGGAACGTCCAGGCCGATCATCCGCTCGATGGCCAGGACGAAGGCGTGTTCCTGGCTCATCGGCGAGACATAGTCGAGGCGGTCGAAATAGGGTGTGTTCTGAGTATAGGGCCGCGCCTCGATCAGCTTCTCGGTGCCGCGATGCAGCAGGCCGATGTGGGGATCGACCCGCTCCACCAACTCGCCGTCAAGCTCCAGGATAAGGCGGAGCACGCCATGCGCCGCCGGATGCTGTGGGCCGAAGTTGATGTTGAACTTGCGGACCGCCGTTTCGCCCTCGGGCGGCGTTTCCGGAATGAATTCGGTGGCGGCGGCGGGCGCGTTCTGGCCGGTCACGGCGCCTTGTCCGCTTTTTCGTCGCCTGGAAGAACGTAGGGATAGCCCTGTCCCGGTTTTTCGTATTCCGCGCCTTCCCAGGGCGAGAGGAAGTCCCAGTTGCGGAACTCCACGGCCTTCACCGGTTCATACACCACGCGCTTGAGGTCGTCGTCGTAGCGAACCTCGACATAGCCGGTCATCGGGAAATCCTTGCGCAGAGGATGTCCGTGGAAGCCGTAGTCGGTCAGCAGGCGGCGCAGATCCGGGTGGCCGGAAAAGAACACGCCATACATGTCGAAGCATTCCCGCTCATACCAGTCGGCGACCGGGAAGACGCCGGTGACACTGGGAACGGGGGTGTCCTCGTCGGTCTGGACCTTGACCCTGATCCGGCGGTTCTTGGTCATCGACAGCAGGTGGTAGACCACGTCGAAGCGCAGAGGTCGCTGGGGATAGTCGGCGCCGGCGATATCGATGAGTTGGTGAAACTGAAGATCGGCGTCGTCGCGCAGCTGGGTCAGGACCTCGACGATACGGTGCGCAGGCGCGGTGATCGAGAGATCGCCATAGGCCACGTGGAAACCGCCCACCGCGCCGGCGCCGTTGGCGACGATCCGCTCGCCGAGCGCCGCGAGGTCTTCATCGGAGACGCGGTAGACGCTCACCGCTCGATGGTTCCCGTTCGGCGGATCTTCTTCTGCAGTTGCAGGATGCCGTAGACCAGCGCCTCGGCGGTCGGCGGGCAACCGGGAACATAGATGTCCACCGGCACGATGCGGTCGCAGCCGCGAACCACGGAATAGCTGAAATAGTAGTAGCCGCCGCCGTTGGCGCAGCTGCCCATGGAGATGACATAGCGCGGCTCGGGCATCTGGTCGTAGACCTTGCGCATGGCCGGCGCCATCTTGTTGGTCAGGGTCCCGGCGACGATCATCAGGTCCGACTGGCGCGGGCTGCCGCGCGGCGCGACGCCATAGCGCTCGATGTCATAGCGCGGGTTGGCCGCGTGCATCATCTCCACGGCGCAGCAGGCCAGGCCGAAGCTCATGAACATCAGCGAGCCGGTGCGCGCCCAGGTGATCAGGTCGTCGGCCGCGGCGGTGACGAACCCCTTGTCGGCCAGGGAACCGGTGACACCGTCGAAATAGGGATCGTGCAGCTTGGGATTGTAATCCTCGACCGAGGAACGGCCGGCCATAAGGGCTGCGGGGCGTCCGGGAACGATCACTCCCATTCGAGAGCCCCCTTTTTCCACTCGTAGACGAAGCCGATGGTCAGGATGCCGAGGAAGCCCATCATGCTCCAGAACGCGAAGACGCCCGTTTGGTGCGGCAGCTTCATCAACGCCACCGCCCACGGGAACAAGAAAGCGACCTCGAGGTCGAAGATTATGAAGAGGATGGAGACCAGATAAAACCGCACGTCGAACTTCATTCGCGCGTCGTCGAAGGCGTTGAAGCCGCATTCATAGGACGACAGCTTCTCCGGATCGGGCGCGCTGGGAGCAATAATGGCCGCAGCGAGTATGAACGCGAGGCCGAGCGCCGCCGCGATCGCGAGAAAGACGACGATCGGCAGATACTGCAGAAGAAAGGCGTTCATCGGGGCTTTCGTTGCATCGCATCATAGGGTGCGCGCGGAGGGGTTCTAGCGCAGGGCTCGGCGCGGTTCAAACCCGTCCGGACGCACTGCGCCGTCATTGACGCCGCCCCCGCCTCCCCTTATCAGACGCCCCTTCCCGAGTATGCGGGTGTAGCTCAGTTGGTTAGAGCGCCGGCCTGTCACGCCGGAGGTCGCGGGTTCGAGTCCCGTCACTCGCGCCATTGCGACATCGGCGGCCTCCCGGATCGTTTTAGCCCGGACGACCGGCAGCAGGCTCGGGGCTCAACGTTAGCAGCCAAAGGTCCGGCGGCGCTCCAAGGCGAAACGGCGCGCTGCTCGTGCCGATGCCGGCGGTGACGATGGTGGCGTGCGACGGATCGCGAATGCGACCGCAGCGGTAGCGGCCGAGACTGGCGAACCGGCTGAAGGGCGAGGTGAAATCGATCATTCCGACGATGGGCAGAACGACCTGCCCACAATGGGTGTGGCCGGCGAGCAGGAGCGGAACATCCAGAGGCATCCAGGGGGCGAGTTCCGGCGAGTGAGTCATCACAACCGGCGCACCAGGCAACCGGCGTATCCGCTGGAACACCGGGAAGTCATGGTTATGGTGGGTCACCGCGTCGCTGATTCCGCCCAGCGCGATGGGCCCGATCTCCGTCGCTCGATTATCGAGCAGGCGTATCCGCAGATCGGCGAGGTTGGCCAAGATCGCGTCACGTCCCGTCTCATAGTCGTGATTGCCCAGCACAGCGGCCACCCCCAGCGGCGCGCGAAACCCGCTTAGCGGCGCGAGCAGCCGGGCGGAGCGCGTTCGGGGGACCGGGTTCCGCCCCTCCAGAAAATCGCCGGCGATCAGCACGAGGTCGGGGCGAAGAGTGTTGGTCAACGCCACCACGCGCGAGAGGCGTTTGGGATCGCTCGAAGCGCTTCCGACATGGAGGTCGCTCAGTAGCACCACGCGGATCGGCGCCTGACCCGCGGGCCAATGCGGCAAGAGGATGGTCGCGCGACGCACAACAGGGTCGGATCGTGCCTCCAAGAACGCACGGACCGCGATGGCCGAGACGATCAGAACGAATACGATCAAAAAACTCAGCGTGCGCCGGCTCAATTCGCCTTCCGACGCAGCGGGTTAAACCTCAAGCGCAACATCGGCGCCGCCGTCGATGGAATCGCCATCCCTCACCGCATCCCCAGCGATTCCGCCGCCGCCTTGTGCACGACCTTGCCGCCCTGGACGTTGAGGCCCTCGGCGAAACCGATGTCTTCCGCGAACGCTTGTTCGACCCCCTTCTTGGCGAGGGCGGAGATGTAGGGCGCGGTGGCGGCGCTCAGAGCGTAGGTGCTGGTCAGCGGGGCCGCGCCGGGCATGTTGGCGACGCAGTAGTGGATGACGCCCTCGACCTCGAAGGTGGGATCGGCATGGGTGGTGGGGTGGCTCGTCTCGAAACAACCCCCCTGATCGATGGCGACATCGACAAGAACCGCGCCCTTGCGCATCGAGGTCAGGTCGGCGCGGGTCACGAGCTTTGGCGCCGCTGCGCCCGGGATCAGGACACAGCCGATGACGAGATCGGCGGTGGGCAAGGCCTCCGCGACAAGGTCGTGGGTCGAGTAGCAGGTCTTCAGGCGACCGCCGAACTGATCGTCGAGCTGTTCCAGCCGCGCGGCGGATATGTCGTACAGGGTGACGTCCGCGCCGTGGCCGATGGCCATTTCCGCCGCATGCTTGCCCGAGACCCCGCCGCCCAGGATAAGGACATTCGCCGGCAGCACCCCCGGCACCCCGCCGAGCAGCATTCCGCGTCCGCCGGCGGGCTTGAGCAGGTGATAGGCTCCGACGTCCACCGCCATGCGCCCGGCGACCTGACTCATCGGCGCGAGGAGCGGCAGTCGGCCCCAGCGGTCGGAGATGGTTTCGTAGGCGATACAGGTCGCGCCCGAGGCCATAAGCCCCCTCGCCTGCTCCGGGTCGGCGGCGAGGTGAAGGTAGGTAAACAGGATGTGGCGCGGCTTCAGCCGGGCGATCTCCACCACCTGCGGCTCCTTCACCTTGACGATCATGTCGGCGGCTTCGAACACCGCGTCCGCGTCCGGCAGGATCTCGGCGCCGACATCCTTGAAGGCCTGATCCGCCAGGCCGATCCCCGCCCCGGCCCCTGCCTCGACGAAGACTTGATGGCCTTCGCGGCAGAGCCGCTGCACGACGCCCGGCGTCGCGCCAATGCGGAACTCGAGGGTTTTGATTTCTTTGGGAATGCCGATGCGCATGAGTGGGCTCCTCGGGCGCTCAGCCCGGTCAAGGGATTCAAATCGTCCCGAAATCACTTCCCCCGCGAAGGCCGGGGCCCAGTGCTCTGCCTTGCTACGTCAGCACCGAGTCAAGCTGGGCCCCGACCTTCGTCGGGGAAACGGAGTTGGGTTCACCGAGACCTAACACGCGAAGCGGGTTTTAGGCGACGCCCCGGAAGCGGGGTTCCTGCACCAGGGTCAGCAGCACGATGAGCGCCAGGGTCAAAAGGCCGATCGAGACGCCGAACAGCACCTCGTAACCCAGCAGCGCCGCGATCGCCCCGCCGGCGAGCGGGCCGATGGTGTTCATGAGGCCTTGCGAGGTCGCGGTGAGCGCCAGGCGCATCGCCATGTCGTCCCGGGCGCCGAACTCCAGGACCATGGTCTGCGAGCTCATCAGGAACCCGGACTGCGCCGCGCCGAGGCCGAAGAAGGAGATGAAGACTAGCGGAATCGCTCCCAGCATCACACCTCCGTGTGGTCCTCCGCCGGAGAACGGAAGATGGACGGCCGCCATGGTCGGCGCGGCCATCAGCAGGGACGTTGCGGCGACCCAGGCGATCAGCGAGCCGATGAAGGTGGCGCGGAATCCGAAGCGGTCTCCGGCCAGGCCCCAGATCATGTTGGTCGCGGTGTCCGCGCCGAGGAAGGCGAGCGAGATCAGGCCAAGATTGCTCCCGCTCAGCTTGATCGTGTGGCCGGTGTAGAGAATGTAGAACGGCGCGGCGACGCGGCCCGCCGTCGCCAGGGTCTGGGCAATCATGAAGAACATGAAGCCGCGGTCCTCGGCGATCAGCTTGGGAAAGTCCTTGATCCGATCGAACACCCTGGCCCGCGTGCGGATGGTGGGTGGGATAGGCTCCACCATCAGCAGGCTGAGCGCGGTGAGCCCCAGGCTGGTGAGAAGTACGGCGAGCAGGAACGTCGTGGCGTAGCCGTTGCCGAAGACGTTCCTCTGGATCAGGTATTTGCCGGCGACCCAGGCCAGTCCGGCGGCGATGGCCCCGCCGGTGACGTTGCGCAGCGCCTGAAGCCGGCCACGACGGGCAATGGGAATCACCTTGGCGAGCAGCAGCTGAAAGGCAACCTGCTGCGCGCCGGAGAACAAGCCGAGCAGGAACAGGAAGGCCATGGTCACGACGATTAGGGCCTCCTTGTGCAGGAAGAACCCCGCCAGGGCGACGCCGAGGATTTGGATCCGCATCAGCGTGCCCATGATCATCGAGATCGGCAGCACCTTCTTGCGGTGCTCGATCTGCGTTGCGCCGACGATGGGCGAGACCACGCCGCCGAGCTGTTGCAAAGACTGGCCGAGCCCGACGAGGAAGTCGGAACCGGTGATCAGGTGGAGATAGGCCGGGAGGAAGGTCGGGGCGTTGAACAGCCGGAACCCCGTCATGCCCAACATGCCGTGCAGGAAGTGACCCGCAAAGTTGCGCGGCAGGTTCTTCCACACGAACTTCTCGTACTCGGCCTCCTGTTCCTCCAGGCTGGCCAGGTTCGCGTCTTCGGCGACGGCTTCGGACACGATCGCTCTCCTTCGCGGAGGGTCGTATCAGGATTCCGAGCCGGGGGAAGGCGCGGTAGTGACCGCTAGCCCGCGATCCTGGGCCCTTTTCTCACGCCTAATAAACCTCGAACAGCCCCGCGCCGCCCATGCCGCCGCCGATGCACATCGAGACGACGGCGTGCTTCACGTTGCCTCGGCGCTTGCCTTCCTGAAGGACATGGCCGGAGAGGCGCGCGCCGGTCATGCCGAAGGGGTGGCCGATGGCGATGGAGCCACCATTGACGTTGTATTTTTCCGGATCGATGCCGAGCTTGTCGCGGGAATACAGGCACTGGCTGGCGAAGGCCTCGTTCAATTCCCACAGATCGATGTCGTCGACCTTCAGGCCATGGCGCTCCAGCAGGCGGGGCACGGCGAAAACCGGGCCGATGCCCATTTCGTCAGGCGCGCAGCCGGCCACGGCCCAGCCCATGAAGCGGCCCATGGGGGTCAGGCCGCGCCGCTCCGCCTCCTTGGCCTCCATGATCACGACCATGGCCGCGCCGTCGGAAAGTTGGGAGGCGTTGCCGGCGGTGATGTAATTGCCAGCTCCGCGCACCGGCTCCAGCTTGGCGAGGCCTTCGGCGGTGGTGTCGGGGCGGTTGCACTCGTCGCGATCGACGACATAGTCGACGATGCTCTCGGCCTTGGTGGCTTTGTCGATGACCTTCATCTTGGTGTTCATCGGCACGATCTCGTCCCTGAACTTGCCCGACTGCTGGGCGGAGGCCATGCGGCGCTGGGACTCCAAGGAATACTCGTCCTGATACTCCCGCGAAACGCCGTAGCGCTTGGCGACGATGTCGGCGGTGTCGATCATCGGTAGGAAAATGTCGGGATACATCTCGGTCAGCTTGGGATCATTGTTCTCACGCGGACCGCCGCCGCCCGGCCAGCTGATGGACTCGACGCCGCCGGCGACCACGCACTCGGCACCGTCGTCGATCACGTAACGGGCCGCCATGGCGATGGTCTGCAGGCCCGATGAGCAGAAGCGGTTTACGGTGACCCCGGAGGTGGTGATCGGCAGGCCAGCCAGCAGTCCGGCGAGGCGACCCATGTTGCCGGCGCCGTGCGCGCAATTGCCCATGAAGACATCCTCGACCGCTTCCGGTTCGACGCCGGCCTTGGCGACCGCGTGCTTCACCGCGTGCGCGGCCATCGACACCGTCGGCGTGATGTTGAAGCCGCCGCGACCCGACTTGGCCAGGCCCGTGCGGGCATAGGAAACGATCACCGCTTCGCGCATCACAGAGTTTCTCCCGAATGAATTTCCTTCCCGCGACATTAGCCATAAGCGTCGCGGTGACCACCCCGAAAGATGGCCCGCGGCGTCAGAGGGCGAGCAGCAGGATGGGCGCCGCCGCGCCGACCAGGAACAAAAGCGCGAGAACGCCTTTTCGGCGGCCCGCTGTGAAGCCCATCCATAGACCGATCAGCGTCGAAGCGATCAAGCCGACGGCCACGAGCGTGAACATCCATTTCAGGGCATAGATCCGCAATTGCGCGGTATCGGGGGTGGTTGCGGAGGCTGTTGCGCGGGCCGCGCTCGCGTCGTGATCGCCATCGTCGGCGGGCTCAACCGCCGTGTGACGCTTCTCCGCACCCGCACCGCCGTGATGTTCGTGGGCCTTGAACTCCTGATCCTTGTGCACAGCACCCAATTTTTCGATGAGCGGGGGCGGCTGATATCCTGGGCGCGCCTCATGGAGGTGGAAAATCTGAAGGATGCCGGTGAAGGCGAAGAACAGGACCGACGGGGCGATGAAGGCCCCGATGTAGCCGTGCCATTGACGCAGGCTCATCAACCGGGCGGCGGGGTTCGGGCGGCGGTTGGAAATCGGGTTTCGCGGCAAGGCTTCATCCCCGTCAAAGGAACTCGACGTTCTATTGGACAAAGTTTGTCGCCGGGGGAAGCCGGGCGCCGCGCGATCGGCGCACACCCACTGGGGCGGCTCCGATCGGCGGGCTTCGGACTTCAAGGCTCCTGGCGGGTCTCATCGACAAGGTGGTCGAGTCGATCGAGGCGACCCTGGATGCGGGCCTGATCGTCTCGCGGCAGGTTCCAGCCGTGAACGCTGAACTCTCTCGCCTCCTCGTATTGGATCTGCCGCAGCTGGCCGGTCAGGGCTCGCGCGTCGTCCTGGGCAAGATCGTCGTTGCGCAGACCGTCCTGGATTTCGCTCTGAATATGCCGCTCGAGGCCGCGAAACTGCGGATAACGGCCGTAGGTGGAATAGCGCCGCTGGCCATAGTCGCCCTGGCGTTCGCCATAGCGGCCATAGCCGTATTGCCCCGAGCCGTATTGTCCCGACCCATATTGTCCCGACCCATATTGTCCCGAGCCATAGCCATATCCGGGTTGGCCGTAACCGCTTTGGGCGTTGCGCGACTGGTCATCGTAGGACCGATTTCCGTATTCCTGAGCCCATAAGGCCGCCGGAAGCGCGAGGGCCGCGACGCTGGAAACCAGCAAGGCCAATTTGGTGGTGTTCATGAAGTCCTCCATCGTTCGGCGGCGCGGGGGCGCCACGGCTCCCGTCTTAGAACGATGGTTCTGAACGCCATTGAACGCGGCGGTTCATCGCCGGTTCAGCGCCGCGCCGCGCTCTAAAGCGCCGTGTCCGGCGGCGCTTGCGCCCCGACGTCGAGTTCACCTTCCCAGCTCGCGACGGCGGCGGCGGCGATGGCGTTGCCCACGACGTTCGCGCCCGAACGGCCCATGTCGAGCAATTGATCGGCGGCGAGGATGAGCAACAGGCCGCTCTGCGGCAGGTGGAAATAGGGCAGCGTCGCGGCGACGACCACCAGCGATCCGCGCGAGACCCCCGCGATCCCCTTGCTGGTGACAAACAACATGGCGCCGAGCGCGAGCTTCTGACCGATGCTGAACTCGATCCCATAGATCTGCGCGACGAAGAGGATGGCGAAGGTCGAATAAAGCATCGAGCCGCCGAGATTGAAGCTGTAGCCGAGCGGCAGAATGAATCCCGCGACGCGCGGGGAGACCCCATAGCGGATCAACCCGTCGAGGAGGCTGGGATAGGCGGCCTCGGAGCTGGCGGTGGAAAAGGCGATCAATACCGGTTGGCGGATCGCCGCGAGGAGTCCCATGAGCCGCCCTCGAATGACGACCCAGCCCGCGAACAGGAGCAAGACGATCGGTAGGCCCACCGAGAGGTAGAAGCCGCCAATGAACTTCGCATAGATCGCGATAAGCGCGCCGCCATGCAGCGCCACCGCGCTCGCGATGGCAGCGAAGACCGCGAAGGGCGCGACGTTCATCACATAGGTCGTGATCTTGAGCATGATGACCGCGAGCTGCTCGAGAAGCTCGAGCGCCGGCCCTACCCTCGCGCCCAGGGCGCTCATCGCCGATCCGGCGAAAACCGAGAAGACCACGATCTGGAGCACCTCGTTCCTCGCCATCGCGTCGATGATGGAGGTCGGGACGACGTGACCCAGGAAGCCCTTCACGCTGAGGTCCGACTTCACCACCGCGCTTTCCACCGGTGGCGGCAGGCGCAGGCCCGCCCCCGGTTGGAGGACGCTCGCCATGGTGAGACCGATCGCGAGGGCGATGACGCCGGCGATAACGAACCAGGCAATCGCCCGGCCGCCGACGCGGCCCGCGCGCCCTCCCCCCTCCATCCGCGCGACACCCGAGGTCAGGGTGGCGAAAATGAGCGGGGCGACGATCATCTTGATCAGACTGATGAAAACACCCGTCACGAGGTCGAGCGTAGCGGCAAGACGACCGGCCGCCGCCGCCGGCAGACCGTCGTGTGCCGCCCAGCCCACGGCGAGGCCGGCGATCATCCCAGCCAGGATAATCCATGTGAAGTGACGTCTCATCCCACCCTCCTAGAGCGTGGCGGCGATTTCCGGAACCGGCTGAGCCCGGCGCGACACTTTAGCGCTCGCACGGGATGGCTGGAGGCAGTCCCTGCCCGAAGATCACGCTCCGGCCGCTCCGGCGGCGCCGGGCCTGCACGCCGCGCTTGAACCGCCGCGCACCCGGGGGGTACTGGAACAGCGACCGCGTCCCGAGCGCCGGCATCGTCATGTGCAGGAAACCCTCATGTCCGAATTCTTCGACACCGTGAGCGAGGAGCACGCGGGGTTCATCGATCGCCAGGCGATTTTCTTCGTGGCGACCGCGGCCGTTCAGGGGCGGATCAACCTGTCGCCCAAGGGGATGGACGCATTCAGGGTTCTTGGGCCCAATCTCGTCGGCTACCTCGACGTGGGCGGATCTGGCAATGAAACCCAGGCCCATCTCGCGGCGGATGGCAGGATCACCATCATGTTCTGCGCTTTCGACCAACCCGCGCTGATCATGCGGCTGTACGGCAAGGGCAGAGCCGTTCTGCCGCAGGACCCAGAGTGGGCTGCGCTCGCGCCGCGCTTCCACCTGCTGCCCGGGGCACGGCAGATCTTCCTCGTCGCGGTCGATTGCCTGCAGACAAGCTGCGGCTGGGGCGTGCCGCTGATGTCTCTGGACCGCGAACGCGAAACGCTATCGCGGTATCACGCCAAGCAGGATCCAGTTGAGAGGCTGAAGGTTCTCGCCGGCCGGACCGCCAGCATCGATGGTCTGCCGCTGCGGGTGCAGACTTCGATCCCCACGGCGCGGTGAGCCGCTTGGTCGCGGTCGAATCGGTCTAGAGCAGACATGCGAACGGCGGGACGCAAGCGCCCCGCCGTCACAAAATCTAGCCGTCGCTTGACGGTGGGCTCAGACCGCGAGGGCGGCGGAGCGACGCGAGCGCATGACACCGCCGACGCCACCGATGCCCAGAACCATCAAGGCCCAGGAAATCGGCTCGGGAGTCGCCGCGGTGGAAAGCACCACGTTGTCGAGAAGAGCGCCGCGATACGTCGACGGACCCGCTTCATAGAAATCCAGCTTGCCGGCGGTCGTGGTCGTGAAGGTGTAGGTGAACAGCGTGTAAGGGAAGCTCGAAACCAGCGTCGTGCCGGGGATCGTCACGGAGAAAGAACCCAGGCTGATCGTGGTGTCCTGGCCCGCGACGTTGCGGCGGTTGCCGTTGAGGTCGAAGCTCAAGGTGTATGTGCCGGGACCGAAGCTCTGTACGGACTGCAGCTCGCCCGACGGCTTGTTGCCATAGCCGGTGGTGCCGTCGAGATCGACGCAGCGAGTACCGTCGCCGCAGAGGCCTTTGAAATTGTTGCCGATGAGATCGGTCGAAGCATGGCCCTTGCCTTGGCTGCTGGGCGTGGCGAGAGAGTTGAACGAACTGTCACCCGACCAAGCCAGCTGAAGCGCGTCGCTGTTGAAGTCATCCGACAGTACGACGGTGGCGTTGGCCATTCCGGCGATTGATGTGGCCGCCAAAACGGCGGCGATGGTGGTCTGAATCTTCATAGTGCCCTCCAGGACGTAAAATCTTACGGTACCATCACCAAACATGCGCAACCCGCGAAACGCAAGCAAAATTTCGCCATGAATCCGCCTCCCTAAAGGATACGAGCGGCCCATCAATGTAAAACATTGTATGATGACTGTTATCCCGACGGCTCCACAATGTAAAACAAATGATGTGAACGCGAACACTTTGCCACATTGAAAATCACAACCGTGGCCGAAATTCTCGCGCGCAATCGCGCGCGGGCGGTCAAATGAACACAAAAGCGAGCTGGCGGTGACGCAGGGATTCGAACCCTGGGTACGGCTTTACACCGTACAACGGTTTAGCAAACCGTCGCCTTAAGCCACTCGGCCACGTCACCATCCAAGGCCGGGGCGATAGCGTGTTCGGGCCCGCCTTGCAACGAAGCCGCAGAGCTTTAAAGCCTTTCGAGCCACGCCCGCGCCAGCCGCCGAGCCTCGGTGACATCGAGCGGATCCATCTCCGCGCTCAGTTCCTTGCGGTAGACCTTGCCTTCGATGGAGCCTCGCGCGGAAGCAAGGTCGAAGAGGGCGTGGGCCGAGACATAGTCCACCGGCGCGCCGTCCTGACCCGTGGCGTAGCGGAGACCGAGACTAAAGAGGTCGTCGCCGCTGGCACGCGCCTCGGGCAATGGCAGAGCCGCAACGCGCTCCAGAACCGCTTCCTTGACCATCGCAGCATCGCCTCCTTCCGAAGGGCTATACGCTGGCTTGCTTAAATCAGATCGCGGCTGAATATTCGATTAACGAATAAAGACGGTTCAGCGACGAATTCAAAGGCACGGAAGACTTTTACGGTTCGAGCTTGGCGCGCAGCAGTTGATTGACGGTTGCCGGATTGCCCTTGCCGCCGGTGGCCTTCATCACCTGACCGACAAACCAGCCGATCGCCTGCGGCTTGGCCTTGACGGCCTCGGCCTGCCCGGGATTGGCGGCGATCAGCTCTTCGATCAGGCGTTCGAGTTCCCCAGTGTCGCTGACCTGGGTCAGGCCGCGCGCCTCGACGATGGCGCGGGGGGTCCCCTCCCTCGCCCACATGTGATCGAAGACTTCCTTGGCGATCCTCGAGGATATCACGCCGGTTTCCAGCAGCTCCACCATCTCGGCGACATCGTGGGCCGGGATCGGGCTGGCTTCGATATCCAGATCGTCCTTGGCGAGGCGGGCGAGCAGTTCATTGGTGACCCAGTTGGCCACGAGCTTGGCGTCGCGGCCCTTGGCCGCGGCCTCGAAATAGTCCGCGCGCGCGCCGTCGATCACCAGCACGCCGGCGTCGTAGGGCGAAAGGCCATACTGGCTGACCAGGCGCTTGCGCTTGGCGTCGGGCAGTTCCGGCAGCGACGCCTCGATTTCCTTCACCCAGGACGGGTCGAGGACCAGGGGCAGGAGGTCCGGATCGGGAAAATAGCGGTAATCGTGCGCCTCTTCCTTGGAGCGCATGGACCGGGTCTCGCCTTTGCTCGGGTCGAACAGGCGGGTTTCCTGGCGGATCGTCCCGCCGTCCTCGATGATCGCGATCTGGCGCCTAGCCTCGTACTCGATCGCCTGTTGGATGAAGCGATAGGAATTGACGTTCTTGATTTCGCAACGCGTGCCCAGGCCTTCGCCCGGCTTGCGCACCGAGACGTTGACGTCCGCGCGCAGGTTGCCCTTTTCCATGTCGCCGTCGCAGGTTCCCAGATAGCGCAGCAGCGTGCGCATCTTCTTGACGTAGGCGGCCGCCTCCTCGGACGAGCGCATGTCGGGGAATGAAACGATCTCCATCAAAGCGGTGCCCGCGCGGTTGAGGTCGACCATGGTGGCATTGGGATCGAGGTCGTGGATCAACTTGCCCGCATCCTGTTCCAGATGCAGTCGCTCGATGCGCACGGTGAAGGTCGAGCCGTCGTCGCGCTCGACCTCGATCAAGCCCTCGCCGACGATGGGGTCCTTGTACTGGCTGATCTGGTAGCCCTGAGGCAGGTCGGGATAGAAATAGTTCTTCCGGTCGAAGCGCGACCAGTGGTTGATCTTCGCGCCGAGGCCGAGGCCGGTGCGCACGGCCTGCTCCACGCAGCGGCGGTTGATCACCGGCAGCATGCCGGGCATGGCGGCGTCGACCAGGCTGACCTGAGTGTTGGGGGCGGCGCCGAAGCCGACCGCGGCGCCGGAGAACAGTTTGGCTTTGCTCGCGACCTGGGCATGGATCTCCAGCCCCAGCACGACTTCCCAGGCGCCGGTGGCGCCCGCGATCAAAGACGATTTCGGATTCGACATTCATCCATTATACCGACGCCGTGACGCGGGGCCAATCGCGGGGTACAGCCATCTTTACGCCGCGCCCATCCCCCATTGCGTCACCTCTCCCAAACCTCAGGAACCCGTTCATGAAAACCGCCTTCCTCGCCGTCTCCGCCGCCGCGCTCCTCGTCGCCGGCGCCGCCTCGGCACAGACCGCGATCACCGCCGCCCCGGGCGCGATGTCCGTCGAGTCCACCACCATCGGCGACCTGCTCGACAACCCCGCCTCCAAGGCGGTCATCGCCAAGGACATGCCCACGCTTCTCGCCTATCCCGGTCTCGATCAGATCAAGGGCATGACCCTTCGCGCCATCTCCGTCTATCCCGAGGCTCAGCTCGACGACACCAAGCTGAAGGCGATCCAGAAGGATCTCGACACCGCGAAGAAATAAGGGCGCGCGCGACGGCCTTCGCGGCGCGCTCCACCGCTGTTGCGAAGACCGTCGCCACGCTTCCTTTCAGGCCGTCGCCCCGCGTAGAGGGGGCGGATGACAGACGCCATTCAGATCGTCGCCCGCGGCCCGCGGGTTCAGGCCGAAGCCGCCGCGCGCGCCATCGATGGCGACGTCGCTCTCGAAAGCGCGACCTATTCGATCATCGAGGAGGACGAGGAGCGCGGCGTTTGGCGGATCGACGCCTTCCCGACCTCGCCGGACGAAGCCGACGGTCTGCGGACCGCCCTCGCCCGCTTCGACGGCCTGACGGTTGCGAGCGAGATCATCGCCGACGCCGACTGGCTGGCCATGGCGCTATCGGGCCTGCCGCCGATCCGGGCCGGCCGGTTCTTCGTCTATGGCGTGCACGACCGCGGTCGGGCGCCGGTGAACGCGGTGAAGCTGAGGATCGAGGCCGGCGCGGCCTTCGGCACCGGACATCACGGCACGACGGTCGGCTGTCTCCTGGCCTTCGACCGCCTGCTCAAGGCGCGCCGCTTCGCCAAGGTGCTTGATGTCGGCGCGGGAACCGGCTTGCTGGCCATCGCTGCGGCGAAGACCGGCTCGAGGCTGGCGGTGGGCGCCGACATCGACCGCATTTCTGTACGCATCGCCAACGAAAACGCCAGGGTGAACGCGGTCAACGCCCGCTTCGCCCACGCCGATGGCCTGAGCCATCCGTTGATCCGCTCGGGCGCGCCCTATGACCTCGTTTTCGCCAACATCCTGGCCAGGCCGCTGATCGGTCTCGCCCAACCCATCGCCAAGGCCTTGCGACCCGGCGGCCACGCCATCCTCTCCGGCCTGCTCCACAGCCAGTCCCGGCAGGTTTTCGCCGCCTATCGCTCGCGGGGATTTCGCGTGATGCGGCGGATCCGGCGGGACGCGTGGGCGACGTTGGTGCTGAGGCTGGGCTGACACCCCTTTTTACACGGGCGGCTCGGGTCTAGTACGCTGTCATGCGCCAGACCTTCGACGAGACCACCGATCCTTCCTTCGGCGAGAAGCACACGCCCCTGATCCGCGCCGCCATGGCCAGCCAGGGTCTCGACGGCTTCCTCATTCCGCATGAGGACGAGCACCAGAACGAATATCTGCCCGCCGCCAACGATCGCCTGGCCTGGGCGACCGGGTTCACCGGGTCCGCCGGCGCGGCGGTGATCCTGAAGGACAAGGCGGCGGTGTTCGTCGATGGCCGCTACACCGTGCAGGTCCGTGAGCAGGTCGATGCGAAGCTGTTCGAAATCCGCGATCTCGTCGAGGGCGGCGTGCCGGCCTATCTACGTGAAGCGGCGAAACCGGGATGGAAGATCGGCTACGACGCCCGGCTGCATAGTCCCGACGCCCTGCACTGGCTGAACGCGGCCGCGACCTCAGCGGGGGCGACCCTGACGCCGGTTGAGACCAACCCTCTCGACGCTGCCTGGGGCGGGGCGCGGCCCGAGCAACCTCAGGCCCCGGTCTCGCCGCAAACGTTGGACTATGCCGGCGAGTCCTCGGCCTCGAAGCGCGCGCGTGTCGGCGAAGACCTCGCCAAGGCCGGCGCCGAGGCGGCGGTGATCACCGCGCCGGCCTCGATCGCGTGGCTGTTCAACATACGCGGTGGCGACGTCATCCGCTCGCCGCTGCCGCTGGCGCAGGCGATCCTGAACGCGGACGGGACGGCGCGGCTGTTTCTCGATCCAGCCAAGGTCACCGAGGATTTGCCGGCGTGGCTGGGCAATCAGGTGTCTCTGGAGACGCCGAACGACCTCGCGCCCGCGCTGGTATCCCTCAAGAGTAAGCGCGTGCTGATCGATCCGGCGCAGTCGTCCGCTTGGTACGATTCGGCGTTGCGCGAGGCGGGCGCGGAAGTGATCCGAGCCGCCGACCCTTGCGCCCTCCCCCGCGCGCGGAAAAACCGCGTGGAAATCGCCGGCACCCAGGCGGCGCATGTCCGCGACGGCGCGGCGCTGACTCGCTTCCTGCACTGGCTGGCCACCGAGGGTCAGGAAACACCTCCCGACGAAAAGACCGCCGTCGCCAGGCTTGAGGCCTTCCGCGAAGAGACCGGCATGCTGCGCGATCTTTCGTTCGATACCATCGCCGGCGCCGGACCCAACGGGGCGATGCCGCACTATCGCCCGACGGAACGTTCCAATCGCGTCGTGGCTCGGGGGTCCCTGCTGCTGGTGGACTCCGGCGGCCAATACCTTGACGGCACCACCGACGTCACGCGCACGGCGGCCATCGGCGAGCCGAGCACGGAGATGCGGGAACGCTTCACCCTGGTCCTGAAAGGCCACCTCGCCCTCGCGCGCATCCGCTTTCCGGCGGGGACAACCGGCTCGGCGCTGGACGCCCTGGCGCGGGCGCCGATGTGGATGGCCGGACTGGACTACGACCACGGCACCGGCCACGGCGTCGGGGTGTATCTGGGCGTGCACGAAGGCCCCCACCGCATCGCCAAGCAGCCGAATACGGTCGCGCTGCAACCGGGCATGATCGTCTCCAACGAGCCTGGATATTACAAGGAGGGTGATTACGGCATCCGGATAGAGAACCTGCAATTTGTCACCGAAGCCGCGCCGATCGCGGGCGGCGAGCGGCCGATGATGGGCTTCGAGACCCTCACCCTCGCGCCGATCGACCGACGCCTTGTCGCGGCCGGCCTGTTGACCGACGAGGAACGCGCTCAGTTCGACGCCTATCACGCGCGGGTGCTTAGCGAGATCGGGCCGCGCGTCCCTCCCGCTGTTCGAGCCTGGCTGATGGAGGCGTGCCGGCCGATCTAGTGAGATTCCAGGCGGAATTTCAGCTCGGACGGATCATGGTTTGGCGACCAAAGTTTCGCCTCCAGTCCGGGTATCCGGCCTTTGCCGCCAGCCTTTAGGCGATGGGGTTTACGCCGCACCAACCAGGTAAATAGCTGGCGTCCTCGCTTTTCGCCATTTTCACCGCCGCCGTCAGGGCCGCGCGGTAGTCCTTGTCGATCGCCTTCACCTTGAGCCGAGCGCGCAGAAAATCCGCCCAAAGAAACTCGCTGAACGGCGTCAGGTCCTTGGCGTAGCCGCCCGCGTGGCGCAGGTCCCCGGCGAGGCTTCGGTAGGGATCGTCCACCAGCTTGTCGATCGAGTTGGGTATCGCCGAAAAGTCGACGCGACGACCGGCAGCGTCATAGGTATGCGCCCAGCTCTTGTTTTCCATGAAGATCCAGAAGGCGGTTTTCGGCAGGGCGGAGACGTCGGCCACGATGCTGACAAGCACGGCCTTGACACCTTCATCATGTAGCGCGCGGGCAAGATGATGGTTGTCGATGACATAGTGCCGCCCCTTTGGGCCAAGAACCGTCGGGATCATGTGATGGCCGAGAAATTTAGCGCTCTTAGCGGCGTTCTGTTCGCGGTATTTCTTTCGCTTCTCCTCAACCTCATGCAGGCCCACGGTGATCTGAGTGGGTCTTAGCTCCATGATCGGAACGGGTTTGAGCAACGGTTCGCGCGGATTCATCCGGGAGCTATAGTCTACCAAAACCGGCGCGTCAGCGGCCGCTCTTGCATATCGATCTAGGTTCTGAACTCATAAACGACCGAGCGGGGATTCACGACCGGGACGAACCGTGATTCAAGCTCCCAAACGGGAGCCAAGGGATGAGTCGTTTCGATCTTAGCGAGTCGGACTGGAGGATCATCCAGCCGCTGTTGCCG
>JBBRLN010000012.1:0-85383 GCA_038231315.1 Caulobacterales bacterium
CTAGCAGCGGAAAATTCTAACTATTTTCGTGAATAGATCGTTGTTTCCTGCGGAATATTTTCGCCTCCGGGCGATTTATTTCGCTTTCACTAGTCTTTGCCCCGGCCGCAACGGAACGACCGCGCCGGCGTTGATAGTTCTTCGCGGCAGGATCGAAGGAACAAGCGTGGCTATTGGTCGACCGACCTGGCGCGGACACTTGCGGCTCTCGCTCGTCACCTGTCCGGTGGCGATGTACACCGGCACGGCCTACGGCGGCGATGTGCATTTCAACCTGATCAACCCGAAAACCAACAATAGAATCAAGATGGTCACCACCGATCCGGACACCGGCCCGGTGGACCGGTCGACCCTGGTCAAGGGCTATGAGGTCGAGAAAGGACGCTATGTCCTCCTCACCGACGAGGAGATCAAATCGGTCAGGCTCGAGACCACCAAGACCATCGACATCGAGCGTTTTGTGGCCGCCGACGAGATCGACCGGCTTTATTGGAACGACCCTTATTTCCTGGCGCCCGACGGCAAGCTGGCGAACGAATCCTTCGCGGTAATTCGCGAGGCGATGCGCGCCGCCGGCCAGATCGCCCTCGGCCGGGTGGTCATGTCGACCCGGGAGCGGCTGGTGGCGCTCGAGCCCCGAGATCGAGGGATCGTCGCCTGGTCGCTGCGCAGCCGCGACGAGGTCCGCGACCCGGACGAGGTCTTCGACGGCATCCCGGAGGTCAAGGTGGACAAGGCCATGGTGGCTATCGCTCACAAGATCATCGAGCAGCAGGAAGGACCCTTCGATCCTTCCCAATTCACCGACCGCTACGAAGAGGCCCTGCGAAAGATGATCGCCGCCAAGGAAAAGGGCGCCAAGCCCGTCGCGGTCGATGAGCCGGAGGACACCAACGTCGTCGATCTCATGGCGGCCCTGCGGGCCAGCCTGGCGGGGGGAAAGAAGCGTACGACCAAGGCGAAGAAGCGTGCGGCCGGGTAGCGGTCGTCGAGGACCTTCATACAAGTCGTTGAAATCGGTCGCTATCCCATATTTCCGGCGCGACCGGGCATGGCATCTTTTGGCATGTGAAACGGCGGTTTTCGCGGCCTATCCAGCGCCGGATCCTTCACCGTCTACCGGAAATTATCCACGTTTGAGCGCCGCAACACTCGGAAGCGCCGGAGTTTTGGTGCGCTTTGCAGTCCGCGGAGGACGGCGAAATCCTCAGCCCGCCTGACGTTCCTAGAGCGCCGCATACGGAACTCCGATGAGTTGATATTTTGCAACTTTTCACCCGGAGAGGCAAGGCGCCCCTAGGCAGGCTCCAGGAGGAAGACGGCAAACGCCGGCGCGGGGCTGACCCAGTGATCCAGCGTCTTCCACCCGGCGCGGCGGGCGAGAGACTGGAAACCCTCGAGGGTGTATTTGTAGGAATTCTCGGTGTGGATCGTCTCGCCCGGGTAGAAATCGAAGGCCTCGCCGGCGGCGTGGATCGTTGCGGCGTTCAAGGCCTCGATGTGCGCTTCCATCCGACCCTCGAGGCGGTTCCAGGCGGCGCGATGGGCGAAGGCGCCGAGATCCAAATCGCCGTTCAGTTCTCGGTTGATTCGCTCGAGCAGGTTGAGGTTGAACGCCGCGGTGACGCCGCCCGCGTCGTCATAGGCGGCGACCAGGGTTCCCTCGTCCTTGACCAGATCGACGCCGATGATGAACAAGCCGCCCCGACCGGCGAACTTGGCCATGCGGGCCATCAGCTCCACGGCCGGAGCCGGGGCGAAATTGCCTATCGTTGAGCCTGGAAAAAACACCACGCGCGGCGCGCCGTCCTCGGCGCCGAGATGGAGATCGTCGGCGGAAAAGTCCGCCGCGATCGGCGTGACGGTCACGGCCGGATAATCCCGCGCGATGGCGCTCGCCGCGGCGTCCAGGGCGGAGACGCTGATGTCCACCGGGGTGTAGGCGGCGATCTGGGGGGCCGCGTCGAGGATGAGGCGGGTCTTCAGGCTGGCGCCGCTCCCCAGCTCGACCAGGCGCGCGCCGGGCGGAATATGCGCGGCGATCTTCGGCGCGACATCGGTCAGCAACGCCATCTCCTGCCGCGTCGGATAGTATTCCGGCGTCGCGCAGATCGCCTCGAAAAGCTCGGAGCCCCGCGCGTCATAGAACCATTTCGACGAGATCGCCTTGCGCGGCGCCCCCAAGCCGGCCTTCACGCTGTCGGCGAAGCTTTCCTGGAAGCTTTCGGCGTCGGACTTCGGACCGGCGTCCCGGGCCAGACGCACACCCGAGAACATCCAGCGCTGCTGGGGATAGAAGAAGTTGCGGTAGCTCGCGCGGGCGTGGCCGTCCGGCGTGACACAGGCGGCGCCTTTCAACACCATCTGGCCGATCATGAACTTGCCGTTGTATTCGCCCACCGCGCCCTCGGACGCGGCAAAGCCGGGATGGGGCAGATAGGCGCTGCCCGTCCACTGCCAGGCGCTGTCGGCGAGCTGTTCGAACGCTTCGGGCCGCGAGACGGCCGCATGCTCCCACTCCGCCTCCGTCGGCAGTCTCGCGCCGGCCCAAGCGGCGTAGGCGGCGGCCTCGTACCAGCTCACGTGGGTCACCGGCGCGACGAGGTCGAGAGAGCGGCATCCCGCCAGGCTCATCTCGCGCCAGATGCCGCCCTCCTGTCGCCAGTAGAGCGGCGCGACCCAGCCTTCGCCGCCAGCCAGGGCCCAACCATCCGCGTGCCAGAATTCGTGACGCCGGTAACCGCCATCCTCCATGAACGACAGCCACTCGCCGTTGGTGACCAGACGGCTCGCCAAGGCGAAGGGCGCGAGGTGAACGCGATGCCTCGGCCCCTCGTTGTCGAAGGCGAACGCGCCCCCGCCGCAACCGATCTCCGTGACGCCGCCTTCGAACGCCGACCACTCCAGTTCGCGCCGCCGGGTGACCGGCGCTCGAGCGGCCGCGGAATAGACCGGATCGATCGGCGAGGCGGCGAAAAGGTTGAGGATGTCCATCAGGATCAGCTCCTGATGCTGCTCCTCGTGGGCCAGGCCAAGCACGACGAGGTCGCGGATTTCCGGCGTGACGGCGGCGCCCAGGAAGCGGTCCATCGCGCGGTCGACGTGCGCGCGGTAATCCATCACCTCCCTTGAAGACGGCCGGGTCAGCAGTCCGCGGGAAGGCCGCGGATGGCGCCCACCCACCGCCTCGTAATAGGAATTGAACAGATAGCCGAACGCCGGGTCGAAGGGCCGATAGCTGGCGATATTGGGGATCAGGACGAAGGTCTCGAAAAACCAGGTGGTGTGCGCCAGATGCCACTTGGTCGGACTGCAGTCGGACATCGACTGCGCAAGCTGGTCCTCCGCCGACAGCGGTTCGGCGAGGCGCCGGCTATGACCGCGGACATGGCGGAAGCGCTGGAGGAGATCGTCCTTAGGTCGCGCATTCGCGCGTCGGCTCACGGCGGGGGCGTCGTTCGACGTCGTCATGATGGGCGTTCCCGCTGCGATTGTCGTTTGTAGATGGCGTGACGATTGCAAACGTCCAGCCCCCTGGCCGGGTTTCGTCCGGAAGCTGTGATTGCCGGCGCCATGGCTGGACGTGTTTGCCGAGAGGATCGGGGAAGCAGGGGCGTGGCGGCCTGCCTCCTCACCCCGCGACGATCGCCGCCTCCACCTCGCGCAACCGGTCCTTCCCAAAATAGAGCTCATCCCTCACGAAGAAGCTCGGACTTCCGAAGACACCGCGCTCGACCGCGGCGGTGGTGTTGGCGACGAGGGTGTCCTTGACCTCGCGCTCCTGGCTCAGCGCGATCAGGCGCTCGGCGGGGAGGTTCGCGGTGGAGAGGAATTCTTCGATCACGGCCGGATCGTCCATCTTCAGACCTCGTTCCCACATCGCCGCGAACACCGCGTCGATATAGGCCGGCGCGACGCCAAGCTGTTCGGCGGCCACGGCGCCGCGCATGATCGCCAGTGTGTTGACGGGAAAGTGCGGATTGGGCGCGAAGGCGGTGAGGCCGTGCCTGGCGATGAAGCGGGTCATTTCGAGGCGATCGTAGGCAATCTTGCTTTTGATGCCGCCATAGGCCTGCATCGGCGACTGGTTGCCGGTGGCCTTGAAGACGCCCCCGAGCAGGACCGGGACATAAGAAAATTTCGCGCCCGTCCGCGCCTCAATATCGGGGATGATTTTGTGGGCGAGATAGGCGTTGGGACTACCGAAATCGAAGAGAAACTCGGGGACCATCACCATCGCTCCGCATAGGGTCGAATATCGAGCTCGAAGGTCCAGCCGTCGCGGGACTGGCAATGCAGCGTCCAATAGGCTTCGGCGATCGAGGAGGGATTCATCAACTGATCCGGCTTGATGTCGCGCACCGCCGCCTCGCCGCCGGCCTCGGCGATGCGTTCGCGCACGAAGGCGGTGTCGACGCCCGAGTCGATGACCAGATGAGCCACGTGGATGTTTTGCGGACCGAGCTCCCGCGCCATCGTCTGCGCCAGAGAGCGCAGCCCCGCCTTGGCGCTCGCGAAGGCGGCATAGTGCGATCCGCCGCGCACCGAGGCCGTGGCCCCGGTGAAAAAGATCGATCCGCCTCCCCTCGCCAGCATCCGCTTGGCCGCCTCGCGCCCGGTGAGGAAGCCGGCGAGACAGGCCATCTCCCAGACCTTGCGAAAAACCCGCTCGGTGGTCTCGGTGATGGCGAAGCGCACATTGGCGCCGACATTGAAAATCACGATTTCCAAGGGCTGATCGGCGTCGGCGTCGGCGAGGAAGGCCGTGATCTGCGCCTCGTCGCGGGCGTCCAGCGACCGCGCCTCGAAGCGGCCGCCGGCCGCCTCGATCTTCGTCTTCAGGCTCGAAAGCTGGTCGCCGTGTCGGCGGCCGCCGAAGACGCGATACCCCTCCTTGGCGAAGCGCTCGGCGATCGCGCCGCCGATGAAGTCGCCGGCGCCGATGACCGCGACCGAGGCGTTTGTCTCAGGCGTGCTCATTGCGGATGATCTCGTGGTGGCGGATGACCTCCTTGACCAGGAAGTTCAGGAACTTCTCGGCGAATTCCGGCGCGAGTTCCGCGGTGACCGCCAGGGAGCGCAGGCGCGCGATCTGGGCGGCTTCCCGCTCCGGATCCGCGGGGGCGAGGTTGAGCCGGGCCTTGAGCTCTCCCACCTTTCGCGTGCACTTGAAGCGCTCGGCCAGCATGTGGAGAACGGCGGCGTCGATGTTGTCGATGGAATGCCGAAGCTCGCTCAATTCGGCCGGCGTTTCGTCGAGGCGGGCGTAGGCGTTTGCCATGGACCGTTTGGTGCGGGGATACGCCCTCCGCGTCAAGCGTCCCCGCGGATCAGCCGACCCGGCGGTAGAAGCCGGTCATGGCTCCCAGCGGCGCGCCGAGGCGGCTTATCTTGACGGACATCAGAGCGGAGTCGGATGTCAGCAGGGTGAAGCGCACGGCGTAGTGCGGCGCGCTCCAGCCCTTGGCGCGGCCATCGGGCCGGTTGAAATGGATGGTGAAGTCCTCGCCGTCGCATTCGGCGCCGATGCCCGATCCGGCCAACTGTTCCGAAGCGATATAGCGATTGCCGCCGCCCGGCGTGATCACCCATTTCCAGACTTCGCTCGTGCCGTCACCGAAGCTGTAGGTCTGTTCCATCGCCAGCGCGCCGTACGCCGCCTGGCGCGATCCGACGACCTTGCATTCCCAACGTTGAACAAGTTTCCCGAACGTATCGCGTATGACGCCGGCGCCGTCGGCGCGGCCGTCGAAGAAGAGTTCGGGGCGAAACACGGTCTCGCTCATCAACGCGGTTTTGACGTCCACGACCCGCTCCTGTTCGGCAGGGAGATTGACGCGACCGCCGCCGCTGGGCCATGCCGCCGATTGTCGCAAGTGCGGACGGGGAGAAATCGCCATGGATCAGCGCCTTACGGAGCTCTCCACAATCATCGCCGGCCGCTTGCGCGAGCGGCGCGAGACGGTGGCGGTGGCGGAATCGTCCGCCGGCGGACTGATCAGCGCCGCCCTCCTGAGCGTGCCCGGCGCCAGCGACTATTATCTCGGCGGCGCGGTGGTCTACACCGCCAAGGCCTTCCGCGCCCTGATCGGCCTGCCGCGCGACGCGCTGGCCGGAATACGCTCGTCGAGCGAACCCTACGCGCTGCTGCTGGCGCGCACGATCCGCGAGAACATCGGCGCGACCTGGGGCGTGGCCGAGACCGGCGCCGCCGGGCCCACTGGAAACGGCTACGGCGACGCGGCGGGCCACAGCTGCCTCGCGGTCGCCGGCGCGATAGAGCGGGCGACGACGTTGGAGACGGGATCGGCCGACCGGGAGGAGAACATGGCGGCGTTCGCGCTGGCGGCCTTGCAGGGTCTGGCGGAGGCGCTGGGCGACAGCCGCGCCTAGCGGCCTTGCGGCCGGGCGTTTCCTCAGCCGGACAAGTCCTATTTCAGGATATTGACCGCCCGGGCGGCCACGAGCCCCACGGTCAGCAGCGAGACCAGCGCCTCCAGCGACATCAGCAGCTTGCTACGCGGGCTGAGCGGCATGGTGTCGGTGGGGGAAAAGGCGGTGGCGTTGGTGAAGGAAACGTAGAGATAGTCGACGAAACCTGGCGTCCAGTCGGGATCGTTGTCGCCGGTCCCCTGCATCTGCGGAAAAAGGAAGTCGGGCGCGGCATCGGGTTCCAGCCCCCTGGCCGAGGGGCTGTTGTGGTCGATGTTCCAATACATCAAGGCGAAGATGACGATATTGGTGAACCAGATGTTCATGGCGTCGATCAGCAGCGACTGACCGCTCGGCGTCTCGCCGGGCTTCAGGAGCGCGCGGACGACCGCGAGAAACTCCACCAGATTGATCGCCAGGATCACCACGTTCAGCAGCAGGGCGAAGATGCGGATCGCGCGGCGGTGGCGGGCCACGGCGGCGAAATGGCTGTGCTCGGAAGCGACGCGGGCCTGACTCCGCGTCCAGGCGGAGGCTGCGGAAAGCGGGACAAGCATCGCCAATTCGAACGCCGGCGCCATCCAGCGCGGGCCGAGCGCGATATTGGCGTTGAGAAAGAGATACTGCAGCACCGCGATGAGGACGATGGAGCCGCGCGCGAGCCAGAAATCCGCGGCGTCGGTCTCCAGGGAACTGTGGGCCGCCCGTGCCGCGGCGATGGCGTCAGCGTCGCCCGACACGATCCCCGATCCTCCCGGCCTCGATAGCCACGGTCGCGGAGGCCTTGTCGCCCAGCGGCACGCAGACGACGCCGCCGGCTTCGCGATAGCCGCGGGTGCCGACGCCGGCGAAGACCGCGCCGTGGGGCGCGCGATCGGGCTTGCCGTCGGCCCGGGGCGGCGCGCCGCAGGGACCGATGGGACGAAGGATATCGTCCGTGCCGAGATCGAGCCGGTCGGGCAGCCGCAGCGGCCCGCTGGCGGCGGGAATCGGCGCGCCCCCGCTCGGCGCGCCCTGGGCGGTGGGAATGGCTTCCTGAGCCGCGACGGCTCCCGCCAGGACCAGACCCAACGCGAACGCGAATTTCATCACCATCGGCCTACTCCCGAACACGCGGATGCTATACCGGCCTCGCTCAAATGACCACGGACACCCAACTCGCCGCCGCCCGCGCCGCGATCGCCCCGCTCTACCGCCGGCCCGAATCGGAGGGGCTCCGTCCCCTCGCCAAGGCGGCGCGGCTGTCGCCCAAGGCCCGCGCGCGGGTCCTCCATCAGGCCTCCGAACTCCTCGCCGCCCTGCGCGCGCCCGGACGCGCGGGCTGGATCGATCGCTTCCTGCGCGAATACAGCCTGTCGAGCGAGGAAGGCGCGGCTCTGCTGGGTCTCGCGGAGGCGTACCTGCGGGTGCCCGATCCCGCCACCGCCAACGCCCTGATCCGCGACAAGCTCGCGCGGGGGGACTGGAAGGGACACCTCGGCGACGCCGACTCCCTGATGGTCAACGGCGCGACGCTCGGCCTCATCATCGCTCAATCGATGACCGGCGAAGCGGCGGGCGGCCTGCGCGCCCTGGTCTCGCGGCTGGGTGAGCCGGCGATCCGCGCCGGCGTGGCGACGGCGATGCAGCGCATGGGCGAGGCCTTCGTCCTCGGCCGCGACATCGACGAGGCGCTGAAAAAGGCCGATCGCGGCGGTAATCGCGCCTTCCGCTACTCCTTCGACATGCTGGGAGAGGGCGCGCGCACCGGGGCGGACGCGGCGGCGTACCTCGAGTCATATCTAAATGCGATCTCGGCTGTCGGCCGCGCGACCAACGATGACGGCGACGTCTTCGCGCGCGACAGCATCTCGGTGAAGCTGTCGGCGCTTCACCCCCGCTACGAGACGCTGAAGGCCGAGCGCGCGGTGCCCGAACTGACCGGCATGCTGATCGAGCTGGCGCGAGCCGCGAGGTCCGGCGGCGTGGGCCTGACCGTGGACGCGGAGGAGAGCGAGCGTCTGGAGATGTCGCTCTCCATCATCGAAGGCGCGGCGCGCGATCCGTCTCTCGCCGGCTGGGATGGCCTCGGCATGGCGATCCAGGCCTATACGCGGCGCGCGCCCGCGGTGATCGGCTGGGCGGGCGAGCTCGCCGGCGCGACGAACCGGCGGCTGATGGTCCGGCTGGTCAAAGGCGCCTATTGGGACACCGAGATCAAGCGCGCGCAGGAGCGCGGGGTCGACGATTATCCGGTGTTCACCCGCAAGAGCGGCACCGATGTCTCCTTCATGGCCTGCGCCAAGGCGATGTTGGCCGATCGGCGCCTGTTTCCCGCCTTCGCAACCCATAACGCCCTGACTGTCGCCACCGTCCTGGAGTGGGCGGGGGAACGCCGCGACCTGGAGTTTCAGCGCCTGCACGGCATGGGTGAGGGACTCTACGAAGACCTGATGGCCTCGCGCGGGCTCGCGGTGCGAACCTACGCGCCGGTCGGCGGCTATCGCGATCTCCTGGCCTATCTGGTCCGGCGGCTGCTGGAGAACGGCGCCAACACCAGTTTCGTCCACCAGATCGCCGACCGCGACCTGCCCGATGAGGTCCTCCTCGCCGACCCGGTCGACGTGGCCGAGGAAACCGGCCTCAGCCCCCACCCCGCCATTCCCACGCCGCCTGAACTCTATAGGCCCGAACGGCGAAATTCGGCGGGCCTCGATCTTTCCGACACGACCCTCGTCGCCGACGTCATGGAGGAGATGGAAGGCGTCTGGGCCACGCCCATCGACGCCGCGCCGATCATCGACGGAAAAGCCAGAACGGGCGCGGCGCGTGTGCTCCTCGATCCGGCCGACCAGGCCAGGTCCGCCGGCGCGGTCGTCGAGGCCGACGCCGCCATGGTCGGGGAGGCGATCTCCATCGCCGCGCATCTTCAGCCGGACTGGGATGAACGCGGCGCGGAAGCGCGCGGGGCCATACTGGAGCGCCTCGCCGACCTCCTCGAACGCGACCGCGTCCATTTGATGGCCCTGGCGATCCGCGAGGCCGGCAAGACCCTCGCCGACGCGCTCGGCGAGGTGCGCGAGGCGGTGGATTTCTGCCGCTATTACGCGGTGCAGGCGCGCAGGCACGGCGAGGCGATCCGGCCCTCTGGACCGACCGGCGAGCTCAATGAATTACGCCTGGCCGGGCGCGGAGTCGTCGCCTGTATCAGTCCGTGGAACTTCCCCCTCGCGATCTTCCTCGGCCAGATCGCCGCGGCGCTGGGCGCCGGCAACGCCGTCGTCGCAAAGCCCGCGCCGCAGACCCCGCTGATCGCCGCCGCCGCCGTGCGCCTGGCGCTGGAAGCCGGCGTGCCGCCCGGCGTTTTGCACCTCGTCCCCGGCGGCCCCGACGTCGGTCACGCCCTGACCGCCGATCCCCGCGTCGCCCTCGTCGCCTTCACCGGGTCCACCGCCACCGCGCGAACGATCGCGCGGACCCTGCTTGAAGACGATACCCGTCCCCTCGTCCCGTTGATCGCCGAGACCGGCGGGATCAACGCCATGCTGGTGGATTCGACCGCCCTGCCCGAACAAGTCGTCGGCGACGTGATCACCTCGGCCTTCCTGAGCGCGGGCCAGCGCTGCTCGGCCCTGCGCCTGTTGTGTCTCCACGAAGATATCGCCGAAGCGACGCTAGTGATGCTCAAGGGCGCCATGGCCGAACTGACCATCGGCGATCCCTCGGACCCCTTCACCGACATCGGTCCGGTCATCGACGAGGCCGCCAAGGCGAAGCTGGACGACCATGTCGCGCGGCTGGCGAACAGCGTGCTCTATGCCTGCCCCCTCCCGGCCGGCGCGGTGAGCGGCCATTTCGTCGCCCCGACCCTGATCAAGCTGGGCCGCATCGAAGATCTCGACCGGGAAACCTTCGGGCCCATCCTGCATGTGGTGACCTGGAAGAGCGGCGCGCTGGAAGCGACGGCGCGGCGGATCATGGCGCTCGGTTACGGCCTGACGATGGGCGTCCACAGCCGGATCGGCGGCGCGGCGGACGCCATTCGTAGGATCGCGCGCGTCGGCAACCTCTACGTCAACCGCTCGATGATCGGCGCCGTGGTCGGCGTGCAGCCCTTCGGCGGCGAGGGCCTTTCCGGCACGGGACCCAAGGCCGGCGGCCCGCATTATCTTCCGAGATTCATGGTCGAGCGTACCTGGACGGTGGACACCACCTCGGCGGGCGGGAACACCAGTCTGCTGGCGTTGGAGGAATGAAGGGGACGGCTTCAATCGCCCTCCAGGGGCGGGGGAGGATTTGAGGCTCCCCGACTTCGACGACGTCCTCGCCGCGTCGGCGCGTCTCGAGGGCCACGCGGTGCGTACGCCGGTTCTGAGATCGGCCGCGCTCGAGGCGCGCGCCGGTCGACCGGTTCTGATGAAGTGCGAGATGTTCCAGCACGGCGGGGCGTTCAAGTTCCGCGGCGCCTACAACCGCCTGGCCCAACTCAGCGCGGCGGAACGCGCGCGTGGAGTCGTCGCCTTCTCCTCGGGCAATCACGCGCAAGGGGTTGCTCTGGCGGCGCGGCGGCTCGGGATCGCGGCCACGATCGTCATGCCCGCGGACGCCCCGGCGATCAAACTGGCGCGGACGCGCGACTATGGCGCGGCGGTCGTGACCTATGACCGCTTCGGCGAGAGCCGCGAAGCCATCGCCGGGGGGATCGCCGAACGCGAGGGGGCGACCCTCGTGCCGCCCTTCGACGATCCGGATATCGTCGCGGGCCAGGGCTCTTGCGGCGTCGAGTTCGCGGCGCAGGCGGAGGAGGCCGGGCTCTCGCTCACGACCGTCCTGACCGGCGCGTCCGGCGGCGGCCTGGCGGCCGGCCTCGCCCTGGCGTTAGAGCGGTTGTCCCCGAAGACCCGGCTCTACACCGTGGAGCCGGAAGGGTTCGACGACCACCGCCGGTCTCTCGCCGCCGGCGAGCGTCTGACCAACGCGCCCGGCGCGGCGTCGATGTGCGATGCGCTGATGAGTCCGTCGCCGGGCGCGATAACCTTCGCGATCAACGCGGCGCGCCTCTCCGGCGGGATCGTGGTGAGCGAGGCGGAGGTCGCGCGGGCCGTCGCCTATGCCTTCCTCGAACTCAAGTTGGTGGTCGAGCCGGGCGGCGCGGTCGCCCTGGCCGCCCTGCTGGCCGGAAAGGCGCCGCGGGATGGCGCGATCGGATTGGTGCTTTCCGGCGGCAATGTCGATTTTGAAATTCTAGGCGCCTGCCTCGCCGCGTGGCCGTCGCCATGAAACGAAGCGCCCTGGCGATCGGACCAGGGTGACCCGGGGTTGCTCAGCCCGACGCAACCCTTAAGTTCCGGACTTCAGAGAAAGGCGCACCGATGTCCTCACCCTTCGACGGCTACGAGGTCGAAAAACGGATGCGACCGTCCGCGGACGGTCTAGCGTTCGATCTCGATCTCGCCCTGGCTTCGATCGTCGTGCTGCACGCGCGGATTCCGGACGACGCCTACACAGCGACGACCCTAGGGACCGAGCGGTTGGGCAACGGCATCGTCATCGGACCGGAAGGGCTGGTGCTGACCATCGGCTATCTCGTCACCGAGGCGGACGAGGTCACCCTGATCAGCGGGGACGGCCGCCAGGTCCCGGCGCATGTTCTGGGTTATGATGGCGTGACCGGATTCGGCCTCGTCCACGCCCTGGAACCCTTGAAACTGCCCGCCCTGCCCCTCGGCGACTCGCGCCGGCTGCGTCATGACGACGCAATCATCCTGGCCGGCGGCGGAGGTCGCGCGCATGCGGTGGCCGGAAGCGTTCTCGCCCGTCAACCCTTCGCGGGCTATTGGGAATATCTGCTCGAAGAAGCGCTCTTCACCGCGCCTGGACATCCCCATTGGAGCGGCGCCGCCCTGATAAGCCCCTCGGGCGCGCTCGTCGGGGTCGGCTCGCTACAGATGCAGCAGCAGGCGCCGGGTGGCCGGCCGCAGCTGATCAATATGTGCGTGCCGATCGAGCTACTGCCGCCGATCCTCCACGACCTCTCGCGCGGGCGAGCCTCGCAGCCGCCTCGGCCATGGCTGGGCGTCTTCTGTCAGGACGCCGACGGCGGCGGAGTCGTGGTGATGGATGTGGCGATAGACGGTCCGGCCGCGCGGGCCGAGATCCGTCGGGGCGATGTGATCCTGGCGGTGGATGACGCCCCGATCGACGATCTGACCGAATTCTACGGCCGTCTCTGGGCTCTGGGCGAGGCCGGCGTCACCGCGCCGCTGAAGCTGAAGCGCGAGGGCGACGTCTTCGACCTTCAGGTCCGCACCGGCGACCGGGCCAGCAAGATGCGCAAACGCCGCTTGAACTAGGGGCTCAACTCTTCGGCGTCAGAATGGCGTCGAGGCTGGCGGTGGCGCCTCGCGTTCGCTCCAGATGCGGATAGGCGAGGCCGCCACGATAGTCGATCGTCACCGTGCGATACTGATTGGCGGTCTTGACCAGCAAGGCGATCGGCGCGCCGCTCTTCGCCACGCGGACGGCGTCCCGCAAGAGGTCCGCGTCATAGGCCTCGCCGTTGACCGCGATGACCTGGGATTCGGCGGCCAAACCCGCGCGGTAGGCCGGACCATCCCAGTCGACGGCGGCGATCATGCCGTCGCGGCCGATCGTCATCCCGACGGCGTAGGACAGATCGAACAACTTTCTGCGGGCGTCCAGACTCTTTTCGAAGTCGCTTTCGGCGTCGCTGAACACCAGCCGATAGCCGCCGCGCTCGAGGCCGTCCAACGGCGCGCCGGGGCCGCGCGACTGCAACCGCGCGCGGAAAAACCCCGCCCAATCATAGGGCTCCACGGCGTTCATCGCCGCGATGAGGTCGTCCAGAACGTAGGGCCTGACCACGGCTCCGCCCGGGTCCGAGCCAAAAAATCGTCGCGCGAAATCGTCGAGCGAGCGGCGACCTCCCGAGCGCTGGCGGATGAGGGTGTCGGCGTCGAGCCAGATCATCATACCCTCGCCATAGTAGTCCTCGCTGCGTTGCCAGCTGGGCCACGACTGCGGACGACGCTGGGCGATCACCGGATCGTCCGTGGTGTCCTCCAGGCTGCGCCAGGCGCGGCCGCGCTTGCGATCGAGGGTGGCGGCGGTGATGGCGAAAGTGTCCAGCACCTCGCGCGAGGACAGCAGCCCGGAACGCGCGGCGAGCACATTGCCCCAGTACTGCGTCAGCCCCTCGTAGACCCAGAGCAGGGAGCCCTGCATGGGTGTTTGGAAATCGGGGGTCGCAAGGTCGGCTGGACGGCGGAACTTGCCGTTCCAGGAGTGAGCATATTCGTGCCCCAGAAGATCACGCCCGGCGGGGGCGCCGACCCAGTCTTCGAAATAGCCCGGCGGCACGCCGTTCTCGCTGGACTGATGATGCTCGAGACCCTCGTCGGACATCCTGTCGCTCAGCCAGAGCAGGAAGTCGTAGTGGGCGAAGTGGCGCGCGCCGAAGAGGCGGTCGGCCTGCGCCACCAGATTGACGTGGGCGGCAAGCGCGGCGGGCGTGGCGTCGAGAGCCTCGGGCCGGTCGGCGAAGACGTCGAGGCGGACCGGGGCGCGAGCGGTTTTGTCGAGCTCGAACCGGCGGACATGGCGACCCGCGACCAAGGGGGAATCCACCAGGGTCTCCAGAGAGACCGGTTTGAACAGCGCCGCGCCCTCGCTCTGGCCGCTTGCCTCGAGCGCGGTGGCGAAGGCGAAACCGGGGGGAAGGACGACGCCGGGCGCCACGGTGATGTCCCGCGCGAAATAGCCGGCGGGATAAAGCACCACTGTATGCCATTGCAGGGCGAGAATGGCCGGTGTCATCACCACCTTGCCCTCGCGGGGCGAAACAGGAGACAGGAACTGGAAGTCGAGCGCCAGCGCTTTGGCGCCCGCCGGGGGGTCGACGATGAAGGCGTTGGCCTCCACCGGATTTCGCCGCCACGCAATCGGCGCGCCGTCGGCGGAGACGACAAGCCCGGCCAGCTTGTCGAGCGCGCCGACGGGCGAATGACGCCCAGGTATCCACTTTGGGTAGAGCAGGGTGATCGGGCCCGGGGCGGCGAGCGGTACGGTCTCGTGGACGGAAAAGACGCCGTGGGCGAGGTCGGTGGCGTCGACCCTCACCGTCAAGGTTCCCGGATAGGGCGCATCGCGCGGCGCGGGAATGTCGCCGACCGTCTGGGCGGGAGCCGCGCCGCTCCACATCAGCAAGGCGATCGACGCGGCGGCCGCCGCCAGAATCGGGGTGCGCAATCGGAGGCCGCTAGTGGGCCGTCGCCAGATAGGCGACCAGAGCCGCCCGCTGGGCCGCGTCGTTGATCCTCACCTGCATCGCGGTCCCAGGAACGAGGGCGCCCGGATTGACGAGGAACTTATCGAGATTGGCCGCGGTCCACGTCAGTCCCGAATTTTTCAGCGCGGGGGTGTAGGCGAAGCCCGGCGCTGTTGCAGCCTTGCGACCGACCACGCCGGTCAGGTTCGGCCCCTGGCCGCCGCCGCCGGCGACGTGACAGATCGAACAACGGTCCTCGAAGGTTTCCGCCCCGTCGCCTTGGGCGAAGACCCGCGTCGCGAGAAGCGCGAGAGTCAATCCAAGAGCCGCTCTCATCGGGTCTTGCCGCCCTTCGCCGCGTAAGCCACGCGCCAAACCGTCCCGCCGCCGTCGTCGGTGACGAGGAGGGCGCCGTCCTTGGCTACCGCAACGCCGACGGGCCGACCCCAGACGCCGCGGTCGTCGACGACGAAGCCGGTCAGGAAGTCCTCGTATTCACCGGTGGGGACGCCGTTCACCGTCTTCAATCGCACGACCTTGTAGCCGGTGCGCTTGCTGCGGTTCCATGAGCCATGGAGGGCGACGAAGGCGTCTCCGCGATAGGCCACCGGGAACGCGGCCGCCCCGCCCCGCGCGGTGTAAAAGGCGAGGCCCAGCGGCGCCGAATGGGGCTGGACGAGAACGTCGGGCACGGTGATCTTGCCGACCAGATCGGGCCGTTGGTCCTTCAGGCGGGGGTCTTCGTGATCGCCGATGTAGTACCACGGCCAGCCGTAGAAGGCCTTGGACTTGACCCTGGTGACATAGTCCGGCGGGAGGTTGTCGCCCAGGCTGTCACGCTCGTTCACCGCGCACCAGGGCTGGCCGTCGGCCGGGTCGATGGTCACGCTGACACAGTTGCGGATGCCGGTGGCGAATACGCTTCGACCGCCTCCGTCGGGATAAAAGGCGATGACCTCGGCGCGGCCATCCTCCCTGCCCCACGCGGCGCCCGTCGCGTGATCGGCCTGCCAAGCGGCGGCTTCATCGGCGGACTTGCGGGGCATGCCCTCAGCGAGGTTGGAGCCGGAGCCGATCGAGACCAGCAGGGTCTTGCCGTCGGCCGAGACGGCGATGTCGCGCGTGGTGTGGCCGCCGGTGGTGGCGGCGATTTGTGAGACGATGGTCTGGGGCGCGCCGGTCGCCTTGAGATTTCCGGCCGCATAGGGGAAACGAACCACCGAATTGTTGTTGGCGACATAGACCCACTTCGGATCGGCCGCCGGAAAGAAGGCGATGCCGAAGGGCCGATCCAGCCCCTCGGCGAAGACCGCGATGGTGGAAGGTTTTGCCGCGCCGGGCGACGCGCGCAGGACCTTGATCCGTCCGGCGTCGGTCTCGGCGACGAAGATGTCGCCATTGGGCGCGACGTGGATCTGCCGGGGCGCGTCGAGTTCCGCAAAGGCGGCGACGGTGAAGCCAGGGGGCGCCTTCAGCATCGCGCCGGCGGGGCGGGCCACCTTGGCGGAGGGTTGGGCGCTGGGCGGAGTGGCGAGGGGCCGTGGCATGTCGGCGGGAACGATGTGGCGAACGACGCCCGGCGCATCGGTCCGCCAGTCGCCGAACGCCGCCACGCCCGTGCGAACCTCGGCCATCGCTCCCGAGGCGCAGACGCCGGAGACCAGGGCGAGAGCGACGGCTGGCGCTGTAGGATTCGGCATCGCAACTCTCACAAAGTCAGTGACGACAGCTGTTTAGACCACGCCCGACCCCGCCGCCACCGGCTACCCGCGTTGACTTAACGTAAAGCTTCGCTCAAGTAATCGTCTGGAGAGACGGCCGGTAGAGCTGTCCGCCAACAACCCTGGGAGGATGTCGCGATGGCCGTTCGGCTCAAGGATCTCACATTCAAGAACGCGCTTCTGGTCGGCGTGGCGACCGGCGGTCTCGCCGCTTCGTCCGCGGCGCTGGCGGCCGACGCCGCCGCCGGCTCCGGCTCGAACGGCAGCACGGTGACCGAGGTCATCGTCACCGCCCAGAAACAGAAACAGCGACTTCAGGACGTGCCAGTGGTCGTCACCGTGCTCAGCCAGGAGCGGCTGCAGAACGCCCAGGTCAAGTCGGTCAGCGACCTTACCCTGCTCGCGCCGGGCCTCAACGTCACCACCAACGGCAATGAGTCCACGACCATCGCCCGCATCCGAGGCGTCGGCAACGTGTCGGACAATCCCGGATTGGAAGATGCGGTCGGACTGTACATCGACGGCGTTTACCGTCCGCGCAACGGGGTCTCGTTCAACGACTTGGGCGAACTGGCCGACGTCGAAATCCTCAAGGGCCCGCAGGGCACGCTGTTCGGCAAGAACACCATCGCCGGCGTGATCCAGATCACCACGCAAAGACCCTCCTTCACCTTCGGCGCCACGGCCGAGGGCACGGTGCAGAACTATGGCGGCTATGGCGGATCGCTCTCGGTGACCGGCCCGATCGTCGCCGACAAGCTCGCGGGCCGCATCTACATCGCCGATCGTCAGCGCGACGGATTCATCAATGTCCAACAAGCCGCGACCACGCACATCCCCAACCAGAACGACGAGCACGTCTTCACCGTCCGCGGCCAGTTGCTATTCACGCCGTCGCCGGTATTAGACGTCAATTTCATCGGCGATTACAGCAAGCGTGACGACCACTGCTGCCAGGCGCTGGACTTCCAGAACGGCCTGCCGGCAACCATCATCAACGGTGTTTTTCCAGGCTCCGTCCCCTCTCCCGTCAGCCCGAAGAACTTCACCGCCTATCTCAATCGCTCGACCATCGAACATGTGATCGACGAGGGCGTCTCGGCGACCGCGGGCTGGACCACTCCCTGGTTGGGCAACGCGAGACTTACTTCAATCACCGCCTACAGAAGCAACTCGGACAAATATGGCGGGGATACCGACAGCACCCTGGCTGACATTGTCTATTCGACGCCTGATCTGAACTACACCAAATTCAAGCAGTTCTCCGAGGAATTACAGTACGCTGGCCACACCTCGAACGTGGACTGGCAGATCGGCGGGTTTGTTTCGCACGAAGTGCTTGATTCTGGCGTCAGCACGACTTTTGGGACGCAATTGGGAGCCTACGTCGCGGCGCTGTCAACGCTCCCCGCCGGGGGCTTCCAAGCGGGCGAAGGCGCGATCGATCGCTTCCACCAGGTGGAACAGGGCGAGGCGATCTATACGCAGGACACCTGGCATCTGACCAACAAGCTCCTGCTGACCGGCGGGCTTCGCTACACCTGGGAGCACAAGACCCTCGACACGTTCTACAGCAATACCGACACCACTAACCTCTGCGCGGAGGTCCTTCAGGCGGTGAGCGGTAGTCCGACGCCCCTGCCCTATTCTGCCTACGTCCTCTTCCCGAAGTCGGCGCTTGGCACACCCTGCCTGATCAATCCGGCCTTCGCGGCGCTGGGGTCCACCCATCAGTCATTGAGTGAGCGCGCGCTCACCGGGACGGCTAAGGTCCAATACAAGTTCGACAACGACCACATGGTCTACGCCTCCTATTCACGGGGCAATCTGGTGGGCGGCTTTAACCTCGCCGAAGTGACCCAGCCATTCGGTGTCAACGGCGCGCCCAACACGTCCCTGGCGCCGCAGGTGGACACCAGCTTCCCGGCCGAAGACGTCGACGCCATCGAGATCGGCGCCAAGACGGCGTACTTCGACCGCCGGCTATCCGTGAACGGCGCCCTGTTTTACCAAGTCTACGGCAACCACCAGCTGAACGCCTTCACCGGAACGCAGTTCGTGGAATTCACCATCCCGACCGCCATCGCCGAAGGGGTCGAGCTGGAGACCAACATCCAGCTCGCCGAGGGTCTGCACCTCAACGGCGGCGTCACCTATGCCGACACCTACTATCCCAACAACGCGACCAATCGTAACGCACTTCAGGGCCCGGGGAGCAATCTCTACCTGCTGCCGGGCAAGCGTCTGACCTATGCGCCCCTGTGGTCGGCAACCTTGGGAGCGGACTACTCTCATCCGCTCTTCGCCTCTCTGGTTGGAACGGCCAGCGTCGATGTCAAATACAGCTCGGACTACAATGTCGGTTCGGACGAAGACCCGGTGAAAAACCAGCCGGCCTTTTTTCTCGTGGGCGCCAGTCTCGGCATCGCCACGGCCGACAAACGCATCGCGCTGCAAGTCTGGAGCACGAACCTGTTCAATCAATTCTACAAACAGACGGCGTTCGACGGCGTGATCCAGACGCTGAGCAGTCCGCCCGCCGCCAACCCTGGCCTCAACGATTATTACTACTTCCCCGGCCAGCCGCGCTTTTTCGGCGCCACGCTGAGGATTAAGTATTGAGGCTCTGTTGATCTCCATCCGCTCGGCTATGGGCGAACGCCGTGCCGCTCGAGGGCAAGACCCGACTTCGTCATTCACATCGTCTGCGCGTCGAAGAAGACATCTGGGTCTTCGATCTCCAGCAGTTTCCCCTTGCGGATCTCGACGAAGCGGGTCGCCGCCGCCTTGGTGAACCAGCGGTCGTGGGAGACCAGGACGCAGGCGACGTCGGTCTCCTCGAGTTGAGCCTCGAGGGCTTCCTGGCCCTCGATATCGAGGTGGCTCGTGGGCTCATCCAGAAAATAGAGGTTCGGCTGCGCCAGCTTCATCTTCAGAAAGGCCAGCCGCGCGCGTTCTCCCTGGCTTAGAAGACCGATCGGTTCGCGGACGCGCTTGAACTCGAACCCGGCTTGCGCCAGGTCGCGGATGGCGTCGCGCTCGACCGTGCCGTCCCGCGCGACGAGGTAGTCCAGTGGGCTGGCCTCGAGCGGCAATCCACCCAGGGTCTGGTCGAAATAGGCCAGGCGCGCGCCCGGATTGAAGCGGACGGCCGCGGCGCCGTCATAATGCTGAGCGCGCTCGGCATAGGCGGCGGCCAGGGCGTTCAGAAGCGTCGTCTTGCCGGCGCCGTTCACGCCCAGCAGGGCGACGCGGTCACCGGCGGCGAGAGCGAAGCGGTCTATGGTCAGCAGCCTCCTACCGTCGGGGGCGGTCAGTTCGAAGTTGGCCAGCCGAAGCACCACCCGGGCGTCCAGTTCCCCCTCCGCCAGTTCAAGACGCCGCTCGCGACCGGCATAGACGGCGGTCTTGTCCGCCGCGATCCGCGCAATACGCCGCTCGGTGGCGTGCTGGCGTTTGTGGAAGTCCGAATTCTTGACGCCCCAGACCTTGTAGCGCGCGGCCACCGCCTCCAGCCGCTTGATCTCCTTCTCCTCGATCTTGCGTCGCACGCCGGCGGCGGCGTCGCGGCGCAGCAGCTCTTCGCGGGCCTGGGCGAACGGCGACCTGAAAGCGTGAGCGCCGTCGGCGCGCAGGAAGAGGGTGCGGGTGCTGACCCGATCGAGGAAGGCGCGGTCGTGAGAGACGATCAGCATCGGCATGCGAAAATCGTCCGCCAGCCAACCCTCCAGAGTGTTGATCGCCGCGACGTCGAGATGGTTGGTCGGCTCGTCGAGGATCAGGATGTCAGGCGCCTCCAGCCGCGCCGCCCCGGCGATCAGCACCAGCCTCTGCCAGCCGCCGGAAAGCGCGCCAAAGCGCCCCTCCGCCGCTTCCGGAGCGAGCCCGATGGCGCCCAGCATCACGTCGATGCGCCAATCCTCGCCGGCCGCGCCAGCGCGCTCCAGGGCGCGTTCGAGCACGTTTCGCACGCTGAGGGCCTGGAGCCCGTCGGGCACTTCCTGCGCGAGATAGCCGGCACGCAGGTCGCGGGACTTCACGATCTTGCCGCCGTTGAGCTCCAACTCACCGCTCAGGCAGCGCAGCAGCGTGGATTTGCCGACGCCGTTTTCCCCCACGAGCGCGGTCTTGGCGTCGTCGAGCAGGAACGATATCCCGGAGAAGATCTTGCGCGCGCCGTGAAAAAAGGCGCCGTTCTCAATGCCGAGCACGGCGTTGCGGGACGGCTTGACCATGATCGCCGCATTCATCCCTTCTCGGCGGCAGGCCCCTGCCCCGCCTCAAACTGGATGTCCTACCCCGCAAAGCGCGCGGCGACGAGGGAAGCGCCTCGCACGTCTGCTCAGGGTCGTGGAACTACGCCGCGGCGCCGGCGCCGAACCGCCCATGCGCTGCCCGCGGCCGCCAGACACAAAAAAGGGCCGCCCCCGAGGGACGGCCCTTTCTCGATAACGTCGACGTCGGAAATCAGGCGACGGCGAGGCGCGCCTTGCGACGAAGGCCGTAGCCGATGCCGGCGACGCCGAGGACCATCAGGGCCCAGGTCGCCGGTTCTGGCGTACCGGGCGAAACGTTGTTCACCGTGAAGACGAGATTAGCGGGTGCGCCGCAGCACTCGTTGTAGTCGAGCGTGAAGGTCACGTTCTGAGCGGGACCCGCATTGAAGACGTTGAACGGCGTCAGGCTCAGCGACGTCGGTCCAGGCGCGTTGACCACCGTTCCGTAACCGCCGCCCAGCGTCAGCACCACGCCGTCGTCATGGCCGACAACAAAGCTGTTGTTGCCCGCGAGCAGACCCAAGGTGCCCGTGATGGTGAAGTGGGTGTCGAACAGACCATCATTCGCCACGCTGGCGGTGGAGAGCGAGGCGGCGTCGGCGCCGAGAAACTCGCCGATCGTGTAGAGCGCGCCGGAATTGTAGTTGATGCTGGTGGGCGTGAACGTGGCCACGAGCGTGCCGTTGTTCGCCCCGGCGTCATTGCTGCTGTCGTTTTCGTAGACCGAGCCGCTGAGCGGGCCGGCCAGAGCGGCGCCGGCGACCAGCATGGACGCCGTAGCGGCCAGCAGCGCCGACGCGCGAGTTTTGAACTTCATGAAAATACCCTCCGGGTGTGACGTTGTGTCCCATCGCCAACCTATTCCAGTCCAAACTCTGACACAACTGCTTTTTTGCCGTTTTTGGCCCTAATGTATGTATAGCGGCGCGCCTTTGTGGCGAAGCGACGCCAACGAATTAGACTCAATCAAGAAGAGAACATTATATGCCCTTCCGCGGAGTTACTCTGATCTCGGGTTTCGACGGGTTTTTTGTTATTTTTCTCCTCTTTTGCTAGACTTATATTTTGTAATATTGTGTAATTGGCTTTGCATTTAGATTTTTCGATGCGTTGCCTTTCTATCCCGCCCGGTCCGACGCCGCGTTTTACTTATCGTTTGGAGGCGCCTTCGAGGTCGCATCACGGCGCTCTCTTCGGATGGGCGTCGGCAAGCCAAATCCCGCCTTCACGGCTATTTTCGGCTTCCATCGACGCATTGGCGTGCCGTATGAACGGCGTTAACCCAGCCGAGGAACGCTCAATATGACGACGACGGACGCGCCGGTCGCCGAAAAGCCCGCGCTCGACAAGAAGGCGCTGCTCGCGCGCTACCGCGCCGAACGCGACAAGCGCGTCCGGGCCGACGGCAACGACCAGTATCTGCGCGTCGAGGGCGTACTGGCGCGCTATCTCGACGATCCCTATGCGCCCGTCGCCCCGCGCGCGCCGAAGACCGACCATGTGACCTTCGCCTTTGTGGGCGGCGGTTTCGCCGGCCTCATCACCGGCGCGAGACTGGCGGAGGCCGGGATTGAAAACGTCCGCATCGTCGAAAAAGGCGGCGACTTCGGCGGGACCTGGTATTGGAACCGCTATCCCGGCGCGCAGTGCGACACCGCTTCGATGGTCTACGTCCCCCTCCTGGAGGAGACGGGGCACCGGCCCAGCGAGAAATACGCCCACGCCCCTGAGATCCTCGAGCAGTGCCGGCGGATCGGCCGCCAGTTCGGCCTGTACGACAACGCCCTCTTCCACACGGTCGTCGAGGACCTGACCTGGGACGAGGAAGCCGCGCGCTGGATCGTCTCGACCAATCGCGGCGACCGTTTCACCGCGGACTTCATCGGGCTGGGCACCGGTCCGCTCCACGTGCCGAAACTCCCCGGCATCCCTGGGATCCAAAGTTTCAAGGGTCACTCGTTTCATACCAGCCGATGGGACTACGACTACACGGGTGGCGATCCTTCCGGCGCGCCGATGACGGGGCTGGCGGACAAGCGCGTGGCGATCATCGGCACCGGGGCGACCTCGGTGCAGGCCGTGCCGCACCTCGCGCGCGCCGCCAAGGCGCTCTACGTCATTCAGCGGACGCCTTCATCGGTTGATGTCCGGGCCAACGCCCCGATCGACCCGGAGTGGTTCAGCGAGATCGCGACTCCCGGCTGGCAGCAGCGCTGGCTGGAGAACTTCACCGCCAACCAGGGACCGGGGGGCGCCGAAACCGAAGACCTCGTGAAGGACGGCTGGACCGATCTCTCCCGCCGAATCCGCGCGAAAATCTTCTCCCTGCCGCCCGAGCGCATGACGCCCGCCAATATGCTGGCGGCCTATGAGGATTCCGATTTCGAGAAGATGGAGGAGATCCGCTCGCGCGTGGACGCCATCGTCGCGGACCCGGGCACGGCGCAGAATCTGAAGGCCTGGTATCGACAACTCTGCAAGCGGCCATGTTTCCACGACGCCTACCTTCAGGCCTTCAACGCCCCGAACACTCAACTCGTCGATACCGAAGGCAAGGGGGTCGAGCGCATCACCGAGACCGGTGTGGTGGTCAACGGCCGCGAGTACGAGGTCGATTGCATCATCTATGCCTCCGGCTTCGAGGTCGGCACCGAGTACAAGCGCCGCGCGGGCTTCGATATGGTCGGGCGTGACGGGCTGAAACTGTCCGACGCCTGGTCCGAGGGCATGAAGAGCAAGCATGGCATCCACGTTCACGGCTTCCCCAACGCCTTTTTCGTCCAGCCGACCCAGGGGGCCAACCTGATCTCCAACGTGCCGCACAACCTCACCGAAGCGGGCAAGACCATTGCGATCATCGTCAAGCACGCCCGCGCTCAGGGCGCGAAGACCGTCGAAGTGACGAAGGAAGCTCAGGACGCCTGGATCACCCTGTTGCGAAGCGGCGTCGGCCCGATGCTCGGCTCCCCCGACTGCACCCCTGGCTATTACAACAATGAAGGCCGCGACCCCGGACCGGCCGCCGCGCTCAATGTCGGCTATCCGCTGGGAGCGAGCGCCTATTTCAAATACCTGGACGGCTGGCGCTCGGCGGGAGACTTCGACGGCCTAGCCTTTCGCTGAGGAGGCCTTTGGTTCGTCAGGCGGCGGAGGGGCGCGCTCGCAGATAGCGTTCGGCGGACGGTGGGAACTTCTCCAGAAGATGGACCGGACGGATGGGCCGCGCGGTCAGGCCGCCTCCGCAATTGGGGCAGACGCCGCCGAACACCCGCTCCGCGCAGTCGGCGCAGAAGGTGCATTCAAAGCTGCAGATTGCGGCCTGGCTGCTCGCCGGTGGAAGGTCCTTGTCGCAGCACTCGCAGTTCGGCTTGAGCATGAGCATGGCGAGACTCTCTCCGTTGCGACAGTCCAGAGGCGGCGTATAGCAACACGAGCGGTGTGGAAAAGCACGGGGGAGCGAAACCATGGCTGACGGCAGCGGAACGCCCGACGATCCGTGGCGGCTGAAGACGCCGCCCCTGAGCTCCGATTTCACCATGCATCGGGACACGCGAGACGGTCGCGAAGTGCTCGTCTGCACGGTCGGCAAGACGGTGCTCTTCTACGACGCCCGCTGCCTCGAGGATCTTCACGCGATGCTGAATGCCGCCGGCGACTGGGTGGAACTGGGTTCGGCGGACGAGCAGAAGGACGCCAAGATCGGAACCGTGGAGGCTTGGGCGCGGGCGTCGGATAATCCAGTCGGCGGCTGGTATGGACTGAAAAAGGGTCTGCGGGGCCGCTTTGCCATGTATGTTCCGCCACTGATGGAGCGGCTCGGCCTGGCCGAGGTCGAGCACAACCCGCGCGGCAACCGGATGCGCGCAATCTGAACGGCGGTCAGGCGTAGGTGTAGGGTCCGCCGCGCCGGAGCGCTTCGCGGAAGGCTGGTCGATCGTGAACCGTCGTCAGCCACGCCGTCAGCTTTGGAAATCCCTTGAGATCGCCGCGCTCGGCGGTGACTTCGACGGGAAAGCTCATCATCACGTCGGCGGCCGTGAACTCGGCGCCGGCGAACCAGGGCGACTTCACGAGGGACTGTTCCATGAAGTCGAGCTGTCGCCGAATGGTCGGCGTCAGGTACTGCGCATTGACGCCCTTGCCGATGGCCGCCGCGATCGGTCGGACCAGGAAGGGCGCCTGTTGCGAGATCATGTCGAAGACCATCTTCATCGCCGCCGGCGGCATCGCCGAGCCCTCGGCGAAATGCAGCCAATAGGTATAGGCGAGGCGATCGTCCGTTCCGTCCACCGGCCGCAGACGACCCTGGCCGTGGCGGTCGACCAGATATTCCACGATCGCGCCGGTCTCGGCGATGACGCGCCCGTCTTCGGTGATCACCGGCGACTTGCCCAGCGGGTGGACATTCAGCAATTCGGGCGGCGCGAGGTGGCCTATGGGATCGCGCGCGTACCGCTTCACCTCGTAGGGAAGGCCGAGTTCTTCGAGCAACCAGAGGATGCGCTGCGATCGCGAGTCTTCCAGGTGGTGGACGACGATCATCCCGCGTCAGGAGACCGGTTTCAGCATGGTGATGACCGGGGGCGCGCCCAGGGTCGCCTGCATCGTCGACATCGCCGCGCCGATCGCCGGGCCTTTGAGATGAGCGTCTATCGCGGCCTGGTCGGCCCAGACCTCATAGGTGAAGAACTGGCCCGGCTTCGCGGGATTCTCCAGGAGGGTGTAGCTTAACGAACCCGGTTCGCCTCGCGACGCCGCGGCCAGGGTGAGCAAGCCGGCTTTCAGCTTAGCCTCTTCGCCGATCTTGGCGTTGATCTCGGCGATCACCGTCACCGGCGCGGCCTGAGCCCGCGCGACCGCCGTGAGCGCCACCAGCGCGACCGCGAACGGCAGTCCCCGTCCCAGACGAGTTTTGCTCAGCATTTGTAGTTCCCCTTGAACGTCGATCGACCACGCCCCTCACCGGCCCCGCGACTATAGTCGCGGAAGCGATTGAAACGCCACAGCTTCCGCGTCGGCGCCCGCTGGGCGATAAGGGAAGCGGCTCCGACGCCCGCGTTAGCCGTTGTAGAAGAAGCGCTCCTCGACGATCTTGCCGTCCTTCACGGTGTAGAGACCGACCTCGTCCATCTTGAGCCGTTGGCCGCTTTCCTTGACGGTGAGGTCCATCAGGAAGCGCACCGCGAACTGGTCGCCGTTGCCGTAAGGGCCCTGGCATTCGGCCGAGTGGACCTCGTGGGCGTTGCTCCACCACTCACCCTTGCCACGCGCGTTGGCCTTGCCGCGCACCTCCTTCATATCGCCCATGGCTTCAATGCTGACGACATCGTCGCTCCAATATTTCTCCCCGGCCTCGGCGAAATTGCCGGCAGCGCAGAGGGCGACGAAATCCTTGGCGAGTTCGGTGGTGGTCATGGACATTCCTCCTGTTCGAGACGGGGAGTCTAGTCGTCGAATGTGACGATCTCAACGCAGACCGCCAAGCCGAAATCGGCGCTCGTTCGCTAATCGACCGCGTCGAGGACACGGCCGAGAATATTGAACATCTCATCGATGTGCGCCTGCTCTAAAATCAGCGGCGGGGAGAGCGCGAGCACATCCCCCGTGACCCGCAACAATAGACCCTCGTCGAAACAGCGATTGAAAATCTCCATGCCGCGCGCGCCGAGAGGGGCGTCCGCTCGCGGGCTCACTTCCACGGCGCCGACGATGCCGAGGTTGCGGACGTCGACCACGTTGCGCCGTTCGCGAAGGCCATGGATGGCGCTTTCGAAAGCCGCGCTCATGGCCTTGGCGTTATCGAAGATTCCGTCATTCTCGTAGAGGTCGAGCGCCGCTAGACCGGCGGCGGCGGCGAGGGGGTGGCCGCCGTAAGTGTAGCCATGGAAGAGCTCGATGCCAGCGGGCGCGTTGTCGATGATCGCCTCGTAAACGTGTCTCGCCGCGGCGACCGCGCCCATCGGAACGGCGGCGTTGGTGAGACCCTTTGCGCAGGCGATCAGGTCGGGGGTGACGCCGAAGAACTGCGCCGCCGTCGGCGCACCGAGACGACCAAAGCCGGTGATCACCTCGTCGAAGATCAGCAGGATGCCGTGTTTGCTGGCGATCTCGCGCAGGCGCTCGAGGTAGCCCTTTGGCGGCACCAGAACGCCGGTCGATCCGGCGACGGGCTCGACGATGACCGCGGCGATGGTGTCCGCGCCGTGCAGGCCGACCAGGCGCTCCAGGTCTTCGGCCAGATCGGCGCCCCTCTCGCGCTGCCCGCGATGGAAAACGCCGCCCGCTGGATTGTGGGTGTGGCGCAGGTGATCGACGCCCGGCAGTCCGAGGCCGAACTGGCGCCGGTTGTTGACCATGCCGCCCACTGAAAGGCCGCCGAAGCCGACGCCGTGATACCCGCGTTCCCTTCCGATGAGGCGGGTGCGCGTGCCCTGCCCGATCGCCTTCTGGTAGGCGAGCGCGATCTTCAACGCCGAATCGACCGCCTCGGACCCGGAGTTGCAGAAGAACACCCGGTTCAAACCCTGAGGAAACATTCCGGCGACGCGATTGGCGAGCTGGAACGATAGAGGGTGGCCGAGGTTGAAGGTCGGCGCAAAGTCCAGTTCTCCGGCCTGGCGGCGGATCGCCTCGATGATCTCCTCGCGGCAGTGTCCGGCGTTGACGCACCACAGGCCGGCGGCCCCGTCGAGGATCGGCCGGCCGCTCTCGGTATAGTAGTGCATGCCCTTAGCGCGGGCGATCAGCTTGGGGTTGGCCTTGAAGCCACGGTTGTTGGTGAACCCCATCCAGTGGGCGTCGAGCGAGTTGACGCGAGCGTCCATGGCCGAGATTTCCTATTCCTGGGTGTATCCCGGAAGAGCCTCGGCCCCCGGACCGCCGCGCGACCAAAGCACGAACTCATTGCCCCACGGATCGGCGAGGGCGCAGCAATAACCGTTGAATTCTTTCCAGAAATGGTTGCGCCACAGCACCTTGCCGCCGAGCTTCACCGCAGTGTCCAGCATCATTGCCTCGGACTGGCCATCGCCGACGAGGATCCAAGCGCGCGGCTTCTGCCCTGGCGCGGCCAGCCCGCGGGGCTCGGGACCCGCCCGCTCGGGGTGCGGCCTGCGATTGGCGGCCTTGGAAGCGCCGATGTGAAGATTGGCGACCTTCGTCTCGAGGCCGTCCGGACCCTTGATACATCCGCCGGGGTTCATGCGATGAAAAAGGCCGGGCATCCGGGCGTCGTCGACCCAGCCAAAGACCTTGGCGTAGAATTTCGCCGCCGCCGCCGGATCGTCCGAGGGCATATCGACGAAGATCAGGGTGTTGGGCGTGGCGATGGTCGATCCCTCCGGAGCGTAATTTCGTGAGGGGGCGGGGGTTTGCTGTCAAGCGCGCGAGATGCGCCGGCCCCCGCGCTGGCGGCGGCTCAACCCCTCCGATACGTTGCGTCCGGGGGTGCTCGGATGAGTGACGTCTTCCTGTCTTACAAGCGCGAGGATCGTGACCGGGTTCGGCCGCTCGTCGACGCCCTTGTGGCCGAGGGGCTGCGGGTTTGGTGGGACGTCCAAATCGAGGGCGGAGCCGCATGGCGCGAGACCATCCGCGCCAATCTCGACACCGCGTCCTGCGTCATCGTCGTCTGGAGCCACGGTTCGACCGGACCGGAGGGTCATTTCGTGCAGGACGAAGCCGCGCGCGCTTTGCGGCGCGGCAAATATCTGCCGGTGGTCATCGACCCCGTGGAAGCGCCTCTGGGGTTCGGCCAACACCAGAGTCTCGATCTGGTCGGCTGGCGCGGATCGCGTCGCGACCCGCGCTTCTTCGATCTGCTGGCCACGACCAGGGCGGTCATGGATGGGAGCATACGGCCCAGCCCCACGGCGCGTGCGGCGCCGCCTCGTCAGGGCAGAGGCCGGGCATTTGCCGTCGGGACCGTCGCGTTGGGCGGCCTCGCGCTCGTGGCTGGCCTCCTGGCCGTACCACCGGGCGTGTCATGCCACGTGGCTGGAATTGCCTGCGCGCCGCCTCCGGCCGCCGCGACGGCCGTGATCGCCAAAAATAGTATCGCGGTCTTGCCGCTCGCCAACCTCAGTGGAGACCCGGCCCAGGAGTATTTCTCCGATGGTCTCACCGACGAACTGATCGACGGGCTCGCGCGGTTGGGGCAGTTGCAGGTCGTCTCGCGGATCTCCTCGTCCCGGTTCAAGAACACCCGGGAGCTGCCGGCCGCGATCGGCGTGACGCTCGGCGTCGCCTATCTGCTGGACGGCAGTGTGCGGCGCAGCGGCGAACTGGTCCGCATAACCGCCACCCTGGTGGACGCCCGAACAGGTTTCGAGCGTTGGTCGAACACCTACAATCGCAGCATGAAGGGTGTTTTCGCCGTCCAGAGCGGCGTGGCTCAGGCCGTGGCCGAGGCTCTGAGAATTCAGCTGCTCGGCCAGGATATCGCTGCTCTCAGCCGCGGCGGCACCGCCAACCCCGAGGCGTTCGACGCCTATCTGCGAGGCCGACGCCTGTTCGACGCTGGAGGTGGCGAAGCGGTATATCGCCAAGCCTTGTCTATGTTCGAGGCGGCCACACGGGACGATCCGCGCTTCGCGGCCGCCCACGCCGCACGGGCGCGCACCTTGCTGACGATAGGCAACCAGTTTGTGCCGCCGGAGAAGGTCCGACCAATCTACGCGGCGGCCTTGGAATCGGCGCGGCGCGCCGTCCAACTGTCGCCCGACCTGGCCCAGGCGCAGGCCACGTTGGGCGAGGTGCTGCACAACACCACGAGCGACGCGGCGGGGGCGCGTCAGGCCTTCGCGAGCGCAATGAAGTCCGGGAGCGGAGACGCCGACATCCTCACCATGTACAGCATTTACAGCAGCGAAGTGGGTCACGGTCGGGCGGCCGTGGACGCGGTGAAACGGGCGGCCAAGCTCGATCCGCTCAATCCTCGCGTGTTCCGGGCCCTGGCCTATGATCTGGTCGACGCGCGGCGCTATGACGAGGCCACTCAGGCCATGCGTCGGGCTCTGGAGCTCAATCCCGGCGCTCCAGGGGCTCATGCGCTGATCGGCGAGGCCCTCTTCCTGCGGGGCCAGTATGCGGTCGCCAAGGCGGAATACGACCTCGAACCCCTCGCCTACCTCCGGCTGGCGGGTCAGGCCATGACGCTGCAGAAATTGGGCGATGCGGCGGGCGCCGCGGCCGCCTTCCGAAACCTGATCGCGGACAAGGGCGAGACCTCGCTCTATCAGCAGGTGCAGGTCCTCGCGCAGTGGGGCCAGTTCGACCACGCGATCGTGGCGCTGGACGCCGCGTTCGCCGGAGCCGACTCCGGTGTAACGTCGCTGGCCACTGATCCGCTGATGGATCCCTTGCGCGCCAACAAGAGGTTTGCCTCGCGTCTTACGCGCGTCGCGCGACAGTCCAGCCAATAAAATGACCGCTTGCAATTGCAGCTATTGCCAGCACAGTGCAAGTTGATCGTAAGAATTGTACTGGGGATGCTAATCATGTCGCTCGGTTCACTTGCCGCTCTGCTCGCGGTCTCGATGCTCGCCGCCGCCCCGATGATTGTTCACGCCCAGGATGTCACGAGCCCTCGCGACAGCACCGCCGGAAGCGCGCCCGCGGCGTCGGACACCCCCCCATGTGACCCGAATCAACAGACCTGCGCGGCGCCCCAGGCCACCGCATCACCCCAGCCGGACCCGATGTCGACCGCCGAACCGAACGGCGACGCGGGCAATCCCAAGCCGATGGTCCCCACGTGCGAGTCGAAGACTGACCCCAACTGTCCGCCTTGAGAGCGCCTGACATCGGGGCGTTCCGCCGCGTCGCGGTCGCGGTCGCCCTCTGGACGGCGATAGTCCGTGGCCCAAGCGCGCATGCGATCACGAACGGTTTAGACGCGGAACGCGGCGATGCGCCCTGGCAAATCCAGATCGAGTGGGGTCAGATCGGGGGTCAACTGGCGGCGGACGTGAAGGACCGCCACCATTGCGGGGGCGTCCTGGTCTCCCCCTCCTGGGTCGTCACGGCGCGGCACTGCCTCGAGACGCCAGGTCTGAGCAAACCTGGCGAAATTCTACGCCAGATCAGAGTGCGAATGGGCCATATCGATCTGAGCGAGACGGGCGACCATGTGCAGTTCAGACACGGCGTCGGCGGGTTTTCGCACGGCGGCTATGTGCGCTCCACACCGACGTCGCCCCCTTCGAACGACATCGCGCTGATACGCCTCGACCACCCCGCCGAGATCGTCCCTCGTTTCGTGGAAACCGTGGCGCTGCCCGACTCCGCCCTGGATGCGTCGTGGCCGGTCCTAATCGCCGGTTGGGGTTCGACAAAAGAGTTCGAGACCGTCGACTATCTTGATGGGATCAAGCAGGCTATCGAAACCTCCTACGTGCTGCAATTGGCCGCGATGAGAGTCCTGCCGCGAGACCAATGCATATCCCAGTTCTCCAGCCGGCTGGACGACCCGACATTCGAGCTGCCGCCGGGGACGGCTTGCCTAATCGCGAATGACGAAGGACATGTGAGCGAGAACGCTTCGGTGTGCCAGGGCGACAGCGGCGGCGCCGCGACAGATGACATAGGTGGCCAGGGACGGGCGGTGACTTTGGTCGGCATCGTTTCCTGGGTGGCGGGCTGCGATGACGGCCCCAACGTCATCACCGACGTCGCCTTCTTCGCGGATTGGATCAAGGAAAAGATCGAGGGAGACGCCGTGGAAGACGATGGTCCGGACAACCCCGCGGCAAATGAGGCAAGCGACCCCACGCCGGGCGGACCCGGCAGGTAAACGCTAGAACGTCTCTCCCATCTGCCTGGCGCGCGCCAAGCCGCTGTTCAGCGGGACGCCCGTAGTGCAGCATCGCGACGATGTCTCGGCCGGCAGTGCCAGCAGGCTCAGGTTTTGGACAAAGTCGGCCTGGAAGAGCGCGCGGGAGTAGGTTTGGGAATCGCTCGTGGCCGACGCTATTCAGGCGTTGTGGCGTATCGTCGAAATCGCCGATGTCCATCACCTGAACGATACGAGACCTGCGTAGAGCTCGAACAGCCTGACGAAGTGGTCGTCTGAATACGAGGGTTCGGTGAGGGGCGCCGGCATGACTTCGGACAGCGCCTCCAGGATCGCCGCTGTACATGCGTCCGCGTCTCCCAGCGAATAGGTCCGACCCCTCCCCTCGGTCACGAGATCGGCGGCGCCGCCCACATCCGGCACAACCACCGGCAACCCCGACGCGATCGCCTCGGCGACGACCAGGCCATAGGTCTCGGCGCCCGAGCCGTGGATCAGCAGGTCGGCGCTGGCGTAGAGGGCGGCGAGGCGGTCGCGGTCGGTGACGGCGCCGAAGAGGTGGACATTGCCGGCCTTGCGGGCGGCGCGTTCGACGGCCTTTCGCGTCAGGCCGTCGCCGATCAGGACGAGGCCGAGGTCGGGCCGTCTTCGGCGCGCTTTCGCGAAGGCTTCGATCAGCATCGGCTGCCGCTTTTCCGGATGGAAGCGACCAACGGCGATGATCAGCTTGCCGCTGGGCGACGCCTCCGACAGGGCGAGCAGTTCCTGGCGCAGCGCCTCGTCCCGCCGGTCCGGCGAGAACTGGCCGCGCTCGATCCCGAAGGGCGCCGCGCGGGCGTTGGCGATGCCGAAGCCTTCCAGCCTGCGCGCCAGCCATTCCCCGCCGGTGACCGTGACATCAAAGAGCGCCGAGAGCCCGCGGACGTGCCGCCAGTACGGCGCGAAGAGTCCGTCGATCTTGTCGCGCGGCAACACGCCGCCCAGCGCCGTATAGGGATAGCCCGCGACGAAATCCTGATGGAAGATCAGCGCCCGCTTTGCCCGGCCCGGCCAATGGCCGGCGATCCAGCCGCTGCCCCAGGGCGACGAGCCCTCCACGATGTCCGGCGCCTCGGCGTCGAGCGCCTTCCACGCCTCGCGGTGACCGCGAAAGCGCCGGTAGTTGGCGTCGAAGGGCATGAGGGGGCTCGCGATCCAGACGATCTTGCCGCCGCGTGTCGCTTCCACACGGCTTTCCGCGCCGGGGGCGATGACCGTCAGGTCGTGTCCGGCGGCCTTGGCGGCCTCGAACTTCTGATGGACGTAGCTGCGAACCCCTCCGCCTTTTTCGGAATAGAAGCCGCAGACGTCGACGATCTTCATCCCGATCTTCCGTCCCCCACCGCCGCCTTCGGATCGCCCTTGATCGCGCGGCGGCTGAGCTCGATCCCTTGCAAGGCGATTTTCGGGCCGCCGAAGAGTCGGGGTTTCCAGGCGTAGCCGACGCGGTAGAGCGATGTGTCGGTCCGGGTGTCGCCGTCCTCGACGAAGGTGGTGACGATCGCCACGGGAACCGTGCTCTCGCCGGACTTCGGACCCCTTTGGGCCTGTTTGCGCAGGCCATCCTCGATCCAGGAAAGCTCTATGCGCGGCGCGGCGGCGTCGACCTCCATCGCGTGGTCCAGGATCGCGTGCGGAAAGACATAGCGTTGGCTCTGGACGGCCTGGGCGCTTTTCATCGAATGAAGAACGATCCGGCGTCCGTCGGCGTCCGCGCTCCCGGTGACGACGAAGGCGGCCTGGGCCTTGGCGGCGGACGTGGCGCGCCGGGTCTCTTCGGCGTGCTGCTTGTGGCCTTCCCAATAACCCAGCACCGCGACGACCAGGGCCAGCGCTCCGATGATCTCCCCCGCCGTCAGCCAGAACCCTTGCCGACGCTTGGGCGACGGCGCTTCGCTCACCACCAACGCTCCGGTTTCGCGTTGAACGCGGCGGCCTTTTCCACCGCGCCGGCCAGGGTGAAGAGCGTGCCTTCGTCGAGGGCGCGGCCGATCAGCTGCAGACCGAGCGGCAAGCCGGCGCCGCCGAGGCCGCCGGGCAGGCTGATCGCCGGCAGGCCCGCAAGATTCACCGTTACGGTGAAGATATCGTTCAGATACATCGCCACCGGATCATCGGAACGCTCGCCCAGGGCGAAGGCTGCCGAGGGCGCGGTGGGGGTCAGCAGGGCGTCCACCTTTTCGAACGCGGCGTCGAAATCGTCGGCGATGCGGCGGCGGACCTTCTGGGCCTTGAGATAATAGGCGTCGTAGTAGCCGGCGGAGAGGACGTAGGTCCCGATCAAAACCCGACGCTTGACCTCCGCGCCGAAACCCTTCGCCCGCGTGAGTTCGTAGGTCTCGTTGAGCGAACCGCCCTCGACGCGCGCGCCATAGCGCAGACCATCGTATCGGGCGAGGTTGGACGAGGCTTCGGCCGGGGCGATGATGTAATAGGCCGGCAAGGCATATTTCGTGTGTGGCAGGGAGACTTCGACGATCTCGCAGCCCGCCTCCTTCAGCCATTCGACGCCGTTCGACCACAGCGTCTCGATCTCGGGGGGCATGCCGTCCACGCGATACTCTCGGGGAACACCGATCCGAAGCCCCTTCGGTGACTTGCCGACAAAGGCCGGAAAATCCGGAACTTCCGCCGGTAAGCTTGTGGAATCCTTGGGGTCGTGACCGCTCATAGACTTCAGCAAAAGCGCCGAGTCGGCCACCGTGCGAGTGATCGGCCCGGCCTGATCCAGGGACGAGGCGAAGGCCACCACGCCCCAACGCGAGCAGCGACCGTAGGTGGGCTTGATCCCAACCGTGCCGGTGAACGATGCGGGCTGCCGGATGGAGCCGCCCGTGTCGGTCGCCGTCGCCGCCAGGGCGAGCCCGGCCGCCACCGCGGCCGCGGAGCCGCCTGATGACCCGCCCGGCGTCAGCGCCGCGTTGCTTCCGCGCGACCGCCAGGGATTAGAAACCGGCCCGAAAGCACTGGTTTCGTTGGATGATCCCATGGCGAACTCATCCATGTTGAGCTTGCCGAGCATCACGGCCCCGTCGCGCCAGAGGTTGGCGGTGACCGTGGACTCATACGGCGGGATGAAGTTGCCGAGGATGTTCGATCCCGCCGTGGCGCGGACGCCTTCGGTGCAGAAGAGGTCCTTGATACCGATCGGCGCGCCTTCCAGGGGGCCGCCCGCCCCCGCCGCGATGCGGTCGTCTGCGGCGCGGGCCATGGCCAGCGCCTTCTCGGGGGTCTCAAGAACATAGGCGTTCAGCGGTCTCGCGGCCGCGATGGCGGCGAGGTGCGCGCGCGTGATCTCCTCGGAGGAGAAGTCGCGCCTGCGGAGGCCCTCAACCGCTCCGGTCAGACTCAGGCCCGTGAGGTCGCCCACTATTCAACCACCTTGGGCACGACGAAGAAGCCGTTCCGAGATAGGGGCGAATTGCCCAGTATCAGGGCGGCCTCTCCGCCATCGGTGACGACGTCCTCGCGCAGAGGCAGCGTCGCGGCGACGGCGGAGGTCATCGGCTCGACGCCATCGGTATCCACTTCGCCAAGCTGTTCGATCCAACCCATGATGCCCGAAAGCTCGGCGGCCAAAGCGGCGAGCGTCTCCTCCGGCTGGCGGATATGCGCCAGTTTCGCGACCTTCCGCACGGTTTCGACATCGATGGTCATGGCAGTCCTCGTGAAGCGGCTCCGGTTACGCGCGCGCCTCCCGGTTTGACAAGCTATAGGTCGCAAAGAACCCGGAGTCGTGTCGGAGCGGGGGGCTCACAGTCGCCCTAGGCGGGGAAACGGGCAGGAAGCCCGCGCTCCAAGGAAAACAGAGGACGCGGCGCTCATGGCCATTGTCGATTTGCCGGACTTGCAGCGTGTGGTCGCGAAGGGCGCGCCCCTGGTCGGGCTCGATCTGGGAAGCCGGACCATCGGCGTCGCGGTCAGCGATACGACGTGGCTGATCGCCAGCCCCCTCGCCCTTATCGAGCGGCGGAAGTTCACCACGGACGTGGAAGCGCTTTTCGAGCTCATGACGAAACGCGGCGCCGAGGGTCTGGTGATCGGCCTTCCGGTGAACATGGATGGCACGGAGGGGCCGCGCTGCCAGTCCGCCCGCGCCTTCGCCCGGCACCTGACGCGCCTTCGCGATCTTCCCATCGCATTCTGGGATGAGCGGCTCTCCAGCGCGGCGGTGAACCGGGTTCTGATCGACGAGGCGGACACCACGCGAGCGCGGCGCTCGGGCGCCGTCGATAAGCTCGCCGCCGCTTGGATCCTCCAGGGCGCCCTCGATCGGATGGGAAGCGAAGCCTCGACCCGAGCCTAACCGATGCCCTGACACGAGAGCGATCAAAGCGGATTGACGGCTTGCAATCTGTTTGATAACGATTCTCAATCTCAGGGGCTAAAATCATGAACAGAGCAGTTGTTTCCAGCGCCGTCGCGCTGGTGGGTCTTTCGGCCGCGGCGGTCATATCGACGCAAATTCCATCAGGCGACGCGAGCAAGAGTTCGGCGAGCGCACCGAAATCGGCGGTGAAGTTCATCGACTCTCCCGGAAGCCAAACCTGCGCTCGGCCCGCGGCCGGCAGCGTCGTGACCCAGCCCTTCGACCTCTACAGTCACAACGGTCAGCTCAATGTCGCGCTGAAATATGAGACGACGCTCGATAGCGACGGCCGCCGTCTATTCTGTTTCGTCACGCCGAATGGGATCCAGTCCCCCACCCTTCACGTAAATCCGGGCGACACGCTCAACATCACTTTGACGAACGACATCCCGCCGTCGGTCGCCAACGCGTTCAAGAGCATGACGATGGCGGTTGGGCCTCAGCCCTGCCTCTCGCCGACAATGAACCCCACGTCGGTCAACATGCACTTCCATGGTGCGAACATCTCGCCGACCTGCCACTCCGACGAGGTGATCCACACCATCATCAACACAGGCCAGACCTACGCCTATTCCCTGAAGTTCCCCACGGACGAGCCGCCCGGCCTCTATTGGTATCACCCCCATATCCATGGTTTCGCGGAAGGGGCGCTGCAGGGCGGCGCTTCGGGCGCGATCGTCGTCGATGGGATCGAGGCGGTCCAGCCGGCGGTCAAGGGACTGCCGGAGCGCACCCTGATCATCCGCGACCTGGTCGTCGCCGGGGGCCTGACGCCTGGCGGATCGGTGCCGGCCTGGGACATCTCCCTGAACTATGTCCCCAACAGCTATCCCGCCTCGAAACCGGGCGTTCTTCCGACCCCACCCTCGCGCCGGGAATTCTGGCGCGTGCTGAACGCCTCCGCCGATACGATTTCAGACGTTGTCGTCAGATACGATGGGGTCAATCAGCCGCTTACCGTGGTCGCGCTGGACGGCGTCGCGACGGGGTCGCAGGACGGGACCGCCAAAGGCAAGACCTTTACGACCGATCACCTGATTCTTCCTCCCGCCGGCCGAGCGGAATTCATCGTCACCACGCCGTCGGCACGGGTGAGGGACGCGTTCTTCGCCACTCGCGCCATCGACACCGGCCCGTTCGGCGACAACGACACCTATCGCAACCTGGCGATCCTCAAGACATCGCTCGTGGGCGGTCTGGCCTCCACCGCGTCGCGCATCGACGACGCGGCGGCAAAAACTGAATCGACGATGGCGACGACCGCCGGGGCGCCCGGAGCGCAACGGTTCGCGGGCCTGATGACAGCTCCCGTGCAGACCGTCCGGAAACTCTATTTCTCCGAAGTGCTTTCCGATCCGAGCGATCCGGCGAGCCCGACCAACTTCTACATCACCGTGGACGGCGCGACTCCGACCTTGTTCGACGCGAACAACCCGCCGGCAATCATTACCCATCAGGGCGCGGTGGAGACCTGGACGATCGAGAACCGCGCGCAGGAACTGCACGTCTTCCACATCCATCAGATCCACTTCGTGGTGACGGCGGTGAACGGCGTTCCCGTGCCCGCCGATCAGCAACAATTCCAGGATACGTACGACGTGCCCTACTGGAGCGGAAAAGGACCCTATCCGAGCATCACCGTCCGCATGGACTTCCGCGGCGACACCGTGGGGGACTTCGTCTACCACTGCCATATCCTCGGCCACGAGGATAACGGCATGATGGCGATCATCCGCGTCCTTCCCAAAGGCTAATCGCGCGGCGTTGGCGGGACGTTTGCTCCACAGATGAGCCGCCGACCTTTTCTCCAAGCCGTTCGCCGAGGCGCGTGGTTGGCCAGCGTCGTGGTGGCGCTGCTGGCGCGCATCGGTTCGCCACCCGGAACCATGCTGGTTCAAGGCGCGCACGGTCCCATTCTGGTGCTTTGCACGGGCGACGGTCCGATGGTCGCGCCGCCCGCCGCGACGATAGCCATGACCATGCCGATGGGCAAGGCTCACTCGCCAACGCCGGTGAAACCCCGCCACGGTGGAACCTGCGAATTCGCCGCTCACGCCGGCAGCGCGTTGACCACGCCGGCGATGGAGCCTCTGGTCTACGCCCACTGGTCACCCGCAGCCATAAGCCCGCCCGTCGTCTTCGCAACGACGGGTTTGGGACTCGCCGCGCCCCCGCCGCCCTCCCACGCACCCCCCTCAAGCCTCGTTTGATCAGCCTTTAGCCAAGCCGGCCTCGACCGGCGACCCCGATCATACGTGTACGACCGGCCGCGAAACGGCCGCTCGCGGAGCTTGCAATCGATGACATCCAGAACCCTTGGCGCGGCCTCGGCGGCCGCGCTCGCTTTATCCCTGCCCGCGATCGCGAACGCGTGCGCCTGCGGTTGCGGCGGCTTTGGCGTCGGCGCCGGCAACCTCCTTCCCCTGGCGGGCGCCGGAACGGTCTACGTCGAGACCGATTATCTCAACCAGAACCGCAACTTCAGCGGCGACCACCGCGCGCCCGCCGCGGACAACGCCGACAAGCAGATCCAGACCGAATTCGTCACCGTCGGCGGGCAGTACAACCTCTCCCCAAACTGGCGCGTGGCCGTGGAAATTCCGCTCGCCAACCGCGTCTTCCGCACCGCCGCCGACGATGGCGGCGTGGACCGGTTCGAGCACGCGGCGTTAGGCGATGTTCGCCTCACCGCCACCTACAGCGGCCTGTTCCGCGACCGCGCGACCGGGGTCACGATCGGCGTGAAGCTGCCGACGGGTGACTTCCGCTATCCCGGTTTCGACCGCGACACCGCGATCGGCACGGGCAGCACGGATTTGCTGCTCGGAGTCTATCATCTGGGAGACCTGAACAAGGCGCGTACCTGGACCTATTTCGTCCAGGCTCGGGCGCAGGTGACCCTGGCGACGCAGGATGGCTACTCACCCGGCAACGAGGTCAACGGCGCGATCGGCGTCTCCTACGGGGGTCTCGGCAAGGTGACGGACAAGGTCACCTTCACGCCCCTCCTCCAACTCGAAGGCTCTGTTCGCGCCGCGGACAGCGGCGTCGCCACCGCGAACGCGCAGGGCAGCGGCTACGAGCGCCTGGTCGTGGCGCCGGGGATCGAGGTGGCTGTGGGCAAATGGAAGCTCTACGGCGACGTGGGCTTTCCACTCTACCAGCGGGTCAACGGCAACCAGCTCACCGCGCCGATCCTGCTGAAAGCGGTGGTCAGCCGAAGCTTTTGAGTCGCGCCGCCGCTGATCGGAAAGCACTGACCGCCGGCCCCCGACCCATCGTGCTCGAATATCTTCTCATTTTCACACGGCGCTTAGCGGTCGCGGAGCCGCCCGCATCAGCTTGGGGTCGCCGAGGCGATGCAATCGGCCACGGCGATGTTTGCCCCGCCGCCCAGGCGCAATCCTTCAACCACTCCGGCGCGATCCGCTTCGGAGCGATTTTGACTCATTTTCCATTTTCCCTCGATGCGGTCGATGACGACCTCGAGGCCGACGATGCCCCGCAGCTGCGAGGCGACGAAGGTCTCGGGGGCGTCTTCGACGCGCCAGGGCTCGGAAAGCGAAGCCTCGTTTTGCTCGGTGAGGTCGACGACCTGATCGCGCAGCCAGACGACGTCGTCGATGACGCGCGGTCGGCCCCAGGCGTGGACCGTGATGTAGTTCCAGGTCGGCACGACCTTTCCGGTCACGCGCTTCGTCGCGTACCAGGACGGGCTGAGATAGGCGTGCGGTCCCTGGAAAACGATCAGGCATTCCTCGGCGTCGGCGAGCGCCCGCCAATGATCGTTGGCGCGGGCCAAGTGGGCGATCAAAGTTCCGCGCCGCGAAGCGGTCGGGTCGATCAGAAACGGAAGTGAATCGGCGTTCAGTCCTTCCGCGCCGGCGGTGACGATCAAGCCCAGCGGATGAGCCCGGATCAACGCGTGCTGAACCTCCATGCGGTCTTCACGGAAATGCGGCGGACAGTACATACCGCTCGTCTATCATCCCCACGCGGCATGACGAAAACCTCGCCGCGGCGCTAGCGGGACGATCGCCGTTGCCTGTAGGGTCCCGCGAAAATCGGAGGACGCCATGGATATCGAACTCGTCACGGACGGATTGCGCTTTCCCGAAGGCCCGATCGCCATGGCCGACGGCTCGGTGATTCTGACAGAGATCGAGGGCGGCGTACTTACCCGCGTGGCCCCGAACGGAACCAAGACCACGGTGGCCGAGACCGGCGGCGGACCCAACGGCGCGGCGATCGGACCGGACGGGGCGATCTGGGTCACCAACAACGGCGCCTCGTTCACCTGGCTCAAGCAGGACGGCCTGACCATCCCTGGACCCACGCCGCCGGAGCACGTCGGCGGCTACATCCAGCGGGTCGACATCGCCACGGGCAAGGTCGAGACGATCTACGACACATGCGACGGCCGCCGGTTCGCCGGGCCCAACGATTTGGTCTTCGACAAACAGGGTGGCTTCTGGTTCTCCGACCACGGCGCGGGCCTGCCGGAGGGCCGCCGACATGGCGCGCTCTACTATGCGACATGCGACGGCAAACACATCGTCCGCGCGCGCGATCACCTGATCAGCCCCAACGGCGTGGGTCTCTCGCCCGACGAGGGCGTGGTCTATCTGGCCGACACCCAGATGGGCCGCCTGTGGGCCTTCGATGTCTCGGCGCCAGGTGTGCTGGCCCCGCCGGCCGGCTTCGCACCCGGACGGGCGGTGCACAATCTGCCGGGGGTGCAGTTCCTCGACAGTCTGGCGGTTGAGGCCGGCGGCAAGGTCTGCGTCGCGACCATCCTCAATGGCGGCATCACCGCCTTTGACCCCGACGGGACCACCGAGCACTATCCCTTTCCGGACTTCGTCACGACCAACATCTGTTTCGGCGGCGCAGACATGCGCCACGCCTGGGTGACCTGTTCCTCGACCGGCAAGCTCTACAAATGCCGCTGGCCGAGGCCGGGGCTGAAGTTGAACTTCAACGCCTAATACGACGCAGGGTTCTTAGTTAATGAGATGCGCAGTCCTAGGTTATTTGCCCGTAGAATGGGTCGCCTCGGCCTTGTTGTCGGTCGAAACTGCGTCATCAAGCGAGCCGTTGCTCTTTGCGTTATCGTACGTATATAATTGCGCGGAAACTACATTCCAGCCGGAACCGCTGTCGTAAAATTCTATGGTAAAAAATAGAGGCACCACTTCGCCGTAAACAATGTAGATCTGCCTGAGAAAATGGGGTGTTATATACTGGGATTTGAATAATTCGTAGCTATTTATAGGGCCAAGACTCTTTACGATCCCCCCGGCGGTCGCGGCAAGGTTATCTATATTTGCTACGCCGAGATTGGACTCGGATTTTCTGAACACGAAGTGAAATGCCTTGCTTGAGTCTCCAGCTTTAAGATCGGCAAAGAATTCGCTCACTATTTCTCGCACGCTGGATGGAGTCGGTTGCAGCACTTGAGCTTGAGCTTGAGCAGCGCCGACCACAGCTATTGTTGCCAAAAACACGCGGAGATAAAGACCCATTTTCATTACGCCCCTTACTGCGTGGATTGCCGGCACGTTCGCACTGGTAGATCAGAAACACGTTTCTCGACAAGGGTCGGCAGGCGGCGCTACCCCAGATGCTCCGACTTTAATGTGGCACCGAAAGCGATCTTAACTCTAAAAGCGATCCAAACTCTAAGAGAATCCAAACTCTAAGAGAGTGTCGCCATCGCTTCCCGGCGAAATTCCATCAGCTCGTCGTTGCGGCCTTCACGCACCTTTCGCGCCCAGTTCGGGTCCTGGAGCAGGGCGCGGCCGACGGCGACCAGATCGAAGTCGCCGCGATCGAGGCGGCGCTCGAGTTCATCCAGAGACGCGGGCTGGGAGCTCGCGCCGCCGAAGGCTTCGAAGAAATCTCCGGAGAGGCCGACGGAGCCGACGGTAATCGTGGGCACGTTCAGGAGCTTCTTCACCCAGCCGGCGAAGTTGAGGTCGGAACCGTCGAATTCGGCTTCCCAGAACCGCCGCTGCGAGCAGTGGATCATGTCGGCGCCGGCGTCGACGAGGGGGCGAAGCCACGCCTCCATTTCGGCCGGTGTCTGGGCGAGGCGCGCGGTGAAATCCTGCTGCTTCCATTGCGAGACGCGCAGAATGACGGGGAAGTCGGGTCCCACCTCGACACGCACCGCCTTCAAAATCTCCGCGGCGAAGCGACCGCGCTCGGCGATCGTGGGGCCGCCGAAGCGATCGTCGCGGCGGTTGACGCCTTCCCAGAAAAACTGGTCGATCAGATAGCCGTGAGCCCCGTGAAGCTCCACCGCGTCGAACCCCACGCGCTTGGCGTCGCCGGCGGCCCGGGCGAAGGCGGAGATGGCGTCCGCGACATCCTCGGGCGACATACCCTGACCGAACGGACGATCGGGACCGGCCAGTCCAGAGGGACTATCGTAGGCCTCCGCCTCGGCGAAATTCGGGTCGCTCGAGGCCACGGCGCCGACGTGCCAGAGTTGCGGCGCCATCAGACCGCCGGCGGCGTGGACCGCGTCGGCCACCGTCTTCCACGCCCCCACCTCGTTTTCACCGTGGAAACGGGGGATCGCGGCGTCGTTCAACGACAGCCGCCTCGCCACGCCCGTACCTTCGGAGATGATCAGGCCCACATCCGCTGCGGCCCGGCGGGCGTAGTAGTCGGCGACTTCCCGTGGGGCGATCCCGCCGGGAGACTTTGATCGCGTCATCGGGGCCATGACGATGCGATTGGGAAGCGTGAGGCCCTTGCAGGTGAAGGGTCGGAAGAGGGCGTCCAGGCTCATCGGTTTACTTTCATGGGGGATGGAGCGGTGATTTAAGGACCGGCGCTGAATTCGCCAGCGGAGAAAGTCTCCACGGTCGATGAGAACCGATATCGTTCAGCCTGCGTTCAGCCGGTGAGCCACTATATTGTGTGCTGGAGCCGCTCGGCTCCGAGATTGGGTGAGATAGATGAAACAACGCATTTTCGCAGCCACCGCTCTCGTCGCGGCGCTTGGCGCCGCCTCCTTGGCCGCGGCCCAGGATCATGGGGGGTCTCGTGGCGGCGGTGAAAACGGCGGCGGACGCGCGGCGGGCCCCGCCGGCGGCTTTGGCGGCGGGGGCTTCCGGGGCGGCGGCGAGGCTCCCCGAGCAGCGGCGCCCGCGCCGAGCGGGGGGAACACATTTGCGGGGGGAGGTTTTCGGGGCGGCGGCGGAAATGGCGGCTTCAGACAACAGCAGACCGCGCCATCGGGTTTCCGCGGTGTGACCGCCAACGCGCAGCGCGGGGGCTTCGCGGAGGCGCAAGGCGCGCGGGGCGCGAATGCGTTCCAGGGCCAGCAAGGTAATTTCCGCGGGTACCCCGGCGGCCGCGGCCCAGGCGCTTACGCTTCGAGCGGCTTCCAGGGCGATCGCCGCTATGGCGATCAGGGCCACGATGGACATGGCGATCATCACGGCGACGGCGACCACGACGGGCATCGCGAACACGATCGCTATTATGGTGGTTACTACGGCGGATACGACCCGTTCTTTTACGGTGCTCTCGGCTTCGGTCTAGGGTCGGCGTACGGCTACGGCTACGGATACCCGAACTATTATTCAGGATATTCCGACAGCCAAGACAGCTACTACGACGACTATCCGCCCGCGAGCGATTACGACGGCTGTATCGGCTGGGTCTGGGATCCCGATGCTCGGCGATATTACCGAGGGCCGGTGGCCTGTGAGTAGGCCCGGATCGGCTCAGGTAGCGCGACGCTACTCGATCCCGTCCAGATATTCGATGTCCGGTCGGCCCGCCATGAAGGGACCCATCTTCGCGCCGAGTTCCTTGAAGTAGTCTGTTCCGCCGTGGTGGGTCAGGGAATCCTGATCCTTGTAGAGTTCTAGCACCTTATAGGTGTTGGCGTCCGACCGGCTCTTGGTCAGTTGGTACATCAGATTGCCGGGCTCGTTGTCTCGGACCTTGGCGGCGAGTTGGCGGAAGATGTCTTCGAAACCTTCGCCCTTGCCGTCCTGGATTTTGAGCACGGCCACAACACCGATCATCTAGTCTTCCTCGCTAATTTTCTATTGATTTGGATCAACGCCGACCGTCCCAACCATAGGCGACCCAGGAATGCCCGCCAATCCGTCGTGCTTCGATCAGGCCGGGGTCCGTGGCGCGGACGACGCGCCCTCCGCCGGCGAAGAGGGCCCTCAGGGTGACAACGATCGCGGTCAGCAAGGCGAAGACAAAGAAGCCGAGGGCGATGGCGACCGCGATGACGGCGGCGATCAGGGCGATCACGCCGCCAACGATCCAGCCCAATCCGCGCGAGGGGGAACGCATCGCCGACCGGCTTGATTTGAACGGCGTTTCCGTGACCAATCTCCTCATCGTCGCGGGTTATAACGTTCGGCTCCGCCACGCCTCTCGTCAATGCTCCGCGCGTCGAAATCACGGCGACACCACCCAGAACGCGCGAAAACAAGCATAAGATGTGGACTTTCTGGATCGATCGCGGCGGGACCTTCACCGACATTGTCGCCACCGATCCGTGCGGAAAGGTCCGGATCGCCAAAAAACCGTCGCGCGGCTCCGACGGCGAGGATTCCGCGATCACCGCCATGCGCGCGATGATGGGCGTGGCGCCCGACGCGCCGTTCCCCGCCGACCGGGTCGCCGCGATCCGGGTAGGGACGACGGTGGCGACCAACGCCCTGCTGGAAAGGAAAGGCGCGCGGACGCTCCTGGTGACCACCGAAGGTTTCGCCGACGCCCTGGTGATCGGCGACCAGACGCGGCCCAACCTCTTCGCGCTGAACATCGTCGCTCGCGCGCCGCTCTACGCCGGCGTGATCGAGGCGCGCGAGCGTTTGGGCGCGAGCGGCGAGGTCGTGCGCGCCCTCGACGAGACGGATCTGCGGGAACGCCTCGCCCGCGCGTTCGCTGAGGGCTACCGAAACGCCGCGATAGCCTTCCTGCACGCCGACCTCAACACCCTGCATGAACGCCGGGCGGCGGCGCTGGCGCGGGAGGCGGGCTTCGCGGATGTGACGACCAGCGCGGAAGCCTCGCCCCTGCCCCGCTTCCTGCCCCGAGCGGAAACCACGGTCGCCGACGCCTACCTCAGTCCGGTGCTCCGGGCCTATGTCGACCGGCTGGCGAGAGAGACGAACAGCGCGCCGCTGGCCTTCATGACCTCGTCGGGCGGCCTGGCGCGCGCGGAAGTCTTCCGTGGTCGCGACGCCATCCTCTCCGGTCCGGCCGGCGGCGCGGTGGGGGTCGCGCGCGTGGCCGACGAAGCCGGCGCGGGGGCTGTGCTGGGCTTCGACATGGGCGGAACCTCGACGGACGTCTGTCGCTTTGCCGGCGTCCTCGAACGCAAGACGGCGGCGACCGTGGCGGGCGTCACCGTCCGCGCGCCGATGCTGGACGTCCAGACCGTCGCCTCGGGCGGCGGCTCGATCCTCTCGTTCGACGGGTTGCGCGCGCGGGTCGGTCCGCAAAGCGCCGGGGCGGAGCCGGGACCCGCCGCCTATGGCCTCGGCGGCCCCGCCACGGTGACCGACGCAAACCTCGTTCTCGGGCGGCTCGACCCGTCGCGGTTTCCAGCGGTGTTCGGCCCCACGCGAGACCGGTCGCTCGACCCCGGGGCCTCCCGGGCGCGGCTCGGAGACCTCGCGGCGTCCATGGGCGCGGCGAGCGTGGAGGCGGCGGCGGAGGGCTTTCTCACCATCGCTGTCGAGCAGATCGCCGGGGCGATGGCGGCGGTCTCCACCCAGCGCGGCTTCGACCCCCGCGACCACGCCATGGTCGCTTTCGGCGGGGCGGCCGGTCAGATCGCCTGCCTGGTCGCCGACGCGCTCGGCGTCTCGGAGATCCTCTGTCCAGCCTACGCCAGCGTGCTTTCGGCCTGGGGCATCGGGCACGCCACGCTTGGCGCGACGCGGCAGGGCGGCCTCGAGCGCGCCCTCGACGCCGAGGGACTGGACGCGGCCCGCGCGCTTTGCTCGCGCCTGGAGGCCGAGGCCGTAGCCGCCGTGGTGTCGCAGGGCGGCGCGGCGTCCGCGATCCGGCGGCGGCTCCACGTCCGCTACGCCGAGGCGGAGGCCGCGCTCCCGGTCGACCTCGACAATCTCCAGGCGGCGCGGCGCGCCTTCGAGGCCGCGCATCAACGCCTGTTCGGCTTCATCGAGCCGGGCCAGACGCCGCTGATCGAGAGCCTCGAGGTCCAGGCGTCCACCGCACCGGAGGCGATTTCGACAGACGATGAGCGGGGGGACGACCTCGCCGAGCGCGTGGAGGGGCCGTTCCTTATCCTGCGCGAAACCACGCAGATCTGGGTCGCGCCCGGCTGGACCGCCACGCCGGACGCCGGCGGTCTCATTCGCCTGCGACGGTCGCAACCGGCGTCGCGTCCGGTCGTATCGGGCGCGGTCGATCCCGTCACCCTCGAGCTCTTCAACCGCCGCTTCATGGGCGTGGCGGAAGCCATGGGCGCGGCGTTGGAGCGGACCGCGCGGTCGGTGAACATCAAGGAGCGGCTCGATTTCTCCTGCGCGCTGTTCGGCGCCGACGGCGAACTGGTGGCCAACGCCCCGCACATGCCCGTCCACCTGGGGTCAATGGGCGCCAGCGTCCGCGCCGTGCGCGCGCGACATCCAACCCTGCGCCCCGGAGACGCCTTCGCGCTCAACAATCCCTATGCCGGCGGAACCCATCTGCCCGACATCACGGTGGTCATGCCGGTGTTCACAGGGGCGGCGACCGAGGCGGCCTTCTTTGTCGCCGCGCGTGGCCACCACGCCGACGTGGGCGGCGTCCAACCCGGCTCCATGCCGCCGTTCTCGCGAACCATCGACGAAGAAGGCGTGCTGCTGGACGCCCTGCCGATCCTCCGCGAAGGGCGGTTTCTGGAGGAGGAGACGTGGCTTGCCTTCACGCGCGGCGCCCATCCGGCTCGCTCGCCGGAACGCAACCTCGCCGACCTGAAGGCCCAGCTGGCGGCCTGCCGCGCCGGCGCGGAGGCGGTGCGCGCGATGATCGACGCTCACGGCGCGCAGACCGTTTCCGCCTACATGACCCACGTTCAGAACAACGCCGAGGCCTGCGTGCGCCGGGCGATCGGGTCGCTCAGCGATGGGGAGGCGCGCGTTGCGATGGACGGCGGCGGCGAGATCGTGGTTCGCGTCACCGTGGATCGCGCGCGGGGCGAAGCCATCCTCGATTTTCGCGATAGCGCCGATCAGCTCGGTTCGAACTTCAACGCCCCCTCCGCGATCGTGGACGCCGCGGCGCTGTACGTCTTCCGCACGCTCGTGGACGACGACATCCCGCTCAACGCCGGCTGTCTAAAACCTCTGAGAGTCCTGGTGCGCCCGGGATCGATGCTGGCGCCCGAGCCTCCAGGCGCCGTGGTCGCCGGCAATGTCGAGACTAGTCAGCATCTGGTCGACGCGCTGTACGAAGCGCTGCGTGTCATGGCGCATTCGCAGGGCACGATGAACAATTTCACCTTCGGCGACAGCGAACGACAATATTACGAGACCATCTGCGGCGGCGCGGGAGCAACGGCCCGCGCACCAGGCGCCGACGCGGTCCACAGCCATATGACCAATTCGCGCCTGACCGATCCGGAGATCCTCGAACGGCGGTTTCCGGTCCGCTTGGAGCGCTTCGCGAGGCGCGCGAAATCCGGCGGCGCTGGCGCCACGCGCGGTGGCGATGGGGCCATCCGGCGCATCCGCTTTCTGGAACCTTTTCAGGCGGCGCTGCTTTCCACCCGTCGCCGCCACCCTCCGCGCGGTCTCGACGGTGGCGCGCCGGGCAAGCCGGGGCGCCAGACTTTGTTCACTGTCGACGGTGAGATAATAGATTTGCCCGGCTGTTTCGCGATTGATGTGGCGGCCGGAGACATCATCGAAATCCGGACGCCGGGCGGGGGCGGCTTCGGATCACCGTCCGTCGACGACCTAGAAGGAACCCCAAGATGAAGGCTCCCGCCCTTTTTGCCGCGTTGCTGGCGCTCGGACAAACACCGGTTTCGGCGCAGGACACCGCCACAGCCACACCGCCACCCGCCGCCACCGATAAGGGAGAACCCTTGCCCCCCGGCGCGCCCAGCGCGCCCTATGAGCTGTCCGGCTGGTGCTATGGCGCGCTCGACGAATATCTTGCGGTCTACGAGCGCGTGAAGCCGGATCTGCGCGCCATCGACAAGGCCTACGGTTCTTCGGTGAAGAACGAAAAGGAGCCTTACGCGAGCGACATCGTCGCCTACCGCAAGGAGCTGAAGGTCATCGCCGGATCGGTGGAGGCGGCGGAGAAAGCCAGCCCGACCCCGCTGCAGGAACGCGGTGCGGCGGCGATCAAGGGGGGGCGCGCGATCTGGTCCCCGGTGGAAACCAAGACCAATCGGGAACTCGCCCGCGCCTGGTTGTCCTGGGGCCTGCCCGACCGCTGCGATTCCAACGCCCGCGAACTGGCCGCCAGTTCGGCCGTCCTTGGCCAGGCGCTGAAGTACAACGCACCGGAGGAAGCGCCACCGCCCGCCGAAACGCCCGCGACGCCGAAGTGACGCCGCGATGCCGTCGCTGAAATACCGCGTTCACGGACCGGGCCTCGATCCGCGCAGGACCGAGATGCCGGTTCCGGGCTGGGGCGGCGAGGCGCAGCCACGCGCCGATGGATCGCACGAACAGGTCTGGCACTGCGCGCCCTTTTCCGAGAGCGCGAAATACGGCGTCGAACTGCTCTATCCCTTTGAGCAAGAACTCCGCGTCACCACCTTTCGCGGCCGGGTCAGACTGGACGCCGATTGGGGTCCCAAGCCGGAAGACGGGCTCAACTGGCCGCCCTTCCGTCCCTTCGGCGACGCCTTCTACTCCTACCAGAGCGTGATCGATCTGAAGGTCGAGCCGCCCTTCGCGATCCGCACCGAACCCCATCCGCGTTACTACGCCGATACAGCCAACGACGTCCCGCTGGCGGTGCCTGCGCTGATCCGCACGGCCTGGTGGCCGATGGTGTATTTCCTGATCTTCAAGGCGCCGCCGAAAGGCGTCACCCATGTCTTCCGCAAGGGCGAGGGATTCGCTCAGGTGATCGTGGTCCCGGCCGCACCGGACCTCGACCTCTCGCGGATGGGGGATGAGGAAGCCGCCGAGCGGGAACTCCGCTCCAGGCGCATCCAGGACAGCCGCGACGATCTCTCGGAGGGTACCCGGTGGCTCTCGACCACCAATACCGTCTTCGACGGCACCTACCGGCACATGCTGCGGGCCGCCAAGGCGCGGGAGCGCGGCGCCTGAGCGCCACGCTCCGCTACCCTCGGCTAGTAGTTGTTGTGGTGGTGATGATGGTGATGATGATGGGTGTAGTGGCGATAGCGGCGATAATGCCGGCGGTAGTAGGTGTGATGATGGTGGTGGTGGTGATGCGCCACCGGTCCATTGTCGCCGTACCTGGGGCCATCGCGATAGCCGCGCCCGCTGTCGGGCGCATATTGCGCGTCGATGAGTCGGGCGCCGTCCCGATCCGCCTGGCTGTTCACCAGCGCCAAGCGTTCGACCGCATTGGGGATCGGGTCCAGCAGCTCGGCATAGGATTGAGCGCGGGCCACGGGCTCCACGGCCGAGGCGGAGCCGGCGGGAACGGTCGCGACGGCGGCTAGCGAAGAGATCGCGCCGACGAGGCCCAGGGTGGTTTTGTCCATTTTTGGTCTCCCATCCGCTTGCGCCGGGGCGGCGCGCGGTACGCTCACAACGCCATCATGCGGGTGAACGATCCCTGAACCGCAGCCTCCCCCCACCGCGCGTGTTTCGATTGACAATCGCAAACGTTGCCATGGCGTCGGAACCGGGGCACCCTTCGCGCCTCAATCAGGAGACTGCCCCATGAACTATCGTATGATCTTGGCCGCTGTGCTGGTTTTAGGCGCGGGCGCCGCCAACGCCGACACCAAACCCGCCAAGCCTATGGCCGCGGCGAAGGGCGTAAAGTGCGGTGATTCCTATATCGCCGCCGGCAAGACCTGCACCAAGACGCCCGCCAAACCAGTGGGGAAGGGCGTGAAGTGCGGCGATTCCTACATTGCTGCGGGGCAAGTCTGCCACAAGACCACCGCGATGACCCCCGCCAAACCCGCCATGGCGAAACCGGCGATGGCCGCCCCGGCAAAACCCATGGCCGCGAAGGCCGCCCCCGCGAAAATGGCGGCCGCTCCGATGAAGGCCAAGGGAAAGAAATGTGGAAACGGCTATATCGCCGCGACCGCCACCTGCACCAAGAAATAGAGTTCACGACATAGGGTTTGCCATGAAGCTCAGCTCTCTCGCGCTCCTCGCCGCTTTCGCGGCGGGGAGTTCGTCGGCCATGGACGTCGCGCTCCAGAAGGCGGCGATCGACCGCACGCTGGACGCGAACTATCCGCGGCTGGACGGGATCTACAAGGATATCCACGCCCACCCCGAGTTGAGCGCGCAGGAGGTCCGCACCGCGGCGCTCCTGGCTAAACAGATCCGCGCGGACGGTTTCGAGGTCACCGAGCACGTCGGCGGCACGGGCGTCGTCGCGGTCTATCGCAACGGGCCGGGTCCGGTGGTGATGGTCCGCACGGAACTCGACGCGCTGCCGATGGAGGAGAAGACCGGCCTTCCCTACGCCTCCCGCGCTCAAGGCCAGTTTCACGGCAAGCCGACCTTCATCACCCACAGCTGCGGCCATGACATCCACATGGCCTCCTGGATCGGCACGGCCGAGGCGCTTGTCGCCCTCAGGGATCGTTGGAGCGGCACGCTCGTCTTCATCGCCCAGCCCGCGGAAGAAGCGGTCGGCGGCGCCAAGGCCATGCTGGCCGACGGCCTTCTCACCCGCTTCCCCAAGCCCACCTACGGCTTCGCGCTGCACAGCGGGCCGTTCCCCTATGGCACGGTCAACTGGAAAGCGGGGGTGATGAACTCCAACGCCGACAGTATCGAGATCGACTTTCAGGGCCGCGGCGGCCATGGCGCGAGCCCGCAGACCGCCATCGATCCGGTTCTGATGGCGTCGCGGTTCGTGGTCGATGTCCAAGGCGTCGTCAGCCGCGAAAAGGATCCGCTGGACGGCGGCGTGATCACCATCGGGGCGATCAATGGCGGCAGCGCCGGCAACATCATCCCCGACCACGTCGTTCTGATGGGAACCATCCGCGACTACGATCAGCGTGTCCGCGCCAAGCTGATCGCCGGCGTCAAGCGCACGGCCTTGGCCGAGGCGATGATGGCCGGCGCGCCCCCGCCCGAGATCAGGATCGGCGAGGATCAGGCCGACGCCGTGATCAACGACCAAGCCCTGAGCGATCGCACCGCGCCAGTCTTCGAAGCGGCGTTCGGCGACAAGGCGCGGGCCACCGTCCGCCCCAAGCCCGCGAGCGAGGACTACTCCGCCTTCGTCGAGGCCGGCATACCGTCGCTCTATTTCAACATCGGAATCTATGATCCGGCGCGGGTGGCGGCGGCGGAAGCCGGCGGCCCGCCCCTGCCCTTCAACCACTCGCCCTACTACGCCCCCGTCCCCGAGCCGACGATCCGCACGGGTGTGGAGGCGATGACGCTGGCGGTGATGAATGTAATGGGTAAGGGTGGCTGAAGGAGGTGAACTTCTCTACCTGCTTCAGCAACGTCCTCAAGCGTAGACCAATTATCTACTTTAGGACGTTTTTTCGTCCGTTCAAGCGTATGTCGATCGCCTCGACGCTGGTTGTAACTGTCTGGTCAGCCCCCAGTCTTGCTTCCGACATCGGATTATTCGACTTCAAGGGTACAGTGCTAACCTCCCCTCTCTCGACGGATCCACTGTCGAAACATCTCAGAAGAAACTATGCAAGAGCAAGCCGTGTGTTGGCGTTGAGTGGACAATTATCGGGAGACTAGACGTTTTTCCTTCGGGAGTCGCCACGTTGACGTCAAACTACACCTTCGATGATAACCAAGAAGCAAGGTTAACGTCGATCGAACTATTCGCCGACATGGACAATTTTGTTTCGACCTTTGGTCAACTTAGCCGAAAGTCTGGACAAGAGATGGAGCGCCACACCAGCAAGCAATACAATTCCTTTGGCGTCTCATACGACGTCACAGAAATCTCGTGGTCAAATCGGGACGGCTCGAAATTTTGACACTTCGCTCACCGTGCAGTCAGATTAATAAATTGTGCGTACTCTACATTGATCTTCCACTCGCAGGTCGATGGAAAAAACTAAGCGAGCGGGCTGCGGAACTAGAGCCAAATCGATTTTAGGATCCTCAGTTGAGGGCGATTGAACTGCGTCTAGCTGACGCGGGCCTTCAGCGGCGACTTTCCGACCATGACGCAGGTTGCGACGTAGTCATCCACCGCTTCGTGGAACGCGGCCTCGAGTTCAGCGACGGTCTCCCCGTGAAATCCGACACCGTCGCGAATGCCGTCGACGCGCCCAAAGAACAGGCCGTCCTTATCGTCGTATTGAACGGTGGCGGCATATCCTTTGTAGCTCATGGAGCCAGACATGTTCATGCGCCCAATTCGCGAAGCGCCGCGTCGACGTCGCGGCCTGCGTAAAGCATCGCCAGGATCGTAACCTCGTCTTCGCCGACCGCATAGGCGACCGTGACGCGACCGCGGAATGAGATCGTCCTCAGACCGCTGCGCAGATCGTCGCGGGCCACACCTCGCCGTGGCAGAGTGCTCAAGTCGATACAGAAATGGACCAGCGCATCGGTAAACGACCGTGCGGTGCGGGGGCCCGCTCTCTCCGAGATATATCCCCGGAACTCCAGGAGTTGCGCCTCGGCTTCCGGTGAAAAGACGACGACGAATTCCATGATTCAGACGGGTGAGGAAATCCCCTCGTCCTCTGCGGCCAATGAGGCGCGCACGTCCTCGACGGTACGACGCCGCCCGGGGTTCTTCTTCATGGCATCATAGATCGTCACGACATCGGTACGCAGCCAATCCTCGACGGCGCGGTCGCGGGCCTGAAGCGCTCGAAGGCCGTCGCGAACGACCTCGCTCTCGCTGGCATATTCTCCAGAGGCAACCTTGGCCTTGATCGACGCCGCCATCTCGAGAGGCACAGTGACGCTGAGTTGCAGAGTGGATCGCATGGCGCGGACCTCGTCGAACCGAATAGGATTTAATCCGATTACGAGCGGATGGAAAGCCTGGCTTCTAGTAAGCGCGTGCATCCCGCCCGCTCTTTCTAAAAAGATTCGGCCAGGATGCCCGCGCTCCGAAGAAACCGTCGTCGCTACCGCGCCGGCTCGTAGTTCAGCAGCGGCCCCAGCCACCGTTCCGCGACCTTTAGCCCCCAACCCTTCCTTCGTGCATAATCCTCCACCTGATCCCGCTCGATCTTGCCCACGCCGAAGTAGTGAGCGGCGGGCGCTCCGAAATAGAGGCCGGAGACGGAGGCGGGAGGGGTCATGGCGTAAGACTCGGTGAGCTCGATACCCGTCTGAGCCGTGGCGTCCAGGAGTTTGAAGAGCGTCGCTTTCTCGGTGTGGTCGGGCTGGGCGGGATAGCCGGGCGCCGGGCGGATGCCTTGGTATTTCTCGCTGAGCAGCGCATCGATCTCGAACGGTTCTCCGGGCGCATAGCCCCAAAGCTCCGCGCGCACCTTGTGATGCATCGCCTCGGCGAAGGCTTCGGCGAGACGGTCGGCCAAGGCGGCGGCGATGATGGCGTTGTAGTCGTCGCCATCGGCCTTGTAGCGCGCGGCGATGGCCGGCTCGCCGTGGCCCGCGGTGACGGCGAACCCGCCGATATAGTCGGCCCCCTGCCCCACCGGCGCGATGAAGTCGGCAAGGGCGGTGTTGGGGCGCCCCTCGGCCTTGGTCATCTGCTGGCGCAGGGTGTGGAAACGCGCGCGCTCGGCGGTGCGGGTCTCGTCGGCCCAGACGATGATGTCGTCGCCGTCGGCGTTGGCGGGCCAGAGGCCGATGACGCCGCGCGCCTCGAACCAGCGCTCGGCAAGGATCTTGTCCAGCATGGCGCGGGCGTCGGCGTAGAGGTCCCGCGCGGCCTCGCCAACGACGTCGTCTTCCAGGATCGCCGGAAAGCGCCCGACCAGCTCCCAGGCGGCGAAGAAGGGCGACCAGTCGATGTAGCGTTCCAGATCGGCAAGATCCCAGGGCGCGAAGGTCTTTTCGCCCAGGAAATGGGGCCGGGGAATTGCGCCGGCGTTCCAGTCGATCTTGAAGCGGTTGTCGCGCGCCGCGCCGATGGGGGTGCGCACCTTGGCCTGCTGGGCGCGCGCGAACTGCTCGCGGATCTTGACGTATTCCTCGCGCGTCGCCGCCTCGGCGGGCGCGCGGCCCTCCGGCGATATCAGTCCGGAAACCACGCCCACGGCACGGCTGGCGTCCAGCACATAGGTCGTGGAGCCCGCGTGATACGCCGGCTCGATCTTCACCGCCGTGTGGGTGCGGCTGGTGGTGGCGCCGCCGATCAGCAGGGGGATCGTAAAGCCGCGCCGCTGCATCTCGCCGGCGACGAAAACCATTTCGTCCAGCGACGGGGTGATCAGGCCGGAAAGGCCGACGATGTCCACCTTGCGCGCGATCGCCTCGTCGAGAATGCGGTCGGCCGGGACCATGACGCCCAGATCGATCACCTCGTAGTTGTTGCACTGGAGCACGACGCCGACGATGTTCTTGCCGATGTCGTGGACGTCGCCCTTGACCGTGGCCATCAGCACCCGGCCGGCCATCTCGCGCGGCTGGCCCTCTTTCTCGGCCTCCATGAACGGCAGCAGCCAGGCCACCGCCTGTTTCATCACCCGCGCCGACTTGACCACCTGCGGCAGGAACATCTTGCCGGCGCCGAAGAGGTCCCCGACGACGTTCATCCCGTCCATGAGCGGGCCTTCGATCACGTGGAGGGGCCTGGCGGCGGCCAGGCGCGCTTCCTCGGTGTCGGCGTCGATGAACTCCGTGATGCCATGGACGAGGGCATGCTCCAGCCGCTTGCCCACCGAGGCGTCTCGCCACTTCAGATCGACGACCCTGGCGACGGATTTGCCGCCCTTGTACTTGGGCGCCAGATCGACAAGCCGCTCGGTGGACCCGGGCCTGCGGTTGAGGATGACGTCCTCCACCGCCTCGCGCAGTTCGGGCTCGATCTCGTCGTAGACGGGCAGCTCGCCGGCGTTGACGATGCCCATGTCCATGCCGGCGGCGATGGCGTGGTAGAGAAAAACCGAGTGCATCGCCCGGCGCACCGGCTCGTTGCCGCGGAAGCTGAAGGAGACGTTGGAGACCCCGCCGGAAATCCGCGCGTAGGGCAGCCGCTGCTTTATCGCCCGCGTCGCTTCGATGAAATCGACGCCATAGTTGTCGTGTTCCTCGATTCCCGTGGCGATGGCGAAGATGTTGGGGTCGAAGATGATGTCTTCCGGCGGGAAGCCGACCTTGTCGACCAGGGTGCGATAGGCCCGCTCGCAAATCTCGACCTTACGGTCGCGGGTGTCCGCCTGACCCTTTTCGTCGAAGGCCATGACCACGACGGCGGCGCCGTAACGCAGACATTGCGTGGCCTGGTGGAGAAACTTCTCGTCGCCTTCCTTCAGGCTGATCGAGTTGACGATCGCCTTGCCCTGCACGCACTTCAAGCCCGCCTCGATCACCTCCCATTTGGAGCTGTCGATCATCAGCGGCACGCGGGCGATATCCGGCTCGGCGGCGATCAGGTTGAGGAAGGTCCGCATGGCGTGGACGCTGTCGAGCAGCCCCTCGTCCATATTGACGTCCAGCACTTGCGCGCCGGCCTGGACCTGATCGCGCGCGACGGCCAAAGCGGCCGGATAGTCGCCGTCGGAGATCAGCTTGCGGAAGCGCGCGGAGCCCGTGACGTTGGTCCGCTCACCGATATTTACGAACGTAGGAGTCATGCGATTTCACACCTTTCCCAGAGGGAGAGGTGTTCCGTTGATTGCCTCATGCCAGCTCGAACGCTTCCAGGCCGCTTAGGCGCATCGCTTTGGGCCGCTCGGGGATCACCCGCGGCGTCTTACCCGCCACGGCCCGCGCGATGGCGGCGATGTGTTCGGGGGTGGTGCCACAGCAGCCGCCGAGGATGTTGACCAGACCGCTCGAGGCCCACTCCTCGAGCATGGCGGCGGTTTGATGCGGCTCTTCGTCATATTCGCCGAAGGCGTTGGGCAGGCCGGCGTTGGGATAGGCGGCGACCAGGGTGTCGGCGAGGCGGGCGAGCTCGGCGACGTGGGGGCGCATCAGATCGGCGCCGAGGGCGCAGTTGAACCCGACCGCGAACGGCCGGGCATGGCGAACGGAATTCCAGAACCCTTCCACCGTCTGGCCCGACAACGTTCGGCCCGACCGGTCCGTGATCGTGCCGGAGATCCAGAGCGGCAACCGCTCTAGTCCCTCGTCCTCCAGATCGAGGACCGCCTTGATCGCCGCCTTGGCGTTCAGAGTGTCGAAGATCGTCTCGACGATGAAGAAATCGACGCCGCCGCGATGGAGCGCGCGCGCCTGTTGCAGATAGGCCTCGTGGACCTGATCGAAATTGACCGTCCGCGCGCCCGGATCGTTGACGTCGGCGGACATCGAAAGCGTGCGGCTGAGCGGACCGATCGCGCCGCCGACGAAACGGGGCTTGTCCGGGGTCTTGGCGGTCCAGCGATCGGCGGACTCGCGCGCCAGGGCGGCGGCGGCGAGGTTGATATCCTCCGCCGCGGCTTCCAGTCCGTAGTCCGACTGGCTGATCGTCGTGGCGTTGAAGGTGTTGGTCTCGGCGATGTCGGCGCCGGCGGCGAAATACTGGTCGTGCAGATCGGTGACGATGTCCGGCCGCGTGAGGCAGAGCAGATCGTTGTCGCCTTTCAGCGGGCTCGGGTGATCGGCGAAGCGGGCGCCGCGAAAGTCGGCCTCGTCCAGCTTGCGCCGCTGGATCATCACGCCCCACGAGCCGTCGAGAACGAGGATGCGGCGACGCGCGGCCTCCAACAGAGCGGCGCTGTTCCTCACTGGACCGTCTCCCGAACGCCCAGCACGCGGCAGATCGCATAGACGAGGTCGGCGCGGTTCAGGGTGTAGAAATGGAAATCGTCGAAGCCTTCCTCCACCAGGCGGGCGCACATTTCGGCGGCGACGGAGCCGGCGATGAGACGGCGGGTCTCCGGGTCCTTGTCGAGGCCCTCGAAGAGATTGACCAACCAGTCCGGAAGCACGATGCCGCAAGGCTCCGCCATCCGGCGAAGGCCCTTGAGATTGGTCACCGGCATGATCCCGGCGCTGATCGGAATGGTGATCCCGGCGGCGCGAACCTGCTCGATGAAGCGCAGGAAACCATCGATGTCGAAGAAGAACTGCGTGATCGCCCGCGTGGCGCCGGCGTCGACCTTGGCTTTGAGCACGTCGATGTCGTGGGCGATGGAGGCGCTTTCCGGGTGGATCTGCGGGTACAGCCCAACGGAGACCTCGAACGGCGCAATCGCGGCGATCCCGCGCGCCAGCTCCGTGGCGTTGGCGTAGCCGTCGGAGCGCGGCTGATAAGCGCCGCCGATCTGGCCCGGGGGATCGCCGCGAAGGGCGACGAGATGGCGAACGCCGCCCGCCCAATACTCGCGGATCACCTCATCCACCTCATCGCGGCTGGCGTCGACACAGGTGAGGTGCGCGGCGGGCTTCAGCGTCGTCTCGTTCAGCATCCGCATGACCGTGCGATGGGTGCGCTCACGGGTGGAACCGCCCGCGCCATAGGTCACCGAAACGAACTCGGGATCGAGCGGCTCCAGCCGACGGATGGCCTCCCACAAACTGGCCTCGGCCTCGGGGGTTTTGGGCGGCGAGAACTCGAAGGAGACTTTCGGCGCGGCTCTGCCCCTGACGCCGGCGCGGGCCACGGGTCCCAGCGCCCGCGCGGAGATGGGATTGTAATGTGCGTTCATGCTACTCGCCTCACGCGATCCTGAATACGGTCCGCCGTCCAGATCTTCACCGTCAGGCCATCAGCCGAAGCGGGCGGCAAGGTGCGCACCGCCTGGCTGTCGAGGCCGCAACCCGTCAGCCAGCGCTCCATCTCCGCATCGGCGAAGCCAAGCCGGCGGTGGCGGTGTTCGTTGCGCAGAAACTCCAGATCGTGCGGCGCGAAATCGACGATCAGCAGACGACCGCCCGGCGCGATCAGCCGCGCCGCCTCGCGCAGCGCCGCCGCCGGGTCCGAAAGAAAGTGCAGCACCTGGTGAACCACCACCAGGTCGGCTTCCCCACTCGGCAGGCCGGTCATCAGGATATCGCCGTGGCGCAGTTCGCAGGCGGCGAGACCCGCGGCGTCCATCCGCGAGCGGGCGATATTGAGCATCCGCCGCGACAGATCGAGACCCACCGCGCCGTGCACCGCGCCGCCGAGCAGGGTCAGCATCCGCCCTGAGCCGGTGCCCAGATCCACCAGACGCCGATGCGGTCCAGGTCCGGCCGCGGCGACGATGGCGGCCTCGACATCGGCCTCCGAGGTGTGAAGTGAGCGGATCTCATCCCAACGCGCGGCGTTCTCGGCGAAATAGAGATCGGCCTGCCGCGCCCGTTCCCCGCCGACGAGGGCCAGGCGCTCCGCGTCCCGCTCGCGCACCATGTCGGACTCGGCGACCAGGGCAAGGGCCTTTTCCACCAGGGCCCGCACCGGCGAGGCGCCGGCCAGCCGATAGAAGACCCAGGCGCCATCAGGGAAACGCTCGACCAGACCGGCATCGGCCAGCAGCTTCAGATGGCGCGAGACACGAGGCTGACTTTGCCCCAGCACCCGGCACAGCTCCAGCACGGCCAGCTCCTCGCGCGCGAGGAGCGCCAGAATGCGCAGCCGTGTCGGCTCCGCCGACGCGCGCAACACCGCCACCGCTTGATCGGCCGTCAGAGACATAGAGATATAAGGATATCTTTATATCACGAAGTCAAGAGAGCGGCTTGGGAGATGGCTGCCGCCGAGCGTGTCCCCGCGAGCCGAGCCGCGAGAAGCAGTCGCCGCGCGTGCCGTTTTGCAAAGCCTGCAACGATTGTCGCCCTATCTCGTTCATCAGATCATCGGCGACCATCGCCGAACAGCATTCGGAGACAGACTATGCACGGCAAAATTCTTGTCACTACCGTCGCGATCGTCGGCTTGGCCGCCGGCGCGGCCTCGGCCATGACTCACAAACACGCGATGCACAAAGGCGCGATGGCGACCGGCGGCGCCTATGCCCCGCCGCCCGAGCCGATCCCCTATGATCAGCTCGACAGTTACATGTCCTCCAAGGGCGGTAAAAAGATGCACGCCATGAAGACAAAGATGTCGGGCGATCCCGCGATGGGCTCCATGCCGGCCGCCGCTCCCGCGCCCGCGGCCCCCGCCGCCGATACGGTTACGGCTCCGGCTCCCGCATCGGCTTCAGCCCCTGCCCCGGCCGCGCCCATGGACCATCCCGCGATGACGCCGCCGACGACGCCACCCACGACGCCGCCAACGACACCGAACTAAGAGCTTCCGATCGAAAACCGGAACCGGGCGCGGAGCCATCCGCGCCCGTTTTCGTGTGCGCTCTCAGCGGCCGCCCGCGGCACGGCGGGAACGGCGGCACCCCCTGAGGATCTCAACGCGGTCCTTTCGACGACGAGATCGAGGACCGGCTCGGAAAAGATTCACGCCAACTGTCTCTGACGCGGGTTAGGTTGGGTCGCCCGCCTCAGGACCCGATCAGGCTGTTGCGAATGCGCAGTGTCCGGTAGCGGCATTGCATCGCGCCCCAAAAAATCCGCGCAGCGCCAACCACCACTTTGTGGGATTTTTCGCGCTTATAACGAAGTTGGGTGTTCGCTTCGATTTTTCTTGCGTTTGAGAGATAGCAGGCGCAACCATCTCAATAGACGTTCCCGGGGGGGAGTATCGAACGTCAGAGAGTGTTAACTCTCGCTCCCCCTGATCGATATTTGTGATTTTGGACAGGGCTGGCGGCCCGCGCTGCGGTGCGCCGATGGGGAGACTAATATGACTAAACTCGGAAGGCGCTCGCTCCTTTTGGCCGGGGTAGCCGCACCATTGTGGGCTGGTTTGGCGCAAGCTCAGGATCGTTCCACACTAAGCGGCTCCGGTAAGGCCGACTTCGAAAAGTTCCTGAGATTGCAGGAAGGCGCTTTGCAAGGTCAGCGGCGCGCCAATCTTTCTGGGAAGATCTTCGGGCGCTCTCCGCGAGACCTCAGCGACCGCGTCCTGATGTGGCACGAGGTCGCCCTCGACGCCAACGCCCTGGACTACGTCGTGCCCGTCTCTCAGGGCGTTCTATACCACCAGCAACTCGGACCGCACCGTTCCAGCCGCGCCATGGCGTTCGGCCAGATCGCGGTCTTCGAGGTCGTGAACGCGCGATACAAGGATTACGCCAGCTTCAGCGGATTCAGCGCGCCAGGCAGGAATTGGTCGGTGGACGCCGCCGTGGCTCAAGCGGGCCACGACGCTCTGGTCTTCCTCTACCCGCCGCAGACCGCGAATTTCGATTCTATCCTGGCGACCGATCTGCTGGCGATCAATGACAGCGCCGCCAACATCGCGGCCGGACGTCAGGTCGGCGCCGCCTCGGTCACCGCGCTCCATGCCAAGCTCGGCAACGACAACACCACCCTGCCGGAACCATCGATTCCGGCGAACTATCAGCCAAGCGGCGCGGTCGGGGAGTGGGACATCGATCCGGTATCCAAACTCAAGGTGGCGCTCGGCGGAAACTGGTCCAAGGTGATTCCCTTCACCTTCGCCAATCAGGCGCGTTTCAGGGCGCCGCCGCCCCCCGCCGTCGGCACGCCTGTCTATAAGACGAACGTCGACCTGACGAAGACGCTCGGCGGCGATCCGCTGCAGGGCACGGTGACCACGCGCACGCCCTATCAGACCTTCATCTCCAAATTCTGGTCCTACGACGGCACGCCCGGCCTCTGCGCGCCGCCGCGCCTCTACAATCAGATCGCCCGGCAACTGGCGCTTTCCAACGGGCTCACCTCTCCGAGCAAGCTGGCGAAATTCCTCGCCCTGATCAACGTTGGCATGGCCGACGCGGCGGTCTCGGCGTGGGAAGCCAAGTTCTACTACAAGTACTGGCGCCCGGTCACCGCGATCCGCCGTCCGGGTCAGTACAGCAACGACCCGAATTGGTATCCGATCGGCGCTCAGGCGACGAACTCCAGCGGACCGAATTTCACGCCGCCGTTCCCGGCCTACCCGTCGGGACACGCGACGTTCGGCGGCACCCTGTTCGAGATTCTTCGGAAACATTTCGGCGATATCGGCTTCACCTTCGTTTCCGACGAGTTCAACGGCCTGAACAAGGATGTCTATGGTTACGTTCGCCCGTTGCAGCCCGCGACCTTCACCTCCCTGACGGACGCGGAAACCTCCAACGCCGAGAGCCGGATCTACGATGGCGTCCACTGGCAGTTCGACGCCGACGCCGGGATCACTCAGGGCCGCGAAGTCGCTCGCCATGCGATGAAGAATTTCGCCAAGGCGCTCGACGACTAGTCGTTTTGACGGCCGGCCGCGTCGCGCGGCCGGCCGTATATTTTCATCCGCCGAAACGCGCTTGCCCTAGGTCTTCGCTGACCGCAGGAAGGGCGTCGGCGCGGGACTGGCGCCGGATCGGGGCCAGGGATGTTCGGGATCGGCAATCTTCAAAGCGCCGCCGGCGTTGTCGTGATCGTCGCCCTCTGCTGGGCGATCTCGGAACGCCGGAGCGCTTTTCCATGGCGACTGGCGGTCGGGGCCATCGCCGCCCAGGCCGCGCTGGTGCTGATCCTGTTCGGCCTTCCGGCGTCACGGGTCGCGCTGGCCCAGGCCGGAGTCGCCGTCGACGGACTCGCGGCGAGCACCCAGGCGGGGGTGAAGTTCGTCTTCGGATTCCTCGCCGGCGCCGATGGGCAGCCCTATGCGGTGAACAATCCCGGGGGCCTGTTCGTCTTCGCCTTCCGGGTCTTGCCGGTGATCCTGGTGATCTGCGCGTTGTCCGCGCTGCTGTGGCATTGGCGCGTGCTGAGGTGGTTGATCCGCGCCTTCGGCTTCCTGTTCGAAAAGACCATGGGGCTGCGCGGCGCGCCGGCGCTGGCGACGGCCGCGACGATCTTTATGGGCCAGGTCGAGGGGCCGATCTTCATCCGCGCCTATCTCGAGGTGCTCACGCGGTCGGAGCTATTCCTTTTGCTCACGGTGGGGATGAGCTGCGTCTCGGGTTCGACCGTGGTCGCCTATGCGGCGATCCTTAAGGGCGTCCTGCCGGGCGCGGCCGCCCATGTCCTGACCGCGTCGCTGATCTCCGCGCCGGCCGGCATCCTGCTCGCGCGGGTCCTCGTGCCCAGATCGCCCGCCGAAGCCACGCCGCTGGCCGTCGATATCGCTCGCGCCAAGACCTACGAAAGCTCCATCGACGCCCTGATTCGGGGAACGACGGACGGCCTGCAGATCGTGCTCAACGTCGCCGCCACCCTGATCGTTTTCGTGGCGCTGATCGCCATGCTCGACGGCCTGTTGGGCGCGGCGCCGAAGGTGCTGGGCGCGCCGCTCAGCGCCGAGCGAATTCTCGGCGCCGCGTTCTCGCCCCTGGCGTGGCTGATGGGCATCCCGTGGCGGGAGGCGCCGACCGCCGGCGCTCTCCTTGGGGTTAAGCTCGTCCTCACCGAGTTTTCCGCCTTCGCCGACCTTGCCAAACTCGCGCCCGGCTTGATTTCCGACCGGACGCGGGTCATCATGACCTACGCCCTCTGCGGCTTCGCCAACATCGCCTCGGTGGGAATCAATGTCGCGGGGTTCGGCGTGCTGGTGCCGTCGCGGCGCGGCGAGGTGATGGCGATGGTGTGGAAAGCAATGATTGGCGGCTTCCTCGCCACGTGCATGACCGCGGCCATCGTGGGCGCCATGCCGGCGGCGCTCTATCCGCGCTGAGGGCGGCGGCTCCGAAGGGTGGCGCGGGGGGGCGGCGTCCTCCATATGTTCGCTTGTGGATTCGCTGCAGCCCTCCCCTTCCATCTCCGATCTCGCTCGCGTCCGCGCCCCTGACGCGCTGGAGGGATTGAACCCGGAACAGCGCCGGGCGGTCGAGGCGACGGAGGGGCCGGTGCTCGTGCTCGCCGGAGCCGGCACCGGGAAGACGCGGGTGTTGACCACGCGGCTGTCGCACCTGTTGACCACCGGCCGCGCCAAGCCGTGGGAACTGCTGGCGGTCACCTTCACCAACAAGGCCGCGCGGGAGATGCGTCATCGCATCACCGAGATGATCGGGCCGTCGGCGGAAGGTCTGCGCTGGCTGGGCACATTCCACTCGGTGGCGGCGCAGATCCTGCGGCGGCACGCCGAGCTGGTCGGCCTGAAATCGAACTACACCATCATCGACGTCGACGATCAGGAGCGGCTGATCAAGCAGCTGCTGGCCGCCGAAAACATCGATCCGAAACGATGGACGCCCAAGCATCTCGCGGGCCTGATCGACCAGTGGAAGAACCGCGGCTGGACGCCGGAAAAAGTTTCGCCCGCCGAGGGCGCGCATTTCGCGGGTAATCGCGGGGCCGAACTCTACGCCCAGTACCAGAACCGGCTGCGGGTGCTGAACGCCTGCGACTTCGGCGACCTGCTGCTGCATAACCTGACGATCTTCACCACGCACCCCGACGTGCTGGAGACTTTCCACCAGCGCTTCAGATACATCCTGGTCGACGAGTATCAGGACACCAATGTCGCCCAGTACCTCTGGCTCCGGCTGCTGGCCCAAAAGCGCCGCAACCTGTGCTGCGTCGGCGACGACGACCAGTCGATCTATGGCTGGCGCGGCGCGGAGGTGGACAACATCCTGCGCTTCGAACGCGACTTTCCAGGCGCGACGGTGGTCCGGCTGGAGCGCAACTATCGGTCCACGGAGCATATCCTGGCCGCGGCCTCGGGCCTGATCGCGGCCAACAAGGATCGGCTGGGAAAGACGCTTTGGACCGAGGCGGCCGGCGGAACCAAGGTCCAGGTCCACGGCGTCTGGGACGGCGAGGCCGAGTCCCGCGCCGTGGCCGACGCGATCGAACGCTGGCGCAAAAGCCGTCCGTACAAGGACGTCGCTATCCTGGTCCGCGCCTCGTTCCAAATGCGGGCGTTCGAGGAGCGCTTCGTTCTGCTCCAGATTCCCTACACCGTGGTCGGCGGTCCGCGCTTCTTCGAGCGCGCCGAGATCCGCGACGCCCACGCCTATCTGCGGCTGGTTCAGTCCGAAGACGACGACCTGGCCTTCGAGCGCATCGTCAACACCCCGCGCCGGGGCATCGGCGACACCACCGTGCAGAAGCTGCTGTCCCTGGCGCGGAGCCAGGGCGTTTCGGCGTCGGTCGCCGCCCGCGATCTGGTGCGCAGCGACGAGCTCACCGCCCGCGCCCGCACCCAGCTCGCCACCTTCCTGCGCGATCTCGACCGCTGGCGCGGCCAGTCCGCGACCCTCCACCATGCCCGTCTGACCGAGACCATTCTCGAAGAGAGCGGCTACACCGACGCCCTGCGGCTCGACAAAGGCCCGACGAGCCAGACGCGGCTGGAGAACCTCAAGGAACTGGTCCAATCGATGGGCGCGTTTGAGACCCTGTCGGCCTATCTCGAACATGTCTCCCTGGTGATGGACCTCGATCGGGGTCCGACGACCGACGCGGTGCAGATCATGACCCTGCACTCGTCGAAGGGCTTGGAGTTTCCCCTGGTCTTCCTCCCCGGCTGGGAGGAAGGCGTCTTCCCCAGTCAGCGCAGCATGGACGAGAGCGGCGAGCGTGGGCTGGAGGAGGAGCGGCGCCTGGCCTACGTCGGCATCACCCGCGCGCGGGAGGAGGCGCGGATCAGCTTCGCCGCCAACCGCCAAGTCTATGGCCGTTGGACCAGCCAGCTGCCCAGCCGCTTCGTCGACGAGCTGCCCATGGCCAGCGTGGAGGCGAGCTCCGAGACCGGCTACTACGGCGGCGGACCGGGCCTGAAAGAGGCGACGTCGCGCTGGGACGAAGCCAACTACGGCTCCGGCTACGACAGTCCCGGATGGAAGCGCGCGCAGTCGCGGGGCTACGCCGGCGGCCCGCCCGGCCGCACCAAGGTGATCGAGGGCGAGGGCCGGCTTATCGCGGTGTCGGACCCCGCGGTGATCAGCGCCTACGCCAGAGGCGACCGCGTCTTCCACCAGAAGTTCGGCTATGGCGCCGTCACCGCGGTCGAGGGCAACAAGCTGACCGTGTCTTTCGAGCAGGCCGGGGAGAAGCGGGTTATCGACAGCTTCATCGAGCGAGGATGAGGACGCACGTCACGGCGCGACCTAGCGAGCTTGGTCGGAACGTGCATTGGTCCTTGCCAAGACTTCAGGGGGAAACGTCGATGCCGTTGAAAGTCATCGGGGCCGGGCTCGGCCGCACCGGGACGATGTCACTGAAGCTCGCGCTCGAACAGCTCGGCTTCGGCCCGACCTATCATATGATGGAGGTGTTCCAGAATCCGGCGGCATTCGGCTGGTGGGCCGAGACCGCTGACGGCGTCGGCCCGGGATGGGAGACGATCTTTAAAGGCTACCCCTCCACGGTCGACTGGCCGAGCGCCACCTTCTATCGACAGCTGGCCGACGACTATCCCGAGGCCAAGGTGATCCTGACCGAACGCCCCGCAGATGCATGGTTCGCTTCGACCCAGGCCACGATTTTCCAGGAGCGTGAAGCGCCAACGCCGCCCGTCTTTCGAGACATGCTGAGCAAGGTCGTCCATCGCATGTTCGACGGTCGGATGCACGATCGCGACCATGTCATCTCTGTTTTCGAGCGACATAACGCCGAGGTCCGCCGCGTCATCGCCCCCGACAGGCTGCTGGTCTATGAGGTGGCGGAGGGCTGGGCGCCGCTCTGCGACTTTCTGAACGTTCCGGTTCCCGAGACCGCCATGCCGCACGTCAACAGCACGGACGACTTCAGAGCTCGGGTGTCCGCGCCCGTCGGGCCGTAAGGAGCTGCAGCTGTCTTCGCGCATGAGCGTCGAACACTCAGCGCGCCATGCCTCATTCATTGACTATTCACCAAGGGCTAAGGCTTCGTCGCGAGACCCCGGTTGGAGCGTTTCGTGACCTTTGGTGTGAGTGCGTACGGGACCCGGCTCTCGGCGTTCGCCTTGAGCGTCTGCTGCGTCGCCGCGAGCGCGGCGCACGCCACGCTTGGCGGGAGCTATGCCAGCGTGGAAACCGATCGTGCGCGGATGGCCGCCAGACATGTCGCCACCCCGCGTCCGGGATTTGTCGCCCACACCTTGGCGCCCACGCCCCGCATGATCTTGCGTGAGTATACGCGGCCCGACGGCCGCGTTTTCGCGATCGCCTGGCAAGGCCCCGGCCGGCCCGACCTGCGTCAGGCGCTCGGGCGGTACTTTCAAATGATGAACGCCGATAGTCCGGCCCGCGTGAGAGGGGCTCGGCGTCCGCTCGCCGTCAACCGCGCCGATTTCGTGCTGAGCACGGGGGGCCATCCCGGCGGGATGTGGGGCGTCGCCTATCTGCCCTCGCTAATGCCGGCGGGCGTGACGCCGGACGACATCAAATGAGGCGCTGGGCGATGCGGCGTGTGGCGGCATTATTCTGTATGCTCGCCCTCGCGGCTTGCGGCGGCGGCGGTGGCGGAGCGCCCGCTCCCAACCCGGCGCCCAACCCAACACCCGCGCCCACCCCGGCGCCTACGCCGACGGCCGGCAGTGTCGCCATCGTGGTGGACGACGGCCCAGCGGTCCTGAACACCGGTCCCAGCCCCTACACCTCGGCGGACATCGCCTTTGTCTCGGTTACGGTCTGCGTTCCTGGAACCTCGACGTGCCAGACCATCGACCACCTCGCAGTCGACACCGGTTCGACGGGCGTGAGGATTTTCCCCAACGTGTTGAATGCCTCGATGGTGGCTGCCCTGCCACAACAACTGTCGGTCGTCGGCAATCCGGTGGGCGAGTGTTTCGGCTTCGTGGACGGCTATGTCTTCGGCTCGGTCCGCACCGCCGATCTGTCGTTTGGCGGCCAGACCGCGTCCGGCATGCCGATCCAGCTGGTCGCCGATCCCGCCTTGCCGTCCGCCATTCCCGCATCCTGCTCCTCCGGCGGCGGATCGAACCTCGACAGCGTTCAGGCGGCGGGCCAGAATGGCGTTTTCGGCATCGGTGTCGAGCTCACCGATTGCGGGTCGGACTGCGCCGCGGGCAGCGCGGGCGCGGCGACCTATTATGATTGCCCGACGACGGGCTGCTCGGCGATCATAACCCGCGCCGCGAACACGTCGGCGCCCTTCCAGCAACTGGTCAATCCGATCGGCGCGCTGCCGCAAGACAACAATGGCGTGGTGATCAGCTTCCCGGCGGTCGCGGCCTCGGGCGCGGCGACGGTCACCGGCTCACTGACATTCGGCGTCGGAACCACGAGCAACAACATGCTGGGATCGTCGAGAATCCTGTCGACGACGACGTCGGCGAGCCCCGCCGGAGCCGGCTTCCTAACGGTGGTCTACAACGGCCAGACCTTGACGAACGGCTTTCTCGACACCGGCAGCAACGGCCTCTATTTCGTCGACGGCGCGATCACGGGCTGCACGGCCATGGGGTTCACCGGCTATTATTGCCCCGCGCAGACTTTGACGCTGAGCGCCAGTTTCCTGGCGGCGAGTGGCGGCCAGATTTCGGCGGTCTTCCCGCTCGAAAACGCCATGGCGCTCTTCATGACGCCGAACGCGGCGCTACCCGGCATTGGGGCGAACCCGCAGCTGCTCAGCAACCTCATGCCGTTCCCTAACAGCTTCGATTTCGGGCTGCCGTTCTTCTTTGGCCGAACGGTCTATCTTGCGTTCGAGGGCCGAACGGCGGCGGGAACCGCCGGGCCCTATATCGCCTTTTAGAGCGGCCTCAGCCGTCGAGGTCTTCCGCGAGGATGGCCATCTCGAACATGAACGACCCGGCCTCGTCCTCGTCCTCGTAGATCACGCCGATGAACTCACCCTTCATTTCGACCTCGGCGGAATCCTTCTGCTTCGGGCGCGCTTTCACGGCGATGTGCGGGTTGCCGAAGGTGCGTTTCAGGTGGGCCTGAACGCGGTCGATATCTTTCTGATCCATGCGCCGGACCCTAGGGGAAAGGGCGAGAGGCGCCAACCTCGCCTAACAATCAGATCACGTAGTCGTAGACGTCTTCCGCGAGGGTGTGGTCCATGGACTTGGCGGGCTCGGGGCAGGTCGGGCAATTGACCAGGCGGGCCGGGACGCCGGCGGCGGTGCAATGGGCGGGCACCGGCCTCAGCACCACCGAGCCCGAGGCGATCTTGGCGTAGTCGCCGATCTTGATATTGCCCAGCACCTTGGCGCCGGCGCCCAGCAGGACCCCCGTGCCGATCTTCGGATGGCGATCGCCGCGCTCGGCGCCGGTGCCGCCCAGGGTCACGTTCTGCAGCATGGAGACATCGTCGCCGATCGTCGTGGTCTCGCCGATGACGATGCCGGTGCCGTGATCGAGGAAGGCGCCCTCCCCGATCGGCACGGCTGGATGGATATCGACCTGGAACAGTTCGGAGATGCGGCTCTGGAGATAGAAGGCGATCGCTTCGCGTCCGCTCGTCCAAAGTGCGTGGGAGACGCGGTGGGTCTGGAGGGCCAGGAAGCCCTTGAAATAGAGGAAGGGCTGCAGATAGCTCTTGCAGGCCGGATCGCGCTCGAAGACCGCGCGCAGGTCGGCCTCGGCATGGCGGATGATCGAGGGATCGCCGGCGTAGGCCTCCTCCGCCACTTCGCGCAGGCTCATGGCCCGCAACTCCTGGTCGCCGAGTTTTCGGGCGAGTTGGTAAGAGAGGGCGTCGGCGAGGTTGGCGTGGCGCAGGATCACCGCGTTCAGCAGCGAAGCGAGGCTGGCCTCCTCCCGCGCGACGTGCTCGGCCTGATTGCGCAGCGCCGCCCACACCGGCGGGGTGGCGTCGCCGACAATTTCGAGAGCTTTGCCCATGTTCCTACCCCTTCGTGTCGGCGCCGATGGTATGTGGGAGACAAATACCGCAACACCAAGTCATACGCCCAGGGAAACGCCGGGCGCCGCTAAGGAATTCTGAATGCTCGATGGCGAAAGCTCCGCCCCGCCCCGCTTTGGCGACCCGTTGCCGGTCCGCGCCTCGCCGGAGTCCCTGGCCTTTTTGGCGCGTCGGCGCTCCGCCTCGGCCATGACCCTGGCCGCGCCCGCGCCGACGCCTGACGAGGTCGACCGCCTAGTGACCATTGCCGCCCGCGCGCCCGACCACGGCAAGCTCGCGCCCTGGCGCTTCGTCGTGTTGCGGGGCCCGGGAAAGGCGAAATTCGTCGCGGGGCTCGAGCGCATCGCCGCCGCGCGGCCCGACGCCGGCAAGGCGCTGAAGAAACTCGGCAAGATCAAGATCCCTCCCCTGTCGATCGCGGTGCTCTCCCGCTTCCAGGACGGCGAAATCCCCGAATGGGAACAACGCCTTTCCTCCGGCGCGGTCTGCACCCTGATGATCGTCGCCGCGCAGGCGATGGGCTACGGCGCGAACTGGATCACCGACTGGTATGCCTATGACGAGGACGCGCTGCGGCTGCTGGGCGCGGAGGCGGGGGAGAAGGTCGCGGGGTACATCCATCTAGGAACGGCGAGCGAGGCGCCGCTGGAGCGGGTCAGGCCGGCTCTGGACGGGATCGTGCGGGACTGGAGCTGATCGAGATGGGTGGATTTCCCGCCGACCAGGGCCGTCATCGTCCCCCGTAAGGCGCCACCCCCTGATCCGGCAGCCACAGCCCCTCGGGCGCGGCCCCGGTCTGCCAGAAGACATCTATCGGGATCCCGCCTCGCGGAAACCAATAGCCCCCGATCCGCAGCCACGTCGGTTCGGCGACCTCCACCAGCTTGCGGCCGATCTTCAATGTGCAGTCCTCGTGGAAGGCGCCGTGGTTGCGGAAGGCGGCGAGATAGAGCTTCAGGGACTTGGACTCGATCAGCCACTGCGCCGGGGCATAGTCGATCACGAGCCGGGCGAAGTCCGGCTGGCCCGTGACCGGGCAGAGCGAGGTGAATTCAGGGGCGGTGAAGCGGGCGGCGAAGAGCTGGCCGGCCTGGGGGTTGGGAACGCGCTCCAGCACCGCCTCGTCCGGGCTGGCGAAACCTGGCGTTCTGCGGCCGAGCTGGGTGAGATGAAGGTCTGACATGGCGCCCCTTAGACCTCTTCGGGGTGCGGGCTTCCAGCCCGCTCGTTGTCGCCAAATCAAGATGCGGGCTGGAAGCCCGCGCTCCGAAGACGCTATCACTCCGTTTCAACGAAATTCGGAGCGAGCGCATGGCGATGGATGATTTCAAGGGCGCGGTCATCGTGGTGACGGGCGCCTCCACGGGCCTCGGCCGCGCCATCGCCGTGGAGACCGCTGTTCGCGGGGCCGGCGCGGTGGTGATCAACTACGCATCCAGCCAGGCCGAGGCGGAAATCACCGCTCGCGAGGTCGAGGCGTTGGGCGCGGAAGCGATCCTGATTCAGGCCGACGTCGCCAGGGACGAGGACTGCAAGGCGATCGTCGCGGCGGCGGCGAAGCACGGCCGGATCGACGCGTTGTTCAACAATGCCGGCGTGACGAAGTTCGCCCAGAACCACGCCGATCTCGATGCGGTCAACGCCGAGGACTTCCTCAAGCTCTACGGCGTCAATGTCGTCGGCGCGTTTCAGATGGTCCGCGCCGCCCGTTCTCTGCTGGAGGCCGGCGCGGCGCCGGGCGCGGTGGTGAACACCGCTTCGGTCGCCGGCGTGCTGGGCAATGGGTCGTCCGTGCCCTATGCGGCGTCGAAGGGCGCGCTGGTGACGATGACCCTGTCGCTGGCCAGGGCGCTCGCGCCGAAGATCCGCGTCAACGCGATTTGCCCCGGCTTCATCGACACGCCGTGGTTCGAACGGGGAATGTCGGAACAGAGTATCGAGCGGCTTCGCGCGGGCGTCGCCGAGTCGATGCCGCTGAAGGTGGCGAGCCAGCCCGAGGATATCGCCGGGGCGGCGGTCTTCCTGGCCTCCCCCGCGGCGCGGCACATTACTGGCGAGACCCTGCTGGTCGACGCCGGCCTGCACCTCGGCTTCGCGCCGCTCACCATGCGGTAAGCGGCGCTAAGCTTTGAGATTGATCAGAAATTGATCGGCAGAACCGCGTCGATGCCGAAGGTGAACTGGTCGACCGAGCCGCCATTGAACGGGTGCGATCCCGCCAGCGAGCGGTCGTAGCGAACCTCCGGCCGGAGAACCATGCCGTCGATCAGCTTGGGGAGATGCGGCGGCTTGAAGTTCATGCCGAGGGTGATCGCGCCATAGGTCGTCGGGCCGGTGAAGATCGCCGTGCTGGGCCGTCCGGTCTCGACATTGATGAAATCGAGATTGCCCGGGAAGGCGGCAACGTAGAAACCCTGGTCGTCGCGCCACACCTCGCCGCGCAGGCCGACCGTGATCTCGGGCGTGAGCACATAGGTGAAGTATTGCGCGACGCCGCCGCCCTTGGCGTCGAAGCCGTCGTCCTTGATGTAGTTAAATTCGGTGATCGATGTGAGCTTGTCGTTGAACTTGTAAGTGAAGATCACGTCGTTCAGATAGCGGTTGTACTTGTGGACATCGACACCGAGGCCGAGCGAGCCCGCGGGGTTTTCCGGCCCGATGTGAGTCAACGCCAGCACGGTCAGCTTGCCGAGGTTCAGTCCGAAACCGCCCAGGAAGTGGAATTCCCCGTCGTTGTCGCCGCCCTTGTCGCCCACCGAGGTGTTCACGCCGGTGTCATAGCCCGCATAGATGTCGAGCACGGAGTTGACGTGAGAGGTAGTGTAGAACCCGGTGTGCTTCAGCGGGATGCCGAAGTTGAAGATGTAGGTGTGCGAGTAGAAGAAGTTGGCCGTGGGGTCGATCACCTCATAGCCGATCGGCGTGCTGTATTGGCCGCCCTTGATATCGATGCCGCCCTTGAAGAGATAAGGCAGGTGGAGGGTGACATTGGCCTCGACCAGATCGAACTGGTTCACCCTGTCCTGCTCACGGTCCAGTTCGCCGATGAAGTGGGTGAAGCGGGCGTCAGAGCCATAAAATCCCTGGACCTTGAAGCCGATATCCACGCTCGTGGATTTGGGATCGATGTCGCGCGAGACTGTCAGGGCGGCTGAATTCAACAGTCCCTCATTGGGCTTGTCGGTGAACAGGTGGCCGAAGTTCACACCGCTGTCGGGGCCGGCGGCGTTGAACGTGCCGCCGCCTTCGACGTGGGCGCTGAATTTCACGGTGCTCATCCAACTCGCCGGCGGCGCCGCTTCAGCGGGAGCCGGCGCGGGCGCCGCAGCGGGTGCGGGAGGCGGCGGCGGCGGGGGTGGCGGCGCACTTGGGTCGGGTGCGGTCTGCGCCATGGCGGCGCCGGCCAGGAGTGACGCGGCGGCCGTTCCGGCGAGCAGCGTGGTCAGTCGGTCGATCATAATGACGTCTTCCCTCTTCTAGTCCGTCAAGTTGGCTATCGAGAACGCGGCCCGACTTTCACAGTCCAAGCACCGCGAGCGCGAATCTTGCAGCCCGTGTGCCTGTTATTTCCGCGCTCTGTCGCCCCGATGAATGGTTAAGCGGCGCCATCCGTTGCGGGGACCGCGCCGTTCGTTGTGCAGTGCGGCATTTAAGTCACGCATACGGCGTGTGGCGGCGCCAAGCGATTCGCAATGAGAGCGAGTTTCATAGTCGGGTCGTAAAAAGGAACCCCCGCTTCAGCGGGGCGTTTTGAACGGTCCACCAGGAGAACCACCATGGCCGACCCCAAGACCCCTAAACCCGACCCTCACCCTGGCATGATGGGCGACGGCACCGAGGAGCAAAATCTGGGTCAGCCTGGCGATCCAAGCGCGCGGATCACGAAGGAAGACGTTGAAGAGGCGTTCAAGGATGCGCCGAAATCGAAGTAGGCTCCCTCAAATCTCGATCTGCCGCGAGACTTCGATCACACGGCTGGCGGGCAAGTTGAAGCGGTCCACCGCCTTGACCGCATTGCGGTAGATAAACGCGAAGACCGGCAGACGCCACGCCGCGAGGTGGGGCGCGCCGATGTGCGGGGCGACGGAATCCCGCGTCCCGAAGAAGATCGCGTTGTCGACATCCACACCGTCCAACTGGTCCTTGATCACTTCGAGGCAGGCGCCGAGGTCCGGCTTTTCGACAAAACCGTAGCGGATGGTCACCCGGCAAACGCCATCGCCAAAGACCTCCACAGAGAAACGGCTTGCGTCGGGAATACGGGGCCGGTGTTCGAAGACAACGGTCAGGGCGACCACCACCTCCTGCAGCGCGCCCATGTAGTGGACGTGTTCGATGATCGCCCTGGGCAGACCAGAGGTCGATCTTGTGAGGAAGACCGCGGTCCCCGACACGCGTGGAACTCCGGCGAGCGCTGCATGCAGACGTTTGCCGGTGGTTTCGTCCTTGGCCAGGGCCGCGCGGATGGCGTCGAGCCCGTCGCGCCACGTCGTCATGATCAGAAAGATGAGGACGCCGACGGTCAGCGGCAGCCAGCCGCCATCCAGGATCTTCAGAAGGTTCGCCAGGAAGAAAGCCAGATCGATGATCAGGAAGAGCCCGGCGATCGAATAGGAAACCAGCGGCGGCCATTTCCACACACGGCGCATGGCGGCCAGAAGCAGGCCGGTCGTCAGCAGCATGGTCGTCGAAACCGCCGTCCCGTAAGCCCCGGCCAGCCGGTCGGAACTGCCGAAAAAGACTGTGATGGCAATGGTCGCCGCCATCATCAGCCAGTTGACCACCGGCACATAGATCTGCCCGTAGACCTTGTCGGATGTCTGACGGATGTTCACGCCCGGCAGCCAGCCCAGCTGCATCGCTTGGCGCGTCATCGAGAAGGATCCCGTGATGATCGCCTGGCTGGCGATGATCGCCGCGACCGTCGAGAGCGCCACCAGCGGGTAGATCCCCCAGCGCGGCGCGAGGAGATAGAAGGGATTGCCGGTGAAGCTCGACTTTCCCATCAAGAGCGCCGTCTGACCCGCGTAGTTGATCAGGAGCGCGGGAAGCACGATCGCGAACCATGAAAGCCGGATCGGGCCTCGACCAATGTGACCCATGTCGGCGTAGAGCGCCTCTCCGCCGGTTATGCAGAGGAATACGCCGCCCAGGATCAGTCCGCCCGTCAGGCCATTGTTGAACAGGAATTTCAAACCCACCTCGGGATCGATCGCGGCGAAGACCGCTGGGTGGCTGGCTATGCCGCCGACACCCAGCAAGGCGATCACCGCGAACCAGATCAGCATGATCGGACCAAAGGTCTTGCCAATGGTCGATGTCCCAAAGCGTTGGACGAAGAACAACGCCACCAGGATGACCACCGCGAGGGGCATGACGAAGGGTTTCAGCGTGGCGGTGATCACATTGACGCCCTCGAGCGCGCTCAGGACCGAGATCGCCGGCGTGATCACGCCGTCGCCGTAGATCAGCGCGGCCCCCAGCAGGCCCATGGTGGTCAGGACGGCCATTCGCCCCTTCAGGCTATCCGCGCCCACCAGGGACATAAGGGCCAGGATTCCGCCTTCGCCATGGTTATCCGCCCGCATCACGAAGATGCAGTATTTCAGGGAGACCGTCAGGATCAGCGTCCAGATGATCAATGACAGAATGCCGAGCGCGCTCTGCGGGGTGAAATGACCGCCGGTCGAGGAAATCACGGTCTGCAGCGTGTAGAGCGGGCTTGTCCCTAGATCACCGAAAACAACGCCGAGGGCCGCGAGCGCCGCGAGGGGGACCGCGGGATGCTCCGGTCCCTCCGCATGTTCGTCGTCGGAAGGCGCGGTCGGCGTCGCCACCGACATCTAGGCGGGATCGTCCAGGCTGAAGCGATCGTCGTCCTCGTGATAGGCGAAGATCTCCGCGAAACGGCCCCAGGACACGATCGCGTCCATGGTCTCCTCGGCATAGGGCTCGGACATGAAGTCCTCCAGCTCATCGCGGAATCGGGTCGCCGGCGCCTGGTGCGACGCCCGATCGTCGAGCACCCGGCGTATGTGCGTCGCCAGGGGCACATACGACAGCAGATGACGGGCGAATAGCTGTTTGCGCTCGTCGATATCGGCCTCGTTGTACCGTCGCCCGGCCGGGGTCAGCCTGATCATGCGTCCCTCGATCTCGGCGAAACGCATCAGCTGAAGCGTCTCGGCGATGGGCAGAAGCTCGTCCGCCTCCATCTGCAGGTCGCGCGCCAGCGCCGCCAGTTCGGCCCGACCGTTGGCCGGCGAGGACGCCAGGGTCTCGATCATGCCCGACAAGGTGTTTGTCGAGACGTGTGGCAAGGCGATGCCAAGGCCCGTGCCCGGCAGATTGCCGCCGACCGCGCCGCCCGTCGCGGTCGGCCTCGCGGTCATACGGGCGTAGATCTCATCCACCAGGGCGCGGAACGGCGGATCGAGCCGCTTGCGCGGTTGCGGCAGTTCGACCTTGATCTCGGCCATCACGCGCCCGGGATTTGACGAGAAGACCAGGATCCGGTCGCACATCAGCACCGCCTCCTCGATATTGTGCGTGACCAGCAGGATCGAGCGGATCGGCATCCGCCCTTCGCTCCAGAGATCCAGCAGATCGGTGCGCAGGGTCTCGGCGGTCAGGACGTCGAGGGCGGAGAAGGGTTCGTCCATCAACAGGATGGACGGCTGCACCACGAGGGCGCGCGCGAGGCCGACGCGTTGGCGCATGCCGCCGGAGAGTTCCTTGGGATAGGCGTTTTCGAAGCCGTCGAGGCCGATCAAATCGATCGCGGCCAGAGTGCGCTTGCGCCGCTCCTCCGCCGGCACGCCCTGCGCTTCGAGGCCGAGTTCGACGTTCTTCAGCACCGTCAGCCAGGGAAACAGGGCGAAACTCTGGAACACCATGGCGACGCCGTGGGCGGTGTCGTCGCCTTCCATGTCGCTGACGCGGATCGTGCCGCCGGTCGGCGTGATAAGGCCGGCGATGGAGCGCAGCAGCGTCGATTTGCCGGACCCGGAGCGGCCCAGCAGCCCGACGATCTCATTGGGTCGCATCGTCAGATTGACGTCGTCAAGGACGACGAGGCCCGCCCCCGCGCCATTGCCGTAGACGTGCTTCAGTCCGCGAACCTCGACGAGAGGGCGGTCGTCCGCGAGGCGTTCCAGGGTCAAGGTCATGGCGTCGTCCTTCGAATTTCAGTCGAGCCGCAGATGGTCTTCAGCATAGGCGTACATCGGCCGCCAAACCGAGCGGTTGAGCGCGATCACGAAGATCGACATCACGCTGATCCCGAGGGCCACGCGGGGATAGTCGCCGGCCGCCGTCGCCTTGAAGATGAAAGCGCCCAGACCCTTGGCTTGCAGCTTGTCGTGGCCCCAACTCACAACCTCGGCGACGGTGCTGGCGTTCCACGAGCCCCCCGAAGCCGTAAGCGCGCCGGTCACATAGTAGGGAAAGATCCCCGGAAGAATGAAGTCGCGCCAGCGCTGCCAGGATCTCAGACGAAAGATGCCGGCCGCCTCCTTGAGATCGTTGGGCAGCGCGCTGGCGCCCGCGATGACGTTGAACAGAATGTACCACTGGGTTCCCAACACGATCAGCGGTGAGAGCCAGATGTCGGGATTGAGCTTCCAGGTCAGGATTCCGATAACCGCGAACGGGAAAAGCACATTGGCGGGGAAGGCCGCCAGAAACTGGGCCAGCGGCGCGATCCGCTCCGCCCAGGCCGGACGCAGACCGATCCACACCCCGATCGGCACCCAGATCAAGCTCGCCACCGCGATAAGAACGACAACCCGCACAAGGGTGATGAGCCCCAAGCCGAAAACGCTCAGGATTTCCCCCAACGCCAGCGTGGTCAGGACATAGCGGCCGATGGTCCAGACCGCCCACCCCACCACGGCGACGACGAGGACGATCCAAACGCGATCAATCCAGGGGTTGGCCGCGACGCGCGCCATGCGTTTCGGCGTCCTGATCTTCGGCAAACGCGGCCGGGGGGCCAGCGCCAGCACCGCGCCAACGGGGCGCGCGAGCGCGCGAAGCAAATGCGTGCGCAGCAGGACGTCGTAGAACCAGGATTGCGGCGGATTTTCCGAAGCGGTCAGTTCCACGCGGAACTTGTCGGCCCATGCCACGATGGGCCGGAAGATGAGCTGGTCGTAGAGCACGATCACCACCGCCATGGCGCCCACCGCCCAGGCGACCCCGGCAAAGTCCCGCCGCTCGATCGCCAGGGCCAGCCAGGAGCCGATCCCCGGCAAGGTCACCGTGGTCTTGCCGACGGTAAAGGCTTCCGAGATGGTGATGAAAAACCAGCCGCCGGACATCGACATCATCGTGTTCCACACCAGGGCCGGCGTGGCGAACGGCAGCTCCAGCTTGATGAACCGCTGCCAGGGCGAGAGGTGGAATTGGCCGCTGACCTCGACGAGGTCCTTCGGCAGGGTGCGCAGAGACTGATAGAAACTGAAGGCCATGTTCCAGGCCTGGGCGGTAAAGACGGTGAAGATCGCCTCGCACTCCACGCCAAGCTCGGTGCGCGGAAAGAGCCCCATGAAGAAGGTGACGGTGAAGGTCAGGAAGCCGAACACGGGCACGGACTGCAGAATGTCCAGCGCCGGCACGATCACCAGACCGGCCTTACGGCTCTTGGCCGCGAAGGTGGCGACGACGAAGGTGAAGAGCAGCGAAGCGGAAATCGCCGCGAACATCCGGATCGTCGTGCGCAGCGCATAGCCCGGCAGCCGCCAAGGATCGAGCACCACGGGTTCCAGCGTCAGGTCCCCGACCGGCAGGGTCATCTGGCTCGCGCCGTGGACGACGAGCACGGCCGCGGCGCCGATCAGCGCGAGCGCGATCAGGTCATAGCGGTTCGGCCGGAACTGCCGACGCGCGAAACGCGCCAGCAGCCCGGCGTTGAACCGGTCGGAGGAGAGGAAGACCATAGGCTCGCCTCGGAAACGCCGCTCTCGGCGCTCGGACGAACCCGACTAGGCGTCAGGCTGGGCGAACGGCTTCGAGCGGCCTGATAAGTGGACCAGGACTGTCGCTTGGCATTTCGGTTCTTGAGGTTCCAGTTGAGACGATCCGTGGGCGGGAGCCCGAGGAGCGCGCGGCTCGAATGGTCCCCGCGCGCTGCCAAGTCAACCCCATGGAGGTCGCCGCGCGACGCGACTCCCACTACGGAATCCGTGATGTCGAACACGCGCCGCGCGCTCTGGATTTTCGCTCTGGCCATCGTTTGCGCCGCGCGCGCGAGCCAGGCCCAGGAGACGCCGGCGAAGCTACGTGATCTGTGTACGGACAGACCGACCAAATCGACCGGTCCCTGCACCGTCGACGCCGGTCATTTCCAGATCGAGAGCGACCTCTTCAACGCGACACGCGATCGCACAGGCGGGTTGAACACCGAGACCTATCTCTTTACCAATCCGACCTTGAAATACGGAGTGACGCCCACTCTCGATCTCGAGGCGAGTTTCGCCCCGTTTGTGGAAGTGAAGACCCGCGACCGCGCCACCGACTTGAAGACCGAGACGACCGGCGTCGGAGACCTCTACCTCCGCGCCAAATTGAATCTCGCCGGTGGTGACGGCGGCGCCGTGGGGTTCGCTCTGGTTCCCTATCTGAAGCTGCCCACCGCGCGCGCCGGCATCGGCGACGGCGTGGTCGAAGGCGGCCTGCTGGCGCCGATCTCGGCCGCCCTGCCGGCGAATTTCGCGCTAAGTCTCAGCCCGGAAGTGGATCTATTGAAGAACCAGGCCGACGACGGCCGCCACGCCAACCTGATCAACCTCATCGGGATCAGCCACCCCGCCGGCCCGCTGACGCTGGCGGCGGAATTCTGGTCCGATGTGAACTTCGATCCCGCCGGAACGATTACGCAGTACACCGCCGACATCGGCCTCTCATGGATCCCCGCCAAACAGCCCAACCTCCAGTTGGACGGCGGGGTGAATTTCGGTTTGAACCGCGTCACGCCGGGTCTCCAGGCCTATGTCGGCGTCTCCCGGCGATTCTGATTTGCGACTCGACGCGTCGCGCGCCATATTGAGCGTCCTGTCTGAAACAGCTGAAAGGAGGTGGTCCAGTGTCTCATTGTCTCCAACCGCGGTCGCAAACGACCTGGAGCCTGAAGAACGAGGTTCCCGCCTGACGGCCATTTAGCCGAACGGTAAGGGTCGCGGCCTCATGTGAAGGCGCCGCGGTCACGACAATGGAAGGGCCGCTCCGGCAACGGGGCGGCCCTTCTTTTTTGCGGCCCTGCGGCGCCCTCGCAGGCTTGGGGCGAAACGGCGTCGGCGGCGCACGGCGGTCCGCGCCATCTAGGCGTTCATTCGGCGCATCAGCCAGCGGCGCTCGGCGGAACCGGGGACGAGATCCAGCGCGGCCTGGTAGGCGGCGCGGGCTTCGTCCTGCGTCCGACCCGGCGCAGCAGGTCCGCGCGCACCGCATGATAGGGTGCGAAACCGCCGATCGCGTTATCGGCGAGGGCGTCGACCTCCGCCAGGGCGGCCGGCGCGCCTTCGATCTCCGCCAGCGCCACCGCGCGATTTAAACGGACGATGGGGTCGTCGCGCAGGGTGATCAGGGCGTCGTAGAGGCCCAGCACCTCGCGCCACGGCGGCGGCTCCGAACCGCTGGCGCGACCGCACCACGCGCCGTGGATCGCGGCTTCCAGAGCGTAGCGTCCGCTAGGCCTCAAGGCCGCGGCGCGCCTCAGATAGTGCTCGGCCTCGGCGATCAGCTCGGCATTCCAGAGTTTCGGGTCCTGGTCCGATAACGGGATCATCACCCCCTGCCCGTCCATGCGCGCTGGGCGACGGGCCTCGGCATAGCGGATGAGCGCGGCGAGGGAGAGCACCTCCGCCTCCTCCGGCAACAACTCGGCCAGGACCCGCGTCAGGCCCAGGACCTCGGCGGCGAAGCCGGCGTGAGCCCCCGCCCCCGACGCGTCCTCGTGCGCTTTGGAATAGGCGATCTCCAGAGTGCCGAGGACGGCCTCGAGCCGTTCGGGCCATGCCTCGGGTCCAGGAATTTCGAATGACACGCCCGCGTCCGCGATCTTGCGTTTGGCTCGGACCAGACGCTGCGCCAGTGTGGCCTCGGCGAGCAGAAAGGCGCGGGCGATCTCGGCCGTGGACAGGCCGCAGACGAGCCGGAGCGTCAGGGCCGCCCGGGTGTCGGGGGCAACGGCCGGATGGCAACAGACGAAGATCAGCCGAAGCCGCTCGTCGGGGATCAGGCGCGCCTCGTCGGCCATCTCGTCCTCGATGGTGCGGGTTTCGCCGGGAGGGTCGGGCGCCGCGCTATGTTGCGTTCGCCGCCGCCTCAGACGATCCACGGCGATCCGGTCGGCGACGCGATAGAGCCAGGCGTCGGGACCGGCGGGCGGCGAGGCCCCCCACGTGGTCGCCGCGCGCGCGCAAGCCTCCGAAAATGCGTCCTCCGCCAGGTCCAGATCGCGATAGCGCGCGGCGAGGGCGGCGATGATCCGGCCGCTCGCCGCGCGGAACGCGGTTTCCAGAACCGTGAGGCTCAAGCCTGGCCCATGAGCGGGCGGATCTCGATCGCGCCGTCCCGCAGGACGGGGACCTTCTTGGCGATGGCGATCGCCGCGTCCAGATCGGGGGCGTCGATCAGATAGAAGCCGCCGAGCTGTTCCTTGGCCTCGGCGAAAGGACCGTCGTGCACCGTCTTCTTGCCGGCGGTCGTGCGCACCACCGTCGCCGACGAGGTCCCCGTCAATCCCGAGCCCCCGAGCCGCACCGCGCCCAGCTCCTGATTGAACGCCATGTGCTTGGCGACGATCTCCTTGACGGCGGGGCCGCCCTTGTCCGGCCCGTAGATCGCTTCGTCTTCATAGATCAACAGCGCGTACTGCATGTCCGTCTCCTTCGATTGGTCGGCGCGCCGATCGCGCCTTCCAAACCCAAGACGCGCCAGCCTCTCTCAATTCGACAATCGCGGGAAAACTTTTTCCATCGCCGGTCCAGGGCGGCTTCCCGCGGCGTCTCGTGTCGTCTTGGTCGGGCGCTGGCGCTCAGCGCTGCGCTCGCGAATCAGGAGGCCGGCGCTTCGCTGGCGCTGGCGTCCTCTTTCTTGTCTTGCGAGTTCTTGGCGGCCCGAAAGCCCGCGCGGTCTTGCAGGCGGGTCCAATAGGCGGCGACGATGGGACTGAAGTACGCGTCCAGCCCGAGATTCTGCGCCAGCAGCAAGGCGTAGCCGACGGAGATGTCCGCCGCGGTGAAGCGGCCGGCGCAGAGCCAATCGGCATGGGCGAGCGCCCTGTCCACGGCCCGCAGCCGCGCCAGGAACCACTTGGCGTAGTCATCGGCCACCACCTCGGCCTTGCCAGGCTCGAAGCGGCGATAGCGCAGGACCAGGGTTTGCGGAAACGTCAGGGTCGCTTCGCCGAAATGCAGCCAGTTCAACCACGCGCCGTAGGCCGGGTCACCGACCTCCACGGCCAGCGGCGAAGGCCCATAGGCCGTGACCAGATATTGCGTGATCGCCGCCGACTCGGTCATCAACACCTCGCCGTCGACCATGGCGGGGATCGTGCCGAGCGGGTTGATAGCCAGGAACGCCTTGGCCCGATAACGCGGCGGGAACGGCAATACCGTCAGCTCATAGGGCAGCCCCATCTCCTCCAGCGTCCACAGCGGGCGGAACGAGCGGGCGTCGGCGCAGTGGTAGAGGCGGATCATCCGGCCGCCAGGAGTTCGCGCCCGATCAGGAAGCGCCTGATCTCGTTGGTGCCCGCGCCGATGTCATAGAGCTTGGCGTCACGCATATAGCGCTCGACGGGGAAGTCCTTGGTGTAGCCCGCGCCGCCCAGGGCCTGTATCGCCTCCAGCGAGACCCTCACCGCGTTCTCACTGGCGAGGAGTATCGCGCCGGCGGCGTCGAAACGGGTCGTGCGCCCCGCGTCGCAGGCCCGGGCCACGGCGTAGACATAGGCCCGCGCGGAATTCAGCGCGACATACATGTCGGCGATCTTGCCCTGCATCAGCTGGAACGAGCCGATCGGCTGGCCGAACTGCTTGCGCTCCCGGACATAGGGCAGCACCGCGTCGAGACAGGCCTGCATGATCCCTAGCGGCCCAGCCGCCAGCACCGCGCGCTCATAGTCGAGGCCGCTCATCAGCACGCCCGCGCCGCCGTTCAATGGACCCATCACGTTCTCTTCGGGAACTTCGCAATCCTCGAATACCAGCTCCCCGGTGTCGGAGCCGCGCATGCCCATCTTGTCCAGCTTGCGCGAGCAGGAATAGCCCTTGAAATCCCGCTCGATCAGAAAGGCGGAAACGCCCCGGCTGCCCTCACCCGGCTGCGTCTTGGCGTAGACCACCAGGGTGTCGGCGTGCGGAGCATTGGTGATCCAGAACTTGGTCCCGTTCAGCACATAGCGGTCGCCGCGCTTGTCGGCGCGCAGGGTCATGGAGATCACATCCGAGCCCGAACCCGCCTCGCTCATGGCCAGGGCGCCGACATGCTCGCCGCTGACGAGCTTGGGCAGATAGCGGCCCTTCTGGGCGTCCGACCCCCAACGCCGGATCTGGTTCACGCAAAGATTGGAATGCGCGCCATAGGAAAGGCCGATGGAGGCCGAGGCGCGGGAGACCTCCTCCATCGCCACCACATGTTCGAGATAGCCGAGCCCCAGGCCGCCCCACTCCTCCTCCACCGTAATCCCATGAAGGCCGAGCTCGCCCATCTCCGGCCAGAGCTGGCGCGGGAATTCATTGCTGGCGTCGACCCGCGCCGCGATTGGCGCGATGCGATCGGCGGCGAACCGCGCCGTGGTGTCGCGAATGGCGTCGGCGGTCTCGCCGAGAACGAAATCCATGGTGGGCGCGGCGTTGGGGATCATGGCGCTGTTGTACGGGAGAGGCCGGCCTCGCGCTACGCGCTTCGAATTGCGACAGGCTTCGCCCGCCACGCCGGGACTTGGTCCTGCGCAACCCTTGAGGGAAGCAGTTTGGTGCGGTCGAGAGGCACCGAATGGCCTTCTCATGAATGCTCATGGCGACCTCCTCCTCTGATCTTCATAGGAAAATCTGCCATACCTACGTATGTCGGCGCACACCTTCTCAATTGAAAGGGTGGACCAAAACGTGGTCTCAAGTTATCGTGCCGCCACCATGCGCCACGCTGTTCTCCGCGAAATATCGGCCAGAAATCTACCCTCGGGCAAACACCCCGACGGTCAAGGGCTTTGGCTCGTGAAGCGCAACCAGCGCTTTGGAAAGTGGGTACTCCGCCTCTCGCTTGACGGACGTCGTCGGGAGATGGGGCTTGGCGGATGGCCCGAGGTAACGATCGCTGAGGCGCGGCAACGCGCCGCCGAGGCCCGGAAGCTTTCGAGAGCCCACAGCGATCCGATTGAAGCCCGCAGACGGTTGAGAGTTCCCGTAAGGCGACTGACCGTCGCCGAAGCGATCGATGGCTGTTTTGAAGCTCGCAAGGCGGAGCTGAAGCGGGATGGCGAGGCTGGACGTTGGATGAGCCCGCTGTCGACCGCCAATTCGTGGGCGCAATTCGCTCAGGTCACAGCGATCAACACGGCAGTCGACTATTGCGATCCGACGGCGGACACCTGCACTGGCTTCAGTCAGACGTGGCCGTCGGTCACCTACGCAACGTCTCTCTCGGGCGTGAACAACGCCGAGACGGTGACCGATCCGGCCGGGCGCCAGCGCGTCAACTTAACCGACGGATCGGGCCGCCTAATCGGCATCAGCCGGCCTTCGCCCAGCATGGTCAACTCGACCTACAACTATGACGCCTCTAACAATGTCGCGAGCGTCAACGTCGTGGGCGTTGGCACCTGGACCTACAGCTTCACGACGGCCAGCGGTCAGCTGACGGCGTTGGTGACCACGCCAGGGATTTCGACGTCGCGTCAACTCGTCAGTTCGGCGACGACCCACCAGGTGCTGACCGACAAGAACGAGAATGGCTTTACGACGACTTACGGGTACGACACCTATGGCCGCGTCCACTCGGTTACTGCTCCGCAGAACAATCAAGTCGTCTACACCTACGACGCTCGAGGCAACGTGATTCAAACCCAGGCGGTCGCCATGTCGGGCGGCGGCTCATTCGTCGTCTCCTCGGCGACCTACCCCGCGACCTGCACATATGCCGCGACCTGCAACAAACCAATTACGACCACGGACGGGAATGGCAACGTCACCAACTATTTTTACAACAATGATGGTACGATATCTTATGTCCAAAACCCCCCCGTAAACAGCGTCCGGCCAGAAACCCACTACAGCTACGCATATGTGAACGGTTGGCTGAAGAACTCGGCCGGCGGCTATTCGCTGACGTCGAATTCGATGGGGCTATTGACTTCGGTTACGACATGCCGGACCCAAGCATGGCCGTGCGCCGCAGCCGACCAGGTCGTCACGAACCCCTATTGGCAGGGTGGACCCTCGGGAACCAATCTTCTTCTTCTCTACACAACCACGGCGTCCGGGGACAGTTCGGTTTCCGCACGGACATATTTTGGCTATGACAACATTGGGAACGTGAACAGCGTCACCGACCCCGGAGGCAATGTTGCCACGAGCAGCTTCAACGCCGCTCGGCAGCTTTTGACGGTCATTGACCCCAGTCCCGACGGCACATCGACGAGCCTTCGTCAGGAGGCGTCCTATACCTATCAGGGAGACGGCCTGGTTTCCTCGGTCGCGGTTGGCACGTACAACCCGAGTGGCTCGGTGTTTACAGCTTTCGCGACCCAGAGCACAGCGTATGATGCGGCCGATCGGGTCTCTCAGGTCTCAACGATCGATAGCACCGGCGCGACACAAGGCGTAACGCAATACAGCTACGACAATGCCGACCGGCTTCTCTGCACGGCAACCCGCATGAATCCGGCTGTCTTCGGCTCGCTGCCCACAGCCTGCACTCTAAGCACCCAGGGCGCGAACGGCCCTGATCGGATCGTCGAACTCGGCCATGAAAACAACGGTGCGATCAATATTGTGCAGTCAGGGGCGGGTACGACGATCGCCCAGAACACCCTCACCTACACGCACACCCCGAACGGCGATCTCTCCGTCCTTGCCGACGCCAACGGCAATCTCACGGCATATGCCCGCGACACCTACGATAGGCTCTCGGCGGTCTGTTATAATCTAACCGCTTTGACGGTATCGGCCTGCCAGGGCGGCACGGCGACGGACTACGAATCTTACGCCTACGACAATGCCAGCAACCTGACTTCGCGGCGCAATCGTGCGGGTCAGAGCTTCACCCTCTCCTACGACCCCCTGAACCGCGTATCCGTAAAAGCCGCCCCCACCGGCATGCGCAGCGTCTACTACGGCTATGATCTGATCGGTCAACTGACCGCCGCGCGCTTCGACAGCGCGAGCGGGACAGATGCGGTGACGGCAGCGTATGACGGCCTTGGCCGCGTTACATCGACAACGGCCTCAATGGGCGGGGTCAGCCGGACACTAG
>JBBRLN010000013.1:0-71505 GCA_038231315.1 Caulobacterales bacterium
GGGCGATCTGTTTCAGCGATTTGTCGATAGACGCCAAGGTGTTCATCGCCTGCGTTTCGTTAAATGCCACGGTTCGCCTCGTTTGGGGTTTCGAGACTCAGTTACCCCGATTCGCTTGCGTTTGCCAAAGGCATAATCACCCAGGGGCTTGACCCTGAACCAAACCGGAACGAAACCGTGCTGATGGACGCCGTCGCCTTCACCTTCAGCCGGCCGGACACCACCCTGGCGGTCACCCGCGGCGTGGGGCGGATGCTGACGGCGATGGGCCATGCCCCCCTCATGGAAATCTGCCTGCCCAACGGGCGGCGGGCGGACATCATGGCGCTCGGGCCGCGCGGCGAGATTGCCATCGTCGAGGTGAAGTCGAGCTTCGAGGACTATCGCGTGGATCGCAAATGGGGCGACTATCTGCCGTTCTGCGACGCCTTTTATTTCGCCGTCGCGCCGGAGTTTCCCATGGCCATGCTGCCGGACGACGCCGGCCTGATCGTTGGCGACGCCTTCGACGGCGCGATCCTGCGCGAGGCGAGGCCGACCCCGCTCAGCGGCCCGCGTCGCAAGGCGCTGACGCTGGCCTTCGCGAGATTGGCGGCCATGAGGGTCGGGGTGGAGTAGCCCCTACTTCGGCGCGCGCTTCGCCAAGATCCGCTGCAAGGTCCGGCGGTGCATATTGAGCCGCCGCGCAGTCTCGGAGACATTGTGCGAGCACAGCTCATAGACCCGCTGAATATGCTCCCACCTCACGCGGTCGGCGCTCATGGGGTTTTCCGGCGGCGCGGGAGAGGCTTCGCCCATGGCGGCCGCGAGGAGGGCGCGAACGACATCATCGGCGTCGGCGGGCTTGGCCAAATAGTCCACCGCCCCGGCCTTCACCGCGGCGACCGCCGTGGCGATGTTGCCATAGCCCGTCAGCATGACGACCCGCACGTCCGGCCTGGCGTCGCGCAGGGTCTCGACCACGGATAGACCCGAACCATCCTCCAGGCGCATGTCCAGTACGGCGAAGGCCGGCGCGGCCTGGGCGATGGCGGCGCGTGCCGCGGCGACGCCTTCGGCCTGCCGCACCTGAAAGCCGCGGGATTCCAGAGCGCGACCGAGCCGTCCGCGCAAGGCGGCGTCGTCGTCGAGGAGGAGGAGGTCGCGGTCCGGCAGGGCCGCGACGGCCGCTTCGATGTCAGTCATGCCAGCATATGCCCCGCGAAACGCCTTCCGCGACGCATTGTCGCCGTTCATCGCTCCAGTTCAAGTGATTCCCTCGCGGCCTCCTGAGCTTCCATCAGCGAGCGGGGCCAGCGAACGGTGACGACGGCCCCGCTGCCGCGCTTGCCGTTGCGGAACGACACGGTTGCGCCGGTGCGCTCCAGCAGGGTCTTGGCGATGAAAAAGCCGAGCCCCATGCCGATGTGACCGGTGCGCGAGCCCTCGGCTCCCGGCCGGCTGGTGACGTAGGGTTCGCCCAGCCGCGCGACGACCTCGGGCGAGAAACCGGGTCCGTCGTCGCGCACCTCGATGGCAATGGTGGAGGCGTCGAACCGCGCGGTGACCAGGATCTCCGCCTTGGCGAAGTCGAAGGCGTTTTCGACGATGGAGGCGATCGCGTGGAGCACCTCCGGACGGCGCCAGAGATCCGGCGCGGCGACGCCCGGCGGGCCGGTCACCACGGCCTCGGCGCGCACGCCGCCGGGCGCGGCGGCGTCCTTGACGTAGGGCGCCAGGACTTCGCGGACCAGCTGGAGGAGGCTCATCCGCTCATGAACCTCGTCGACGACCTCGGGGGTTTCCGCCAGCCGCTTGAGGATGTCGCGGCAGCGGCCGGCCTGCTCGACCATCAGAAGAGCGTCTTCGCGATGACCGCCTTCGGGGAGATCGCGCGAAAGTTCGCGGGCGACGATGGTGATGGTCGCGAGCGGGGTGCCCAGTTCGTGCGCCGCCGCCGCCGCCAGGCCGCCCAAAGCGCTCAGGCGTTGCTCGCGCGCCAGCACCGTTTCGGTAATATGCAGGGCAAGGGCCATCCGCTTGCTCTCGGCGGCCGCGTGCGAGGCGTAGCCACAGGCGAAGGCGATGGCGAGGCCGACCGCCACGGTGCCCGCGATTCTCAGGTTGAGCGGGATCGGAACTCCGGCGTTCGGCACCGCGGGAAAAAGGATTGTCATAATCGCGACGGCGACCAGGGAGACAAGCGCGAGCATGGCGATGGCCACCGCGTCGCCACGCCGCAACATCGCGCCCGCCACCGTAACCGGCACGATCAGCAAGAGGCCGAAGGGGTTAGGGCCGCCGGTGAAATAGAGCAGGGTGGAGAACTGGATGATGTCGAAGACCAGTTGCGCGCTGATCTCCCAAGGCCGGGCGTTGCGCCCGTCCGCCCTCATCAGGGCGAATATCGCCGTGGAGCCGCAGAGTAGACCGATCAGGGCGAAGCAGATGTCGTATCGCACCGCCATGTGGAGAGTCCGTCCGACGATCACGACGCCGACAAACTCGCCGACCACGATGAGCAGGCGCAGGAACAGATAGACCCTCGCGGGGGACCGCGCGGCCGCGACACGCCGGTCCAGGGCGTCGGCCTCGGTGCTCTCGGTCGTGGTGGGAACCGTGGCGATCATCACGCGCTAAAATGACCCGGAACCGCCTCGCGCGCGAGCCTATTCCCGTCACCCTCCGCTGGACTCCGATTCGACGCGCGATCATATGTTGCGCCGCACACTGAAGAGACCCGCAATGCTTTATACCTTGCACGAAGCTGCTTACCGGGCTGCCCAGCCCTTGCGTCTGGCGGCGGAGACGGCGCGCGCGTTCTGGAGTTCGCCCTACAATCCGGCGGAAGCCTCGCGTGTCGGGCGGACGATGTTCGCCTCCTCGGACCTGGTGACAAATCTTACGCGGCGTTACGGCCGGCCGGCGTGGGGGATCGACAAGGTCGAGATCCACGGTCGCGCGGTCAGAGTGACGAACGAGGTGACCTGGCGCTCGCCATGGGTCCGGCTGCGCCGGTTCACCCGCGACCCGGCCGACCTTTCCGCCGCGGGCGTCGATCGCGCCCCACCGCCGCTGCTCATCGTCGCGCCGCTTTCGGGTCATTTCGCCACCCTGCTGCGCGGCACCGTCGAGGCGTTTCTGCAAGACTACGACGTCTGGATCACCGACTGGTCCAACGCCCGGGACGTTCCGCTGATCGAGGGGCGCTTCGGTTTCCACGACTATGTCGACACCGTCCGAGACATCTTGCGGCACATCGGCGACCGCGCCCATGTCGTCGCCGTCTGCCAGCCCGGTCCCGCCGTGATGGCCGCCGCCGCTCTGATGGCCGAGGACAATGAGCCGGCCCGGCCCGCCAGCCTCATCCTGATGGGCTCGCCCATCGACGCCCGGCTATCGCCGACGGTGACCAACACCCTGGCGGAAGAACGGCCTTTCGCCTGGTTTGAGTCGAACATGATCTACACCGTACCGGCGCCCTATGTCGGGATGTTGCGCAGGGTCTATCCGGGCTTCGTCCAGCTCTACAGTTTCATGTCGATGAACGCCGAGCTCCACCGCAAGGCGCATCAGCGCTACTTCGATCACATGATCGAGGGCGACGGCGATTCGGCCGATAAGCATCGCGTCTTCTATGACGAGTATCTCTCGGTGCTGGATCTGACCGAAGAGTTCTATCTGGAAACGATCGACATCGTCTTCCAACGCCATTTGTTGCCGCAGGGCGCCCTGGTACACCGGGGCCGCGCCATCGATCCCGGCGTGATCACCGACATCGGGCTGATGACCGTCGAGGGCGAGAACGACGACATCTCCGGCGTCGGCCAGACCCAGGCCGCTCATGGCCTTTGCCCCAACCTGCCCGACGCGATGCACGAGCTCTATGTGCAGCCCGGGGTCGGACACTATGGCGTCTTCAACGGTCGCCGCTTCGTCGATGAAATCTACCCTCGGGTTCGCGACTTCGTGGCGCGGCACGAAGACGCCCTACAGCCGGCGTGAATCTCCTCCGCCCTCGGTATGCCGATGGCGACCGCATCGACATCGGCGGGGCGATCGTCAGGCTGAAGATCAATCCTCGCAGCCGGCGGATCATCCTGCGGGTCGACGCCAAGACGCGCGAGGGTGTGGCCGTGGCGCCCTCGGCCCGGCGCATTGGCGAAGCCGCGGCCTTCGCCAAGACCCGGCGCGGGTGGCTGATCGCGCGGCTGGCGGCCCTGGCCGAGCCGACGGAGATACTCTCGAGCGCGGCGTCCCGCGATCTGCGCCGCGAAGCCCTGGGCTGTTTCGGCGAGCGGATGGCGGCGCATTGCGCCAAGCTCGGGGCGCGGACCCCGCGACTGTCGATCACCGACACCCGCTCGCGCTGGGGGTCGTGCGCCCCGGCCCGGCCCGGCCGTCCGGCCTGGATCCGCCTGTCCTGGCGGCTCATGCTCGCGCCCGAGGCGGTGGCCGACTATGTCGTGGCCCATGAATGCGCCCATCTGATCGAAGCCAATCACGGTCCGCGATTCTGGTCTCTCGTGCGCGGCCTTGTCGGCGACGAGAAGCCCCACCGCGCCTGGCTTCGCGCCCACGGCGCCGGGCTGCACCGGATGTAGCGGCTCAGAACCACCGCCAGGCCCGTCAGCCCGCGAGGCCGCCCATGCCCGCCTCGATCCGCTATAAGACAAAAGCTCAGTAGGGGACGTCCGGCGCCTCGGTTCGGTCGGGCGCCTCCGTCGGACGTGTTTCGTCGCCGGGCGTTCCCGAGAGGATGGCGTCGATACCGTCCCCCGCCCTCGGCGCGCTGACCGGCCCGCCGGGAATGTCGCGGCGAGACAGTCTCGGGAGAGCCTGGACCATGAAGGCCCGCCAGATCTCGGCGGGCGCCGCGCCGCCGGTGACCCGCTTCATCGGCGTGTTGTCGTCCCGCCCGGTCCAGACCGCCGCGGTGAAGCCGCCGGTGTAGCCGACGAACCAGGCGTCGCGGTAGTCGCTGGTGGTGCCGGTCTTGCCGGCGATGTCGTAGCCGCCGACCCGGGCCCTGCCCCCGGTCCCCGCGGCGATCACCTGGCGCATCATCCCGATCATTTCGCCGAGCGCCGGCTGGCCGATCACGGCGACGCGCGGCGCGGGCTCGGCGCCGTGATCGTAGAGTACGCGACCGGCGGCGGTGATGCGCTCGATGCCATAGCTCCGCGCCCGGAGACCGCCGTTGGCGAAGGCGTCATAGGCCTGGGTCATCTCCAGCGGGCTGACCTCCACCGCCCCCAGCGCCATGGAAGGATCGGTCTGGATCGGCGAGGTGATCCCCAGGCGCCGGGCCGTCTCCGCCACCCTGCTGGTCCCAACATCGTTGGCGAGGCGGGCGGCGACGGTGTTCACCGACTGGGCGAAGGCCGTCTCCAAGCTGATCGGGCCCAGATAGCGGCCGGTGTAGTTGCGCGGGGTCCAACGGCCGATGGTGATCGGCTCATCGACGACGCCCTCGCCGGGCGTGTGGCCGGCCTCCATGGCGGCCAGATAGACGAAGGGCTTGAACGCCGATCCGGCCTGACGCCGGGCCGCCGTGGCGCGGTCGAACTGGCTGACGGCGTAGTCGGCCCCGCCGACATAGGCGCGGATGCGGCCCTCGCCGTCCATCGCCACCAAGGCGGCGTTCTGCACGCCCTGGTTCGCGTGGAGCGCGACTCCGCCGCGCACCGCCTGTTCGGCCGCCGCCTGGATCGGCAGGTCGAGGGTGGTCTCGACCACCAGGTCTTCGGTCGGCTGGCCGTATTGCGAGCGGACCTGAGCGTCGAGCCAGTCGACAAAATACTGCGCCCTCTGGTCGGCCAGCCGGGCCGAAACCCGGACCGGGGCGGCGAAGGCCGCCGCGCGCTGGGCGGGGGTGATCGCCCCCATCCGCGTCATCGCGTTCAGCACCACGGTGGCGCGCTTGGCCGCCCGTTCGCTGTTGGCGGCGGGGTTGTAGCGGGTCGGCCCCTTCATCGTGGCCGCCAGCAGGGCCGCTTCGCCCAGGGTGAGGCCCGCCGCCGGCTTGTTGAAATAGCGCTGCGAGGCGGCCTCGATGCCATAGGCCCCGCCGCCGAAGCTGACCCGGTTCAGGTAGAGGGCGAGAATCTGCCGCTTGCTGAAGTGCAGCTCCAGCCAGACGCTCAGGATCAGCTCCTGCGCCTTGCGCCTATAGGTCTGGGCGGGCGTGAGGAAGAGGTTGCGGGCCAGCTGCTGGGTGATGGTCGAGCCGCCCTGCAGGTTGCGGCCCGGGTGGGTGAGGTTGTGGATCGCCGAGCGCGCCATGCCCCAGGGGTTGAAACCGAGATGGTGGTAGAACTGTCGATCCTCGATGGCCACGAAGGCGGCGGGGACATAGGGCGGCAGGGCGGCGATATCGGCGGGCGGCGCGTACTCGCTCCCCCGCACCGCCACAACCGCGCCGGAGCGGTCCAGATAGGTGATCGAAGGCTGCCGGTGGACGTCGTAGAGTTTCGAGGTGTCCGGCAGGTCCGTGGCGAACACCGCCAGTAAGCCGACGACGAAGATGACGCCCCAGACACCGAGGACCAGGCTCCAATAGACGACGGCGCGCAGCGGGGTTCTGCGCCGGGGCGGGGTCGGCTCGGGCATCGATCCTCCTTTCTACCCTTTAAGGATAGGGACGACTCGGGCAAAGCCGCGCGGATGGGGCGCTCAGCCTTCCCGCGATACCCCGAAAATGATGAACAACTCCGAACTCACCCAGCCATCCGCCGGAACGCGAGCGCCAGCGGGGATGGACGCCGCCCGCGAAGTGCTGCGCCACACCTTCGGTCACGCCGAATTTCGTGGGCGGCAGGCGGATGTGATCGGCGAGGTCTTGGCCGGGCGAAACGCCCTGGCCGTGCTGCCGACCGGCGGCGGCAAGAGCGTCTGCTATCAGATCCCGGCCATGCTCCGACCCGGGGTGGGCCTGGTCATCTCGCCCCTGATCGCCCTGATGAGCGACCAGGTCGAGGCGTTGAAACAGCTTGGCGTCGCCGCCGCGCGGCTGGACTCCGGCCAGTCCTATGACGAGCGGGACGAGACCTGGCGGCGGCTGAACGCGGGCCAGCTCGATCTGCTCTATCTCTCTCCCGAAGGGCTGATGCAGGGCAATGTGCTGGAGCGCCTGTCCGAGGCCCCCCTCAGCCTGATCGCCATCGACGAGGCCCATTGCGTCAGCCAGTGGGGCCACGACTTCCGCCCCGAATACCGCGAGCTGGGCCGCCTCGCGGGGGTTTTTCCCGGTGTGCCGCGCTTGGCCGTCACCGCCACCGCCGACGCCCGCACCCGAGAAGACATCCGCCAGCAGCTGCGCCTCGCCGAGGCCGCCGAGTTCGTCGCCAGCTTCGCCCGCCCGGAACTCAGCCTCAACGCCGAGCGCAAGACCGGGCGGGGCGCCGACCGCGTGGTCGCCCTGGTCAAGGCCCGGCCCGGCCAGTCCGGCATCGTCTATTCCGGCTCCCGCGACGGGGCCGAGACCCTGGCCGAGCGCCTCGCCGCCGAGGGCGTCCCCGCCCGCGCCTATCACGCCGGTCTCGACAAGCGGCTGCGTCACGAGCGCCTGGCCTGGTTCCTGGCGGAGGACGGCGCGGTGATGGTGGCGACCATCGCCTTCGGCATGGGGATCGACAAACCGGACGTCCGCTTCGTGATCCACGCCGACCCGCCCGCCGCCATCGAGGCCTATTGGCAGGAGGTCGGCCGCGCCGGCCGGGACGGCCAGCCGGCGGACGGCATCACCCTTTACGGCGCCGCCGACATGGCCTGGGCCCTGGAGCGCATCCGCCGCCGCGAAGCCCCGGGCGCGGTGACCGAGGTCCAGGCCCGCAAGGTGCGCGAACTCTACGGCATGCTCGACGGCGCCGGCTGCCGCGCCGCCGCCGTGCGCCGCTATTTCGGCGAGGACGACGCCGCACCCTGCGGCACCTGCGACCGCTGCCTGCGTCCGCCCAAGGGCATCGACGTCACAACCGCGGCTCAGAAGGCCCTGGCCGCGGTCCATCGCCTGGGCGGGCGTTTTGGGCGCGGGCGCGTGGTCGACCACCTGCTCGGCAAGACCAAGGAGGTCTCGGATCAGGAGGCGGCGATGTCCACCTTCGGCGTGGGCGCCGAACTCAGCCCGGCCGGGTGGCGCGGCGTGGTCGACCAGCTGATGTTCGAGGGCCTCCTCGTCGAGCAAGCCAACGACGGCCGCCCGCTGATCGGGCTCGGCGACCCCGACGCCGTCCGCGCGGTCTATCGCGGCGAGCGCAAGGTCGAGATGATCGCCGCGCCGGAAGCCGAAGGCGCCGCCCGCGGCCGCGGCGCGCGCCGACGAGGTCCTTCCCCGGCTCTCGGCGACGACGCCGCGCTTTTCGAAACCCTTCGCGCCTGGCGCAAGGCCGAAGCCGATCGCCAGCGCGTGCCGCCCTATGTCATCTTCCATGACCAGACCCTGGCAGACATCGCCCGCCTGAAACCCCTCACCCTGTACGATCTCGCCGAGGTCAACGGCGTCGGGCAAGGCAAGCTCGACCGCTACGGCGAGGCCGTGCTGGCGGCGGTGGCGCGAAAGAGCTTCGGCTAAGCGGCTAGAATGCTTGGAGACTAGGTTTTGCATGCGGGAAGCGGCGTGGCATCTTTTGGCATCTGAGTTGGCCGCAACGGATGCGACTTTTTGAAATTCGAGGGTGAATTTCGTGGCGCCGCGAGGGTCTCCTCCGCTGTCGAGGGGCGTAGTGGGGGGACTCATCGGGCGGAACTCGGTGGCGGCGCAGATCATATTGACATTATGCAATTTTATGACGCGGCACGCAATCTGACTCCTATTATATAACGGTGAAGTTGACGAAAAACGATATTGCAATTCGAAATGTGGATTAGGGTTCGCGCCCCAACCTGATATCCACGCGACGGCCCGTCGGTGTTCGGCCGGGCGCGCCGTCGATGAAGCCGAGAAGGTTACGCGACGATCGTGAGCGGGGCCTGACGCCAAACCCTGCTTTTCCGGATCGACGCCCAACGTGTAACGGCTACGATACGACGCGCGGAGCCGGAGTGACCCCGATGATGATCGACAAGCGGACCTTCGTGCTCGCCATCGGCGCCGCCGGGCTGGCTCGCGCCGAGCCGCCGTCGAACCGCGTGGTCCTGACGACCGCCCTCGGCGCCATCACCCTCGACCTCGCCGCCGACAAGGCCCCGATCACCGTGGCCAATTTCCTGAAATACGTCGACGCCAGACGGCTCGACGGCGCCGCCTTCTACCGCGCGGTCCACGCCGGCGCGGGGACGACAACCGGTCTCGTCCAGGGCGGCTTGCGCAACGACCCGGCCAAGGTCTTCAAGCCCATCGCGCACGAGAGCACCACCACGACCGGGCTTCATCATGTGGACGGGACGATCTCCATGGCCCGCTACGCGCCGGGGAGCGCTCAGGCGGAGTTCTTCATCTGCGTCGGCGACCAGCTCTATCTCGACGCCGACCCGACCCAGCCGGGCGACAATCTCGGCTTCGCGGCGTTCGGTCAGGTCACCTCCGGCATGGATGTCGCCCGCGCCATCCTCGCGGCGCCCACGTCGCCCACCGAAGGCGAAGGGGTCATGAAGGGCCAGATGCTCTCGCCAACGGTGACGATCGCGAGCGCGCGACGCGGTTAGCCTCGTCCCGCCATCAGGGCTTCGATCCGTTCCCCCGCGTCCATCGTCGCGCGATAGCCTGCCTCGACCGCCGGCTCATAGGCTTTCCAGTCGCGCAGCTCGACGCCGTCGATGGTCGGGACGATGAGCAGGTCGGCCGCCGCGCGCGTCGCGGCCATGGCCGCGGCGGTGGGCACCGTGGCCGAGCGGATCAGGACCGAGACGATCGGCGGCCCCTTGCGCCAAGCGCCGCTCGTCAGCCAGGCCATGCCGGAGGGCCTGAGCATGAGATCCGTCGGCTTCAGCCCTTGAGCGAGACCGACATCGACCCCGATCGTCACCCCGTCGTGCTGATCCTGGACCAGATCCGCCGGCAGATTGCCCACCAGGGCGCCGTCCACCAGGACGCGCTCGCCGGCCACCACGGGCGGCAGAACCCCCGGCAAGGAGAGGGAGGCCCGCACCGCCTCGCGCAACAGTCCCCGGCGATGGACATAGGGTCCGCCGTCCGAGAGATCGGTGGATACGCAGAGGAACGGCCGCCACAGGTCGCTGATCTCGCGGTCGCCGAAATGTCGTTCCAGCCGCCGATCGACCTCCAAACCCCGCGTCATCGCCAGGAGGGGAAAGGCGATGTCCGACAGCGGGCTGGAGGTGACGAAAGCGTCGCGCAGGCGCGCGTCCATCTCCTCCAGGCCCCAATCCATGGCGACGCCGGCGGCGATCACCGCGCCCATGGAGGTGCCGGCGACGAAATCGATCGGGCGGCCCATCTCGGCCAGCGCTCGGACGACGCCGACGTGGGCGTAGGCGCGCGCACCGCCGCCGGACAAGGCCAGTCCGAGCGATCGCCCGGCGAAGACCCGCGCCAGCCGCGCGATATCACCGCCGTTCCCATCCCGGATCTGGAACAGGCGCGAGGCCGGCGCCGCGGAAAGCCAGCGATCGGAGTTCGACGGCGCCGTCGCGTCCGCCGGCTGGATGAGGATGAAGTCGAGCAGACGATGCTTCTGGATCGCCGCCGCCGCGAAGGTGAACGGCCCGTCCGGCAGCGGCGAGATCGCGCCTCCGACGAGGACCAGCCGGTCGATCTGCCGTCCGCAAAAGGCGGTGAAATCCCTTTCCGCGCGCTCGGCGGCCATCAGGACGAAATCGTTGTCCCGCTCGAGGGCCGAGAGCGCCTCGGCCGAGCGTTCACCGCCGTCGCTCGCCACCACGACGCAGCGCGCGCCGAGCGCTCGTATCGCCGCCGCCAAGCGCTCCACCAACGCCCGCATGGCGACGCTGTCGCACACCGCCACGAAGCCGACGATCGAGGCCTTGCGGCGATCCGCGACCTTCACCGCGCCCAGCCGGGTGAGCGCGGCCCGGGCGACGGCGGCCAGGACCTCGGAGTCCCGGCGCAGCGCCGCCTCCATCGCCTCTACCGGCACCACGGTCAGGTCGGAGTCGCGCAGCGCGGTCAGGGTGGCGTCGTGCGGGCAGGCCTCCAGAAGCCGTCCGGCCCCGATGAGTTCGCCCGGCCGATGCACGGCGGAAATGCGGAATCCTCCTGGCCCTTCGGTATCCACCCGCGCGATCCGTCCGGCGTCGAGCCGATAGAGCCCCGCCACCGCTTCCCCCGCCATGGCCAGGGTCTCGCCGCCGGGAAGCGCGAACGCCCGGCCCTCGGATTCGAACAGGCGGTCGAGGGCGTCGGACATGGGCCGCAGTCTCGCTGGATTGAACGCCGCTGACCAGAGAACGCGATCCACTCATACGTCGCTACACGTCTTGCTTGGGCGGACGAGGGAGGAGGGCCCTCGTTCTATCCCCGAGCGGCCGCGAGGATCGCCCCGCCTCGACCTTCCTGGACCAGCACGGCGGTCTTTAGTCCGGCGCGATCCGGTGCGGGCAGGGTGAAGGCGCGGGCGGCGCCGTCCCAGGCCCCCAGCTTCACCAGCTGACGCACCACGTTCCTGTGCGGCAAGGTCCTGCCGCCGTTCTCGCCGCGCTGAATCGGAACCTGAATGATCGTCGGATCGTAGCGCACCAGCCAGACCGTAGCGGCCTCGCGGAGCGCGGGACCCGCGATGGTCACCTTGTCGCCGGCGATATCGACGCGCGGGCCGCTGGTCCCGCGATCGGCCCGGGCGATGGCGCCCTCGATCTCGCCGTGCTTGACGCCGACCACGTCGACGCGGCCGTTGACCACCACCTGCGGCGTCCACACGCTGTCGTGCTTCAAGCCGTGGGCGTAGTCCCACTGCCGGGCGGTATAGGCGGGCGTGGCGAAGGTGTCCTTCCAGCCGAGCTGATCCCAGTAGGTGACCTGAAAGCTGAGCGGCAGGATGTCAGCGCGGTCGCTCAGCGCCAGCAGATTGGCGTTCGCCGGCGGGCAGGACGAGCAGCCTTGGCTCTGGAAGAGTTCGACCACCGTAGGGTGGGCGGCGTCGGCGGCGTGCGCGGCGAGCGGCGCGGCGAGCACGGCGGCGATCAGAGCGAATTTGGCGGTCATTTCCTGGCGTCCCAAAGCAGCGGCGCCGGATGCGCCGTCGCCCGTCATCCGCCGCCGGACGCCCAAAGGTTACGCCGTCGGCGCGGCCATCAGGTCGCCAAGCCCGAGCTGGGTCATCATCGCGCTCGCCCAAGCCTCGAAGGTATTGCCGCGATAGAGGCCGTTCATCATCGTCGCGTCGTCGCCCACGACGTAGCGGAGCTTAGGATCGGGACTGGTGGCGGCTTCAAGAATGGCGTCGGCCACGCGTTGCGGATCGGCGCCCGCGCCCCGCATGCCGGCCAGCCCCTGCTGGAAGCGCGCCTCCACCGCCCGGTACGGCGAGTCCGCCGCGTAGGCCGGTTCATGGACGATATTGTCGCTGAATTCAGTGGGGAAGAAGCCGGGCTCGATCAGCGAGACGTGAACCCCGAAGGGCCGGATCTCGTACCACATCGCCTCGGTGAGACCCTCGATCGCGTGCTTGCTGGCGGCGTAGGCGCCCTCGAACGGCGCGCCCAGAATCCCCGCGATGGAGGAGACATTGATGATCCGGCCCGTTCCACGCGCCCGCATTCCAGGCGCGACGGCGCGCATCAGGCGCACGGGTCCGAGCACGTTGGTGTTGAATTGGCGGGAGAGCATCTGATCGGACAACACCTCCACCGGTCCGCTGACCGCGAAGCCGGCGTTGTTGACCAGCACGTCGATGGGCGACCGCCCGCTCGCGGCCGCCACGGCGGAAGCGATGTCGGCGGTTTCGGTCACGTCGAGCTTCACCGGATGGATCGGCAGCCCCTCGTCGGCCAGCGCCTTCAGCGGGCCCGTCTTTTCGGGATTGCGATAGCCCGCGTGAACCGTGTGTCCGGCCTCGGCCAAGGTGCGCGTGGCGAGCAGCCCGAAGCCGCTGTTGGCGCCGGTGATGAGGACGTTGAGAGACATGCGGGGTTTCCTGCCGTTTGATTTAAACACTGCTTACATCCGCATCCGCCGACCTGGCAAGAGTGTCGCGAGCCCATCTCCCCCAAGTCGAGGCGCCCTAGCCAACCCACCCTCCGCGCCCTACCTTCTCGTTCATGCCTCGTTCCGCCCGAAATTCCGCGCCGCAACCGGGCGTGTCCGACGTCGCCGGAACCCCTTTCGTCCACGATCTCGAGCCGCGCGAAGCTCCGGCGCTCTGGACCCCGCACCGCCCGGCGCGCCCGGCGAAATCGGAGGGCGGCAAGCGGTTCGAACTGGTCAGCGACTACGCCGCCGCGGGCGACCAGCCGGGCGCCATCGCCGAACTCGTCGCCGGGATACAGGGACGCGAGCACGACCAGGTCCTTCTGGGCGTCACCGGCTCCGGCAAGACCTTCACCATGGCCAAGATCATCGAGGCGACCCAGCGCCCGGCCCTGATCCTGGCCCACAACAAGACCCTGGCGGCCCAGCTCTACAGCGAATTCCGCAGCTATTTCCCGGGCAACGCCGTCGAGTATTTCGTCAGCTACTACGACTACTACCAGCCCGAGGCCTACGTCGCCCGCACCGACACCTACATCGAGAAGGACTCCAGCCGGAACGAGCAGATCGACCGCATGCGCCACTCCGCGACCCGGGCGATCCTGGAGCGGGACGACGTCATCGTGGTCGCCTCGGTCAGCTGCATCTACGGCATCGGCTCGGTCGAAACCTATACGGCGATGACCTTCACCATCGCCGTCGGCGACACCCTGGACGAGAAGCGCCTGATGGCCGACCTCGTCGCCCAGCAGTACAAGCGCAACGACCAGAGCTTCGAGCGCGGCTCGTTCCGCCGGCGCGGCGATACGATCGAGATCTTTCCGGCCCACTACGAGGATCGCGCCTGGCGGATCATGATGTTCGGCGACCAGGTCGAGGCCATCGCCGAGTTCGACCCCCTGACCGGCCGCAAGACCGCCGACCTGCCCAGCGTGAAGATCTACGCCAACAGTCACTACGTAACCCCGCGCCCGACGCTGCGGCAGGCGGTCAACAACATCAAGATCGAGCTCAAGGCCCGCCTCGACTGGCTGATCGCCAACGGCAAGCTGCTGGAGGCGCAACGGCTGGAACAGCGCACGACCTTCGATATCGAGATGATCGAGGCTACCGGCTCCTGCGCCGGGATCGAGAACTATTCGCGCTATCTCACGGGCCGCCGGCCGGGCGAGCCGCCGCCGACCTTCTTCGAATACATCCCCGACAACGCCCTGCTGTTTGTCGACGAGAGCCACCAGACCGTCCCGCAGCTGGGCGCCATGTACAAGGGCGACTACAGCCGCAAGTTCAACCTGGCGGAATACGGCTTCCGCCTGCCGTCCTGCCTCGACAACCGCCCGCTCAAGTTCGAGGAGTGGGAGGCGATGCGCCCGGACAGCGTCTTCGTCTCGGCCACCCCGGCGCAGTGGGAGCTGGGCAAGGCCGGAGGGGTCTTCGTCGAACAGGTCATCCGCCCCACCGGCCTGATCGACCCGCCGGTGGAGGTCCGCCCGGTCAGCAAGAACGGCTTCAGCCAGGTCGACGACGTCATCGCGGAATGCCGGGAATTCGCCGCGCGCGGCTATCGCAGCCTGGTCACCGTCCTCACCAAGAAGATGGCCGAGGACCTCAGCGAATACATGCACGAGCAGGGCATGCGCGTGCGCTACATGCACTCCGACATCGACACCCTGGAGCGGATCGAGATTATCCGCGACCTGCGCCTGGGCGCCTTCGACGTGCTGGTCGGGATCAATCTGCTGCGCGAGGGCCTCGACATCCCCGAGTGCGGCCTGGTCGCCATCCTCGACGCGGACAAGGAGGGCTTCCTGCGCTCCGAGACCTCCCTTGTGCAGACCATCGGCCGCGCCGCGCGGAACGTCGACGGCCGCGTGATCCTCTACGCCGACACCATTACCGGCTCCATGGAACGGGCCATGGCCGAAACCAGCCGCCGCCGCGACAAGCAGAACGCTTGGAATCTGGAGCATGGCATTACGCCGGAGAGCATCAAGAGCCAGATCAAGGACCTCTTGGCGTCACCCTACGAGCGCGGCGACCGGGTGACCGTCGACGTCGGCGTCGCCGAGGACGCCAAACCCTTCCTCGGCCACAATTTCCAGGCCACCCTGCGCGACCTCGAAAGCAAGATGCGCGAAGCCGCCGGCAACCTCGAGTTCGAAACCGCCGCCCGGGTGCGCGACGAGATCAAGCGCCTGAAGCTGATGGACCTGGAATTCGCCAACGAGGCGATGACTCCCGCGGGGGAGGCGGTGGACCGCGAGGTGGTGAAAACGGCGCGGGCCGACGCGCGGGCCGAGGCGGCGGCGCGGTTCAGGAAGGGGCGGCGGTAACAACCCCCACCCCCTCCGCTCCTCCTCGCGAAAGCGATGACCCAGGCTTTTTTCGTTGGTTGGTTTCGCCGGACTCAGAACACTTCGACCAGGGTCTCGCCGTTGTCGACCGCAGCCAGAATGCCCGGCAGGACATCCTCGAACCACATCAACAACGCTCTGCGACGCGTGTTTGGCAGCCTGAGCCAAATGACGGCCGGCCCGTCCGCAGTCGATGCGCGTCGTCGCGCGAAGTCTTCGTCCTTTGAAACGATCGCCCACTCGCCTTGAAGCGCGAACGACCAGATCACGGCGTCCGGAGCATCGAGTAGGCCATGATCCATCAGGTGCGTCGCCTCATGCCCCCGCGCCAACAGACCGCTGGCGAGGGCCGGCGGCAGATTGGCGTCGATCAGAAACCTCATCAAGCGACGTGCAACACCGGATGGTCGCTCTGAGCCGCCGCGTACTCCAGCGCCGCCGTGACGTCGCCCGCCTCGAGGTACGGGTAGTCCGCGAGGATCTCTTCACGCGAGGCGCCGGCGGCTAGAAGGTCGAGCACGTCCTTCACCCGGATGCGCAGTCCCCGAATACAGGGTCGCCCCCCGAACACCTGCGGATCGAACGTGATACGGTGGGTTTCGCTCATGAGCTAACCGGCTCCTCGTGGCGATCGCGTGAACAACTCTGACGAACCACGCTTTCGAGGGCTTTGACATAGCTGGCATGTGGCAACGGTCGTGGCGCGACATACTGCGGCTCGGCCATCGCTACGACCTCGTCGCGGAAGAATCGGCTGAGGTCGCCAGCGATTCTCAGATCGACCTTGGCGCCAAGCATTTCGGACAGCGTGTTCTCCATACGGACAATGCCGAACAGGCCCGGAATGGACTCCGGAAAGAACTCCACCAGCAGGTCCACGTCGCTGTCTTCACGCGCCGTTCCTTTCAGGCGCGAACCGAACAGCGACAACCGCCGAATGCCGTTGCGCTCGCAGAACGCGGCTAGCGCCGTCTCATCGGAAAAGATCGAGCGTTCCATGGGGTGGAGCATAGCAGAGGTTCGACAGTTTCGAACTGCCTGGACGTCTTCGGCCGCATCCTCAGCCCACCGGAATACCACCGTGTCGCGCTCGTTTTTCCTCGATCAGACCCGAGACCTTGGCCATGGCGTCGTCGTGCGCCAGCCGGGCGACGTGCTTTCCATCGCCTGCCGAAGTTTTTCCTTGAACCAGCGGTCATAGCTTTCCGCTCGCTCCTCGGTGTCGAATTCGGACAACAGCGGACCAAGGTTAACCGACATTCCTGGGCCTCCTTGGCAGCTATCCCCCTCTGACACGTTCAACTGTCGAGTCGTGTATCGTGCCGAGGGAACGGTCACCCTTATAATCACCGCTTCGCGGCGTAGAGTCGACGCGAGCGCGGCTGCTTGCGCACCATCCGATCGCGCGGCGGGGCCGTCGCGGGACGGGATGGGGTTAGGCCGATGATCGAGACACTGTTCAACTTCGAGGGGCGGTTGCGGCGATCGACCTTTTGGCTGGCGAACATCGGAACGTCTCTTGCCGTCGGGGTGGCGGCGACATTTCTCTTTCTGCTCACGGGCGGAGCGGGGCGGTACGAGCCGTTCGGCTTCTCGCCGTTCGCGATGCTTTTCCTGATCCCGGTCTGGGGGGTTTCGCTCTGGATCGCCCTCGCGCTCGGGGTGAAGCGTTGCCACGATCACGGCTATCCCGGCGTTATGATCCTGCTCGAATTCGTGCCGCTCCTGGGCACGCTATGGGCGCTCATCGATCTTGGCTTCATCGACGGCACGCCCGGGCCCAACGCCTATGGGCCGTCGCCCAAGGGGTATGCGGCCGTAACCTTTACCTAGCCGGGATTTCGGATCGCTATAGGGCTTCGCGCTCGGCTTGCCGGCCGCGCAATAGGAAGAGCTCGGGGTCGAAAACCAAGGCGGCGACTCTGCGCAAGGGCCGTGGGCCGTCCGTCCGTCACGGCTTCAGCTTGTACCCTGTCTTGAAGATCCACCACACCACGGCGAGACACAGGACGAGAAAGCCCACGGTCATCCCGAGGCTCAAGCCCACGCCGACATCCGAGACGCCGTAGAAGCTCCAGCGGAACCCGCTCACCAGATAGACCACCGGGTTGAACAGCGTCACCTTGCGCCAGAGCGGCGGGAGCATGGCGATGGAGTAGAAGCTGCCGCCCAGAAAGGTCAGCGGGGTGATGATCAGGGCGGGGACGATCTGCAGCCGCTCCCAGCCCTCCGCCCAAACGCCGATGATGAAGCCGAACAGGCTGAAGCTTATCGAGGTCAGGATCAGGAAGGCGCCCATCCAGAGCGGATGTTCGATATGATAGGGCACGAACAATCGCGCCGTCGCCAGGATCACGAGGCCGAGCAGGGTCGATTTGGTCGCCGCCGCGCCGACATAGGCGACCACCGCCTCGATCCACGACACCGGCGCGCTGAGCAGTTCGTAGATCGTGCCGGACCATTTGGGCATGTGGATGCCGAAGGAGCCGTTGGCGACGCTCTCGGTCAGCAGCGACAGCATGGTGAGCCCAGGCACGATGAAGGCGGCGTAGGTCACCCCATCGATCGCCGTCATCCGCGAGCCGATCGCCGAGCCGAACACGACGAAATAGAGCGAGGTCGAGATCACCGGCGAGAGCAGGCTCTGCGTCAGCGTGCGGAACCAGCGCGACAGCTCGAATAGATAGATCGCGCGCACGCCGGCCAGGTTCATCGCGTACTCACCAAGCTGACGAAGATGTCCTCCAGCGAACTTTCCCGCGTCGCCATGTCGGTGAAATCGACGCCGGCCTCGTTCAGCCGCCGCATGAGGGCGGCGATGCCGCTGGAGTCGCCGGTCGAGTCGAAGGTGTAGGTCAGCCGCGTCCCGTCGTCCGACAGCGCCAGCGCTTCGCCGGCGAGACCTGGCGGCAGGACGCCGAGGGGTTCGCGCAGGTTCAGGGTCAACTCCTTCTTGCCGAGCTTGGTCATCAGCGCGGACTTGTCCTCGACCAGGATCAGCTCGCCCCCACTGATCACGCCGATGCGGTCGGCCATCTCCTCGGCCTCCTCGATGTAGTGGGTGGTCAGGATCACCGTGACCCCGCCTTCGCGCAGGGACCGCACCATTCGCCACATGTCGCGGCGCAGCTCCACATCCACGCCCGCGGTGGGCTCGTCGAGGAAGAGCACGCGCGGTTCGTGCGAGAGGGCCTTGGCGATCATCACCCGCCGTTTCATGCCGCCGGAGAGCGCCTGGATCTTGGCGTCCTTCTTGTCCCATAGCGACAGGTCGCGCAGCACCTTTTCGACATAGGCCGGGTTCTTGGGTTTGCCGAACAGGCCCCGGCTGAAGGTCGTCGTCGCCCACACCGTCTCGAACTGGTCGGTTGTCAGTTCCTGAGGGACAAGGCCGATGATCGAGCGCGCGCCGCGCCAGTCCCTGACGATGTCCTGACCGTCCACGATCACCCGGCCGCTGGACGCTTTCACGATTCCGCAGACGATATTGATCAGCGTCGTCTTGCCGGCGCCGTTGGGGCCGAGCAGGGCGAAAATCTCGCCCTTGCGGATTTCCAGGTCCACCGCCTTCAACGCCTGATGGCCGGAGGCATAGGTCTTGGTCAGACCGGAGATCGAAAGAATGGGCGACACGGGCGCCGCTTTATCAGGCCCGATCTCCGGCGTCCCCCTCGCCGACGCTGGCAAGAGACTCAGGAGGTCGGCGCCGCGGCGGCCAGCAACCCGTCGTCGATCTCCGACGCGCGCTTGTACGCGGGACGTTCGGTCAGCCGGGCGACGTAGCTGGTAAACGCCGGCCGCTTCTCCAGGCTTCCGAATTGCAGCCCGAAGGCGATCTGCGAGCCGAAGTAGACATCGGCGGCGGAGAACTTTCCGCCGGCGAGATAGTCCGAACCCGTCACCGCCTGCTCCATCACGTTCAGCAATCGCTCGAAGCTGCCGTAGCCCGCCATCATTTCGCGGCCCTCGGGAACGACGAAGCCGAGGGCCTTGTTGGTGACCCCCGCCTCGATCGGACCGGCGGCGAAGAAGAGCCAACGATAATAGGCGCCGCGAGCCTTGGAACCGGGCGGCGGCGCGAGCGCGGCGTCGGGGAAGGCATCGGCGAGATAGGCGCAGATCGCGGCGCATTCCGTCACCACCATCTCGCCATGCTTCAACGCCGGCACCTTGCCCATGGGGTTGATCGCCAGATACGCCGGCGCCTTGTTTTCCTCATAGCCGACGATCTCGGTCCGATATGGCTGGCCGACCTCCTCCAGCATCCACCGCGCGATCCGCCCGCGCGACATCGGATGGGTGTAGAACACAAGCTCGTCGGTCATCGTTGTTCCCCTAATGTTCGATGAGCGCACGCTAGTTCCAGGCCATTGGGGAGTCCAGCGCCCCCGATCTCAAAAGCAGCAGGCGGTCCCTAACCAGGATCCAACCACGCCCGATCCTGCGTGCGATGGGGCAACCTGGGGGACCGGTTCGGCGCACGCGGCGGAGCGCCGGCCGACAGGGCAGATCATCTGGCGTGACGATAGCCCAGGCAAGGCCAAGGCGCGCGAACCCCAGGATCAGGAGCCAGCCAAGGTCGATCTCGCCGGGATGAAGTCCAATTCGCGCCGAGCCGGGGTAGGCATGGTGATTGTTGTGCCAGCTCTCGCCCATGCTGATCAGCCCGGCCACCCGCACATTGTAGCCCTGCGCAGCGGCCCCCTCGACAATGAAACTCTGATCGCCTTCGCGATGGGCGAAATGGCCGACAAGCCAGTGGCCTGTCACGCACACAGTCACCCGAACGCATACCCCCCAGACCAACCAGGGAAAGCCGCCGAGAGCGAAGAACAGCAGCGCCCAGGGCAACTGCTGCAGCATCCACGTGCGCTCCATCCAGGCGTAGACGCGGTCACCGGCCAGGCGAGGCTCAAGTTGGAAAACAGGCGGGCGATCGAGCGCCAGCTCGCAGTGCAATTGCCGCCAGCCATCGCGCCAGAACCCGGCGCGATGACCGAAATAGCCATGACAATGGGGCTGACGCTGCGCCCAGTCGCGCATGTCGTGGGTGCGGACCATGCCTATAGGACCGGCCATGCCGACCAGCACCCCCAGATAGACGCAGACGTATTCGAGCCATAGCGGGCACTGGAAGCTTCCGTGGATCAGCCGCCGGTGCATCCCGACAGAGTGGCCGAAGCAGAGCGTGACGGCGCTCGTCGCCATGAACAGGGCCAGGGCGCTCCAGGAGAACATCAGCGGCCCCAAGATCAGGGCGCCGAGCGTCATGGCGCCGATCCACAGCGACTTTCCGGGCGCCCACAACACACGCCCATTGACCGGGTCGCAGGCGTCGTGGGCGATAATCCTCTCTGAACCGGCAACGCGGTGCATGGGCGTTCCGCTTATTTGGCCGGCGTCCGGCGCGCCCGCTTGATGCGGGCGCTTTCCTTTTTCAGAGGAGTGGAAACGGGGCAAAGGTTCTGGACGAAGCCGTTCAAGGTGTTGACCAGGCTGTCGCGCACCATGGCGTAGTGCACGAATTGACCCCGCTTCTCGCTCCTCACGAGGCCCGCGTTTTCCAGCACCGCCAGGTGTTTGGAGATCGCAGGCTTGCTCATGTCGAACCGCGCCGCGATCTCTCCTGCGGTCAGTTCGGCCTCCGCCAAATAGGCCAGGATTTTGCGCCGAGGAGTGGAGGCCAGGGCCTCGAAAACCTTTTCCAAAATAACTTCCTAATTAGCTTATTAGTTAAATAGCTTGGCCCTGCTCTGCGAGTCAACGCTCAGTCGTTTTTCCATGGGATCGCTAAGGCTTTGCCCTTGGCCGCTGCGTCGATGGGTAGCCCAAGCGACCCGTATATGCGCCCTTGCCCGGAACTTTCCGTTTCGGCCGGCATGGCGCTCTGGCTCAGGTGGGTGGAAACAACTGGACCGTGTCCGGATCGGCTCAGCCATCCACACCGGAACCTGATCAGCCCACCAGCCTGGGAACGGCGTCGCCGCGACACATGCCGCAGGGAGTGCGTGCGTAAGTGGGCCGCCGCCGGAAGTTCGACTGCGGATTTGCGGTGAAGCCTGCTTCAACCTAGCGTCGGCGCCCGTGTTCACCCGGGCAAAGAACAGCCGAATGCAGATATTAGAGGGTTCGCCATTTGGGCTTAGGTCGGCCCGGATAAATTTGATCAGCCCTGAATCTGACGTCGCAATTACTTTGTTCCCAATGGAGCACGTGGGTGAACTAGACTTCTACCGCAGGGTTTATGAAGAGGCGTGCGCGCACGACGTTGTTCTTATCGAGGGCGTCAAGTCGCCGATCACGACCCGCGTCACGCGATCCTATCGGTGGATGCTCGGATCAAAACGGCTAAACTTAAACCTTCAGCCGCCTTTTCCGCCGGCGCCCAATACGGGAGTCAGGGTTGTGCATGCCGATCTCACGGCGGACGAGTTCGGTGTTGCCTGGGCCAAGGTCCCACTGTGGATCCGGTGGCTCGTGTATGTCGCCGCGCCCATCATTGGGCTTCGACGGCGAGAGACGGCGACCCGCCAAATGCTCGCCAAACGAATGGCCATGGACGACCAACCGAGCCAGAAAGAGTTGGTGGACTGGAGCCCCGAAGCCGCGGCGCTAACCGCGGCGATTCTGGATGCACGCGACGAACGCCTTATCCAGCGACTTGAAGAGGAGCTTAACGTTCCGAACGGCCAACCTCGCCGTATAGCGATTGTGTACGGCGCCATGCACATACGGGCCGTGTTGCGAGCGGTGACGACGCACCGCCGATACTACGCACGGGGCTCCGAATGGCTGACCGTGTGGGTCTGACACGGTTTGATGGACCCTCAGCGTGGCGCTATGCCAGCGCGCGCCTGCTTAATCGAAGCCAGCATTTCGCGCCGCAGAATGGCGTTCAGCCGGCCCTGATACCCCCTCCCCTGCGACTTGAGCCAATCCAGCACGTCGGCGTCCACGCGGGCGGTGATTTGCTGCTTTACGGGCCGGTAGAAGCGCCCACGGACGCCGGCGCTCCACGCCTCGTCGGAGAGCTCGGGGATGTCGCTGGTGTCGATCGTCTCGTCAGGCAGCGCCGCCAGCTCGGCCAGGTGCTTGCGTTGCGCGTCGATCACTGCCGGCGGAGTTTCCGCGCTGTGGTCGTCAAGCTTCGTTTTCATAGCGTCGCCTCTCTCGCGGCGTGGCCCGTCGCGCTGAAATAATGCGGATGACCTCGACCGATCCGCCGTCCGCGTCTTCCTCTTTGACCGTGTGCGCCACCAGTAGGATCACGACGCCCTGGACCACCCCAACGGTTTGCCACCGTTGTTCGCCGCCATCGATGCGATCCTGCACTGAGACGTGCAGCGGATCCTGAAATACCTGCCGTCCCTCCTCAAAGCTCACACCGTCATGCTTGCGCTGATTTGAGAGGTTTTTAGCCTCGTCCCATTCAAATCGGACGCTGGTCACGGCGTCCACATAATTATGGATTTGTAATTATACAAGCTGCTCGGCCGTCGGTTCGATCTCGGGGGCAGTCTCCCCGCGCCCTGGCATGGTGTTAGGCGGCGCGCTCGCTGACGACGACGGGCGCCACGGACAAGCCGCACCCCGCGGCGATTGCGGTCGCCTCGCGGTACGGGTGGATCGCCCTTTGCGGTCCCGCCGTGAAGGCGCGGAGGCGGGCTGGCCGCTGGCCTTCTCCAGATCCGCCGTCATTTCGATCGCATCGAGGTCGGGCGGCGTGTTGGCCTCCCGCCGGGCCGGCCGGCTGACCTATCAGTCGCGGTCGGCCGACCAGATCGACCGGATGCGGGAACGCGCGCACAAGCTCGAAAAGCGCCTATGGCCCGACAAGGGAAAGCCCAGGCCGCGAGGGCGGAATCGGGAGCGCCTGGTCGAGGCGTGGAGCGAGGCCGACAGCGCCTTTGAAAACATGTTCGCCGCGACCATCATGCGCCGCTGGGGCCACCTGTTTTAGGGGCGGGCGCTCCCAAAGATTGCCGAAGGGGGCGAGCCGTCGTGAGTCAATTGATATCTCTCGTAAACAACGTCGGCGCAGCGGCGACTTGGCTAGTCATCGCGACAATAAGTGCTGCTCAGTCTGCCGACGCTAAGACCTTCGCCATGCCCGATGGCCGCGCCGTAACCTTGCCTGATCAGGCGGGTGTCATTGGGAAACCGGCCCTCTCGCCAGATGGCCGCCAAGTCGCCTATATCCGGGCATCTGGACCGAAGCCCGATGATCAGGACGATCCGCATCTGACCGAAATTGTGGTGGTCGAGCCGCCGGGCGGCAGCCCCAAGGTCGTGGTTAGTCCCAGTTCGTCTGCTTTCGACTTGAGGTCAGCCGTGGGCGTGACATATGCGGAGGACGGCCGACACCTCTACGTAGAGGCTGCGTGCCCGGGCGACTCTGACAGCATCCATGAGATCGATCCGACCATGGGAACCCAACATCGCATCGCCTGGGGTATCGAGATGGCCGTGCTGCGCGACGGACCTTGGAGGGGCGACCTGCTGATGGGCGTGCACACATGCTATCCCGATCATGCGGGATGCGATTATCCGGTCCACGTGGTGACCCCGGCGGGGAAGACCATCTACGTCGTGCCGGGCACAGCCGGAGCGGACCGATCTGTCCGTCTGCAGAAGTGGCTTTCAAAGAGCGGCTGGCGGGCTTGGTAATCCCGGCGATGGGCCGTCGGCCATAGTGCCAGCCGCTGAAGGGGCAGATTCAGGACAAGGGAGCCTGTACCGGTCGCGTGGGCGAGACCCGCCGGACCATGCTCTCAAGCCCCGCCTCTTCGAGCCAAGGGCGTTGCCCTCAGCGATCTGAAGGAGGGGCTTTTAGGAGCCTCCATCAGCAAAGGGCTGATATCTGTCGAGCCGGGCACAGCTTCCCCAGCGCCGTTTCAACCGCCGTATGGTCCCGCGTATAGCCGCCGGCGAAAGCCGCCACTCCATCCAAAGAGCCTTTTTGTTCATCGCACCCTGACGGCGCTGCCTTGACCCTTAAGGCCCAGGCCGCGTGGGCGGAATCGGGAGCGCCTGGCAGAGGCGTGGAGCGAGGCGGACAGCGCCTTTGAAAACATGTTCGCCGCGACGGTCATGCGCCGCTGAAACCCCTTGTTTTTTAGGGGCGCAGTGTTCCAGAGCATCGGGCCGACGGCGAGCGGCTTTAACGTCCTTGCTCAAGAGCGGACAGGAGCCTTCGATCCGATCGAGAAGTTTGCGCCCATGTCCCAGACACGCCGCAACTGTAGTTGACGAAAACCGCCTCTCTCGCCTGCACTGGCAGATCGTGCCGCCGGGGCCAGGGATTTAGGAACAGCAGGTATTCGCCGCCGATATCATGCCCGGCAGGAAACCGAACCCACGCTCGATCCATGTAGAAACCGCCACTGTCCCTGGTCGTGAAAAACCTCAGGTGTTTCGTCGGGTGGCCCTCATAGGCGTGCCTGACCTCTAGCTGGTAAAGCGTCCACGAATCCTCCGTGTCTGAGAAGTGGTCGCGTGCGGCGAGCACCTTAGCTCGAACAACCCATCTGGAGTCCTTGAACTCCTGAGCGACGGTCGTCTTCGCGTTGTATTCTCCGTTGTAAATACAAAGCGCCCGCGCAGCCGGCGGCGCGAAAAGGACACCCATAGCCGTGGTGATAGCGGCGAGCTTCATCGGGCCGACTACCTAACAGGACAGCGGCTCGCTGGGGTGAGCCTCCGCACTCAAGGCCCCGGCGCGAAGGTCGGCAGGGATTGCGCGGCGAAATAGACCGGGCCGCCGCCGCTGGCTTGCCCCTCCGCGCCGACCGCCGCCGTCGCGCTCGGGTGATAGGTGTGACCCGCGGTGTGCAGAAGGACGAAATTGGTGGAGCCGTTCGGGGTCGGCGGCCCGCCGTTGAAGGCGGTCTGGGGCTGAAAATACCATGCCAGATCGCCCGGCATCCCGCCGGCCGAGCCGTTGATGAAGCGCAGCGGCTTCATCACGCCGAGGCCATCGATGCGATAGGAGACGTCGACCGCCGCCCCCGTGCCGGGGGTGATCGTCAGATAGACCAGCGACAGCGACGCCGGCAGATCGGGAATGATCCGCCAATAGAGATCGATCGTCCCGGACGCCGTCTCCCGCACGACCCGGCTCTGCAGCTTGCCGGTTATGGTCTTGCCGAGGGCCGGGACCGCGAGGCTGAAGGGCGCGAGCCGATCCTCGATCACCGTCCCCTTCAGTTCGGGACGCGCCGCGAGCGTCGTTCCCGGCAGGGCGTTGGTGTAACCGCCCGGCGCGATGACGACCGCGAACGCCGCCCTTGCGGAGACGAGGCTCAGAAAGGCGCCCAGGACAATGCGTTTCAAGCCAACCCCCATCGCTCGATCTACTCGTCACCCTTCCACATCGGCGTCCGCTTTTCCATCCACGCCTTGACCCCTTCGCGATAATCCGGCTGGCGCGACATCGCCTCCAGCAACCGCTCCGCCTCGCTCACCGAGGTCGCCGCGTCGCGCGTAAGATCGCGATAGATCTGCCGCTTGGTCTCCCGCGCGGAACCGGGCGAGACGGTTCGGGCCAGAGTCCGGGCGTAGGCGAGCACGTCGGGAAGCAGCGCGTCCGGCTCCACGATTCGGTTGAGGAAGCCCATCGCCAGAGCCTCCTCGGCGGTGAAGACGCGGCTGGAGAGCAGAATGTCGTTGGCGTGGCTCAGGCCCACGATGCGTGGCAGCACCCAGGAAAGCCCGAATTCGGCGGGGAAGTTGAAACGGCCGTGAGCGGACGTGAACTTCGCGCCGGGAACGCAGAAGCGCAGGTCGGCGAAGGCGGCGAGGACGAGGCCCACCCCGGCGCACGCCCCGTTGATCGCGGCGATCACCGGCTTCGCCAGCCCGAAATGATAGGCGAAGGCGGCGTCGAACGCCGGATCGACGCCATAGCCCGGCTTGGCGATGTCTTCCGCCGTTCCGGGATCATAGCCCCCCTTGGCCGCATGACCCTCCAGCGCCTGAAGGTCCGCGCCGGCGCAAAAGGCCTTGCCCTCCGGGTCGCCGGTGACGACGATCACCCTCACCGCCGGGTCGGTGTCGGCCTCCGCGAGCAGCCAGCGATATTCGGTATGCATCCGCCCGGTCCAGGCGTTCCGCCGCGCGGGCCGCGAGAGCGTGACGACAGCAACGCCGCTTTCGTCGAGGGCATAGCGGATCGTCTTCAGGTCCATGGGCTCACTCCGCGGCCGGCGATCGTCGAGCGTCGTACATGACCCTTGGCGCTCCCACGGTCGCGGCTCCAATTCGCTTGGCACGGCCGGGATGGAAACCGAAGCTTGATCGCACCGCGCACATGGCGCGACACTGCCGGCGGCCTATTCCAGGAGACGTGAAAGCCATGGACGCCCAAATCGAAACGCTGACGCCCGCCGACGAACTCGCGCGCGATAACAAGATCCGCTTCCCCAACGAAGACCCCGCCTATCGCGCCGCGCGCAATGCGCTGCTCGCGGAGGAGATCAAGCTTCGCCGTCACATCGAGCGGGTCGCCGCCCAACGCCGGGCCCTGCCGCCGGGCGGGGAGGTCAAGGGCGACTACCGCTTCCAGGGCGAGGACGGCCCGACCGATTTCGCCCGTCTCTTCGGCGACAAACAGACCCTCGGCGTCTACAGCTATATGTTCGGCCCCGAGCGCGAGCGCCCCTGCCCGATGTGCACCAATCTGCTGGGCGCCTGGGAGGGGAACGCCGCCGATATCGACCAGCGGATGTCTCTCGTGGTGGTGGCCCGCTCGCCGATCGAGCGTCTTGTCGCCTGGAAACGCGAGCGTGGCTGGAAGACCCTCCGGCTCTACAGCGACCTCAACGGAAACTATTCGCGCGACTATCACGGCGTCCTGCCGGACGGCTCGGAAATTCCCAGCTTCAACGTCTTCACCCGCCGTGACGGCGCGATCCGCCACTTCTGGTCAGGCGAGATGAGCGGCCCCACCGCCGACCCCGGCCAGGACCCTAGAGGCGCCCCTGACCCGGCCCCCCTCTGGATGGTCCTCGACTCCACGCCGGAGGGGCGCGGCGGCGACTGGTATCCGAAGCTCGACTACACGTGAGAGCGGCGCCTAAAGATATAGCTCCCGCCTTCATCCACACTAGGCCGCCAGGCGCATGGCGAGATCCGCCAGCCTACTTCAACCCCTTCAGCCAGCCCTGCAAATCCGCCGCCGACCGATCGGGGATCTGTTCCATGGGCACGTGACCGACGCCCTCGTAGAGGATCATTTTCGCGCCCGGGATAGCGCCGGCGAAGGCGGCTCCGTCCGCCGCCGGGATCAGGGTCCAGCTTGCCGTGCATCACCAGGGTCGGGACGCGGATCGCCTTGAAGGTTTCCGGCGTAACGCCGGCGCCCGGCGTCGTCTTGATCGTCATCAGGATATCGCGATGCCCCGGCGCGCGGGAGAAATCGACGTAGCGATCGACCAGGGCGGGGGTGACCAGAGCCTTGTCGACGTACGCCTTCTTCAGGCCATCCCGCGCCATCGGCCGGACATCGATAGTGCGGATCACCGCGCGGCCGAGCGGGTTGGTCAGCAGCTTGAAGACCAGCGGCGAGCCTTCATGCCTCCGCCCCGACGGCCAGCCCGCGGCGTCCACGAGCACCAGGCCGCGGACATGGTCCGGGTGGCGCAGGGCGTCGTCCCACGCCACGGCCCCGCCCATGGAATTGCCGACCACGACATAGCGCTCGATCTTCAGCCGGCTCGCGACCTCGTCGGTGATGTCGGCGTAGCCGTCGATCGAGGCGTGATACCCTGACGGCGCGCGGGTCAGGCCGTGGCCCGGCAGATCCAGGGTGACGATACGGTACGCCCCCTTTAGCCGCGCCACCCACGGCTCCCAAGCGTCGAGCGAGGCCGAAAAGCCGTGCGCCATGACCAAGGGCGGCGCGCTCGCCGGCCCCTGATCGCGGTAGTGGACGTGGAGACCTCCCGGCAGATCGAGATACCGCGACTCCGCAGTGGCGTATTTCGCCTCTAGCGCCGTCCAGGGAAGATCGCCGCAGGGCGACGCGGCGAGGGTCAGGGCGACGAGGGCGGCGGCGGGCGACATTGGCGATCTAAAACCCGTGCGGGAATGAGAGGGGTCGGAGTCATAACTGACGAGTTGAGCCTATCCGATGTGCGCTCGATAAATGACTCCTACCCCTTTTCGTCAGCCGCATTTCCTCTCGTTTCGTTTCAGCGCGCCCATGATAAGCGGGGTTCGTGATCAGCGCGATGGGGGCCGCAAGCCACGTGACCGAGACGACCGACGATCACCCGCCCGTCACCAAGCGCCAGGTCGCCGCCGCCGTCGCCGGCAACGCCCTCGAATTCTATGACTTTCTCACCTACGCCTATTTCGCGGTCCAGATCGGCCACGCCTTCTTTCCCAACAAGTCCGGCTTTGTCAGTCTGATCCTCTCGCTGGCGACCTTCGGCGTCGGCTTCGTGCTGCGGCCTATCGGGGCGATCGTGATCGGCCGCTACGCCGACCGCCACGGCCGGCGGTCGGCGATGATGCTGAGCTTCGCGATGATGGGGATGGGGATCCTCGGTCTCGCCCTGACGCCCAGTTACGCCAAGATCGGGATCGTCGCGCCCCTTCTGGTGGTGCTGTGGCGGCTGTGCCAGGGCTTCGCCCTCGGCGGCGAGGTCGGCGCGGCGACCGCGTTTCTGGTGGAGGCGGCGCCGGCGGGCAGGCGCGGGCTCTACGCTTCGTTCCAGGATGTCTGCCAGGGCCTCGCCAACGTGGCGGGCGGTCTGGTGGGGATCACCCTTTCCTTGGTCCTGAGCCGGCCCGACCTCGACGCCTGGGGCTGGCGCGTCGCCTTTCTCATCGGGGCCCTGATCCTGCCGGTGGGCCTCTGGCTCCGCTCGAGCCTGGTGGAGACGCTGGCCCATCCCGAAGCGGTCAGCGAGCACCAGCCGGCGACCGCCAGGATACGCGACCACTGGCGAATCATCGTGATCGGCCTCGGCTTGATCGCCTCGAGCACGGTGAACTCCTACCTTTTCACCTTCATGACCACCTACGCGAGGGAGACCCTGCACATCGCGCCCGGCGCCGCCCTGGCGGTGCCCCTGTTCCGGGGTGTCTCCGCCGCGGGTTTCGCGGTTCTCGCGGGGTTCCTTACCGACCGTTTCGGGCGACGGCCGCTGAGCCTCTGGCCGCGCGTGGCGTTCATGGCCCTGGCCTGGCCGATCTTCGCGATCATGAGCCGGTATCCGGGGCCGGCGACCCTGCTCGGCGGCGTCTTCGTGCTCTCGTCGGTCGCCAACCTCTCGGGCGCCGCGCTCTATGCCGGCGTCTCGGAATCGGTGCGCAAGGAGGTGCGGGGCATGATCTTCGGCGGGGTCTACGCCGGCGCGGTCGCGGTGTTTGGCGGCACGACCCAGCCGATCATCGCCTGGCTCATCCACGTCACCGGCGATCCCCTCGCGCCGATGTGGTACGCCGAAGCCTTCACGGCCATCGGCGTCGTCGCCGCCCTCTTCATGAGGGAGAGCGCGCCGGCGAAGACGGGTCTGGCGGGACCACGGACCGTGGAAACCGTCGCGGCGGGTTGAGCAGCGACAGGCTCGACCCTGGCGCGACGCCTCTCGACGTCCTAAATTCCCCGCGTCGCTCTGACGAGTGATCATGGGGAACGCCGCACGTGCAAAACAACATTCGTCGCCTCGCCCGCTGGGCGCTGCTCGCCGTCCTGCCTTTGAGCCTCGCGGCCTGCGGGATCAACACGATCCCGACCAAGCAGGAAGTCGCCAAGGCCAAGTGGGCCGATGTCCAGAACGACTATCAGCGCCGCGCCGACCTGATCCCCAATCTGGTGGCCACGGTGAAAGGCTACGCCGGCCAGGAGCGCACGGTGCTGGACGAGGTGACCCAGGCTCGGGCGTCGGCGACCTCGATCAAGGTCGACGCCTCGACGATCACGGACCCCGCCAAGTTCGCTCAATACGAGGGCGCGCAGAACAACCTCTCCGGCGTCCTCGGCCGGCTGCTCGTCGCCAACGAGCGCTACCCCGAGCTGAAGTCGAACGAGAACTTCATGGCCCTGCAGTCGCAGCTGGAGGGGACGGAAAACCGCATCACCGTCGCCCGCCGCGACTACAACGAAGCGGTCAGGGATTATAACACCGCGCTGCGCACCTTCCCGACGGCGCTCTGGGCCAACACCTTCTACAGCGGCGCCAAACCGATGGCCCTCTTCACGGCGAACGCCGCGGCGCAGTCCGCCCCGGTGGTGGACTTCGGTTCGACCCCCGGCGCCGCGCCGGGCTCCGCTCCTCCGACACCGGCGCCGTCCGCGGCCAAGCCGTGAGACGGCTCGCGGGCCTGATCGGCCTGCTGGTCGCGTTCGTCTTTGTCGCGCCGTTCGCCTTCGCCGCCGCGCCGGCCGGCCCGCAATTTCCGGCTCTGACCGGCCGCGTGGTCGATGACGCCCATGTGCTGGACGCCTCGACCCAGGCCGATCTCACCGCCAAGCTGGCCGCCCTGGAACAGAGGACGACGCGCCAGGTCGTGGTGGTCACCCTGCCGTCTCTCGGCGGCTACGATATCGCCGACTATGGCAACCAACTCCTTCGCCACTGGGGGATCGGTCAGAAGGCCACCAACAACGGCGCGATCTTCATCGTCGTCCCCTCGGAGCACAAGGTGCGGATCGAGGTCGGCTACGGCCTCGAGGAGACTCTCACCGACGCCCTCTCCAGCGTGATCCTCCAGGAAAAGGTGCTGCCGAAATTCCGCGGCGGCGACATTCAGGGCGGCGTCGTGGACGGGACCGATGCGATCATCCAGCAGCTCGGCGCCGATCCGAACGCGGCGCAGGCCCAGGTCGTCCAGGCCGAGCAGGCGCCCCATCGACACGGCAATCCCTTTGGCGCCATCGTTCCCCTGATCTTCATCGCCTTCGTCATGATGCGCGCGTTCGGGCGTCGCGGCGGGGGCGGGATCGGCTGGATGCTGCCGATGATGTTCCTCGGCGGCTCGCGCGGCGGCTGGGGCGGTGGTGACGGCGGCGGCGGCGGTTGGGGTGGCGGCGGCGGCGGCGGCTTCAGCGGCGGCGGCGGCTCGAGCGGCGGCGGCGGCGCCTCGGGAGGCTGGTGACATGCTGACCCCGATCGAGGAAGACCGCATCGAGGCGGCCGTCGCCACGGCGGAGGCGCGCACCGCTGCGGAAATCGTGGTCGTGCTCTCGGCCGAGGTTTCCAACTATCGCGAGGTGGCCCTCGCGTGGGCCGCGGCGGTCGCGCTGGTTCTGCCGCCTCTGGCGCTCATGCTCGGGGTAGAGCCGATGACCCTCGCGACCAAGGCCGGCGTTTGGCTGGCCGGGCAGGCGCGGGCGCTCGAGGGCGAATTCATGCTCGCGCTCGGGTTCTACGCCATCGCGCAGGCGGTGCTCTTTCTGGTCGTGTTCGGCGTCTGCGAAATCCCGGCCGTGCGCCGCGCGATCACACCGGCTGTGCTCAAGCGCCATCGGGTCGCGAAAGTCGCCCAGCAGCAATTCGCCGCGATCGGCGCGCGGGCGCTGGAGGCGGAGACCGGCGTCCTCATCTTCGTCGCCCTCGAAGACCGCCAGGTTCGTATCCTGGCTCCCGACGCCGTTCACGACAAGGTCGGAGAGGCGGTGTGGAACCGGGCGGTGGCGGCGATCGGCGAGGGGATGAAGGCTGGTCGCGACCCCACGGCGGGCATCGTCCAGGCCGTGGAAATCTGCGGCGAGGGGCTCGCCCGACACTATCCCGCGACAGGCGAAATTCATTCGCTATCGAACCGACCGATCGAAATCTGATGGCGACGCTTGCCATTATCGGTAGCCGCAGTTAATCTTGGAGATAGAGTTCGATCCCGTGAAAGACACGGCTAACGTCGCCAAGCATGGCATTTCGTTGGCTGCGACGATGCGGATGGAGATCCAGGCGGTCGTTGAAGACCGCCGGTTCGATTACGGCGAGGATCGCTTCAAGGCGTTTGGATTGATCGAGCAGGTTTCATACTGCCTCACATTCACGCCTCGCGGTTCTAAGATGAGAGCGATCAGTCTGCGTCGCGCTCGTGCAAGGGAGTACGTCTATCATGTCGTTCAAGCACCCACCCCTCCTCGATGACGACGCGCCTTTCGACGATCCCGACAACCCCGAATGGACGGCCGAGGATTTCGCAAGGGCGCGGGCGAACGTTCACCTGCTGCCTCCAGAGGTCGCCGCGCTGATCGGGCGCAAGGTCGGGCGACCGGCCGGAACGCTGCGCTCCGACCGCAAGCAGGTCACCCTCCGCGTGCCGCAGAGCGTGATCGACCACTTCAAGGCCGGCGGCCCTGGCTGGCAGACCCGCGCCGTAGGTGTGTTGGAACGGGAGGCGAAGCAGGGCAAATGAACCACCGCCCGATATCCTCCCCCCGCTCGCGGTAGCGCGTCCTGATGTCGGATATCCGCGAACGCCTTCTGGCCGCCGCCCACCAGGGCATGGTCGCCGCGGTCTGGGCGGCGCTGAAGCCGGACGAAATCGCGATCCACGATCCCCATGGCGCGCGCACCTTCGGCGAACTCAACGCCAACGCCAACCGCATCGTCCGCCTGCTGCGCGCCAGGGGCCTGGAGGCCGGCGACGGCGTCGCCCTGATCTGCTCGAACCGCGCTGAATTCGTCGAGGTGCTCCTGGCGACGCTGCGTGGCGGCTTTCGCTTCACGCCGGTCAACTGGCACCTGACGGCGGACGAGGTCGAATACATCATCAACGATTGCGAGGCGAAGGCGCTGATCGCCGAGACCCGCTACCCCGCCGCCCTGTCGGCGGTGACGCCCGGCGTGAAGGTGAAGCTCTCCGTGGGAGCCGACGCGGCGGCCTTCATCCCGCTGGATCAGGCGATCGGCGGTCTCGAGGGCGTGGACATCGACGATCCGTATCTTGGCAATGCGATGCTCTACACCTCCGGCACCACCGGTCGCCCCAAAGGCGTCTACCGCAAGGGCGGAGTGCTGGTCGTTCCGGAGCCCGGCGCACCGGACGATGTCCAGATGTGCGTCGGTCCGGCCTATCACGCCGCGCCGCTCGCCTTCGACGTCCGCGCCGCGATGACTCAGGGGACGCCCCTGGTCTTCCTCGACAAGTGGGACTCGGAGGGCGTGCTGGCGGCCATCGCGCGCTATCGCGTCACCCGCGCCCACATGGTGCCGATCATGTTCCAGCGCCTTCTGGCCCTGCCGGCGGAGGTCAAGGCGAAATACGACATCTCCTCCCTGCGTTTCCTGATCCACGGCGCGGCGCCTTGTCCGCCGGAGGTCAAGGCGGCGATGATCGATTGGGTCGGGCCGATCCTTCACGAATACTACGCCGGGTCGGAAGGGGGATCCGGCTTCCTGGTCAATTCACAGGAGTGGCTCGCGAAGCCCGGCACGGTCGGCCGGATGCCCTATCCTGGCGCGGCCAAGATCTTCAGCGACGAGGGGGTCGAGATCACCGAACCTGGCGTGTCCGGCACGATCTATTTCGCCGTCTCGCCCATCGCGCCCTTCGAATATTTCAAGGACCCCGGAAAGACGGCCGCCGCCCACCGCGAGGGCTATTTCACCCTGGGTGACGTGGGCCATTTCGACGCCGATCAGTACCTTTTCCTGACCGGCCGCACCGCCGAATGCATTATCTCCGGTGGGGTGAACATCTATCCCCAGGAGATCGACAACGAGATCATCAAACACCCTGCCGTCGAGGACAGCTGCGCCATCGGCGTCCCCAGCGAGGAGTGGGGCGAGGCCGTGAAGGTGGTGGTCACGCTTCATCCCGGCCGCTCGCCGAGCGAAGCCCTCGGCGCGGAGATTCTCGCCTTCGCCCGTGAGCGCCTGGCGGGCTTCAAGATCCCCCGGTCGATCGATTTCGCGGAAGAACTGCCTCGTAGCCCGGCCGGCAAGATCCAACGCGGAAAGGTGCGCGCGCCGTACTGGGCTGGGCGGGCGCGGCAGATCTGAAGGAAGAAAGAATCACCACGAAAGACACAAAGGAAGACAAGAAGGTTCACGAAGAGAATTGCGCCGGACTCGCCCCGATTTCAGTCGGACCCGCAATCTGGAATCGACGGCAAAGCCGTCTTTAAGAAAACGCCGACACCGCCAGCCTTGCTCGTTCAGCGCCGACCCCTTCGTGAAACTTCGGGTCTCCCTTTATGCTCTTCGTGGTTCGACTTTCTTCCTAGCCCTCTAGCAACCGCCCCGCCATTCGTGAGAGAACGTCGTTAACCAACCTGAACAAAGACGAGGAAACCCCATGGCCGAAGCGCTCATCATCGACGCCGTCCGCACGCCGCGAGGCATCGGCAAGGTCGGCAAGGGCGCCCTGGCCGACATTCACCCGCAACAGCTCGCCGCCTCGGTGCTGAAGGCCATCGCCGAGCGCAATCACCTGAACACCGCCGATGTCGACGATATCATCTGGGGAACGTCCAGCCAGCGCGGGAAACAGGGCGCGGACCTCGGCCGCATGGCGGCGCTCGACGCCGGCTACGACGTCAAGGCGAGCGGCGTCACCCTCGACCGCTTCTGCGGCTCGGGCATCACCAGCGTGAACCTCGCCGCCGCCCAGATCATGAGCGGCATGGAAGACCTCGTCATCGCCGGCGGCACCGAGATGATGAGCTACACCAGCTCCACCGCCGATCCGACGTCGCCGCCGATGATGGACAACGGCAACCTGCGCCTGCGCGCCCGCCATCCCCAGTCGCACCAGGGCGTCTGCGCCGACGCCATCGCCACCCTGGAGGGCATCACCCGCGAGGACGTCGACGCCCTCGCCCTCGAAAGCCAGAAGCGCGCCGACCACGCCATCCGCAACGGCCACTTCGACAAAAGCCTGGTGCCGGTCTACCACGAAGACGGTCGTCTCGCCCTGGACAAGGAAGAGTTCCCCCGCCCGTCCACCACGGCCGAGGGCCTCGCGGCGCTTAAGCCGTCCTTCGCGGCGATGGCGAATGTGCCGCTCGATGATAAGGGCACCACATACGGCGGCCTGATCAAGGAAAAGCACCCGGGCCTGGAGATCAACCACATCCACCACGCGGGCAATTCCTCGGGCGTGGTCGATGGCGCCGCCGCCATCCTGCTCGCCTCGCGCGACTATGCCGACAAGCACGGCCTGAAGGCCCGCGGCCGCGTGGTCGCCACCGCCAACATCGGCGATTCGCCCACCCTGATGCTGAACGCCCCCGTGCCGGCGGCGCGCAAGGTGCTGGAAAAGGCCGGTCTCACGGTGGACGACATCGACCTGTGGGAAATCAACGAGGCCTTCGCCGTCGTCGCCGAGAAGTTCATCCGCGACCTCAAGCTCGACCGCGCCAAGGTCAACGTCAACGGCGGCGCCATGGCGCTCGGACACCCCATCGGCGCGACCGGCTCCATCCTGATCGGCACCATGCTCGACGAGCTGGAGCGCCGGAACCTCAAGCGCGGCCTGATCACCATGTGCGCCGCGGGCGGCATGGCCCCGGCGATCATCATCGAGCGCGTCGAGGGGTAAAGAGACCTCAGTCGCGCGCCGCGGCGGCTCCCGGGCTTCGGTCGATGCGCCCGAAGCGACCGGCGTTGTAGCTGTCGATCGCGGCGATCAGTTCCGCCTCGCTGTTCATCACGAACGGGCCGTAGCGGACGATCGGGGCGTCGAGAGGCGGGCCGCCCAGAACGAGCAGGTCGGCGCCGTCCGCCCCCGCTTCGATCTCGACCGCGCCGCCGCGCCCCACGACCAGCAGGCGCCCGGGGATCGCCCGCGCGCCATCGACCTCGCCGGAGCCCGCGAGCAGATAAACCGCCAGTTCAGCCGCCTCCGGCGCGAGGCGGACCCTGCCGCCCGCCGGTAGGGTGACGTGGGAGAGAAATGGATCGGTCAGGGTTTCGAGGGGACCCCGGCGGCCCTCCAGCGCGCCGGCGATCAGGCGGACGGTCGCGTCGCCGACCGCGAAGTTCGGCATCTCCGCCGCGTCGATCTGGCGATAGGCCGGCGCATCCTGACGCCGGCCGCGCGGCATGTTCAGCCAAAGCTGAACACCGTGGGAAAGACCGCCGGTCCGCCGGAAGGCCCCGTCCGCGCCCTCGTCGTGGATGATGCCGCTTCCCGCGCGCATCCATTGCGCGTCGCCTGGACCCATGACGCTGGAATTGCCCAGACTGTCGAGGTGACGGCCTCGACCCGCCAGAAGATAGGTCAGGGTCTCGATGCCGGCGTGGGGGTGGGTGGGCGCTCCCTTGGCCTCGTCGGGGGCGTAGAGGACCGGCCCGAAGTGATCGAGCATGATGAAGGGACCGACGGCTTCCAGGCCGCGGGTCGGCACGGGACGGCGAACCTCGAAACCCTCGCCCTCGAGCATCGTGGGCGCGTCGATGATACGACGCACTGCGCCAATGGCGGTGTCGGACATGGCTCTTTCCTCATCGTGAGGACGCTAGATAGGCACGGCCGGGCCGGCGCGTCAGGGTGGCGTTCCACCGCGAACGGCCGATCCGGGACCTGCGGCGCGAGCCGAATCGCCACGCTCACTATCGGCGGCCTCCCGCCCGCCCGCGCCCGGGACGCGTCGAGCCCTGAATCCTGACTCGTGACGACGCGACCTGCGCCAAGCTGTGGGAAGACAGCCACAGCGTGTTGGCGGAGTTGCGGCCACGGCGGGTTTGCGACCGATTGGCCTTAGTTTTCCAGCGCCTTGCTGAAACGGCTTGGCGCCGAGTGCGTTCGTCTAGGTCCACGGGCGCCCAGACCATGAACGATCGATCCCCCGCGAGGCCGAACTTCATCGCCGAGACGCCCCGGGCGGCGTCGCCGGAGGTTCTGGTCGATCGAAAGGAACTCGCCTCCGTCGCTCTCGAGCGCACACGCATGGCGATCGCCATCACCGATGCGCGGCAGAGCGATAATCCGATCGTCCTGGCCAACGCCGCCTTTCTCGATCTGACGGGATATGCGGACCACGAGATCATCGGTCACAATTGTCGTTTTCTGCAGGGTCCCGATACCGACCCCGACACCATCGCGAGAATAAAAGCGGCGATCGAAGCGCGGCTGGACGTCACCGAGGAACTGCTGAATTACCGTAAGGACGGGACCAGCTTCTGGAACCGGCTGTTCATAAGTCCCATCGCCGACGAGACGGGGCGGGCGATCTATTTCTTCAGTTCCCAGATGGACATCACCGATAGTCGACGGGCCGCGGACCTGCAGGCCAGCGAGCACCGCCTGCTGCGCGAGGTTGATCACCGCGCGATGAACGCCCTGGCCTTGGTCCAGGCCATCGTCCGTCTCAGTCGGACCGACAGCGTCGAGCGCTACGCGGAGGTCGTCCAGGGCCGGGTCGGCGCCTTGGCGAGGGCCCATGTCGTCCTCGCGCGGAACGGCTGGACGGGCGCGCCTTTGCAAGACCTCGCGCGGGGCGCTCTGCTCGCGGTGGCCGCCTCGGGCGTGACGGTCGATGGCGAGGATGTTCATATCGCGCCCAGCGCGGTCCAGCCGCTGCTTCTCGTCCTGCACGAGATGGCCGACGACTGCGCGCGAAGGGGCGCGCTGTCGGGCGGCGGTAACCTGAACATCCGCTGCTGGCGCGACGCGATCGGAGGTCGTCACGGCTTGGAATGGCGAGAATCGGGCGGGCCGAGCGGGGCCGCCGGCCGGACGCCGGACTTCGCGTCCTTCCTGGTGACGACCCTTGTCGAGCGGCAACTCAAGGGCGCGATGACCTGGCGCCAGAGGGCGGGCGGCCTCGAAGCCGATATCCGTCTCCCCGCGTCCTAGACCGCGATCTTCTCCGCCAGATAGTCGATCGCGAGACGATAACCGGCCACGCCCAAGCCGCTGATCATCCCAGTGACGGCGGGCGTCAGCAGGCTGTCCGCGCGCCAGGCTTCATCCCGGCGATGAATATTGCTGATGTGAACCTCGACGACCGGGCAGGACAGCATCTTCACCGCGTCCAGAATGGCCACGGAGTGATAGCAGAACGCGGCCGGGTTGATGATCACGCCGCCGGCCACCTTCGCCGCCTCGTGCAGCCAGTCGATCATCTCGTATTCGCGATGGGTCTGGCGGCAGACGATCTCGAGGCCGTGCCTGGCCGCCGCGTCGCGGCACATCGCCTCGACGTCCGCTAAGGTGGCGCGACCGTAGATTTCCGGCTCGCGCTCGCCGAGGTGGTCGAGGTTGGGGCCGTTGAGCAGGTGGATCGGCTTGGTCACGGGCAATCTAGCGCATGGTCGGGATGACGAAGGACGACTCGGCCCGGCTCTCGCTTTCCGGCCAGCGCGCGGTGACGGTCTTGATCCGTGTCCAGAACTTCACGCCCTCGGCGCCGTGCTGGTTGGTGTCGCCGAAGACGGAACGCTTCCAGCCGCCGAAGGTGTGATACGCGACCGGAACCGGGATCGGCACATTGATGCCGACCATACCGACCTCGACCCTGGCCGCGAATTCTCGCGCGGCGCGGCCATCCCCGGTGAAGATCGCCACGCCGTTGCCGTAGGCGTGTTTGCTCGGCAGTTCGACCGCCTCCTCGAAGGTGTCGGCGCGGACGATCTGCAGCACGGGGCCGAAGATCTCTTCCTGATAGGAGCGCATCTCGGGTTTCACGCGATCGAAAAGCGTCGGTCCGACGAAGAAACCGTCCTCGTGGCCTTGCAGGGAAAAGCCCCGGCCATCGACGACAAGTTCGGCGCCCTCGTCGACGCCCATCGCGATATAGCTTTCGATCTTCGCCTTGTGCGCGGCGGTGACCACCGGGCCATATTGCGCGTCCGGGTCGTTGGAGACCCCGACCTTCAGGGTTTCCATTTCGGCCACCATGCGTTCGCGCAGCGCCTCGGTGATCTTCGCGCCCACGGGAACGACCACGGGGAGCGCCATGCAGCGCTCGCCCGCCGAGCCGAAGGCGGCGCCGGACAGGTCCTTCACCACCAGGTCGAGATCGGCGTCGGGCAGGACGATGGCGTGGTTCTTCGCCCCGCCCATGGCCTGGACCCGCTTTCCAGCCGCCGCGCCGCGTCGATACACGTGATGGGCGATGTCGGAGGAGCCCACGAAGCTGACCGCCGCGATATCGGGATGATCGAGGATGGCGTTCACCGCCTCGGCGTCGCCCTGAACCACATTCAGCACGCCCTTGACCTCGAATCCGGCCTCGGCCCCGGCCTCCATGAAAAGCTCGGCCAGGCGCACGGGAAGACCGGGGTCCTTTTCCGAGGGCTTCAGGATGAAGGTGTTGCCGCAGGCGATGGCGACGCCGAACATCCACATCGGGATCATGCCGGGAAAGTTGAACGGGGTGATTCCGGCGCCGACCCCGAGCGGCTGGCGCATGGAATAGACGTCGATACCGGGCCCGGCGCCCTGGGTGTATTCGCCCTTCAGCAGATGAGGAATCCCGCAAGCGAACTCTATCACTTCGAGGCCCCGCTGGATGTCGCCGCGCGAGTCCGCGAGAACCTTGCCGTGTTGGCTGGAAAGCACAGCCGCCAGCTCATCTATCCGCGCCTCGACCAGGCGCTTGTAGGCGAACATCACCCGCGCCCGCCGCTGCGGATTGACCGCGCCCCAGGCCGGCTGCGCGCGCCGCGCGGCCCGGACGGCCAGATCGACATCGGCGACGGAGGCGAGGTGGACGCGGGCCTGCACAGCCCCGGTGTTGGGATCGAAGACATCCCCGAACCGAGTGGAAGATCCGGTCGCCGCAGCGCCGTCGATGAAGTGCAGGATGTCGGCCACGGGAAACTCCTGAAAAAATGCAGCGGCGGCCTTGCGCGCCCCCAACGCCTTCGGCGCCGGTCCCCCTCCCCCGCAAGAGGCGGGGCAGGATTTGGGATTTCCGCTTCTCCCCCGCCGCTTATGGGGGAGGTGGCGCGGTGCTCTTTCTTGCGCCGTGACGGAGGGGGCGCAAGGCCGCGATCCGCACTTTGCCGATTTAGGCGGCCAGAAAGCCCTCCAGCCGCCCGCGGATGATCGAGTGGGCTTCGCTCATGATCCGGTCGATCAATTCCTTGCAGGTGGGAATGTCGTGGATGAGCCCCGCGACCATGCCGCAGGACCATGCCCCGGCGTCCATCTCGCCCTCCAGCATGATCCTTGGATAGACCCCCGCGACCTCGGGCATGATGTCCTCGAACTTGATCGCGGCGCCCAATTCGCGCTCCTTGGCGAGCAGGCGCTCCACGCCGGCATTGGTGAGCACGCGCTCGGTATTGCGCAGGGGCCGCATGACAAGGCGGGTGTCGAGTTCGCTGGCCGCGACGATCGCCTGCTTCACGTTCTCGTGGATCGGCGCCTCCTTCGTCGCCATGAAGCGGGTGCCCATGTTCATGCCCTCCGCGCCCATGGCGAGGGACGCCACCAGCGAACGCGCGTCGGCCATGCCGCCAGAGGCGACGAAGGGAATCTTCAGCTCTTCGGCGGCGCGGGGCAGCAGGATCATGTTCGGCACGTCGTCCTCGCCGGGGTGGCCGCCGCACTCGAAACCGTCGACGCTGACCGCGTCGCAGCCGATGGATTCCGCCTTGAGCGAATGGCGCACCGAGGTGCATTTGTGGATCACCTTGATCCCGGCCTCCTTCAGCGCGGGAAGCCATTTGGCCGGATTGTTGCCGGCGGTTTCCACCGCCTTGACCCCGCCGTCGATGATGGCCTTCACATAGCCGGGGTAGTCCGGGTCGCTGACCACGGGGAGAAAGGTCAGGTTCACTCCGAACGGCTTGTCGGTCATCTCGCGGCATTTGGCGATTTCCCGCGCCAGATCGGCGGGCGTGCGCTGGGTCAGGCCCGTGATGATCCCCAGTCCCCCGGCGTTGGAAACCGCCGCCGCCAGCTCGGCGAAACCGACGAAATGCATCCCCCCCTGGATGATCGGGTGCTGGATGCCGAACAGTTCGGTGATGCGGGTCTTCATGGTGGCGCTCCCCCTCGAGGTGATTGATGATCACCTATAGCCAATCGCCTCGCCGACGCCACGGCGCCGTGAGCCGTTCCGCGCTGATGGTGCGCGACGCCCTACCTCGGCGCTGTGGCGGCCGCGATGGCGGTCAGTTCGGCGTATTGGCCGCCTTTGCGGAAGCGATAGAGATAGGTCTCGATGATGGGCTCCAGGGCCTGGGGCGCGATCCCGAGGTCCGCGAGGCCGAGCGCGCCGGGGGCGACCACGTTGTCGGTCCGCAGCATGGCGACCTGGTCGCGGGTGATCGGCGGCGGCAGGCCGAGGGAGGCCATGATGTCTCCGGCGCGGCCCATCAGGTCGGCGATCCCGAAGGGGATGGGGGCGAGCGCGCGGTTGCGGCCGATCTGCGCCAGCATCAGCGCCATCAGCGCCTTGAAGGTGTAAATCCCCGGCCCGCCAAGCTCATAGGTCCGCCCCGCCGCCTTGGGATCGTCCAGGGCCTGGACCACCGCCTGAGCGACATCGCCGACGAAGACGGGCTGGAAGCGGGTCCCGCCGCCGCCGATCAGCGGCAAGGCCGGCGCGAGGGTCGCCATCTGGGCGAAACGGTTGAAGAAACTGTCCTCCGCGCCGAACACGATCGAGGGCCGCAGGATCGTCGCGAAGGGCGCCGCCGCGCGAGTCGCCGCTTCGCCGGCCGCCTTGGAACGGGCGTAGGCCGCGGCGCTCTTGGGATCCGCGCCGATGGCGGAAACCTGGACGAAGCGCGCGGCCCCGGCCTGGACCGCCAGCCGCGCGAGCGTTGCCGCGCCCCGCGCGTGAAGGTCGTCGAAGCGCTGGCGACCGCTTTCGTAAAGCACGCCGACGGCGTTGACGCAGCCTTCGGCGCCGTCGAGCGCGCGCGCCACGGATGGCTCGTCGCGGATATTGGCTTGGACGATCTCGATCTGGCCCACGTCGCCCAGCATGCGCAGGCGATAGCCGCGCCCGGGATTGCGCGCGGCGACCCGAACCCGCGCCCCGCTTTTCGCCAACGCCCGCACGATCTGGCTTCCGACGAACCCCGAGCCGCCGAACACGGTGACCAAGCCTTGCATACGCGCCGTCCTTTGGCCGCCACGCGCGACCCGCCCCGCGCATAGCCGAGCGACCCCCGCCGCGCAACGCGCCGGCACGATCGAGTCTCGAGCCTCTCATTGACGATCCGCGGACGGCGCCCTATGCGTCCGCCCCTCGCGTTCGAACCCCCGACCCTCCGGGGGATCTTGGCGAGCCCAGGTGGCGGAATTGGTAGACGCGCTGGCTTCAGGTGCCAGTGGCTTAACGGCCGTGAAGGTTCGAGTCCTTTCCTGGGCACCACAATTCGCGCGGCGTGGAGTGAGTGGCGCGCTTGCCGCCGCCCAAGCGTAACCTTAAGTCTGGCGCGCGCGGCGCGGCCTTCGACCGTCGGGGAGCAAATCGAACCTAGTGGCTCATGTTTTGCATCAGGGCGACCTGCCCGCCGGGACGTTCGCCGGCGTGACGTCGTTGGCCGTGGATTCCGAGACCATGGGCCTGCGCCTCGGCCGCGATCCGCTCTGCGTCGTGCAGCTGCGGAGTTCCGACGGCGACGCGCACCTCGTGCAGTTGGATCGCGAGCGCTATGACGCGCCCAACCTGAAAGCGCTGCTGACCGATCCCGCGGTGCTGAAAATCTTCCATTTCGGCCGCTTCGACATCGCGATGTTCCTGCTCAATCTGGGCGTGATGACCGGGCCGGTCTATTGCACCAAGATCGCTTCGAAGCTGGCGCGCACCTACACCGATCGTCATGGCCTGAAGGATGTGACGCGGGAGCTTCTCGGCCTCGACATCTCCAAGGCGCAGCAAAGCTCCGACTGGGGCGCGGCCCTACTTTCGCCGGAACAGCAGGCCTATGCAGCCTCGGATGTCGCGAACCTGCACGCTTTGAAGACCCGGCTCGACGCCATGCTGGAGCGCGAGGGTCGGATGGAGCTGGCCCAGGCCTGTTTCGATTTTCTTCCGTTCCGCGCGGCGCTCGATGTCGCCGGCTGGGAAGGGGCCGACATCTTCAGCCATGACTGATCTCACCCATCCCGCGTTGGTGGCCGGGACGCCGAGCAGGCCGTCCAGACCGCCGCCGCGCGGCCCGGCCAGGCGGCGCAGCCTCATCGTGCGCATCCTGCGCTGGCTGCTGCCGGCGATCATGGTGGCCGTGATCGCGCTTCTGGTTGGTCTGGTCATAGAGCATACCGCGCGCCGCCGAAGCGCGGCCCATCGCGAAGCGCAGTCACCGATCCGCATGGTCAATCCGCACTTCTTCGGCAGGGACAATCAGGGTCGGCCCTATATTCTGGGGGCCAGCCAAGCGGCGCGAGACGAGGCCTCGCTGCAACAGGTTCGTCTTCTGAATCCATCGGTGACCCTGGATATGGACGGCCCGCACCCCTCGACCTTGACCGCCGACACGGGGGTTTATCGCGAGGATACCCGCATCCTCTACCTCAAGGGCCACGTCCGCGCCGACAGCGCCAAGACCTCACGCTTCGCCACCGACGAGGCGGTGATCAACACCCAGACCGGCGTGGTGGAGGGGCCGCAGTCCATCGCCAGCCAGACCCCCGTCGGCGATCTGAAGTCCAACAGCTTCGGCGTCTCGGACAAGGGCGACCGTGTCATATTCAAGGGCGGCGTCCATGCGCGGCTGAAGGGACGATAGTGGCCATGATCGCGCCATCCATTTCCAGAACCGTGGTCGTGGCGCTCGCGCTGACGTTTTGCGCGTCGGCCCCTCGCGCTCAGATCGCCGGCAATTCCAAGTCGCCGATCGACATCACCGCCAACGAGGCGGAGGTGGTCAATTCCAAGTGTCTGGCGATCTGGCGTGGCGCGGCCGAGGCTCTGCAGGACAAGACCCGCCTGCGCGCCGACACCATCAGCGTCTATTCCCATCTCAAGGGCGCGAAAGGGAAAAGCGGCGCGACCATCGGTCAGCCCGATTGCGGCGCCACCGATCGCATCGAGGCCGAGGGGCATGTCTACTACGTCAATCCCGATCAGAACGCCCGGGCGGACCGCGCGGTCTACACCGCCGCCTCCGACCAGATCGTGATGACCGGCGATGTCATTGTCGTCCAGGGCGCCGACGTCGCGCGGGGCGAGCGGCTGGTCCTGAACGTCAACACCCATGAGGCCCGGATGCAGTCGGGTGGCGCGGGCCGGCGCGTGCGGGCGGTGATCTATCCCGACAAGGCCGCCACCGCCGACACGCCGACGCCGAGATGAAGGACTGGCCATGAGCGAGGTTCTTGCCCGTCCGGCGGCGGAAGCCGCCCCCGCCTCGTCCGCGGTCGGCGTGGGTCTTATAGTCGATCGCATCGGTAAATCCTTCCGCGGCCGTCAGGTCGTCAAGCAGGTGAGCCTGCACCTGGCGCGCGGCGAAGTCGCCGGTCTGCTGGGACCCAACGGCGCGGGCAAGACCACCTGTTTCTATATGATCACCGGCCTGATCGCGGCGGACTACGGCAAGATCACCCTCGACGGGGAGGACATCACCAATCAGCCGATGTACCAGCGCGCGCGGCTGGGCCTGGGATATCTGCCGCAGGAAACCTCGATCTTTCGCGGCATGACGGTCGAGCAGAACGTGATGGCCGTCGTGGAGATGCGCGAGCCCTCGCGCGACAAGGTTCGTCAGATCACCAAGGGCCTGCTCGACGAACTTCACATCTCCCATCTGCGGACCTCGCCGGCGACGGCGCTCTCGGGCGGCGAGCGGCGACGGGTCGAGATCGCGCGGGCCCTGGCGAGCGAGCCGGCCTTCATGCTGCTGGACGAGCCCTTCGCCGGGATTGATCCTCTGGCGATCAACGATATCCGCGATGTGATCGGCTATCTGAGGAAGCGGGGGATCGGCATTCTGATCACCGACCACAATGTCCGCGAGACTCTCGACATCATCGATCGCGCCTCGATCATCCACGCCGGAGAGGTTTTGTTCGAAGGCTCGCCAGCGGAGATCCTGGCCGATCCGGAGGTTCGGCGCGTCTATCTAGGCGACCGGTTCGGCTGATTTCCCACGCTTGACACCATTGGCGCGAAGACGCGTTGTAGGGGGATGAACGTTCAAGTTTCCGGCCGGCACATGGATGCCGGCGACGCGCTCCGCACCCGCATCAGCGACGAGCTCTCCGCCGGGATCGGCAAATACTTCGAACGCGGCGGGGATGCCGAAGTTGTGATCGACAAGGACCATGGCCATGGCTTCCGCGTCGACTGTGTTGTGAACTTGGCCTCTGGACAAGCCCTCCAAAGCCATGGGCTGGCGGCCGACGCTCACGCCGCGTTCAGCATTGCTCTCGCCAAGATCGAGAAGCGTGTCCGGCGGTACAAACGCCGCCTGAAAAGCCACGCCGTCGCTCAGGAAGCCAAGGCCGCCGAGAGCGCTTCGCTCTGGGTCCTGCGCGCCTCGGACGACACCGACGACGACGACGACTGGGACGGGCATGACGAGCATGCGCCCCCCGCCGCGATGATCATCGCCGAAACCCAGGCCGCCCTGAAGACCATGACCGTTTCGATGGCGGTGATGGAGCTCGATCTGCTCGAAGCTCAAGCAATCGTGTTCCGCAACGCCGCCCACGGCGGATTGTCGGTGGTATATCGCCGATCGGACGGCAACATCGGTTGGGTCGATCCGGAACGGATGAAGCCCAGCCGGGTTGACATGGCGGCGGCGATTTAACGCCGCTCGGCTTCTGGTTTCAGCGTGTCGGAGTGCAGGTCGTGAGCGACTTTTCGGCGCCTATGATTATCGGTGACTTGCTGACGCCGGGATCGATTTGTCCCCGGGTTTCGGCCGGCGACAAGCGCAAGGCGCTGGCGGTGATCAGCGAAGTCGCCGCCCGGGTCCATGGCCTCAAGGCCAGCATCGTGTTCGAGGCCCTGATGGCGCGAGAGGCGATCGCCTCCACGGGCGTCGGCCACGGCGTCGCGATACCTCACGCCCTGGTCAAAGGCGTCGATCGCATCCGAGGGGTCTTCGTCAGACTGCGGCCGCCGATTGACTACGCCGCGGTGGACGATGAACCGGTGGATCTGCTCTTCGCGCTCCTGGCCCCCCCGGAGGCCGCCGCCGATCACCTCAGAGCGTTGGCCAGGGCGGCGCGGGCCCTGCGGTCCGCCGACCTGCGCTCTCAGTTGAGAGTGGCCAGCGGCACGGACGCGATCCTGGCCCTGCTATCGCGTGAGGCGCGGACCCACGCGGCCTGAAAACCTGGCGGGCGACATCGTGCCGAGCCGATTTGGCCGCTATCGGAATCTCATGAAATCGCGCTTGCCGAGTGGCGCGCCCTTCATCCGCAGCAGGTCGTAGGCCGTGGCGGCGTGGAAATAGAAGTTCGGCAGTGAGAACGAGAGGATGAACCCCTCCGCTTTGAAGGGCATCTTGAAGTCGCCCATCTGAAAGACGACGTCCTTGCCCGCGTAGGCGTCGATATCGGCGGCGTTCAACGCGACGAGCGCGGCTTTGGTGTCGGCGACCATGGCCTGCAATCCGGCGTAGTCGGTGGGCTGCGGCCGGTTGGGCGGTCCGAACACGCCGCTCGTCAAGCCCTCGATCGCCCCGATCGAATGGTGGGCCACCGAGACGATCTGGAAGCTCATCGGCAGCATGTTGTCGAACAGGCGATGGGTCACCAGATCGTCGGGGTCGATCCCCGCCGCCACGAAATGGGCGCGGGCCTTTTCAAGGAAGCTCTCGACCGCGCCGACGGTCCGAACATAGGTGCCGACACTGAGGTCGTAGAGTGAAGTGGTCATTGGCCGTCTCCCCGATCGTCGGCCAAGGCTTAGGCGCGGACCGACGGCGGGTCCAGCATCCGCTCCAGGGTCGGCAATTCGTCCGCCTCCTTCGCGGGCTTGTCCCAGCGGATCCGGCTGATCCGGGGAAACCGCATGGCGACACCGCTTTTATGCCGGGTCGAGCGTTGCAGGCCCTCGAACGCCACTTCCAGCACCAGCCCGAAATCCCAGCCCGCGCGCACCGAGCGCACAGGGCCGAAACGCTCGAAAGTGTTCTCGCGCACGAAGGCGTCGAGCTGTTTCAGCTCCTCGTCGGTGAAGCCGAAATAGGCCTTGCCGACCGGAGTCAGCGACCTTTGCCCCAGCTCGTCCTCGCGCCAGACGCCGAAGGTGTAGTCGGAATAGAAGCTCGAGCGTTTGCCGTGGCCGCGCTGAGCGTACATCAGCACGGCGTCGATGAGATGCGGATCGCGTTTCCACTTGAACCAAGGCCCCTTCGGGCGGCCGGCGACATAGAGCGAGTCCCAACGCTTCAGCATCAAGCCTTCCGAAATCGCGGGATCGCCCGGCGGCGGATCGGCGCGCAGGCGGGCCAAGCTCTCCCAATCCTCGAAGAGCTGGATGGGGGAGAGGTCGATACGGCTCGATCCGCTCGCCGCGACCACCGCCTCCAGCCGCGCGCGGCGCTCGCGGAAGCTCAGATGGCGCAGATCGGTTTCGCCCTCCAGCAGGAGGTCGTAGGCGCGGATTCCGGCGGGGTGGGCGGCCATGATCTTGGCGTCGGCGACCTTGCGGTTGAGGCGCTGCTGTAGATCGCTGAACGAGGCGACCTTACCGTCACGCAGGATCAGCAACTCGCCGTCGATCACCCCTTCGAAATCCAGCGCCGCCAGCACGTCGGGGAAGGCGTCGGAGATCACGTCGCCGGTGCGGGTGTAAAGCCGCCGCTCGCCGCGTTCGTTGACCGCCTGCACGCGGATGCCGTCCCACTTCCATTCGGCGGCGTAGTCCGCGGGATCCAGCTTGGCGAAGTCCACCGCCTCGTCGATCGCCTGCGCCAGCATCACCGGCCGGAACCGCCCCGGCGCGTCGGCGGTGGGCTTGTCGCCGCGCCCCTCGAGCCAGGCGAACAGGTCTTCATAGGGCGGCGTGAGCGCGTGCCAAAGCTCTTCCACATCGGCGACCTCGACCCCGCCCAGATTGGCGGCCGCCTGCTTTGCGAGGCGCGCGGAAAGGCCGACGCGAAGACCGCCGGTGACGAGTTTAAGCAGCGCCCACCGCCCGTCCGGATCGAGGGCGTCCAGCCAGGTCTCGATCTGACGCTGCACTTCGGACCGGGAAATGGTGCGCAGCGTCTCGACCACTTCGGAGAGTTCCGGCTCCCGATTGGCCCCAGCCTTGGCCGGCCAGACCAAGGCCACGGTCTCGGCGAGGTCGCCGACATAGTCATGGCTCCAGGCGAACAGGACCGGATCCATCCGCGCCTCGACCGCCTTGCGTATGGCCGCCGGCTTCGCCGCGCTGAAACTGAGTTCACCGGTCAGCGCCGCGAGGGCCCAGCCCCGGTCCGGGTCCGGCGTATCGCGAAGGAAGTCCCGCACCAGGGTCAGCTTGGCGTTACGCGACCGCGTGAGCGAGAGCCGGTCGAGAAGATGGGAGAAGGCGCGCACGAAGGGTTAACGCGCGAGCGAAATTGCTAGTGGATCAGCTTTGCCAGCACAGCGCCTATCGCCGTCATCGCGGCCATCGCTCCCAAGATGATGCTGATGACCTGCACTTTCGCTCTCTCGATCTCCGCGCGAAGGCCGCTGACTTCCGAACTCAGATGCGCCTTCGTCACGAGGTCAGAGGTATCGGGCAGGCCTGTTGTTCGGCGGCTGACGTCTACCAACGCCTCGACCTGCGCCTTGGTAAAGCCTGCCTCCTCAACGGTTTTGGCAGCTTCGTGCGTGTCGAAGGTCAACGCGTTCATGCCTCACCCTATCATAGCGGCGAACGAAGGAGCAACATTCTCACTCCTCCTCGTCCTCATAGCCCACCAGCGCCAGAGCCCGCGCGGGGATGCCCTGAAGCTCGCACCACCGCGCCAAGGCTTCCTCCCGCCCGTGCGTGATCCAGACTTCGCCGGGATGGATCTCCTCGATGGTCTCCGTCAGCTCGTCCCAGTCGGCGTGGTCGGAAATGATCAGGGGCAGCTCCACCGCCTTCTGCCGCGCCCGCGCCCGTATGCGCATCCAGCCGGAGGCGAAGGCGGCGACGGGGTCGGGGAAGCGTCGCTCCCACACCGAGTTGAGCGCGGACGGCGGGCAGAGAATGATCGCGCCGGCGAAGTCGCGCTTGGCGCGGGTCGTCGCCGATTCCAGCGGGCCGAGGTCGACGCCGAACTCGCCGTAGAGGGCGTTCAGCCGCTCCAGCGCGCCGTGGACCGGGATCGGCGCGTCCCAGCCCGCCTCGCGCAACAACGCGATCACCCGCTGCGCCTTGCCGAGCGCATAGGCGCCGACGAGATGGCTGCGTTCCGGAAATTGCCGCACCGACTGCAGCAGCTTGGCGACTTCTTCGCTCGCCGGCGGATGGCGGAAGACGGGCAGGGCGAACGTCGCCTCGGTGACGAAGGCATCGCAGACGATGGGCTCGAACGCCGCGCAGGTCGGGTCGCGGCGGCGCTTATAGTCGCCGGAGACCACGATTTTCATGCCCTTCCACTCAACGACCGCCTGGGCTGACCCCAGGACGTGGCCGGCTGGCGCGAGGCTGACGGTCGCATCCCCGGCGGTGGTGGTTTCGCCATAGGGCGATGGTTGGACCGTCTCGGCGAAATCCTCGCCATAGCGCGTGGCCATGATCGCCAGGGTCGCGGGCGTCGCCAGCACCGCGCCGTGGCCGGCGCGGGCGTGGTCGGCGTGGCCGTGCGTGATCACCGCCCGCGCCACCGGCCGCACCGGGTCGATGTAGAAGTCTCCCGGCGCGCAATAGAGCCCGGCGGGCCTGGGGCAGAGGAGTTGTTCGGGCTTGATCACGCGGCTTGATATAGGCGCGAGCCGCCGATTGTCCCTATAGGTCGGCGATGGTCAGCGAAACGACATCCCCGGCACCCGCCATTCCCCTGCGCCTGAGCGGAGAGGTCCCCCAGGCGGCGGCCATCGGGCTGCGGTTCGTCAGCGCCGAGGACGGCGTGGCGGTGGCGGAACTGCCCTGGCGCGCGGACCTTGTCGGTGATCCCGCCACGGGCGTCCTGGCCGGCGGCGCGGTCACCACCCTCCTCGACCACATCTGCGGATCGGCGGTGTTCGCGGCCTTGGCCCGTGAGCGCAAGCCCGAGGAGATCGGCGGCATCGCCACGCTGGACCTGCGGATCGATTACATGCGCTCGGCGGCCCCGCGTCGGACCCTGATCGCGCGGGCGCACTGCTACAAGATCACGCGGTCCATCGCCTTCGTCCGCGCCGCGGCGTTCGAGGATAGCGAGGACGATCCGGTGGCCACGGTCCAGGCGGCTTTTGCGCTCAACACCGCGCGGGCGGCGTCGTGACCGGATCGGAGCGACTGGAGGCCCTGATCGCCGCGGTGCCCTACATCGGCTTTCTGGGCATGACCGCGACGCTTGAAGACGGCGTACTGATCGCCAGACTGCCGTTCTCCCCCCACCTGATCGGCAACACCCAGCTCCCGGCGCTGCATGGCGGGGTGCTGGGCGCCTTCATGGAGCTGACGGCCTTGGCCGCCCTGTCGGTTCACGAACCTTCGAAACGCCAACCTCGAACCATCGACGTGACCATCGAATATCTGCGCAGCGGCCGCCCGGTGCTCACCTACGCCCGAGCGGACCTGAGAAAGGTCGGCCGCCGCATCGCCAATGTCCATGTGGAGGCGTGGCAGAGCGATCCGGCCTCGCCGGTGGCGGCCCTGCGCGGCCACTTCCTGCTCAGTTCGGGCGAGGCGGCGGCGTGACGTCGTCGTTGACCCGGACCGCCGCCGCCCCTAGCGAACCATAGGATGCTGACTGGACTCTCCCACCCGGCCCGCGAGGCGCGCGCCTGGCCGTTCGAACAGGCGCGAAGCCTGCTGGCGCGTCTGCTTCGGGTGCGCCTCGCCGCCGACGAGCGCGATCTCGCCGCGAGCCTTGTCGCGAAGGGAGATATCGACCAGGCTTTCACGACATTTCCCGCCCTGCGCGCGCCGGTGATCCTGCAGACCGGTTATGGCGCCTCCGGGCTGCCCCACATCGGCACCTTCAACGAAGTCGCGCGCACCACCATGGTGCGCAACGCCTTCCGCGCCTTGACCGAGGAGGCGGTTCCAACCCGCCTGATCTCCTTCAGCGACGACATGGACGGCCTTCGGAAGGTGCCGGAAAACATCCCCAATCAGGACGCCGTCGCCCTCGATCTCGGAAAGCCGCTGACCCAGGTGCGCGATCCCTTCGGCGAACACGCCAGCTTCGGCGACCACAACAACGCGCGGATGCGCGCTTTTCTCGACAGCCACGGTTTCGACTACGAGTTTCTCTCCGCCACCGAATGCTATCGCTCCGGACGCTTCGACGAGACCCTGCGCCGCGCGCTGGAGCGTTACGACGCGATCCAGGCGGTGATGTTGCCGACTCTCGGACCCGAGCGACGGGCGACCTATTCGCCCTTTCTCCCCATCAGCCCGACCACGGGACGGGTGCTGCAGGTCCCGACCCTGGAGCGCCACGTCGATCGCGGGACCATCGTCTTCGAGGACGAAAACGGCGCCCTGACCGAGGTCCCGGTTACCGGCGGCGCGGTGAAGTTGCAGTGGAAACCGGACTGGGCCTGTCGTTGGACCGCGCTTGGCGTCGACTACGAGATGTCCGGCAAAGATTTGATCGACTCGGTCAAGCAATCCTCGCGCATCTGTTCGATCCTGGGGGGCACTCCCCCCGAGGGCTTCAATTTCGAACTCTTCCTCGACGAGCAAAATCAGAAGATCTCCAAGTCCAAGGGCAACGGATTGACGCTGGAAGAGTGGCGCCGCTATGGCGCGCCCGAGAGCCTGGTCTACTACCTCTTCCAGTCGCCGCGTTCGGCCAAGAAGCTCAGCTTCGACGTCATCCCCAAGGCGATGGACGAGTACCTCCAGCAACTCGACGCCTTCAACCGGCCGCCGCCGGAGGGCGACAACAAGGCTGCCGCCTCGCCGCTGGACAATCCGGTGTGGAGCGTCCACGGCGGCGCGCCGCCGAATGCGGGTTCGCCGGTGTCCTTCAGCCTGCTGCTGAATCTGGTCTCGGCGGCCAATGCTTCGGACAAGGCGATCCTCTGGGGCTTCATCGCGCGGCATTTCCCCGGCGCGACGCCCGCCAACCAGCCCCTGCTGGACCGCATGGCCGACTATGCGATCCACTATTACGAGGATTTCGTCCGCCCGAAGAAACGGTTCCGCGCGCCCGATGTCCGAGAGCGCGCGGCCCTGGAAGACTTGCGCGGCCGTTTGAGGGCGCTGCCTGCCGGGTTCCAGGACGGCGAAGTGATCCAGAACGAGGTCTACGCCGCGGGCAAGGCGGCCGGTTTCGAGCCCCTGCGCGCCTGGTTCGTGGCGCTTTACGAAGTGCTGCTGGGCCAGCCGCAGGGCCCGCGCTTCGGCTCCTTCGTCGCCATCTTCGGCCTGGCCGAGACGATCGCCCTGATCGAGCGCGCGCTGGCGGGCGAGGACCTCTCGGCGGCGGCGGTCTAGACGGCCGCGATTGGGTCACCCACGTGGATCACGCCGCCTTCGACGACCTGGACATAGACCCCGCACCGGAGGTGGCCGTACAGACGAAAGAGGTCGGCGGTGACGTTCAGATCGCGCGTGGCGCTCGCGGGATCGACGTCGGTCGCGGCGCACCGCGTGATCGGTCGCAGCACGCGCACCACCGCCTCGCCCAGGCGTACGGCAGCGCCGTCCATCGCGTTTTCCGACCACGCTTCCCAACCTTCGACATGGATGTTGGCGCGAAAGCGAAGCGGATCGACCGGCTCGCCGACGCGCAGGGCCAGATCGCGCACACTGGCGAGGTTGAGGATAGAGACATGGCCGTTGGGGTCGTCCAGAAAGCGATGCCCTTCGCCATCGATCACGCGATAGGGGCCGCCCCCATCGATCGCCAGGACGGGTGTCAGCCACCGCGCGAAGGCGACCTTGCCCGCCTCGGCGGTCAAGCTCCCCGTGAACGGCTCGCAACCGGGAGCGGTCGCGGTCAAGGTTCCGTCTTGTGCATCATACCGCGTCCGGACCGAAGCGACCGTCGCGCTGCGGGCAAGGACGGCGAAACGACGTTTGGGGATGAAGGTCGGCGCGGCGGGATCGAAACCGCTGGGTCCATTCTCCACCGCATAGACGCGATCGCAGGGAAAGGCTTCGCCGATCCTCAGACCCGCGACCTCAACGGGCTCCGGCGTGAAGCCCTTGAGGGGATAGCGGTGGAGCGCGTCGATTGAACCGATCATGACGGCCCCGCATGGCGATGTTGCGCTCACCGCGCAATCCCCCGTCGCGCGGGATCGCGGGCGCGACGCCGCGGCGCCCTGGCGAATTCCTCCGCTCGGCTGGAAGGATATATTCTGGCGGACCTACCGCGCCGTCGGGCGGGGCCGCCTGCCGTCCCTGGCTGGCGGCGTGACCTTCTTCCTGCTGCTGGCGATCTTTCCGGCCTTGGCCGCCTTCGTCTCCGTCTACGGACTGTATCTCGATTTGGGCAGGGTCGAGCGCCAACTGGAACAGCTCTCCGCCATTCTGCCGCGCGAAGCGGTGGGTCTGATCGGCGACCAGCTTGTCCGTCTCGCCGGTCGACCGCACACAACCCTCGGCGCGGCGTTCGCCGGCAGCACCCTGGCTTCCGTCTGGAGCGCCAACGCGGGCATGAAATCGCTCTTCGATGGCCTCAACGTCGCCTATGGCGAGACCGAGAAGCGGCCCTATCCTCAACGCACGCTCGTAACCTATGTCGCGACGCTGTCGGTGGTGAGCTTTCTGGTCGCCGTGACGGCGATGACGATCGCCGCGCCGATCGCGCTTCACGCGCTGGGTCTTCACTACCTTCGCCTGTGGTGGGCGCCGCTGCGCTGGTTGATCGTCTATCTCATTGCCGCGGAGGCCTTCACCCTGATCTACCGTTTTGGACCGAGCCGCGCCCCGGCGCGCTGGCGCTGGGTCTATTGCGGCGGCGCGGCCGCGGCCCTGGTCTGGCTGGTGGGATCGCTGGCATTTTCGACCTATGTCGACGGTTTCACCGCCTTGGGCGTGACCTACGGCTCGCTCGGTGCCGTGGTCGCCCTCATGTTGTGGCTGTGGTTTTCGGTGATGGTTCTCCTGGTCGGCGCCGTCTTCAACGCGGAGATCGAGCATCAGACGGCCCTCGACACCACGACGGGCGAGCCCCTGCCCATCGGTCAACGCGGCGCGGTCATGGCCGACACCGTCGGCAAGGCTTTCACCACCTCGCCGCGCGAGGCGCGCGACTGGGCGCGTGGATTCCTGGGCAGGCAGGTCGGCTATGTCGTGGCGTTCGTTCGCCGTCTCGTCGCCAGGGTCAGTGGAGGCTGACGCCGATCAGCTTGCCAATGCCAAAGGTCAGCAGCGCCGCCGCCCAGCCGATGATCAACTGCCGCCCCGCCGAAAACATCGCCGTGCGGCCGGTGAAGACCGAGGTCGCCGCGCCGATCCCGGCGAGGGCCACGCCGCTCAGCGCCAGGCTCACGATCACCGCGGTCCAGCCTTGAGTGAAGAAGAAGGCGGCCACCGGCACGATGGCGCCCAGGGCGAAGAGGGCAAAGGACGAGATCGCCGCCGCCCAGGCCGAACCGCCCAGTTCCTGCGGATCGACTCCCAAGGCCTCGCGCGCCAGCGTGTCGAGGGCGGCTTCCTTTGAACTGAACAGCTTGTCGGCCAGGATGCGCGCGGAAGCCTCGTCGAGGCCCTTGGCCTGATAGATCAGGATCAGCTCCTCCTTCTGCATCTCGGGAGCGTCCTCGAGTGCACTCTTCTCGGCGTCGATCTTGCGCTGCGCCATCTCCCGCGCGCTGTTTACGGACAACCATTCGCCCATCGCCATTGAAAAGGCCCCGGCGACGAGACCGGCGAGGCCGGTGAGGAGGATGGTCTTGCCCTCAGCGGCGGCCCCCGCGACGCCCATCACAAGGCTGAGGTTCGAAACCAGGCCGTCGTTCGCGCCGAGAACGGCGGCGCGCAAGGCGTTGCCGCCGCCGCCGCCAATATGGCGGCCCTCGAGCTTCGCCAAGGTCGGGCCATCCAACCCGCCCACCCGGCCGGCGAGAGTCTGGACGAGACGGGCGTGGGCGCGCTCATCCCCCGGCGCGGCGGCGGCGATCCCTTCGCGAGGCGAATCCGGATCGGTGGTTTCGGCGGTTTCGATCTTCGCCAGCGTCGGCAGGACCAGGGACGCCCCCACGTGCTTGCCCAGAAAGCCCAGCGCGCGCGCGCGGGGGCTTGGCTTTATTCGCGAGATATCCGCGCCGCCCATCCGGTCCGCCCAGAACTGGGCGTGCGCGCGCTCGACCTGGGCGAGGCGCGCGTAGATCGCGGAAGTCTTCTCATCCGATTCCGATTGCGCAAGCGCTTCATAGACAGAGGCGCTGTCGATTTCATCGCGTAGATTGGCGCCATAGCGCCGCAGTTCACCGTCATCCATGGCCAAACTCCGCTGTGTCCGCTTAAGCCGCTAGGGGGTCTCGAGTTCCGGCCCAAAGGAAAACGGCGGGGCCAGTGGTCCCGCCGCCTCGAAATTCCAAGGAAATCGGTGTGGTCTAGAAGCGCTTGGTGAGCTGGGCGCCGTAGAACCGGGGGTCGAGGGTGAAGACGTTGCGGAACAGCGCCGAGGTCGGGTCGGTGAGATAGATGCCCGTCACCGGTTGAGCGTTGAAGGCGTTCTTCACATAGAGCTGCAGATCGACGCCATCGCCAACATTGGCGAATGTCAGCGTCGCGTTGACGACATGGTAGGAGTTCAGGCGATCGCTGGCCGTGTTGTAGACCCGAGAAAAGCTCTTGTCCTGCCAGTAGTAGTCGCCGCGCAGCGTCGCCTTCCAGTCGCCCGGAAGATCGAAGACATACTGGGCGCCGGCGGAAACCGTGAACTGCGGCGTGTTCGGCAACTGGTTGCCGCTCAGGTTCTGCGCGATGCCGAACCGGATCCGCGATCCGTCAGGGTTGAGCGGGTCGGGTTGGGTGCCGAGACCGAGCGCCGACAGACCGGCGATCTGCGCCGGGGAGAGACCCAGACGCGGGTCGTTGACCCCGGGGCCGCCAAGGCAGAAGTCGCTCAGAACCGCGCCGGGGAGCGCAAGGCCGACAGCGCCGGCGAGGGCCGCGGTGGGCGCCAAGCAGTTTTGGCCGCCGCTTTCCTTGACCAGCGTGTAGGTACCGTTGCCCTGGTTCAGACTCAGCGAATCCTGCGAGTACTGATTGCTGTCCAGCGCGCTGTGCGTATAGCCCACGTTCGTGTTCAACGTCAGATTGTGAATCGGCGACAGAATGCCTTCAAACTCAACGCCGTAGATCTTTGCGTCGTAGTTGAAGTTGACTGAAGACTCGGAAATGATCCGGGAGACCTGATAGCCCTTATATTTGTAGTAGAAGCCGGTCAGGTTGAGCTGAGCCGAACCGCCGAGGACCGTGTTCTTGGTGCCGACTTCGATGGCGTCGATGAACTCCGGATTGTAGCTCAGCGGATAACCGCAAGCCGACGCGCTTCCGCCCGAGCTGCCCAGGGAGGCTTGGCAAGCGGTGTTGAAGCCGCCGCCCTTATAGCCGCGGGCGTACTGGGCGTAGATCAGGGTCTTGTCGGTGAACGACAGGGTCGGCGTCCAGGTGAGGTTCGCCTTGCCGGTGAACTCACGATAGGAAACCTTCTGCGGAACGAGACAGGCCGCGGCCGAGGTCGTGCAGATCGTCGACGGGAAGCCACCGACCGCTGGCGTGCCGGGGACACCGGGAACGCCGTTCGGGAAGCCCGCGAAGGTCAACAGCGGGTATTGCGAGATCGGGAAGCCCGGATCGGCAAAGGTCGGCCCGTTATTCGGAGTGGCGGAGAACAGCGAGATCGGGAACTGGTTGTTGTAGAGCTGATCGACCGTATAGCGGCCGCCCAAGATCAGCTTCAATTGCGGCGTGATGTCATAATACACTTCCGCGAAACCAGCGTAGGACTTCAGATAATCACCGCCCGTCCGCGCGTCGTAGTAGTTGTGACCCGAGCCGTTGGGTAGAACGCTGTTGTCGACATGCAGGAGGCCGCCGAGGGGCGCGCCCGCGGTGGGCGCGACGCACCCGCCGCCGGAGGAGGCGACGGCCGCGGCCGTCGGACAGCGGCCTGACGCTTCGTTCGTTGCGATGGCGGATCCGAAGGGGGCAAAACCCGCATATGTCGCGTCGTAGGCGAAGTTATTGACCAGCGTGAACCCGGTCAGGGCGTTGCTGTCCACGTAATAGTTGCTGCTCGAGCTGGCGCCGTCGATCTCGCTGTAGAAGCCGCCGATGCTGAAGTTCAAGGGACCCTTGAACGACGAGGTCAGACGAACCTCCTGGGTGTATTCCTTGCTCTTCACATCGCCGTAGTCGAACGCCGTGATCAGGTTGCTCTTACCCGTCTGCGGGTCCTTGATCACGCCATTGGGGAACAGCAGGGCGGCGACGCCGGACGGATGATAGGGCGTCAGCGGCACCAGTCGATTGTAGTCCTCCGAGGAGGTCCCGACCGAGCGATTGTAGCCGGTGATCGACGAGATCGTCAGATTGTCCGTGAGGTTGTAGCTCATGTGGAGATCGACCAGATCTTCCTGAGAGGTAACCAGGGGCTGAATGGCCGACTCGATATCGTGCAGGTTGCGGTTCTGGCGGGGATGGTTCGCGTAGAGATCGGTGAAATTGTTGATGCCGCCAAGATTGGCGAGAATGCCGCCGAGCGTCGAATTGCTGTTGAGCGCGCCGTAGGCCGCATCCTGGTAGATCGAACCGGCGAGGCAGCCTTGCGTGAGGAAGGCTTGTTGGCTGGCGTTGGTCGGAACGCCGCCGACGGAGGTCAGGCCGGGATCGCTGATGCAGAGCTGTTTGCCCACGCGGTTGCGCGTGTCGTCTTCGCCGTAGTGTTCATACACCAGGTAGGCGTTGAACTTATCGCTGGGCTTGAAGCTCAAGGTCACCCGCGCCGAGCCGAGATCGCGTCCATCGACCTTGGAGTTGAGATAGCTGTTGCGGCCCACGCCATCCTGCACGAGACGGAACCCGGCGATACGCACGGCGAAAGCATCTCCGAGCGGGATGTTGACCGCGCCGGTCGCCTTGATCTGATTGTAGTTGCTGTACTGGATCGAGGCGAAGCCGCCGAACTCGCTGGTGGGCTTGGCGGTAATGATATTCACCGCGCCGCCCGTGGCGTTGCGTCCGTACAACGTGCCCTGGGGGCCGCGCAGCACCTCGACGCGTTCGACGTCGTAGAAGTCGGTATTTTGGAAGTTGTTCGCGGTGACGGGCAGTTCGTTTTCGTTGATGCTGACGCCCGAGGTGCCGCCGCGTCCGACGACGTCGGTGCCGATACCGCGGATCTTCAGGTTGAACCCGCCGAAGTTGCCGCGGGAATAGTTAGTGTTGGGGATCTGCAGCAGGAGGTCCTGGCCGCCGTTCAGCTTCTCGGCCTTCAGCTTGTCTTGAGAGAAAGCCGACACCGCGATCGGGGTGTCCTGCAGGTTGGTTTCGCGCCGCTCAGCGGTGACCACGAGTTCCTGAATGGTCGTGCCGTTGTCGGCCGAGGTTCCGGCGGCCGCCGCGGCGGCCCATGCCGTCGGCGCCGAAGCCGCGATCGCGACGAGCGCACAGGTCGACAGCAGAATGGTCTTCGTCATCGTTCCTCCCCAACCGGCGGTTCACCGGGGTTCCCTAATAAATTACACGCGAGGCCGATAAGCCTGCTCACGATTGGGCGCGAAGCTGAGGCAAGCTGACGGGGGCGTCAAGCGATCAATGGCGGTGGAGCGGCAAAGAAACGGCAGGGTGTGGCGCTAGTGCCGCAGGCGTTTTTGGCGGCGGCGTCGTCCTCAGGCGGGCGCGAAGGGATAGGCGGTCGCGAACTTCACCGATTCATCGACGGCCAGGGCGCGGTTGGCCGGTTCGGCCGCGCGCTCGGCGCAGGCCGCCCTCTCGCAGACCCTGCATGCCGGCCCGATCTCCGTGACGGCGGGCGCGGCCAGGTCGAGGCCACGCGCATGGATCAGCCGCGCGGCGTATTTCAGTTCGCAGCCCAGACCGATTGCCAGTGAACAATCACCCTCGCCGCGCGCGCTGCACACGCGGGGAACCGTACGGGCGATGGTGAAGAACCGCGCGCCTTCCAGGGTCTCGACGATTTGCGTCAGGATGCGACTTGGCGAGCGGAAGGCCTCATGGATGTTCCACCTCGGACAACCGCCGCCCAGCCTGGAGAAGGGAAAGGCGCCGCCGGAAAAACGCTTGGAGACATGGCCGAGCGGATCGATCCTCATCATGAAGAAAGGGACACCCCTCGCCGTCGGGCGGGACAGCGCCGTCAGGCGCTGGGCGACCTGTTCGAAACTGGCGCCGAACCGGGCGCCGAGAAGCGTGAGATCGTAGCCGCTCTCCTCGCACAGCTGGTGGAAGGGCTCGTAGGGCATGACGATGGCCGCCGCCGCGTAGTTGGCGAGGGAGACTTTCAGCAGCCGTGCGGTCGGCGCGTCGGGCGGCGCCGCGCGCGCCACGAGCAGCGCCAGAGCCTCGGCCTGTTCGAAAAGCGCGAGATGGTAGGCGATGGCGAAGGCGCGGGTAGACGGAGCGAGTCGCTCCGACAGCAGAAGGCGGCGGCGATGGTGGTCGTAGCGCCAGAGGGTGTCGCGCATCAGATCGGCGGGCATGACGCGAACCTGGACCCCGTGGCGTTGCGCCAGGCGCTCCTTGGCCGCGCCTTCGAACCCGGACGGCGTTCGGGCGATTTCGCTCGCGATTTGGTCGCCGGCGCTCTCGAGGTCGGGAAAAAAGTTCCGCTGCGCCTCGATATACTCCCGAACCCAATCGGAGGGCGGCGGCGCGGCCAAGCCATCCTCGAACCGGTCCTGGCCCCCGGTGTCACGCCGATCGGCGTGGAGGCGATAGAGCCGCACCAGCGCGTCCGCCACGCCCGGCGCCTCGCGCGCGACCTCCGCGATTTCGTGCCGGGGAATGGCGATGTCGCGAAACAGCGGATCGGCCAGGACCTCGGAAAGATCGCGCGCGTCGGCTTCGTCGCCGTCGGCGCCGAGGGAACGCAGGTCGACGTCATAGGCCCTGGCCAGCCGCAGGACGAGCTGCGCCGTTAGGGGACGCTGATTTCGCTCGAGGTGGTTTAGATAGCTCGCCGATATCCCCAGTCCGTCGGCCATACGCGACTGGGTGAGGCCGAGGTCTCGGCGCAGCCGCTTCAGCCGCATGCCGAGGAAAAGTTTGCGCTCAGGCTCGAACGACATTGACACAACTAGTCACGTTACGACGAACGCGACAAGTCATGTTGTGACAAGATAACGCGTGTCGCTCTTGCGATGGCGCTGGCCGTGGGCGGTAGTCATCGTTATTGCGCCGCAGCACGCTTGACGCACCCTGTTTCGAGAAGATTCGCCATGACCGATTTTTCCGCTCTCGTCCCCCACGCCCCCTCCGGCCGCTACGTCACCGTGAAGCGGCCCTATTCTCCGGCCGACGTCGAGAAGCTGCGCGGCTCGGTAGCCATCAGCCACACGCTCGCCGAACGCGGCGCGAACAAGCTGTGGGAGCTCATGAACAACGAGCTCTACGTCAACGCGCTGGGCGCGGTCACGGGAAACCAGGCGATGCAGATGGCCCGCGCGGGCCTCAAGGCGATCTACCTCTCCGGCTGGCAGGTCGCCGCCGACGCCAACACCGCGGGCGCCATGTATCCCGACCAGAGCCTCTATCCGGCCAACGCCGCCCCCGAACTGGCGCGCCGGATCAACAAGACGCTGCAGCGCGCCGACCAGATCGAGCACGCCGAGGGCGGGGTGAAGCGCGACTGGTTCCTGCCCATCGTCGGCGACGCGGAAGCCGGCTTCGGCGGACCGCTCAACAGCTTCGAGATCATGAAGGCCTTCATCGAGGCGGGCGCCGCGGGCGTGCACTTCGAAGACCAGCTCGCCTCGGAGAAGAAGTGCGGCCACATGGGCGGCAAGGTGCTGATCCCGACCAGCGCCCATATCCGCAACCTCGTCGCCGCCCGCCTCGCCGCCGACGTCTGCGGCACCTCGACCCTTGTCTTCGCCCGCACCGACGCGGAATCAGCGAAGCTGATCACCTCCGACGTCGACGAGCGCGACCGCCCCTTCATCGTCGCCAACAGCCGGACGCCCGAAGGCTTCTACCACCTCAAGGACGGCACGGGCCTGCAACACTGCATCGCCCGCGGCCTGGCGTACGCCCCCTACGCAGACGCTTTGTGGTGGGAAACGTCTCACCCCAACCTCGAGGAAGCCAAGCAGTTCGCCGAGGCGATCCAGAAGCAGTTCCCGGGCAAGCTGATGGCCTACAACTGCTCGCCGTCGTTCAACTGGGAAGCCAATATCGACAAGGCCACCATCGCCAAGTTCCAGCGCGAGCTGGGCGCCATGGGCTATAAATTCCAGTTCGTCACCCTGGCCGGTTTCCACAGCCTCAACCACGGCATGTTCGAACTGGCTCTGGGCTACAAGGATCGCGGAATGGCGGCCTATTCGGAGCTCCAGCAGGCGGAATTCGCCTCCGAAGCCGCCGGCTATTCGGCCACGCGTCACCAGCGCGAAGTCGGCACCGGCTATTTCGACCAGGTGGCCCTGACGATCAGCGGCGGCGCCTCCTCCACCACCGCGCTCAGCGACAGCACCGAAGCGGCGCAGTTCGCGAAGGAAGCGGCTTAGGCGCAGCCCGCCTGGATCATAAGCGACTCTGCGGCCGCAGAGGTTGCTTCGTCGATCACTCGTCGCGTGCGCATGAACGTTAGGCCACGTGGCGCGTCGAATTGATGGTCAAGGCGCCGAACGTGCGCCTTAGTTACCGAATAGCTCGCCGTAGCAGCTCGGTCAGCTCCGCGGTCTTGCTTCGAGCCGCCTCGGCGTCACCGGAGTTCAGCGCCGCTTCGACGCAAGCGGCGGCGTGCGCGTCGAGCACATCGCGCTCCACCCGGACGAGGGCGGCGCGGGTCGCCTGCAACTGCGTCAGGATATCCACGCAATAGCGGCCCTGCTCGATCATCGTGGCGATGCCGCGCACCTGTCCCTCGACCCGATGCAGGCTGGCCAGGTGTTTGCGATGTCCGGGGTTTTCCGTGATACCCCCCGGTGGTATATCGGCGTTCATGTGGCGTTCGCATCTCCTCGGTACTGCTCTAGCCAGTCTCGCGACCTTTGTCGCCGCTCCCGCAAGTTTCGCCGGAGAACCGATGGCTGGGATGGCGAACATGCCCGGGATGGGCCAGCCCGCGCCGCCCGCGCCGTCATCGTCGGGCGAAATGGCCGAGATGGGCGGCATGGCGGGCATGGACATGGCTCGGATGCCCGCCGCCCTCGGGCCCTATTCGATGAATCGCGAGGCCTCGGGAACCAGTTGGCAGCCGGACGCCAGCCCCCACGATGGTCTGCACCTGACGGTCGGGGACTGGGCCGTCATGGTCCATGGAATCCTAAACGGCGTCTACGACACGCAATCGGGACCTCGCGGAGCGGACAAGGCCTTCGCCTCCGGCATGGCGATGGTGATGGCGTCTCGCGATTTGGGCGCGAAGGGCAGGGTGCAGCTGCGCGCGATGCTTTCGCCCGATCCCTTCATGGGGGCGGACGGCTATCCCCTGTTGCTCGCCACCGGAGAGACCGCCGACGGTCGGACGCCGCTGGTGGATCGTCAGCACCCGCACGACCTCATCATGGAGCTGAGCGCGAGCTACAGCTATCGCCTGGCCGGCGCCACGAGCGTCTTCCTGTACGCGGGCCTCCCCGGAGAGCCGGCCTTCGGGCCGCCAGCCTTCATGCACCGTCTCTCGATCATGGATTCGCCGGAGGCTCCCATCAGTCACCACTGGGTGGACTCGATGCACATCAGCGAAGGCGTGGTCACCGGAGGGCTGATTGTCGGCCGGGTGAAGGTGGAGGCGTCGGGATTCCGGGGCCGCGAACCGGACCAGCACCGCTACGATATCGAAACCCCGAAGCTGGACTCCGTGGCGATCCGCTTGAGCGTCAATCCGACTTCGAGGCTGGCGTTGCAGGGCAGCTGGGCGCGGCAGATCTCGCCCGAACAACTCGCGCCCGCGATCAACGAGCGGCGGTGGTCCGCAAGCGCGATCTACACTTTGCCGTTGGGGCGCGAGGGCTTCTGGTCCACAACCGCGATCTGGGCGCGGCGGCGCGCCTTCGGCGCCGGAATGACCGGCGAGGCGCTAGACGCCTGGGTGCTCGAAAGCGCGGTCCGCCTCGACGGGCATTGGACCGTCTATGGCCGCGCCGAAAGAATCGACAACGACGAGCTTCTGGCGCCCGCGATCGGCGGCGCGGGCGCGGCCTTCACTGTCGGGAAGGTCGCCGTAGGCGGAATTCGCGATTTTCGAGTTCGCGAACATCTGAAATTCGGTTTGGGACTGCAGGTCGCCCGCAATTTCGTTCCCGCCGCGCTGGATACCGTCTACGGCGGCGACCGCTGGGGCGCGATGGGCTTCATGCGACTTAAATTAGACTGAGCTGGATGGGGCGACCGATGTCGCGGCGACGACAGCAAAAAGGCCGCCCCCAGAGGAGCGGCCTTTTCACAAAACGCGTCGATGGTCCGGTTATCAGGCCGCGGAAGCCAAGCGCGAGCGACGGCGCATCGCGCCCCCGACAGCGCCGACGCCCACGAGCATCAACGCCCAGGTCGCCGGTTCCGGTGTGCCGGCGTTGAACAGGCTGATCGCGACACTGTTGAGGCAGCCGCCGTTGCCGGCGCAATAATAGCCGCTGGTCCAGGTGACACCGCCGTCGGAACTATTCGCCCCGCCGCCGATCGCCGTGCCCTCCGCGAGGTATTCGGTAAAGGCGGCGGAAATGCCCTGGAGGGTGAAATAGTAGGTTCCCGGACCGAGCGCCTGCGGGCCGACGTTGAAGAAACCCTCAATGGAGCCGTTGCCGCCGGTTCCGTAGCCCGAAACCACGTCGGTGCCCGAAGAGAGGATCGTTCCCGGAAGGCCCCCTGGTCCATCGGCGAGGACGAAGCCCCAGTTGACGTCCGTCACCGCGCCGGTGGAGAAGCCCGGCACTTCCTCGAAAGCCGCGCCGGTAATGACCGTGGCGGATGTCAGGGTGAACTCCTGAGCCGCGAAGTCATCGCCCCGTCCCACCGCGGCGGCGCAGGTCGTGCTCCAGCTGCAGTCGCCGTTGTTCGAGCCATCGTAGGGATTGCTGTAGACGGTGCCGGCGTTTGCCGCACCCGAGAAGCCGACGACGGCGAGCGCCGCACCGGCCAGAAGAAGGTTGGTTTTCATGATTTCAAAGCCCCATTTGAATAGTGAAAATGCGAAACTCCCGTCGGGGCGAAAGCGACTATGATGTCACTCTCGCCCGCGACGAAATAGCGTCTAGCTGCAGACACCCTGTACGGTCGTGAAGTTGCCGACGAAGGAATATTTGCCCCCCGTGCTGGTCGACGGGGTCCGATAGAACCAGTCGTGGAACGGCAGATCCTGGTAGTGATAGACGAAGCCGCCGACGCCGGTGACCGGATAGTTCGGATAGGAGCCGCCCTGGTCGGGCGTCAGGGGATCGCCGGCCTCGAGGTTATTCTGGCATCCACCGACTTGACCGGTATGGCCCCAGGCCGGCGTCAAGTCACTCGAGGTCCCGCCAGGGATGGTCGGGATGGCCTGGACGAACGGGTCGTCGACCATCTCGGCCAGTTCGTGCGCCCAGATCGTGGTGTCGGCGAAGTGGGGACCGAAGGCGCCGTTGGTGTCGAAATAGGCGCCCGTCGCATAGAGCTGGGTGCCGCCGGAGACAGAGATCGCATTGTGATAACCAAGCACACAGCACTGATTGAGGTTCTGGTAGACATAGATCGCCGTATCGACCGCGAGGGTGATCGGCACCTGATCTGAACGCGCGTAGGTCGCCGCGATAGATTGCAGCTCGGTGTCGAACTCGTTGATGTCGAGCAGCGGGATCGGTATCACGTGACCGCAATTGTCGCTGATCCCGACCACGATGTCGTTGGGGTTGGTCGGGGTCCAATCGACGACGATCGGGGTCAATCGCGACGGGATCAGGGTGACGCCGTAAGAGGTGCCGTGCACCGCGCCCCAGAAATTGGCGCGCTGGAACGCCGAGATCAGTTGAGTGCCGCCGGGGACATTGCTGACGTTCACGCCGTTTGAAGTAAAGTTCGTCGGGCGGAAGAACGGGGAGTTAAAGAACCGTCGGGCCGGCGACTGCGCGTCGCAGGTGCTGGGCGCGGTCGGATCGAAGGTGAACGGGCCAACGTGGATCCGCAAGGCGACCGGCACATAGGTGACATTGGAGTTCGACGGGTGCGGCGCATAGGGGCTGCTGCCGATCATCGAGACGTCGTAAGTCTGGCCGTCGAGGGGCGAGGTGATCTTCGTCGTCCAATAGGGAACCGTCAGACCCGGGCCGGAGGGTCCGGCGAGCAGGCGCTGGCGAGCGGAATTTTGATGCCGCATGCGGGCCGGCATGTCGTAGCGCGGCGTCCACTTGCTCGTGTTGGCCATGTGGGTGCGAAGAAAGTGGTCCATCGCCGCGGGCGTGTTCGCAACCTGCCTGGCGGACGTGCCGACGATGGAAGCGTTGGTTTGGCCGGCGCCGAAGGCCAAAGCGGAACACGCCCCCAAAAGCGCCGCTCTAGAAACTTGGTTTAACATGGTTCGAAAGCCCCTATCCCGATTGTTGATCCGCGATCGGTAGAACGTCAGGCGACCGCAGGGAAGAGGAAAAATCCACAAACTCGCCACTTTTGCGCTGCGGCCACGTTTGTTTACAAGATGTGGTAGCCGAACCGCTCGGCCCAGGGCTCCAATGTCCCCAGCACTCCGTCCATTTGCGCCCTGTACCGCCGCCATTGACCGATGCCGTCGGTATTGAGCCCCTTCGCGAGTTGCGAATAACTCGGGGTCCTGATCTGACCGCCGACGCGGCCCGCGAAGTTCCTTACCTCGGGGTTCCAGTCGGCGCCGATGAAGGCGAGGATGTCGCCCACCTCGCCGTCGAAGTCGGCCACCAGGGTTTCGTGCTTAACTTCGCGCAGGTCGAGCGGCAGGATTTCCCGGGCGTCCATGCCCAGCGCCATGACCGCGTCATAATAATCCGCCGCGCCCTTCAGGTTGAGAAATTCGAACATCGCGGCGTTCAGATGAAAGCGCCGTCGATAGCAGCTCAGAACCACATCGCGGGGATCGCGCACGGCGAACAGGATCTTCGCGTCTGGAAACAGCTTGGCGATGATCGGCAGCGCCACGGTGTGCAAAGGAAGCTTGTCGATCAATATCTTGTCGGCGAGGCCTGACCCGAGTGTCGATTCGACGCCATCCCAATAGACTTGCCGACATATTTCCGCCGCCCCTGCGCCGAGTTTGGCCAGCCGCTCCCAGGCGTCCGGCGTGGCGCGAAGCTCGCGCGCGGCGGAGGCGAGATGATTGACCTCCTCCAGCGTGACGATATCGGGATGCCCTGCCAGGGCTTTTTCCAGCAGCGTGGTGCCGGACCTCGGAAATCCCATCAGGAAGACGTGACCGCGAACCGCGCGCGCGCCGCGCGTGTCCCGGCCCGGCGCCGCCCAGGCGTCGGGCGGCGCCGCCCGGATGAAGTCGCGCAGCCCCCGAGCCAGACTTATCGGCCGATCCACCGCGGCGCCGAAGCTGGGCGCGTTCAGCTTGAGCAGGATGGCGTTGCGCGCCTCGTAGTCGGCGAAGGCTTCGGCGGGGCGGTCCAGCCGGTCCAGAGCATCGGCGCGGACATCCAGCGCGCCGGCGCGATGCTCGTCGTCGAGGTCGGCGCGGGTCATCAGCCGCGTCAGCCGCGCCTCGGAGAGTTCCGGGGCGCCTTCCATGAGATCGGCCCGCGCCTCGGCCATCTCCGCGCCCAAAAGCCCGGGTTTCAGGGCCTGCGACCGGGCGGCGAGGTCCCGCGCGGTCTTCGAGTCCCGCGCCTGCGCGGCCATAAGGGCCAGAATGGCGAGGGGCTCGGCGGCGCCGGGGTCGATCTCGCTGGCTCTGCGATAGTGGCGCTCGGCTGTGGGCGTGTCGCGCAGGAGCAGGCGCATTTCGCCGGCGCCCATCAGCGCGGGAAAGGAGTCGGGGTCGAGTTTAAGAACCTCGTCGAACGCCACCGCCGCGTCGGCGTAGTGCTGACGCCGCGCGAGCAGCGTGGCCAGCCGCATCCGGGCGACCTTGTGCTGGGGCGCCGTCTTGATCGCCTTGTTCAAGAGCTCGATCGCCTTCGGGATCCGCCCGGCCGCCTCCATGCCCTCGGCGGCGACGACCAGGACGAGGGGGTGTCCGCTTCCCCGCCCGACCGCCTGGGTCGCGAGCTGGATCGCGAGGGGCCGGTTCAGGCGGCGGACCGCGTCGGCGACGGCGGCGTAGTCGGTGTCGACGACGGTCATGCTTCCCCGGTCAGCAGGCGATCCGCGGGCTATAGCGCCATTTCCGTTGACGGCGAAGCGGCGCTCGGGGTCTAGAGAGGCCCAGCAAACGCCGGTTGCGCGAAGGCCGGCCCCGAGGAAACGCCATGACCGCTATCAACGCCGTGACCGACTATGCCCTCGACGGCGATGTCGGCGTCATCACGCTCAATTCGCCGCCGGTGAACGCGCTGTCGGCGGGCGTGCGCGACGGCCTCGCCGAAGGGGTCAAGGCCGCGCTGGCCGATCCCGGCGCCAAGGCCATCGTCATCGTCTGCGAAGGCCGCACCTTCATCGCCGGAGCGGACATCACCGAGTTCGGCGGCGCGCAGAAGGGCGCCAGCCTGTTCGACGTCCAGGACGCCATGGAAGGCTCCACCAAGCCGGTGATAGCCGCGATCCACGGCACGGCGCTGGGCGGCGGCCTGGAGGTCGCCCTCGCCTGCCACTACCGCGTCGCCGTTCCCTCGGCGCGATGCGGATTGCCGGAGGTCAACCTCGGTCTGCTTCCCGGCGCCGGCGGCACGCAGCGCCTGCCGCGCATCGTCGGCCCGCGGCGCGCGCTGGAGATGGTCACCTCCGGCCAGCACGTCCCGGCATCCGAATGCCTGGCCATGGGCCTGGTCGATGAGATCGTCCCGGAAGGGACCTTACGCGCCGGGGCCGTCGCCTTCGCCCGCAAGGTCGTCGCCGAGGGCCGCCCGCTGAAGAAGGTCCGCGAGTCCAACGACAAGGTCGAGGCCGCGCGCGGCCACCCCGAAATCTTCGCCGATTTCCGAGCGGCCAACGCCCGCAAGTTCCGCGGCTTCCTGGCCCCCGAATCCAACATCCGCTGCATAGAGGCGGCGGTGAATCAGCCCTTCGAGGAGGGCATGAAGACCGAGCGCACCCTCTTCATGGAACTGATGACGGGGCCGCAGTCTGCCGCCCAGCGCTACGCCTTCTTCGCCGAGCGCCAGGCCAACAAGATCCCCGACGTCCCCGACGACACCCCGCTGATCGACGTGAAGCGCGTCGGAGTCATCGGCGGCGGCACCATGGGCGGCGGCATCGCCATGAACTTCATGAATGTCGGCATCCCGGTGACGATGATCGAGGTCAAACAGGAGGCCCTCGATCGCGGCCTCGCCACCGTGCGCAAGAACTACGAGCGCTCCCGCGTCGCCAAGCCGGAGGAAACAGAAGCGCGCATGAGCCGCCTGACCGGCTCCCTCGATATGAGCGCCCTGGCCGATTGCGACCTGATCATCGAGGCGGTGTTTGAGCGCATGGATATCAAGAAGGATATTTTCACCAAGCTCGACGCCATCTGCAAGCCGGGCGCGATCCTGGCGACCAACACCTCCTACCTCAACATCGACGAGATCGCCGCGGTGACCAAGCGGCCCGAAGCGGTGATCGGCCTGCACTTCTTCTCGCCCGCCAACGTCATGAAGCTGCTCGAGGTCATCCGCGCCGACCACACCGCCAAACCCGTGATCGCCACCTGCATGAAGCTCGCCAAGAAGATCGGCAAGATCGCCGTCCTGGTCGGGGTCTGCCCGGGCTTCGTCGGCAACCGCATGCTGGCCCAGCGCCAACGCGAGGCGCAGAAGCTGATGTTCGAGGGCGCCATGCCGTGGGACATCGACCGCGTGCTCTATGACTTCGGCTTCCCTATGGGCCCCTTCGCCATGAGCGACCTGGCCGGCCTCGACATCGGCTGGGTGAAGGAGAACTCCAAGGGCGAGACCGTCCGCGATGTGCTTTGCGAGATGGACCGGCGCGGCCAGAAGACCGGCGCGGGCTATTACGACTACGACCCCGAGACCCGCGCCGCCAAACCCTCGCCGGTGACCGAGAAGATCATCAACGATTTCGTGGCGAAAAGTGGCGTCAATCCGCGCAAGATTTCCGACGAGGAGATCCTGGAGCGCTGCCTCTATCCCATGGTCAACGAGGGCGCGAAGATCCTGGAGGAGGGCAAGGCCATCCGCGCCTCCGACATCGATGTGATCTGGCAGAACGGCTACGGCTGGCCGGTCTATCGCGGCGGCCCGATGTTCTGGGCCGATCAGGTCGGCCTGGACAAAATCGCCGCGAAGATGGCCGAGTTCGAAGGCCAGATGGGCGAGGCGTTCAAGCCGGCGAAGCTGCTGGAGGAGAAGGCGGCGGAGGGAAAGGCGTTCACACGCTAAGGTCCAGGCGAAGCCTGATCCTCAGATCGCCGCGTCCGGTTCGCATTCCCGCAGGTCCTCCAGCATGCCGCGACCGGTCGGCGTCCAGCCCAGGGCGGCGCGCGTGATGGCGCTGGACGCATAATTGTCCATGCCGGCGAACATGGCGAAGGCGCGGAAGTAATCGCCGACCTCGTCCGGCGCGAGGCTCCGCGCGGTCAGGCCCAGGCGTTCGGCGATCGCCTCGGACATCGCGCGCATGGTCACGTGGTCCTCGTCGACGGCGTGATAGATCGCGCCCGCCGTCCCCTTCTCCAGCGCGAGGCGATAGAGCCGGGCGACGTCGCTCACATGGGCGGCCGACATTCCGGTGGAGCCGTCGCCGGCGTAGCCGACATAGCCTTTGGTCCGCGCGATGTGGATCATGGGGGTGATCAGGCCCTGGCGGTGGATGTCGTGGACCTGGGGCAGGCGCACCACCATCCCGCGCACGCCGCGCGCCGCCGCCCTGAGCGTCAGGAGTTCCGAGGCCCCGCGAACGACGCCAAAGCCCTCGGTCGGCGTGGGATCGGTCTCCTCGGCGACTTTGCCAGTGACGATGTTCACGCCCGAGGTGACCACGAAGGGCTTGCCCGTGCCTTCCAGCACGGCCAGCATCGCCTCCACCACGCGGCTGTCCTTCTGCCCGTTCTCCACGAAGCGGCTGAAATCGTGGTCGAAGGCGAGATGGATCACGCCATCGGCCTCCCGGGCGCCCCGGGCGAGCGAGTCGGCGTCTTCCAGCACGCCGCGGTGAACCGCAACGCCCAGCCCTTCCAGCTTCGCCGCGGCGGCGGCGTCGCGCGCGAGGCCGACCACGTCGTGACCCCCGGCCTTGAGCTCCGGGATCAGCGCCGAGCCGATGAACCCCGTCGCGCCGGTAACGAATACCCTCATGCCGCCTCGTCCTTCGCCCGATGTGGAGAGTGTCTATATGGGAGCGGCGGAAGCGCCCGATAGGGCCGCCGTGGTCGGGGAGGCGTCTGGATCAAGGTGAACCCGGCTCCCGCCACGAAGTGGCGGAGGCGGCCGCCGCGCGACAACCCCTCATCTTGCTTGCTATTGCTCGCACCCCCCTTGCGCCCCGCGCATCCACGAAGCACATCGATGTGATCTGGCAGAACGGCTACGGCTGGCCGGTCTATCGCGGCGGCCCGATGTTCTGGGGGGATCAGGTGGGCTTAGGCAAGATCGCCGCCAAAATGGCCGAGTACGAGGGCCAGATGGGCGCGGCCTATGCGCCGGCCAAGACGCTGACGGAGAAGGCGGCGGAGGGGAAGGCGTTTACGCAGTGAGGGGCGCGCCACCCAAGACTCGTCTTAGATCCATGCCGTTGGATTCGCGGCCTAATTCGAAACACGCCGAGAAATGACTTACGGAGGCTAAGTCGTCATTTTGAACTAGGTCGTGGACTCATAAGCGCGGAGCCATAGCCTGATGCAAGCTAGCTTGACTGCGGCGAGGTAGTTTTCGGCGAGTTTGTCGTAGCGCGTGGCGATCCGGCGAAAGTGCTTGAGCTTGTTGAAGAACCGCTCGACC
>JBBRLN010000014.1:0-71134 GCA_038231315.1 Caulobacterales bacterium
AGAACTATCAACGCCGGCGCGGTCGTTCCGTTGCGGCCGGGGCAAAGACTAGTGAAAGCGAAATAAATCGCCCGGAGGCGAAAATATTCCGCAGGAAACAACGATCTATTCACGAAAATAGTTAGAATTTTCCGCTGCTAGCGATGCAATTCAAGAGCCGCCACCGCTAGAACGGACGGCTATTTTTGTTCGAAAAGGTACGGTTTGCCTCGAGCGTCTTCCGCGACCGCCCCGAATTGCGTCTATGCGAATAGAAGCGCTATCTAAATTCGTCGGCCGTGCTCCTTCGAGCTCGAGATTCCTGAAGGGCCCGGTTTTCGACCTGAAGGACTGAGTGTTGATCCTCCCCATCTCCAATACTAGAAACCGCCTTCTGCGCTCGATGGCCAGCGACGACCTGCGTACTATTTCACGTCATCTTTCTCCGGCGCGGCTTGATTTACGTCGTGTATTCGAACAGCCGGGAAGGCGAATCGAGGAAATCTGTTTTCCGGAGACGGCCATCGTCTCGGTTGTAGCCAGGGGTTCAGACAACCGCGGGATCGAGGCCGGCCTGATCGGTTGCGAAGGCATGACCGGCGTGGCGGTGGTCATGGGCGACGATCAATCGCCCAACGAAACCTACGTTCAACTGGCGGGAACCGGCGCCGTCATCGCGGCGGACGATCTGCGCGGCTTGATCCTGGCGTCGTCCACGCTGGCCGACCACCTCCTGAAGTATGCCCACAATCTGATGGTCCAGACCGCTCAGACCGCCCTCGCCAACGGCCGCGCCACTATCGAGGAGCGCCTGGCGCGGTGGCTCCTGATGGCCGCCGATCGCGTCGGCGGTTCCGAGCTGGCCCTGACCCACGAACTTCTCTCCCTCATGTTGGGCGTGCGCAGACCGGGAGTGACGAACGCGCTTCACAAGCTGGAGGGCGGCCAGTTGATCCGCGCGAAGCGCGCCTCGATCACTATCCGCGATCGCCCTGGGCTCGAAGCGATCGCCAACGGCTTCTACGGCGTGGCGGAGCGGGACTACGATCGTCTGTTCGGCGGCAAGACGATGGCCGCGAACGATGTCGAACCGGCGATCAATCTGGCGGGCGCGGCCTCTTAGACGGTTGGGGCTTAGCAACCCTCGTCGAGCGAGCCGTCATGGTGGAGCGAGAAACAGCGCCGTTCGCCCGTGGCGCTTTCCGAGACCGTGATCCTGATCTCGTCGGTCTCGCCCCCGAGACGCTCGACGAATTCGAGCGCCGCCTCCTCGAAAGACTGGGCGTGCAGGACCGCAGAGACCTCCGGGGCTTCGGCGTGGGCGCGGAAATGGCGAATCGGCAAGGACATCGGGCGAGTAGGCGCCAGGTCGAAGGTTTTTCCAATATGGCGCGTCGAGGAACGCTTGCTCCTCCAGGCCGTTTCATCCTCGCTCCTACAACTTGGCGGGTGACGCGGCATGAGTCCCGGATACGCGCTGCCGCCGGACATGCTGGAGCGCATGGACGCCTACTGGCGCGCCGCGAACTATCTGACGGTCGGCCAAATCTATCTCAAGACCAATCCCCTTCTCAAGACGCCGCTGCGCCTCGACGACATCAAGACTCGCCTTCTGGGGCATTGGGGCACCACCACCGGGCTGAACTTCCTCTACACCCACCTCAACCGCCTGATCGTTGATCACGACCTGAACATGATCTTCATCGCCGGCCCCGGTCACGGCGGCCCAGGTCTGATCGCACAGAGTTGGCTGGAGGGGTCCTACACCGAGCAATATCCTGGCATCGAACGGTCGGCCGAGGGCATGGAGCGGCTGTTCCGGCAGTTCTCCTGGCCCTACGGCGTCCCGAGCCATGTCGCGCCGTCGGTGCCCGGATCGATCCATGAAGGCGGCGAGCTTGGCTATTCCATCGTCCACGCCTTCGGCGCGGCATTCGACAATCCGGACCTCATCGTGGCCTGTGTCGTCGGCGACGGCGAGGCGGAAACCGGGCCATTGGCGGCGAGCTGGCACTCCAACAAGTTCCTCAATCCGCGCCACGATGGCGCGGTGCTGCCGATCCTGCACCTCAACGGCTTCAAGATCGCCAATCCGACGATCCTGGCGAGAATTCCGCAAGACGAGCTCGCCAACCTGCTGACCGGATACGGTTGGGAGCCTCACTTCGTCGAGGGCGACGACCCGCCGGTGGTGCACCAGGCGTTGGCGGCCACGCTCGAAACGGTTCTCGGCAAGATCAGAGCGATCCAGTCGGCGGCGCGTAACGCGCCCGCCGGCGATATTCCCCGGCCCCGGTGGCCGATGATCGTGTTTCGCACGCCGAAGGGCTGGACCGGCCCCAAGACCGTCGACGGCCTGCCGGTGGAGGGAACGTGGCGCGCGCACCAGGTGCCCATCGATCACATGGACAAGCCGGGGCATCTGGAGATCCTGGAGACCTGGCTGAAGAGCTATCGCTCCGAGGAGTTGTTCGACGACGCCGGCGCGCCGCGCGAGACCTTGACGTCGCTGCCGCCGACTGGCCATCGGCGGATGAGCGCCAATCCCCACGCCAACGGAGGCGGTCTGCTTCGGCCCCTCGCCATGCCGGATTTCCACGACTTCGCCATCGCGATGACGGGGCCGGGGACGGTCAAGGCCGAGGCGACGCGCAACCTCGGCAAGTACCTGCGCGGCGTGATGGCGCTGAACCTTGCGACGAAGAACTTCCGACTGTTCGGCCCCGACGAGACCGCCTCCAATCGCCTGGAAGCGGTCTACGAGGCCTCGGGTAAGACCTGGATGGCGGAACTGTCGAGCCGTCCGGATGTCGATACCGATCTGGCCCAGGATGGCCGGGTCATGGAGGTGCTCAGCGAGCACCTCTGCGAAGGCTGGCTGGAGGGCTATCTCCTCACCGGCCGCCACGGCCTGTTCTCCTGCTACGAGGCCTTCATCCACATCGTCGATTCGATGTTCAACCAGCACGCCAAATGGCTGGAGGCGTGCAACAGCATCGCCTGGCGCGAACCGATCGCCTCGTTGAACTACCTGCTGACGTCCCACGTCTGGCAGCAGGACCACAACGGCTTCTCGCACCAGGACCCGGGCTTCATCGATCACGTCGCCAATAAGCGCGCCAAGGTGACGCGGATCTATCTGCCGGCGGACGCCAACACCCTGCTGTCGGTCACCGATCACTGCCTGCGCAGCCGTAACTATGTGAACCTGATCGTGGCCGGCAAGGCGCCGGAGTGGCAGTGGCTGGACATCGAAGCCGCCGCTCGCCACTGCACCGACGGGGTCGGGGTGTGGGACTGGGCAAGCAGTCCGGGCGATCCCGACGTCGTCATGGCCTGCTGCGGCGACGTGCCGACCACCGAGACCCTGGCCGCGGTGACCCTGCTGCGAGACTACGCGCCCGACCTCAAGGTGCGGGTCGTCAACGTGGTCGACCTGCTCTGCCTCGGGCCGTGCGACCAACATCCCCACGCCCTGGGCGACGGCGATTTCGACCGGATGTTCACCATCGACAAGCCGGTGATCTTCGCCTTCCATGGCTATCCCGGCATCGTGCACAAGCTGACCTACAACCGGGCAGGCCACGATAATTTCCACGTGCATGGCTATGACGAGCAGGGCTCCACGACCACGCCCTTCGACATGACCGTCCGCAACGGCCTCGACCGCTACACCTTGGCCTTGGACGCCATTCGCCGGTCGCCGAAATGCGCCCACCGCCTGGGCGCCGAACGGGACCGCTACGGCGCGACGATGGAGCGCCACAAGCTCTGGGTGATTGAACACGGCGAAGACATGCCGGAGGTGAAGCACTGGGTCTGGAGCCCCGCCGCCTCATGACGCCGCGGCGCGTGCTGGTGCTGAACGCCGGATCGACGTCGCTGAAGTTCGGGATGTTCGAGGTGGCGGAGGACCGCTGCGAGCTGCTTTTCGCCGGGCAGGTGGAGGGACAGGATCTCGAGTCGGCGGCAAGGGCGATGGCCCCCTGGCCCGCGCCCGAGATCGTCGGGCACCGGATCGTCCACGGCGGCGCGGGGGTTCGGGATCACTGCCTGATCGAGGGCGGGGTGATGGCCGACCTCGAAGCGGCCAAGGCCCTGGCGCCGCTCCACGTTCCGCCGGCCCTGGCGGCGATCCGGTTCATCGAGGAGCGTCATCCCGGCATCCCGCAGGTCGCCTGCATCGACACCGCCTTTCACGCCCACATGCCGCGGGTCGCCAAGACCTATCCCTTGCCCGAGGGCGTCCGCGCCGGCGGGGTTGTGCGCTACGGTTTTCACGGCCTGTCATGCGAGTCCATCGTGCAGCAGCTGGGCGACGGGATCCCGGAACGGCTGATCATCGCGCATCTCGGCGGCGGCTGCAGCGTGACCGCCGTGCGGGCGGGCCGCTCGGTGGACACCACCATGGGTCTGACCCCGAGCGGCGGGTTGATGATGGCGACCCGCGCCGGCGACCTCGACCCGGGCGTGCTGTTTTATCTTATGCGCGCGCGAGGCCTCGACGCGGACGCCCTGGAGGACCTGATCGATCGGCGGAGCGGCCTGCTCGGCGTCGGAGGGTCGGCCGACATGCGGGTTCTGCGCGGCGAGCCGCACATGCGGCTCGCGATCGAGATGTTCGTCGCTTCAGTGGCCAAGGCGATCGCCGCGATGATGGCTTCGCTGGGCGGCGCGGACCTGCTCGTCTTCACCGGAGGCGTCGGCGAACACGACGCGGCGACCCGCGAGGCCGTCGGTCAGATGCTGTCCTGGGCCGGTATCGGCGAGATCCGGGTTCTGCCCTCCGGCGAAGACGAGGAGATCGCCCGCCACGCCTGGCGCCTGGCGAAGGACCGCTGACCTTTACGCGGCGTTTATCCCTGGGCGTGAAGTCGCCCGGCGAACCTTTACGGGAAACCCGCGTACCTCCCGAGCCTCAATGGAGGCTGGACATGGACTTGATCTTCATCGCCGTCGGCGTCGCCCTCTTCGCGGGCTTCGCCGGCTATGCCGTTCTGCTGCGGAGGATCTGATGATGATCGTCGCGATCCTCTACGGCGTCGGCGCGATCGGCGTCGGCCTCTACATGCTGGTGGCGCTGATCCGCCCCGAAAAATTCTAGCGGGCGTCTGAAATGAATATCCAGGGTTGGGCCGAGATCGCGGTGACGATCGGCCTTTCGGTGGCCTGCGGCTGGCCGCTTGGCCTTTACATGGCGCGGGTTTGGGACGGCAAGGTCCGCTGGCTGGCGCCGGTGGAGACCGTGTTCTACCGCACCTCCGGGATCGATCCTGAAAAGGGTCAGGGCTGGCTGGCGTACACCTTCTCATTCTTGGCGTTCAGCACGGCGTCCTTCCTGTTCCTCTACGTCATCCTGCGCCTGCAACAGCATCTGCCGCTGAACCCGGGCGGCTTCGCGGGCTTCACGCCCGACCTCGCCTTCAATACGGCGATCAGCTTCGTCACCAACACCAATTGGCAGTTCTATTCCGGCGAAAGCGCGGCCAGCCACCTTACCCAGATGGCCGGGCTCACCGTGCAGAACTTCGCTTCCGCCGCCGCCGGCATCGCCGTGGCGGCCGCCCTGGCGCGGGCCTTCGCCGCCAATCGCGGCGCCAGCCTCGGCAATTTCTGGGCCGACCTGGTGCGGATCACGCTCTATATCCTGCTACCGCTTTCGATCGTCGTCGCCCTGGTGCTGTGCGCTCTGGGCGTGCCGCAGACCCTGCTCGGCCACGTCGACGCCCACACCATGGAAGGCGCGAAACAGTCCATCGCGCTCGGCCCCATCGCCAGTCAGGAAGCCATCAAGCAGATCGGCACCAACGGCGGAGGCTTCTTCGGCGCGAACTCTGCGCACCCGTTCGAGAACCCCAACGCGGTCACCAACCTCATCGAGGAGGTGATCATGAATATGCTGGGTTTCGCCTGCGTGGTCGCCTTCGGCCGGATCATCGGCCTCGCCAGGGAAGCCCGAGCGCTGCTGGTCGTCATGGTCGTCATGGTCGGCGCCGCTGCGGCGGGGATCTATGTCGCCGAGGCGCAGCCGACCCCCGCCGTGACCGCCGCTCACGTGGTCGCCGGCCCCAATATGGAGGGCAAGGAGGTTCGCTTCGGCGCACCGGCCACCGCCGTCTTCGCGGCGATGACGACCGGCGCCTCCGACGGCGCGGTCAACGGGATGCATGAAAGTCTGACGCCGCTCGGTGGGGGCATCGCGATGTTCCTCATTCACCTCGGCGAGATGCTGCCCGGCGGAGTCGGCTCGGGCCTCTACGGCATCGTGCTGATGGCCATCCTGGCGGTGTTCGTCGCCGGACTCATGGTCGGACGCACCCCCGAATACCTCGGCAAGAAGATCGAAGCGAAGGAGATGCAGCTCGTGATGCTGGCGACCCTGATCGTCACGGTCTCCGTGCTCGGCTTTACCGGCGTCGCGGTGGTGCTGCCCATGGCGCTGAAGACGGCGTCCGCGTCCGGACCTCACGGCCTGTCGGAAATGCTCTACGCCTACACCTCGGCGACGGGTAACAACGGTTCGGCGTTCGGGGGCCTGGCGCCCAACACCTATCTCAACATCACAATGGGCATTGCGATGTGGCTCGGCCGCTTCGGGTACGCCGTGCCGGTCCTGGCCATCGCCGGGACACTCGTCGCCAAGCCGCGCCTCGCCCCCACCGCCGGCACCCTGCCCACCCATGGCCCCCTGTTCGTCGGCCTCTTGATCGGGGTGATCCTGATCCTGGCCGGACTGCAGTTCTTCCCTGCCTTGGCCCTCGGCCCGATCGTGGAGCATTTCCAGATGCTCCAGTTCGTCGCCAGCCACTAACCCACGCACGAGAGACCGCCGCTATGGCTACCGCCGCTATTCCCGCTGGTCCGAACGGAGCCATGCTCCGCCGCGCCGCCTTCGACGCCCTTGGCAAGCTCGACCCGCGAAAGCTCGCCGGCAACCCGGTGATCCTGGCGACCGAGGTCGTGGCGGTCCTCGCCACGATTTCCACCGTGGACGCCGTGCTTCGTCACGGCGCGCTGGGGTTCTCGCTGCAGTTGGCGATCTGGCTCTGGGCCACCGTGCTCTTCGCCAATTTCGCCGAGAGCGTCACGGAGGGTCGCGGCAAGGCCGCCGCGGATTCACTGCGCGCCGCCAGGGTGACGACGAAGGCCAATGTCATTGTCGATCCGAACACGGGAACGACGGTTCCCACGCACTCCAGCGAACTGACGCCGGGCATGATCGTCCTAGTGAACGCCGGAGAGGTCATCCCCGCTGACGGCGAAATCGTCGAGGGCGTCGCCTCGGTCAACGAGTCGGCGATCACGGGCGAGTCGGCGCCGGTGATTCGGGAAAGCGGCGGCGACCGCTCGGCCGTCACCGGCGGCACGACCGTGGTCTCCGACTTCCTGAAGATCCGCGTAACCTCCGGTCCCGGCTCCAGCTTCCTCGACCGCATGATCGCCATGGTCGAAGGCGCCAACCGCCGCAAGACGCCGAACGAGATCGCCCTCGCCGTGCTACTCGCGGGCCTGACCCTCGTCTTCCTGATCGCCGTGGTGACCTTGCTGGGCCTGGGCGCCTATTCGAAGGTCGATCTCGACCCGATCGTCCTGGGCGCGCTCTTCATCTGTCTCATCCCCACCACGATCGGCGGGCTGCTCTCGGCCGTGGGCATCGCGGGAATGGACCGGCTGTTGAAGGTCAACGTCCTGGCCACATCCGGTCGCGCGGTGGAGGCGGCGGGCGACTGCGACACCCTGCTGCTGGACAAGACCGGGACCATCACCTTCGGCAACCGCATGGCCACCGAGGTCATCGCCGCACCCGGCGTGCCCGACGACCGCGCCCTGCGCGCCGCGGTCATCTCCTCCCTTGGGGACGAGACGGCGGAGGGCCGCTCCATCCTGGAGCTGGCGCGGGAAAAGTTTGGTCTCATCGAGACCCTGCCCGATGGCGCGACCTCGATTCCATTCAGCGCCACGACCCGTCTTTCGGGTCTCGACTCCGGGGGCGTCGAATACCGCAAGGGGGCGGTGGACGCGATCTACCGCCTGGTCGGTCTCGCGCCGAACGAAGTCCCCAGCGACGTCGCCGCCGCCGTCGATCGCATTTCCCGCTCCGGCGGCACCCCTCTGGCGTGCGCGGAAGACGGCAAGTTGATGGGGGTCATCCACCTCAAGGACGTGGTCAAGCCGGGCGTAAAGGAGCGTTTCGCCGACCTGCGCCGCATGGGCCTGCGCACGGTGATGATCACGGGCGACAATCCCGTCACCGCCGCCACAATCGCTTCCGAGGCAGGGGTGGACGACTTCCTCGCCGAAGCCACTCCGGAGGACAAGCTCGCTCTGATCCGCGAGGAGCAGGCCAAGGGCCGACTTGTGGCGATGTGCGGCGACGGCTCCAACGACGCCCCGGCTCTCGCCCAGGCCGATGTCGGCGTCGCCATGCAGACCGGAACCCAGGCCGCCCGCGAGGCCGGCAACATGGTCGACCTGGACAGCGATCCCACCAAGCTGATCGAGATCGTCGAGGTCGGCAAACAGCTCCTGATCACCCGCGGCGCCCTGACCACCTTTTCCATCGCCAACGACGTGGCCAAGTATTTCGCGATCATCCCGGCGATGTTCGTCGTGGCCCTGCCGGCCCTGGCGGCGGTGAACGTCATGCGGCTGGGCAGCCCCCAGAGCGCGATCCTGAGCGCGGTGATCTTCAACGCCCTTATCATCGTCGCCCTGATCCCGCTCGCCCTGCGCGGGGTCAAATACCGCGCCATCGGCGCCGGCGCGCTGCTCTCGCGCAACCTCCTGATCTACGGCCTGGGTGGTGTGATCGCGCCGTTCATCGGGATCAAGATCATCGACTTCCTCATCAACGCCGTTCACCTCGTTTAGAGAGCGATCGCCATGCTCCGCGAAATCCGTCCCGCCATCGTGATGATGGTCCTCTTCACACTGGTCTTCGGGCTGGCCTATCCGCTGGCGATCACCGGGATTTCCCGCCTCGTCTTTCAGGCCCAGTCGGGCGGCAGCCTGATCACCGACGGCAAGACCACGGTCGGCTCGATCCTCATCGCCCAGGGTTTCGCCAAGCCGGAATACCTCCACCCCAGGCCCTCGGCGGCCGGCAAGGGCTACGACCCCACGAGTTCGGGTGGCTCGAACATGGGACCGATGGACCAAAAGCTGATCGACCGCGTCGCCGGCGACACCGCCGCCCTGCGCAAGGAAAATCCGGGCGCGGCCATCCCCGCCGACGCCGTGACCACCTCGGGCAGCGGGCTCGACCCGGACATTTCCCCAGAGAACGCCAGGATGCAGGCGCCGCGCGTCGCCGCCGCGCGCGGCGTCCCGGTCGCCGCGGTGCAGGCGGTGATCGATCGCCTTGCCGGCGCGCCGTTCCTCGGCTTCATCGGTCAGCCCCACGTCAACGTCCTGGCCGTGAACCGCGCCCTGGACGCGAAGTATCCTTCGGGTCACCCTAGGGGGTGATGAAAGACGCCCTCCGCCCGGACCCGGACGCCCTTCTCGCCCATTCCAAGCGACAGGGCAGGGGGCGGCTGAAGGTCTATCTTGGCATGGCGCCGGGGGTGGGCAAGACCTTCGAGATGCTGACCGCGGGCCGTCGTCGCAAGGCGGAAGGCGCGGATGTCCTTGTCGGCGTCGCCGAGACCCACGGTCGCAAGGACACCGAGGCGCTGCTGCAGGGTCTGGAGGTGATGCCCCGGGCGACCATCCAGTATCGCGACCATGAGCTGGAGGAGTTCGATCTCGACGGGGCCCTGAAGCGCAAGCCGCGACTTCTCCTCGTCGACGAATACGCCCATTCCAACGCGCCCGGCTCCCGCCATCCCAAACGCTACCAGGATGTCGAGGAGTTGCTCCGCGCGGGTATCGACGTCTGGACCACGCTCAATGTCCAGCATCTGGAAAGTCTCGTCGACGTGGTCTGGAGGATCACCGGGGTCCGCGTCCGCGAGACGGTGCCCGACTCCGCGCTTTCGGCCGCCGACGAGATCGAACTGGTCGATCTCACCCCCGAGGAACTCCGCGAACGCCTCCACGCCGGAAAGGTCTATTTTCCCGAAACAGCCCGGCTGGCTTCGGACAATTTCTTCAAGCCGGAAAACCTCACGGCGTTGCGCGAAATGGCGCTGCGGCGCGCGGCGCAGACGGTGGACGACCAGCTCGTCGACGCCATGCGGCGCGGCGGGATCGAGGGGCCCTGGGCGGCGGGCGAACGTATCCTCGTTCTGATCGCCGGCGACGCCGGGGCCTCGTCGCTGGTCCGCGCCGGACGTCGCCTCGCGGATCTGATGGACGCGCCGTGGACCGTCGCCCACGTCGAGCGCCCCAACAAACCGACGGAGGACGCCAAGTCGGCCCGCCGGGTTACCGAGGCCTTCAAGATCGCCGAACAGCTCGGCGCGGCGACCATCGTCCTGACCGGCGACGACGTCCCCGAGACGGTGATGGCCTTCGCGCGCCGTGGCAATGTCACCCAGATCGTCATGGGCAAGTCCCGCGACAGCCTGTGGCGCGTGGTCTTGGGTCGCTCTTTGGGCCATGCCTTCCTTCAGAGGTCCGGGGGCGCGGAGCTGCACTTCGTCGGCGCCGGAGCGCCGGAGACCGAAACGCTGCCGACACCCGCGGCCGTGATCAAGGATGTCCGCCAGCAGCCTCTCCGCTATGCCGGCGCGGTGGCCGCCGTGGCCATCGCCAGCGGCCTGGCGGCCTTGCTCGACCGCTTTGCCCTCGGCGCCGATCTCGGGATGATTTTTCTCGCCAGCGTCTTGATCGCGGGTTTGCTCGGCGGGCTGCGGCCCGCGCTGGCCGCCGCCGTGCTGGCCATCGCGACCTATAACTTCTTCTTTCTGGAGCCGAGGTTTTCCTTCCGCATCGGTCACGCCACCGACGTGATCACCTTCGCGATCTTCATGGCCGTAGCCGGAGCGACCGGATGGCTCACCGGCCGCGTTCGCGATCAGGAACGGCTGTCTTCGAGGCGCGCCTCGGCGGTCACGGCCCTGCTGGCGGCCAGCCGCAGACTTTCCGCGGGCGCCACGATCGGCGACACCGCTCAAGCCCTGGCCGAACAGGCGTCGGCGGCGGCCGGCTCCCGCGCCGTCGTCTTGCTGGCGCGCGGAGACAGCCTGGAAATCGCCGCCAGCGCGCCGAACGCGGTCGAGCTTTCCACCACCGAAATGACCGCCGCGCGCTGGGCTTCGGAGAAACAGGAAGCCGCCGGCCGGGGCACCGGGACCCTGCCGCAGATCGGCTGGACCTTCAGCCCGCTCAACGGCGTGCGCGGTCAATCCGGCGTGGCGGGCATCGAGACCGTCACCACACAAGGCCCCGATGAACAGCGCCTGGTCGCCGCCATGCTCGACCAGGGCGCGGTGGCCCTGGAACGCGCCGAACTCGCCGCCGCGACCGTGGAAAACGAGGCGTTGCGCCGATCGGACAAGCTGCGCGCCGCCTTGCTCAATTCCATCAGCCACGACCTGCGCACGCCGCTCTCCACCGTCATGGGCTCGGCGACGACGCTGATCGACTATGACGACACGCTAAAGCCGGAGGTGCGCGCCGACCTGCTGATCTCCATCCGCGAGGAGGCCGATCGGCTGAACCGTTACGTCGGCGATCTTCTCGACATGACCAAGCTGGAGGGCGGCGCCCTCAAGACCCGTTCGGAATGGACCGATGTCCGCGATGTGCTGACGTCCGCGACGCACCGTGTCGAACGGCGTCTCGGCGGCCATACCCTGCTGCGCGACTTTCCTCCGGAGCTGACGACCGTCCGGGCCGACCCCAGCCTGCTGGAACAGGCGATCGTCAATATTCTGGAGAACGCGATCGAATACAGTCCAGACGGCCTGCCGATCGAGGCGGCGGTGTATGAGGATCGTGGCAATGTGGTGATCTCCATCGAGGACGAGGGTCCCGGCATCCCGAAGGCGGAGATCGAGCGTATCTTCGAGAAATTCCGTCGGCTGGAGGAGCCCTCGGACCGCGGCCCCAAAGACCGCAAGGGCGCGGGGCTGGGCCTTTCCATCGCCAAGGGCTTCGTCGAAGCCATGGGCGGGCGCATCGCCGCCGCCAGCCCGATCCACGGCGGCAAGGGGACCCGGGTGCTGATCTCCCTGCGCAAGTCCCCGGCCGGAGACCTCGCGTGAGCGCGCACAGGCCCCGCATCCTGGTGATAGACGACGAGCCGCAGATCCACCGCTTTCTGGGTCCCGCTCTGGAAGCCGCCGGCTATGAGCCGATCCGCGCCGACACCGCCGCCGAGGGACTCTCCGCCATCGCGAAACGCGCGCCCGACGCGGTGATCCTCGACCTCGGCCTGCCGGACATGGATGGCAAGCAGGCGCTGGAGAAGGCGCGCGCCTTCTACGATGGCCCGATCCTGATTCTGTCGGCGCGAGACATGGAGACCGAAAAGATCGACGCCCTGGACATGGGAGCCGACGACTATGTGGAAAAGCCGTTTCGCGTGGGCGAGCTCCTGGCCCGTCTCCGGGTCGCCTCCCGCCATCGCCTGGCCGGCGCGGGGGCCCCGGCGATCACCAAGGCCGGCGAACTGGAAATCGATCTGGTCAAGCGTCTCGTCACCCGGTCGGGCGAGCCGGTCAAGCTGTCGCCCCGCGAATACGACCTCCTGGCCAAGCTGGTGGAGGGCCAGGGCCGGGTGCTGACCCACAAGCATCTCCTCACGGCCGTCTGGGGGCCGGCCAACGCCGACGATGTCCAGTACCTGCGCGTTTTCATCGGCCACCTGCGCCAGAAGCTGGAGCCGGACCCCTCCAATCCGCGCCATCTGGTGACCGAAAGCGGCGTCGGCTATCGCTTCATCGGAGACTGAACTCTAAGTCGTAAGTCATTGCGGATAAGACCCTTTTGCGATGCCTTTATATCCCCGGGCCTCAGGCCGGATCGAGAGTTTATGCCGACCCCTCTACGGTGAGGGCGTCATGGTCCCCGGTATGTTCAGCAACCCGCCCTCCGTCGCACCGCGCCGAGGCGCGCGGCGAGAGGCGCGCGACGTCGGGACGGGTCGTTCCTCCGACGCCATCCTGGTCGCCCTCGCGGTGTTCCTGGCGGGGATCGTGGGCTTTCTGGGATTGTTGATCGCCGGCAGCCTCATCCCCCGCGCGGCCACGCCCCTGCGAGCGCTTGCCCTGGTGTGGTTCGCCGTGTTCGGCGTCTGGCACTTCCGTACCAGCGCCAGGTTTCGCGTGACGAAGCGAGCCCCGAAGGCTGAGGGTTCGAGGCGAATTCACAGGGATCGACAATAGGACCGGACAGTCCGGTCTGGAAGTCGTTCGAGGTTCCCGTCTTCAGCCGCAGTAAATTTTCGCTCGGCCTGACAAAATCTCCCTGTCGCGCCCGGGGTCCGAGGCCTAATGGGCGCGGTGAGGTTTGAGGCGCGCTCATGCACGATGTGATTTCCCGGCGGAGGATGCTGGCGGCGGGGGGCGCCGCCGCGCTCGCCGCGCCCATGGCCGCGCGCGCCGCGGGATCAGCGGCCTTCGGCGGCTGGACGCCGGCCCAAGCGCAGAACTTCGCCGACGGCGGCGCGTTCGACGCAATCTACAAACCGAGATGAGCGATTTCGCGCTTCCAGGGGCGCGGGTGTTCCTCCCGGCGCGGCGCGCGCGGTGGCGGGAGCCGAGCGCCTTGCCCGGCTTTGGCGGCGCTTTCGGCTTCACCATGGTCTACGCCGGCCTGATCATCCTGCTCCCGCTCGCCGCCCTCGTCGCGCGGCCCTGGGAACATGGTCTATCCGGGTTGACCCGTTCGATCGCCGAGCCGCGCACCCTGGCTGCTCTGCGCCTGAGCTTTGGCGCCGCGACCCTGGCGGCCCTGGCCAATGTCGTCGGCGGCCTGCTGATCGCCTGGGTGCTCAGCCGCTATCGCTTTCCAGGCCGGCGCATTCTCGACGCCGCGGTGGACCTGCCCTTCGCCCTGCCGACCGCCGTCGCGGGGATCGCGCTAGCGACGCTGTACGGTCCGAACGGACCGATCGGCAGTCTGCTGGCGCCGCTCGGAATAAAGCTCGCCTACAACCCGACGGGGGTCTTCGTCGCCCTGCTTGCGGTGGGCCTGCCGTTCGTGGTGCGCGCTGTTCAGCCGGTTCTGGAAGATCTCGACGCCAGCCTGGAGGAAGCGGCCCATACCCTGGGCGCGGGGCGTCTGACGATCTTCGCTCGGGTCGTCGCCCCCGCTCTGGCCCCGGCTTTGCTGACCGGCTTCGCCCTGGCGTTCGCACGGGGCGCCGGGGAGTACGGGTCGGTGATCTTCATCGCCGGCAACATGCCCGGGGTTTCGGAGATCGCGCCCTTGGTGATCGTCACCAAGCTGGAGGCCTATGACTATGCCGGCGCGGCCTCCGTGGGCTTGGCCATGCTGGCCGTTTCCCTCGTCGTGCTCGTCCTTGCGAACATGGCGCAGGTCTTTCTGGTCAAGAGGGTCGCGCCATGATCCTGGGCGCGGCGCCCCCGCGCGCCGTCGAGAGCAGGAGCGCCAGGCTGTTGGTCGGCGCCAGCGTCCTGTGGATCGCCCTGATCATCGGCGCGCCGCTGGCCGCGGTGATCGGCGGCGCCTTCTCCAAGGGGGCCCTGACATTCATCGCCGCCTTCAAGGATCCCGACGCGATCTCGGCGATCAAACTCACCCTGCTGGTGGCCGCGATCGCCGTGCCTTTGAACCTCGTCTTCGGCCTCGCCGCCGCGTGGTCGATCGCCAAGTTCGAATTCAAGGGCAAAGCAGCCCTGATGACCCTGATCGATTTGCCGCTGTCGATGTCGCCGGTGATCTCCGGCCTGGTCTGGGTGCTGGTCTTTGGCGCGCGAGGCTGGTTCGGGCCGTTTCTCGACGTGATGGGAATCAAGATCATCTTTGCCGTGCCCGGCATCGTGCTGGGAACGATCCTTGTGACCGTGCCGCTGATCGCGAGGGAACTCATCCCGCTGATGGCCGAGCAGGGGGCCGAGGAGGAGCTTGCCGCGGTGACTCTGGGGGCCGGGGGCTGGAGCGTCTTCTACCACGTGACCTTGCCCAACATCCGCTGGGCGCTCCTTAACGGGGTGCTGCTCTGCAACGCCCGCGCCATGGGAGAATTCGGCGCGGTTTCGGTCCTTTCGGGCCACATCCGGGGCTTGACCGAGACCCTGCCGCTGCATGTCGAGGCGCTTTACAACGACTACGATTTTGCCGGGTCGTTCGCCTGCGCGACCTTGCTTGCGGGCCTCGCCGTGGCCACCTTGATCCTCAAAGCCCTGCTCGAGAGGCGAAGCGCCCCATGACCCTCACCGTCGACGGCGTCTACAAACAATTCGGGCGTTTTCCGGCGCTTACAGGCGTCTCCTTCGAGGCGCGGGACGGCGAATTCCTGACCCTGCTCGGCCCTTCCGGCTCGGGGAAGACGACCTTGCTGCGGGTGTTGGCGGGACTGGACACGCCGGATCACGGATGTGTGTTCATGGACGGCGAAGACTTCCTCGCCCTGTCGGCGCGGGAGCGGCGGGTCGGTCTCGTCTTCCAACAGTACGCCCTGTTCCGCCACATGACGGTCGCGCGGAATATCGCCTTCGGTCTTGAAGTCCGCCCGGGCAAGGAGCGGCCGCCCCGCGCCAAGATCAAGGCCCGCGTCGAGGAGCTTCTGGCCCTGACCCAGATCGAGGGCCTGGGCGGGCGATATCCGGCTCAGCTCTCCGGCGGTCAACGTCAGCGCGTGGCCGTCGCCCGCGCCCTCGCGGTCGAGCCGCGTCTTCTCCTCCTCGACGAGCCCTTCGGCGCGCTCGACGCCAAGGTGCGCAAGGAATTGCGCGAGGAGCTCCGCCGCATCCACGACGCCACGGGGGTGACCACCATTCTCGTCACCCACGATCAGGACGAGGCCATGGCCCTCGCCGACCGGGTGGTCCTGATGAACAAGGGTCGCATCGAGCAGATCGGGACACCGCGCGAACTCGACGAAACCCCGGCGTCGCCCTTTGTCTTCGAGTTTCTCGGCGAGGTGAATCGGCTGCCGTGCGAGATCGTCGCCGGCCAGGCGGTGTTCGAAGGGTTCCGCGCGCCGATCCAGGGCGCAGCGCCCGCCGGTGCGGCGACAGCGATGTTCCGTCCCTCCGAGACGAAGCTCGATGCCGGACCTAACGCCGAAGGCTTGCCGGTGCGCGTCGTGGAGACTCGAGGGCGGGGGGCGCTGCGCTCGGTCGAGTGTCAGGCCCTCGGCGGCCAGCGCCTCGTCGCCGACATGCCCGAAGCCCAGGCCGCGGCGCTGGAGCCGGGCCGCCGCGCGCGTCTGAGCGCTTCCCGCGTGGTGATCGATGGGGATGGGATCGCCGCTGGCTCCGCGGCCGTGCCGATCGCCTTGCAGGAGCGGCGAGGAGCGTAGAGGTCGACACCGATGCCGCGTGGACACCGCGCAAAAAACCTATCCGATCGGCGCCCCCAACGGGACTTTCAACGGCGCGATCACGGGCGGCGGCGCGGAGGCGGGTCGCGTCAGGCGCTCGGCCAAGCTCATCGACAACGCCTTGTCCGCGCCCGCGCCCGGTGAATGCCGCAACCTCTCGACGAGGCCCCGCAAGGCCCCGGAGATTTCCGCGCTCGCCGTTGGGGAGAGTCGCTTGTCGTCCCGCGCCCGCTCGAGGTCGAAGACCAGCCGCATCCGCACCCGGCGACGGACTTCAACGGCGTGGGCGGGGTCCGATGCGCGATCGTTGAAGACCGCCTCGATGGCGCCGGTCAGCGTTTCGTCCACGCCGAGGGCCCCCGGCAGCCGCGCGCCCTGATCGGCGAGACGGTTGAGGCGGTCGGCGGCGAGGAGGGCGGTGAAAGTGATGTCCGCGGCGACGTCAGCCGCGCCGGGAAGGTCGAACACGGGCGTGGCGTCGTCGCCGAAGATCTCGGTCTCGAACTGCGGATCGGGGGTGTCCGACCTGCCGCTGTTCAGCACCGCGATCAGCGGTTCGGGCAGGTCCAGCGCCGCCGGTCTGACGGTCTCGAGCAAGGCCCGCAAGGCCTCGCGTTGACGCTCCCCGGAAACCACCGCCGCGCGCTCGCGCCCGTCGCCGTTGGCGGCGTAGGTGAACTCTACGCCGCCGATCGACTTGGCGGCGGCGTCGATCGCATAGCGGTGAAAGAGATAGATCGGGACGAGCACCCGCTTCAGGTCCGACATCGGCGCGTCGGCGCGAAGGTTGCGCGGGCCGAAGTTCGCCAGCGCGATGCGGCGCACCGCCATGGCGTGGTCCAGGCCCGCGACCGCGTCGGGACCGTCGTCCCATAGGGAGCCGATGGGATTGGCCGAACCGACCGGCCGGGCGTCGTTGTCGGAGACGAACTTCAGGCCGGAGGCGAAGCCGTCGCTCACGATCTTGGCCAGCGCCGCCTTCTGATCCACGCCGGGCGGGGCCTGCGAATACAGCCAATTCACCGCGAAAAGATCCCATGCCCCGACGCCCTTGGCATAGGCGTCCGACAGGTCGAGCTTGCCATCCCGGATTTCCACGCGCGGCGGCGGATAGTCGTCCACCGAGGCGCGTCCGATCGTGCTGCCGGCGAAATTATGCGCCAAGCCGAGGGCGTGGCCGGTCTCGTGCACGGCCAGCTGCCGGATGCGAGCGAGCGCGATCTGCACGGGATCGTCCGGCCCGCCTTTCCCGGTTCCCTCCGCGCCGAGCAGGCCCTCGAAGATCATCCGATCCTGACGCACGCGCTGCGAACCCAACAGCACCGAACCCTTGACGATCTCTCCCGTGCGCGGGTCGATGACGCCCTGACCATAGGACCAGCCGCGCGTCTGGCGGTGAACCCAGTTGATGACGTTGTAGCGCGCGTCCAACGGGCTGACGCCCTCGGGCAACAACTCGACCCGGAAGGCGTCGACGTAGCCCGCCTTGTCGAACGCCTCCGCCCACCACCGGGCGCCCTCCATCAGGGCCGAGCGGATCGGCTCGGGCGCGGCGCGGTCGACATAGAAGACGATGGGTTTCTTCACCCGCGAGCGCGCGGCGGCGGAATCGAGCTTCTTCAGCCGGAAACGCGGCGCCAGGCGGTAGGCGAGGGGGGCGTCCAGGGGCGCGGCGTAGTCGGTGACCAGGCGGTCGATGGTGGAGAAATGCGGGTCGGCCAGCCGGGTCTCAAAGCCCGGCGGGGGCAGTTCGATCAGGGAATGGTGGACGGTCAGGGTGATGGCGTGCGGATCGGGCGCGATGCCCCGCACCTCCTTGCCGGGATCGTCGGCGGTGTAGGTCTGGGTCGCCTCGAACTCGAGGTTTTCGGGAAAGGCGAGGGCGTCGTCGAGATCCGGGTGGCTGAGGTCGGCCTCGAGCTTGAACGCCCCCTGTTTGCCGTCGCGCAGGGCCTCGACAACGCCGTCCGCGTCGCGGGTGAGGAAGCCGGTGATATCCACCAGCATGGCGCCATCCGCCCCCTCGGCCTCGATCTTGCCGGACCAGACGGTGGACTTGGCGAAGGAATCGCTGACCGCGTCCTTCTCCTCCGACGAGCCGCCCTCGGCGCGGAAATCGGTGTTCTCGAACTCGGCGTAGACCTTCGCTCCGACCCGGCGGAAGACCAGGATCTGAGTCGCCCCGGGCTGGTCGCGATCCAACCCCACCGGCGTCGAGCCCAGACTGGCGCGGAGGTACACCTGATAGAGCAGCCGCGCGGAAACGCCGTCCTTCGCGGCCGGCGGCAGGGTGACCAGGACGCGGCCGCCCTTGCGATCGATCCAGGTGGGGAGAAGCCCGGCATGGGCCTCGAGGCCCGCGGTGGCGGCGCTCATCGCGGCGGGCGCATGGGGCGCCTCGGCCCGGGCCGCGCAGGACAGGATCAGGATCGCGCCCGCGAGCGCGCCGAACGAAGCTTTCAAGCCATCCTCAGCCGTTGGGCAGCGCCGACGCGCCAAAGGCGTAGGGGTGGCCGAAGATCACCGCGATGTAAATCGCGATCGCGAGGGTGGGCCGCCACCAGCCGATCTCGCGGGGGACGTGCGCGAAGGACTGCCGTCCGGCCAGGATCGCCGCAAAGGGCGGGTTAGAGGTCTGGGCGGCGAAGGCATCCCACTTGTCGCCCAGCATCCGCTTGCGCTTGCGATCGATGCTCGTCGTCCCGACCAGGGCGAGAATCAGCATCGAGCCGAACAGAATGAGGCTGGCTGCGTTTCCGTTCACCAGCAGATGCCCCACCGCCCAGATCGCCACCCCCCACAAAAACGGATGGCGGGTGATGCGGAGCATACCGCTGACCACCGTCGGCGAATCGAGCGCCGATTCCTGCGCGACGCTCGTCGGATTGCGGGTCGTGAGGCCGATCACGACGAAGACGAAAGCAACGATCTGGATCACGAGCTGAAACGCCTTGGTCAGCGGCGTGGCGACCCAGAATAGAGCGTCGCCGTCCGCGCCCCGCGCTCCACCATAGGCGAAACCCAGCCAGATCAGGCCCGCGACCGACGCGGCGGAAAATAGCCCCGCGTACGCGCCGGCGCCGACTCGGGTGACGATGATGTCGCGGATTTTCGTGCCCGCGACAAAGAGGTGGATGACCACAAACGCGATCGCGGCAGCGAAAAGGTTGATCATCGGCGTTTTCCCTTACGCCGTAAATGATCCGGTGCCGGGCCGCGCTTGTCAACCTATCTTCTTTGGAGCGCAGGCGTCCGCTTTAAAAGGGATGGACTATCCTAAGCTCACCACCACAGGCACGTGGTCGCTCGGTTTCTCCCACCCCCGCACGTCGCGGAAGATCGTCACGCCCTCCAGCCAATCCGCCGTCTGCGGGCTCAGCAACAGATGATCGATCCTTATCCCGTGGTTCCGGTTCCAGGCCCCGGCCTGATAGTCCCAGAAGGTGTAACCGCCCGGCGCGCCGTCGACGGCCATATAGGCGTCGGTAAGGCCGAGCCACTTGAGGGCGCGAAAGGCGGCCCGGGTTTCCGGCTGGAACAGAGCGTCGCCCAACCAGCCCTCCGGGCGGTCGGCGTCCTCGGGCTCGGGGATGACATTGAAATCTCCGGCGATGACCAGGGATTCCTCGAGGGTCAGAAGTTCCCGCGCATGCGCCTCCAAGCGGGCCATCCACTTCAGTTTGTAGGTAAATTTCTCCGTGCCGATCGGATTGCCATTGGGTAGGTAGATCCCGCAGACCCGAACCGGGGTCTCGCCTCCGGTGACCGCCTCGATGTAGCGGGCGTGATCATCACCCTCGCCATCGGGCAAGCCGCGCCGGACGTCTTCGAGCGGGGTCTTGGAGACCATCGCGACGCCGTTGTAGCTTTTCTGGCCGTGGACGGCGACGTTGTAGCCGAGGCGCTCGAAAGCCTCGGCGGGGAACTTCTCATCGACGCATTTGGTCTCTTGCAGGACGGCCACGTCCGGGCTCTCCGCCTCGAACCAGCGCAGCACCGTCTCCAGCCGGGCGTTGACCGAATTGACGTTCCAGGTGGCGATTCGCACGCGAAGAGGGCCGCCGTCGTCAGATCGAGAAGCTGACGCCGCAGCCGCAACTGGATTTTGCGTTGGGATTCTTGATCTTGAACTCGGCGCCGGCGATCTCGTCGGCGAAGTCGATCTCGGAACCCTTCAGCAGAGCCAGGGAGATCACGTCCACGACCGCGGCCGCGCCATCGCGCTCGACCACATAGTCGTCGGCCTCAGGCGCCTCGACCAGATCATAGCGGTACTGGAAGCCGGAGCAGCCGCCGCCGTCCACCGCCACCCGCAACAGGCGGGGGCCGCCTTCTTTCGCGGAAATGTCGCGCAGGCGGCGGGCGGCCGATGCGGAAAGGGTAAGGTCGTGCGCGGTCAATTCGGTAAATCCCGTGGACGCTTTATATGAGAGCGCGCGCGTCCGTTGGCAAACGGGCGACGACCAAGGGCCGTCGATGATCTCTCCGAATGAACGCGCTCCCTATGCGGTGGATTGGACCGCGTCGCGGGGCCGTCTCCATCCCGAACCGCCCAGCGCGACGCGAACGCCCTTCGCGCGGGACCGCGACCGAATCATCCACGCTTCGGCGTTCCGGCGATTGAAGGAGAAGACCCAGGTCTTTGTCGCCCACGAGGGCGATCATTTCCGCACCCGCCTGACCCATTCGCTGGAGGTTGCCCAGATCGCGCGGTCGCTGGCCGGCGCCCTCGGCCTCGACGCCGACCTCGCCGAGACCATCGGCCTCGGCCACGATCTGGGGCATCCGCCGTTCGGCCATGCCGGCGAGGACGTGCTTCAGGCGCGGATGCAGCCGTGGGGCGGCTTCGATCACAACGTCCAGACCTTCCGGGTGCTGACCAGTCTCGAACGGCGTTATCCGACTTTTGATGGACTGAACCTGACCTGGGAGACGCTGGAGGGCGTGGTCAAACACAACGGGCCGGCGACGGGAATGCTGAACACCCCGGCCTGGAGCTCGATCCTGGAGTTCGATCGCGTCTTCGATCTGGGCCTGACCGGCTGGCCCTCGGCCGAGGCGCAGGTCGCCGCGCTCGCCGACGATGTCGCCTACAACAATCACGACGTGGACGACGGCCTGCAGGCGGGGATCTTCAGCCTGGACGAACTGGCCGACGTGCCCCTCGTCGGGCCGATCCTCTCCGGCGTACGCGAGGATTTTCCGGGCCTTGAGCCCGGCCTCATCCGCCTGGAGACTGTCCGGCGGATGATCGGCGAAATGATCGGCGATATCATGATCGAGACCGCGGCGCGGGCCTCGGCGTCAGGGCCGCGAACCGCCGACGACGTGCGGGCGATGGACGGCGCCCTCGTCGCCTTCTCCGCCGACATGATCGAGGACCTGGCCCGCCTGCGGGCCTTCCTGCACGAGCGAATGTATCGCCACTGGCGGGTCAACCGCACGCGCAGCCAGGCGCGGCGCCTGCTCAGCGAGATGTTCGATCTCTTCGTCGCCGAACCGGATGTCCTGCCGGCGGACTGGTTCGCTCGCCACCAGGAAAAGGACGCCGCGGGAGGCGCGCGGATCGTCTGCGACTACATCGCCGGGATGACCGACCGCTACGCCATCGAGGAACACCGGCGGCTCTTCCACATCGACGGCTGGATGGCCGGAGAGGGCTAGCGTTCGCCCCTCGGGCAGATCTCAGCTCGTCTTCGCCGCCTCGACACGCGCCACCGCCGCGGCGACCGCGTCCATGTCCTCGCCATAGACCACCTCGTCGCCGATCACGAAGGCGGGGGTCCCGCCCAGGGCGAGCTTCTGGAACAGGGTGGTGGTCGCGGCCAGATGAGGGTTGGCGTCGGGCACCGTGATCACGCCCTGGCGCCTCGCCAAACGGCCCACGGTCTCTGCGTCCAGGGGGCCCGCGGTCATCAAGGCGCGATAGAAGGCGAGGTTGTCGCCGCCGGCGGCCTTCACCGCGAGAGCGGCCCGCGCCGCGTATTCCGAGGTCGGGCCGAAGATCGGCATTTCCTTGAAGACGAAACGGATTTCGGGATGGTCATGGATTAGAGCCAGGACCTTGGGCGCGGCGTTGACGCAGTGGGGGCAGCGGTAGTCGTAGAATTCGGTCACCGTGATCCGACCGGCGGGATTGGCGACGAAATCGGCGGGGTCGCGCTCGATCGCGGCGCGCAAGCGCGGGATCAGCGCCCGGCCGGCCCGCATCTTCTCGGCGTCGTCGGCGTCGTATTTCGCCTTCAGACGCGCGGCGGATTCCTGGATCACTTCGGGGTGCGCCAGCAGATAGGCGCGCACGCGCTGACCGAAGGCGGCGCTGTCGGAGGCGGAGGGCTGACAGCCCGACAGCCCCACGAGCAACGCGGCGCCGATGAGAATACGATGGCTCAACCTGGCACCCCCAGCCTCTTTAAGTCGGTCGCGTCCGGCTTCGACGCCAGAATGATGTCGGTCGCGCGCCGCCATTCGGGGGATCCGTCCTTCAGCAGTTTCCGAGCTTGCGCGGCGAAGGTGCGCGCCTCCAGAAGTTCGCCCAGATAGAACTCCTGCTCAGCCGCCGCCAGCCGCGCCAGGCCCGACTCGCCCTTGGCGTCGTAGGCTTCGGCCAGAAGACGCCAGCCGAGAGCGTTGTCGTTTTCCTGCAGCATCGCCTTGTTGATCTGAGCGATCGCCTCGTCGAGCTTGGTCGGATCGCCTTCGGCGACCAGGGCCTGGCCGAGATTGATCCGCAGCAAGGGCGCGTCGGGCTTGAGCGCGACAGCTTTGCGATGGGCGGGCTCCGCCTCCTTGGCGCGTCCGACCTCGAACAGCACCTGGCCGCGCAATTCGTAGAGGTAGGGATCACTGGGTCGCTCTACAATCAGGGCGTCGATCGCCTGAAGCGCGCTCTTGGTCTCGGTCTCGCGGTAGTAGGCAATGGCCCGGGCGTATTTCGCAGGAAACGATTGATCGCTGATGGGATAGTCGTTGAAGGTCTGACCTGGGCCGTCGAGGAAGGCCTCCAGCTTCGCCTTCATCAGGGCGTGGCGATCCAGAGCCTCCTGAGAATCCACGGCGTCGCGGTGCGGCAGGTGGTCGACGCGGGCGCGCAGCGCCTCGATACGGTCGTCGGAAAGCGGGTGATCGCGAAAGAAGGGATATTTCTTCTCGTCGTCGAAGACCTCCTGATAGCGGAAGTTGTCGAAGAAGCTGACGAGGCCCTCGCCCGACATCCCGGCGGATTCCAAATAGGTCGCCGCCGCCTGATCGGCGCGCGACTCCTGCTCGCGCGAATAACCGAGGGCGGCGATCTCGCCGAAATAGCCGGAGGAGAAGATCAGGCCCGCGGCGGCGTCCGGCGCGCCGGCGAGCGCGGCGAGGACGCCCAGGCCGACGCTCAGCAACATCGGACCCAGCGCCGCGCGACTGAACCCACCCGAACGCGCGAGATGGCCCCCGGCGATGTGGCCGGTCTCATGCGCCATGACCCCGATCAACTGGTTCGGCGTCTTCGTCTCGAGGATGAGGCCGGTGTTGAGAAAGAGCTGTTGGCCGCCGGCGGAAAAGGCGTTCAGTTCCTTATCCGAGATGATGTAGATTTTAACCGCTTTCGGATCGAGGCCGGCGGCGGCGAACATCGGATCGGCGTCCTGGTGCAGGATCGTCTCGATCTCCGTATCGCGGATCAGGGAAATCGCCGGCGGGGCGTCCGCCCACGCCGCGGCAATCGGCGAGAGCAGGAGGCCGACGCCGGCGACTGCGCCCACGACGGCGCGGGCGAGGCAAGGGGGAGGACGCAGCGTCTCTTCCTTCACAGCGTCCCCATCACCCGCAGTCTAGCGGGTCAGCCGCGACCGCGCCACCAGCCTCGCTTGGGCTTCGACGCCGGAGCGGAGATTTCCGCGGGATCGAAGACCGGTTCCGCGGGGGGCGTTGGCTCGACCGTGGGCTCGGGAACGCTTTCCTCCACCGCGAGCAGAGGTTCCGGCGCGGGTTCCTCGGGGAGCGCGGCGGGCGCTGGCGTTTGCTCCGAGATCGTCGGTTCGGGCGGAGCTACGGGCGAGCCTTCCTCGATCTCCGCGGAGATGGCTTGAGTCTCCGTCAGAGGCGTTGCGGACGGTGGAGCCACGGGGGAGCCTTCCTCGATCTCCGCGGAGATGGCTTGGGTCTCCGTCAGAGGCGTTTCGGTCGGCGGCGCGACGGGCGAGCCTTCCTCGATCTCCGCGGAAATGGCTTGATTCTCCGTCAATGGCGTCTCGGCAGGCTTGGCGCCGCGACCTCGACCGCGCGCACGCTTGGCCTTGGCCGGTTTGATCTCCGGCGCGTCCAACTCCACCCAGATTTCCTCGTCGCCACCCGAGGTGTTCGCTTCGGCGAGGCCCGCGACGGCGGGGATGAAGGGTTCAAACGCCGGGTCCAGCATTTCGAGTTCCGGCGCCGCCACGACCTCGACCGGGGTCGTCGCTTCCAGCGGCGAAACGCGCTCCACGGGACCTCGCCATTCGTACGGATCCTCGCCGCTCAGACGCGCCGGCCAGGACCAGGCGTAGACGTCGGGATTGGCTGTTTCGTCACGTCCCCGGCGTCCGCCGCGTCGGCCACGTCGGCGTCGGCCGCCGGCATCGCCTTCGTCCGCCCGTGCGGGACGCGCCTCCGCCGCGACATCCGGCGCGCGAGGCGCCTCTTCGGTTCGGCGGCCCCGCCGGCGACGACGGCCGCGACGGCGCCCGCCGTCGTCGCTCTCGCGAGGCTGACCGCCATCGGCGCGAACCGGATCTTCGTCGTCCTCATCTTCGTAGGCCGCGCCGGCGACATCCTCGAGGGGTTCCTCCTCCTCGAACTCTTCGACCTCGTCGACAAAGTCGTCGTCATCCTCGATCGCTTCGTCCGCCAGGGCTCGCGCCTGCCACGCCGGATCGGGCGTATGGGGGACGTTACTCACGCGGTCGATGGCGTGTTCGGCGTGGGTCAAGGCCTCATCGATCACCACGCTGATGAACAGGCCGTGGCTTTGCAGGACGCGGGTCAGGTACTCGCGTTTGTGATTGAGGATATACAGGCTGACGTCACGCGGGACGCGAAGCACGATCTCGCCGCCTCCGGCCAGGGCTTCCATCTCCACGGCGCGAAGCGCCGCCAGCGCGCTCGACTCGACCGACCGGATCCGTCCCGCGCCATTGCAGTGCGGGCAAACCAGCGTCGTGCCTTCGAGGATACCGCTGCGGCGACGCTGGCGGCTGATTTCCATCAGGCCGAAGGCCGAGATGCGGCCCATCTGGATGCGCGCCCGGTCGGAGGCCAGGCAATCCTTCATTACTTTTTCGACGGCGCGGTTGTTCTTGCCCTCGTCCATGTCGATGAAATCGATCACCACGAGGCCGGCGAGGTCGCGCAGGCGAAGCTGACGGCAGGTCTCTTCCGCCGCTTCCAGGTTGGTCTTCAGCGCCGTCGCTTCGATGTTTCGCTCGCGCGTCGCGCGGCCGGAATTGACGTCGACGGCGACCAAGGCCTCGGTCTGGTTGATCACCAGATAGCCGCCCGACTTCAACGGCACGATGGGCGAATAGATCTGCGCCAGATGGTCCTCGACCTTGTGCGCCATGAAGAGGGGCGGACCGCCGCGATACAGTTGAATCTTCCTGGCCTGCGACGGCATCAACATGCGCATGAAGGCGCGCGCCTCACGGAAGCCGGCGGGCCCTTCGACCTGGATGCTCTCCACGTCCTTGTCGAACAAGTCGCGGATCGCCCGCTTCACTAGGTCCTCTTCCTCATAGATCAGCGCCGGCGCGATCGAGTGCATGGTGGTATCGCGGATGGTGCTCCACGCCCGCGCCAGATAGTCGTAGTCGCGGGTGATCTCGGCGCGGGTGCGCTTGGCGCCCGCGGTGCGCACGATCAGGCCCATGCCTTGCGGCACATCGAGCTCGTTCACGATGTCGCGCAGACGCTTGCGGTCGCCGCCGGCGGTGATCTTGCGGCTGATGCCGCCGCCGCGGTCGGTGTTGGGCATGAGCACGCAATACCGACCGGCCAGGGACATATAGGTCGTCAACGCCGCGCCTTTGTTGCCGCGTTCTTCCTTGACGACTTGGACCAGCATGATCTGCTTGCGCTTGATCACTTCCTGAATCTTGTAGCGCCGCATCAACCGGCGACGCAGCCGCTCGACCTGCTCGTCGCGCTCGTCCTCGTCGTCGCCGCCGCCGACCGGTTCGGCGTGATCGAGGCTTTCCAAGACCTCGACATCGCCCTCGTGGAGTTCGTGGCCTTCCAGGCTCTCGGCGGTGGGGGTCTCGTGGACCTCGTGCGGTTCGTCGTCCTGCTCGGCCTCGCGCATCAGGGCTTCGCGGTCGGCGTGGGGGATCTGGTAGTAGTCCGGGTGGATTTCGTTGAAGGCGAGGAAGCCGTGGCGGTTGCCGCCGTATTCGATAAAGGCCGCCTGGAGACTGGGTTCGACCCGCGTCACCTTCGCCAGATAGATATTACCGCGGAGCTGTTTCCTCGCGCGGCTCTCGAAATCGAATTCCTCGACCCCATTCCCGGTCAGCACCACCACCCGGGTTTCTTCCGGGTGGGCGGCGTCGATCAACATCGTCTTGGGCATATGACACTCCGGGGCGCCGGGCGGAGCTTGGCTCCGGGCGCCGAATGCGGGCGCGCGCGCGGTAGACTTCGATGTTCGTCACGCCCACGCGGCCACGATCCGCGGCGGCGGTAAGGGTCGATGACGAGGCGAAGGCGGCGCAGCCCATGGTTGTTCTCGGGTTCGCGCTCGCCAGGGATGGGAACGCGCTTAGGATGACGCGCCCACGCCATGATGGCGTTCCCGGCGCTAAGGGGCGCGAACGCGAAAGATGGAAATGCGGCGCGCGCGCCCCGGCACCCTAGGGGAAGGCACCGGGGAATGAAAGCTTTGCGTGAATTGCAATCTCCCGGATCGATAATCCAGACCGCCATTTAACCCTTCAGCCATATCCTCAGGCTACACGCTCGCCGGTTCGCCCATCTCCGGGCGTCGACAATAGGCGGTGCGCGGTGGAGATCGGCAAGCGGAAAGACCGTGGCGCGAAAGGGGCGTTTATCGTGCTGGCCGCCACGCTCATCTGCGCGCCGCCGCCGGCTTTCGCGCAAACCGCGGGCGTACTTGGGGTCAGGTTCGGCGGCGACAGCACGACGACGCGGGTGGTGATCGACCTGGCCGCGCCCGCTGGCGCCCCCGCCCTCAGCCGCGATGGCGAAGGTCGCCTGACCCTCGATCTGGCCGCCGGCTCCAGGGTGGAGCCCAACAGCGGTCCGGGCCGCGGGCTGGTAACCGGGTGGTCGGCGTCCGAGACGCCGGCTGGAACGCGCCTGCGGTTCGACTTGGCCACGGGGACGAAGCTCGCCCACCGCTTCATGATCCCGTCATCGGCGACCGTTGCCTATGATCGTTATGTGATCGATCTCGCGGCCGCGGCCCCGCTCCCCGTCGTCTCGATGGCGGCGGCGGTGACCCTGGCGAACGAGGAGCCGCCGCCCCGCATGAAGCCCGCGCCGGTCTATGACGAGCCCACCCTGCTCGCGCCATCCCGCGTGACCCGGACGGCGGTTTCAAGCCGCCGTGAAGAGCCGGCCGTCGCGCCGAGGTCTCGCGGCGAGCGGCGCCCGAAAGTGGTCGTGATCGACGCCGGCCATGGCGGACACGATTCCGGAGCGCTCGGCGCGACCCGGCAGGAAAAGGACCTGACCCTTCCGGCGGCCCTCGCCTTGAAGGGCAGGCTGGAAAGGACGGGGCGCTACAAGGTAATTCTGACCAGGGACTCGGATACGTTCGTTCCGCTGGAGGATCGGGTCAAGATCGCGCGCTCCGGCGGGGCGGATCTTTTCATCTCGCTTCACGCCGACAGCGCGGGCGGCGACGCCGCCACTCATGGCGCCAGCGTCTACACGCTGTCAGACAGCGGGGGAGGGCGGGTTCACTCCGTCCTCGGGCGCAACGAATGGTTCAGCAAGGTCGCCAATCGCGCCGACGCGGGGACTTCGCAAATCCTGCTCGATCTGACGCAGCGCAGCACGCGCAATAGATCCGCGGTGTTCGCCGATCTGTTGCTGGATCGTCTCGCGGGGAAGGTCGATCTGCTTCCGCGCAGCCACCGGGACGCGGGCTATTTCGTACTGCTCGCGCCGGACGTGCCGGCCGCCCTCCTGGAAATGGGGTTCATCACCAATCCCGAAGACGAAGCCCGCCTGGCGGACCCCAAGGCGCGCTCGCGCATGATGGAGGGCGTCGCCGACGCCATCGACGCCTATTTCGCCGCAACGCCGAGGATGGTGGCGGGGTAGCTAGCCCCGATGCTCCACGTTCACGTAATCTCTCTTCAGCGGGCCGGTGTAGAGCTGCCGTGGCCGACCGATCTTGCGCTGCGGGTCCTCGAACATTTCCTTCCACTGGCTGATCCAGCCCACCGTACGCGCCAAGGCGAAGAGGACGGTGAACATGGTGGTCGGGAAGCCCATCGCCTTCAGCGTGATCCCCGAATAGAAATCGATATTGGGGAATAGTTTGCGATCGACGAAGAAGGGATCGTTGAGGGCGACCTTTTCCAGCTCCAGGGCGACCTTCAGGATCGGGTCGTCGGCGTGACCGACCTCGGCCAGCACTTCATGGCAGGTCTTCTGCATCACCGTCGCCCGGGGGTCGAAGTTCTTGTAAACCCGGTGACCGAAGCCCATGAGGCGATATTTGCGGTCTTTCACACCCTGAATGAAGTCCGGGATACGATCGATCGTCCCGATCTCGTTCAGCATCAACAGCACTTCTTCATTGGCGCCGCCGTGGGCCGGACCCCACAGACAGGCGATGCCCGCCGCGATACAGGCGAACGGATTGGCGCCCGACGAGCCGGCGAGACGTACCGTCGATGTCGAGGCGTTCTGCTCATGGTCGGCATGCAGGATGAAGATGCGGTCCATCGCCCGCGTCATCACCGGGTTCGGCTTCCAGTCTTCCGCCGGAACGGAGAAGGCCATACGCAGAAAATTCTCGGCATAGGTCATATCGTTGCGCGGGGTAACGAAGGGCTGGCCCACCGAGTATTTGAACGCCCGCGCCGCGATGGTCGGCATCTTGGCGATCAGGCGGTGGGCGGAAATCTTGCGCTGCTCTGGATCGTCGACGTTGATGCTGTCGTGGTAGAAGGCCGATAGCGCCCCCACGGCGCCGGTCATGATCGCCATGGGATGGGCGTCCGAGCGGAAGCCGGCGAAAAAGCGGTCGAACTGGTTGTGTATCATGGTGTGGTAGGTGATCGTTCGCTCGAAATCGACGAACTCGGCGGCGGTCGGCAGATCGCCATTCAGCAACAAGTAGCAGACCTCCAGAAAGGTCGAGTGTTCCGCCAGTTGCTCGATGGGATAGCCGCGGTGCAGCAGTACGCCGGCGTCGCCATCGACAAAGGTGATCTTGCTCTCGCAAGCCGCCGTCGAGGTAAAACCGGGGTCGAATGTGAACGCGTCGGTTTCGCCGTAAAGTTTGCGTACGTCGATGACGTCCGGGCCGGTCGTGCCCTTGATCACCGGCAGGTCGTAGCTCTTGCCGTCGAGCGTCAGCGATGCGTGGTCGGCCATGACCCTCGTCTCCATCAAAAGCGTGTTGGCGCCGGAAGCCTTATAGTGGCTTACCGCACGTGCGAAAGGGCATCCTCTATCCGGCCGAGGCTTTCCTCGCGACCAAGCGCGCTCAGTGCTCCGGCGAGGTCCGGCGCGGGGGCGCCCCCGGAGAGCACCGCGCGCAGACCCGGCCCGATCTTGCCCAGGCCCACGCCGTCGGCGGCGGCGAAACTACGGAGGTCGGCGGTGAGGGGTTCGGGCGACCAGACCGGGGAATTCTCCAGCGCCGCTTTCAGACGTGACAGGCGCGCGCGCGTTTCCTCCGTCAGAATGGCCTGGACCTTGTCGTCGAGGGCGAGAGGGCGGGCCGCGAGCGCGAAGCGGCAGAGATCGGACAGCTCCAGAACGGTCTTGGCGCCGTCCCTGACGAGCGGAATCACCGCTTCCAGCCGTGCGTCGGCGTCCGTGGGAAGCGGCGTTTGCTCGCGGTCCAGTATTTCGCGGACAAGCCCCGTCAGCCGCCCGATCTCGGCCTCCCGGATATAGTGGTTGTTGACGTGGTTGATCTTGGCCCAATCCAGCCGCGCCGGAGCCTTGACGACGTCGGCGACGTCGAACCAGGCGATGGCTTGCGCATCGCTGAAAAGTTCATCGTCGCCATGGCCCCAGCCCAGCCTGGCGAGATAGTTGCGCATCGCCTCGGGCAGATAGCCCATATCCGCGAATTCGCTCACCGCCTGAGCGCCATGGCGTTTGGACAGCTTCGCGCCGTCCGGCCCATGGATCAGGGGAAGGTGGCCGAACGCCGGCAGGGCGTAGTCCAGCGCCTGATAGATCAGGGTTTGACGCGCGGCGTTGTTCAGATGGTCGTCGCCACGGATGACGTGGGTGATTCCCATGTCGTGATCGTCCACCACCACGGCGAGGTTGTAGGTCGGCGCGCCGTCGGAGCGCAGCAGGACGAGATCGTCAAGCTCGCGGTTCTTGAACACCACCGTCCCCTTGACGAGATCGTCGACCACCGTCTCGCCGTCGAGCGGTCCGCGGAAGCGAACGGTGAAGGGCCGGTTGTCGCCGATCGGCGGCTCCCGGTCGCGCCAGGGCGAGCGGATGGCGCGGCCCTCGGCCCGGGCGCGCTCGCGCTCCTCGGCCAGTTCCTCGACGGTCATGAAACAGCGGTAGGCGCGGCCGAACTTCAACAGCTCGTCCACCGCCGCGCGGTGCAGGTCCGCTCGCGCGGCCTGGAACACGGGTGGGGCGTCCGGCTCCAGGCCGAGCCAGCTCAGGCCGTCGAAGATCGCCTTGACCGCCGCCTCGGTGGAGCGTTCGCGGTCGGTGTCCTCGATGCGGATCAGGAACTTGCCGCCCGTGTGACGCGCGTAAAGCCAGTTGAAAAGCGCGGTCCTGGCGGTGCCTATATGCATCATGCCCGTGGGGGAGGGGGCGACGCGGGTGACGACCGGGGTGTCCGAAACTGGCATGGGCGCTCATATAGCGCGGGTTCGGCGCCTTCCTAGCCTGGCATCCGTCTGGCGGGGGCTGCGCGCGGAGGTCGCGGCCCAGGGCGCGCGCGCCCTGCTCTGGACGCCCGTGGCCTTCGGCGCCGGGGCGGCGATCTATCTGGGCCTGAAGATCGAGCCGCCCGTCTGGATCGCCTGGGCCGTGGCCATCCCCTTGTTCGCGGCGGCGATCGGCGCGTGGCGCTTTAGCCGGCGGTCCGTGCTGGTCATCGCGGCGGGACTGACGGCGACCGCCGCGATAGGCTTCCTCGCGGCCAAGCTGCACAGCGACTCGATGGCCGCCCCCGTCGCGCCGGGCGGCCTGGGGGTCGTCATCGTGGAAGGCTGGGTTGTCGATGTCGCGACGCCGAGCCCATCGGGTGGCCGCCTGCTGATCGCGCCAGTCAGGATCAGCCGACTGACGCCCGAGGCGACCCCGACCCTGATCCGGATCATCGTCCCCGCGCCCGGCGGGCCGAAAAGCCTGCCGCCGCCGGGATCGGCGATCCGGCTCGAGACCCTGCTCGATCCGCCCCCGCCGCCCGCCGCGCCGGGGGCCTACGACTTCGCTCGCGACGCCTGGTTCGAGGGGATCGGCGGGGTGGGTCTCGCGCGCTCGGCGCCGGAGCCGGTCGCCCTGCCCGTCGCGCCGTGGCGGCTGCGGATGGAAATGACGGTCAACGACATCCGCTGGCGCGTGGCCGAGCGTCTCGCGCGGGACATCGGCGCGGTGATGGGGCCGGACGACGGCGGCGCGGCGGGTCTCGCCGTCGCCGTGACCACCAGCCATCAGGATTGGCTTCCGGCCGGCGCCCGCGACGACCTGCGCGGCTCCGGTCTCGCGCACATGCTGGCTATCGCCGGACTGCACACCGCGGCGCTCAGCGGGTTCGCCTTCTTCCTCTTCCGCTTCGTGATCGCCTCCTGGCCCTGGCTGGCGCTGCGGGTGAACGGCAAGAAGGTCGCGGCGGCGGCGGCGCTCCTCGCGGTGGGAAGCTATCTGCTGCTTTCGGGAGGCCATCCGCCGGCACGGCGCGCGGCGATCACCGCCAGCGTCGCCTTCTTCGCCATCCTGATGGACCGCCGCGCGATCAGTCTGCACTCGCTCGCCGTCGCCGCCTTGATCATCCTCATGCTCGAACCGGACGTCGTGGTTCAGCCCGGCTTCGAGATGTCGTTCTGCGCCACCGCCTCACTCGTCGCCTTGTTCGAGGTCTGGCGCCGACCTCACGGCGCGCTCGGACTGACCGGCGGCCTCGCCGCCTTGCAAAAGGCGCGCGACTGGCTGATCGGCCTCGCGGCGGTCAGCTTCGTCGCCGGGGCGGCGACGGGGCCCTTCGCCATCCAGCATTTCAACCGCGTCGCCAACTATGGGGTCTTCGCGAACCTCTCCGCCGACTTCGTCGCCAGCGCGGTGATGATGCCGGCCTTGGCCATCAGCCTGCTGGGACAACTGCTCGGGGTCGGCGACACGCTTGCGCGGCCCGCGCTATTCGTCGCCGGCTGGGCGGCCAAGACGATCAACGCTCTCGGCCATGTCTTCGCGACCTATCCCGGCGCGGCGACGGGCTATCCCAGCGCGCCGCAGATCGCGCTGGCGATCTCATATCTCGGTATCGTCTTCGCGTGTCTGTGGCGCGGCTGGCTGCGGCTGATCGGCCTGCCGATGGCGCTTGCCGTCCTGGCCTGGCCAAGGCCGACGCCGCCGGTCGCCTGGATTGCCGGCGACGGCAAGGACGCCGCGGTGATGATCTCGGGCGAGGCCGTGGCGTTGAAACCCGGCAAGCGCCTTTACCAGACCAACCTCTGGACGCAGCGGCGCGGCCTCGCCGTTCCCATCGACCCGGAAGGCGCCCAGAAGCTCAACTACGACTGCAACCGCGACGGCTGCACGCCGCTCGGGCCGGCGCGGCCGGCCCTGGCCGGCTGGTGGACGAAGCGAAAGCCCAACACGGAGAAACTCGCCTCGCTCTGCGATCGCGTCGACATCCTGGTCATGCGCGCGCAAGTCGATCTGCCGCCCGGATGCAACGGCGCGATCGTTCTGCGTCAGGCCGACTTTCGGCGTGGCGGTTCGGCGGAGGTCTTCGCGGCCAGGGGCGGTTGGCGGATCGCGTGGTCGCAGCCGGAACGCGGCGTCAGGCCGTGGACCGTGAACGGCGTCGGTGAGTAGGCAACCATTTACGCCTCATAACCCGTGATGTCGTCATAGCTGGGCTTTAGGGTCAGCGGGCGCGAAAGGATCACTTCCGCGCCCGCACCTTTTTCACGATCCCCGAGAACGCCATCAGCGTCCGCTCACCGGACGTGATCGTCCCGCGAATGAAGACCAGCGATCCACCCGCGCGCACGACCTCGCCGGAGGCTTCGATCAGCTCCCCCACGCCCGCGCCGTCGGTAAAGTCGCCGTGCAGCGAGGCGGTCACCGAATGGCCGCCGCCCAGCGCCTCGCCGGCGATGCAGAAGAGCGCGTAGTCGGCGAAGGTCAGCAGGCAACCGCCGTGCATAAAGCCCCCGCCGTTCATGTGCTTGGCCTCGGCGCGGAAGGCGCAGACCCGCGTCCCGTCCTCGCGCAATCGGCTGAAAAACGGGCCGGAGAGATGTTCGAAGGGGTCGTCGCCCCAGATCTCCCAGCCGGCCCACTCGCCCCGCGTCACCGTCTGTCGCACCCAGGGTGTCGTCGCCTCGCCGCCGTCCATGAAACCTTCCTCCGTGGCGGGGAGGTGGTAGAGGTTCCCGCGTTTCGCTTCCACCCCGGAGACCGTCATGGCGCTTGACGCCGAGACCCGCGAGCAACTGCTCGACACCGTGCGCCGCTTCGTGGCCGAGCGCCTGCGGCCGATCGAGGCCGAGGTGGCGGAAAACAACGCCGTGCCTGACTCCGTCCTCGGCGAAATGCGCGCGCTCGGCCTTTATGGTCTTTCGATCCCGGAAGCCTACGGCGGCCTCGATCTTTCCATGGAGGAGGAGTGCCTCGTCGCCATCGAGATCGGCCACGCCAGCCCGGCGTTCCGCTCGGCCTTCGGCACCAATGTCGGCATCGGCAGCCAGGGGCTGGTGATGTTCGGGACCGAGGACCAGAAGGCCAAATGGCTGCCGGGGATCGCATCCGGCGACACCGTCACCTCCTTCGCGCTCACCGAGCCGGAGGCGGGGTCCGACAGCGCCGCGGTGCAGACCAAGGCGGTCCGCGACGGCGACGCCTATGTGCTGAACGGGACGAAGCGCTACATCACCAACGCCGGAAAAGCCCAGCTCTTTACCGTCATGGCGCGCACCGATCAGACGAAGAAAGGCGCGGCGGGCGTCTCCGCCTTCCTTGTCCCGCGCGACCTTCCCGGCCTGTCGGTGGGCAAATCCGAAAAGAAGATGGGCCAGCAGGGCGCCCACATCCACGACGTGATCTTCGACAATGTCCGAGTCCCCGCCGAAAACCGCCTGGGCGCGGAAGGGGAGGGGTTCAAGGTCGCCATGCAGGTGCTGGACCGGGGCCGACTGCACATCTCCGCGGTCTGCGTCGGCGTCGCCGAACGCCTGATCGCCGACACCGTGGCCTATGCCGCCGAGCGCAAACAGTTCGGCCAACCCATCGCCAGCTTCCAGCTGATCCAGGGCATGATCGCCGACTGCAAGACCGAAGCCCTGGCCGCGCGCGCCCTGACACTGGAAAGCGCGCGAAAGCGCGACGCGGGGGAGAACGTCACCCTTGAAGCCTCGGCGGCGAAATACTTCGCCTCGGAGATGGTCGGGCGGGTGGCGGACAAGGCCGTGCAAATCTTCGGCGGCGCGGGCTACGTCGCCGACCACGGCATCGAGCGGCTGTACCGCGACGTGCGGATATTCCGCATCTACGAGGGCACCAGCCAGATCCAGCAGGTCGTCATCGCGCGGGAGACGATGAAGCGGGGTGGGTGACGCTTGACGCGGAAGTGCGCCGCGCTTAGCTTAGCTAGATGATCGTCAACGTCCATTCGGCCAAGACCAATCTCTCCAAGCTTCTCGAGCGGGCCGAGAATGGCGAGGAGGTCATCATCGCCCGGGCTGGCAAGCCGGTCGTGCGGCTGATGCCGGTCGCGAACGCTCCAGCACACGGCGTGGAGGAAAGTTCGACGAAGTTTCGGCACAGGACCCTCCCATCGTGGGTGGGATCCCTGCGGGGCCAAATCTGGATCGCACCGGACATCGAAGAGTTCGAGAAGGAACTCGCGCGGCAAATGGAAGATAACCCGATCTTTCCGCCCGATCCGACTTGAAGCTGTTACTCGATACCCACGTCATCCTGTGGCTCTTCAACGCTTCCGAAACGTTGAGCGACGAGGTGCTCGACGCCATCGCGGACGGAACCTCGACGGTAGCCAGCGTCGCCAGTCTGTGGGAGATTGCAATCAAAGTCGCGAAGGGGAAGTTGGCCACGCCCGCTGACCTCCCTCGGCTCCTCATTGAAGCCGGAATAGAAATCCTACCGGTGTCCATCGCACACGCCTGGGCGGTGCGGACCGCGTCCGCCGTGATGAAGACCGCCGATCCGTTCGATCGGCTGATTTACGCCCAGGCCAAAGTCGAGGGACTGACTCTGGCGACGCGGGACGATGCGCTGTTACATTCAGGGCTTGTGGTTCTGAAGGCCTAACCGAGTTCGGCCGTGATCGCCCGCGCCAATTCGGCCAGCGCCCCCGCATCCGCCATTCCGCCCTCGCCATGCCGTCCCAACTCCACACCCTTCCACCTCGGCAGGATGTGGACGTGGAGGTGGTAGATCGTCTGTCCCGCCGCCGATCCGTTGAACTGGCTGATCAGGATGCCGTCCGGGTTCAGCGCCGCCTTCACCGCCCGCGCCACCCGCTGGGTCGTCGCCATCACCGCGTTCAAGGCCGCCGGCTCGATGTCCAGCAGGTTGCGGGCCCGCGATGTCTTGCTGATCACCAGGGTGTGGCCGCGCGTCTGGGGAAACGCATCCATAAGGGCCAGGGTCTCGGCGTCTTCGAACACCTTGGCCGACGGAATCTCGCCGCGGAGAATCTTGGCGAAGATGTTGCTGTCGTCATAAACGCCGTCGAGGCTCATGGTTGCGCGGCTCCGGTCGTTGGGATCATTCTTTGGTTAGCGCAACGGGGCGGAGCGGACCATGGCCGAGAACCTGACCGAACGACAGTCGAAATGGTTCGTCACCATTCGCGAGGGCCTGGAACGCGAGACGGGCAAGAGCCTGGCCGACTGGGTCGCGATCGCCCGCGCCTGTCCCGAAACCAAGCACCGCGCCCAACTGAAATGGTTCAAGGAAAACCACGGCCTGTTGCAGAACCGCGCCTCCATCGTCCTGGGCGAAGCGTTCGAGCACGGCAAGATGTGGGACGAACCCGAGGCCCTGGTCGACACCCTCTGGAGCGACCCCGCCTCCCGCGCGATCTTCGATGCCGTCCGCGAGGCCGCCATGGCTCTGCCGGGCGCGGTCGGGACGGCGCGAAAAGGCTACACCGCCTGGTCGCGCAAGGTGCAGTTCGCGGCGTTGCGTCCAAGGAAGGGTGGCGGCGCAATCCTGGGACTCGCCGTGCCTCCGGAAGACGGGCTGGAGCCCGCGAAGACCGAGGGTTGGTCCGAGCGACTGATGGCGAAGATCGTTTTGGAAAGCCCGACGCTGAGCGCGACCTTGAAGGCTTTGCTCGCGAAGGCGGCGGATAGGTCCTGATCGGAGGTCGGACGTCTCGTCCGTGTGTCGCGCCAGCAGCGAGCGATGACGACGGTTAGCAGTAGGGTCCCGGCTGTCGACGAGGCTCTGAGTGGGGCATGTCGGATGCAAGGTCTGCTTATCGGGCCGAGGCTTACGACCGCCATCGACCCAACGCCGACCTTTACGACTGTGCTCTTGCCCGCTTTCGATTGGCTAACGGTGGGCGATAGACCGCAATGGATCGCACAACCGAGGCCCAAGCGCCAACCGGCGGGGCGAACCTGTCAAGGTCGGCTCACCACCCATGTGGGAAGCTGGGAGGGTCCGCTGGCAGGTGAGGTGAAGCCCATCAACAATGCGTGGATGAACCGAGGCGTCATGACCGACATCGTCTTGCGACGCTTGACCAGACTGCCCGATGATTTCATCAGGCTTGAAGAGGAGTCTGTCGTTCAGGGCTTCAGCATGATGCAACGCTTCCGCATCGAATGGCACGAAGGCAGCAATCGATTTGCGCAGGACGGCGAGGTGTTCGTCGGCGCATTTGACGGCCAGCGCCTAGTCGGCGTCGGCGGCCTGAACATCGACCCCTACGCTGGTGACCCCGACGTTGGCAGGCTGAGGCACATACACGTGCTCCAATCACACCGAAGGTCCGGCGCCGGTGCGGCCTTGGTTCGCCACCTCCTCGCCGGGGCAGTGGGTAGATTTAAGGTCGTCCGCCTTTGGACAGATCGCGCGTCTGACTTCTACGACAAACTGGGCTTCGACCAAGTTTCCGAACCCAAAGTAACGCACCAGATCGCCATTCAGTAGCGTGCTCACTCCCGCTACTCCCTCGGCCTCGCCAACTGCCAATCCAGATGCGTCCGCACCGCCGGCCACTCGCCGGCGATGATCGAGTAGACGCAGGTGTCCCTCAGGGAGCCGTCCTTGGCGCGGATGTGGTTGCGCAAAATGCCATCTAGCCTCGCGCCCAGCCGTTCGATCGCGCGGCGGCTCTGCTGGTTCAGGAAGTGGGTGCGGAACTCCACGGCGATGCAGTCCAGCGCCCCAAAAGCGTGGGCCAGCAACATCCGCTTGCACTCGGTGTTCAGCGGTGAGCGCTGGACCGAGCGGCGGTACCAGGTCGCTCCGATCTCGACCCGCTTGGCTTCGGCGTCGAGGTTCCAATAGCAGGTCATCCCGACCGCAGCGCCGGTGGCAGAATCGATCACTGCGAACGGCAGGCAGTTCCCCGCCGCCTGTTTGGCCAGGCGTTTCTCGATCTCGCCGGCCATGTCCTCGGGCCTGGGCACATTGGTGTACCAGATGCGCCAGAGCTCGCCCTCGGCCGCCCCCTCGGCGAGGGCGGGCGCGTGCTCCGGACGCAACGGAACGAGCCAGGCGTGGTCGCCCCTCAGTTCGACTTCCGGCGGCCAGCTCACGAGGCTGCCTGCTTGAACGGCGAATATTCCTCGGCGAGCCAGTCCATCTCGCCCTGCACCGCGCGGCGCTCCTCTTCCAGGAACCGCGCCACCGGCGTGCGCAGCGCCTTGTCGGCGACGTAGTGGGCTGAATAGACCGCCGTGGGCAGATAACCGCGCGCGATCTTATGCTGCCCTTGAGCGCCCGCCTCGACCCTCTCCAGCTTTGCGGCGATGGCATGGTCGATCGCCTGATAGTAACAGAGTTCGAAATGCAGGAAGGGGACATCCTCCAGGCAGCCCCAGTTGCGGCCGTAGACGCAGTCGTCGCCCAGGAGATTGAGCGCGCCGGCGATCCAGCGGCCATCGCGCCGGGCCATGATCAGCAGCACCTTGTCGGCCATCCGTTCGCTGAGCAGGGAGAAGAAACGCCGGTTCAGATAGGGCGTGCCCCATTTGCGCGAGCCGGTGTCCATGTAGAAGGCGTAGAAGGCGTCCCAATGCGCCTCGACGAGGTCGGCTCCGGTAAGGCGGACGATCTCCAGATCCTTCACCGCGTCGCGGCGTTCGCGGCGGATGGTCTTGCGGCGACTCGATGAGAGCGTGGCGAGGAAGTCCTCGAAGCGGGCGTAGCCGGGGTTGTGCCAGTGATACTGCTGGTTTTGTCGCAGCAGCAGGCCGCGCGCGCCCATGAAGTCCCACTCCGCGCGGGTCGGGAAATTGATCCCCAGCGTCGAGGCCCCGAAGCGTTTGCAGAGCGCCAAAGCGCCCTCCACCAACATCGCCCGGCCTTCGTCGCCGACACGCGAGATCAGGCGCGGTCCCGTCACCGGCGAGAACGGCGCGGCGGAGACCAGCTTGGGATAATACCGCCCGCCCGCGCGCTCGTAAGCGTCGGCCCAGCCGTGGTCGAAGATGTACTCGCCCTGGCTGTGCGACTTCAGATACAGCGGCATCACCGCCGCCGCTTTTCCCGCTTCGTCGCGCACCATCAGGTGCTGCGGTCCCCAGCCCGCGCGCTCCACCGCGCAGCCGGCCTCCTCCAGGCAATCGAGGAAATCGAAGCACACGAAGGGGTTGCTACGATATTCCGCGGGGGCGAGGCAGGCGTCCCAGGCTTCGCGGCCGATCTCGGCGATACGACGATGAATGCTGATCTCGGCCTTGAGGCCTGTCACGGAGCGAAGCCCTCGAAGATCATGTTGTCGCATCCGTCCTTCAGGGTGTCCCAGGCCTCCGACGAACGCACGGTCCACGCGGTGATCGGCATCCCCTTTTTCCGGTAGGTCTCCGCCCTGGCGCTTGGCAGCATGTCGACGCCCAGGGCCAGGAAATGGGGCCGCGCGATTGAGACGTGCTTGAGATCGGCGTACTGTTTGCGCAACTCCGGGGCGAGGTGGCGGGCGTCGGGGGCCTTGTAGCTGTAGCTGTTCAGGCCGCGCAGCACCTTGGGATAGTGCTCCGCGAACCAGGCGTGCGAGTAGGGATTAAAGCCGATCACGCAGGTCGGGCCATGGTGATCGATCAACACCTCGTGGACCCTCCGCTCCAGCGGACCGACCTCGCCGTAGGGGATCTTGATCTCGATGTGAACCAGGGAGCGGTGGCCGGCGATGGCAAGCGCCTGCGCGAGGGTGGGGATGGTCTCATCCGTACCGCAGAGCTTCATTTCGCCAAGGTCGCGGGCCGTGTGGTCGGCGACGCGGCCCTCGCGCCCGGTCATCCGCTCCAGCTTCGCGTCGTGGAAGACGATCGCCTCGCCATCCGCGGAAAGCTGGACATCCAGTTCGATGCCGTAGCCGGCTGACGCGGCGGCCTGAAAGGCACCGAGGGAATTTTCCGGCGGACCGTCCTTCGACCACAGACCCCTGTGAGCAATCGGCGGGTCGAACAGCAACTCCCAGGCCGCGCCGAACTCGTTCTTCATGAGATTTCGACGATGGCGTCGACCTCGACGGCGAAATTCATCGGCAGGCGATAGACGCCCACCGCGGAGCGGGCGTGGCGGCCGGCGTCGCCGAAGACCTCGACCATCAGGTCGGAGCAGCCGTTGACCACCTTGGGAATGTCGAAGAAATTCGGGCCGGCCTGGACGAAGCCGCCCAGCTTCACCACCCGCATCACCCGGCCGAGGTTGCCGTCGCAGGCCAGTTTCATCTGGGTCAACAGGTTAACGCCGCACAACCGCGCCGCGAACAGGGCGCCGTCCATGTCGACGTCCTCGCCAACCACCCCCTTGATCCCGCCCGTCGGATCGATCGAGACCTGGCCGGAGATGTAGACCGTGTTTCCCGACCGCGCGAACGGCACATAGTTGGCGACCGGGGCGACCGGGGTCGGCAGAAAGATGTTCAGCGCCGCGAGGCGGTCTTCGATGGCGGACATGGACGCGGCTTAGCGCGTCCACCGAGGGCTTGGAAGCCGGCGCGTGTCAGAGCTTCAGCTTGGCCTTGAGCTCGTCGATCATCTTGGAGGCGCCGGCCTTGTCGAGGTCGGCCGGCGGCGGCGGCCCGCCCGCCTCCTCGCACAGCGTCGTCAGGTACGATGCCTGCGCTCCGGTAATGGGGTCGTGACCTGACACCCACTGATCGGGATCCTTCTGGGTGTTGGAGCCCGGATCGTCGTCGAGCTTGGGATTTTCGAGGGTGTCGGACATGGGGTATGCCTCACTGTGTTGCCTGTTTGTTCAATTCCTCGACCGAACTCCGGTTCCCTTGCCGACCGCGCCGTTCGCGGTCACTGTCCGTCGGCCGCCTAGGAGTGACCGCTCGATGACCGCCCTTGAAAATCAGATGCCCAAGGTCGCCTACGCGGACCTGGGCGACATCCAGATGGCCTATTACGAAGTCGGGCCGCGCACTGGCGTGCCTGTTGTCCTGTGCCACGGCTTTCCCGAACTTGCATTTTCGTGGCGTCATCAGCTGCGCGCTTTCGAGGCCGCCGGGCGCTGGGCGATCGCGCCGGATATGCGCGGCTACGGTCTGACCAAGGGGCCGGACGCGGTGGAGGGCTATGACATGGAGCACCTTACCCGCGACCTCGCCGGCCTGCTCGATCATCTCGGCGTGGACGAGGCGATCTTCTGCGGCCACGACTGGGGTGGCATCGTCGTCTGGCAGATGCCTCTGCGCTATCCCGACCGCACCGCCGGCGTGATCGGCCTGAACACCCCGTTCATGCCAAGGCCTCCGGCCGATCCGATCGCTATCATGCGCCGCCGCTTTGGCGATGCGATGTATATCGTCGCCTTCCAGACCCCCGGCGTCGCCGACGCGGCTCTCGCGGCGGATGTCGGCAAATCGATGAATTTCTTCATGCGGCGGCCCACCGCGGACACGCCGCCGGCCGTTGGCGGCCTGTCGATCTCCGCGCCCGTGGAAGGCGAGGCGGCGCCGGAAAACAATTTCGCCCTGATCGAGCTGTTGAAGCTGTGGTCGCCGGAGTTCGATCAGCGCCCCGCGTTGCTGTCCGACGAGGAAATGGCCGTCTTCGTCGATACCTTCGAGGCCACCGGCTTCACAGGGGGCATCAACTGGTACCGCAATTTCACCCGCAATTGGGAACGCTCCGAGGGGATCAAGGACGAGGTGCTCTGCCCGTCCTTGATGATCATGGCGGAGAAGGACGCCGTCCTGCCGCCATCCGCCGCCGACGGGATGGAGGTCTATCTGAAGGATCTGGAAAAGCATCTCATCAGGGACAGCGGTCATTGGACGCAGCAAGAGCAGCCGGAGGCGGTGAACACGGTTCTGTTGGAGTGGCTCGACCGCCGCTTTCCGCGTTGACGTCGGCGGACTAGAAGGGGCGCATGGATCGCACGACGCCGCAGACCGCCTCGACCGCTTCGCCTATGACGCTGGGCGGTCGCCGTTCGCTGTATGTCGAGACCGAGCCGTTCGCCTCGGGCTGGCTCTCCACCGACGGTCCGCACGAGATCTACTATGAGGAATGCGGGGCGCGGAACGGCAAGCGCGCGGTCATCCTTCATGGCGGGCCCGGCGGCGCGATCAATCCCACCATGCGGCGGTTCTTCGATCCCTCGCGCTGGCGCACCGCGCTCTTCGATCAGCGCGGCTGCGGCAAGAGCCGGCCCAACGCCAGCCTGGAAGACAACACCACCTGGGCGCTGATCGAGGATATCGAGCGGCTACGGGTCCATCTCGGGGTCGAACGCTGGACGGTGTTCGGCGGCTCGTGGGGTTCGACCCTGGCGCTGGCTTACGCGATCGCCCATCCAAAGCGCGTCGAGAGCTTGATCCTGCGCGGCGTCTTCCTCCTGACCCGGCGCGAGCTCGACTGGTTCTACCAGGACGGCGCCTCAATGCTTTTCCCGGACGCCTGGGAGCGTTTCGTGGCGCCGATCCCGCCGGCCGAGCGCGGTGACATGGTTGGGGCCTATCACCGCCGCCTCATTGATCCGGACCCCGCGGTTCAGGCCCGCGCCGCCGAGGCCTGGAGCCAATGGGAAGGCGACACCCTGTCCCTTCGCGGCCCTCAAGCTCGGCCGGCCAAGTTCAACGAGACCGATTTCGCCGTCGCCTTCGCCAGGATCGAAAGCCACTATTTCGTCAATGGCGGCTTCCTCGCCGAGGACGGTTGGCTGCTGAAGAACCTCGACCCGATCCGCCATATCCCCACTCGCATCGTCCAGGGCCGCTTCGACGTGGTCACGCCTCTGGATAGCGCGTGGAAGCTCAAGGCCGCCTGGCCGGAGGCCCAGCTCGAGATCGTCTGGGACGCGGGCCACGCCAGCACCGAGCCCGGCATCGTCGACGCGCTGGTCAGGGCGACGGACAAGGCGTTGGACGGGTAGGTCGGCGCTCCGAGTTTCCCCGAAGCGCCGCCGACACCTCGTCGTTGACGATCACTTCAGATCGAAGCGATCCAGGTCCATCACCTTCGCCCAGGCCTTCACGAAGTCCCTCGCGAACGCTTCCTTGGAGTCTTCGCAGGCATAGGCTTCCGCCGCGGCTCGAACAATCGAGTTGGAGCCGAACAGCAGGTCGACCCGCGTGCCGGTCCATTTCACCTCGCCCGTGGCTCGGTCGCGGCCCTCGTACACGCCCTCGGTCCCCGCCGCTTGCCAGACGGCGCCCATGTCGAGCAGGTTGACGAGAACGTCGTTGCTGAGGGTTTCCGGCCGCGTGGTGAAGACGCCATGCTTGGACTGCAGCGTGTTGGCGTTGAGCGCCCGCAGCCCGGCCACCAGGACGGTCATTTCCGGAACCGTCAGCGTGAGCAGCTGCGCGCGATCGACCAGGGCCTCCTCCGCCGTGTGCCCGTGGCCATCGCGGAAGTAGTTGCGGAAGCCGTCCGCGCCCGGTTCCAGCACGGCGAAGGACTCTACGTCGGTCTGATCCTGAGTGGCGTCTCCGCGTCCGGGCGTGAAGGGAACGGCCAGATCGTGGCCCCCCTTCTTCGCCGCCGCTTCCACCGCCGCCGCGCCGCCCAGGACGATCAGATCGGCCATGGAAACCTTCGCCGGTCCGGCGTTGAACGCCGTCTGGATCTCCTCCAGCTTGCGCAGCACTTCCGCCAGTTGGGCAGGCTGATTGACCTCCCAATCCTTCTGCGGCGCGAGACGGATGCGCGCGCCATTGGCGCCGCCGCGTTTGTCGGAGTTCCGATAGGTCGACGCCGAGGCCCAAGCCGTCGCGACGAGCTGAGAGATCGTCAGGCCCGAAGCCATGATCTTCGCCTTCAGGTCGGCTACCTCCGCATCACCGATCGGGGCGTGATCGGGAGTGGGAATCGGATCCTGCCAGATCAACACTTCCGACGGCACGAGCTTGCCGAGATAGCGGGCGCGAGGGCCCATGTCGCGGTGGGTCAGCTTGTACCAGGCCCTGGCGAAAGCGTCGGCGAACTTGTCCGGATTCTGGTGAAAATCCTGCGAAATCCGCGTGTAGACCGGGTCGGTCTTGAGGGCGATGTCCGTGGTCGCCATCATCGGGGCGTGTCGGCGTGAAGGATCGTGAGCGTCCGGGACGGTGTTCTGCGCCTCGCTGTTCTTCGGCGTCCACTGGAAGGCGCCGGCCGGGCTCTTGGTCAGCTCCCAATCGAATCCGAAGAGGTTGTCGAAGTAGTTGTTGTCCCACTTGATCGGATCCATCGTCCAGGCGCCCTCGAGGCCGCTGGAGATGGTGTCCACGCCCTTGCCGCTGCCCAAAGCGTTGATCCAGCCGAAGCCTTGGGCCTCGATGCCCGCACTTTCCGGCTGGGGCCCCACGTAGGGCTGAGGATCGGCGGCGCCGTGGGTTTTGCCGAAGGTATGACCGCCGGCGATCAGCGCGACAGTCTCCTCGTCGTCCATCGCCATCCGCGCGAAGGTTTCGCGGATGTCCCGCGCGGAAGCCATCGGATCGGGTTGGCCGTTGGGGCCTTCGGGATTGACGTAGATCAGGCCCATCTGCACCGCGGCGAGGGGCTGTTCCAGGTGGCGGTCGCCGGCATAGCGCTCATCGGCCAGCCAGACGCTTTCGCGGCCCCAATAGATGTCCTCTTCCGGCTCCCAGACGTCTTCCCGTCCGCCGCCGAAGCCGAAGGTCTTGAAGCCCATGGAATCCAGGGCGACGTTTCCGGTGAGGACCAGCAGATCGGCCCACGACAGGGCGCGGCCGTACTTCTGCTTGATCGGCCAGAGCAGGCGACGCGCCTTGTCGAGATTGACGTTGTCCGGCCAGCTGTTGAGCGGGGCGAACCGCTGCGTGCCGGATCCGGCGCCGCCGCGACCGTCGCCGATGCGATACGTGCCGGCGGAATGCCAGGTCATGCGGACGAAGAAGGGTCCATAGTGGCCGTAATCGGCCGGCCACCACTCCTGAGAATCGGTCATCAGCGCGGTCAGGTCCGCGACCACCGCGTCGAGATCCAGGGTCTTGAAGGCTTCGGCGTAGTTGAAGGTCTCCCCCAGCGGGTTCGAACCGACCGGGTTTTGGTACAGCTGGGTGATGTGTAGCTGCTTGGGCCACCAGTCGCTATTGACGCGCTTCAGGCGGGTTTCGTGACCGCCGCCCTCACCGCCTGCGCCGACTACCGGGCATTGCATATCGTCTGGCATGGTTTCCTCCGTGGGGGTGTTCGCGATCTAAGGCGTCGGCGATGTGTTAACGCCCGGCGCCTAATTGATCCAATCGATTTAATGAGAAAGACATATAGAACAGGACTATCTTGAACGCCGGCTCGACTGGCCTAGCCGATGAGTGTGACCCCGCGTTGACGGCGCAACGGACTTCTCCGTTGCGGTCATAGAAAGCCGCCGCTTCTGGTGACCTCCGAATAGCGGAACACCTTCACCGACAGGACGAGCGCGAAACCGACCATCATGGTGATCATCACCGTGCCGCCATAGCTGAGCAGCGGCATGGGCACCCCGACGACCGGGGCCAGACCCATCACCATTGCGCCGTTGATGAGGACGCAGATCGCGAAGGTCGCCGTGACACCCGAGGCCGCCATCCGGGCGAAATGGCTGTGGGCGATCGAGGCGGTGCGCAGGGCGATGAAGATCACCGCGGCATAGAGCGCCAGGACGATGGCGCAGCCAAGAAAACCGAATTCCTCGGCCATGGAGGCAAAAATGAAGTCGGTGGACTTTTCGGGGAGAAAGTTGAGCTGGCTCTGTGTGCCCAGACCGAAGCCCTTGCCCATCAGCCCCCCGGAGCCAAGCGCGATCTTGGATTGGATGATGTGGTAGCCGGCGCCGGACTTGTCCGCCTCGGGATTGAGGAAGGTCAACAGTCGCGCCTTTTGATAGGGCTTGAGCACGAACGCGAACAGCGCCGGAAGGGCGGCGCCGAAAGCCACCACGCCGGCCGCGACGAGGCGAAGGCTGAGACCCGCCAGGATCATCATCAGGCCGCCGGTGAACACGATCAGCAGCGCCGTGCCGAGATCCGGCTGGCGGGCGACGAGTGCGGCGGGAACCACGATCAAGCCGGCCGGGATCAACAGCCACCAGGAAAGCCGCGCTCGATCCTGCGGCAATCCATGATAGAAACGCGCCAAAGCCAGGACGAGCGCGACCTTGATGATCTCCGAAGGCTGCAGTCGTATCGGCCCGAAATCCAGCCAGCGTTTCGCCCCTAGAGTGGAGTGGCCGATCACCGCCACCGCAACCAGCAGCAGGACCCCGACTCCGTAGATCGGATATGCCGAGGCGTACCAGACCTTCGGGTCCACCAGGGATAGGCCGATCATCACGACGAAACAGACGCCGTAGAGGATCAGGTGTCGCCCCGCCCAGGGCGTCCATGATTCTCCGGCGATCGAATACAGCATGAGCGCGCCGGCGCAGACGATGCCGGTGAGCAGGACGCAGAGTGTCCAGTCGATCTGACTCAACCTGACGCGGAGACTGTCGCGATTGGTCGTTCCGCCAAGGTTGAGCGCGGTGATCACGCGACGGGCTCGTCGACCGGTGCGTCCGAACCGCTGGAGGCCGGCGAGTGGCCGCCGATGCCGTCGGGGATGGTGACGATGCGCGCGCGAACGTCGGGATCCTTCAAAAGCGCCACGCGCAGCAGCTCGGCCGCCTTGGGCGCCGCCGCCTCCGCCCCGAAGCCGCCGTGCTCCACCAGCACGCTGATCGCGTAGCGCGGATCGTCATACGGCGCGAAGGCGATGAACCATGCGTGATCCTTCAGGGCCCAAGTGGCGTGTTCCATCTTCCGCGAGCCCGCGCCGTACGAATGCGCCTGAGCCGTTCCCGTCTTGCCCGCCATCTTCACCGGCCCGAGATCGAGGTGCGCCTTTACATTCTTGCTTGCCGTGCCGCCGGCGTCGTTCGCGACCGAGGCCATGGCCGCGCGCACGAAGGCGAGATGTTCCGGCGCCACGTCCAGACGCGGGGCCGCCGCGCCTGAGGGCTGCACCACGCCGCCGATCGAATGGATGAGCCTCGGCTGGAGAGCGACACCCGCTCCCGCCAGGCGCGCGGCCATCACGCAGAGCTGCAGCGGGTTGAGATTGAGATAGCCCTGACCGATGCCCATGCTCGGCGTCTCGCCGCCGTGCCAGACCGGGTCGTGGGGAAAGGCGCGACGCTTGTAGTCGGTGTCCGGCACGATCCCGGGCCGCTGGTGCAAGCCGATATCGAAGGTGTCGCCGAGGCCGAATTTTCGCGCCATGGCCGCGATCTTGTTCGGTCCCAATCCAAGCGCGGTCTCATAGAAGAACACGTCGCACGAGGTCTTGATCGCATCGTGCATGCCAAGCGTGCCGTGGACTCTGTCGCAGTGGAACACCCGGCCGCCGTAGCTGATCGACCCGTGGCAGGTGTAGGTGCGCGCAGGATCGACGCCATTCTCCAGCGCCGCCATGGCGACCATCGTCTTGAAGGTCGAGCCCGGCGGATAGGTCGCGCTGAGCGCCTTGTCGAACAGCGGCTTGCGATCGTAGGTCGAGAGCTGGCGATAATCCGGGCCGGTCATTCCGCGCACGAACTCGTTGGCGTCGAAACTGGGCGCCGAGAGCATGCAAAGCACGTCGCCGTTGCGCACGTCCATCATCACCGCCGCGCCGCTGTCGTCGCCGAAGACCTCCAGCCCGCGATTCTGGATGTCCGCGTCGATGGTGAGCTGAATCGTCGAGCCGGGTGTGGCGGGGACATCGCCGCCCGGATGGCGGCGGACCACCCGGCCCTTGACGTCGACCTCGATCTTGCGCGCCCCGGGCGTGCCGCGAAGCGGCAGGTCGAAAGCCTTCTCGATGCCGCGCTTGCCGATCCGAAATCCGGGATTGAGCAGGATCGCCTGCGCGTTCGGTCCGGTCTTGGTCACGTCCTTGGCGCTGACCTTGGCGACATAGCCGACGACGTGCGCAAAGGCGCCGGCAAAGGGATAGACGCGGACCTCTCCCATATCCGCCGTCACGCCGGGAAGCTCCGGCGACCTGACGTTGACCCGGGAAAACTCCTCCCAGCTCATGTCCTCGACGACCGCGACCGGCGCGCGCCGGGGAGCGTCTTCGATGTCCTGTTTCAGGCGCAGCAGGCGCGCCTCGGTCATCGGCACGAGTTCCGCCAGCCTCCGCAACGTCGCCTCGACATCGATGTTGTCGTCGTTCGCCAGCAGCAGACGGAAGTCCGGGCGGTTCGAGGCCAGAACGACGCCCCCGCGGTCCAGGATCAGGCCGCGGGGGGGCGTGGTCGGCGCCATCTGAAACTGGTTGTGCTCGGAGAGCAGTTTATACCGCCCGGCCTCCAGCAGCTGGAGATAGGCCAGCCGCCCGCCCAGCGCGACCAGGCCGAGGCCGAAGCCGCCGCCCAGCAAAAAGGCGCGGCGCTGGAAGAGACCCTGCCGTTCGTTGGCATGGTCCAGAAGAACGGCGGAGTCGATCATCGCAGACGAACCTCGTCCACCCGATAGCGCTCGATCAGCGTCCAGGCCAGCGGGAAGAGGGCGACGCTGACCAGCGCCTGCAGGCCGACGCCGATCAAGGTCGGCCACGCGCCGCTCGCGAGCCGCATCGCCAAGGTTCCCACCGAGAAAGCGACCACGCAGGTCGCGGCATACCAGACCCATAGCACCGCGAAATCTTCGCCGGACAGCAGCCGCCTCACCGAGAGCGCCATGGCGTGGGCGATGATGAGACAGAGCGGCCAAAGTCCTAGTGGCGAGCCCCAGATCAGGTCGAGCGCCAAGCCGAGCGCGAGCAGCGCCACGGGCGCGACGATGGACGGCCGCAGCGCCGCCCAGCCGAAAGCGGGGATCAAGGCGAATACCGGCTCGGGCGCGGCGAACCCCGCGATACGGATCGGTATGGCGAACAGCAGCGTCGCGCCTAGGCACGCCAACGCCGGCGCCGATATCCATCGCCGCGCGGGCTGCCGTCGCGCGCCGCCGCTCGTCATCGTCATGGCCGGGCGACTTTGGCCGGCTTCGGCGATTGAGACGGGGAGGGGGCGGGCGTCTCGGCCACGGCCGGCGCGCCGGTGGCCATGGACGGCAGGTTTCGCGGGGCGAGGTCGGCTGGAGGGGTCAATTGCGAGAAGTCGCGGAACAGCAGGATGCGAACGTCGTCGATCGGAGCGGTCTGACTGTCGAGGGCGACCCGCCAACTGCCGTCGCCCCCCTTGACCACCCGGCCCACCGGCAGCCCGCGCGGGATAACCCCGCCGTCTCCCGAGGTCAGCACGCGATCGCCCTCGCGCGGCGCGTCATGGCTACGCAGATAGCCGAGAAGCGGATTTTCCCCGCCGTCGCCGCTGAGGATCGCGCGCGCGTTGGTGCGCAGGATCAGCACCGGCGTGCGGCTCTTCAGGTCGTTCAGCAGCATGATCCGGCTGACCCCGCCCGCGACGCCGACCACCCGGCCGACCAGGCCATGATCGCTGAGAACCGGATTGCCCTCGTTCACGCCTTGCGCGGCGCCGGCGTCGGCCAGGCGCGAATTGCTGAACGGTCCGCGCGCGTCGAGTACGGTGTGGGCGAAGACCATCGGCAGGGGCGGGTCGGTCCGCACCCCCAGCATAGCGCGAAGACGGACGTTCTCTTCGCTCAGGGCGACCGCCCGGTCCCGCCAGGTCAGGGCGGCGGTGAGCTTTCGCTTCAGATCGCGGTTCTGGCTCGCGGCGAAGAAATAGTCGCTGATGGTGTCGGCGCCCCGGTCCGTCAGCCGCACCGGCGCGGCCAGGACGCTTCCCGCCGCGCCCACCACGGTGTCCGAGGTCCCGCGCGCGGCGTTGACGGCGGCGCCGCCCGGCGTGCGCCAATAGAGCAAGAAAAGTCCGCCGGCGGTCACAAGAGCGACGGCCACGGCGATGGCGGCCATCCAGGCCAGCGGCGGCCTCGGATCGCTGAGCCCGCTATCTCTCAGGGCCACCTCGCGCCCTCCACGACAATCCCGCGGACGCTAGAACAGGCTCGATTCGAGCAGACCCTTCATCCACTGCGGATGTTCGAGCACCTTGCCGCAGCCAAGCGCGACGCAGTTCAGCGGCTCCTCGGCCACCGTCACCGGCAGACCGGAGTGATCGCGAATTTCCAGATCGAGCCCGCGCAGCAAGGCGCCCCCGCCGGTCAGCATGATCCCCTTGTCGGCGATGTCTGCAGCCAGTTCCGGCGGGGTCGCTTCGAGCGCGGTCTTGACGGCCTCGATGATCTGGGAGACCGGCTCCGCCACCGCGTCCGCAGCCTGTTTTTCGGTGATCCGCACCTCGCGCGGGACGCCCTGCATCAGGTCGCGCCCCTTCACGTCGATGGAGAGGCCCTCACCGTCGGCGGGCTGGCGCGCGCTGCCGATCTCCTTCTTGATCCGCTCGGCGGTGGTCTCGCCGATCAGCAGATTATGGTGGCGGCGCATGTAGCTGATGATCGCCTCGTCCATCTTGTCGCCGCCGACGCGCACGCTGCGCGAATAGACGATGCCGGAGAGGGAAAGCACCGCGACTTCCGTGGTGCCGCCGCCGATGTCCACCACCATCGAACCGGTCGGCTCGTGGATCGGCAGGCCCGCGCCGATCGCCGCCGCCATGGGTTCGTACATCAGCCCGACGCGACGGGCCGAAGCATTGAGGCAGCTGTCGTTGATCGCCCGGCGCTCGACCGGCGTCGCGCCCGAGGGGACGCAGACGATGACCTTCGGGTTCACGAAGCCCTTGCGGTTATGCACCTTGCGGATGAAGTATTTGATCATCTCCTCGGCCACTTCGAAGTCGGCGATGACGCCGTCGCGCATCGGACGGATGGCTTCCATGTGACCGGGCGTGCGGCCCAACATCATCTTCGCTTCGGTGCCGACGGCGTAGACGGTCTTGCGGCCCCCCGAGGTGCGCAGGGCGACGACCGAGGGCTCGTTCAGCACGATGCCCTTGCCCTTCATGTAGACGAGGGTGTTGGCGGTGCCGAGGTCGATGGCGATGTCTTTGGAGCCTACGCCCCACAGGGATTCGAACATTATGGCCTTGAGCATCTGACGGCCGCGATGAGGAATAAACAGGTCCATCGACGGGCGCGCGCGACGCGCGGGCCGGGGACGCCGCCAAGCCTCGGGCCCGAGGTGTGGAACAAGCGTGTCCTGTGCCCCGCCAATGCGCGCAATTCAAGGCGTTAGTGAAAGTGGGCGAGGTCGCCCCCGACCGCGGCGAGGATGACTCCAACCGCGACGAGCGCCCCCAGACCCCATTGCCGTGCCGACAAGCGCTCGGCGAAAAACCGGCGCCCCGCCAGCGCGGTGATCGGAACCTCGGCCACGCCGACCGCCCGCACCGGCCCGGCGGGCGAAAGCGCGAAGGCGATGAACCACAACGACGAGGCCAGGGCGCCGAACAATCCGGCCGTGATCGAGGATCGCCAACGCATAAACACGACCCGGAGCGACGCCCGATCCCGCGAAGCCAACCAAGCAAGCAGAGCGGCGGACTGCATGGCTTGCACGACCACCAGTGTCGCGAGGGCCGAGACCGCTGGATGGTGAGGCTCGAGCGCCAGGGCGGCTTGGCGATAGGCGTTGCTAGACACCGCAAACCCCGCGCCGGCGGCAAGGCCGAACAGGCCCGCGGTCCAGTCTTTCGCGCTCGTTCCCCGTCCCGGCCAGCCCAACCCGACCAGCCCCGCGGTGACCATGCCCAGACCGACCCACTTCAGAGTGGCGAGCGGTTCGCCGAGCGCCACGCCCAGCAACGCCGCCAAGGGGATGTCGCTCTGCGAGAAGGTCGCGCCCAGCGTGAAGCTGGAACGACGCATGGAAACAAGCATGGCCGCCGTCGCCCCGATCTGAGCCGCGCCGCCGATCGCGCAGGCGAGGAGAAACCGCGCATCGACGTGCGGCGTGAAGCCCGAGCTCAGTGAAATGCCGAACGCCGCGAAGACGACGGAGAACGGCAGTCCGAACAGAAACCGCACCAGCGTCGCCCCCCACGGCCCCGCCTCGCTGAGCAACCCACGCTGAGCCGCATTGCGCACGACCTGAAGCGTCGCCGCGCCGAGGGTGATGGGGATCCAGAGCATGCGGGCTCATACACGCTCTAGGCGACTCAAGGCGTGGTCGGCGAAAATCTGGCAGTGCCTGCGAAAGAAACGCCCTGAAGCCCCACGCCTCAGCGCAGGTGTGCGCCATGCGGACGGTATTCGCGCCTGAGGCGTTCCTCATCGAGCACGGGAGCAGCGTCGCGTCTGACTGGAACGTCGTACGGACGTGGCTTGGCTCGCGTCATCCATTTCTCAAAGTAGCTCTGAGGTCTGGAAAAGGTAAAAACGACCACATATTAAAACCCGCTCGCCACGAGCGGCTCCGGCGCGGTCTTCTCCTTACGGGAAAACAGGTTGTTCAGCGCGTTGACGTAGGCCGCGGCGCTGGCGGTGAGGGTGTCGGTGTCCGACGCCTGACCCGTCGCGATCCGGCCATCCTCCTCGAGCCGCACCGAGACCTGGGCCTGGGCGTCGGTGCCCTCGGTCACCGCGTGGACCTGGAACAGGCGCAGCACCGCGCCGTGGGGGACGATCTCGTGGATAGCGTTGAAGACGGCGTCCACCGGGCCGTCGCCGGTCGCCACCGCGCTCTTCTCCGCGCCATCGACCACCAGGGTCAGATGCGCCTCCTGCGGTCCTTCCGTGCCGGCGATCACGCGCAGAGACTTCACCAGCACTCGCTCGGCGCCGCGCGAGAGAGCGTCGTCGACCAGGGCGACGATGTCGTCGTCGAAGACGCTTTTCTTCTTGTCCGCCAGATCCTTGAAGCGACCGAACGCTTCGTTGAGCGCGTTCTGGCCGAGATCGTACCCCAGCGCCCGCAGCTTCTCGCGAAACGCGTGACGCCCGGAATGCTTGCCCATGACCAGGTTGGAGCCGCCCTGGCCGACATCTTCCGGCCGCATGATCTCATAGGTCTCGGCGTTCTTCAGCATCCCGTCCTGGTGGATGCCGGCCTCGTGGGCGAAGGCGTTCTTGCCGACGATGGCCTTGTTGAACTGCACCGGAAAGCCGGTGATCGCCGAGACGTAGCGGCTGGCGCGGGTGATATGCTCGGTGCGCACGCCGGTCACGAAGCGCAGGCGGTCGCCGCGCACCTTCAGCGCCATGACCACTTCCTCCAGCGCGCAGTTGCCCGCCCGCTCGCCGATGCCGTTGATCGCGACCTCGACTTGGCGGGCGCCGGCTTGGATCGCCGCCAGGCTGTTGGCGACGGCGAGGCCCAGGTCGTTGTGGCAGTGGGCTGAGAAGACCACCGCGTCCGCGCCCGGAACGTTTCCGATCAAGTCGCGGAACATCTCGGCGTATTCGTCGGGATAGGTGTAGCCGACGGTGTCCGGCAGGTTGATCGTCTGCGCCCCCGCGCGGATTGCCGCCTCGACGCAGCGGCGCAGCACGTCGCGCTCGGTGCGGGTGGCGTCCTGCGCCGACCATTCCACGTCGCCGCAGAGGTTGCGCGCGCGGGTGACCGAGCCGTGCACCGCGTCGATCACGTCCTCGGGCGACATCCGCAGGATGTGGTCGCGGTGCTGGGGGCTGGTGGAGATGAAGGTGTGGATCCGCCCGCGCTTCGCCGGACGCAGGGCCTCGCCGCAGCGCTCGATATCGGCGACCCCGGCGCGGGCCAGGCCGCAGACCACGCTCTCGGTGACGATCTGGGAAACCCGCTTCACCGCCTCGAAATCGCCGTTGGAGGCGATCGGAAAGCCGGCCTCGATCACGTCGACCCGCATGTCCTCGAGGATCTTGGCGAGTTCGAGCTTCTCGTCGATGGACATCGAGGCGCCGGGCGATTGCTCGCCGTCGCGCATGGTGGTGTCGAAGACGACCACGTGATCGGGGACGTGGTCGGTGGCGGCGGCGGTGGTTTGTGTGTCGGTCATGTGAGATCTCGCTTTTGAAGGGCTGTGGCGTCCGGAGAATTTCGTCCCCTGAGCGCCCGCCCGCGAGAGATCACGCAGGCAGCGGCGACGCCCAGGGGCGGCTAAGCCCAAGAAGGAGGAGGTGTGGCGCGCGGCTCATGGCGTCAGTATCCACGGGCGGCGGTGAAGGTCAACGCTTCATGCGGCCCGGCCGTCACTGTCCGCCGCAGGACAAGTCGCCTTCCTGGCAATGCAGCTGGGCGTTCAGGCGCGCGGTCTGGTCGCGCGTCAGCTTTTCGAGGCAGCCCGACAGGACCATCGGGTGAATGCTGCCGCCCGCTGTGCCGATGGTTTCGAAAGCGCACTGCGCGTCGCGGTACGCCAGCCACGATCTCTGGGCGGCCCGCAGCTTCGCCTTCCCGGCCGGCCGCGCCTTGGCGACCAGTGCGCGATAGACAAGGTTCAGCCCGGCGTCGGCGGCGCGCAGACCGCGATCGGCGCCTACGTTCATTTCCGTCTGGGTCTGAGCCCGGGCGGCTGTGGCGGAGAGGACCAGCAGGGCGACCATCAGAGACGTCTTCATGGCCGCGAACCGCTATTTCATCCAGCGCCGCGCCGCCAGTCCCGCGCCGAACCAGACCGCCGCCGCGCCGACCAGCAGGCCGAGGGGAAGCAGGCCCCCGCCCCCCACGGCCCGGACGATCGAGGCGCCGGCGAAGGCGGTGAGGGCGATCTTCGGCACGATGCCGACGGCCGTGCCGACCAGGAAGTCCCGCGTCCGCACGCCGGCGGTCCCGGCGGCCACGTTCACCAGCACGAAGGGCGCGAACGGCGTCAGGCGCACCGCGAGGCTGGCGATCAGGCCGTGCCTGCGGGTGAGGGCGATGAAGCGCTCCATCGTCTCGCCCGGCGCGAGCGCCAGGATGCGCGCGCCGCCGATCCGTCCCAGGGCGAAGCCGATCAGCGCCGAGACCATCGTCCCGACCCAGCTATAGGCGAAGCCGCGCTCCGGCCCGAAAGCGGCGACGGCGGCGGCGATGAGGACGAACTGCGGCACGCCGAGAAAGGCGAGGGCGGCGAACACGGCCACCGCCGCCGGCAAAGCCCACGGCCCCCGCGCGCCCGCCAGCCACCGCGCCGCCGTCGCCGGCCCGCTCGCGCCCAGCACCCCCGCGCCGACCGCGAAGACCAGCCCGACCCCGCCGAAGAGCAGGAAGGCCAGCGCCGCGCGGGTGAGGGGGCGGCCTAAGACGCCTCTCCCATGGGGAGCGATCGCCGTGCGCTCACCCCTGATCTCCCACCACGACGGTCGGGATATCCAGCACCCGCTTGGGCAGCGCGCTCAGCGCCGGACTGGCTTCCGCCGTGTCGAACGCCGCCATGATGGCGGCGAACCGCGCCTCCACCGCCGCGCGCATCTCCGGATGGGTGAAGATGTAGAGCTCGTCCGCCTTCAACGCCTCCACGACCCGCGCCGCGACGGGCTCGGTCGATATGCCGGTCAGCACCGGAGAGGAGAGGGCGGCGTCGAAGGTCGGCTGGCGCTCGTCCGCGCCATAGGCCCCGGTGCGGTTACGGCGGCTCTCGTGGATGCGGGTCTTCACGAAGCCGGGGCAGAGTACGGACATCCCGATCCCATGGGCCGCGAGCTGCGGCGCCCAACCCTCGCTTATCGCCACCACGGCGTATTTGCTGGCGCAATAGGGCTCCATGCCTGGTGGACTGACCATGCCCGCCATCGAGGCGGTGTTGACGAAATGGCCGCCCTCGCCGTGGCTCTGGATCAGGGGCGCGAAGACCTCCACGCCATGCACCACGCCCATGAGATTGACGTCGAGCACCCAGTTCCAGTCCTTCGGCGGCACCGTGCCCAGCGGCCCGCCCGAGCCGACCCCGGCGTTGTTGCAGACCAGATGGACCTTGCCGAACTTGGCGATCGTCTCCAGCGCCGCGGCGCGCAGGGAATCCCGGCTGGTGACGTCGCAGACCACCCCCTCCGCCTTGATCTGGCTGGCGCGAAGCTCCTCGACCGCCGAGGCCAGAGTGGCCGGCTCGATGTCCGCCAGCATCACCGCCATCCCTTCGCGCCCGAACGCCTTGGCCATCGCCAAGCCAATTCCCGCCGCCCCGCCGGTGATGAAAGCGACTTTTCCGGATAGGTCTTTCACGTGGTTCCTCCCGACGTTTCTGGCGTTGGAAGCGCTCTTTGAACCACGAAGGCGCGAAGGTCACGAGGGATTCACAAAGCCGCCTCTTCGCGCGAAGCGCTTTGAAATCTTCTTCGTGATACTTCGTTTCCTTCGTGCCTTGGTGGTGAATCTTTCTTCCTTTAGACAGCGCCACCATGACCGCCTTCACCCCCTCCACCCTTCTCCAGCGCGTCAAGCCCGCCGCCACCATCGCCGCCAGCGCCAAGGCCCGCGCCCTGCGCGCCCAGGGCCGCGACATCATCTCCCTGGACGCGGGAGAGCCGGACTTCGACACCCCTGACAACATCAAGGAGGCCGCGATCAAGGCCATCCGCGACGGCAAGACCAAATACACCGACGTCGATGGCATCCCCGAACTGAAGGACGCCATCGCCCAAAAGTTCGCCCGCGAGAACGGCCTGACCTACGCCCGCGACCAGATCAACGTTTCCCCGGGCGGCAAGCCGGTGATCTTCAACGCCATGATGGCCACCCTGAACCCGGGCGACGAGGTGGTGATCCCCGCACCCTATTGGGTCAGCTATCCGGACATGGTCACCCTGGCCGGCGGAGAGCCGCGCTTCGTGCCCACCCGCGCCGAGGAGGGCTTCAAGGTCCGGGCCGCGGCGCTGGAAGCGGCGATCACCCCGCGCACCCGCTGGCTGATCCTCAACTCGCCGTCCAACCCCTCCGGCGCCGCCTACACCCGCGAAGACCTCGCCGCGGTGGCCGAGGTGCTGCTGCGCCACCCCCAGGTCTGGGTGCTGACCGACGACATGTACGAGCACCTGATCTACGGCGACTCCGAATTCTCCACGATCGCCCAGGTCGAGCCGCGCCTGTACGAGCGCACCCTGACCATGAACGGGGTCAGCAAGGCCTACGCCATGACCGGCTGGCGCATCGGCTACGCCGGAGGCCCCAAGCCGCTGATCGACGCCATGCGCAAGGTGATGAGCCAGAGCACCTCCAACCCCTCCAGCGTCTCGCAATGGGCGGCGGTGGAGGCGCTGAACGGCACGCAGGACTTCATCAAGCCCAACGCCAAGGTCTTCGAGGGCCGCCGCGACCTCGTGGTCTCCATGCTCAACCAGGCCAGCGGCCTGAAATGCCCGACGCCCGAGGGCGCCTTCTACGTCTACCCCTCCTGCGAAGGCCTGATCGGCAAGCGCGCCCCCAGTGGCAAGACCATAGCCACCGACGGCGACTTCACCTCGGAGCTGCTCGACGCCGAGGGCGTCTCGGTGGTGTTCGGCGAGGCGTTCGGGCTCAGCCCGTTTTTCCGGATCAGCTACGCGACGAGCGAGGCGCTGCTGGAGGACGCGTGCGGGCGGATTCAGCGGTTTTGTGGGGCGGTGGGGTGAGGTGGCGACGGGACTGCCTCGCTAAGTTCTTTGCCATATCACTGCCACGTCCGCATCATCGCGAGAGCGGCTTCTCTTTAAATTCGGTCGACGAACCGACAAGCGCCCCATCGAGCTTGGGCTTGCTCAACACACAGATTCAACAGAGGCTAGAAGACTTGGAAGACCAGAGCCGAGATGGCGTCACGCGGGCCGCATAGTATGACCGATTTGCAGGGAACAAGGCGCCCGATACCCAACCTTCGTATAGCCATCTTAGCACCTCTAAATCTTGAGTTTCTCGCCGTCCGCGAGCGACTAAGCAACGTAGAACCGCATGTTTCAGACGAGGGTTTGCAGTACGATGTTGGGCAAATATCTCTCGAAGATGTAACTTGCGATGTGGCTGTCGTACTCTGCGGCCAGGGTTCTGACCGTGCGGGATCAACCGCCTCTGACGTTGTCAGAATGTTTAACCCTCGTTTTCTTTTCCTCGTAGGGGTGGCAGGCTCGATAAAAGACGCAAGACTAGGGGACGTAGTAATTGGCGATGTTATATATGACTATACAAGATCAAAGGAGGAAGAGACGGGGAATATAAGTATTCGTTCCTGCAATACTCATCGTGTGAAGAGCTGGATTGATCAGACCGCCTCAGCAGTAGCGAGGGAATATCTTATTGGAAGACAAGCGACCTCCCCCTCAACCAATTTCCGCGTTTTCAGCGGCGCGATCGCGAGCGGCGGGTCGTTAATTGCAAACATCGATGGGCCCACTATAAAAGTCCTCAGGGAACATTATAGCGATACGCTTGCCGTGGAAATGGAAGCGGCCGGCTTCATGACTGCGTGTCATTCTCGCGACAAGCCAGCACTTGTTGTTCGGGGTATCTCCGACGTTATTGTTGGAAAAGAAGAGTCTGACTCTACTGGCGGTCAGGAGAGAGCTGCCAAAAATGCGGCGGATGTTTGTATTAGTATAATGGGAAATATCTGACCGGCTGTTCATCGTTGAGATCAATTTGATGGAAAGGCAAGGCTGGCTAGCCAAATCTACTTGGAAATGGATAAACCAAGATCGTTCAGAATAGAGCTTGCCCCAAGCACTCCGACATCCTCTTATCCACGGTGGTCAAGAGGGGCCGAGGGTCCAAGCCGGGTGCCTCGGACCAACAGCCGGAGGCGTTCACGGTAGTCCGCGCGGGTTTTGGGCAAAATGTTTGGCGGGTGCCCGCCCTGGCATTGGCCGCCGCCGCCACGGCCCACGCCCAGACCCCACCCCCCATCGATCTCGCCAAGGCCCGCGCCTATTTGGCCGAGGACAAGGCCGTCACCGACTACGACGCCGGCCGCCGTTGGGGCGTCCGCCCCTACGGCGCGACCTTCTTCGTGGATCCCGAGACGCGGTTCACCGTGGCGAACGAGCCCGACCGGGACGGCGTGCTGCACGCCGACGGCGACTTCTTCGTCGGGACGCTGCCGCAGAGCGTGATCGTGTCCAACGCGCCGGTGGAGTGGGAGGGCGAAGGTGGACCATGCTGATGTGGCCCTACATTCCGGGCGCTGCCAACGTGCGCCGGATCATGTTCGCCGATGAATCCTTCCACCGCATCCAGCCCGCGCTCCACCTCGACGCGCCCGATACGCCGAGCGTGCATCTACGCGGCCCACTCTTCAGATCCCCCGCGCGAACTCCGCCATCTCCCGCGCCGCCGCCCGGCTGATATCCGGACAGGTGATGGCGAACACCTCCGTGCCGTGGATCGTCCCCTTGGCCTCCGAACAGCGCGCGCTGACGCCGTTTTTCAGGAGCAGGCGGTAGAAGGCGACGCCTTCGTCGCGCAGGGGGTCGCATTCGTTGACGCGGATCACCGTGGGCGGCAGGCCCTTGACGTCGTCGTCCGTGGCGAAGGCCGGCCAGGCCAGGGGGTCGCGGGCGTGGAAGGCTTCGATGCCATAGGCCATGGCGCCGCGGTTGCTGTGCAGGTCCAAGAGGATGCCGTTGTTCTCCGTGGAGGAGGGATAGTCCGCATTCGGCCACATCCCCGCGATGTAGGGGCAGAGGGCGTAGAGGCCCCGGATCAGCCCCAGCTCGCCGTCGCGCTTCAGCTTCAGGCCGACCGCGAGGGTCAGGTTGCCGCCACCGCTCTCGCCGGCGACGATGATGTGGGCTGGGTCGACGCCCAGGGACGCGGCGTTGGCGTGCAGCCACTTCACGCCGGAGACGCAGTCGTTAAGCCCGGCGGGATATGGCGCGACCTCCGGCGCCGAGGAGGCGCGCAAGGCATTGCGGAAATCGACCATGGCCACGACCAAACCCTGGGCGGCGATGATCCGGCCCCAGGCGCGGTACATGCCGTTGAACGCCGACATCGCCTGCATGCCGCCGCCGTGGATGTAATAGACGCAGGGCAGCGTCTCGGCGGTGTCGGGGCGGATCACGTTGATCTTGATCTCGTTGCCGTCGGGTTGGGACACGAAGGTCTTAACCTCGATGCGCAGGCCGACGCTGGGGGCGATGGCCTCGTTGTCCATCATCTGGAAAAAGGCGTCCTGCGCCTGCGCCGCCTGCTGGGCCTGTTCGGTGGCCTCCTCTGCGAGGAGGGTCTCGCGGTCGGCGACGTCGCTTGCGGGCGGGGAGTCGGGCAGGGCGCCCAGGATCGCCTTGATGCGCGGATCGATGCGGGGGTCGGTGGCTACCTTGGAGGGCATGGGCGTTCCGTCTTTGCTGCGGTCTGTTCACCGTCGTTATCAGGGTTGCGCGCAGGGATGACAAACGCCTCCTGGTAGAAACGCATTCTCGTGCGTATCGGGCGTTTAGAGCGGGACTCGTTGAGGTGGAACCCGAGGCGTTTTGCATCCCCACCCAGCCTTGTGACGCGAGGGGCTTGTCATCCCCGACGAAGCCGCAACGCGGCAAGATCGGGGACGCTGAACTTGCGTTGGCCCCTCCGGACGCCGCGCAGCGGCGAGCCGGAGGCAGGCTCGCCGCGTTTCCGCGGCGGCCGGCGCATCAAGGCTCCAAGCGGTCGGCAGGTTTGGCTTGCAGCCGCCCGGCCGGGTTTGAGGCGAATCGCCATGTCCCCGATCTTGCCGCTTTGCGGCGTCGTCGGGGATGACAATCGCCTCATCCGGCATATTGCGCGATGGCGCGGCCGTGAGTCCATTTGAACGGAAACCGCTCTAGAGCGCGGCGCCTTCGGCGACGTGAAGGCGGTAGGTGAGGGCGTGAGCGAGCTGCGGATAGATTACGGGCCTGGCTATCGGCTTTATTTCACGGTTCGCAGGAGGGAGCTCGTCGTCCTCTTGTGTGGCGGCGACAAGGGAAGTCAGGCGCGGGATATCCGAACCGCGCAGCGATTGGCGAAGGGATTGGAGTGAACACCATGCCAACCAAGACCATCCCCTGGGATGCGGCCCGCTATCTCGAGACAGACGACGACATCGCCGAATACCTCGCCGCCGCGTTCGAGACGGGCGAGTCCGCTGATGTCGTCCACGCGCTGTCGACGATCGTCCGGGCGCGGGGGATGACCGAGGTCGCCAAGAGCGCGGGCCTCGCTCGGGGCTCTCTCTACAAGGCGATGGACGAGGGGGCTAACCCGACGCTATCGACCCTGCTCCAGGTCATGAACGCCATGAACGTCAATTTGAGCGTCAAGGCAAAAGCCCCTTCCTAGCGCATTGCCTCTGAGGAACAGCGAGCAGTTTACAATCTTCCTGTTCCCGAAGTGGCTACGGCATTCACGCATTCGTTTGGCGCCAACCCGCGACTCCGCCCGTTTTCAACCTGACGCGTCTCTTCTCCCCTTGCGGAATTCGGGGGATCGAGGAACGACTTGACGTGTAGATTGCATTATGCAATCATCCGTCCGTGACCCGCGACACCTCTCCAGACCCCGACCCCACTCTGCAACTCGCCGAGCGCCAGCTCGCGTTGCTGGGGGAGTTGGCGGAGATGGCGATGGCGGCGGCGCGGGCGTTCACCGCTTCGGCAATCGCTTCGGCGAGGGCGGAAGAGGCGATCCTGGCCGATGAGCATTTCATTCCCGAGGTCGGGCGGGCGCGCGCCTGCGGGGCCAAGGCGGCGGCCGAGTCGTTTCAGAAGGCCGCGCGCGCGGTGCGCCTGACCCTGATGTTGGAAATGAACCTCGCCGAGATCGTGCGCGACATCCGCGCCGGCCGCGTCACCTATCTCGGTCGGATTGCTGTTCGCAAAGAGGTAGACGGTGACGCCGGCGCTCCGGTCGCGTCGCCCGTCCTATCCGACGACCGCGACCGCGATCGTCGGCGGCGCGACTCGAACAGCGAGCCCCTCTTCGACATCGAACGCCCCGACACCCTCCGCACCGCGCCGTTCCGGGACACCGTCGAACAGATCTGCGGCGATCTCGACGCCACGGTGCACTGGGATCACTGGCGCCTGCGGCCTCGGCCGCCTATGGGCGAGCCATCCCACCCGCCACCGCCCCGATCCCCGCCGTCGAATTCGTCGGCGCGCGGCGGTAGGGGTCGATACCCGACCGTCGAGGATCCCGACCGCCGAGGATGACGACGCCGCCGACTTTCGCGACGGCGTTTCAGGCCTCAGGAAAACATCCGGTTGAGCGCTCCGCCTTGAGCGCCGGACGAGAACGACTCGAAGACGCCGTCCTCGGCGATGGCCTTGGCCGAGGCCATGAAGGCCCCCCACGCCACGCGCGCCAGGCTCCCGCCGACGCTGATCCGGCGCGCGCCCAGCGCCGCCAGGGTCGCGACAGGGAGGCCGGGGGTCAGCACATTCACCGGTTTGGGCGCCACCGCGGCGATCACCGCGGCGATGTCGCTCTCGGCGCGCAGGCCGGGGGCGTAGAGGCAGTCCGCGCCAGCCTCGGCATAGGCTTGGAGGCGGCGGATCGTCTCGGCCAGATCGGGACGCCCGACGATGAAGCCCTCGCTGCGCGCCGTGAGAAGAACGCCGCCGCCCTCGCGATCCAGCGCCGCCCGCGCCGCCGCGATCCGCGCCACCGCGAGGTCGAAGCCGAAGAGGGGGTCGCCCGCGTCGCCGGTGGAATCCTCCACCGAGAGGCCGGCCACGCCGGTCTTCGCCGCAAGGGTCACGTTCGCCGCGACATCGTCCGGCGCGGTGGCGAAGGCGTTCTCGAAGTCCGCGTTCAGGGGAACCGTGGTGCGATCGACCAGGCTCTTCAGATGGCTAAGCACCTCGTCCCGGGTGACCTGGTTGTCGGCCTTGCCCATCGACCAGGCCATGCCGGCGCTGGTGGAGGCGAGAGCCTTGAAGCCCAGGGACTCCAGGGCGACGGCGGAGCCGACATCCCAGGGATTGGGCATCACGAAACAGCCGCTCTCGTGCAGGGCGCGGAAACGCGCGCGTTTCTCCTCGACCGACGCCATGGACGATGCTCCCCGCGCCGCTGGGCGCTGCTGAACCGACGATGAACACGCCATTCGCGACGTGTTCAGTCTGGCGATCCTAATCCATCGCACGACGCCGGCGATAGTCGCTCAGGCGCGGCATCCAAAGGACCACCCATCATGAACACCCGTAAACTCCTAATGATCACCTTCGGCGCGGTCGTCGCGCTCGGCGGCGCGGCTTCGGCGCAAAGCACGTTCGAACAGACCCATCCCCGTCGGGATGAGGTCAACGACCGTCTGGCGAACCAGGACGTCCGCATCCATCGGGAACGCGCCGAGGGCGAGATCAACGGCCGTCAGGCCCACCGTTTCCACCTGGCCGACCGCCGCATCCGCCGCCAGGAACGCCGCTACGCGTTCAATCACGATGGCCACATCTCGCGCGCCGAGCAGCACCGCCTGAACCGCGAGGAAAACCGCGTCAGCCGCCACATCGGCGCCTAGTCCGATCGCGCTTGCAAAATCCTCCCCCGAGCGCGCTTGGGGGAGGATTGATGTGGCCCCGACCCCCGAAACGTCGCAGAACGCGCATCCCTATCGATGCAAGGATTCGCGCCGGACATGACCGCCCTGCAAGCCGTGGTGATGGCCATCCTCCAGGGGATCACCGAGCTTTTTCCGATCTCCAGTCTCGGCCACGCGGTGATCGCGCCGGCGCTGCTGCACTGGAACATCGATCAGAACGCCGAGGGATTCCTGCCGTTTTTGGCGGTGATGCATCTGGGCACGGCGATCGCGCTTCTGGCTTATTTCTCGCGCGACTGGCTGAGTTTCGCCCGCTCTGTTTTGATGTTCCGCGATCCGGCCGGCGCGGACGACCGGCGCCTGTTTTGGCGCGTGGTGGTCGCCACGATCCCCGCGGTGATCCTGGGCTTCGTCTTCGAGAAGATGCTCAAGCGCGGCTTCGGCGCGCCGATGCTGGCGGCGGGGTTCCTGATCGTGAACGGGGTGATGCTCTTCGTCGCCGACCGGCTGAAGAAGGGGGCGGTCAAGCCGCTGACGGCGCTGAGCTGGCTCGACGCGCTGGTGATCGGGCTGTGGCAATGCCTAGCGCTCATCCCGGGGCTGTCCCGCTCCGGCGCGACCATGGCGGGGGGCTACCTCGCCGGTCTCAACCACGAGGACGCGGCGCGGTTTTCCTTCCTGACCGCGACCCCGATCATCATCGGCGCGACGGTGCTGGAAGCGCCGAAACTGATGCACTCCGGCGCCAGCTTCGGGGGCGTTTCGATCCTCGCCGGGGTGGTCGCGGGGGTCACCGCGCTGATCAGCGTCACCCTCTTGATGCGCTGGTTCAAGAGCCACGAGGTGAAGGGGTTCACCCCCTTCGCGATCTATTGCGTGCTGGCGGGGGCGGCCTCTCTGGTTTTGCTCGGAATGAGGTAGGGGTCGTCAAAACTGGGCGTGAAGCCGCAGCGCGCCGATGGCCACGGGGCCCCTGTCGCGGTTGTAGGCGGGGTTGTTCACGACCTGGAAATCGACCGCGAGATGAAGGAATTTGGCGACGGCGACATCGTAATAGCTTTCCAGGATGTCCTCCGTTCCATAGTGGGGCAGGCGGCCGTCGCCGATCAATATGCCCAGGCCGCCCGCGTCGAAATAGCGTCGATGCGCCTGGGATATGCCATTGACCACGCCGGCCAGGGCGACCGTGTCGTCCTTGCGCCCCCACCGCGCGCCAGTCAGGGAAAGGCCGCCGGAAATCGTCCGGTCGATGTCGGCGAATTCGTAGGGCTCCGAAGATCCGCCCGCCACGCCAGCCCGGGCGAACAGCGACAGGTTGCTCGTCAGCTGCTGCTGCAGGTTCGCGCTGATCCCGGTTCGCGTGCGGTAGCGTCGAACGAGCGCGGCGCTGGCGGGCTGACCGGTGGCCTGGGCGAGGGCGACGGCGTCGTCGTAGCGACCCATCCGTCCGCGGGTGAGGAAGCCGGTAACCTTGAGCGACCCCGCCCGGCCGGCGACGCTGAAGCGCCGCTCGACCTCCTCGATGAGCTGAAACTGGCCAAAGTGGGTGTCGAGCTTTTCGCTGTTGGGGACGTCGGAGAGGTCGAAGACGCCCGACCTGAACGACCACTCGCCCTGCTTCCAGTCCACGGCCGCGCCGACCGTATAGCCCCAGGCGTCCGCGGCGTAGTCGAAGGAGCCGGCGTCCAGCAGGGCCCAGTTCAACACGTCGTGGCGCGGATCGTGGGCGAGGTCGTTCTGGTCGAAGACGTCGGTGACCGAAAACTTGCCGACGGTCACGGCGACATAGTTCTCGGCGCGCTTTCCGCCGATCTGGTTGGCGGCCGCCTCGACATCCCCGGACTTCCCGGCAAGGTCGAAGGTCTGGCGGAAGAAGAGCCGCTGAAGTCGGAAATAAGGTTCCGACTTGCCGACCTTGTAGGCCTCCCCGCTGGAGAAACCCGCGAGGCCGAGGGTGTTGCTCAGGCCGAAACCCTGATCGATCTCTGGATTGATCCAGATCTCGGCGCCCCACCACAGCCGCGCCCCCAGGAACAGGGTCGCGTCGAAGGTCTCTCGACCGCCCGCCTTGGGCGACAGGCTGTTGGGGCCCTCGTAGGGCGAGCGGAAGGCGTCGTGCGCCTGATCGACCACAGTGACCTGGCCGTGGATGGCGAAGGGGCCGCTTTCCGCCACGGTCGGCGCGGCGCTGTCAGGCGAGCCGCTCTGCGCGATCGCGAGGGACGGCGAAACCAGGAGAGGAAGCGCAAGGCCAATGACCAGCGCCAGACCTGGGGAGGGCGCGAAAGCCACGTTCCATGAACTCATGATCCGGGGTCTCACGAACGAAGGACTGGCCACGCGCCACTATGCTGGAGTCGAGCGACGGAGTCGTTCCGAACCGACCCCGGTATGGCGCCAAGCCTTGGCGCGGCCGACAAACAAGGTCAAGTTGGGAGGAGTGGTGAGTCGCGAAAGACGACCGAATGTCAGACCCAACGCCCCCCGCCGCACCCAATCCTCCCGCCGCCGTCAAACAGCCCGCGCGCCCGAAGCTGCTCGCGGTGCTCGGACCGGGCCTGATCACCGGCGCTTCGGACGACGACCCCAGCGGGATCGCCACCTATTCCCAGGCCGGCGCCCAATTCGGGTTCGACCTCGGCTGGACCCTGCTTTTCACCTGGCCCCTGATGTGCGCGATCCAGGAAATCTGCGCGCGGATCGGCCGGGTCACCGGGCGCGGCATCGGTGGCAATCTGCGCAAGCATTACCCGGCGGCCGTGGTCTACGGCATCGTCCTGTTGCTGGTGGCGGCCAACGTCATCAACTTGGGCGCGGACATGGGCGCGATGGGCGCGGCGCTCAATCTGCTGATCGGCCAGGGCAAGCCGGACAAGGGCGGCCCGATCTGGCTGTACGTCCTCGGCTTCGGCCTGATCTCGATCCTGCTCGAGATCTTCGTCCGATACTCCCGCTATGTCTCGGTCCTCAAATGGCTGACCCTTTCGCTCTTCGCCTATGTCGGCGTGGTCTTCGTGGTGAGGATGCCCTGGGCGACGATCGCCTATCATCTGGTCGTGCCGACCCTCTCGCTGACGGCCGGCTACATCACCGTGGTGGTGGCGATTTTCGGCACCACGATCAGCCCCTACCTCTTTTTCTGGCAGGCCGAGGAGGAGGTCGAGGAGGTCAAGGAGCGGCCGCAAGCCAAGCCCCTCATCCGCGCGCCCGAACAGGCCAAGGAGGAGTTCCGGCGCATCCGCTGGGACACCTATGTCGGCATGGGGCTGTCCAATATGGTCGCCCTCTTTATCGTTTTGACCACCGCAGCGACCCTGCACGCCCACGGCCAGACCGATATCCAGACCTCTTCCCAGGCCGCCCTGGCGCTCAAGCCGATCGCCGGACCCTTCGCCTTCCTGATCTTCGGCATGGGCATCATCGGGACAGGACTGCTGGCGCTCCCCGTTCTGGCGGGATCGGCCGCCTACGCGGTGGGCGAGGCGTTCGGCTGGCACGTCGGCCTCGCGCGCAAGGTCGGCCGCGCGCCTCGCTTCTACGCGGCCCTGGTGGCGGCCATGGTGCTGGGCGGCGCGATCAACTTCGTCCACATCGACCCGATCAAGGCTTTGTTCTGGAGCGCGGTGATCAACGGCGTCGTCGCCGTACCGCTGATGGTGCTGATCATGACCATGGCCAGCCGCAAAAAGGTCATGGGCGAATTCAAGGTTCACCGGGGCCTTCGGACCCTGGGCTGGATCGCCACCGTGGTGATGTCCGTCGCGGCGGTGGGCATGTTCGCCACTTTGGGCGGCGGGTGATCGCGCGGGCGTCGTTGGGCGGCGGACAATCGTCGACGGGAACCTTCCAAGCTTTTCCGCGATGATGGTGAATGCCGTTGGACACCACCGATATCGCGACACCGGCGCGGGCGCTCGCGGCCCTGCGCGGCCTCGTGCCGACGATCCAGGCGGCGACCCCGGAACTCGATAGGGATGGCGCCTTTCCGGACTCGGCCCTCGCTCGCCTGAGAGAAGCGGGGGTTCTGGAGACGTTCGGCTCGCGCGCGCCGTCGGCGCTGGAGTTGATGCAGGCGCTGCGCCTCGTCGGGCGGGCGAATCTTAGCCTCGGCCGTATCTTCGAGGGGCACGTCAACGCCGCGCGACTGATCGATTGGTACGGAACGGAAGCTCAGCGACGGTCTCTGACGGCGGATCTCGCGGCGGGGCGGGTGTTTGGCGTCTGGAACACGGAAACCGCGCCGGTTCGCATCGTTTCCTCTCCGGGCGAGCAAACCCTCCGAGGCGGCAAGACCTTCGCGACGGGCGCCGGACGAATCGACACGGCGATCGTCACCGCGACCCTGGCGGACGGCGGACGGCAAATGGTGTTGATCGACGCCGGCCAAGCTCGCCGGGCCGACCCGAAATCCTGGCCGGTCAGCGGAATGAAGGCGACCGTCAGCGGGACTTACGATCTGACGGGGCTTCCCGCGAGCGGCGAAGCGATGCTCGGCGCGCCGGGCGACTATGAGCGCGAGCCCAGGTTCTCAGCCGGCGCCTGGCGCTTCACGGCGGTGCAGCTTGGCGGGGTCGAACGTATTTTGACGCTACTTCGCGACCATCTGGTCGCCTCGCCATCGGGCGAAAACCCCGTGCATCGCGCGAGGTTTGGCGAGGTTCTGGCGGAAACGCGGTCGGCGGCGCTGTGGGTGCGCGCGGCCGCGGAGCGAGCGGCGCGAGACGACGCCGGCCAGGAGGAGATCGCGCTCGTTCTCATGACCAGGGGCGTGGTGGAGCGCGCGGGGCTCGCGGTGATGGAGGCGTCGCACCGCTCGATCGGGACGCGCTCGTTCTTCACCGACAACGCCGTGGACATGGCCTGCCGGGATCTCGCCCTCTATCTGCGGCAGCCCGCGCCGGATCAGGCTCTGGACCGCGCGGCGAAGGCGTTTCTGGCCGCCGATTGCTGGCGGGACGATCCCCTTTGGTGACGGCCGTCGGAGACGCGCGATTTCGCGCGCTCTCCAAACGCGCGGTTCCCATCGACAGCGAGGAATTACGCCGCCTCTCGCCGATGCTGATCCTGGCGCCGCATCAGGACGACGAGACCCTCGGCTGCGGGGGCCTGATCGCCAGGGCGTCCGCGCTCGGCCTGAAGCCGCTGGTCGCCTATCTGACCGATGGCGGGGCGTCCCACGTCGGATCGCCGACCTGGCCGGCCGAAAGGCTGGCCGCGCGACGGAATCTCGAGGCTCTGTCGGCGTTGCGAGTCTTAGGGGTCGAGCCTGAGGACGTCGTGTGGCTCGGATGGCCGGACGCCTCGCCCCCGCCGTCGGGATCGCAATTCTACGACGAGACGCTACAGCGGCTGCGGCGTTGGACGCAGGATCGGGGGGCGCGCAGCGTCTGGGCGCCGTGGAGCGGCGAGGCGCACTGCGACCATCTCGCCGCGGCCGTCTTGGCGAAGGCGCTGCGGGACGTCCTCGAACCCAGGCCGAGCCTGTTTTCCTATTTCGTCTGGGGCTGGGAGGAGGTTGGGGTCGATGACGCGAAGTGCGTGCGGTCTTTGGATTGCACGTCGAGCGTGGAAATCCGGCGGCGGGCGCTAGCCTGCCACGAGACTCAGATGACATCGCTGATCGACGACGCGGAATTCGCCTTCACCATATCCCCTGAACTCGCCGCGCTGACCGGCCGGACCGTCGAGATATTCCTGGAGCTTGCGTGAGGAAGACCAAAAGCCTGGACCCCACCTATTTCGACGGTCTCTATGCGGAGAAACCCGATCCCTGGGATTTCTCGACGAGCGCTTATGAAGCCGAGAAATATGACGCCACCATCGCCGCTCTCGGCGTGGAACGATCGACGCGCGGGCTTGAAGTCGGCTGCTCGATCGGGATTCTGACCCGGCGTCTCGCCGAAGTGTGCGACAGCCTCGTCGCGACCGAGGTGTCCTCCGCCGCCCTCGAGCAGGCGAGGGCCCGCTGCGCGGACCTGTCGAACATCGACTTTCGCCTCGTCTCGGAATCGGACGGCGGCTTCGACGGAGTCTTCGACCTGATCGTGCTGTCGGAGGTCGTCTATTACTGGGATGACCATGATCTCGACCGCGTCGCCGCAGCGATTGACAAGACCTTGGCGCAAGGCGGTCGGTTGCTGTTGGTTCACTACGTTCTGGAGACGGACTATCCGAAGTCTGGCGACGACGCGGTAGAGGGCCTCAAGCGGCGAGTTGGCGATAGCGCCGAGGTGGAAATCAGCCGGCGAGCCGATAGCTATCGTCTCGATCTCTGGCGTCGCAAGCCGCTCTGAACGCCGCGACCGCAGCCTCCGCGCGACGAACTTCATCGTGCAGGCCGGCGAAGCAGATTTCTCCGCCATCCAGCCCCTTCAGCTCCCAGATCGGCTCGGCGTCGGATTGCGCTCCCCACTTGGCGAGGGTGTCGCTAGCGCCGCCGGGCGCACGGCCGATCAGGCGCGCGGAGGTTCGCACCCTGACGTCCAAGGGATGACGGACGCGGCCGCCAACGCGGCGAACCGCTTCGAACAACGCCTTGTCTTCACCAACCGGCGGCGTCGGCGCGCCGCCGATCTGGCGGTAGATCGCATGGGTCACCGCGATGCTCGCGCCACCCTCGTAGCAATGACGCGGGGCGGGCTCATCAAAGCCGGAGCCGGACTTCAACTCGTCGATCGCGGCTTGATAGATGGTGATCAGTTGCAGCCGCTCCCGGTGCCTTTTTGGCAGAGCCCAGAGGTCTTCCGGGATCAGACCCGCGTGGCCCGCGACGGCGTCGAACCCGGCGTCGAAATGGTCCAGCGTTCGGGAGACCCAGTCGTGCGCCACCAGGGTGTCCGCATCCGTGGAGAGCAGAAGATCGGACGGAGCGCTGAGCGCCTCCGCGGCGGTGTCGAGGGCTAGGCGGCGCGCCCATCCCGCATTGGCGCGCTCCGGGGGCAGTTCGACGGCGACGACGGAAAGGCGGTCGCCCCACGCCGCTTTCATTTGGAGCGCGGCCTGAACCGTTTCGTCCCCGCAGTTGTTGGCCACGACGGCGCAGGTCATTTCCGCAATGCGATCGTCGGGCCGTTGCGCGGCGAGACGTTCCAGACATGCGCGAATGAGGCCTTCCTCATCCCTCGCGGGGATACCGACCGCCACCTTTCGTCTTCGTCGAGAGAAGCCCATGAGCGCCTTAATTCACAGCGCCACGCCGCGTTCCCGAACACTTTGGGATCGTACTGTTTTGACCGTGCTTAGTACGGGTCGATTGCTGTCTTTGCCGCGACGCAAGCTCTCGCGACTAGGTCGTGGACTCATAAGCGCGGAGCCATAGCCTGATGCAAGCTAGCTTGACTGCGGCGAGGTAGTTTTCGGCGAGTTTGTCGTAGCGCGTGGCGATCCGGCGAAAGTGCTTGAGCTTGTTGAAGAACCGCTCGACCA
>JBBRLN010000015.1:0-70139 GCA_038231315.1 Caulobacterales bacterium
GGATGACCTCGTCTTCAGCCCCCAGCTTTATCGACAGCGCAACCTGGTCGAGCGGTTCTTCAACAAGCTCAAGCACTTTCGCCGGATCGCCACGCGCTACGACAAACTCGCCGAAAACTACCTCGCCGCAGTCAAGCTAGCTTGCATCAGGCTATGGCTCCGCGCTTATGAGTCCACGACCTAGAGCGAACGATCGAAGCCATCGGAAAGAGGCGCGTCGTCAAGCGGCTCTCAAACATGATCGGTGAGATTCAGGTTCTTGAGGCTCGTATGGTCGAACTTGATATCGAAAACGAAGCAGACATGAACGTGGACTCGTACCTAATTCAAGCGGCGCTCATCTACGCTCAAGCCGCCTCTCTCTACGCCTTCGCCCGGCGTCGGGCTGCCAGCGCGCCTGCACAGATTACATGGAAGAACATCAGAACGAGCTTTCAAATTGCTGGTGTATACGAAGTCAACTATCCAGACGTCCACGCGTTCATCAGTCGGCTTGAGGCCCGGAGGAAGAACCCGGAGGAAAACGACCCACAAATATCGCGTTGGATGGAGTTCAAACAATGGTTAAACACAAACGCAGCAACATTTACCAAATAATGGAGCGGAAAACACCGATAGTATGATCCGCTTCGGCGCGACACCTGCATCGGGATCATAAAGTCTGTCGTCCCCTCACCCCCGCGCCAATTCCCCACAGACAAACGCCGCTTCCCCCGCCGCGAGCAGTTTCTCCAGCACTCCCGGGGCGTCCGCCGGCGCCACCACCAACACCAACCCCACCCCGCAGTTGAACGCGCGGCGCATCTCTGTCTCCGCCACGCCGCCGGTGCGCTGGAGCCAGTCGAACACCGGGGGGAGGGTCCAGGCGGTCCAGTCGAAGCGGGGGACCAAGCCCGGGGCTATGGCGCGGGGCGGGTTTTCGGTCAGGCCGCCTCCGGTGATGTGGGCGACGCCTTTCAGGACGCCGGTCTTGGCCAGCGGGAGCACGCTCTTCACGTAGATCCGGGTCGGGGTCATCAGGGTCTCGCCCAGGGTCTGGCCCCCATTCTGTCCAGTGGCGAAGGGGGCGGGGGCGGTCCAGGCCAGGCCGGAGCGCAGGGCGACCTTGCGGATCAGGGAATAGCCGTTGGAGTGCGGGCCGGAGGAGGGAATAGCGATCATCAGGTCGCCGGGGCGTTGCGCCACGAGCTTCGGCAGCACGCCATCGCGGTTGACGGCGCCGACGCAGAAACCGGCGAGGTCGTAGTCGCCGGGGCCGTACATGCCCGGCATCTCCGCCGTCTCGCCGCCGACCAGGGCCGCGCCGGCCAGTTTGCAGCCCTCGGCTATGCCGGCGACGACGCGGGCGGCGACGTCCACGTCGAGCTTGCCGGTGGCGTAGTAGTCGAGGAACAGCAGGGGTTCGGCGCCCTGGGCCAAGAGGTCGTTGACGCACATGGCCACGAGGTCGACGCCGACGGTGTCGTGCAGGCCGGTCTCGATGGCCACCTTCAGCTTTGTGCCGACGCCGTCGGTGGTGGAGACGATCAGGGCGTCGTCATAGCCTGCCGCCTTGAGGTCGAAGAGCGCCCCGAAGCCGCCCAGCGCGGCGTCCGCGCCCGGTCGACGCGTCGATTTGGCGAAGGGCTTGATGCGCTCGACGAGGGCGGCGCCGGCGTCGATATCGACGCCCGCCTCACTATAGGTCAGGCCGTTGGCTCGGTCGTTCATTCTGGCGCGCTCTTCAGATGCGGCTTGCCGATTCGGGCCGCGCGCGGGTTATAGCTTCACGATGACGCCGATCACCACCACCGCCGAACTCGCCGCCTATTGCGACCGCGTGAAGGGCGCGCCCTTCCTCGCCGTTGACACCGAGTTCATGCGCGAGACGACCTATTGGCCCAAGCTCTGCCTGATCCAGGCGGCGACGCCGGAGCACGAGGCGGTGATCGACCCGCTGTCGCCGGACCTCGATCTCGCGCCGTTCCTGGACATCCTGAGGGACACCGCGACGCTCAAGGTGCTGCACGCCGCGCGGCAGGACGTCGAGATCTTCTTCAACCTCGGCGCGACGCCGCGGCCGCTGTTCGACACCCAGATCGCCGGCATGGCCGCGGGATTCGGCGAGCAGGTCGCCTATGACGCCCTGGTGCGGCAGATGCTGAAGATCGAGCTGGACAAGTCCAGCCGGTTCACCGACTGGGCGCGCCGGCCGCTCAGCGACAATCAGCTGACCTACGCCCTGGCCGACGTCACCCATCTGGCGGCGCTCTACCCGATGCTGCGCGAGCGGCTGGAGAGCGAGGGCCGCATGGCCTGGGTCGCCGAGGAGATGAAGGCGATGACCGATCCGGGGTTGTACGACACCTCGCCGGAGAACGCCTGGAAGCGCTTAAGGCCCCGGCGGCACGCGCCGAAATACCTCACCATCTTCAAGGCCATCGCCGCCTGGCGCGAGCGCACGGCCCAGACCCGGGATCAGCCGCGCGGCCGCATCCTCAAGGACGACGCCATCGACGAACTGGCGACACAGGCGCCGACGGAGCTGGAAGGGCTGGACCGGTTGCGCTCGCTGCAGAAGGGGTTCGGCGGATCGAAGTTCGGCGCGGAGCTGATCGCGGTGATCGGCGAGGCCGCGCGCAGTCCCGAAGCGCTCGCCGCCCCGGTCGCGCGCGAACACGCCGCCGCCGCGCCCGCCAACGCCGGCGCGGTGGTCGAACTGCTCAAGGTGCTGCTGAAAGCGCGGGCGGAGGACGCCGGCGTGGCCTCCAAGCTGATCGCCACGGTGTCGGACCTGGAGAAGATCGCCGCCGACGACGAGGCCGACACCCCGGCGCTGCAGGGCTGGCGGCGGGAAGCCTTCGGCGAGGACGCTCTAAAGGTGAAGCGCGGGGAACTGGCGCTGGTGCTCGACGGACCACGGGTGCGGGCGGTCGAGGTGAGGCGCAGGCCGAAGGTTTGAGCCGGCCAGGACGCCGCGCTCGCCCGCCGCCTCGTCCTATCCCGCCATCGCCTTCATCACCGACGCGGTGATCTCGTCCCGCGTCGGGTTGCGCCGCAGCGTCAGGCCACCGTTCACCTGCAGGTTCTGGCCGGTCATGTAGCATTCGTCGCTGGCCAGCCAGACGGCGGCGGCGGCGATGTCGTCCGAGGTGCCCACGCGGCCCAGCGGATAGGCCGAGGCGAAGGCCTCGAACACGCCGGGCGTCTGTCTCGCGCCGGCGGTCATCGGCGTGTCGGTGAGGCCGGGCGAGATGGAGTTGGCGCGAATGCCCTTCTCGCCGAACTCGTTGGCGATGCAGCGGATGACATGGTCGGTCCCGGCCTTGGTGCCCATGTAGGCGGCGTGGTCGTTGAGCATGATCGTCGCCGTCGCCGAGCTGATCTGGATGATCGAGCCGCCCTCGGTCATCGCCTCGATCATCGCCTGGTAGAAATAAATCGGGCCGATGAACTGCAGGGCGGTCATCGCCTCGAGATCCTCCTCGGTGTTCTCCAGGAAGGGTTTCAACAGGCCCCAGCCCGTGGCGTTGACGCCGATGTGGACCCCGCCCAGCTTCGCTTTCGCGGTCTGTCCCAGGGCCATGACCTCGTCGCGCCTGGTGATGTCGCAGTGCGCCCACGCGCCGCCGATCTCGCCGGCGAAGCGCTTCAGCTCGTCGTCCTTGCGGCCGGCGACCAGCACCCTGGCGCCCTCGTCGGCGAGCCGCCTGGCGATGACCTGGCCCATGTTGCCCGCCCCCGCCGCGCCCAGCACCACCGCGCCCTTGCCGGTCAGTCGTCCCATCGCCGTTGCTCCTCTACATTCCCGGGTGCCGGGCCATCATGCCGCCGTCGACCAGCATCTCCGCGCCGGTGACGTAGCTCGCTTCGTCGCTGGCCAGGAACACCGCCATGGCGGCGATCTCTTCGGGTCGGCCCATGCGGCCCATGGGCGACATGGCGTTGAAGGCGTCGATCAGTTGCGGCGCGGCCTGCAGCGCCGGGGCGAGAATCGGGGTGTCGGTGGCGCCGGGATGAAGGGAGTTGCAGCGGATGCGATATCCCGCCCGCGCGCAGTGGACGGCGACCGCCTTGCTCAGGAGGCGCACGCCGCTCTTGCTCGACGAATAGGCCGCGTCGCTCGGGATCGCGCCATAGGCGGCGGTGGAGGCGGTGTTGATCAGGCTGCCGGTCGGGCCTTCCGGGTTCAGCTTCATCAGACGGATGCCGGTCTGGCAGCCGAGCATCACGCCCGTGAGGTTGATGCCGATCACGCGGTTCCAGGTCGCCAGATCGACCTCCTCGATCGACTGGCCCGAGACCACGCCGGCGTTGTTGAAGACCACGTCGAGCCGGCCGTGACGGTCGCGCACGACACCGTCAAGCCTTTTCCAATCGGGCTCATGGGCGACGTCGAGGTGTTCGAAGGCGCCGCCGATCTCCCGCGCGATCTCGCGGCCGAGGTCGGTCTGGACGTCGCACACCAGAACCTTGGCGCCCTCGGCGGCAAACAGGCGGCAGGCCGCCGCGCCGATGCCCGAAGCGCCGCCGGTGACGATCGCGACCTTGCCGTCCAGGCGCGCCACGCCGGCTCAGCCGGCGGCGAAGAGCGCTTCCAGCTTGTCGTCGTCGGTATGCAGCAGCCGGTCGACCCACTGGTGAAAGCGTTGAGCGCCGCCCTCGTTCTCGCCGAACAGGACATGATCGCGGCCGCCGTTCTTCAGGGCGACCTGCTGGCGAAGCCCGGTGGCGTAGTCCTCGTCGCGCACGACGTGCTCGAGGAACTTGAACTGGTCGTGGGCTTCCACCGCCTGCGCCTCGGTCGGGACCTTCTGCGTCAGGTACATCTGGGTGGTGAAGCTCTCGCCGACATGGGCGCCGGGAACCAGCTGGGAGATCATCACCGCCCGGCCGCCGCCGTCGAAACTGGCGATGGAGACGTGGGGAAAGATGGTCCACACCCCGGTCAGCATGGATTCCGTGGTCCAGTCGTTCTCCGGCGTATCCTCGAAGGCGAGCAGCTCGGGGGTGGGCGCCTGGACGCGCTGGTGCGGACCCCAGGCGTAATAGTTGGCCTGGTTGAACATGTCCTCGCCGAAGGTGTTCTTGTGCAGAACCGGCAGGTGGTAGAAATCCAGATAGCCGTCGTAGGCGATCTTCCAATTCGGGCCCGGCACCACGCGCCGCTCGAAGAAGTGCCAGTCCTCGAAACCGAAGTGCGCCAGCAGGTTGTCGTAGCCGGCCAGGAAGACATCGAAGCTCAGGGTCGATTTGGGATCGAGAATGCCCCAGATCAGGCCCGCGCGCTCGGTCACCGGCAGGGCGGGGAGGCCATAGCAGCTCTTGTCGATCTCGCCGAAATCACCGGGCGAGGCGATGCCCATCAGCTCGCCCTTCTGCGTGAAGGTCCAGCCGTGATAGGGGCAGGAGAAGCGCTTGGCGTTGCCGTGGGTCTCCGTCGCCACCGCGGTGCCGCGATGGCTGCAGGAGTTCACGAAGGCGCGGACGACGCCGTCCTGGCCCCGCGACAGCAGGACCGGCACGCCCGCGGCTTCCAGGGTCTTGAAGTCTCCCGGATTGGGCATTTCGGCGGTGACCGCCAGCAGCAGGGGAACGCGGCGGAATATCCGCGCGACCTCGGCCTCGAAGATCGCCGGGTCATAGTAGTTCTTGGCCGGCAGCTTCATCACCGACGGCGCCTTGGCGACGGTCTTGGCGCGGGCGTGGGGAATGCCCGCCCTGACCATGGCGGCCAGTTCCGAGCGGTCGAGGATCTTGTTCATTGAGAACTCCTGGCGTTCAGGCGGTGAAGAAGTCGCCGCGCGGCTTGCCGTCCGGATCATAGACCGGCTCGATCAGATCGACGCGATATTTGCGGGTGATGGCGGCGGCGATGCCCGCCGCGCCCAGATGGGCCGACATGTCGAGATAGGGCTTCGCCGCGAGGTGGGCGACGAGATCGGCCTCGCTATCCCATTCCTCGAAGACGTGGACGCGGTCGGGCAGGACGGGGTCCGCCGACCAGGCGTAGTGTACGCAGCCTTGCTCGGCCAAGGCGGCGGCGATGAGCGGCTGGGCGTCGATCAGGGTCGTTTCCCGAACGCCGGGAGCCATGTCGATCTCGCCGGTGATGACCACGGGCATGGCGCTCAACCCTCCTCGTCGCGCAGAATGGAATAGGTCCGGCTGGCGAACAGCCAGGCGTCGCCGGCCTTTTCCAGGCGATCGTCGTAGGCGCCCACGATGCGCCGCACGCCGCCGGCCTTCAGCGCCAGGATTTCCTGAGTGTAGACGCGGACCTCGGCGCGGTCGCCGTCCACCCGGATCGAGCCTGGCGTCGCGAAGAAGGCGGCGAGCGAAAAGCCGCCCATCGCCCCGATCCAGGCCGCCTTGATCTTGTCGCGGCCCGCGACCTCCATGCCGGGCAGCCGCCAGACGGCGTCCTCGGTCCAGCAGGCGATCCAGGCCTCGGAGTCGTGGCGGAACACCGCGTCGCTATAGGCCTCGATCCGCTCGCGGATGGCGAGACGGTCCTCGATGGGACCGCAATAGGCGGCCGCGCTCATGCCGTGCTGGCCCTGTGAGGAACCACGCCCGGCGTGACGGTCAGGCTGTTGTCGACCACCAGCTTCTGGCCGCTGACAAAGCGCGACTCGTCGGAGGCGAGATAGACCACGGCCCAGGCGATATCCTCGGCGGCGCCCAAGGGTGTCGTCACGGCGGCGGGCGCGTTGGGATCGACCTCGGGCAACATACCGCGCGCCGCGAGCTTGCCGCCGATGTTCTGCACCATCGGCGTATCCATGCTGCCCGGGTGGATGGAGTTGCAGCGCACGGGAATGCCGTGCTGGGTGCAATGCACGGCGACCGCGCGGCTCATGGACTCAACCGCCCCCTTCGCCGCGCAATAGGCGAAGACGCCGTGATAACCGTCGATCGAGGCCACGGAGGCCATGTTGATGATCGAGCCGCCGCCGGACTCCTTCATCGCCGGGATGGCGTGCTTGCAACCGAAGAAGGTGCCGTCGGCGCTGACCGCCATGATGAAGCGCCAGTCCTCGGCGCTGGTGTTCTCGACGTTGCCGGCCTCGACCACCCCGGCGTTGTTGACAAGCACGTTGAGCTTGCCCTCGCGGGCCATCACGTCGGCGATCAGCGCTTTCCACGCCGCCTCGTCGCGCACATCCTGGCGCACGAAGCGGGCCGCGCCCCCGATCTCGGCGGCGACCCGCGCGCCGTTGGCCTCATCGACGTCGGTGAGAATGACCGTGGCCCCCTCGCGGGCCATCAGGCGGGCGTCGGCTTCGCCGAGGCCCTTGGCGGCGCCGGTGACGATGGCGACCTTGCCGGCGAGACGGCTCATGCGGCGACCTCGTAGCCCGGCTTAAGCTTGCCCGCGAAGTTGGCGTAGGACGGGTCCGCCTCGCCGCGTTTGCCGAACGTCCAGCCCGGCATCCCGTCGCGGTCCCAGCTGTCGGTGGAGGGCGCCGCCGCGTTCCAGTCGTAGCAGGCCTGACGGTGGGTCAGCCGCCACTCCCCGCCGCGCCGGGCGAAACTGTCGAGATAGCGGCCCGAGGCGACCATATAGGTGTCCGCACCCTCCGGATTGGGCAGGGCGTGGTGGGCGGTGAAATAGCTTTCCGACCGCGCGACGTCGCCGTCGACCTCGACCAGAACGTTGGCGACGCAATGCTGGGTGCGCCTCATGCCGTGCAGCACCGGCATCACCCAGTCGGCGAAGCCCGAGGCCGTGCCGTGGAAGACGCCGTGGTCGTCGGTGGCCTCCGGATGGAATAGGGAGCGCAACAGGGTCTCGTCGCAGCGATCGATCGCGCGGGCCATCCGGTAGACCAGTTCGACGCAGGCCTGTTTGTCGAGGAGTTCCTGAACCGCGTCTCGCGCCACCGCCTCGATCCTCCGGATTTTCGTTGCGCCTATGCTTCGCCCGAGATCGGGGCCGACGCAAGCAAGTTTCAGCGTAAGTGATTAAATGACCGCCGTCTAATCCCCACCGACGCTGAAGGCACCAGTTGGGGCGTGGGCGGCCGCGGCGTTTCCCGCCTTCACCCTGATCCGAGGCTTGGGCGGCTCGGAGGCGCTGTCCAGGCCCTGCAGCCGCCAGAGCGTGTGAAGCGCTATCCGCAGCGCCGAGCGGACCTCGGCCATCCGCTCCTCGCGGTTTTCCGGGAAGATCTTGATGAACATCCAGTCGTTCACCAGCGCCGTCAGATCGCGCGCGGCGCGGAACTGCGGCGTGTCGGCAAGGTCCGGGTTGCCGAAAAGCTGGCCGGTGAACCGCTTCGCCTGCTCCTCGACCAGCCGCGCGCCTTCTTCCAGGACCGGTTGCAGGATGGGCATGGTGCGCGCCGCGGTGAGCAGCTCCAGCTGCGCCACTCGATACCGGTCCGCCACCGGACTGGCGACGAGGTCGATGGCGAACTCGATGAGGTCGCGGCCCGCCGGCGGATGAAGGGCCTGGGCTTCGTAGATTTCCCAGTTGCGGCCCGCCACGTGGCGGGCGAGGGCGACCAGGATCTCCTCGGTGGTCATGAAATAGTATTGCAGGCAGCCCCGGGTCACTCCGGCAATCTCCGCGACACGGGCGAGCGTGGCGCCGCGGATGCCGAATTCATTCAGGGAATCGACGGCCGCCTCCAGGATCAGCATGCGCGTCTGCTCGCTCTTGCGGGTCGATCGTCGGCTCGCCGCGGCCGTTACAACGGTTTCGCGATCGACTGAGGCCCGAACCAATGTCAGACGCGGCATATCTTCCTCTGCGGCGAGCTTGGGTTGTTTTCAGCGCCCTTGCTTTTTCGATGGCGCCGTTGTCACTATGTCTGTGCTGATCCCCGCGTCGCCGCAAGGAGAAACCATGTCCGAGACTTTGGACCATTCGGCCAGCAAGACCACGAGGCTCGCCGACATTTCCCAGACCTCCGACCCGGTCATCGGCGACAAGCCGATCACGCCCGAACGCTATTTCTCGAAGGAATGGGCGAAGAACGAGTGGGACAATATCTGGACCCGCACCTGGCAGATCGCCGGCGTCGCGCGCCAGCTCCAGAAGACCGGCGACTACCTGACCACGACCTTGGGTCCGGAGGTCATCCTCTGCGTCAAGGGCGACGATGGCCAGACCCGCGCGTTCTACAACGTCTGCCAGCATCGCGGGATGCTGCTGATGGACGCCGAGCAGGGCAATTCGCGCCGTCTCGTCTGTCCCTATCACGGCTGGGCCTACGACTTGAAAGGCGTGCTGAAAGTGGTGCCGGACGAAGCCGACTACATCCACGGCAGTCCGTGTGGAAAAGCCAATCTGGTCGAAATCCCCTGCGAAACCTGGGCCGGCTTCGTCTGGTACAACATGGACCCCGACTGCATGTCGCTGCGCTCCTCGATGCAGCCCATCGCCGACATGATCGACACCTATCCGATGGGAGACATGGTCCGCACCCATTGGGTGACCTTGGAAGGCGGCTTCAACTGGAAGCTGGTGCAGGACAACTTCAACGAGTCCTACCACGTGCCCTTCGTGCATCCCCAGACCAAGTTCGTCATGGAATATGCCTACGACAACAGCCAGTTCGACCTCTATCCCAGCGGCCACTGCCGGATGCTGATGCCGGGCGCCGGTCCGACCAAGACCCTGATGGGCGGCGAGGACGAGACCCTGCGCTACATGGCCGAGGAGCTGACGTTCTGGGGTCTCGATCCCGAGCGGTTCCGCGGCGGCAAGACCGGCGAGATCCGTCTCGCCCTACAGCAACAGAAACGCTTGCTCGGCGCCGAGAAGGGGTTCGACTTCTCGACCTATCACGACGCCCAGCTCACCGATCATTGGCACTTCACCATTTTCCCGAACCTGTCGTTCAGCCTGAAGCCGGACGGCAACATCTGGCTGCGCGCCCGGCCGCATGAGAGCGACCCGGAAAAGTGCTATTTCGACATGTGGTACATGACGCTCTTTCCCAAGGGCCAGACGCAATACTATTCGCAGAGCATGGCCGAATGGGTCGACGTCTCGGTTCCCGCGCCGCATCAGCAGGGCAAACTAGGCGAGGTCAGCATGGGTCCGGGCATCGATCAGGACCTCTTCGTCTGGTACGGCCAGCAAAAGGCGCTTCACTCCCGCGGCTACAAGCGCGACGTCCTCGCGCATCAGGAGCGACGGGTGCGCTATTTCCACCAGAACCTCGAACGGTGGATGGCCGACTAGAGCACGATGCCACGGACGGAACCGTCCGATCGTTGAATCGTGCTCTACGCTTTTTGAGTTGGAGCGTGTTCCGACCGTAAAACCGTACTCCACTCTTACGGAACACGCTCTGGGCTTCGCGTCAGGAAAGCCCCTCGATCCGGCCCGCCGCGTCCAGCGAAATCCGGTTGGCGCTCGGCACGCGGGGCAGGCCCGGCATCGTCATGACGTCGCCGCAGATCGCCACGACGAACCCGGCGCCGGCCGAGAGCCGAACCTCCCGCACCGGCAGGATGTGATCGGTGGGCGCGCCCAATATCTTCTCGTCCGCGGTGAATGAATAGGGCGTCTTGGCGATACAGATCGGCAACGCCCCGCGCCCTTCCTTCTCGAATCGCGCCAGCGCCTTCTCCGCGCGCGGCGTGAGCGAGATACCTTTCGCGCGGTAGATCGCCCGCGCCACCGCTTCGATCTTGGCCTTGAGCGGCAGGTCCAACGGATAGATCGGCGAGAATGTGGAGGGACGCTCGGCCAAGGCGATCACCGCCCGCGCCAGGGCCTCGGCGCCCGCGCCGCCTTCCGCCCAGTGGCGGCAGACGATGGCCTCGACGCCGAACGCCTCCCGACAATAGTCGCCGACCGCCGCGGTCTCGGCGTCGGTGTCGCCGTCGAAATGATTGATCGCCACCACCGCGGGAACGCCGAAGCCGAGGACGTTCTCGATGTGGCGGCCGAGGCTGGCCAGGCCTCGCGAAAGCGCCGCCGCATCCGCTCGACCCACGGACTTGGCAGCCGCGCCGCCCTGATATTTGATCGCCCGCAGCGTCGCCACGATCACCGCGCCGGCGGGGCGCAGTCCGGCGATCCGGCATTTGATGTCGAAGAACTTCTCCGCCCCGAGGTCCGCGCCAAAGCCGGCCTCGGTGACCACATAGTCGCCGAGCTTGAGCGCGGCGCGGGTCGCGATCACCGAATTGCAGCCGTGGGCGATGTTGGCGAACGGGCCGCCGTGCATGAGGATTGGATTACCCTCGAGCGTCTGCACGAGGTTCGGCTGTATCGCCTGCCGGAGTAGGGCGGCCATCGCCCCCGCGGCCTGCAAGTCGTCCGCGGTGATCGGCGTTCCGTCCCGCGACCGCGCCACGACGATCCGCGCCAGGCGAGCCCGCAGGTCGTCCAGGTCGGACGCCAGGCAGAGCACCGCCATGACCTCGGAGGCCACGGTGATGTCGAAACCGGTCTCGCGAAGCGCGCCGTGCTCGCCGTCGCCCAGACCGATCACGATCCTGCGCAGGGCGCGCTCGTTGACGTCCATCACGCGGCGCCAGACGATCGCGTGAGTGTCGATGTCCAGGGCGTTGCCCCAGTGCAGATGATTGTCGAGCATCGCCGAGAGTAGGTTGTGCGCGGCGGTGATGGCGTGGAAATCGCCGGTGAAGTGCAGGTTGATCGCCTCCATCGGCGCGGCCTGCGCCTGCCCTCCGCCGGTCGCGCCGCCCTTGCGCCCGAACACCGGCCCCAGCGAGGGTTCGCGCAAGGCGATCACGGTCGACCGGCCGATCCGGTTCAAGGCGTCGCCGAGCCCGATCGTCGTGGTCGTCTTGCCCTCGCCCGGCGGTGTCGGGCTGACGGCGGTGACGAGGATGAGCTTGCCGTCCGGCCGGCCTTCAAGGGATTGCAGATAGTCGAGATCGATCTTGGCGAGATGCCGCCCGTAGGGGAACACCGCTTCCGCCGCGATCCCCGCCTTGGCCGCGACCTCCGCAATTGGAAGAAGGGTCTTGGTTCGAGCGATCTCAATGTCCGTCGCCATGCAGCTCTCTCTCAAACACGCGTGGGTTCGAGCGCCGTGTTAGACGATTCCGTCCTCCGAGGGCGTATTGGATGGAGGCCGCGCGCTGATCGCCCGCCGAAGGGCGCGCTCCCGGTCACGGCCTTCCTTGGAAAGCGACGCCGAGTGTCGCTCTCGCGCCGTTAGAACCGGACTCGTTGAGGTGGAACCGGAGGCGTTTTGCATCCCCACCCAACCTTTGTGACGGGAGGTGCTTGTCATCCCCGACGAAGCCGCAAAGCGGCAAGATCGGGGACGTCGAAGTTGCGTTGGTCCCCTCCGGACGCCGCGCAGCGGCGAGCCGGAGGCACGCTCTCCGCATTTCCTCCGCGGCAGGCGCATCAAGTCTCCAAACGGTCGGCCGGTTCGGCGTGCAGCCGCCCGGCCGAGTTCAGGGCGAATCGCTACGTCCCCGATCTTGCCGCTCCGAGGCGTCGTCGGGGATGACAACCGCCTCATCCAGCATATTGTGAGATCGCGCGGCTGCGAGTCCATTTGAACGGAAACCGCTCTAGAACCCGTACTTCAGCTGAACCGCCACTGTCCGCGGGTTGGCCACGACCGCCGCCTGGTCGGAGATGAGTTGGGCGCCGCACGCCGCGACCTGACAGCCCGTCGTCCCGCCGGAAAGCGGCAGGCCGGCGGTGCCGAGCCGGATGAAGGTGTTGGTCAGGTTCTTGCCGATCACCGACAAGACCCAGTGCCGGTCGGCGCTGCCGATGGACAAGGCCGCGTTGAACGTGCCGTAGGAATTCTGATGATCGACCTGGAGGGCCACGCTGCTCGGGAAGGAGTTCGAGATGTAGCTGCTGCTGACGCGGGCATCCAAAGACAGTCCCAGCTTCAGCTTCTCGGTCAGCGGGTGCTCATAGTCGATCGCGAAAACCGCGGTCCACTCGGGCGACAGCGCCGTCGGACGGCCGTCGACGTTCATGAAGTTACAATAGGGTATCGTGGCGCCGGTGGGATCCGAACCGCAGTTCGGCGAAAACGTGTAGGAACCGTTCGACGCCACGTTGCGATGGAGGTTGCAGCCCTGCTCGAAGGTGATCCCGGCGGGGGAGCATGGCGCGGTGAATTGCTGATAGCGGGAGTGGTCGTAGGCGCCGTCGAAGTGCAGCGTCAGGCCTGGAATATCGCGAGGGGCGTAGTCGACGGTCGCCTCGACGCCATAGGTCCTGGCGCTGGCGGCGTTCAGGGTCACATAGTTGAAAGTCGGCGTATTGAAGAAATCGACCTGAAGGTTCGAATAGTTGAAATAGAAAGCGTCGGCGTCGAAACGCAACTGGTGATCGAACAGCGTCGTCTTGATGCCGATCTCGCCGCCCCTGGCGGTTTCCGGCCGGAAGCGCAGGTCGCCCGGCAGGGTCCCCGTGGACAGGATCGCCGAGTTGGAGAAACCGCCTGACTTGTAGCCGGTCTTGTAGGCTCCATAGAGCGTGACGCCGCTGCTGGGTTTCCAGGTCAGGGTGACTTCCGGCGAGACGTTGTCGAAACTCTGCTTGCCGGTGACGATTGTCGCCGGGTTTCCTGGAACATACGGGACGAACAGGAAGGTGAGGAAAGGATTCACATAGGGCTGCAGGAAGAATGAATCCTTCAACTCATGCGTGTAGCGCGCACCCGCCGTCAGCTCGACGGTCGGGAGGATTTTCCAGATGCCCTGACCGAACACCGCATAGGTATGGCCGGTGGTGCGGGAGAATTTGCTATAGGCGACGAACTCGTCCTGCGGCGTCGGCGCGGCGGTGTTCTGTGCGGCCGCGAAATCGACGTTCTGGCGGAAGTCCAGGCTGGTGGTCTGGAAATAGACGCCGCCGGCGAAATTGATCGGTCCCTTGAGCTTGGTGTTGAAGCGCTCCTCGGAGGAGAACTGCTCCCAACTGAAATGCTCTCCTGCGTAGACCAGGGGTGCGGCGGTGAAGTTCTGGTTGTCGGCCCAGGCGTTGGACAGTCTCTGATAGCCATTGGTCGAGGTCAGGGTGGCCCAGTCGGCCTCGTAGTTGGCCTTCAGATAGAAGTTGTAGTCGCGGTAGTGTTCGAAGTCCGCGCCACCCCCGGCCCCCTCCAGGGAATTGGGGACCTGGGCCAGGGCGATCGGAAGCGCCGGCTGGGCGGCGGAGAAGTGCTCGCCGCAGGCATTGGGATTGGGGAGGCCCTTTTCCGACTGCGGGTAGCCAAGCGGGCAGTAGACGGCGACAGTATTGTCGGCGTTGTTGTTGGTGGTGTGGTCGTCGAAGGTGAACTTCCCGGTCACCGTCAGGCGCGACGTCGGCGTCCATTTCGCGGTAAGCCGCACCAGCGCGTCTTGCGCCTCTCCAAGATATTTCGGCGGTGTGCCGGTGGGGTAGGTGTTGGGGGTCAAGGTGGCGGCGTCGAAGGTGTGGTAGTTGGTCTGGAAGGCGTTGTTGCGCAGATAGCCTCCCTGCTGGTCGCTGTAGTGGAAGGCGAGGCGCAGGCCGAAGGTGTCGGTCACCGGTCCAGAGAGGACGCCCTCGACATAAGGCTCTTCGGCTCTGAACTCATAGCCGGCGGTGAGGCTGCCCTCGACCTTGGAGCCAGGATCGTTGGTCTGGATCGCGAGGGCGCCCGCGGTGGCGTTCTTGCCGTAGAACAGCGCCTGAGGGCCTTTCAGGATCTGGACGCTCGCGACGTCGAAGACGCCCTCGTCGATCGCGCGGCCCTGGCCATAGTAGACGCCGTCCACGTTCACCGAGACCGACTGCTCGATACCGATGTTCTCGCTCGACGAGCCGATCCCGCGGAGCGTGATGTCGGCGCCGCTGCCGCTGGAGCCGCGCGTGATGATCAGCTGAGGGGTCCTGTTGGCGACCTCCTCGACCGTGGTCAGGTTGAACTTCGCCACGTCGGCGCCGGAGATGGCCGTCACGGCCACCGGGATATTCTGAATATTCTCGTCGCGTTTGCGCGCGGTGACGACCACCTCGGCGACCTGGGCTTTGGCGACGGTGACGCCAGCCAGCGCAATCGCGAAACCGCCGCCAGCCAGGCCAAGCAGACTCAGCGCCGATGCGCCGATCCGCAGGGTTCTATTGGGCATGGCGTCCCCTCCAGAAATGGTTCGACCTCTTTTCGAGGCTCAAGGGGTGACTATCGTCGACCGCAAAAAAAGCGCAAGCGAATAAACTCGTTTCACACACCTATCGCGTTCTCCGGAGCGAGAAACCGTCAACCTTGTCTGTTTTTATTTCGGGTGTTAGCGCTCGGCCGCGAGGTCGCCGCGCGACGCCCGTGTCTGGAGGAAAACATGTCCATCGTCGTTCCGGTCAAGATGCCGAAATGGGGCCTCTCCATGCAGGAAGGCGCCATCGTCGAATGGCTGAAGGCGGAAGGGTCGACCGTGAGCGAGGGCGAAGACCTCGTCGACATCGAGACCTCGAAGATCACCAACGTCTGCGAGAGTCCCGTGGCAGGGGTGTTGCGCAGGATCGTCGGTCAGCCGGGGGAGACGCTCCCCGTCGGGGCCTTGCTCGGCGTGGTGGCGGAGGCTGGAGCGTCTGACGCCGATGTCGAGACCTTCATCGCCGACTTCCAGGCCAGTTTCGTTCCTTCCGAGAGCGAGGAGGACAGCGCCGAGGCCCTGAAATTGAGCACCGTGGAGACGCCGCACGGCGCGATCCGTTTCGGCCGCGCGGGGCTGGAGGCAGGGGCGCCGGTCGTCTTCATCCACGGCTATTCCGGCGATCTGAACAACTGGGCGTTCAACGTCGATGCTGTCGGAGCGGCGGCGCCCGTGATCGCTCTGGATCTGCCGGGGCACGGCGGTTCGACCAAGGCGGTGGGCGATGGCTCGCTGACCGGGCTCGCGGGGGCCCTGTTCGCGGCGCTGGAGGCGCTGAAGGTTCCGGAGGCGCACTTGGTGGGCCATTCGCTGGGCGCGGCGGTGGCGCTGCGAATGGCCGTGGATCATCCGGCGCTGGCGCGGAGCGTGACGCTGATCGCCCCCGTGGGCTTCTCCGCAAGCGGCGTCTCCGATGAATTCCTGAGCGGCGTGATCGACGCCCAACGCGCTCGGGATCTCAAGCCGGTTCTCGAAATGCTCCTCGCCGATCCGGCCATGGTCAGCAAGGACATGGTGGAGGACGTCCTCAACGCCAAGCGCGTCGATGGCGTGGAAGAGGCGCTCGGCATCCTGCGCGATCGGATGGTCGCCGGCGATGACGCGGGGGCGCTCCGGCGTGACGCGGCGGGGGTGAAGGCGGTCGTCATCGCCGCCAAGGGCGACCGCGTCGTCGGCGAGGTCGACCCCGCTTTGTTGCCCCCCGGCTTCGACCTGGTCTGGATCGACGGCGCGGGCCACATGCCGCACCTGGAGAAAGCGGCGGAGGTCAATGCGCTGTTGCTGAAGGCGATCGCGTAGCGGAGAGATTGCGATTGCGGTCACCCTCGCGCCCAGCTTATCGCTTCCGCCGACGCAACCCAGCGGATGGCGTTTTCGACCAGCCGCCGATAGTTTGGATCCTCGTAAGTGGCCCGGCCGTCGCCGGGCTGCAGATAGATCAGAGGGCTTTTGCGCGCGCGCTTGGTCCAGCCGACGAGGTTTGAGCCGACCGGGTGATCCCAACCCTCGTTGGAAAACATCCTGCCGTTCACCGCCAGGGTCGCGGAATAGAAGCGCTCCCGCGTGAACGTCGCGTTTGAACGCAGCAGCGGCTGAACGAGGTCCTCGAAGACTTCCCCCAGATAGAGCTCGTCGACCAGCGGGAACGTCGCGGGCAGGCCCTCGGCCACGGGATGGCGCGGATCGACGATGCTGACCTCGTGTTCGACATCGTGGCGATAGCCGGAGTCGAGACGTTGCTGTCCCCGTAGTTCGCCCGGCCTGTAGAGGAACCGCCCGCCCAGCAGCTCGGCGTACTCCGGCCACGCGGGCCAACCGGCCAAGGCGTGGTGCAGGGCGACGACCCCCTTGCCGGCGTCGAGCAGGGCGAGGAACCCGGCCCTGAAGGCCTCGGACGGCGCGACGTAGCCCGGCTTTTCGTCGCTCGCGAAATCGAGGCCCGGCATGTCGTACAGCACCAGGGCGTCGAAGCCCGCCATCCCTGCCGGGTTCATCAGGTGCTGGGCGGCGGGCTGTTCCACCAGGGTGCAAGCGATCCCGGGCAAGTCGTCGAACAGCGCCATGAACGGATCGCGCAGATACGGATGACCCTTGGCGACGACCAGGACGTTCAGGGGCTCGCCGTAGCGGACGACGGGCATGGCCGATCAGAGTTTGAGGAGCTGCTTGCCGAAGTTTTCGCCCTGGAATAGCCGCCGCAGAGTGGTCGGCGCGTTCTCCAGGCCGTGCTGAATGTCTTCCTTGTAGCGAAGCTTCCCGGCGCGGATCCATTCGACCAGCCGCCCCCGCGCCCAGGGAAATTCGCCCTGGAAATCGGTGAGGATGAAGCCTTCCATGGAGGCTCGCTTGAAGATGAGGTTGAAATAGTTCTCCGGGCCGGCCGGCATCTTTCCAAGCTCGTAGCGCGAGATACCGCCGCAGACGACCACGCGGGCGTGCATGGCGAGTTGTGAGAGCAGGGTGTTGAACACCGGCCCCCCGACGTTGTCCCACAGGACATCTATGCCATCGGGCAGGGCGGATTTGGCCTGGTCGCGGATGTCTCCGGCCTTGTAGTCGATGGCGCCGTCGAAGCCGAGTTCGTCGATCAGCCAGGCGCACTTCGCCGGCCCGCCGGCGACGCCGACCACGCGGCAGCCGGCCAGCTTGCCCAGCTGCCCGACCACCGACCCCGTCGCTCCGGCCGCGCCGGTGACGACCAGGGTGTCGCCGGGAAACGGCTTGCCGATCTTGTTGAGGCCGAAGAAGGCGGTGAGGCCGGTCGTGCCCAGCACGCCCAGATTAGCCGTCAAAAGCTCGTCGTCCTCGACCTTGAGCAGTTCCTTGGCGGGAAGCGTCGCATAGTCCTGCCAGCGGAGCATGCCGGTGACCTTGTCGCCCGGCTTGAACGCCGGGGTGTTGGAAGCGACGACTTCGCCGAGGCCGCCGCCGCGCATGACCTCGCCGATCTCGGTGGGGGCGACATAGCCGCCGATGTTCTCCATCCATCCCTTCTGCGCGGGATCGAAGGCGAGATAGCGCGTGCGGACCAGCACCTCGCCCTCGCCGGGGTCGCGCGCCGGCGTCTCGACCAACTTGAAGTCGTCGTCCTGAAGGCTGCGGCCGTTTGGCCGGCCGTTGATCAGCCATTGGCGATTGGTGGTCATGAGCAATCCTAAGATGTCTTGAGTGAGATCAGCCGAGGCGGCGCAAGGGATCGGCGCCATCCCAGCCACGCGCGGCGTCGCGCATCATGGCGAAGAAGTCATGGGTTCCCGGACCGGGTTTCAGGATCTCGACCAGCGATCCCGGGCCGCCGCCCGGATCGACATAGATGACTTCACCGCCGCCGGCGACGAGACCTTCCTGCGCCACGCTCGCGCCGGCCTCGGCGCACGCGGCGCGGGCCGCCGCCATGTCCTCGACCAGGATGCAGACGTGGTGCAGGCCCTCGCGGCCCTCGTCTCGCCAGGCCTTATAGATCGAGGGCGCATCGTTGTGCTGACGGATCAGTTCGATCTGCATGTCGCCCCAATAGCCGAGCGCCATGGAAAAATCGGGGTCGCTGGGCGCGCCGTTGTATTTGACCGCCTCCAGCTTGACGTGGTCCAGGGCGAAGAACGGGCCCGCGCCGATGGTCTCGGTCCAGTATCGCAGGGCGCCGTCGAAGTCGGCCGGCACATAGGCCAGCTGCATGATCGCGCCAAGATCGGCGATTTTGCTCATGGTCCGTCCTCAGCCGTAGGCCAGCGCGGCCCGCGCCGCTTCCTCGATCCGGCGCGGATTGGGCATGAACTCATCCTCGAGGTTCGGTGCGAAGGGCACGGGCGTATGCGGGCAGGTGACCTGTCCCACCGGCGCCTTGAGGAAGCGGAACCCCTTCGTCACCGCCAGGCCCGCGATGTCGGAGGCCATGGAGCAGCGCGGCGGGCTCTCGTCGATAACCACGAGGCGGCCGGTTTTCTCCAGGCTTTCCAGGATCGATTCCTCGTCCAGCGGCGAGGTGGTGCGCGGGTCGATCACCTCGACCGAGATCCCTTCCTTGGCCAGGGTTTCGGCCACCGCCAGGGCGCGCGGGACCATCGGGCCAAAGGCGAGGAAGGTCAGATGCTTGCCCTCGCGCGCGATCCGGGCTTCGGCGAAGGGGATGCGATAGGCTTCGTCCGGCACCTCCATCTCGGTGTCGTAGAGCGACTTGGACTCCATGAAGACCACCGGGTCGTCGTCGCGGATGGCGCTGATCAGGAGGCCCTTGGCGTCATAGGCGTTGGACGGCATGCAGACCTTCAGGCCCGGCACCGAGGTGAAGAGCGGATGCAGGGTCTGGCTGTGCTGGGCCCCGGCGCGGAACCCCGCCCCGATCATCGTGCGGATGACCATCGGCGTCTTGGCCTTGCCGCCGAACATGTAGCGGAACTTGGCGGCCTGGTTGTAGATCTGATCGAAACAGACCCCGACGAAATCGACGAACATGATCTCGGCGACGGGCCGCATCCCGGTCAGGGCGGCGCCCGACGCCGCGCCGATGATGGCGCTCTCGCTGATGGGGGTGTCGAGCACCCGCTCTGGTCCGAACGCTTTGTAGAGGCCGCCGGTCACGCCGAAAACGCCCCCGACCTCGCCGGCTTCGCCGGACGCACCCTGGCCGCCGCCGACATCCTCGCCGATGATGATGACATTGGCGTCGCGCGTCATCTCCTGATGCAGCGCCTCGTTGATCGCCTTTCGATAGCTCTTGCGGGACATGCTTCTAATACCTGACGTAGACGTCTTTTTCGAGGGTTGAGAGGTCGGGACGCGGGGCGGCGATGGCCTCCTTGACCGCGTCTTCGACCTCGGCGAGCACCGCGGTCTCAATGGCGTCGAGATCACCGTCTTCCAGAATATTCGCCTCGGTCACGCCGCGCCGGAAGCGGGGCAGCGGGTCGCCGCCGCGCGCCTGCGCCAGCTCCTCAGGCGTGCGGTAGTTCTGCGGATCGCCGACGAAGTGACCGAGGAAACGGAAGCAGGTGATCTCGAGGGCATAGGGTCCTTCGTTCGCCCGCGCGCGCTCCAGCGCCCGGCCCATCGCCTGATGCACGGCGAAGAAATCGGTGCCGTCGACGACCTCCGCCGGCATGCCGAAACTGCGCGCCCGATCGGCGATGGAGGGCGCGCCGACCGCGTAGCTGGAGGCGGTGTGCTCGCCATAGCCGTTGTTCTCGAAGGCGAAGATGGCCGGAACCTTGAGCACCACAGCCATGTTCAGGGCCTCGAAGGTTGTTCCCTGGTTCGAGGCGCCGTCGCCGGAGAAGGCCACCGCGACCTTGCCGGTCTTCTTCAGCTTCTGGGTCAGGGCCGCGCCGACCGCGATGGGCGGCGAGCCGCCGACGATGGCGTTGGCGCCCAGCATCCCCTTGGACATGTCGGCGATATGCATCGAGCCGCCCTTGCCGCCGCAGAGGCCGCCGGCCTTGCCCATGATCTCCAGCATCATGCCTTTGACGTCGCAGCCCTTGGCGATGCAGTGGCCGTGTCCGCGGTGAGTCGAGCCGATGTAGTCGTCGTCGGTGAGGTCGAAACACACGCCGACGCCGGAAGCCTCCTGGCCCAGGTAGACGTGGGCGAAGCCCGGGATGTTGCCCAGAGCGAATTCCTTGTCCACGCGCTCCTCGAAGGCGCGGATGGTGAACATGCTCTTGTAGGCGCGCTTCAGATCGTCTCGGCTCAGCTGCATTGCGTCATTCCTTTCATCATCAGTCCGCGCCGCGCCCGCCATCGACTGTAAGCTCTATGCCGGTGATGTGGGCGGAATCATCGCTCAGCAGGAACACGATGGCGTCAGCCATGTAGCGCGGCAGGCCGATCATCCGAAGCGGGGTGTCGGCGGCAAAGGCGTTCGCCAAGGCCTGATCGTCCCCGAACTGGCTGGTGATCATCGGCGTCCAGATCACGCCGGGGTGGAGAGAGTTGACCCGCACCGGCGGCGTCATCGCCGCGCCTTCGATGGCGGCGGTCTTGGTGAGGCCGGTGACCGCGCCCTTGGTCGCGCAATAGGCGGTGGCGCCCGGAAAGCCGACCTGCCCCATCAGGGACGAGACCATCACCACCGCCCCGCCCCCGCCGGTTCGGGCGATGGCCTCGAACCCCAGCTTCACGCCGAGAAACGCGCCCAGGACATTGACGTCGAAGAGGCTCTGGAAATCGGCCTCGGTGGTCTCCGCCAGGGGTTTGACGACGAAGCCGCCGGCGTTGTTGACCACGCCGTAGATCCCGCCCAGTTCCTCTTCCGCGCGAGAGATGACCACCTCCCAATCGACGGCTTTGGCGACATCGTGAGGGATGAAGATCGCCTGTCCCCCGTTAGCCATGATCTCCGCGACAATGCTCGCACCGCCCTCGCGATCGCGCCCGGTGCAAGCGACCCGCGCGCCTTCCGCCGCCAGGGATTTGGCTGTCTCGCGGCCTATCCCCTTTGTCGCGCCGGTGACGATCACCACGCGATCCCGCAGCCGGCCATTCAAAGCGCCATCCGTCCGCCGTCGATGACGATGTCCGCTCCGGTCATGAAATGCGAGCGATCTCCCGCGGCGAAGGCGACCGCGGCGGCGATGTCCGCGGGCGAGCACGCGCGGCCGAGCGGCGCCTCACCTTCCCCGGGGAGGATGATGTTCACCCGAATGCCTTCCGGACCGAGCTCGAGCGCCGCCGACTTGGCGAGCAATCGCAGCCCTTGTCTGAGAGGTCCGAAGGCCCGGGCGTTCGACGCCGGCGCCACGAAGACCACCGCGCCGCCACCGCCGCGCGACCGGATCGCGGCGACGCCCGACTGGAGGTTGAGGAAGGCGGCTGTCAAGGACGCGCCGAGACCCTGCGCCACGTCGTCCGGTGACGACCCCGCGACGGACGTCGCATCGGCGTCGGCCACATGGACAAAGACATTCGAAGCGCCGTCTTTGACGATCTCGACGCCGTCCGCGACGAAGGCCTCGCGGACGGCGGCGCGCAGTTCGCGGCCACCGCCATGGACGACCGCCGTTCGCGAGGCTCTGGCGGTTTCGACCATGGAGGACGACCTTGACCTCAACGACTAGAACTTGACCTGCAGTTCGCCCACCACCGTGCGCGGATCGCCATAGCCCTCGAAGAACACGCTCGGCAGCGTGTTGCTCAGATAGACCGTCCCGGTGAGGTTCTTCCCGGAAATGACCGCCCGATAGCGGCTCCAGCTATAGCTGACTGAAGCATCGAGCACGCCGAAGGCGTCCTGATAATCCGGCTGTCCGGCAAGGAAGGCGAAGACATATCTGTCGGTCCACTTGTAGCCGACGTTGATGTCGAGCGAGCCGGGACCCACGTCGCGGACGTAGTCGCCGCGCAGGGTGAAGTTGTAGCGGGGGACGCGTTCCAACGTGGATCCGGTGAGATCGAAGGTGGTGCCCGGAGCGCCGGCCGTGGCGTTGGCGTTTACCGGCGCCTCAACCCCGGGAACCTTGCCGTTGGTGATCTTCGCGTCCTGATAGCCGCCGACGCCGGTGAGGGTCAGGCCGGTGAGCTCGCGCGGCCGGTAGTTCAACTCGATCTCGGCGCCCTTGATCTCCACCCGGGGCAGGTTGACGATGTAGGTGTTTGTGCCGGGTCCGTATCCAGGCGTCACCACCACCTGGGTGGACTGGTGATCGCTGTCGATGTTGTAGAAACCGGCAAGGTTAACCGTCAGCTGATTGTCGAAGAAGGTGTTCTTGGAGCCGATTTCGTAAGATGTGTCGGTCTCCGGATTGAAGGTCGAATAGTTGGCCTTGGGATTGGTGGGATCGAAGTTGCTCTGATTGGGCTGTTGTTCGGAGAGCGTGGCGCGCGGCGAGAGCCCGCCCGAGCGGAAGCCGACGGAGCGATCGGCGTATATGAGATTGTTGTCCGTCAGCTTGTAATCGATCGAGAATTTCGTGACGACCTTGCTGGCGTGTTTCGAGCCTGGAAAGTTGACCAGCGGGATATTCGCCGGTCCCACGCCCGGAATGTACAATAGGTTGTAGGCATTGTGGAAACTGGTGTCGTCATTGATGTAACGGAAGCCACCACTGACATGAAGTCGATCGGTGATGTTGAAGATCAGGTTGCCAAACGCCGACTTGCTCTCCGTGATGTCGCCGGAAATCTGGTTGGTAAGCGGCGCGGTCACCGGAACGCCCGGCACCAAGGTGCGGGTAAGCTGCACCGCCGAAATGTCATCGTGGAAGTAGTAGGCGCCCAGAAGTAGTGTCGCTCGATTGCCGAAGTTGTGAGTGAACTTGAGCTCCTCGGTGAACTGGTCGTATTTTTGCGGCCGCGAGGTGTGCAGGAAGGCCAGGAGAGGGTTGGCTAGGATGGGGCAGGGGCGTCCGCCAAGCGTGGAGTTGCCGCAGCTGCCGTCGAAGTCCTGCTCGGCGTCGTCGTTTTCCTTTATGAACGCCGTGATCGAGGTGAACTCTCCGATCGGCGAGTGATAGCTCAGATTGAGGCTGTAGATCTGCGAGGTCAGCAGGTTGCGGTCGGGAAAATCGTTCGCGTTCTGATAGGGCCCGAGGGGAACGGTGACGCCCGGGATATAGGGCGAGCCGTACTTGTTGAACTGCAGGCCGGGAATCGCGGCCTGAAGCGAGGGGCCGAGGAGACGGGCGGTCAGGCGATCGCCCAGGCTGACCGGAGTGCCTTCTCCGCTTTGGTGGGCCAGGGTGACGCCGAGCGTGGCGTCCAACTGCGGCGTGATGTTCCAGTCGAACTGCAGATTGCCTGTTGTCAGCTCGTTGCGACCGTAACTCTTGCCCGTGTAGATATTGGTCAAAAAGCCGTCGCGTTGTTGGTGCGACGCGGAAACCTTCAATCCGGCGGTTGAACCGACCGGCACGTTCGCCACGATTTTTTCGACGTTCTGAGCGTAGTTGCCGTAGCCGACATCGATGTTCAGGCCAAAGGCGTGGGTCGGCTTCGTGCGATGAACGTTCACCACGCCACCGATCGTGTTCCGGCCGTAAAAAATCCCGGAGGGACCCCGGTCGACCTCGATGGAGGACACGTCGAAGGGATCGATCAGCTGGCCGAAATTCGTGCCGATGAAGACGTCATCGATAATCAGGCCGACCGCTGGGTTCTGGCCCTTTTCGACGTCGGAATAGCCCAGGCCGCGAATGTAGATCGCCGAAGTCCCGGGGCCGGCGCCCGTGCGGCCGATGTCCACGTTGGGCGCGAAGCCGCTCAGGTCCTCCAGCGTGCGGGGCTTGAGGATTTCGAGCTGCTTGCCGCTCACCGCCGTGACGGCCTCGGGCACGTCCTGCAATTTTTCCGCAACGCGGCGGGCGGTGACGATGACCTCTTCAACGTGGGTCCCCGACGCCTCCGCCGCTTCGGCGGCCATGGCGGGCGCCGCCGCGAACGTCGCTAGCGCTGTGCCGCCGAGCAGCATGGCGCGGAATCTGGAATGCATCGACATTATTTTCCTCCCCGAAAACGCCCGCGTCTGATCGCGCGGACTGATCATGTGATGGCGGAGGATGGGGTGTGCGCCGAAGAAAAGTCAAGGCTGATGGTTTAAAGCGCGCTCGGCGGTTTGTCCCGCCGCGCCCGGACGGCGAGGCTGGATCATTGCGGAAAAGTCACATACGCTTGGAAAAATCAGCGTTGGCGGTTTCGAGCCGCGCGCGGAGGGGGAAGCTATGGCGGCCGATACGCGATTCGAGGGCAAGGTTGCTCTAATATCCGGCGGCGCCAGCGGAATCGGCGCGGCGGTCGCTCGTGGCTTTGTGAGCGGCGGGGGTCGCTGTGTGCTGGGCGATCTCCAGACGGCGAAGGGCGCCACGCTCGCCGCCGCCCTCGGCGAGGCCGCGGTGTGCATTGCCTTGGACGTGACGCGGGAGGAAAGCTGGCGGGATGCGGCCCGAATAGCCGTGGAACGCTTCGGCTCGATCACCACGGTCGTCAATTCGGCCGGGATTTCCATTCCCGCGACCATCGAGGATGAAACGCTCGAGGGCTTTCGAAAAACTCTGGCGATCAATCTCGAGGGCACCTTCCTCGGCTGCAAGATCGGGGTGGAAGCGTTGAAGGGTGGCAAGGGCGGGGCGATCGTCAATATCGCCTCGACGCTGGGGGCGAAAGCCGGCGCGCTCTTTCCATCCTATTCGGCCTCGAAGGGCGGGGTTCGGCTTCTGACTCGTTCGGTCGCTCTGCATTGCGCCGAGCAAGGCTACGACATCCGCGTCAATGCCATCCTGCCCGGCGCGATCCACACCGAGATGGTCGAGGGATACATCGCGGCCGGAGAGGCCTCCGGGTCCACGCGCGAACAGGTTCTCGCGGGTTTCGCTTCGGCGCATCCCATGAAGCGGCTTGGCTTGCCCGCCGAGGCGGCGGCGGCGATCCTGTTCCTGGCTTCGGATGAAGCCAGCTTCATCACCGGTATCGATCTGCCGGTGGATGGCGGCATGCTCGCGTGATCTGAGAGAGACCCATCATGGCCCACGACGACATCGCCGCCGCCCCGAAACAGGACATCGCGACCTGCCCGCTCGTTGAAATAAACGCCTTCGACCCGGAGGTGATGCGGGAGCCTTACGACTACTACCGCCGGCTGCGCGAGGAGGCCCCGGTTTTCCGCGATCCGACGACCGGGATCGTTTCGGTGTCGAGCTTCGATCTGATCATGGAGGTCAATCGCCAACCCCTGGTCTTCTCCAACGACTTCAGCGCCGCCTTGAGGGCCGGTTCCGTGGGCGGGATGGACCCGGAGGAAGCCGCGATCCTCGCGGCGGGCGTGCCGCCGAAGAACACCATGCTGACCGCGGACCCGCCGGATCACACCCGCTATCGCAAGCTCGGCATGAAGGCCTTCACCCACAAACGGGTCGAGGCGATGGGCGCCTATGTCGCGAAGGTCGCGGGCGAGCTCATCGACGGTTTCATCGAGACCGGGGCCTGCGAATTCAAATCCGCCTTCGCCAACCTCCTGCCCATGACGGTGATCGCCGACGCCCTCGGCGCGCCGCGCGCGGACATGGACAAATTCCACCGCTGGTCCAACGCCTTCGTGGTGCAGTTGGGCGGGATTTCCGACCGCGAGACCCGGCTGGAAGCCGCGCGGCTGATCGTCGAATTCCAGAATTATTTCGTCGATCGCATCGAGGAGAAGCGGGCTCGTCCGACCGAGGACGTCATCTCCGATCTCGTGCACGCCACTCTGGCCGAGGAGGGCGATCCGCGGGCAATGGACCACGCGGAGCTGATATCGATCATCCAGCAGCTCCTCGTCGCCGGCAACGAGACCACCGCTCACACGCTCACCGCGGCGATGTATTACCTGACCATCGATCCCGCGCTGCGGGGCCGCCTCATCGCCGACCGCGATCTGATCCCCGGTTTTGTGGAAGAAACCCTGCGACTGCTGACGCCCACGCACAACATGTGGCGTGTGGCGATGCGCGACGCGGAGATCGGCGGCGCGCCGATCAGCAAGGGTGAGATCCTGCTTCTGCGCTATGGCTCGGGCAATCGCGACGAACATCGGTTCGACCGACCGGACACCCTCGATCCGCTTCGCGCGAATGCCCGCGAGCATCTCGCCTTCGGCGCGGGCATCCATACCTGCATCGGCGCCCAGCTGGCGCGCAAGGAGATGGTCACCGCCATCGAAATCCTGTTGGACCGTTTGAAATCGCCTAGGCTGGCGCACGGTCAGGGCGCGATCCGCTATACGCCCAACATCCTTCTGCGCGGCGTCGAGGCGCTTCACATCGAATTCGAACCGGGGCCGAGGACGCGAGGCGAGTAGTCATGGATATTTCTATCAGCACCGAGGATCTGGCCTTTCGGGACGAGGTGCGGGCCTTTCTCGCGGAGAAATTCACCCCGGAGCTTCGCGAAGCCGCTTCGCGTCAGGCCGGCGTCTTCGCGGAGGCAAGCCTCAATCGCCGCTGGCACAAGATTCTCTATGAACAAGGCTGGATCGCGCCGTCATGGCCGGTCGAATACGGCGGCGCCGGCTGGTCTCCAGAGAGGAAGTACATCTTCGACAGCGAGTGCGCGGAGGCCGGCACGCCCGTCGTCCCCGCGATGGGCCTGCAGATGTGCGGTCCGGTCCTCATCGGCCATGGCACGGAGGCGCAGAAGGCCTATCACCTGCCGCGCATCCTCTCGGGCGAAAGCTATTGGTGCCAAGGCTATTCCGAACCGCAATCGGGGTCCGACCTCGCCTCGCTGCAATGTCGCGCGACCGACGATGGCGACGACTATCTGATCCAGGGCTCGAAGATCTGGACGACCCACGCCCAGCACGCCAACTGGATCTTCCTGCTCGTCCGCACCCGGACGGAGGGTAAGCCGCAGGCGGGCATCACCTTCTTGCTCGTGCCGATGTCCTCGCCGGGGATCACGGTGCGGCCGATCATTTCAATGTCCGGCGAGCACGAGGTCAACGAGGTCTTCTTCGACAACGTCCGCGTGCCGAAGACCAACCGGGTCGGCGCGGAGAACAATGGCTGGACGGTCGCCAAATACCTTTTGGAGTTCGAGCGCGGCGGCTCCTACGCGGCGCGCATCCGGGGCATGCTGCGGCGGGCGAAACGGATGGCGAGCGAGACGGGCGGCGACGACGGCCGGCCCTTGGCGGACGATGAGGATTTCCGTCATCGCATCGCCGGCCTGGAGGTCGAACTCACGGCGGTCGATTTCACCGAGCGTCGGGTCGTCGCCAGCGCGGGCGTCGGCAAGAACGTCGGCGACGCCACCGCCTCGATGCTGAAGCTCAAGGGCAGCGAGACCCTGCAGAAAGCCACCGAGCTCGCGCTGGAAGCGCTTGGCGTCTACGCCGCGCCCTATCAGCGCGAGGCCATGGGCGGGCAGGGCGATCCGATCGGTCCCACCTTCGCCGCGGCGCCCACCGCGCAGTATCTCAACGCGCGCGCCTCGACGATCTTTGGCGGCTCGAGCGAAGTGCAGCGCAACATCCTCTCGCGCGTGGTGCTGGGCGTCTGAGCGGCCCGCGCGGATGCCCGACTTCCACGGCGTTCTCGCGCAACTCGAGCCGGAGGGTCTAGGACCGGACGGTCCCGGCTGGCAGCAGCGCAAGAGCGCTCAGACCCGCGTCGCCATCCTGGAGGCGGCTATCGATTGCCTGGCCGCCCATGGCTACGCGCGAACGACGACGCAGCTGATCGCGGAGACCGCCGACATTTCGCGCGGGGCGATGCTCCACCACTATCCGACCAAGGCCGCCTTGATCGAAGCGATCATCGACTACGCCTTTTATAAACGCATGCAGATGCTGACCGACGGCGTGAGCGACATCAGCGAAATGCAGCGCGTGCAGGAATTCGCGGGGCTGGAGATCCTGTGGCGGAGCTTCTTCTCGCGGGAGCACCGGGCGTTTCTCGAGCTCTCCATCGCCTCGCGAAGCGACGCCGAACTGAGCGAGGTCTTCCTGCCCCAGGCGCGGCGCTTCGCGAAGGTCTGGCGGGATGAAGGCTTGCGGGTCTTCCCCGAATGGGCCGCGCATCCCGAACGCCTGGCCCGCGCCAGCGATCTCGTCGAAGCCGTGCTGGAGGGTCTGGCGCTCAATCACGACGCCTGGGAGGGAGAAGGCCGGATCGCCCGCGTCCGCGATCTGCTGCGCCGCATGGTCCGGATGATCTTCACCGGCGAGCTGGCGATCGGCGAAGCGAGAGCCGGATAGTCGACGAAGCATTGCCATCGACCGCCGGAAGCATCACTGTCGCTGAAAACAAGCACGGAGGCTTTTATGACGCGGGAGGATCGTGGCCACGGGCTTGTGATCTTCCTGGTCGGCCTAATCCAGCTGATCATCACCACGGATTTTTCCTTGGTGGCCGTCACACTGCCCTCGATCGGGCGCGACCTTCACATTCCACCGGCTTCCCTCTCCTGGATCGTCTCGGCGGCGGCCTTGACCGGGGGTGGCTTCCTGATCCTCGCCGGGCGCGCGGCGGACATCTACGGACAGAGGAGCTGCCTGCTTCTGGGTCTCGCGCTCTTCGCCGGGGGATCGGTATGCGCGGCCCTCTCGCCGAACCTGACGGTCCTGATCGCCGCCCGCGCCTTGCAGGGGCTCGGCGGAGCGATCCTCGCCCCGGCTAATTTTTCGCTCATCAACACCCTGTTGCCTGAAGGCGAGCCCCGTCGTCGGGCGCTGGGCGTGTTCGGTATAATGCAGGGTCTGTCGCTGGTTATCGGCTTGCTGCTCGGCGGATCCATCGCCACCCACGTCGGTTGGCGGGCGGTCTTTCTGATGAACCCCGTAATCGCCGTGCTGGCCATCGCCATCGCGCTGAAGGCCGCGCCCGGTCGACGCGCGGGCGCGGCCGGACCCGGAACGATCGACTGGCTGGGCGCGATCCTGATCGTGGCGGGAATGGGCTTTAGCCTTTCCGGCATAGCGGCGATGGGCAAGGAAGGCCTAACCGCGGGACGCCCCCTGATATTGCTGGCCGCCGGACTGATCGGCTTCGCACTCTTTTTCGTGGTTGAGGGACGGGTCCGCGCGCCGCTGGCGCCGCTCTCGATGTTCGGGCGCCGCAACTTCACCACCGCCTGCCTGATCATGATGCTGCACCTTGCCGGCGTCGGCGCCGTGTTCGTGCTTCTCAGCCTCTACATGCAGACAGGGCTGAAGATGACGGCGATGCAGTCCGGTCTCGGCATGATGCCCTATGCCGCCGCCGTCATGCTTTCGGGCCAGTTGGCGCCGCCGATCATGGCCCGTGTTTCCCATCGGCTGATCGTGTTCGGAGCCTTCGGACTCTACGCGCTCGGCGTGACCCTCTTCGTCTTGTTCAGCCGGGAGCCGAACTACTGGCTCAGCATCGCCTTGGGCTCCATGGTTACCGGCTTCGGCGGCACGCTCGCCTTCATGGCCTTGATGGCGGACGCCACCGCGGACATCCCGACCGAGCAGCAAGGGGCGGCGTCCGCCGTGCTTTTCACCACCCACCAGATCGGCATTCCGCTGGGCGCGACCATCGCCCTGTCGGTGTTGGGCTTTTCGGTGGGCGCCGGATTGGGCGCGTTCCAGTTCGCCTATTTCGCGGCGGCCGGGCTCGTCGTCGCGGGATGGCTGATCGCCCTAGTGACCCTGAGACCGACCCCGCCGATCGAACCGGCGCTCATGATACCGGATGGAGTCGTCTGAGAATGTCTCTCGCCGCCGCCGACAAAGCAAAGAGCGATCCCGATGGCCTCGCCCTCGCGGACGAGCAGGGCCGGATCGGCTGGCGCGAGCTCGACGAGCGGCTGAACCGCGCGACCAACGCCCTTCTCGCGCTGCCGTTGAAGACGGGCGAGCGGATCGGCATCTTCGCCAACAACAGCGCCGAGACGGTGCTGGCCTATCTCGCGGGCCTTCACGCCGGCGTCTCTTCCATTCCGATCAACTTCCATCTCACGGCGGACGAGGTCGCCTATATCCTGGCCGACGCCGGCGCCGGCGCCCTCTTCGTGGGGCCGGAGACGGCGGAGGTCGGCGTCGAGGCGGCGCGGAAAGCCGGCGTCCCCATCGTCATCGGCTGGCGGACCGACGCGGACGGAGTCCGATCCTGGAGCGAGTTCGCCGCCTCGGGCGCCGACACCGAGCCGCCGACGGACCAGCCGCCGCAACCCTATCTGCACTACACCTCCGGAACCACGGGGCGCCCCAAGGGCGCGGTGACGCCGCCGACGATGTTCCCCGCCGCCGATACGGTCGCCGGGTTCTTCCAGGCCCTGCGCGATCAGGCCGCGCTCGCGCCGCCGGGACCAGGGCTCGCGGTGGGTCCGCTCTATCACACTGGCCCCCTGGGTTCGACGCGGCAACTCGGCGGCGGCAAGCCTTTGGTCACGCTGAAGCGCTTCGATCCCGAGGCGGTGCTGGCGACCATCGAGCGCTACAGGATCAGCAGCGTGCTGATGGTGCCCACCCACTTCCAGCGCCTGCTCGCTCTGCCCGCCGAGGTCCGCGCGAAGTACGATGTCTCGAGCATCCAACTCATCCCGCACACCGGCGCGGCCTGTCCGCGCGATGTGAAGCAGGCGATGATCGACTGGTTCGGTCCGACCTTGATGGAGGCCTATGGCGGCACCGAGTCGGGCACCACCAACCTGATCCACTCCGACGAATGGCTGCTCAAGCCGGGTTCGGTCGGCAAGACCTTGCCGCCGTTCGAGCTCCTGGTCATCGGCGATAACGGCGCCGAGCTTCCCGCCGGCGGCGTCGGCCAGCTCTATTTCCGCGACACCACGGGACGCGGCATCGTCTACCACAACGATCCGGAGAAAACCGCCGCCGCCCATCTGAGGCCGGGGGTCTTCACCCTGGGCGAGATCGGCTACGCCGACGACGAGGGTTATGTCTTCATCACCGATCGGGTGAGCGACATGATCGTCAGCGGCGGAGTCAACATCTATCCCGCCGAGGCCGAGCAGGTGCTGATCGAGCATCCCGAAGTGGCCGATGTCGCCGTGATCGGTGTGCCCAACGAGGCCATGGGCGAGGAGGTCAAGGCTCTGGTGATGCCGCGAGACCCCGCCCATCCGCCGTCGCCGGAGGCCCTCGACGCCTTCATCCGCAAGACCCTGGCCGGCTTCAAATGCCCGCGTTCCTACGACGTCGTCGCCGACCTCGGACGCAACGCCATGGGCAAGATCAACAAACGGTCGCTTCGTCGACCCTATTGGCCAACCGAGCGCACCATCGGAGGTTAGCGTCATGAACCCAGCCGAAATCTCCACCCTGCGCGGTCTGATGGAGTACGAGGCCGCGCGCACGGCGCCGCCGGCCGAGTTTCCCGCCATGCCCGACATCCCCGGCGGCCGCTACACCGACGCGCGGTTCCACGCTCTCGAGCGGGATCACCTGTGGCGAAAATCCTGGCTGCTGGCCGGGCATTTCGACGAAGTCGCCCAGCCGGGCGCGTTCAAGCTGTGGGAGACCGCGGGGCAGCCGGTGTTGATCATCCACGCGCGTTCTGGCGCGATCAACGCCTTCTACAATACCTGCCGTCATCGCGGCGCGGCGGTGGTGACCGAGCCCAGCGGTCGGCGCGCGCGGCTCACCTGCAAATATCACGGCTGGGTCTACGACGACGAGGGCTCCCTGGTCGCCGTCCGAGACCCCGAGGATTTCGCCGATCTCGATTTCTCCTGCCGTTCCCTGATCAAGGTGCGTTGCGAGCGTTTCGGCCAGTTAATCTTCGTGAATTTCGATCCCGCCGCGCCGCCGCTTCTCGATTGGCTGGGGCCGATCGCGGCGGAATGGGAGGAGTTTCGTTTCGATAAGCTGCGCCTGATCGATCACTACAGCTGGGACCTCAAATCCAACTGGAAGGTGGCGATGGAGGCCAATACGGAGGTCTACCACGTCAAGAGCATTCACCCCTCGACCGTCGCCGTCATCCTGGACGACCGGCGGAACGTGAACACCTTTTATCCCCATGGCCACGGGCGGATGATCGCGCCCAATCCCAATCCGCCGGAGGCGGGCGGCGTGCGCAACGTGGCGGGCATGGATACGCCGAGCGTCGGCGAGATCGCCCGCACCTGCACCCAGTCCTACGGCGTCTTTCCCAACATCGTCTCGCCGCTCAATTCGGGCGCCTTTCCCATGCTGGTGTTCTGGCCGAACGGCATCAACCGCTCGCGGATGGAAGTCTGGTGGTTCGGACCCGATTGGGGTTCCGGCGAGAAGCCGGAGGGCTGGGAGGCGGTGATCGGCGGCTTCAACGCCGTGCTGGAGGAAGACACGGAATTTGGCGCCTGGATCCAGAAATCGCACGAGAGTTACGCCTTCGAATCCGTTCCGCTGAGCTATCAGGAATCGCGGATCTATTGGTGGAACCAGTCCGCCGACGCTCTCATCGGCCCGGAGCGCATCCCCCCGGAATTGAGGGTTGCGCCGGTGATCGGAAGCGAGTGGGTTTATCCCAACGACCCCCGGGTCGCGCATCTCGCGCGGCGCCTGGCGGCGGAATAGGGAGAAGCGATATGGCTCTGGTGGCGGTATTCGGCGCGAGCGGACGGCAGGGCCTGGCTCAGGTTCGCCAGCTCAAGGCGGCGGGCCATGAGGTGCGGGCGATCTCCCGCAGCGCTGATCCTTTTCATGGCGAGGACTTCGGCGCGGTCGAAATAAGACCGGCCGATATCTACGACGAAGACTCGGTCGCATCCGCGATGGAGGGCGCCGACGCCGCCTTCTACACCCACCCTCTTCGCGCGCGCGTCGATCGGGTGGAGGCCGTGGCGACGATCGGCCGGGCGGCGAAGCGGGCGAACCTGAAGCGGGTGGTGTGGAACACCTCCAGCTGGATCCCCGACCGGGCGGGGGACGCGTTCAGCTATGCCGGCAACACCCAGGCGATCAACGCCCTCTGGCGCACCGGAGCGCCGGCGACGGTGTTCGGCTCGGTCCTGTTCATGGACAATCTGCTGACCAATTGGGCCTTCCCGTTTATCGTCAACGAGGGCCGCTATGTCTATCCGCACAAGGTCGATCTGGAGTGTAGCTGGATCAGCCTGGACGACGTCGCCAAGTTCATGATCGCCGCGATCGACCGGCCTGACCTCGAGGGGGCCTGGCTCAACATCGGCGGCCCGGAAGTGCTCAGGCCGCCAGAGGTCGCCGCGATCCTTTCCAAGGCGGTGGGGCGTGAGGTTCGCTACGACCCCAGCACCCCTGCGCAGTTCGGCAAGCACCTCGCCGATGCGTTCGGCGATGACATGGGCGATGCGGAGCGCGCGGTCATCGAGCCTTCCATCGCCGCCTTCTACGAGCACAACAACAAGACCCCGACCAAACCGTTCAAGGTCGACATGGCGCCGGTGCTGGACAGGATCCCGATCCAGATGGAGACCATGGCGCAGTGGGCGGCGAGGCAGGAGTGGCGACTGTCGAACAAACCCCGCCCGCCAGCGGGGTAGCGTGACCGGTCGCCCGATATCCCTCGCCTCCGGGGTTCTGCCGGATTTCTCCCCATGGGAAACCGTGAGCGCGGCGGCGGCCTCGGGCTTCGACGCCACCGGAATCTGGGTCGACCCCAAGACCTGGACGGCGTCGACGACCCGGGAGACCAAGGCGCGCTTCGCGGCGACGGGCATTCCCGTTCTGGACGTGGAGGTGATCTGGCTCAGGCCGGGCGCTGACGATCCAGACCACCTTCGCATTTTGGATATTGGCGCGGAGCTTGGCGCGGCCAACGCCCTGGTGGTGAGTTCGGAACCGGACATCGCGCGCGCGGCGGAGAAATTGCGCCGGATCGCCGACCACGCCCGAGAGGTCGGGGTTCGCGCCTCCCTGGAGTTCGGCCTCTTCACGGAGGTCAAATCGCTGACCGCCGCCTGTGCGCTCCTCGACCTCTGCGGCGACCCCGACGTCGGCCTGCTTATCGACCCCCTCCACCTCGAGCGCACCGGAGGACATCCGGCCGATCTCGCCGCCGTCCCCCGCCACCGCTTCGCCTACGCCCAATTCTGCGACGCCCCGGCCGACGGTCCGCCGCCGGACGACGTCGGCGCGATCATCACCGAGGCGATCGATCTGCGCCTGATGCCGGGGGAGGGCGCCTTGCCGCTCCCCGCGCTCCTGAACGCGCTGCCTCCCAGCCTGCCCCTCAGTATCGAACTACGGTCGAAGGCGCTCCGCGACGGCTATCCGGATCCGGCGGATCGGGCGCGCGCCCTGGCGAAGGCGACGCGGGCCTACCTCGCGCGTTGGGAGGGTTGAGCGCATGTCGGGCGGTCTGCATCACGCAAGCATCACCACAGAGGACATCGATCGGCTAGCGGCCTTCTACGAGACTCACTTCGGATTTCGCCGGGTGTACGAGGGCGAGTGGGACGGCGGTTCACCGGTCGCCGATCTGATCTACGGCGTGGCGGACACATCGGTGCGCATGGTCATGCTGCGCGCCGGGGCCGCCTTTCTGGAGATCTTCGAGTTCCGCCGGCCGCGGGAAATCCGACGCGACAGCCGGCCGGTCAACATGCCGGGCTACAGCCACATCGCCGTCGTCACCGATGACATCGAGGCCGACTACCGTCGCCTGCTCGCCGCCGGGGTCACCTTCCACTGTCCGCCGCAGCACGCCCCGGGTCTATGCCGCGCGACCTACGCCCGGGATCCGGACGGCAATATCGTCGAACTGCTGCAACCGGAGCCTGGCGGCCCCTTCGCGACCTAGTCCCGTCTGGCGGCGGTCAGGACGAAGCAGACGCGGGCCATGGCTCCTGAACGATTGGCCCAGGCGTGGGCCGTGCCGCGCTGAACGAGAATGTCGCCGGCCCTCATGACTGTCTCGCCCTCTTCCATGACCGCCACCACCTCGCCCTGCAGGACGATGGCGTAGTCGATGGTGTCGGTGGTGTGCATCCCGGGATGGCGGGGGTGGGACGGGGTGTGGTCGGCGTCGGGATAAAGCCGTTTGAAGGTTGCCTCGGTTTGGTGGCGACGTTCCTCGGGGTCCGCGATCTCCGGCGGGAAGTCGATGACGCGGATCACCGTGCCGCCGCTCGGCGGCAGTACGCCGCTATGTTCGAGAATGCGGTCGGGCGCCGCCACGGTGGCCTCCGCGCCCAGGGTCCGCCAGAGATTTATACTCTGGAAAAGCGAGTCTGGTCCGAGGGGGCTGGCCGCCGGTGATGGGCCATCCTCCACGATGCGAGAGCGCCCATTGGCGTCGACGCCAGTCAGTATCCGCCTCACCGCGGGCAGCGGCGTCAAGGCCATTCAACCCGCCGGTGGATAGACCAGGGCGTCGGCGAAGGCCAAGCTCTCCTGGATGATGCACTCCCCCAGCGCCGCCTGAATCGCCGCGAAGCGTGGGTCCTGGGCGATGGCGGCGAAGCCCGCGTCCATGTGGTTCATGTCCGGCAATTCCCAGACATCGATCACCGTGCCGACCTTGCCCGTCCGGAGCGCATAGGCGCCGTGAAGTTTCCAGCCCACGGTTTCGACGATGGAGACGATCTGGGCCATCGTCGGGGCGAACTTCGGCATAGCGCCGGATTTCAGCTCTATCGTGGCGATGAGATAGACGCTCATGCTTCGGTCCTTGTCAGCGCGGGTTGTTTTGCCCAGTCGATGCCGCGCCGGAGCAGGTCGTAGAAGACGGGCAGCGCCCAGGAGCCCTTCTCAGGAACTTCGTAGAATTCGACCATGGGCTGCATGTCGTAGCTCCCGCGGCAATGTCCCAGGGTGAGATAGAGCACCGTGCCGTCCCCGACCTCGTGCAAGTAGAAGACGGGGTGTTTGGCCTTGGCCCAGGTGTGCTCGATGAAGCCGGTGGCCTCTCCCTCCCACTCGGTTTCCAGCAGGGCGTGAAGCTTGCCGTAGTATTCGGAGAGATAGAGCTCGTCATCGGCGTCGAAGGGTTCCACGCCCTTGACTAGGGGGTGGGAGGCGTCGGCCACCGTGACGCGATAGGGCTGGATCGGCGGGTGCGCGATGAACATCGAACCCAGGGTCTGCATGAAGTGTGGCGCCCAGCGGGGGCTGTCGACGCCATCCGCCAAGAACCGCAGGATCGAGTTGGTGCCATGCAGGGCGTACCAGCGACCGCCGCCCTCGACCCACGCCCGCAACGCCTCCTGTTCGACGAGGGAAGGCGTGACGTCGCAGGTATAGGTGACCAGGAAGTCGGCGGCCTCGATCGCGGCGAGGTTGGAATAGTTCTCGAACACCCGCACCCGCACGCGATCGTCCTCGGCCAGCAGCTTGAGCAGCTCCAGCCGGGCGAAGTCTATATCGTGGTATTTGCCCCCGGCGACGAGGACGGCGTTCAGTCGCCGGCGGGCGGGATCGGCCACCGCGCGACCCTCAGTATTGCACGCGCTTGGTGACGCCGCCGTCGATGACCACGTTGGTTCCGGTCATGAACGGACAGGCGGGGGAGGCCATGAAGGCGATGGCCTTGGCGACCTCCTCGCCCGTGCCCAGCCGGCCCATGGGTACGGCCTTGATCGTCTGATCGTAGAGCGGGGTCATGTGGGTCTTGATCATGTCCCACGAGCCGCCGTCGATGAAGACCGGTCCGGGGGAGACGGTGTTCACCCGAATACCCTTGGGCGCGAGCTGCTGGCTGAGGGCCGAGGCGTAGTTTATCACTGCCGCCTTCAGCGCATTATAGGCTTGGGGTCCGAAGAAATCCTCCAGCGCCGCGGTGGACGATACCGCGACGATGGAGCCGCACTTGGATTTTTCCAGGTAGGGCATCGCCGCCTGAATGCCCCGGTAGGTGCCGAGCAGATCGAGGTCGAAGACCTTTTTCCAGGTCTCCTCGCTGGCCGGCCCGCCCCCGGCGCTGGCGAAGGAAATGAAGATGTCGCAGCCGCCGAGCTCCTCGGCCGCCTTGGCGACCCAGGCGCCGTAGGCCGCCGCGTCGGCTATGTCGACCGCCGCGCCGAAGACCTTTACGCCCTTGGTCTTGAGCGAGGCGACGGTCGCGTCCACCGCCTCCTGGCCGCGCGCGCAGATGGCGACATCGCAACCCTCGGCCGCCAAGGCTTCGGCGGTAGCGCGGCCGATGCCCTTGCTGGCGCCGGCCAGAACAGCTTTCAGCCCCTTCAATCCCAGGTCCATTTGGTTTCCTCTCCGGAGTCGCCACGCCGAAAAACCGGCAGTTGTGCTTTTTTGTCATCTAGCCACAGACCCGCCGCGCCGTCTAGCGATCCCGCCACGCGCGGCCTACAAAAGCGCCGCGACGGGCAAGACTGTCGAAGGGGCCGCGCCATGGATGACGTGAAGCTGCGCGTCCTCTCCCAACTCGAGCCCGAGGGCCTCGACGCGGAGGGGCAGGGCTGGCAGCAGCGCAAGAGCGTGCAGACCCGCATAGCGATCCTCGAGGCCTCGATCGATAGTCTGCAGAAACACGGCTACGGCCAAACCACCATGCAACTCATCGCCGGCGTCGCGGGCATCTCGCGGGGCGCCATGCTCCACCACTACGCCACCAAGCTCGACCTGATCGGGGCGGTCATCGACTACACGCTGTACAAGCGGATGGAGGTCTTCCTGGACGGCATTCGCGAACTCGAGGAGGGCGAGCGCGTCGACGAGATGGCCGGGATCACGATCTTCTGGAAAAGCCTGCTGACCCGGGAATTCGCGGCCTATCTGGAACTGTCCATCGCCGCCCGCACCGATCCGGAATTGGCCGAGATCTTCCTGCCGAAGGCTCGGAGATTCAACCGCGCCGAACTGACCGAGGTCATCCACGCCTTTCCCGAATGGGCCGGCGCCCCCGAGCGCTACGCCTTGGCGATGGACTATGTGAGCGCCGTCTTCGAAGGTCTCGTGGTCAACCGCGACATCTGGGCGGAGGAAGACCAGAAGGTTCTCGCCGAGTTCGTCGGGCGGACGGTGGCGATGCTGCGCACCGGCGAGCTGGCGCTCGCGGAGGGTTAGGCGCCGCGGATCGGCGGCTCCGCTGTTCGGGGGCGGGGATCGGCGTGAGGTTACAGCCGGAATATATTGAAACTGCAAACTAAACGATCCTTGGGCCCGACAGACGGCGTGGCATCTTTTGGCATCCGAGATGGCGTTTCCGATGCTGTGCCGTGGAAGAATAACCATCTGATAGGTGAGCCTCAACGCGATTATTGATGGGCGGCTGATGGTCTGGCGGCACGGAGCGCGACGCACGCGCGGTCAGCCCCGCTCGACGGAAAAATCATTGCATATTGAAATACGTACGCGCCCTCAAGTCAAGCGCGCTGGGGCTTTAAGCGGCGCGGACACCGAACGACGGCCGCGGGTGAAGCGATCGAAGGACGCGGTTGTGCGTGCGCTGGCCAACCTGCGGACCCACGGCTTTCTGGACTGGCTGCGCCGCTGGGAGGCGACGGGCGCGACTGATGGCGGACCCCCGGTCAAGCAGGCGACGAACGCCTATCGCCTGACCTTGCCGCCGGCGGCCGAGAAGTTGCTAGGCCACCTGGCCAGCCCGCCGCCGGCGCCCGAGGACATCGAGCACACCAGGGCCGCCCGGATGGCCGCCGTGGTCGCCATGGTGGACGGCCTGCCACTGGATGAGCAGCCGTCCGCGGCCGGTCTTACCGGCCCCCTCGCGGCGGCGCTGAGCCGTCTTGGACGGGGGTTGATGCGGAAGGAGTGTGAGTCCGCCGAGCGGTCTGAATCCGGATCTAGTTGTTAGTAAGAAGGATGCGGAGCGGCCTACCGGCCGCAAGTCATCCCTAAGCGGCGTTCGGCGCATAGGGCGCGCCGAACAAAGAGGCTCTTCGGGGCGGAGTGGCGGCCTTCGCCGGCGTCCAAACCCGAGACCAGGCGGCGGTTGAAACGGCGCTGGGGAAGCTGTGCCTGCATCGGCAGATTTCAGCACTTTGCTGATGGAGACCCCTAAAAGCCCCTACTTTAGATCGCTAAGGGCACCGCCCTTGGCTCGAAGGGACGGCCCCGGAGCGCACGGTCGGGTGGGTGTAGCCCACGCGACCGGTATATGCGCCATTGTCCTGAATCTGCACTTTCACTCGGTACGAACGCAGATGGCCGACTGTCGCCACTCAGAATGGTTGAAGGCCATTCTTTAGCTCCAGGACCCATGGCGGAACGGCGGCATCGAGGCGCCATTGCTGCTGGGGACTCTGCTCGGAAAGGCCGGGAAAGCCGCCCCAATCCAGGATCGCCGTCCGCAGATATGCGACTAAGCCCATCCCGCGCCATTCGCCCTGGAGAGGCGCGTCGAATGCGTTGTTTGGGAGGGCGATCTCGTAAGGCGCCCCCCCGCTGACGTTGTCCTTATGGAATACGTCCGGCGCAATCGGGCAGAGGAAGGCGTCACTTCCATCTTCCATGCTGGAGACCTCCTCCAGTTCGGCCAGGGCGACTTGCGGCCCCTCGACCCACAGCGGGTCCGAGTAGCCGGGCAGCTCGCCATCCGGCGCGCGGCCGACCAGGGTCACTTCGCCTACGACCTGCCAGAAGCACCGGAGGGACAGAGGCAACGCTCCAACGCGCGCCGTCAGTGTATTCATGGCTGCAAGCATTTCGCTGCTGGGTCTGATGCGGCCGCCTCGAAGCCCAGGCACCGGTTCACCATCGGGATAGTGCGCAAATTGGTAGCCGCGCGCTTCCAGGCGCTCGATGATCTGGTCGATGTTGGTCGCCACCCGCTCCATGAGTGCCAGGGCAACCGCCTCGGCTTCGGGAAAGACGTCCACGCTGCGCACGCCCTCGCCAAGGTCGCACAGCTCGCGGCACACGGCTTCGTACTCGCCGGCAAGATAGCGTTGAAGATAGCCCAATACGGCCTCCGTGAGAGGTGACCATATCGATGGGAGTAGGCGGGGCAAAGCTTCCCTTTAGGCCCGCGTAAGGCTTCCGCTCCGACCCTAAAACAGGTGGCCCCAGCGGCGCATGACGGTCGCGGCGAACATGTTTTCAAAGGCGCTGTCCGCCTCGCTCCACGCCTCGACCAGGCGCTCCCGATTCCGCCCTCGCGGCCTGGGCTTTCCCTTGTCGGGCCATAGGCGCTTTTCAAGCCTGTGCGCGCGATCCCGCATCCGGTCGATCTGGTCGGCCGACTGCGATTGATAGGTCAGCCGGCCGGCCTGGCGGGAGGCGAACACGCCGCCGACCATCGGCAGGACTTCACACCGGCGCCCGTGCTTGGGGCAGAGGAAATAATACCGCCGACCGCCGTAGCGCATGGGGCGGCTTTCGAGCTGGATCTCCTGCACGCGCGGATGGTTTCCCCGCTGCGGCGGACATGATGAAACGGTCTGGCCGATTTCGACAACCGTCGCGGACCGCGCGAGTGGTCACGACCGGAGCGGCGCCTTATCGAATTGGCCAGAGGTGATGATGGACGAGGCGGAGAACGCCGGCGCGCTTGCCGGCCTTAAGGTCATCGAGCTTGGGCAGCTCATCGCAGGGCCGTTCTGCGGGCAACTCATGGGCGACATGGGCGCGGACGTGGTGAAGATCGAGGCGCCGGGCGCCGGCGACCCGATGCGGCAGTGGACCAACAATGGCGCCTCGCTGTTCTGGGAGGTGCTGGGGCGCAACAAGCGCACTGTCAGCGCCGATCTGCGGCGGCCCGAAGGGCAGGACCTGGCGCGGCGCCTGATCGCCAAGGCCGATATCCTGATCGAGAACTTCCGGCCGGGGACGCTGGAAAAATGGAACCTCGCGCCGGACGACCTGCGCGCGGCGAACAGGGGGCTGATCGTGGTCCGGGTCTCCGGCTACGGCCAGACCGGGCCCTACGCGAAACGTGCGGGATTTGGCGGGATCGGAGAGGCGATGGGGGGCTGGCGCCACGTGGTGGGCGACGCCGACCGGCCGCCATCGCGCATGGGGGTGTCCATCGGCGACAGCCTGGCGGCGACCTATGGCTGCATGGGCGCGCTCGCGGCGCTGCGCCATCGCGAGCGGACGGGGGAGGGGCAGGTGGTGGATTCCTCGCTCTTCGAGTCGGTGCTGCAGGTCATGGAAAGTCTGGTGCCGGACTATGCGGTGACCGGCTTCATCCGCGAGCGGTCGGGATCGATCCTGCCGGGGATCGCGCCGTCGAACGTCTATCGTTGCAGGGACGGCGACTATCTGATCGCGGCCAATCAGGACACGGTCTTCGTGCGGCTGGCGGCGGCCATGGGCAGTCCCGAGCTGGCGAACGATCCGCGCTACGCCAGTCACGCGGCGCGCGGCGAGCGGCAGGGTGAGCTCGACGACCTCATCGAGCGCTGGACGCGGGAGCGCACGATCGCGGAGGTGGAAGCGGCGATGATCGCGGCGGGGGTGCCGGCGGGCAAGATCTATCGCGCGCCGGAAATGCTCGCCGATCCGCACTTCGCCGCGCGGGAGGCGATCGTGGCGCTGGACCATCCCAGATGGGGTCGGCTGCCGATGCAGAGCCCCCATCCCAAGCTGTCCCTCACGCCCAGCGCCGTGCGCCGACCGGCCTCGCAATCGGTGGGACAGGACAATGCCGAGGTCTACGGCGAGCGGCTGGGCCTGACCGCCGCCGATCTGGCCGCCCTGGCGGCGGCGGGGGTGATCTGAGGGGGCGGCGCGCCTCACGGAGCCGGGCTCCACCCGCCTCTACACGGTCTCGCAATGAGGAAAGCGCGCGATCGCCCTTCGCCCCCGAAGGAACGTCGGTCGCGCGATCAGTGCTTTACGCGCTCGGCTCTCGCGACACGCACGTCACCCGCCGATAACTCTCGAGCGACCACATAGGCTTGACCATTAGCCCTTTTCCTGGTTGGCGTGCGAATATTTGCCGTCGAGTGGAACGGTTGACCGGTCGCCCATTGCGGAATTTCGGCAGGTCCGCTTACGGGGCGCCATTCCCGCGCATCATTGTTGACCTCGGCTCAAGGCAGCAGAATGTGTGAAAGTGGGCTATGCGAGCCTTTTTTTGACTAGAGCAAGCAATGCAATTCCGACGTTCGGACTTCGCGGACCTCTCTTACTTCCTGGAAATCGCGAAGCACCGGAGCTTTCGGCGTGCAGGTCTTGAACTAGGCGTCAGCACCTCGGCGCTCAGCCGCGCCATGCGCGGGCTCGAGGAGCGCCTGGGCGTGCGTCTCCTGAACAGGACCAGTCGCAGCGTTGCCCTTTCGGCGGCCGGGGAAGCGCTCCAGGCCGCGATCACCGAGCCGTTTAAGCAGATTGCCCAGGCGCTTGAGATCGTAAATCGGTTCCGGGACGCACCGTTGGGTAGGGTCCGTTTGAGCGTGCCCAACGACGCCGCCGATCATCTCGTCGCCCCGGTTTTGGCGACCTTCGTCGAGCGGTATCCCGATGTCGAGATCGAGGTGTCGGTCAGCAACCGCATGATCGACGTGATCGAGGGCGGCTTCGATGCGGGTATCCGCTATGGCGGGACGGTTCCCGAGGACATGGTCGCCCAACGGCTGTCCGCCGCCATCCGGTGGATCGTGGTGGCCGCGCCAGCCTACTTGGAGCGCCACGGCGAGCCGACGCACCCGAACGATCTGCTTTCCCACCGCTGCATCCGCATTCGCATCGGCGACGACAGCATCTATCGCTGGGAGTTCGAACGCGGCGACGAGCACTTGGCCATCGCCGTTCCGGGCAGCATGATCGTCGACGACGGACGCTTGGGTCTCGCGGCGGCGATGGATGGTGTCGGCCTCATGTATTTGGCCGACGCCATGGTGCGATCGGAACTCGCAACTGGGGCGCTTGTCACCGTCCTATCCGAATGGGCACCTATGAGCGGGGGCTACCACATCTACTATTCCAGTCGCCGCCAAGTGCCGCCTGCGGTCCGCCTGTTCATCGACCTCGTGCGGGAGCTTCGCCCCCTCGGCCTTTGATCTGCGCCTCATTGTTGAATTTGATGCAACGTCTCATGGACGAATAGCCGGCTCATCACGCGTGGCCTTCATCGCTATCTGAGCCTCCACGAAGCCGGCGCCTTTCCGCGGCGCGCCGTTCCGAGGTTCACCAATGTCAGTTCAACCCACCGCAACCGCCGAGGTCGTCGCGCCAAGCAAGGGCGCGTGGAGCGCCGTGGGCGCGCTGACCCTCTGCGTATCCACCCTTATCGCCTCGGAGTTCATGCCGGTCAGCCTGCTAACGCCCCTGGCGGCGGAACTGCGGATGACCGCGGGCATGGCGGGCCAGGCGATCGCGGTGTCGGGGATCTTTGCCGTCCTGACGAGCCTTTCGATCGGGTCGCTCACCCGCCGCATCGATCGAAAGGTCGTCCTGCTCGGCATGACAGGCCTCATGATCCTGTCGGGTCTCATGGTGGCGTTGGCGCCGAACACCTCCTTGTTCATGGCCGGCCGGGCGCTGATTGGCGTCGTCATCGGCGGCTTCTGGTCGATGTCGACCGCCACGGTCATGCGCCTCGTGCCCGAAGACCAGCTGTCGCGCGCGCTCGGCCTCCTCAACGGCGGCAACGCCCTGGCGGCCACCATCGCCGCCCCCCTGGGCAGCTTCCTCGGCCAGTACATCGGCTGGCGCGGCGCCTTCTTCGTCGTGGTCCCGCTAGGCGCCCTGACCCTGGCTTGGCAGCAGCTAAGCCTCCCGGCCCTAACGCCGGAAACGTCTGATCATCACGGTAGCGTGTTTCGCGTACTTCGCCGCCCGCGCGTGCCCGTGGGCATGGCTGCCCTAGGCGCGCTGTTCGCCGGGCAGTTTGCGCTGTTCACCTATCTGCGGCCTTTCCTAGAGACGGTCGCGCGAGCCGACGTCTCGACCCTTTCGCTGATGCTGCTGGGCCTCGGCTCCGCCGGGCTGGTTGGGACGTACCTGGTCGGCTTTCTTCTCCGGAAGTGGCTGTGGGGACTTGCCATCGGCATGCCCCTGACCATGGCCGCCATCGCCGTAGGCCTGATCTCGCTTGGCGCGTCGCCCGTCGTCACGGCAGCCCTGCTGGCAGGTTGGGGTTTGATCGGAACCGCCGCGCCCGTCGTCTGGTCGACCTGGCTGACCCGTGTGCTGCCGGACGACGCCGAGGCCGGGGGAGGGCTGATGGTCGCGGTGATCCAGCTGGCCATCACTTTGGGCGCGGGTCTCGGCGGCCTGCTCGTGGACGCCAGTGGCTACACGGCCGCCTTCGCCGCCAGCGCCGGCCTGCTCAGCGCCTCAAGCGTGCTTGCCTGGTTGGCCTCCCGGCCCGCGCGTGCCGCTCGCCCCATCATCGTCTTTGGCTGGCGCCTTGGTTGATCGCCGAACGTTGAACGCGAAGCCTACCGTCATGATCAAGCCCGCAATTTGGATCGCCGCCCTCCTGTCGGCCACACCCGCTTTCGCAGCACAGCAAGGAACCAAGACCATGGAAACCACCCGCAAGATGGAAATTACCCGAAAGGCAGACCTCAAGACGGTCGATGGTCCGGTCGACTACTTCACTGGAAAGGTCACGATCACGGGGCAGTTCCAGCGCCCCGATCCGTCGCGTGTCGGCGGCGCAATCGTTCATTTCGAGCCCGGCGCGCGCACGGCTTGGCATACCCACCCCGCCGGTCAGACGCTGATCGTGACCGAGGGCGTGGGGTGGACCCAAATCGAGGGTGGCCCCAAACTTGAGTTCCACGTCGGCGACGTCCTGTGGTGCCCGGCCGAGCACAAGCATTGGCACGGCGCCACCCCGCACCAGGCCATGACCCACATCGCTATCCAGGAGTCAGTCAACGGCTCGCCCGTGACCTGGATGGAGAAGGTGACCGATGAGCAATATCTCACGCCGCTCGCCAAGGAATGAGCCGCAGCGGGGGCGCCAGCAGGGCGCGCGCCGTCCGATATCCGCAGAACGCTTCGAGGAAAATCCAATGATCCTGCAAGACACCTTCGCCCTCGCCAACGGCGTCGCGATCCCGAAACTGGGTCTGGGCACCTGGCGGATCGACGACGAGGAAGTCGCCCAAGTCGTGCGCAACGCCATTGAGATTGGCTATCGCCACATCGATACCGCCCAGGCCTATGACAACGAACGCGGAGTGGGCGAAGGGCTCCGCGCCAGCGGCGTGGCTCGCGGAGATGTGTTCGTGACCACTAAACTGGCGGCCGAGTACAAGAGCTACGCCGAAGCCAAGACCCGGATCGACGGGTCGCTACAGGCGCTTGGCCTCGATCATATAGACTTGATGCTCATCCACAGCCCGCAGCCCTGGGCGGAGTTCAGGGAGGGTGGGCACTTCTTCGAGGGCAATCTCGAAGCCTGGCGCGCGCTGGAGGAAGCCTACGACGCCGGCAAGGTTCGCTCAATCGGGGTTTCCAATTTCGAGCGGGCTGACCTGGACAACCTGTTGGACAACGGTCGCGTGGCGCCGATGGTCAACCAGGTTCTCGCGCATGTTGGCGCCACACCGTTCGACCTCATCGACTACTCGCGATCGAAGGGCATCCTTGTCGAGGCCTACTCTCCGGTCGCTCACGGTGCGCTGCTGAACAACCGCGAGGTCGGGACGCTCGCTGAGAAATATAGCGTCAGCGTCGCACAACTCTGCATTCGTTACTGCCTGCAGCTTGATCTCCTCCCTCTGCCAACGACCGCCCACGTGGCCCATATGCGGTCCAACTTGGACGTGGGCTTCATGATCTCTGACGCTGATATGGAAACCTTGAAAGGCGCGCAGAGCGAAACCGACTACGGAGCAGCGGGTGTGTTCCCGGTATTTGGGAAAACGCGGGAGGCGGACAACGCCGCACTCAAAATCTGAGCGGCGGCGCCAGCTTCCTGAGCCGCTCCGATATTCCGCTAACCACCCACCCATGCCGTCCGGAACGTCCGCGGCAGAGATTGGCGCAAGTCGCCGGCCACTCACCGCTCGGCGGTCTTGGCGGGGGATTTCCCCTTCCGCGATCACGCCCTAGTGTCCGCCCATGAGCATGACCGGCGCCCTTCCCGATCCCGCGCACGACCGCGCCTTCATCGGCCACCCGCGCGGCCTGGGCTATCTCGCTTTCACCGAGGCCTGGGAGCGCTTCTCCTATTACGGCATGCAGTCGCTGCTGGTGCTCTACATGGCCAAATACCTGCTGCGGCCAGGCCACATCGAACACGTCGCCTTTTTCAACGCCTTTCACAGCCTGCCGCTCTACAGCGCGCTGAGCGGCCCGGCCCTCGCCTCGGCGATCTTCGGGAGCTACGCCGCCCTGGTCTATTTTACCCCGACTTTCGGGGGCTTCATCGCCGACCGCTGGGTTGGACGAAAGCGCGCCGTGCTGACCGGGGCGCTGCTGATGGCGCTCGGCCACTTCATGATGGCCTTCGAGCAGAGCTTCCTCTTCGCCCTACTGGCGCTCATCCTCGGATCGGGCCTGTTCAAGGGCAACCTCGCCAGTCAGATCGGCGGCCTCTACGCGCCGGATGATCTGCGCCGGGCCGACGCCTTCCAGATCTACTATCTGGCGATCAACGCCGGGGTGATCATCTCGCCGCTGGTCACCGGCACGCTCGGCGAGAAAGTCGGCTGGCACTGGGGCTTTGGCGCCGCGGGGGTCGGGATGCTGATCGCCATCGCGATCTATCTCTCGGGGCAACGCTATCTGCCTAGCGACCCCTCGCGCGTGGGCGCCAAGGCGGAGCGAGTCCGCGATCCGATGGGTCGATCCGCCTGGCTCGCGTTCGGCGCGATCGTCCTGCTGATTCCAGTCCTGGCCGTCGCGCTGTTGCCCAATCAGGAGATCTTCAACGCCTACCTGCTGTGGGGCGACAAGGCTTTCAATCTTCGCTTCATGGGAACAACGCTGCCGACGACCTGGCTGATCACCCTGGACGCCATCGTCTCGGTCAGCTTCCTGGCGGTCGTTGCGCTATTCTACCGGTGGTATGCGACGCGGTGGAAAGAGCCGGACGAGTTGACGAAGATCGTCGTCGGCTCGGTATTCTCGATCGCGGGGATGCTGTGCCTATACGCGGCGGCGGCGACCCAGGCGCCGGGCGGCAAGATCGGCATGTTCTGGCCGGTCTGTTTCCACGTTCTGAACTCCATCGCCTTCGCGCATATCCTGCCCGTGTCGCTGGCCCTGTTCGCGCGGATAGCTCCCCGGCAGATCGCCGCGACCGTAATCGGGATGTACGCCCTGAGCACCTTCATCGCCAACGCCCTGGTCGGCTGGATCGCCAGTCAATTCACGACGATGCCGACCACGACCTTCTGGCTGCTGCACGCCGGCTTCGCCGCGGCCGCGGGCCTGGTGTTCCTGGCGATGAAGGTCTTCGTGTCGCGCCGCCCGGCTTACGCCGTCGCCAGCCCCGCCTGAAGCGGGGCCGTTTTCCGCGAGACGGTGGCGGCCCGCGCGGCTAAACGGGCCTCCCATCGAAACGAGGGTGATCTTCCCGGTGTCCGACGACTTCGCGATTCTGGCGCGCGCGCACCGGCACGCCATCGCCTTTCTGGACAGGATCGACAGCCGCCCGGTCGCCGCCACCGCGACGCCTGGCCGGCTGCGCGCGCGTCTCGACGTGCCCCTGACCGCCGCCGGAACCGCGCCCGAGCGGGTGATGGACGATCTTGTCGCCGCGACCGAGGGCGGCCACCACGGTTCGGCGGGCGGGCGGTTCTTCGGCTGGGTGATCGGCGGCGCCCTGCCGTCGGCCCTCGCCGCAGACTGGCTGACGTCGACCTGGGACAACAACACGGTCGTCGCGGGGTCGGCCCCGGCCGGCTGCGTCGCCGAGGAGGTGGCGGGGGCGTGGCTGCTGGACGTGCTCGAGCTTCCCCGTGACGCTTCGTTCGCCCTGGTCACGGGCTGTCAGCTCGCCCACGTCACCTGCCTGGCGGCGGCGCGCAACGCCCTGCTGAACGAGCGGGGCTGGGATGTGGAAGTCGAGGGCCTGATCGGCGCGCCGCGCCTCCGGGTCCTCGCCAACGACCAGCGCCACGGCACCTGCGACCGGGCGCTCCGGTTTCTGGGCCTGGGGACCCGCTGCCTGGAGCCGCTGGAGACAAAGGTCGATGGACGACTTTCGCCCGAGGTGCTCCGCGCTGCCCTGCAGCGCGACCCCACCGCGCCGACCATTTTGATGCTGGACGCGGCGGACCTCTGCGTCGGCGGCTTCGATCCGTTCGCCGAACTGATCCCCATCGCCAAGGCCGCCGGCGCGTGGGTCCATGTGGACGGGGCCTTCGGGCTCTGGGCCAAGGCGAGCCCGCGCTATCGCCATCTCGCGGACGGGATGGAGCTGGCCGACTCCTGGGCGACGGACGGCCATAAGTGGCTCAATACGCCCTACGACTGCGGCATGGCCTTCGTGCGGGACCGCAAAGCGCACCGCGCGGCGATGTCGATCGCCATCAGCTACGTCGCGCAGGACGGCGCGGCCCGCGACCCGCTGGATTGGACGCCTGAATTCAGTCGCCGCGCGCGCGGCTATGCGGTGTACGCCGCCCTGCGGGAGCTCGGTCGAGATGGCTTGGCCGATCTTGTCGACCGCTGTTGCGATTCCGCCCTGGCCCTGGCGCGCGGCATCGGCGCGCTGCGCGGGGCGGAGCTCTTGGCCCTTCCCACCCTGAACCAGGGCCTCGTCCGCTTTCCCGATCGCAACCGCGACGACGAAGCGGCTCACGCGGCGCGCACCGACGCGGTGATCGCGGCGGTCAACGCGAGCGGCGAGGCCCTTTTCAGCCCCGTCACTTGGCGCGGCAAACGCGCGATGAGGATCAGCGTGGTGAACTGGCGGACCTCCGCGCGAGACGTCGAGCGCACGGTCGCCGCCGTCGCCGCCGTGTTGGAGCGCATGGCCTGAGGCGCTAAGGCAGACGGCGATGCGCCCCTTCGCCCGCTCTCAATCGACGCTCGCGTTCGCATTGGTCCTCGCCGCGAGCGCCGCCGTCGCCGCGCCGATCGACGATGGCCTCGCGGCCTACGCGCGCGGCGACTATCGTCTGGCCTTCGATATCCTGAGCCCGCTGGCCGATCGCGGCGACATCCGCGCGGAGGCGGCGGTCGGGCGGATGTACGCCCTGGGTCGCGGTGTCGGCGCCGACCCCGGCATGGCCGAAGCCTGGCTCGGCAAGGCGGCTGACCGGGGCGACCTCGCGGCCGAGGTGGCGCTCGGCGACTTCCACGCGCAGGGCGGCGGGGCGTCGGATCGCTTCCTGGCCGAGGAATGGTACCTGAAGGCCGCGGCGCGGGGCGATCCGGCGGCCCAGGCCGGCCTCGCCGCGCTCTATCATCGGGGACCCGCAGGCGGTCCCGACGACATCCGCGCCCTGGCGCTGGCGCGTCAGGCGGCGGCCAAGGGCAATGCGCGCGGCGAGGCCCTGCTGGGCGCCCTTCTTCACGCCGGCCGAGGCGCGCCGCGCGATGACAAACAAGCGCTCGACTGGCTGGAAAAGGCCGCCGCGCAGAACGACGCGGACGCCGAGGCTCTGCTGGGCGCGATGTACGAAGACGGCGCGGGGGTTCCCAAGGACGACGCCAAGGCTTTCGCCTGGCTGCAGCGGGCCGCCGATCATGGCGAGGCCGACGCTCAGGCGCGTCTCGGCGGGATGTATGGCCTGGGGCTCGGCACGCCGCGCGACTACATCCGCGCGCACCTTTGGCTGAGCCTGGCCGCCAAGCGGCTGCCGCCGAGCGAGGCGAAGAAGCGCGCACTGGCGCTTCAGGCGCGGGACATGATCGCCGTGACCATGGCGCCCGAGGATATCGTCCAGGCCCAGATCATGGAACATGACTGGAGAGCGAAATGACACAACCCTTCGACCTTCACGGCCGCGCCGTGCTCATAACGGGCGCATCGTCCGGCCTCGGCCTGCGCTTCGCCAAGGTCGCCGCGGCCGCGGGCGCCAAGGTGGCATTGGCGGCGCGTCGGATCGATCGACTTCAGGGGCTGGCGGCGGCGATCGCGGCGAGCGGCGGGACGGCTCACGCGGTCGCCATGGACGTCACCGACGAAGCTTCGATCATCGCCGGTTTCGACGCCGCCGAGGCGGCGCTGGGACCCATCGAGACGGTAATCGCCAACGCCGGCATGAACAACGAGGGCCTCGCGCTCGAGGTCTCCGCCGATGAGTTCGATCAGGTGATGGCGATCAATGTCCGGGGCGTCTTCCTGACAGCCCGCGAGGGGGCCAAACGGATGATCGCCGCCGGTTCCCGCGAGAGCCGGCGCGGCCGGATCGTGCTTGTCTCCTCTATCGGCGCCCTCAAGGTGTTGCCGGGCCTGACGGCCTATTGCGCCTCCAAGGCCGCCGTCGCGATGATGGGAAAGAGCCTCGCGCGCGAGTGGGCCAATCGCGGGATCAATATCAACGTCATCTGTCCGGGTTTCGTCGAGACCGAGCTGAACGCCGACTGGTTCGCCACCGATGGCGGCAAAGCCCAGGTCGCCGGCTTTCCCCGCCGCCGCCTGATGGAGGCCGACGACCTCGACGCCATGCTGCTCTATCTTTCGGCGGACGCCTCCAGAGCGGTGACCGGATCGGTATTCACCTTGGACGACGGGCAGACGCTCTAGAGCCCCCGACGAGTGATCAGAAGACCGGCGCGAGTTTGATAAGGCGGCCGGTCGGCGCGTCCTCGAGCGCCCAAAGCGCGCCGTCCGTCGCCTCGATCACCGCACGCATGCGCGCGCCCAGTCCCACGCGCTGAACCTCCGTCGCCGTGGCGCCGATGGTGTGAACGCGGACCAGGCCTTGAGACTGCAGGCCGGGGATGATCGCATCGCCCTTCCAGGCTGCGAACACCGACCCCGAATAGAAGATCATCGAGGACGGCGCGATCGCGGGGGTCCACTGAATCGCGGGCACGGCGTAGCCGTCGCCTGGCGCGGGCCTCGGATAGGGCTCGCCGGTGTAGGCGTTGCCGTAGGAGACCGCCGGCCAGCCGTAGTTGCTCCCCGGCTGCAGCAGATTGAGCTCGTCGCCGCCCGCGGGACCGTTTTCGTTTTCCCACAGACCGCCATCGGGCGCGAAGGCCAGGCCGTATTGGTTTCGGTGTCCCAGGGTCCAGATTTCGCCCAGAGCGCCCGGGCGTCCGACAAAGGGATTGTCGGGCGGAATGCTTCCGTCCGGAAATAGCCGGATGGTCTTGCCCAGGGTGTTGTCGAGCATGAAGAGGAATGTGTAGTCCAGCTCCTGCCGGTCGCCGCAGGTCAGGAAGAGATACTTTCCGTCCGGCGACAGCCGCATCTTCCCGCCGGGTTCTCCCGACCCCGGAAAGCTGACGATTTTCGGCGTTTGGCGCCAGATAACCTTGATGTTGGCAAGCTGGGGAGCGCCGGTGACGTCCTGGCCCAGGGTCGCGGTCGCCATGGCGAGGCCGTAGGAAGCGCGCGTCGGGTCGGCGGCGTCGCGGCCCACCCGGGGATCGCCGGGCGCGGCGGGGTCGAGGAAGGTGAAATAGAAACTCGCGTTGAGGCTGAACGCGGCGGGAACCAGCAGGTCTAGGATCCCGAAATTCGGCGGCAGTGATCCTACGGGGGTCGTGACTCCGCTCTGGGTGACGATCCACAGATTGCCCGGCAGGCTGGTGTTGTCATAGACCCGCTCGCTCACCAGCAAACGACCGTCCGGCATGAACGCCAGGCTCCAGGGCGCGGCGAAGGTGGCGATGGGGGTCGCGGTTACGCCGGTGATGGGCGGCGGGGGAGGGGGCGGGGCCGGAGCCGGCGGTGGGACGGGGGATCCTGACGAGCCGCCGCCACAGGCCGCCAGGGTCAGAAGCGACGCGACGACGCTTCTTCGGGCAAATCCGGCGGCGAAATCCCCGGCGGCGAAACCATTGTCGTTCATTCGCGCTCGCGCCGGCAACCTCGCGCCACGTGCGCCGGCGTTCTTCTGTTGGATTTGTTAAGCAAGGTCTATGTCAACGCCGCCGCCAGCCCCGCGAAGGCGATGGCGGTGCGGTCCTCCAGATAGGGACCGATCGCCTGGGCGCTGATCGGCAGACCGGCGCGGGTGGTCCCGATCGGGAAGGCCGTGGCCGGAAGATTGGGGAGCAGGGCGACGCCGGGCCAGGCGAGCTGGGCGCCGTAGGGCGTGTCCGCGCCGTTGATCGCATGGGTGCGTTCGCCGAAGGGGCGGTCGTCATGCGGGAAAGCGACGACGCCGAAGGTGGGGGCCAGGACGATGTCGAAGGTCTCGAACAGCCTCGCCCATTGCCTGCGGTAGCGCAGCTGGTCGTCGAGGGCGCTCATCCACTCGTACGCCGAGGGAGGCGGCGCCGCGCCGGGATTGCCGCGCGAGATCGCGGTGTTGAGCAGGATGGCGAAGAGGGCGTGGGCGGCGGCGAGGTCGGGCAGGAGATCGCTGGATCGAGCCACCGACGCCCCGGCCCCAGCAATCCTCCGCGCGAGGGCGTCGAGGGCGCCCCTGATCTCGTCGTCGGCTTCGGCCAGGGGATGTCGGTCGATCACAAGCACCCGGAATCCGGCGATCTCCGCGTGGCGCGGGGCGGCCAGCTCCAGTCGATAACCGCGCGCCTCCAGTTCGTCCGGCCCCGCCAGAACGCCGAGCGCGAGGTCGAGATCGGCGGCGCTCCTAGCCAGGGGTCCGCAGACCGCGAGGACTGCGTTCAAACCGTCCATGCCGGCCGCGGTATGGCCCCGAGCCGGGACCAGTCCATAGCTCGGCTTGTGACCGTAGACGCCGCAGAACGCCGCCGGCACCCGGATAGAGCCGCCGATGTCCGACCCCAACTCCAAGGGCGTCATGCCGGAGGCGACCGCCGCCGCCGCGCCGCCCGACGATCCCCCGGGCGTTCGCGCGAGGTCCAGCGGATTGTTCGAACGGCCGTAAACCGGATTGTCGCTTTGCCAATCGGCGAGCCACAGAGCCACATTGGTCTTGCCGAGGATGACGGCCCCCGCCGCCTTGAGCCTGGCGACGGCCGTCGCGTCGCGGTCGGCGGTCCAGCCGCTCATCCCCGGGAAACCCCAGGTGGTCGGCAAGCCGGCCACGTTGAACGATTCCTTCACCGTCATCGGCAGGCCGAGCAGGGGCCGCCGTTCGCCGGCCGCGAGGGCCTTGTCCGCCTCCGCCGCGGCGACCCGCGCCCGGTCGAAATCGCGGACGACGACGGCGTTGATCGCTCCGTCCAGGCGTTCGATCCGTGCGATGGCCTCGTCGCAGGCCTCGACCGCGCTCAGCCGGCCTTTGGCGAGGTCGTCGACCAGGGCGATGGCGGAGGGCTGTTTGATTGGCGTCATGGCGTTCATGGCGAGCGTTTCCCCTGGAGGCTGAACCTTGTCGTCAACATCGCCCGAGCCGCCCGCCGCGTCCACTCACCTCTTCGATCCGCCTCCAAGGCTATTGGGAATACGGCCCGGCGGGGTCATATGCGGCTCATGCTCGATCTGACGCGACAACCGATCCTCCGCGCCATGCTGCGCGGCTTGCGGGGCCGATGTCCCGACTGCGCCGGTGGAGCGCTGTTTTATCGCTACCTCAAGGTGTCTCCTGCGTGCGGGGCCTGCGGCCATGACCTGGACCAGTATCCCTCCGATGACGGCCCGGCCTATTTCACTATTCTGCTGGTGGGACATCTCGTGGTCTTGCCGCTGCTGTTGTTTCCGGTGATCTGGCGGGCGCCCGTGGCCTTGATGGTTCCGGTGGTGCTGATACCTCTGGCGGGTCTCACGATGGCTATCCTGCCGCGGGTGAAGGGCGCCGTCATCGGATTGCTCTATGCGCTGAAGGTCAATCGCGCCGACGCGGAACTGCACACCGCCGACCGCTTCTAGGGGGGATTTCGGATGACCGAGCCAAAGCCGTTCGCCGTCGCGTGGGGCGAGGGCGAGGTGAGCGCCGTTCTCGATCTCGTCCGCCGCTATCCCTGGCCGCCGGCGCCCAAGGCCGAGGACGGCTGGGCCTATGGCTGCGACGCCGCCTTCCTGCGCGGACTGTCCGAATATTGGACGGTTGAGTGGGATTGGCGCGGGGCCGTCGCCGACCTCAACCGCTTTCCCCAGTTCACCGCCAGGGTCGAGGATTTCGACCTCCATTTCGTCCATGTCATCGGCGAGGCGGGCGGGAAGCGCCCGCTACTGCTCAGCCACGGCTGGCCGGGCAGCCACTACGAATTCTGGGGTTCGATCGAGAAGCTGGCGTTTCCCTCGCGCCACGGCGGTCAGGCCGCCGACGCCTTCGACCTCGTCATCCCGTCACTGCCCGGCTTCGGCTTTTCCTCGAAACCAGAGCGGCCGGTCGGCCAGCGGCTGACGGCGCGGCTGTTCGACAAGCTGATGACCGAAGTGCTGGGCTATGATCGCTACCTCGCCCAAGGCGGCGATTGGGGCGCGCTGGTAACCTCCTTCCTCGGGCTCAACCACGGCGATCACGTCAAGGCGATCCATCTAAACATGATGGGTCTGCGACCGCACGGCGGCCCGACGAGCCCGGCGGAAATCGCTTGGATCAACCGGACAAATGCGGCGATGGACGCGTTGGGGGCATATTTCCGACTGCAGATCTCCAAGCCGCAATCGATCGCCTGGATGGCCGCGGGCAATCCGGTCGGTCAGGCCGCCTGGATCGTCGAGCGGTTCTACGACTGGTGCGACCGCCGCGAGACGCCGTTCGAGGGCGTCTTCACCAAGGATCAGCTCCTCACCAACGCGATGATCTATGTGATGACCGGCAGCTTCACCACCGGGGCCTGGTACTATCGCGGCATGGTGGAGGAGGGCGCGGCGATGCTCGCCGAGGGCCAGCGCTGCGAGACGCCGACCGGATTCGCCAACTATCCGGGGGAGGCGCTCTATTCGGCGCCGCCAAGGCCCTGGGCGGACCGGGCCTACAACATCACCCGCTGGATCGATCAGCCCCGCGGCGGACATTTCGCGGCGATGGAACAGCCGGACCTTTTCGTGGAAGACGTTCGCGCCTGGGCGCGGGATCACTAGGAACGCCAAGGGAGATCGAGCGATGCAGACCGGCGGATGCCTGTGCGGCGCGGTGCGCTATGAGATCGAGGGAGAGCCACTCTTTCAGTTCGCCTGTCACTGCCGCGACTGCCAACACGCGACCGGCGGCTCGCCGACCTACGGCGTCATCGTGCCGAAGGCCGCGCTGACGATCACCAAAGGCGAGCCGGGGGGTTACACCTCGGCCGGTGATAGCGGGGCCGAGGTCGAGCGCCAATTCTGCGCGACCTGCGGCTCACCCCTGTTCTCCCGACTGGGGGCTCAGCCGGATCTGATGGTGGTCAAGGTCGGCAGCCTGGACGACCCGTCGACCTTCACCGTCGGGCTGGACATGTGGATGTCCGCCGCCCAGCCCTGGCATCGGCCCCACGAGGGCGCGGTCGGCATGCCCGGCAATCCGCCCGGCTGATGGCGCGGTACGACTTCGCTTCGGACAATACCGCCGGCGCCATGCCGGAGGTGATCGAGGCGCTGACCCGCTTCAACGGCGGCTTCGAGGCGAGCTATGGCGACGGCGCGATCTGCGCCAGGGCCGGGGACCTGATCCGCAGCCTGCTCGACGTGGACGCGGAAGTCTGGTTCGCCGCGAGCGGCACCGCCGCCAACGCCCTCTCCCTGGCCGCCCTCGCCAAGCCGCACGAGGCGGTGCTGGCGCACGAAGCCTCTCACGTCGCCACCGACGAAACCGGCGCGCCGGGGTTCTTCGGCGGGGGACTGGGGATCATCGCCCTTCCCGGCGCGTCGGGACGGATCGACCGCGCGGCGTTGACGGCGGCGTTGGCCAAGGACGAGCATCCGCATTGGCAGTCGCCGGCCGCGCTCTCGCTGACGCAGTCGACTGAATTCGGGACCGTTTACACGGCGCAAGAGCTGGCGGCTCTGATCGCGCCGGCGAAGGCCGCGGGGGTGAAGGTTCACATCGACGGCGCGCGGCTCGCCAACGCGGTGGCCGGCGGGTTCGACGCCAAGGCGGTCGGCCGGCAGGGCGTCGATGTGCTGGTGATGGGTGGAACCAAGGCCGGATCGACCCCCACGGAGGCCATCGTTCTCATCGACAAGACCCTCGGTCGCCGTTTCGGCGCGCGGCTGAAGCACGGCGGCCAGCTCGCGTCAAAGGCCCGCTTCCTCGCCGGACCCTGGATCGGCATGCTGGAGAGCGGCGCGTGGCAAGCCCGCGCCGCCCACGCCAACGCCATGGCGCAACGTCTAGCCCAAGCCATGCCCTTCCGGATCGTTCACCCCGTGCAAGCCAACGGTGTCTTCGTGGAAATGGACGAGGCTGCCCTGACTCGCCTGCGCGACGCCGGCTGGTTCGTCTATCGCTTCATCGATGGGACGGTGAGGTTCATGTGCTCCTGGGCGACGACGGCGGCGGCGGTGGATGAGGTGGCCGCGGCTTTGAGGGCGGTCGCAGCCGCTTAACCACGGCCTTCGGCTGTGATAGTTTCAGCCATGGCCCGCTTCCAAGCCCACGAACGCATCGAACGCGACCCCGCCGTTATGGTCGGCAAGCCCGTGATCAAAGGTACGCGGATCACCGTCGAGCACATTCTGCGCGACGCCTCGAACGGCATGACAGCCGACGAAATCGCCGACGCCTATCTTCGGCTGACCGTGGACGATGTAAAAGCGGCGTTGGCGTATGCGGCCGATTACCTCGCTCACGAAGGCCTGGTGTCGGTTTAGCGGTCTTGCGGCTGCTCGCCGATGAGAACATCCACGGATTGATGGTCCATGCTCTGCGAGACGCCGGGCACGACGTGCGATACGCCGCTGAGAGCAACGCTCGAACGCCGGACTCCACCCTTGCCGAACTCGCAACGGCTGACGAGCGGATTATTCTCACAGCGGATTACGATTTTGGCGAACTCGCGAGGCGGTTCTCGACCAACATGCTTGGAGTGATCCTGTTGGCGCCAAGTCGGCAAAATATTCAGGAACAGATAGCCCGCATCCTCTCGACGGTGAGCAGTTCGGCTCTCCTCGTTCCAGGCCACCTTACTATCGTGGAAGACTCTCGCTTGCGATCGAGCCCTATCAAAAGAAGTGATCTCTAGTTGGCGGAAGACGACGAACGATTTGCGTCCGGTTCAAGCCGCGCCGCTCGCGCCAACGCCATGGCGCAACGTCTAGCCCGAGCCATGCCCTTCCGGATCGTTCACCCCGTGCAAGCCAACGGTGTCTTCGTGGAAATGGACGAGGCTGCCCTGACTCGTCTGCGCGACGCCGGCTGGTTCGTCTATCGCTTCATCGATGGGACGGTGAGGTTCATGTGCTCCTGGGCGACGACCGCGGCGGCGGTGGATGAGGTGGCCGCTGCGTTAGGTCGAAGCGTTTGAAAAGGGATCACGTTGCGCCGCCTTCGAGGCGTTAATCGAATGCATCCGGCCCGGTTCACGCGACGGGCTTAACGCTTCTGGCGAACATCGACTGGCCGCTGGACCCAGGTTCAGCGCCCGCCGTCGCAGGCGTCCGCGCGAGCGAGGAGAAAGGAACGCTCTCGGGCGTTGCGGGTGAGCCTGGCCGCTGTCTTGAATTCGGAACGCGCCTCGGCCAGCCGCCCGGCGCGAAAGAGAAAATCCCCCCTCGCCGCCGGCAGGGGCGCATATTGACGGAGCGCCGAGATTTCAGCGATTTCGTCCACGAGCCGGAGCCCTATCTCGGGTCCGAAGGCCATGCTGTGGGCGATCGCACGGTTGAGATCGACCACGGGCGAGGGCGCGACGCGGCCCAACCGATCATAGAGCCCGGCGATGCGCGCCCAGTCGGTATCGGCGCTTTGACGCGCGCGGGCGTGACAGGCGGCGAGCGCGGCTTGCAGCGCATAGGGGCCATCGCCGTTCCCAGCCTCTTTCGTCAGCGCTTCGGCGCGGGCCAGCGCCCCAAGGCCCCGGCGGATCAGCAAATGGTCCCAGCGCGCACGATCCTGCTCGGTGAGGGGTATGATGGCGCCGTCGGGTCCGGTGCGGGCCGTGAGTCGCGACGCCTGGATCTCCATCAGGGCCAGGAGGCCGAGCACTTCGGGTTCCTCCGGCATCAGCCCGGCCAGCATGCGGCCGAGCCGTTGCGCTTCCAGGCACAGGCTCGGCCGGACAAGGTCGTCGCGCGCCGTGGCGGCATAGCCCCCATTGAAAATCAGGTAGATGACCTCGAGCACCGACGGCAGCCGCTTTACCCGTTCGTCGCCGCGCGGCGTCTCGAACGTCAGTCCGGCCTTTGCGATCGCCTTCTTCGCGCGGACGATCCGCTGCGCGATCGTGGGTTCGTTCGATAGGAAGGCGCGGGCGATCTCGTCCGTCGTCAGGCCGCCAACGACCCGCAGGGTCAGCGCCGCGCGGGCGTCCGACGGAAGCATCGGGTGGCAGGCCGTGAAAATGAGGCCCAGCAACTCGTCGCCGAGCTCGTCGTCGATGGCCGCTTCGATTGCCTCGGCCACGCTGATGCCAGAATGCCGACCAAGCGTACCGTCGGGAGCCCGCGCGATCTCCTCGTGCTTAAACTCGCGCATCCTGTCGCGACGGATCGTATCGATCGCGCGGCGCTTGGCGGTGGTCATCAGCCAGGCGCCGGGATTCATCGGAACGCCGGTCCTCGGCCACTCGGAAAGGGCCATGACCAGTGCGTCCTGAGCGAGTTCCTCGGCGCGGTCGATATCGCGCATCAGCCGAGCCAGGCCCGCAATGAGCCTGGCCCGTTCGGTGCGAAACGTCGCTTCGATGGCCCTGTGCGTTTCGGGCGGGGTGTGCGTTTCGCCTCCGGCCATGCCCTCTTTTCGACTACGATCGTGAGGGAGACAAGCCGGCTACGGCCGAGGCGTCAAGCGACGCCGAGCCTGCCACGTTCTCCGTCGCGAGGCGCCGCAAGCTCCTCGGGCGTCATGAATTCGGTAAGATCAGCCGCCTCGTAGAACGGCCGGATTTCCATCTCACTCTTGCCCGCCGTGACGTTGGGCGCGCGCTTGGCCCAGGCCATCGCCTCGTCCATGTCCTTGACCTCCCAGATCGAGAAGCCGGCGATAAGCTCGCGGGTCTCGGCGAACGGCCCGTCGATGACCGTGCGCTTGGGCCCTTCAGAAACGATGCGTTTGGCTTCGGCGCCGTTCTTGAGACCCGCCGCCGCGATGAAGACGCCGGCCTTGACCAGTTCTTCGGTGAAGGCGTCCATCGCCGCGAACCCCTCGAGCATCTCGGGCGTTGGCCCCGCGCTCATGTCGACGTCCTCACTGGCTTTCGCAAGCACCATCACGCGCATCGTCTGTCTCCTTGCTTTAGCCGCCCTGGATCGGTGCGGCATTAGAACGACGAACGGCGCACTCGGGAATCGACAAGGTGTCGAAACTTTTTTCGAGGGCGGTGATTCAAGGCGTCGACAGCGCCTTCGACGTCGGGCGTTTTTTTGGCGCGGTCACGACCGAGACGGCTGCGCGGCAGACCTCGAGGCGGAGCCCCGGATCGCGGTTTTGCGGCGTTTGGCGGGAGTGCGAAATGACGACTTCACCCCGTCGGCGCAAACCTCACCGCGTCACCATCCGTTCCAGCCGCCCTCGGATAATCTCCTCCGCCTCGCTGACGATCCGGCTGACCAGCTCGGCGCAGCTCGGCACGTCGTGGATCAGACCCTGGACCATGCCGGCGGACCAGATGCCGTGGTCGGGATCGCCGAACTCGTAGACGCCCTTGCCGCGCGATCCGGCGACCAGTTCGCGGACGTCCTCGAACTTGGCCCCGCCACGCTCCAGTTCGACGACCTGCTGGCTGATCGCGTTCCTGGCCACCCGGGCGGTGTTGCGCATGGTGCGGAAGATGAGGTCGGTGGCCCGCTCGTCGTTCTCCACCATCTGCTGTTTCACCCGCTCGTGGATCGGCGACTCCTTGGTGGCCATGAAGCGGGTGCCCATGTTGATGCCCTCGGCGCCCAGCGCCAGGGCGGCGACAAGACCCCGCGCGTCGCCGAAGCCGCCGGACGCGATCATCGGGATCTTGATCTTGTCCGCCGCCGCCGGGATCAGGATCAGGCCGGGGATGTCGTCCTCGCCCGGATGGCCGGCGCATTCGAAGCCGTCGATGGAGATGGCGTCGACGCCCATCCGCTCGGCGGAGAGGCCGTGGCGGACGGAGGTGCATTTGTGGATCACCTTGACGCCGTGCTTCCTGAACTCGTCGACGTGCTCCTGCGGCTTGTAGCCGGCGGTCTCGACGATCTTGACGCCCGACTCGATGATCGCCGCGCGGTATTCGGCGTAGGGCGGCGGCTTGATCGCCGGCAGGATCGTGAGGTTCACGCCGAACGGCTTGTCGGTGAGGTCGCGGCAGCGCGCGATCTCCTTGCTCAGATCCTCGGGCGTCGGCTGGGTGAGGGCGGTGATGAAGCCGAGCGCGCCGGCGTTGGCGACGGCCGAAACCAGGCTCGCGCGCCCGACCCACTGCATGCCGCCCTGGGCGATCGGATGGTCGACGCCGAAGAGTTCGGTGAACCGGGTCTTGATCATGAGTGGCGTTTCCTCGTTAGAGCGAAACGCTAGCGAAGCTGGCGCGCCGTGTCGACTTGGCGCGCCGGGCCACCTTGCGCCTAGCGGCTAGGTGCTCGCCGACTCCGGAAGATGACAGGTGAACGTCGCCCCCGCGCCGGGCTCGCTTTCGAGCGTGACCCAGCCGCCGTGCAATTCCACCAAGGCCTTGACGAGCGCCAGGCCGAGGCCGGGACCAACCCGATCCTCGCCGCTGAAGCGGTCGAAGATGTGAGCCTGGACGTGGAAGGGTATGCCGCGTCCGCTGTCGGCGACCTGGAGGCGAACCTCGCCCTCGGCGCGGGTCGCCGAGAGGGTGATCGCTCCGCCCTTGGGGGTGTGGCGCACGGCGTTTTCCAGAAGGTGGTCCAGCACCTCGGCCAGGCGCGCGCCGTCGGCGACGATCAGGTCGCGGGCGGTGTCGCGAGCCTGGAGCACAACGCCCGCCGCGGTCGCGGCCGCCCCCCAGCGCGCCCCCGCGGCCTGGACGAGCGCCGCGAGATCGACCTTCTCCAGGTTCAAGCCAAGGTCGCCGGCGTCGAGTTGGGCGATGGCGAGGATCTTGTCGATCAGTCGGGCGAGCTGGACCGAGGCCTGACGGACCGCCGCGGCGTGGCCCCGTCCGTCCCCGGCGGCTTCACGGCGCTCCAGCAATTCCGAATAGCCAAGGATCGTCGTCAATGGCGTGCGCAACTGATGCGAGACGTTGCCCACGAAATCCCGCTTCAGCCGCTCCGATTGCGCGAGCGCGGCCTCCCGTTCACGCACGGCGTCCTCCAGCGCGCGGGTGTCGGTGACGTCCGCGAAACCGATCAGGGTTGCGCCGTCCGGCAGGGGTCTCGACTGCCAGGTGAGGCGCCGTCCGTCCACGGTTGCAGTCTCGCCCACGGCGGGCGCGCGGGCGATGGGATCGGTGCTGGTTATCCGGCCCTTGAGTTCGCGCCAGAAACCCAGGTCGCTCAACCGCCGGGAGCAGACCTCCGCGACATCGTCGAAGGCTGCAAGCCGGCTCATGCGGTCCGGCGTGACACCCCAGAGCGACTGAAACGCGTCATTGTGCAGTCGCAGCCGCCCGTCGCCGCCGAACACCGCCACCGCGTCGCCCAGCTTGTCGAGGGTCGCGCGCTGGACCTGGATCAGGTGATTGAACTGGGTCTTGAGGCGCAGTTCAGGGGTGATGTCCGAGAAGACCAGGATCACGCCACCCGCCGGATGGGGTTGGCCCAGCACGCGCAGGGTGCGCTCGCCCGGCAGACGCCACATCGCCGCTTCGCCCCGCTCGAGATGCTCGTGGCGCGCCAGTTCGTCGGCCTTGAAGCGGTTGTAGTCGGGTGTTTCCGGCAGGCGTCCGAGCACACGCAGGCGATCCAGCCACTCGGCGTGACTGGGCTGGTCGGTGAGCCACGCCGGCTCCAAATCCCACAACCTGGCGAAGGCCTCGTTGTGGAAGGCGAGCCGCCGGTCGCGACCGAAGACGACAACCGCGTCACTGATCTGATCAAGGGTGATCTCGTGCGCCGCGATATGCCGACGCAGAGTGTCGGCGGCAGCCTCGCCCTGGGTGACGTCGGTGGTCCACATCGCCACGTCGCCGGTCTCCAGGGGCACGGCCTTGACGAGAAGCGCCCGGCGCGCGCCGGCGATCTGGGTCCAGCGCACGCGCTCCGCCGCCATTCGCCCCGCCGCGACAGCGCGCGCCAGGGCGTCGGCCCCGGCCTCCAACGTCAGACCGGCGGACTTGGCTTGACTGAGGCCCACGGCGCCGACCGCGCGGAGCCAGCCGCGGTTGACCCAGATCGGCTCGCCGTCGCGCGCCGCGATCCACGCGGGATCGGCATAGGCGTCGATGAAAGTCGTCAGGCGCGACGGCGCGCCGGCCTCCGGTGGCGCGTGGTCGTCGATCCATAGGCGAAGCCAGGCGACCGCGCCGCGCGCGCGTCCCTCCACATGGACCTCGCGTCCCGACTGACCGGCGGACGCCGTGAACGGAGCGCCCCTGGTGAACAGGGCTTCGAGGGCCGCCGCTTGCTCGGCCGACACCGCGGCGATGGCGTCCAGCACGCGATTGCAGCGTGGCGCGACACCCAGACGATCCGCGATTTGGGCAAGCCCGCCCTCGCCGGCGATGAGGCTCGCGCGGGAGTCTCGCACCACGACGAGGGCGAAATCGCAGGCGTCCGCCCCAGCCCCCACGAGGGCGATGCGACGCTCGAGAGCGGCGACACGGCGCGCGCTCCGCGCGAGCGCGCCCTTCGCCCAACGCCAAAGCGCGCCGCTCCCGATAGCGGCTCCGGCGAGCCCGCCGAGAGCCGCGGCAAGAGTGGGGTCCAGGTGAATCGAGGGTCCTCCGCGCGGTCATGGTGGCCGAAGCGATGGCCCCGCGCCACCCCGTCGCCTCAAGCTTTGCCATTGGCGCGAAGCATGTCACGCTGAAGGCGTTCTTTGATCCGGGAGGTTTCTCGATGCACGCTTATGCGCTCGTCGGCATCGTGACTCTGCTGTCGCTGCTGCTCTATTTCTACATGGGCCTGCGCGTGGGCCAGGGTCGGTCGAAGTTCGGCGTCGAAGCGCCGGCGATCAGCGGAAACCCGGATTTCGAACGCATCTTCAGGGTGCAGGCCAACACCCTCGAATGGCTGCCAATCTATCTGGTTTCGCTGTGGCTGTTCGCCTTGTCGTGGGACACCCGGGTCGCCGCCGGACTCGGCGTCGTGTGGATCATAGGACGCGTGCTCTACATGACCGGCTATTCCAGAGCCGCCGGTGCGCGCAGCACCGGCTTCCTGGTGCAAACCCTGGCGACGGCCGTCCTGCTTTTCGGAGCCCTGGGGCGGCTGATTTGGCTCGCCGTATCGCCGGCCTCGCCTACCCCGCTTTGAACCGCCGAAGCTTAGGCGCATTATCATGCGCGAGGGACGGTGCGGCCGGTGACGGCCTTGGGATGCGTGAAACAATGAAGACGAAATTGGCGGCCTGCGCGGCGGCGATCGGCCTGGCCACTCTTCTTGCCGGCTGCGAGACGGCGACCCCTTACCAGCCCCTGCAAAAGGGTTCGGCCACCGCCGGCGGCTATTCTGACCAGCGACTGGATGAGAACCATTACCGGGTCTCCTTCCAAGGCAATACGGTGACCCCGCGCGCCACGGTGGAGACCTTCCTGCTCTACCGCGCCGCCGAATTGACCGTGAGCCAAGGCTTCGACTGGTTCGCAACCGAAGAGCGCCACACCGACAAGGATCAGCGCAGCTATTACAACGCCGACCCATTCTACGGCCCGGGATACGGCTATGGCTTCGGCTATTTCCGGCCCTACTGGAGCTTCTATGGCGGCGGCGGTTTCGGGCGCGGCTTTGGCCGAGGGTTTTACGGCGGCGGCTTCTACGGCGGCGGCTTCGGCGGCTTCGACGACGGTGAGATCCAGACCGTGCAGAAATTCCAGGCGACCGCCGAGATTGTCATGCACAAGGGCCCCAAGCCCCAGGGCGACCCCCGCGCCTTCGACGCCCGCGGTGTCATCTCGAACCTCTCCGCCAAGGTCCAGCGCCCGACCACGTAAAGTCACCGCGATCTGGCCTTACCCCATTCGCCATGGTGTCGAAGGCGAACGGGTCCAGATCGCGAGGACTAGGCACGGCGCACGGCAACCAGATCCCTGAGTTCGGCGCCTGAGCCGACCGCGCCTACCGCGGCGCCATCCGGATCGCGCCGTCGAGGCGGACGTCTTCGCCGTTGAAATAGCCGTTTGTGATCATGGTCAGCGCCAGTTGAGCGTATTCCTCGGCGTTCCCGAGGCGCTTGGGGAACGGCACCGAGGCGGCGAGGGCCTCCTTCACCTGCGGCGGCGCGCCGTTCATCAGCGGCGTGGAGAAGATTCCCGGTAGGATGGTGTTCACACGGATTCCTTCGCTGGCGAGGTCGCGGGCGATGGGAAGGGTCATGCCGACCACGCCGCCCTTCGACGCCGAATAGGCCGCCTGGCCCATCTGGCCGTCTTCCGCCGCCACCGACGCGGTCATCACCATGGCACCGCGATCGCCGTCTTCCGTCGGTTGCAGGGTCAACATCCCCGCCGCGCTCTTGGCGACGCAGCGGAAGGTGCCGATCAGGTTGATCTGAATGATCCGTTCGAAGCCATCGAGCGGAAAATGCTTGATCTCGCCGGTGTTGCGGTCGCGCCCCGCGGTCTTGGCGGCGTTGCCGGTGCCGGCGCAAGCCACGAGGATGCGCTCCTGGCCGTTGGCGGCGCGGGCCTTTTCGAACGCGGCGTCGACTTCCGCTTCCGAGGTCACATTGACCTTGCAGAACACCCCGCCGATTTCGGAGGCGACCTTTTCGCCGGTTGCATCGTTGAAGTCGAAGATCGCGACCTTGACGCCCTGGGCGGCCAGCGCCCGCGCGGTCGCTTCGCCTAGGCCGGATGCGCCGCCGGTGACGACCGCGGCGACGGAGGAATCGAGTTTCATGAGAGGCGTTTCCCTTTAGCTTGTCGGTTCCGCGAGCGCGGTTGGCGCAGTGCATACCCCGAAGCGGCGCGCGCCAAAAGTCTGACGCCGGGTCAAGCCGCCGCCGGTTCGCTCCAGCGATCAAGATCCGGCTCCGCGCCGATATAGGCGAGGCCCGAGGCGATTGAGATCAACTCGCCGCCGAACTCGACTTTGTCCGGGCCAAAGCGATCGGTGAACAGACGTCGAACGGCCGGTACGAAGGACGAGCCGCCGGTGAGGAAGACCTTGTCGATCCGGGCCGCGTCCAGGCCGGAGGTCGCGAGCGCCGCGCCGGCGGCGTGGTCGATGGCGGCGAGTTCCGGGGCGATCCAGCTCTCGAACGTCGCGCGGGCCACGGTCTTTTCGATGCGCACGCCGCCGGCTTCGAACAGGAAGGTGGCGGACGCCTCTCGCGACAGCGCCTCCTTCAGCCGGGAGACCGATTGGTAGAGGTGATAGCCGTGGTTGTCGTCGAGGATCTCCACCAGGGCGGCGAGCTTGTCCGGCTCCGTGGCCGTTCGCACCAGGGCGCGGATATCCTTCATGTCGCGCGACGCGCGCAGCAGGGCGAGCTGCTCCCAGCGGGCGAAGGCCGTGTAGTAACGGTTGGGGATCGGAAGGATGTGATCGAAGGCGGCATAGGTCGAGCCCTTGCCGAGCCGGGGCGAGACAAGGTTGTCGATGATGCGATAGTCGAAGGCGTCTCCGGCCACGCCGACCCCCGCGTTGCCGAGCGCGATGGGGTGGATTTCCTCGCCGTGGAACTCGAAGCGGACGATGGAGAAATCGCTGGTGCCCCCGCCGAAATCGCCCACGAGCACCGTCGCGTCCCGCTTCAGCTGCCTCGCGAAAAAGAACGCCGCGGCGACTGGCTCATAGGCGTAGCGAACTTCGGTGAAACCCAGGCGCTCGAACGCCGCCTGATAGCGGCTCAGCGCGAGGGAGGGATCGGGGCTCGAGCCCGCGAAGGTCACCGGCCGACCGACCACGGCGATCCCGGGCGCCTCGGCCCATTCCTCGCCGCCGTGGGCGCGCAGGCGAAGGAGGAAGGCGGAGAGCAGGTCCTCGAACGTAAAGCGACGACCGAGAACGCGGGTGTCCTTGAAGAGCGCACTGGCGGCGTGGCTCTTGAACGACTGGATGAATCGCGTCTCCAGCGGCTCTTCGACATAGGCTTCGATCGCCCAGGGACCGGCCTCCACGACGCGGCCCGAGGGGTCCTGCGGCGGGGCATGGACGCTGAGCGCCGAGCGGAAGGCGACGATCGGCTCGCCCGCGCCGGGTGTGGCGAACGCGGCCAGGTGCGCACGGCCGTCGCCGTCCAGGGTCGCGATCACGGTGTTGGTGGTGCCGAAGTCTATCCCGATCGCCCGGCGCGCCCGGCTCATGTCCCTTTTGGGTCGGTCGGCGAGCCTTCATAGGCGGCCATCTGGGCCATCATCAGGATCTTCGAGACCGAGGCGCCCAGCGGGGCGATCTGCACCGGCTTCGACAGTCCCAGCAGGATCGGCCCGACGACCGTCGCTTCGCCAAGGGTCTGGACGAGCTTGGTCGAGATCGAGGCGGAGTGGATCGCCGGCATAATCAGCACATTGGCCGGCTGCGTCAGGCGCATGAACGGATAGGCCTCCCGCGCGTCCGGGTCGAGGGCCAGCTCGGGGGGCATTTCTCCCTCGTATTCGAAGTCGATGTCATCGCGGGTGTCGAGCATCTCGACCGCTTCGCGCACCTTCGTCGAGCGCTCGCCCATGGGATTGCCGAAGGTGGAATAGGACATGAAGGCGAGACGCGGCTCGTAGCCCAGTTTCCGAACCGAAAACGCGGCTTGGCGAGCGATCGCCACCAGATCCTTCGCATCGGGCATCTCGGTGACATTGGTGTCGGCGATGAACAGGGTGCGGCCCTTGGAGAGCACGATCGACATGCCCATCACCCGGCCGCCGGGCTCCGGGTCGATGACGCGCAGGACCTCTTCCAGGGCCTGGTCGAAATTGCGGGTGACGCCGGTAACCATGCCGTCGGCGTAGCCATGCGCCATCATCGCGGCCGCGAAGGAATTGCGGTCCTGATTGATCAGGCGCTGGACGTCGCGCATGAGGTAGCCGTGACGCTGCAGGCGTTGGTAGAGGAACTCCACGAAGGCGTCGTTGTGCTTCGAGAGCCTGGCGTTGATGATCTCCAGGCTCGCGGTGTCCGGGTCGAGGCCGGCGAGCTGCATGTTCTCGTGAACGAGATCCTCTCGCCCGACCAGAATCGCGCGGCCGAGGCCTTGGTTTTGGAAGGCGAAGGCGGCGCGGATGACCGAGGGGTCCTCACCCTCGGCGAAGACGATGCGTCGCTTGGGACCGGCCTGCACCGCGCCGGATATCTTCTGCAGGAACCCCGCGGTGGGATCCAGGCGCCGCGCCAGGCTTTCGCGATAGGCGTCCATGTCGGCGATCGGACGGCGGGCGACGCCGGTGTCCATCGCCGCCTGCGCGACAAAGGGCGGAATGTAGTGGATCAGACGGGGGTCGAACGGCGTCGGTATGATGTATTGTCGCCCGAACTTGAGGTGCTGGCCGTGATAGGCGGCGGCGACCTCGTCGGGCACGTCTTCGCGCGCCAGAGCCGCCAGGGCCCGAGCGCAGGCGATCTTCATTTCCAGGTTCACCCGCCGCGCGCGGACGTCCAGAGCGCCACGGAAGATGTAGGGGAAGCCCAGGACGTTATTGACCTGATTGGGGTAATCCGACCGTCCGGTGGCGACGATGGCGTCCGCCCGCACGGTATAGACCTCCTCCGGGGTAATCTCCGGATCGGGGTTGGCCATGGCGAAGATGATGGGCTGCTGCGCCATCGTGGCGATCATGGCCTGGGTCACCGCGCCCTTTACCGAAAGGCCGAAAAAGACGTCCGCGCCGACCATGGCGTCGGCCAGGGTGCGCGCCTCGGTGTCCACGGCGTGGGCGCTCTTCCACTGGTTCATGCCCTTCTCGCGACCGCGGTAGATGACGCCGGTGTTGTCCACCGCGATGCAATTCTCCGGCCGGGCGCCCATGGCCTTGATCAACTCCAGGCTGGCGATCCCCGCCGCGCCGGCGCCGCAGAGCACCAGCTTCACGTCCTCCAGCCGGCGGCCGGTGACGGCGCAGGCGTTGATGAGACCTGCGCAGGAGATGATCGCAGTGCCGTGCTGGTCGTCGTGGAAGACCGGGATGTCGAGCAGGTCCTGCAGCTCGGTCTCGATGCGGAAGCATTCGGGGCTCTTGATGTCCTCCAGATTGATGCCGCCATAGGTGACGCCGATATTCTTGACCACGGTGATGATCTCGTCGGCGTCCCTGGATGAGATCTCCACGTCCACGGAGTCGACATCGGCGAAGCGCTTGAAGAGCACCGACTTGCCCTCCATCACCGGCTTGGAGGCGAGGGCGCCCAAATCGCCCAGCCCGAGGATCGCGGTGCCGTTGGTGATCACCGCCACCAGATTGCCCTTGGAGGTGTATTCGTAGGCGAGGTCCGGATCATCGGCGATGGCCAACACCGGGATGGCGACCCCCGGCGAATAGGCGAGCGAAAGATCGCGCTGGGTCGCCATCGGCTTGGTCGCCGCGATGGCGATTTTCCCGGGCGTCGGGTATCGATGGAAGTCGAGCGCTTCCTGATCGGTAAAGGTTTGTCGCTCTTCGCTCATGGCGGATCGTGTTTCTTTGCTACTGGCGAGCGGAACGCGGCTCGGCTCCCGGAGGCGCGGACGCAAAGCGTAGCCTAGCGATGGCGACGCTTGGGGACAACTGACGGGAGGAAGCGGGCCCATATGAACCCAGTCCTGAAACTCGGCGTGGGCGGCGCGCTCGGCCGGATGGGCGTGGCCCTCGTCGCCGCCGCAACCGCGCGCGACGACGTCCTGATCGCCGCCAGGTTCGACCGGCCGGGGGCCGAGGCCGCCGAGCCGTCGCTTGTGACGCGGGATCGGGCGCTCGAACTCTGCGAGGCAGTCGTCGATTTTTCCTCCGCGGCAGCCGCGACGGCCTTGGCGGGCGCGGCGGCGGCAAACGGCGGACCAGCGCTCGTCATCGGCGCCACCGGGTTATCCACCGAGCAGGACGCGGCGATCGCGGAGGCCGCGCGGCGGATCGCGATCGTCAAATCCGGCAATTTCTCGATCGGCGTCAACGTCCTGGCGGGCCTCGTCGAACAGGCCGCCCGACGCCTGGGACCCGAGTTGTGGGACATCGAAATCTTCGAAGCCCATCACCGCCGCAAGGTCGACGCGCCGTCCGGAACAGCCAAGCTCCTCGCGGACTCGGCGGCGCGCGGGCGAGGCCGTGATCTTACGAATGCGACGATCGCGCCCCGCGACGGCGTCACCGGTCCCCGCGTTCAAGGCGGGATCGGATTTTCGGTCATGCGCGGCGGCGGCATCGTGGGCGAGCACAGCGTGGTCTTCGCCGCCGAGGAGGAGATCATCACCCTTTCCCACTCCGCCCGCGACCGTGCGCTTTTCGCCCGAGGCGCGCTCCACGCGGCCCTTTGGGCGCGCGCGAAGCCCCCGGGACTCTACGACATGGCCGCGGTGCTCGGCTTCCGCGGCGAGCCCGATACCGCGAAAGACTGAGCCGCCCCCTTGAAGCGGAGCGCCGACCCGACTAGTTTCCGCGCCTTCGCCGACAAGGCGGTGCGCGCTCGTAGCTCAGCTGGATAGAGCATCAGACTACGAATCTGAGGGTCGGGCGTTCGAATCGCTCCGAGCGCGCCAGTTTTTCGAACGATGTGGGTGACTTACCGTACGCCTACTTCCCCGTGAGCTCGCCTGCCGAA
>JBBRLN010000016.1:0-64633 GCA_038231315.1 Caulobacterales bacterium
GAGGTAACCCGGTGCGTTGAATGGAAAGCTCAGGGACAAGGTCGGCCGCGCCCCACCCTTGCGAACAGCGAAGGCGAGCGATGTAGTCTTGCCTGGCCTCAGACGGGCGAGCCCCAGCGCGATCGCCGACCAGAGTCGATAGACCCTCCAGGTCACATCGGCGACTAGGCTGATCGCGTACTCGCGGTCCGTGCCGACCGTCAGGAGCGCATCAAAAAATGACATCGTGAAGCAGGCGAGCCGAACATTCATCCGGCTCCCGATCGTTGGCTCGGGAGGCAGCCGCTTCGCCCGTTTGGCGTAGTCGACCCACGCTTGCCTTAGCAGGCCATCCACATCCTGCCGTATGAATCGGCCGCGATCGGGTGATTGTGGCCCCCGGCTCCGGCCGACCAGGACGTGACGCGCCGCACGGGAGGCCAACGGCCGGTATATGAATTTCACATAGTCCATTTCGCACCGTCCAGCCGCGCGATCTGCGGCGATGGCGGAAGTCGCCGCCGCTTAAACCCACTGGGCCCTTACTGGAGCTTCAGCGTCCGCAGGCGCAGCGCGTTTGCGATGACTGACACTGAGCTGAGCGACATCGCCAGAGCGGCGACGATTGGGCTGAGAAGGAGGCCCAACGCCGGGTAGAGCACGCCGGCGGCGATCGGGATGCCGATGGCGTTGTAGGCGAACGCAAACACCAAATTCTGGCGGATATTGCGCATCGTGGCGCGGCTAAGGACGATGGCCCGGGCGATGCCCGCAAGGTCGCCTTTGACCAAGGTGATCCCAGCGCTCTGGATCGCGACTTCGGTCCCTGTTCCCATGGCGACACCAACAGCGGCCTCAGCCAGGGCGGGGGCGTCGTTGACGCCGTCGCCGGCCATGGCGACGATACGCCCCTCGGCGGTCAGCTTCTTGACGATGCGGTGCTTGTCCTGCGGCAGGACGTCGGCTTCGACCTCCTTGATGCCAAGCTTTCGCGCCACGGCTTCGGCCGTCGTCTTGTTGTCGCCGGTCAGCATCACGATGCGGATCCCGTCTTTTCGCAGAGTGTCGAGAGCGGATTGAGTGGTTGATTTGATCGGGTCGGCGATCGCGATCACACCGCCAGGCTTGCCGTCTACAGCGAGAAAGAGAGCCGTTGCCCCGTCGCCGCGAAGCTCATCGGCCCTCTTCTCAAAGTCGCCAAGTGCGACCCCCAGATCAGCCATCAGATTGGCATTGCCTAGGGCCACGGACCGACCGCTGACCTTGCCGGTCACCCCCTTGCCGGTGACCGAAGCAAAGTCGGTCGCGTCCTGGATCGAAGCCTTCTTATCACCTGCCGCGGTGACGATCGCGGCCGCCAGCGGGTGCTCGCTGGACCGCTCCAGGCTGGCGGCCAACGACAGGATCTCCGCCTCCGTCAGGCCCTTCGCTGCGACGATGGCGGTGACCTTGGGCTTGCCCTCCGTCAATGTGCCGGTCTTGTCCACCACGAGGGTGTCGACCTTCTCCATGCGTTCAAGGGCTTCGGCCGACTTGATCAGCACCCCAGCGCCGGCGCCCTTGCCAACGCCGACGCCAATGGACATCGGGGTGGCTAGGCCAAGCGCGCAGGGACAGGCGATGATCAGGACCGAAACCGCTGCGATCACGGCATAGGAAAACGCCGGAGCGGGTCCCCAAATGGCCCAGGCAATGAACGTGACGACCGCCGCGCCGAGCACGGCCGGGACGAAGTAGCCGGAGACCTTATCGGCCATCCTTTGAATCGGCGCCCGACTCCGCTGGGCTTCTGACACCATAGTAACGATGCGGGCGAGCATGGTGTCCGCGCCCACCTTGTCGGCGCGCATGACCATGGCGCCCGTGCCGTTCACAGTCCCCCCGATCAACTTGTCGCCCGGCTGCTTTGCCGAGGGCATGGATTCGCCCGTGACCATGGACTCATCCACGGCGCCCTTACCCTCAAGCACTTCGCCATCGACCGGTACGCCATCGCCGGGCCGCACACGCAGATGGTCGCCGACCTGCACCAGCTCCAGCGCCACTTCTTCGTCCACCCCCCCTGTCGTGATCCGGTGCGCGGTCTTCGGGGCAAGCTTGAGCAAGGCCCGGATCGCGCCGCCGGTCTGCTCGCGAGCGCGTAACTCCAGCACCTGGCCCAGCAGGACGAGAACAGTGATCACCGCGGCGGCCTCGAAATAGACCGCGACCGTGCCGCCCATGCCGCGGAACCCGGCGGGGAACAGTCCCGGCGCCAGGGTGGCGACGACGCTGTAGAGGTAGGCAGCGCCAGTCCCCAGCGCGATCAGGCTGAACATGTTCAGACTTCGGTGCACGATCGATGCCCAGGCCCGCTCGAAGAACGGCCACCCGGCCCAAAGGACCACAGGCGTGGACAGAGCGAACTGGATCCAGGTCGAGATCAGCGGCGGGACGAGCTTATGCAGGCCAAGGCCGGGGATGTGCCCGCCCATCTCCAGGATGAACACCGGCGCGGCGAGAACCAGGCCGATCCAGAACCGGCGGCTCATATCCGCGAGTTCGGGATTTGGACCGCTATCAGCTGTGATGGTCAGCGGTTCCAGCGCCATCCCGCAGATGGGACAAGCTCCTGGCGCATTGCGCCGGATCTGCGGGTGCATCGGGCAGGTGTAGATCGTCCCAGCGGGCGCGTCCTCGGTCGGTTTCGGCTTCAGATAGCGGTCTGGATCGGCCTTGAACTTGCCAAGGCATCCCACCGAGCAGAAGTGAAAGGCGGCCCCAGCGTGCTCGGCGCGGTGCGGGGTCTTAGACGGATCGACCGTCATCCCGCACACAGGGTCTTTGACGCTCGTAGCCAGGGTAGGTGGGGCGTCGATCTGGGCCTGGTCGGTCATGGTATCCTCCGCCGTATATCTGTGTCCCGATAGGCTGGGTGGGGTGCTACTCGCTTGCCGCCACCCAACCAGAGCCCACGACTGCCGAGACAGCGCCGATCGCTTCCACCAAGCGGCCGTTTCGGACCAGATCGAACCGTCACTGTGTATCGCCGCAATTGTCTGCGCCGTGCCGACGGATCAAGCATCAGCGCCGGCGTCATTCCCGCTCATGCGGCGGCGCTTGGGGCCAGGATCGCGGATGCTTGAACCTGAGCGAGCGTCGGGTAGTCGGTGTATCCATGGGCGCCACCGCCGTAGAAGGTCGCCGGATTCATCAGCGGGTTCAGCGCCGCGGTCTCCTCAAGCCGCCTCACAAGATCGGGATTGGCGATGAAGAGCCGACCAAAAGAGACCAAATCCGCCCGGCCGCCGGCCACGGCGTTGATGGCCATCTGGCGGTCGTAACCATTGTTGACCATCCATATGCCCTCGAAGCGGTTGCGGAGGCCGACGTAGTCAAACGGAAGGCTATCCCGGGCGCCCCCAGTCTCTCCTTCCACCACATGCACGTAGGCCAGGCGAAGGGGGCTGAGCCGGTCGATCACATGATCGAAAAGCGGCTGAGGATCGCGGTCGTGCGAGTCGCCGGCGGTGGAAACAGGCGAAATCCGAACGCCGAGGCGGTCCGCGCCGATGGCCTTCGCGCAGGCCTCGGTGACTTCGAGCAGCAGCCGCGCGCGGTTTTCGATCGACCCGCCATAGGCCTCGGTCCGATCGTTGGTTCCGCTGCGCAGAAAGGCGTCGAGCAGGTAGCCGTGCGCGCCATGTAATTCCACGCCGTCAAAACCAGCGTCGAGAGCCCGCAACGAGGCATGCCGGAAGTCCGCGATGATCCCCGGAATTTCCTCCAGCTCGAGCGCCCGTGGCGTTGAGCAATCGAAGAAGCCCTGACCGGCGATGAAGGTCTTGGCGTTCGCCCGTATGGCCGAGGGACCAACTGGCGCCAGACCATCCTTTTGGAAGCTTGTGTGAGAGACTCGGCCTGTGTGCCAGAGCTGCACCACGACGGTCCCGCCCTCGGCGTGGACCGCGTCTGTCACCTTGCGCCAGCCGGCGACCTGTTGGTCGGTATAGCAACCTGGCGTCCCGGAATAGCCCTGGGCTTGAGCCGAAATCTGGGTCGCTTCGGCGATGATCAGGCCGGCAGACGCGCGCTGACTATAATACTCGGTCGCGGACGGGCTGGGCACGAGGCCCGGGCCGGCGCGATTGCGGGTCAGGGGGGCCATAACGATGCGATTGGACAGCTGGAAGGCTCCGACCTCCAGGCGCTCAAACAGGGCGTGAGCGGTGCGCGTCTGGTAGGTGCGGGGCATGGTGGGAAGCTTAACCCCACAAGGGAGCAATCAGTCAGGATCGGAAACTACTCACTGGCCGGAACATCCTGTCGCGTTGTGCTCAGCTCACGCGGGCATGCCAATTGGCCACTTTTCCGATCCTTCGTTTTGGCCGCCAAGTCATTGTCCTTTGGCCCGTGAGTAATTTCCGATCCTAGCGGGGCCGCACCCCGTGATCTCAGTATGCGATCACCGCATCCGAATTCGAGGACGCTGGCGGCGAGATCGACGCATCGCATCCGTTTCGCCACCAGGAGCACGCCAACCTGTTCGCCGGCCAAGCTGACTCTCGAAGGGACCGCCCGCCATGTTGGCCTCCACCGTTGTCGCCTTACCAATCCTGGTCTTCGCCGTGGTTGTCGCGATGATCTTCGCCTTCGCGGCGGTGAAGATTCTGCGCCAGTACGAGCGCGCTGTGGTGTTCACACTGGGCAAGTTTCAGGCTGTGAAGGGGCCTGGCTTGGTGCTGATGATCCCCTTCATCCAGGAGATGGTTCGCGTCGATCTGCGCATCCAGGTGATCGAGATCCCCACCCAGGACGTCATCTCACGGGACAACGTCTCAATGAAGGTCGATGCGGTGCTGTACTTCCGGGTCGTCGATCCCGAGCGCGCGATCATCCAGGTGCAGGACTACCTGCCCGCCACCAACATGCTGGCCCAGACGACCCTGCGCGCTGTGTTGGGGCAACATGAGCTCGATGAGATGCTGTCGGAGCGCAAGAAGCTCAGCACCGACGTCCAGAGCATCCTCGACACCCAGACCGAGACCTGGGGCATCAAGGTCAGCAACGTCGAGATCCGCACCGTCGAGCTAACCGAGAACATGGTCCGAGCGATCGCCAAACAGGCCGAGGCCGAGCGCGACCGCAGAGCCAAGATCATCCACGCCGAAGCTGAGTTCCAGGCCTCGCAGACGCTGGTCAACGCCGCCACGATCCTGTCGAGCATCCCGGCCGCCATGCAGCTGCGCTACCTGCAGACCCTCACCGAAATCGGCGCCGAACAGAACTCGACCATCATCTTCCCGATGCCGATCGACATCATCAAGCCGTTCCTGCAGCTGTTCGACAAGGCGGAAGACACGCCTGATCCCAAGCATGCCAACGGCGCCCACCGCCGTGCGCCGGCAAAGCCGTCGGTCGCGGTGCAGTGACCTAGATCCTCATCTTCACAAAAAAGCACCGCCGACCTCAGTCTTCGAACTGGGCGCGACGGAGCGAAGGAGCCGAAATGGCAGCCGCATCCGCACCGACCCGCCTAAGCGATCAGTTCAACGCCTTTCTGCGCAGCGCCCTATGGCTCGACAGGGACGAGACGCCCCTAAGCGTCCTGTCCGCACTGGCGCGCCTGGACGTCGATCCCTGGGAGGAAGCCGCTCAACTCGCGGCGCTGCCGGAGCCGTCTGCCTCGGCAAGGCTCGCCGCCATGCTGGCCAACCTCCCCGGCGGGCCATCCATTCGCCGCGACCTGGACGCTATCTGCGTCCGCTCCATAAGCCTGCTGTCGTGTCCTGCCGGCCCCGAGCGATCCAATGGCGCGGCGCCCAGCAACCTGGGCGTTCGCTCTGGCGCCTTCCTGTTTCTGGTTCTCGGAACCTGGATGGTGGCGCTCACGCTGATGGCCGCACAAGGCCCCGCGGGCGGCGCGCGGCCTGCCGGCCCCGCGGCGCATGCGTCCGGTCTTCCAGCCATCGCCTCCCGAGCGCCCTGACCTGACGCCAGCCGCGCGCCAGGTGTGCGTGGCCGTCGCTTGCGGCCATCGAAACCCCCATCGCGCGCCGCCGCGTAGGTAATTTCCGATCCTGTCAGGCACACCCGTGCGGACCCCATGGTCTGCTGGTTCGCCGACGGCGCGCCTCGCGGTCGCGGACGTCGCAACCCGTCATCGTCAACCGCCCTGGGCGCTGCCGCCAGCCACGCCGTCCACCAGTCGCGGCTCGGGTTGGCGCACATTGGAGATCGAAATGCCGCCTCGCCTCGACCGGTCGCGATCCGAGCCCGCCAAGGGCAAGTCGCTGCGGGACTGGGGCGCCAGCCGCACCGTCCCGAGCGCGGGCCGAGCGAACCCTCACGTGGGGCTTCGGCGGCGCGATCTCGAACGCAGGCCTGCGCTCGCACCTAAGACCCCTCGGGATGTTGAGCCTTGAGACGCCGAGCCTTGAAGCGGCCCCGCCTGCGCCTGGGCTGGCATGACGGCTTCCAACAGGGGGAGGCGCCGATTCGCGCGGAGCTGTTCAGCGTCGAGCGCCTCGAACAGCACGCCGAAAGCCTTGCGGCGGCGCAGGCCGTCGCCTCGGGCTCGCCGCGGGGATTGCCCCTTGATCGACGGCTTCGCGACAACACCAGGGTGCTCGGCGAGACCTACCGCACCATCGCCCAGGCGTACCGCGCCCATCAACCGATCACGCCAGCGGCGGAATGGCTGCTCGACAATTTCCACGTCGTCGAAGAGCAAGTCCGCGAGATCAGGCATGACCTGCCGCCGGGTTACTACCGTAAACTGCCGAAGCTGACCGAAGGTCCTTTGCAAGGCTACCCGCGGGTCATCGGGATCGCCTGGGCCTTCGTCGCCCACACCGACAGCGCCTTCGATGTCCAGAAGCTGACCCGCTTCGTCGCGGCGTACCAGCGAATCCAGCCGCTCACCATCGGCGAGCTGTGGGCGCTGGCGATCAGCGTGCGCATCACCCTGGTGGAAAACCTGCGTCGCTTGGCGCAGACGGTCGGTGCGCGGATGACGGCCGGCCGCCTGGCCGACGAGCTTGCAGATCGGATCTTGGGGACCGCCGACCGCGATCCCGAGACCGACAGCGACGCACAGGCCAGCCTCAACAGCGCGCCCTGGACGATGGCGTTCGGCGTGCAGCTGGCGATGCGGCTTCGCGACCGCGATCCCACGTCGACCCCTTCGCTGCGGTGGCTTGAGGCCAAGCTGGCCGGCGCCGGGAGTTCTACTGCTGAGATCGTCCGCGACGAGGTTCAGCGCCAGGGTGCGTCGAACGTCACCGTGCGCAACGTGATCACCAGCATGCGACTGGTGTCGATGGTGAACTGGGCGGAGTTTTTCGAAAGTGTCAGTCCGGTCGACGCCATCCTGCGGGCCGGCAGCGACTTCGCCGCGATGGATTTCTCCACCCGGGATCTCTACCGCCGCGCCATCGAGGACCTGGCGCTCCAATCGTCACGTGAGGAGACCGACGTCGCCAATCGGGCGGTCGCCGCGAGCCGGCGAACAGGCGGCGCGGCCGGCGCCGACGCGCGCCAATGCGATCCGGGGTATTATCTGATCGCCAAGGGACGCCACGGTTTCGAGACGGAACTCGGCGGCCGGGCCTCGCTGAAGACGCGGCTATTTCGGCTCAACGCCCAGATCGGCGTGATGAGCTACGTCGGCACGATCGCCTTGCTCTCGGCGGTCGTCCTTGGGCTGGCCCTGCTGGTCGTGGCGCACGCCGGTGGATCGGGCTGGGCGCTGCTGGTCTTGACCGTCGTCGGCCTGATCCCGACCTCCGACGTGGCGATCGCGCTGGTGAATCGCGTGGGCACCCAACAGATCGGCGCCATGCGTCTGCCAGGCCTGGAGCTGCGCGAAGGCGTGCCCCCGGCGCTCAGAACCATCGTCGTCGTGCCGACGCTACTCTCCAGTGTGACCGCGATCGACGCCCAGATCGAGCGGTTAGAAGTCCACCACCTGTCCAGCCCTGGAGATAACTTCAATTTCGCCCTGCTTTCCGACTGGCGCGATGCGACCGGGGAGGATTCGCCCGGCGATCAGGAGCTGCTGGCCGCCGCCGTCGCGGGAATCGCGCGACTGAACGCGCGGTACGGACCGCTGGCCGATAGCGCCCGCTTCATCCTGCTGCAGCGCCGACGGGTCTGGAACGCAGGGGAAGGGCGCTGGATCGGTTGGGAACGCAAGCGCGGGAAGCTGCATGAACTCAATCGCCTGCTGCGCGGGGCAACCGATACGGGATTCCTGCCGATGGATGGCCGGCCCGCGGCGCTGCCCGCCGGCATCCGCTATGTGATCACCCTTGACGCCGACACGCGGCTGCCGATCGGCGCCGCCCGTCGGCTGATCGGCAAGATGGCTCACCCCTTGAACCAACCGCGTTTCGACGCCGCCGCTGGCCGGGTGGTGCAAGGCCATGGGATCCTTCAACCGCGTGTGACGCCGTCCTTGCCGATCGGCCGCGAGGGCTCGCTGTTCGAGCGCGTCTTCTCCGGACCCAATGGCTTGGACCCCTACGCGCTAGCGGTGTCCGACATCTACCAGGATCTCTTCGAGGAGGGGTCCTACTGCGGCAAAGGCATCTACGACATCGACGCCTTCGCAACTGCGCTGGACGGGCAGATTCCCGACAACACCGTGCTGAGCCACGATTTGCTGGAGGGCATCTTCGCCCGCGCCGGCTTGGCGTCGGACATCGAGGTCGTTGAGGAATTCCCATCCCGGTATGACGTCGCCGCCGCCCGCCAGCACCGCTGGGTGCGCGGCGATTGGCAACTGCTTCCCTGGATCTTCGGCCGTGGCCCCATGGGGACGCATGGCGAACGCAAGATTGCGCTGCCGTTGATGGGACGCTGGAAGCTGCTCGACAACTTGCGGCGCTCGCTTTCCGCGCCGACGGCCCTGCTTGCCCTCATCATCGGGTGGATGCAGCCGAACGCCACGGCGCAGGTCTGGACGGCTTTCATTGTGCTGACCATCGCGCTGCCGCCGTTACTCCCGGCGATCGTCGGCCTCGTCCCGCGGTATGGCGGTGCGTCGATACGAAATCACCTGCGCGCCGTTCGCGGCGATCTTGCGCTTGGCCTGACGCAGAGCCTGTTCCTGGTGACCTTCCTGTCCCACCAGGCGTGGCTGATGGTCGATGCCGTGATGCGCACGCTGTTCCGCCTGCTGCTGCGTCGCCGGCTGCTGGAGTGGGTCTCAGCGGCGCAGGCCGAGAACGATGCCGAATTCAATTCCGCAGAGATGGTCGCGCAGGTGGCCGGCAGCGCCGCCTTCGCCGGCGCTGTCGGCGTCGCACTCTATCTGACCGGGCAGCAGTCGTGGCCGCTGGCCGCGCCCTTCGGGCTCGTCTGGGTGTTGTCCCCGCTTATCGCGAGATGGGCGAGCCTGCCCCCGCCGGCCGCCGGACATTTGATGATCGCGCCGGGCGACGCCGAGGCGCTGCGCCTGATTGCCCGGCGGACCTGGCGGTTCTTCGAGAAGTTTGTCGGCCCGGACGACAACATGCTGCCCCCGGACAATTTCCAGGAGGAGCCCGAACCGGTTGTCGCGCACCGCACCTCGCCCACCAACATCGGTCTCTATCTACTGAGCGTTGTGGCGGCCCACGACTTCGGTTGGATCGGGACGACCGAGACAGTTGAAAAGCTCGAGGCCACGCTGACGACCGTCGAGGCGCTCGAGAGTTTTCGCGGCCATCTCTACAACTGGTACGACACCCGAGATCTTCGTCCGCTTGATCCGAAATACGTCTCGTCGGTGGACAGCGGCAACCTCGCCGGCCACCTGATCGCAGTGGCTAACGCCTGCCGCGAGATCGGCCAGCCCGGCCTTGCCGACATGACATGGCGGGCCGGGCTGCGGGATCACCTGATCCTGTTGCGTGAGACCATCCTGGCGGCCGGCGAGCCGTCCGGTGGTCTTCGCACCCCCCTCGTGGCCACCATCGAAGGGCTGGCCGCGCGGCTTGTCGATGCGGCGCCGAGCCCGCCGCAGCCTACCCTGCGCTTGGAGGAGACGATCGGCGAGGTCGAGGCTCTCGACGCGCGGGTCCGCGCCTATGTCGGTCAGATCACGACGGAAGACATAGCCGAGGTGCTGGTCTGGGCGGATGCCCTGCTGGCCTGCGCCGCCTCGAAACGGCGGGACGTCCAGCCGCCGCTAGAAACCCCCGCGCTGTCGGATTTGCTGCCGCGGCGCCTTGCCGCCGTCGCCGATCGGGCCAAGGCGCTGTTCGACGCGATGGAGTTCGGCTTCCTGTTCGACGCGGACCGCCAGTTGCTGTCCATCGGCTATCGCAACGAGGACGGCGTTCTCGATTCCAATTTCTACGACCTGCTGGCGTCGGAGGCGCGTCTCGCGAGCTTCGTGGCGATCGCCAAGGGCGATATTCCCGCAAAGCATTGGTTCCGTCTCGGACGGACCATGACCCCGGTCGATGGCGGCTCCGCCCTCATCTCGTGGTCGGGATCAATGTTCGAATATCTGATGCCGTCGCTGGTCATGCGGGCCCCCGCCGGCAGCCTGCTGGAGCAGACCAATCGCCTAGTGGTCTGGCGGCAAGCCCGCTACGGCGCGGAGCTCGGTATTCCCTGGGGTATGTCGGAGTCCGAGTACAACGCCCGCGACCTTGATAAGACCCTCCAGTACTCCAGTTTTGGCGTGCCGGACCTGGGCTACAAGCGTGGCCTGGGCGAAAGCACCGTGATCGCCCCTTATGCCAGTGGTCTGGCCGCGATGATCGATCCTCGCGCCGCGCTGCGAAACTACATCCGGTTGGCGGCCATAGGTCTGCGCGGCGATTACGGATGGTACGAGGCGGTCGATTTCACCCGCTCCCGTCTTCCGGATGGGACGCCGTTCGCGGTCATTCGCGCCTTCATGGCCCATCACCAGGGCATGACCCTGGTCGCCATCGCCAATGCGCTGCAGGACGGACTGATGCGCGCGCGCTTCCATGCCGAGCCGATCGTGCAAGCGGCAGAGCTGTTGCTGCAGGAACGAATGCCGCGCGACGTGGCGCTGGCCCGCCCGCCGTCGGAAAAGTCCGAGGCGGCCGAGGCGACGCCCCAAGCGCTGGAAACCTGGCGCCGCTACACCTCGGCCCATTCCCAGACCCCTCGCACCCACATCCTCTCGAACGGCCGCTATTCGGCGATGGTGACCGCGGCGGGCTCCGGATACAGCCGCTGGCGCGACATCGCGATCACCCGCTGGCGCGAGGACATGACCAGTGACGATTGGGGTGCGTATGTCTTCTTGCGCGATGCTGGCAGCCGCCAGACATGGTCGGCCGCCTATCAACCCATCGGGGCCGAGCCCGAAAGCTACGACGTCGGCTTCTGCGAGGATCGCGCCGAGATCGCGCGACGAGACGGGACGCTGACGACCGTCCTGGAGGTGATGGTGTCGTCCGAGGACGACGCGGAAGTCCGACGGGTGTCCATCACCAACCACGGCGCCCAGCCGCGCACCATCGACGTGACCTCTTACGCGGAAGTCTCACTGGCCCGGCAGGCCGACGACATTGCACATCCAGCCTTCGCAAAGCTGTTCGTCGAGACTGAATTCGTGGCTCACCTGGGGGCCATCCTCGCCACTCGCCGGCAGCGCTCGGCCGCTGATCCCCTGATCTGGGCCGCGCACCTTTCGGTCGTTGAGGGCGACTGGTCCGACGACATCCAATTTGAGAGCGACCGCGCGCGGTTTGTCGGCCGCGGTCGGACCGTTCGCGGGGCGGCGGCGATTGGCGACGGCTGGCCGCTGTCCAACACCTCGGGGCCCGTGCTCGATCCGGTGTTCAGCCTCAGGCGCCGACTGACCCTAAAGCCCGGCGCGACCGCCCGAATCGCCTACTGGACCGTGGTCGCCGCCAGCCGCGACGCCGTGCTCGCGCTCGCCGACAAGCATCGCGATCCCACAGCGTTCGACCGGGCGACCGCGCTGGCCTGGACCCAGGCGCAGATGCAGCTGCGCCACCTAGGCGTCGCCCCCGACGAGGCGCACCTCTTCCAGCGGCTCGCCAGCCACATCCTCTACTGCGATCCGGCATTGCGGCCCGCCAGCGACCTCATCAAGGCGGGCCTACGCAAGGTCTCGACGCTTTGGTCGCAGGGGATTTCTGGCGACCGTCCAATCGTGCTGATCCTTATCGAGTCGGGCGACGATCTGGCCCTGGTCCGGCAATTGCTGCGTGCGCATCAGTACTGGCGTCTGAAGCTGCTTGCCGTCGACCTGGTCATCCTGAACGGGCGAGCGGCCTCCTACGTTCAGGATCTGCAAATCTCGCTCGAGAGCCTGGTGCGGATCAATCAGCCATCCTCAGAGGGCGCACACGACCCTTCGCTGGGTTCGGTCTTTGTCCTGCGGACCGATCTGATCGCAGCAGAGGTCCGCGACCTGCTGCAGGCCGCCGCGCGCGCGGTGCTCTACGGCGATCGCGGCACGCTCGCCGAACAGCTCAACAGGGCCCGCGACCCCACACCCGCGCGGACGTTCCCCCCGGCGCGCACTGGGCCGTCGGCGGAGCCCGAGAGCCCGCTGCCGCCGCCGCCGCGGGAGTTCTGCAACGGCCTTGGCGGGTTCGCCGATGATGGCCGCGATTATGTGACCATTCTGACCGGCACGGAACGGACGCCGGCGCCTTGGGTGAATGTGATCTCGAACCCGTCCTTTGGCTTCCAGGTCTCGACCGACGGCAGCGGCTTCACCTGGTCGGTGAACAGCCAGCAGAACCAACTTACCCCTTGGTCAAACGACCCGGTGGGCGACGGACCAGGAGAGGTCGTCTACCTCACCGACGAGGACACCGGCGAGGTGTGGGGCCCGACCGCGCTTCCCATCCGCGACCCGTCGGCCACCTATTCCGTACAGCATGGCCAGGGTTTCAGCCGGTTCGAGCATGCCTCTCACGGCGTGGCGTTGGTGCTGACACAGTTCGTGCCCATCGATGACGCGATCAAGATCATGCGGTTGACCATCACCGACACCTCGGGGCACGCTCGGCGGCTCTCGGTCACCGGCTATGTCGCGTGGGTGCTGGGCGCTTCGCGCATGGCCGGCGCGCCGTTCGTGGTCACCGAGATCGATCCCCTGACCGGCGCGATGTTCGCGCAAAACCCCTGGAATGACGACTTCGGCGAGCGGGTCGCGTTTGTTGATCTCAAGGGCGTCCAGACCTCGTGGACGGGTGATCGCAAGGAGTTCCTGGGGCGTCACGGCGCCCTTGGTCGACCCCTGGGCCTTACCCCGGGGACGCGCCTCTCCAACCGGACCGGCGCGGGCCTCGATCCGTGCGGCGCGTTGCAGACCCAAGTTACACTGAAGGCCTTCGGCACACGGGAGATCGTGTTCTGTCTAGGCCAGGCCGCGTCCAGGAGCGAGGCGACGGCCCTGGTGGAGAAATACCGCGCGGCTGACCTGACTGTGGTGTTCGCCGAGGTCACCCGTCAATGGGACGAAATCCTCGGGACCGTGCAGGTCAAGACACCGGACCGCGCGCTCGATATTCTCGTAAACCGGTGGCTGCCTTACCAGACGCTCGCATGTCGGGTCTGGGCGCGAACTGGATTTTATCAGGCCAGCGGCGCCTACGGTTTCCGCGATCAGCTGCAGGACGGGATGGCGCTTTGTCTCTTGCGGCCCGATCTGGTCCGGGCCCACCTTCTGCGCGCGGCGGGTCGCCAATTCCTGGAAGGGGACGTGCAGCACTGGTGGCTCGCCGAATCGGGGAAGGGCATACGCACCCGCGTCTCCGACGACTGCGGATGGCTGGCTTTTGCGGTCGCCCATTATGTGCAGGTCACCGGCGACATCGCGGTGCTCGACGAGACCGTCCCGTACCTGGAAGGCCCGGTTCTGAAGCCCGACGAGCACGACGCGTTCTTTGCACCCGCGACGTCTGAGACCACAGCGAGCCTGTTCGACCACTGCGCGCTTGCCCTCGAAAGGAGTCTCGGTGTCGGCGCCCATGGCTTGCCGCTGATGGGCGCGGGCGACTGGAACGACGGCATGGATCAGGTGGGAGAAGGGGGACGCGGCGAGAGCGTGTGGCTGGGTTGGTTTCTCCATACGACCTTGACCGCTTTCGCAGGACTGGCCGAGGCGCGCAGCCGAGTCCAGCAAGGGGAGTTGTGGCGTGGCCATGCGGTCGCTCTTAAAGCGTCTCTTGAACGTGAGGCCTGGGACGGTGACTGGTATCGGCGTGCTTTCTTCGACGACGGCGCGGCGCTGGGCTCGGTCGCCAATGGGCAATGCCGCATCGACTCTATCGCCCAGTCCTGGTCGGTGATCTCCGGCGCCGCCGACCCGGCGCGGGCGGTGCGGGCCATGGCGGCCCTGGACCGATTTCTCGTCCGGCGCGACGAAAAGCTTGTGCTGCTGTTCACGCCGCCGTTCGACCACCCAGCTCAGGATCCCGGCTACATCAAGGGATATCCCCCTGGTATTCGCGAGAACGGCGGTCAGTACACCCATGCCGCGGCCTGGTCGGCGATGGCGTTCGCCATGCAAGGCGATGGCGACAGGGCCGGCGAGCTGCTGACAATGCTCAACCCGATCCGCCATGCGGACGACGCGGCGGGCATGCATCGCTACAAGGTCGAGCCCTATGTCGTCTGCGCCGACGTCTATTCCGAACCGCCCCACATCGGGCGGGGCGGATGGACCTGGTACACAGGCTCAGCCGGGTGGATGTACCGGGTCACTCTGGAGTGGCTCCTGGGATTCCGGGTGCAGGGCGCCGCGCTGCGGCTCGATCCCTGCATTCCGAGCCATTGGCCGCGGTTCGAGATCGCTTATCGCCATGGCGCGACGCCCTACAGCATCGTCGTTGAAAACCCGCTCGGCGTCTGCCGCGGGGTGTTGTCGATGAAGCTCGACGGTAAGGTACTGGCGCCGGAATCGGGCCGGCTCGTCAGTCTGGTGGACGACGGGCAGGCGCATCGGATCGAGGTCGTTCTCGGATGAAGGCCAGGATGACATGCCAGAGAACGTAAGCCCGCTTGCCGGCAAGCCCGTGCCCGCTGCATTGCTGGTCAATGTCCCACGCCTGGTGACGGCCTATTTCGCGTTGGAGCCGGATCCGACCATCCCCGCGCAGCGCGTGGCGTTTGGAACGTCCGGACATCGGGGCAACGCGTTTTCAGCGGCGTTCAATGAGACGCACATCGCCGCGATCGCCCAGGCCGTGTGCCTATACCGCCGGCATACGGGCATCGAGGGGCCGCTGTTCCTGGGTATGGACACCCATGCCCTCTCGGAGCCGGCATTCGCCACGACCCTTGAAGTGCTGGCCGCCAACGGCGTGGAGACGATGATCGACGAGAATGGCGGTTACACGCCGACGCCGGTGATCTCCCACGCCATCCTGGGGTATAATCTGGGCCGCGAGACCGGCCTGGCCGACGGGATCGTGATCAGCCCTTCCCACAACCCGCCCGATGAAGGCGGCTTCAAATACAACCCACCGAACGGCGGGCCGGCGGATCTGACGGTCACCGGTTGGATTGAGAAGGTCGCCAACGAATTCCTCCAAACGATGCTCGATGGGGTCCAGCGCATGCCCTATGCACGCGCCCGTAAGGCCGCATGCGTCCATGCGCACGACTACATCACGCCCTATGTCGCCGACCTGGGCAATGTCGTGGACCTGGAGGCCGTCCGCAGCGCCGGCGTGAGGATCGGGATCGACCCGCTGGGCGGGGCGGCGGTGCAGTATTGGCAACCGATCATCGAGCGCTATGGACTGGCGGCCACGGTCGTAAACACGGCGATCGACCCCACTTTCCGGTTCATGACCGTCGATTGGGACGGACGGGTGCGGATGGACTGCTCATCGGCCTACGCCATGGCGCCGCTGATCGCGATGCGTGAGACGTTCGACGTCGCGTTCGCCAACGACACGGACGCCGACCGCCACGGGATCGTCTGCCCCTCGAGCGGTCTGATGAACCCGAACGCTTACCTCGCCGCCGCGATCGCCTATCTCTGCGCCCATCGACCAGGTTGGCGGCCTGACAGCGCCGTCGGCAAGACCGTTGTCTCCAGCAGCATGATCGACCGGGTGGCGGCGAAACAGGGGCGCAAGCTTCTTGAGGTTCCGGTCGGGTTCAAATGGTTCAGCGCGGGGCTGATCGACGGCGGGCTCGCCTTCGGCGGGGAAGAGAGCGCCGGTGCGGCCTTCCTGCGCCGCGATGGGACGGTATGGACCACGGACAAGGACGGGTTGATCATGGGCCTGCTGGCCGCTGAAATCTGCGCCCGGACCGCCCAGGACCCTGGCCAGTTCTATGCGAGCGTCACGTCCGACCTCGGGACCTCATTCTATGCGCGGATCGACGCGCCGGCGTCCGCGGCCCAGAAAGCGCGGCTGGCGAAGCTCGATCCGTCGGATATCGAGGCCAAAGACCTCGCCGATGAGGCGATCGACGCGAAGCTGACCCGCGCGCCGGGGAATGATCAGCCGATTGGCGGGATCAAGGTGGTGACCAAAAACGGCTGGTTCGCCGCGCGCCCATCGGGGACCGAAGACGTCTACAAGATCTATGCTGAAAGTTTCGTCAGCGCCGAACACCTGGCGACGATCCAGAGGCAGGCCCAGGCGACCATCGACCACGCGCTCGCCGACGCGCCGGCTCAGGTGGAAACGCCGCCTGCGGGATAGAAGGCCCCAAGCACCCAAAGGAAGCCTGCGGAGGGTCTTGATACCGCACCCGACCAACGCGGGCCCGTGAGTAGTTTCCGACCCTTCCTGGCCCGCCCGGTGGGTCACTATCGTGGCCCCGATTGCGGTCGGACGAAGGCTACGGGCGACGGTCTGCGCGCCGTCGCGGCCATTGCTCCGGAGTTCGCCATGCCCGATCCGCTGACCCCCGCCGCGCTCCAGTCAATCGACGCCTATTGGCGCGCTGCGAACTATCTGTCGGTGGGGCAGATTTACCTCCAGGACAATCCCCTGCTGGAAAGGCCGCTCAAGCTTAGCGACATCAAGCCCCGCCTGCTCGGGCATTGGGGCACCACCCCCGGCCTGAACCTTCTCTACGCTCACCTGAACCGGCTGATCAAAGAGCACGGCCTCAACATGATCTACGTGATCGGGCCCGGTCATGGCGGGCCGGGCATCGTCGCGAACACCTATCTCGAGGGCTCCTACACCGAGCGTTACCCGGCGGTCGAACGCAACCGAAACGGTCTCTATCGGCTGTTTCGGCAGTTCTCCTGGCCCTATGGGATCCCCAGTCACGTCTCGCCGGAGACGCCGGGATCGATCCATGAGGGCGGTGAGCTGGGCTATTCCCTCTTGCACGCCTACGGCGCGGCCTTCGACAATCCGGACCTGATTGTCGCCTGCGTGATCGGCGACGGGGAAGCTGAGACCGGCGCCCTGGCCGCGAGCTGGCATTCCAACAAATTCCTGAACCCGGCGCGCGATGGTGCGGTCCTACCGATCCTGCATCTGAACGGCTTCAAGATCGCCAATCCGACGGTCCTGGCGCGGATCACCCGGGAGGAACTCACCGCGCTCCTGCAGGGCTACGGCTACGAGCCCCACTTCGTCGAGGGCGACGATCCGGCCCTGGTCCACCAGGCGCTGGCAGGAACCCTGGACTCGATCCTGGCGAGGATCGGCGACATCCAGCACGGGGCCCGAACGGGCGCTGCGGGCGCCGCGCCTGAGCGTCCGCGCTGGCCGATGATCGTCTTGCAGACGCCCAAGGGCTGGACAGGACCGAAGGTGGTCGATGGGTTGCCCGTCGAAGGGACATGGCGCGCGCACCAGGTGCCGATCGCTCACATGGAAAACCCAGAGCACCTGCGGCAGCTCGAGACCTGGATGAAGAGCTACCGGCCGAAGGAACTCTTCGACGACACCGGAAAATTCCGTGAAAACCTGGCCGCGCTGGCGCCGACCGGACATCGCCGGATGGGTTCCAATCCCCACGCCAACGGCGGCGAGCTGCTGGTCGCCCTGTCGATGCCGGGCTTCCGCGACCACGCGGTGGAGGTCCCATCGCCGGGGGCTGTCAAGGCCGAGGCCACGCGCGTCCTGGGGCGGTATCTGCGCGATCTGATGGCGCTCAACCGCGACAAGCAGAACTTCCGCTTGTTCGGTCCGGACGAGACGGCCTCGAATCGATTGGACGCTGTCTATGAAGTGACCGGCAAGGTCTGGATGGCCGCCGTCGAGGATGTCGACACCAACCTCAGCGCCAACGGACGGGTCATGGAGGTGCTGAGCGAGCACCTCTGCGAGGGCTGGCTGGAGGGCTATCTCCTGACTGGCCGGCATGGCCTCTTTTCCTGCTACGAGGCGTTCATCCACATCATCGACTCGATGTTCAACCAACACGCCAAGTGGCTGAAGGTCACCCGCAAGATTCCCTGGCGCGCGCCGATCGCCTCACTGAACTACCTCCTGACCTCCCACGTCTGGCGCCAGGACCATAACGGGTTCTCCCACCAGGACCCTGGGTTCATCAATCACGTGGCGAGCAAGAAGGCCGATGTGGTGCGGATCTATCTCGCGCCCGACGCCAACTGCCTGCTGTCGATCGCCGACCACTGCCTGCGCAGCCGCAACTATGTGAACCTGATCATCGCCGGCAAGCAGCCGGAGTGGCAATGGCTGGACGTCGACGCCGCGGTCCGCCACTGCACGGCCGGCATCGGCGTCTGGGACTGGGCGAGCCCCGGCGGTGACGATCCCGATGTGGTCATGGCCTGCGCCGGTGACGTTCCAACGCTAGAGGCGCTGGCGGCCGTGACCCTGTTGCGCGCCTACGTCCCGGACATCCGCATACGGGTGGTCAACGTGGTGGACCTGCTCGCGCTGCAGCCTCGCTCGGAACATCCGCATGGCCTGGAAGACCAGGATTTCGACGCGCTCTTCACGACCGACCGACCCGTGATCTTCGCGTTCCACGGCTATCCCGCCCTGATCCACGAACTGACCTACCGCAGGCGCAATCACCGCAATATACATGTGCGCGGCTACAAGGAGGAGGGCACGACGACGACGCCCTTCGATATGGTCGTGCTGAACAATCTCGACCGCTATCAGCTGGCGCTCGACGCGATCCGGCGGATCCCGCGCCTGGCGGACCAAGTGGAGATGGCCACGGCGCGCTACTGGTCAGTCATGGAACGCCACAAGCTCTACATCAGCGAACATGGCGACGACATGCCGGAGGTGCGGGATTGGCGATGGAGCCTCGAGCCCAGCGCCGAGAGTTGATCTGAGTAGTTTCCGATCCTGCCCCGTCGATACTCCCGCCGCCTATTCTGCGGGTGATCCTCTCGATTGATCTAAGCGCCGCGGGACGGAACCCAGGTCCCCCCGATCGCCTTCCCGTGAGGGGCTCCGAATGTTTTCTGCTGGCTACGAGGCGCGCGGTGTTCCGAGTTGAATGTTTTGAAGGCTGCGACGGACAAACCGCGACGGTGCGCCCGTGAGCTTGGCCGCCGCCGACCTGGCGGGACCGTTCCCACCCGCAGATGTGATCGACGACCTCTGCATCAACACCATCCGCACCCTGTCCATGGACGCAGTGCAGAAGGCGAAGTCCGGACATCCCGGAACCCCCATGGCCCTGGCGCCGGTAATCTACACCTTGTGGCGGGCGTTTCTCCGCTTCGATCCTGACGATCCCCTTTGGCCCAACCGCGACCGCTTCGTGCTGTCCAACGGCCATGCCTCGATGCTGCTCTATGCGATGCTGCATCTCGCCGGGGTCAAAGACATCACGGGGGGCGATGGGCGCGCCGATGGCCTCGCGGTAAGCTTGGACGATATCCGCGCCTTTCGGGAACTTGGAAGCCACTGCCCCGGGCATCCCGAGTACGGCGTGACCAGCGGCGTCGAGGCGACGACAGGCCCGTTGGGCCAGGGTTGCGCGACCAGCGTCGGGATGGCCATTGCCGGACGCTGGCAGGCGACGCACTTCAATCGCCCTGAGTTCGCGGCGTTCGACTATGATGTCTACGCGCTCTGCGGCGACGGCGACATGATGGAAGGCGTCACCAGCGAGGCCGCATCGCTGGCCGGCCAGCTGATGCTCGGCAAGCTCTGCTGGATCTACGACAGCAACCGCATCACCATCGAAGGCCATACCGACCTGGCGTTCAGCGAAGACGTCGCGGCCCGCTTCCTGGCCTACGGCTGGAACGTGGAGCGGGTCGGCGATGCCAATGACACCGCCCGCCTCGCCGCGGCCTTCGAGGCGTTTCGGGCCACCGAAGATGTCCCGACCCTGATCATCGTCGAGAGCCATATCGGCTTTGGGGCGCCCCATAAGCAGGACACCAGCGCCGCGCACGGCGAGCCGCTGGGCGAGGAAGAGATCCGCCTCGCCAAGCGCAGCTATAGGTGGCCCGAGGAGGCGAAATTCCTCGTTCCAGATGGCGTCTGCGACCACCTGCGCAGCGCCATTAGCGCGCGAATGGCGCCGCTGCGGACCGCCTGGTCGGCGGGCATGGCCGCCTATCGGGCCCACCAGGATGGCCTCACCGACCAGATGGATCGGATGCTGACCCGCCGGCTTCCCGACGACTGGGCCGCTGACCTGCCGAGCTTTCCCGCCGACCCCAAGGGCCTCGCCACCCGGGAGTCTTCCGGCGCGGTCCTGAACGCCATCGCCCGGCGCTGTCCCTGGCTGATTGGCGGGGCCGCCGATCTTGCCCCATCGACCAAGACCCGGCTGACCGCAGAAGGCGCCGGAGACTTCGAGGCCGGCGCCTATGGGGGTCGCAACCTCCATTTCGGCATTCGGGAACACGCCATGGGCGCGGTGGTCAACGGTCTGACCCTCTCGGGGATCTGGGCCTTCGGATCGACCTTCCTGATCTTCTCCGACTACATGAAGCCGGCCATCCGTCTGAGCGCGCTGATGGGGCTGCCGGCGGTCTACATCTTCACCCACGATTCCATCGGCCTGGGCCAAGACGGCCCGACCCATCAGGCTGTGGAGCAGCTCGTGGGCCTGCGGGCCATCCCAAACCTCATCACGCTTCGGCCCGCGGACGCCAACGAGGTGGTGGAAGCCTGGCGCATCATCGCCGGACTGAAGGATCGGCCGGCCTGCCTGATGTTGAGCCGCCAGCCTCTCCCCACGCTCGACCGCACCCAGTTTGCGCCGGCGTCCGGGGTGGCGCGCGGCGGCTATGTGCTCGCCGATGTGGACCCCGGCAAGCCCGCGGTGATCCTGATGGCCACGGGCAGCGAAATCGGACTCTGCGTGGCGGCCTATCAGTCCCTCAAGGCCCAGGGCGTCGCCGCGCGGGTGGTCAGCCTGCCGTCCTGGGAATTGTTCGAGGAACAGGACCAGGCCTATCGCGACAGCGTCCTTCCGCCATCGGTCACGCCGCGCGTTTCCGTCGAGGCGGCCTCGGTGATCGGCTGGGACCGCTACGTCGGCGCGACCGGCGCTCGGATCGGGATGACCTCGTTTGGCGCCTCGGCGCCGATAGACGCCCTGATGTCCAATTTCGGCTTTACCGTCGAGGCCGTGCTGGCCGCGGCGAAAGAGCAGCTCGCCGGGGTCGGAACGCGCGCGCCATGAATCCGCTGAAGCAACTTGAAGCGTGCGGCCAGTCCCCGTGGCTCGACTCCATTCGGCGCAGCCTGATCGAGACCGGCGAGCTCCGCACGCTCGTCGAGCGCGACGGGTTGAAGGGCGTCACCTCCAATCCCTCGATCTTCGAGAAGGCGATCGGGGAGGGCGACGACTACGCCGAGGCGATCGCGGCGTTCCAGTCGACCGGCGATCACAGCGTCGCCGAGATCTACGAGCACCTGGCGATCGCCGACATCCGCGACGCCGCCGACCTGCTGCGACCCGTCTATGACGAGACCCAGGGCTATGACGGCTACGTAAGCCTGGAGTGCTCGCCCTACCTCGCCAATGACACAGAAGCGACCGTTGGCGAGGCATTGCGGCTGTGGGAGGCGGTGGCCCGTCCCAATCTGATGGTGAAGGTTCCGGCGACGCCTGCGGGTCTACCAGCGATCCGTCGGCTGATCGCGCGCGGGCTAAATATAAATGTGACGCTGCTGTTCTCGGTGGCCATCTATGAGCGGGTGGCCGAGGCCTATATCGCCGGCCTGGAAGATCTGGCGCGGGCCCAGGGCGAGCTGTCGAAAGTCGCCAGCGTCGCCAGTTTCTTCGTCAGCCGGATCGACACCGCCGTCGACAGGCGCCTGGACGCGCTGGACGACGCACGGGTCGCAAGCGCTCTGCGCGGCAAGGCGGCGATCGCCAGTGCGAAACTGGCCTACGTCCGTTACCAGGCGCTGTTTTCAGGTCCGCGCTGGGACGCCCTGGCCGCGTCCGGCGCCCGGACGCAGAGGCTGCTCTGGGCCTCCACGAGCACAAAGAGCCCGGCCTACAAGGACACAATGTACGTCGAGGCCCTGATCGGCCGCGACACCGTCGATACCCTGCCGCCGGCAACGATGGACGCGTTCCGCGATCATGGCGAGGCCAGGCCAGACGCCATCGAACAGGACATTGACGCGGCGCGCGCGGTGCTGGCGGGGCTGGCGCAGCAGGGCGTCTCGCTGCCCGCGATCACGGACAATCTGGTGGCTGAAGGCGTGCAGCAGTTCGCTGACGCCTTCGACAAGCTACTGGGCGCCGTCGCGCGCCGCCGTCGCGCGCTCCTGGAGGGAAGCGCCGCGCGCCTGGACATCCGGGCCGGTTCTCCTGAAATGAGCGCCGCCTATGCAGATGAGCTGGAGGCTTGGCGCAAGGACGGTCGCATTCGAGCACTTTGGGCGGGCGACGCCGACCTCTGGACAGGCGAGGACGAAGACCGCTGGCTCGGCTGGCTGACCATCAATGCGCGAGAGTTGCGTGACCTTGAGCCGCTCCGCGAGTTCGCGGCTCTGGTGCAGCGTCGCGCCTTCACCGACCTCGTGCTGCTGGGCATGGGCGGGTCAAGTCTCGGCCCGCAAGTGCTGGCCGAGACCTTCGGCCGGCAGCCCGGATGGCCGCGCTTCCACATACTCGACAGCACCGATCCAGCTCAGATCAGGACGATCGAGCAGGCCATCGACCTCAGCCACACGCTGTTCATGGTGTCGTCGAAATCCGGCGGGACTCTCGAGCCCAATATTTTCCTCGACTACTTCTTCGATCGCGTGGTGATGGTGCGCGGCCCGGGCAAGGCCGGCGAACAATTCGTCGCCGTCACCGATGCCGGCTCGGCGCTGGATGACCGGGCCGCCAAGCTGGGCTTTGCCCACGTCTTCTACGGCGCGCGAGGGATCGGTGGTCGCTATTCGGTGCTGTCGAAGTTCGGCCTGGCCCCGGCCACGGGGATAGGCGTCGATATCCAGCGTCTGCTGGAGACGACCCAGCCGATGATGCGCTCTTGCGGACCGGACGTGCCGCCAGCGGAGAATCCGGGCGTGCAACTGGGGGTCGCCCTGGGGGTGGCGGCGGCGCGCCTTGGCCGCAACAAGCTGACCCTCGTAGCCTCACCTGGGATCGCCGATCTCGGCGCCTGGCTGGAGCAACTCATCGCCGAGAGCACCGGAAAGATGGGGCGCGGACTGATCCCGCTGGCGGGTGAGCCGCTCGCGGCGCACAGCCACTATGGGGACGACCGGATCTTCGCCTACCTGGAGTTAGACGGCAGCCCCGACCCCGCCCAGCGCTTGGCGATGGAGGCGCTGGAACATGCCGGCCATCCAGTGGTCTGGATCCGGGTCAAGGACACCTGGAGTCTCGGTCAGGAATTCTACCGCTGGGAAATCGCCACTGCCGTCGCCGGCGCGGTCCTCGGGATTGATCCCTTCGATCAGCCAGACGTCGAAGCCAGCAAGCAGACGTCGAGCGCGCTCATCAAGGCCTACGAAACGACGCGCAGCCTGCCGACGGACGAGCCCGTGTTTTGCGAGAACGGCATGGCCCTCTACGCCGATCCCCGCAATGCCGAGGCGCTTGGGCTGCACAACACCTTGGCCGGCTATCTGCGCAGCCATTTCGGCCAGGTTCAGGACGGCGACTACGTGGCGCTGCTGGCCTATATCGAACGCAACCCGGTCCATACCGAAGCCTTGACGGCGATCCGCGCCCGCATCCGCGACCGGACCCATGCCGCAACCTGCCTGGGATTCGGCCCGCGGTTCCAGCATTCGACCGGACAGATCTACAAGGGCGGCCCGAACACCGGGGTGTTTTTGCAGATCACCTGCGATGACGCCTGCGACATCGACGTCCCCGGCCACGCTTACAGCTTTGGCGTGGTGAAGGCTGCTCAGGCTCGGGGCGATTTCGAGGTCTTGGGCGAACGGGGTCGGCGCCTGATGCGCGTGCATCTCAAGGACGTCGATGCGGGACTTACCCATTTGAGGCAGGCGATCGAGGCGGCGTTCGCCTGATCGCGCCATCCAAGGAGCGGACAATGCAAATCGGTATGATCGGACTGGGCAAGATGGGCGGCAACATGTCCCGCCGCCTGATGCAGGCAGGACATGGCTGCGTTGTCTACGCGCGGACGGCCAAGACGCGGGAGGCCCTGGCCAAGGATGGCGCGATCGCCGCATCGTCCGTGGCGGACGTCGTCAAGCGATTGGATCCGGGCCCGCGCGCCGTCTGGCTGATGCTGCCGGCCGGCCAGGTCACCGACGACATGGTCACGACGCTCACCGGTCTGCTCTCGGCTGGCGACATCATCGTCGACGGCGGAAACTCCTTCTACAAGGACGACATCCGTCGGGCGAAGGCACTGACCGAGAAAGGCATCCACTACGTCGACTGCGGCACCTCCGGCGGCGTCTGGGGCATCGACCGCGGCTACTGCATGATGATCGGCGGGCCGAAGGCCGCGGTTGACCATCTCGATCCGATCTTCTCGGCCCTGGCCCCCGGACGGGGCGCAATCGCGCGCACGCCGGGGCGCGATGGCGTCGATGCGCGGGCGGAGCGCGGCTACATTCACGCCGGTCCGTCGGGCGCGGGCCACTTCGTCAAGATGGTGCACAACGGGATCGAGTACGGCCTGATGCAGGCTTACGGCGAAGGCTTCGATATCCTGCGCAACAAGGACTCCTCGGACCTGCCCGAGACAGAGCGGTTCACGTTGAACCTGCCGGATATCGCCGAGGTCTGGCGGCGCGGCAGCGTGATCTCCTCATGGCTGCTCGACCTGGGCGCCGCGGCGCTCGTCAAGGATCCTGAGCTCGCCACCTACTCCGGTTTCGTCCAGGATTCGGGCGAAGGCCGCTGGACGGTCGAGGCCGCGATCGAGGAGGCGGTCCCCGCCGAGGTCATCACCGCGGCGCTCTACGCCCGCTTCCGATCCCGCCAGGATCATACCTTCGCCGAGAAGATGCTGTCGGCCATGCGGTTCGGGTTCGGGGGGCATTTGGAAGGCCAGGAGCCCATCGATCCTGAGCCCAAGGCCGCGCAGCCCAGTCCGCCCAGCGCATCGGTCGCTGCGGCCTAGGCGGGTGGCCGATCGATCCCGCGACGCGGTCGACGCCGAACCTCAGTCGGGCGCAGTCGAGCCCTGCACGATGGTGATCTTCGGTGCGACCGGCGATCTCTGTCAGCGCCTCGTCGTCCCGGCGCTCTATAACCTGTCGCGCGCCAACCGGCTGCCAGATCGCTTTGCGCTGATCGGCGTCGCCCGGGCGGCGGGATCGGCGGAGAGCTGGCGTGACCAGCTCTACGCTGGTCTCAAGAGCTTCGTGGGCAACGACGCCGCCACCTTCAGCATCGACCATATCGACGAGGCGGCCTGGGCGCGCCTTGCGGGCGCGATGTCCTATGTCCAGGGCGACGCCACGGACGCCGCCGTCCACGCGAAGCTTGGCAGGGCGATCGAGGCGGCTCCTTCAGGCCCTGGGGGCAACGTCATCTTCTACCTTGCGGTCGCCGATCGTCTCTTTGGCCCGTTGGTGGAGCAACTCGGGAAGGCGCAACTGACACGAGAGGCGGCGCCCGCGGACGGCGCGCGTCGCGCCTGGCGTCGCGTCGTCATCGAGAAGCCCTTCGGCCACAGCCTGGCCTCGGCGCGCGACCTCAACGCGAGCCTGCGGCGTACCCTTCAAGAAGAGCAGATTTTCCGGATCGACCATTTTCTGGGAAAGGACACCGTCCAAGCGATCCTGGCGTTTCGCTTCGCCAATGGCCTCTTCGAGCCGATCTGGAATCGCGACCGCATCGATGAGGTGCAGATCACCGTCGCCGAGACCGTGGGCGTGGAAGACCGCGGCGCCTTCTACGAGGCGACGGGCGCGTTGCGCGACATGGTGCCGAACCATGTGCTCAGCCTGCTCTCCATGGTGGCCATGGAGCCGCCTGTGGGCTTCGACGCCGAGGCCGTCCGCTCGCGCAAGGCCGACGTGTTCGCGGCCATGCCGGCGGTCACGGCCGACCGGGCGGTCCGGGGCCAGTACCTGGCCGGCCAGGTCCTGGGTCGCGACGCCAAGGCTTATCGCCAGGAGCCGCAGGTGGCGGCCGACTCCGATGTCGAAACCTATGTCGCCCTGCGCCTTGAGATCGACAACTGGCGGTGGGCGGGTGTCCCCTTCTACATCCGCACCGGCAAGCACCTGTCGAAGCGGATGACGGAAATCGCCATCCGCTTCAAGCAGGCGCCCTATGCCGCATTCGAAGCCACGCCGGTTGCGGCACTTCGGCCCAATTGGCTGCTTCTGAACGTTGCCCCGGAGGAGGGGATTTCCCTGCAGTTCGAGGTCAAGCGGCCCGGCGTAGAGATCGACCTTGCGGCCGTGACCATGGACTTCCGTTACGACGACTGGTTCCCGAAGGCCTCGAGCGTCGGGTATGAGACACTGCTTCAGGACGTGATGACCGGCGACCAGAGCCTGTTCATGCGCGCCGACATGGTCGAGCAGGGGTGGCGCCTCGTCCAGCCCGTGCTCGACGCCTGGTCGACGAAGGCCGGCGACGTCCCAGGTTATCCCTCCGGTAGCGACGGGCCCGAGGCGGCGGCCGACCTGCTGGCGCGCGAAGGCCGGCGCTGGCGGCCGGTCGCGTCCACGAAGGGCGCGACGGCATGATCGGGAGCGGTGGCCCGCGGCTTCTGCTCGCCGATGTCGACGGCACCTTGGTGACCGACGACAAGCAGCTCACAGAGGCCGCGATCGCAGCGGTGCAGGATCTCCGTCACGCCGGCATCGCCTTCGCCATCACCAGCAGCCGCCCGCCGCGCGGCATGAAGATGCTGGTCGCACCGCTCGGTCTGACGCTCCCGCTGGCAGGCCTGAACGGCGGCCTCCTGGTCAACCCCGACCTATCGGTCATCGCTTGCCATGTGATCGGCGCGGCGGCCGCCGCCAAAGCCGTGGCCCTGTTGCTTGACCAGGGACTCGACGTCTGGATCTACACCGAGACAGCCTGGCTGGTCCGGGATCCTTCGGCTTCGCACGTGGCGCGCGAGGCCTGGATCTTGAAATTCCCCGCCCAGGTCGTGTCGGCCTTCACAGCTGAGCACCTGGCGCAGGCCGTCAAGATCGTGGGCGTCTCCGACGATCTGGCGTTGGTCGCCGCCTGCGAGGCCCGCGCGCAGACGGTTTTGGGCGCAAGCGCCAGCGCCACCCGGTCGAATCCCTACTTCCTGGATGTCACCAATCCCCAGGCCAACAAGGGGGCCGTCGTGGCGGACCTGTCTGTCCGTCTGGGCATCGCGCCTGATCAGATCGCCACGATCGGGGACATGCAGAATGACGTGCTGATGTTTCGCCAGAGTGGCCTCTCCATCGCCATGGGCAACGCCAGTGACGAGGTGAAGGCGCAGGCCAACCAGGTGACTGACAGCAACCAGGACGACGGCTTTGCCAAGGCGGTCCGGAAATTCGTCCTGCCTGGGGCCGCTTGATGACCCACATTGAAAGAAGTCCCCGATGACGCCGCGCGTGAAAGAGATCTTGAGTTGGTACGGCGCGGACAACGTCGGGACGCTTACCAACCTGGCGCGGCTGCTCAATCACGGGCGGTTGGGGGGTAGCGGCAAGCTGGTCATTCTACCGGTAGACCAAGGGTTCGAGCATGGGCCGGCCCGATCCTTCGCCCTCAATCCGCCCGCCTACGACCCTCGCTATCACTTCGAACTGGCGATTGCCGCCGGCTGCAACGCCTATGCGGCGCCCCTTGGCTTCCTCGAGGCGGGCGCGCGGGATTTTGCGGGAGACCTGCCCCTCATCTTGAAGGTCAATGATGACGACGTCCTGCTAGCGCAGGCCGACCCCAACCAGGCGCTCACCGCCGGCGTCGCCGACGCGCTTCGGCTGGGCTGCGCGGCGATCGGCTTCACCATTTATCCGGGGTCGTCCCATCAGCTGGAGATGTATGGTCAGCTGCGCGCTTACGCCGAGACAGCCAAGCGCCATGGACTGGCCGTCGTGGTCTGGGCCTATCCGCGCGGCTCCGGCCTCAGCAAGGCGGGCGAAACTGCGATCGATGTCGCAGGCTATGCCGTGCAGATCGCCGCTCAATTGGGCGCGCACATCATCAAGGTGAAGCTGCCGACCGCGCATCTCGAGCAGGCGGAAGCCCGCAAGGTCTACGAAGACCAGAAGATCCCCATCGCCACGCCGGCCGAGCGCGTGCGCCATGTCCTGGAGTGCGCCTTTGCGGGCCGGCGGATCGTGATCTTCTCAGGTGGCGCAGCGACATTCGACGACGCGGCCCTGCTGGACGAGATCCGGGCGATCCACGCGGGCGGGGGATTTGGCTCAATCCTGGGGCGCAACTCCTTCCAGCGGACCAAGCCCGAGGCTCTGAAGATGCTCGCCGCGGTGATGGACATCTATCAGGGCGCGCCCGACCCGAGCCTGGTCGCTTGAGCGCCGCAGCCTCAGAACCCGAGGCCTTCGTGGGGCGATCCATCATCGTGGCGCCATCGATCCTGTCGGCAGATTTCGGGCGACTGGACGAGGAGGTGCGCGCGGTGGACGCCGCCGGCGCCGACTGGATCCACGTCGATGTCATGGATGGCCGCTTCGTCCCGAATATCACCCTGGGGCCGGTGGTAGTGGAGGCGTTGCGGCGCAGCACGGCAAAGCCGCTGAACGTCCACCTGATGATCGTCGAGCCGCAGCGCTACATCCCCGACTTCGCCCGAGCCGGGGCCGACCACCTGCTTGTCCAGGCCGAAGCCTCGGCGACCGTCCACCTGCACGCGGTGCTGTCGCAGATCCGCGATCTGGGAAAAAAGGCTGGTGTCGTGCTGGACCCCGCCAGCCCGGTGGAATTGATCGAATACGTCCTGCACCTCTGCGACGTGGTCTTGGTGATGACGGTCAACCCGGGCTTCGGCGGCCAAAGGTTCCTGCCCGAAATGCTCCCCAAGATCCGCCGGCTACGGGCGCTCTGTGACGCCCGCGGCCTCGACCCGGTCATCGAGGTTGATGGCGGCCTGAACAGCGACAGCACAGGCGCCGCGATCACTGCGGGCGCCACGGCGATCGTCGCCGGCAGCGCCATCTTCGGATCGGCCGACTATGCCGCGGCCATAGCCGCGATCCGCGACGCCGGCTCAGGCAGACCGGACCGGGGGTCCCCGCCGTGAAGTTCGACGGGTCGGTTCTCGCCCTCAATGCCGGATCCTCCAGCCTGAAGTTCGGCTTGTTTTACCCCGCGGAAGACGGAGCCGTCGTCCTGCGCGGCGAGATCGAGGAGATCACGACGGCGCCGCGGCTGCTTGTGCACGACGCCGAGGGGGGCGTTCTGGCCGACCGCCGTTGGCGGTCAGGCGGTGTACCTGGTTTCGGCGAGCTGCTTGAGGCTGTTCTGGAAGTCGTCGAGCGCAACCCTGGCCCGCAGGCATTGGCAGCTGTCGGCCATAGGGTCGTACATGGCGGCGCTAACCATAGCGCCCCGGCCCGGATTACACCTGCGCTACTTGTTGAACTTGAAGCCCTGACGTCGCTAGATCCCCTGCACATGCCCCATTGCCTGGCCCCGATGCGGGCGATCGCATCGATCCATCCCGGCCTGCCGCAAGTCGCCTGCTTCGACACCGCCTTTCACCGCACCATGCCAGCCGTGGCGACACGGATCGCCCTGCCGCGCGCGCTCGCGCAAGCCGGCCTTCGCCGCTACGGCTTCCATGGCCTGTCCTATCACTACGTCGCTGGGAAGCTTGGAATGCTGTCGCCGGCGCTGGCGCGGGGCAGGGTGATCGTGGCGCATTTGGGATCGGGAGCCAGTCTCTGCGCCTTGCTCGGCGCCCGCAGCATCGCCACGACCATGGGGTTCAGCGTTCTCGACGGCCTGGTGATGGCCACACGCTGCGGATCCCTGGATCCAGGCGTGATCCTCTACCTTGGGCGACAGGGACATAGCTTTGCCGACATCGAAACCCTGCTCTACGCGCAAAGCGGCCTGTTGGGCGTATCGGGGCTCAGCGGCGACATGCAGGCCCTGCTGACCAGCAGCGACCCGCGGGCGCGCGAAGCCATCGATCTGTTCACCTATCGCGTCGCCACCGAGACGGGCGCGCTCGTCAGCGCCCTGGGCGGGCTGGACGGACTGGTCTTTACCGCAGGAATAGGGGAGCACGCGCCGGCCATCCGAGCGGAGATCTGCGCCCGCTTGGCCTGGCTCGGCCTACGGCTCGATGAGGCCGCCAACGCGGCCGGCCTCGCCTGCATCAGTGCCCCGGACAGTAAGATTGAGGTCCGCGTCATCGCCACCAATGAAGAAGCGATGATCGCGCGCCTCGCGCAGAGCGTTCTCCAGAGACGGCGAGCGCGATAGGCGGCGGCGCCTCTCGAAGCGGCGACGGCTTCCGACCAGGGCTCCCCTGAAGCGCCGCAAGTTGCGTCGATTGAGCCCGCGCATAGGAAGTGTCTGAGTAGATTCCGACCCTGACCAGTCGGCGCCCGGGATGGGTAACCTGTCCTGTTTGCGGTGGACAATGGCTTCGCGTCTTCCGGCTGGCCCAGGGCTGGCCGAGCCAGATGGCCCGTCCTGGCCGGCCTGGAACACCGCGAAGAAAGGGATGCGCCACCATGGCGATGGACAGTCGCGCGCTCGACCGCAGTCCGATGTTGCGTCTGAGCCCGATCATCGCCGCGCTGGCGATGTCGTTGAATTCCGTGTCGATCACGGCCAACGCGCTGCGCTTGCGCGCGCTGAGACTCTAGATGGACCCCAAGGCGCACACGGGCACCGCGGACCGCCCGACGTCGGGCGTGATCGTCGCTGTTCGGGGGAGCGTTGTGGACGCTCGCTTCGATGGGGGCCTTCCGCCAATCTACACCGTGCTTCGCGCAGGATCGGGCAACGAGGTCGTCATCGAGGTGCTTGCCCAGCCGGACGAACACCATGTGCGCGGGATCGCCCTGACGCCGACACAGGGTCTTGCACGAGGCATGCCTGTCCTCGACACGGGCGGGCCGCTGAACGCTCCGGTCGGCGAAGCGATCCTCTCGCGGATGTTCGACGTGTTCGGTGAGACGATCGACCGCGGGCCGGCGTTGTCCGCCGTCCAATGGCGCTCGGTGCATCGGGCTCCGCCGCCGCTGGCCCGGCGATCAACCAAGTCGGAGGTCTTTGAGACCGGAATCAAGGTCATCGACGTTCTTGTCCCGTTGGAGCGGGGCGGCAAAGCCGGGCTTTTCGGCGGGGCCGGCGTTGGCAAGACCGTGCTGCTCACCGAGATGATCCACAACATGGTCGGTCATCATAAGGGCGTGAGCATCTTTTGCGGCATCGGCGAACGGTGCCGTGAGGGCGAAGAACTCTACGACGCCATGAAGGAAGCCGGCGTGCTGCCGAACATGGTCATGGTGTTCGGGCAGATGAACGAGCCGCCGGGCGCCCGATTTCGCGTCGGCCATGCCGCGCTGACCATGGCCGAGTATTTTCGCGACGACGAACACCGCGACGTCCTGCTTCTCGTCGACAATATCTTTCGCTTCATCCAGGCCGGCATGGAGGTGTCTGGGTTGATGGGCCAGATGCCCTCACGGCTCGGCTACCAGCCGACCATGGGCACCGAGTTGTCGGGGTTGGAAGAACGGATCGCCAACACCGACACCGGCGCCATCACCTCGATCCAGGCTGTCTATGTGCCGGCGGACGATTTCACCGACCCTGCGGCGGTCCATACGTTTTCCCACCTTTCGGCGTCGATCGTGCTCTCGCGCAAGCGCGCCAGCGAAGGCCTGTTTCCGGCCATCGATCCGTTGCAGTCGAGCTCCAAGATGGCGACCCCCGGCATCGTCGGTGAGCGGCACTACGCCCTGGCTCAGGAGATCCGGCGCACGCTGGCGCAGTACGCCGACCTCAAGGACATCATCGCCATGCTGGGCTTGGAGCAGCTTTCGCCCGACGACCGAAACGTCGTCTTGCGCGCCCGCCGGCTGGAGCGATTTCTCACCCAGCCGTTCTTCACAACCGAGCAGTTCACCGGGCTCAAAGGCAAGGTGGTCAGCCTGGAAGATGCGCTCGATGGCTGCGAGCGCATCTTGCGGGACGAATTCAAGGATTACCCTGAGAGCGCGCTCTACATGATCGGCGCCATCGGCGAAGCCAAGGCGCCGGCCAAACCCAATGCGCCGCGGTCGCCGAACACCCCCGACGCGCCGGCGGACAAGGGGGTGGCCTCCCATGGATCTTAAGCTCCTTCTGCCGTTCCAGGTCTTCGCCCAGAAGTCCGATGTGTTGCGGATCATCGCCGAGACCCCCGATGGATCGTTCGGCCTATTGCCTCACCGCCTGGATTGCGTCGCCGCCCTGGCCCCCGGGATCCTCACCTACGAGACCGATGCGGAAGGAGAGGTGTTCGTCGCCATTGATGAGGGCGTGCTCGTCAAGGCGGGATCGGAGGTGCTGGTCTCCGTGCGCCGGGCTCATGCGGGGACGGACCTCGGCCAGCTGCGCGCCGCCGTCGAGCGCGAATTCCTGGTCCTCGACGAGCAGGAGAAGAGCGTCCGTCTGGCCGTCGCCAATATGGAAGGCAACCTCGTTCGGCGCATGGCGCGGCTGCGAAATGACTGAAGACCGCCACGCCCAGCTTGAGTCGGAGGCCGCGCTTGGCCGCGCCGTTGGCGCGAAGGCGGCGCGCAAGCTCAAGGCGCGCCGCAACGCGGGGCAGGGCGTCTGGTTCGGTCTGGGAATGATGGGCCTGATCGGATGGTCAGTGACCATACCCACCCTCCTGGGAGCTGCGCTCGGGTTTTGGCTGGACCGGCATCACCCGGGCGGCCGTTCATGGACGCTAGCCCTACTGGCCGCTGGCCTCGCGATTGGCTGCCTTAACGCCTGGCGCTGGGTGGCTCAGGAAGACCAGGCCATTCGCGACGAGCAGGAGGACAGCGATGCATGAGATCCTCCCCTTGGCGGGCGCTCTGGCCACCGGCGTGGTGTTGGGCGTGATGTTTTTTGGCGGGCTTTGGTGGACAGTCGCCCGCGGGGTGTCGTCCCCGCGGCCGGCGCTTTGGTTCTTTGGCAGCAAGCTGGTTCGGACGGCCCTGGCGCTGGGCGGGTTCTATCTCGTAGGCGGCGGACGTTGGGAGCGCTGGCTGCTGTGCCTGCTAGGCTTTATCCTGGCACGCGTGGCGACCTCTCGGCTGACCCGTCCGCCCATACAAGATCGGTTCGTTCACGCGACAGGGGCTGGCAATGCGCCTTAGCCCGGACGACATGATCTTCTGGCGCCACGGGCTTCTCAAGCTCAATGGCACCATCGTGTTCACCTGGGCCTTGATGGCCGTATTGGCGGTCGGATCGAAGCTGATCACGCGCAAGCTTTCCACGGACCTCGAGCGATCTCGATGGCAGAACCTCCTCGAGATAATCGTCACCGGGATCGAAAAACAGATCGCCGACGTGGGTCTGCGCCAGCCTGAAAAGTATATCGGCTTCCTCGGCACGCTGTTTCTGTTCGTCGCCCTGGCCAGCCTGTGCACGGTCATTCCGGGTTACGAGCCGCCCACAGGGTCGCTCTCGACGACCGCGGCGCTCGCCCTGTGCGTGCTGGTCGCCGTGCCGTTCTTTGGAATCCGGGAACAGGGCTTGGCCGGCTACCTCAAATCCTACACCGAGCCGACAGTCATCATGCTGCCGTTCAACATCATCAGCGAGCTGTCGCGCACCCTGGCCCTGGCGGTCCGCCTGTTCGGCAACATGATGAGCGGGACGATGATCATCGCCATCCTGCTCACCATTACGCCCTTCGTCTTCCCCATCGCCATGAGCGCGCTCGGCCTGCTGACCGGCATGGTCCAGGCCTACATCTTCAGCATCCTGGCTGGGGTCTATATCGCCGCCGCGACGCGCGGCCGCAAGGCCAAGCCTACCCCGGCGCATGGAGCAACCGCATGAAAACCCACGACAGGACATGATGCCATGGACAGTATGACCCTCATCGCTATCGCTTCGATCGTCACGGCCGGTCTGACGATCGCCCTGGGCAGCATCGGACCCGCGCTAGGCGAGGGGCGCGCGGTCGCCACGGCGCTGACCTCCCTGGCGCAGCAGCCGGACGCCGCCTCGACCATCACGCGCACGTTGTTCGTCGGCCTGGCGATGATCGAGTCCATCGCCATCTACTGCTTCGTGGTCTCGATGATCCTGCTGTTCGCCAATCCGTTCTGGAGCCACGTCATCGCCCACACCGCGGGCAAGTAGCCGTGCTCATCGACTGGTTCACCGTCGGTGCGCAGGCCGTCAACTTCATCATCCTCGTGTGGTTGCTGAAGCGCTTCCTCTACAAGCCGATCCTGAACGCCGTCGACGCGCGGGAAAAGCTGATCGCCGGCAAACTCGCGGACGCCGATGCGAAAGAGGCGAACGCGCAGAGCCAACGCGATGCATTCCAGAAGAAAAATGAGGCCTTCGACAAGCAACGCGCAGCGCTGTTGGCCACGGCGACAGACGAGGCGGCCGCCGAGGGCCGAAGGCTGCTCGACGACGCCCGCAAGGCGGCCGACGCGCTCAGCGCCAAACGAAACGAGGCGTTGAGGACCGACGCCCATGCCCTCACTCAGGCCCTTCGTCGCCGGGCGCAGCAGGAAGTCTTCGCCATCGCCAAAAAGACGCTGGCCGATCTCGCCGACACGGATCTGGACAAGCGGATGGCCGAGGTGTTCACACGCCGCCTGCGCGGCATGGCCGGCAAGGCGAAAGTGACGTTCGGCAAGGCATTGACCTCCGGCACCGGACCGGCCCTGCTGCGCAGCGCATTCGATCTCCCCGCGAGACAACGCGCCGCGATCCAGAAGGCGATCGATGAGACCTTCTCGACCAAGGTCCCGATTCGGTTTGAAACGGCGCCAAGCCTGGTGAGCGGAATCGAACTGGCCGCCAACGGGCAAAAGGTCGCCTGGAGCATCGCGGACTATCTCGTTGCACTGGAGAAGGGCGTCGCAGAGATGCTGGACGATCGGGACCAGCCTCCCTCGAAGACAGCCCCCAGGCCGGTGGCCAAGGCGAGGGTTACCAGCAAGGCCAGGGCGAAGGCCACACCCCACGCCGCCAAGCGCAAGGCCCAGCGGGCATGACGCGCGCGGCTGAAAATCTGAGCACGGCGTTCGACGACGCGTTCAAGACGATAGACCGGACGCTAAAGGCTTTCACCGCCGAGTTGGCGCCCAAAGAGGTCGGCGCCGTCACCAGCATCGCGACTGGCATCGCCAAGGTGTCCGGGCTCCCGTCCGTGGGCTTCGAGGAACTGGTCAGGTTTCCCGGTGACCTGCTCGGCATCGCCTTCAACGTCGACGCGGACGAGATCGGCGTGGTGCTACTTGGAGACTACGCGCACATCAACGCGGGGAACGAAGTCGAGCGTACCGGCCGGGTCATGGATGTGGCCGTCGGTGAGGCTTTGCTCGGACGCGTCATCGATCCGCTGGGTCGGCCGGTCGACGGCAAGGGCGAGGTTGCCACCACCGCGCGCCGTCCAATCGAACGTCCCGCACCGCCGATCATGGACCGCGCGCCCGTCACCACGCCCTTGCAGACCGGGCTGAAGGTCATCGATGCGCTGATCCCGGTGGGGCGCGGCCAACGCGAACTGATCCTGGGCGACCGCCAGACAGGCAAGACCTCGATCGCCATCGACACCATTCTGAACCAGCGCGACCAGAACGTGCTTTGCGTCTATTGCGCCATTGGGCAGCGCGCCTCCGCCGTCGCCAAGGCCGTGGCGACCCTGCAGGAAAATGGCGCCATGGCCCATACTGTGGTGGTGGTGACCGAAGGCAACGACCCGCCGGGCCTCGCCTACATCGCGCCCTATGCCGCCACGACGATCGCCGAGCATTTCATGGAGCAGGGGCGCGACGTCCTGATCGTCTACGACGACCTGACGCACCATGCGCGCGCCTATCGCGAACTGTCGCTTCTGCTGCGCCGTCCGCCCGGGCGCGAAGCCTTTCCCGGCGACATTTTCTACATCCACGCGCGGCTCCTGGAGCGCAGCACTCACCTGCGCGAAGACCTTGGCGGCGGCTCACTCACGGCCCTGCCGGTCATCGAAACCGAAGCGCAGAATATCTCCGCCTACATCCCGACCAATCTGATCTCGATCACCGATGGCCAGATCTATCTATCGCCCTCCTTGTTCGAGCTGGGCGTCCTGCCGGCGATTGATGTGGGCAAGTCCGTGTCGCGCGTCGGCGGCAAGGCCCAGCATGCCGCCTATCGCGCCGTCGCAGGTGATCTGAAGCTCGCCTATGCCCAGTTCGAGGAACTCGAAACCTTCGCCCGGTTCGGCGCCCGCCTGGATGACGACACCCGCAAGACGATAGAGCACGGGCGACGCATCCGCGCCTGCCTCAAGCAAGGGGAAGCCGCCCCGGTGCCGGAGGCTGCGCAGATCGTGGTTCTGTTGGCGCTGACCGCGGGCCTGTTCGACCCCGTGCCCCTCGACCGGATGATCGCGGCCGAACAGGCCGTCCAGGTCGCGGCAGACCAAATCCCGGCCGAGGTGCGCGCCCGCTTCGAGAGCGCCGGCAAGTTGAGCGACGAAGATCGCAAGCGCCTTGTCGAGATCGCCCGCCAGGCCCTCGAGCCCTTCCAACCAAAGGCGGGAACCAAGGCCAAAGCCAAACCGGGCGACGCTGCTGGCGGTGATCCCTCAGATTCCCAGCCCGCGAAGAGCGCTGCTGCACCGTGAGTGACACCGCCGAAAGCCTGCGCCGAAAGATCGGCAGCGCCGGCGAGCTCCAGTCCGTGGTCCGCACCATGAAGGCGCTGGCGGCCTCAAGCATCGGTCAATACGAAAAGTCGGTGCTGGCGCTGGCCGATTACGACCGGACCGTTGAACTGGGGCTGGGCGCCTGCCTGAGGGCGCTGCAATTGACGGCCCCCCTCGTGAAGCCCGGCCTGCCTCCCCGCCACGCGGCGATCAGCGCGATCGTATTTGGATCTGATCAGGGACTGGTTGGTCAATTCAACGACGTCGTGGCCGACCATGCGATCAAGGCGCTGGCGGACCTGCCCGGGAAACCGCAGGTCTGGGCGGTCGGCGAACGGGTTCGTGCGCGCCTTGCCGACGCGGGGATCGAATTGCTCGGGCTCTTTACCGTGCCGAACTCAATCGAAGCCATCTCGTCTCTCGTCGGTCGGATTCAGATCGAAAGCGAAACCCATCGGGCGGCGACCGGGAGCGACAGCCTTTGGGTGTTTCACAATCGCCCGCTGGCCGGCGCGCTCTACGCACCGGCCAGCCAGCGGCTATTGCCGCTCGATCGTCAATGGAGCCAGCGCCTGGCAGACGCCCCTTGGCCCACCGCCAATCTCGCCGAGGTCATGGGCGACCCAAGCGCGAGCCTGCACGCCCTGGTCCGCGAGTACCTGTTCATTTCGCTGTTCCGCGCCTGCGCCGAGTCCCTTGCCAGCGAGAACGCCAGCCGCCTGGCGGCGATGCAACGGGCCGACAAGAACATCAGCGACCTGTTGGAACAGCTCCACGCCACATCCAACCAGCTGCGTCAGAGCGGCATAGATGAAGAACTGTTCGACGTCATCTCAGGCTTCGAAGCGCTCGGCGGGGCGCGGCAGGCCCCTGGAGAACGGCCATGAAAATCCACACCAAGCCATTCCGGGTAGAAGAAGGCGTCGACATCGATTTGGCGAAGTGGGCGACCGACGTCGATCCCGTCTACAAATCCAAGGCGAACTACAAAAAGCACCTCGCGCACCACGTCGAGCAGCTCAGCGACCAGCAGCAACTTCTCTACGCCTCGAACCGACACGCCATCCTGGTGATCTTGCAGGCTATGGACGCGGCGGGGAAGGACGGCGCCATCCGACACGTGATGTCCGGGGTTAATCCGCAGGGCTGCCAGGTCTTCAGCTTCAAACATCCAAGCGCTGCGGAGCTGGAACATGACTTTCTTTGGCGCACCACCCGGCACCTGCCGCCCCGCGGGAAGATCGGCATCTTCAACCGCTCCTACTATGAGGAAGTGCTGATCGCGCGTGTGCATCCGGCGATCCTGCGGAGCGAAGGCCTGCCCGATCTGCCGAAGGATGAAAGTCAGGTCTGGAGCGACCGATACCGGTCGATCGTCGATCTGGAAAAGCACCTGCACGCCAACGGCACACGCATCATCAAGATCTTCCTGCACCTGTCGAAGGAGGAACAGCGCAAGCGATTCCTGGACCGCATCGACGAGCCGGAGAAGAACTGGAAGTTCAGCTCGGCTGATATCCAGGAGCGGAAGTTCTGGGATTCCTACATGAAGGCCTACGGCGCATGCCTTGGCGCGACCAGCACCGCAGACGCCCCCTGGTACGTTGTGCCGGCTGATGACAAGGAAAACGCCCGCCTGATCGTTGCGCAGATCCTGCTCGAGACATTCGAGGCGCTCAAGATGGCGTTTCCGACCGTAAGCGATGACCGCCGCAAGGATCTCCAAACCATCCGCCGCCAGCTTGAGGATTCGGCGGTATGACCCTGAGCGCCATCGCCAAGCCGGCCGCGATGTGCGCGACATTCAGGATCGGCGAGAAGCTATTCGGCGAACCCGTCGTGCTTCATAGAGCCGCCGAACTGGGCCTCGCCGCACATCGTCTCCAGGCGACTATGCGGCGGCGGCTCCCAGGCCTCGCACTGCTTCGATCATCTTGATCAGCACGGCCTGGGCGTCGCCAAAGACCATGTTGCAGTTGGGTTCATAGAACAGGGCATTGACGATGCCGGAGTAGCCTTTGCCCTGGCCACGCTTGATCACGTAGACTTGGCGGGCCTTGTCGGCGTTCAGGATCGGCATGCCAAAGATGGGCGAGGATTTGTCGCTGCGCGCCGCGGGATTGACCACGTCGTTGGCGCCGATAACCAGGACCACGTCGGTCGTGGCGAAGTCGTCGTTGATGTCATCGAGCTGAAAAATCATGTCGTAGGGCACGCCCGCCTCGGCAAGCAGCACGTCCATCTGGCCGGGCATCCGTCCCGCTACTGGATGGATGGCGAACCGAACCTGGACCTTGGCGGCGAGCAGCAGTTTGACGAACTCGTAGAGTTTCTGCTGGCCCTGGGCAGCGGCGAGGCCATAGCCCGGCACGATGATGACGCTGGAGGCGTAGCGCATCTTAATGCCGGCGTCGGACGCCTCCACCGGTCGCTCGGTTCCCTTGATCGCGCCGTGGTGCGTCTTGGTCTTGGCGTCGCCGAAGTTGGAAAACAGAACGTTCGCCACCGACCGGTTCATGGCCTTGGCCATCAGCAGGGTCAGCAGAAGGCCCGCCGCGCCGACCACCATGCCGGCGATCATCAGCGCGGGGTTGCCCAGCACGAAGCCCTCCAGGCCTACGGCGAGGCCGGTGAAGGCGTTGTAGATCGAGATCACGACGGGCATGTCCGCCCCGCCGATTGGCAGGGTCATCAGCACGCCGAACACCAGGGCGAGGCCGAAGAAGATGTAGGTCCAGGTCGCCACGGGCAGGAGTGGCGTTGCGCCGCTCAGCGGGACGAACACCATCCAGCCCGCGACGGCGAGCGTGGCCAGGAAGAAGACGCCGTTTACAGCCCGCTGGCCCTTGAACCGCAGGGGTTTCTTGAGGACGCCCTGAAGCTTGGCCCAGGCGATCACCGAGCCTGACATCGACACCGCCCCGATCAGGGCGCCCAGCAGGGTCACCACAAGCTGGGTCGCCCCATGGGTCTTGCCGCCGAATAACTCCACCGCGGCGATGCCGCCTGCGGCGCCGCCGCCCATGCCGTTATAGATGGCGACCATCTGGGGCATGGCGGTCATGGCGACCTTGCGCCCCACCAGCCACGCGCCGACACCACCGACGGCCAGCGCGACGAGCGCCAGCGCCAGATTGACCAGGAGATGCGGCTTGGCCGCCGCATCGACGCTGAACACATAGAGGAAACTCGCAAGCACGGCGGCGATCATACCGATGCCCGCGAAGCGGATTCCCGATGACGCGGTCGCCGGCGACGACATGCGCTTCAGACCAAAGAGGAAGAGAAAGGCCGCGGCCAGATCGGCTCCGCCGATGGTGAGCTGGGCGATCAGGGTCAGCATGATGGCGGCCTCAACGGTGCTTCTTGATGTGATGGATCTGGGCGGAGTGATGCGGCTTGGCCTTCGCCCCGCTGGTCTTGAACATGGCCAGCATGCGGTCGGTGACCGCGTAGCCGCCGGCGGCGTTGCCAGCGCCCAGCAGGACGGCAAAGAAGCCGATCGCCTGCTCGAGCACCGTCGAGGCGTTGAGCAGGGCGAAGAGACCGCCCACCACGACGATGCCGTGCACGAAGTTAGAGCCGGACATCAGCGGCGTGTGCAGGATTGCCGGCACGTTGCCGATGATCACCCAGCCGGCGAAGGCGGCCAGCATGAAGATGTAGAGGGCGACGAAGCCGGTGATGGTGATGTCGAAAATCATGGGAATCTCCTGACCCGGCTTAAGCCGCGCCCGCAGGGGTCTTGGCGGCTTTGGCCGAGTGATCGCCGCCGGGCTTGGGGGAGGCCGCCTTGACGGCGTCGCTCAGCTTGCCGTCGTGGGTCAGGCAGGTCTTGGCGAGGACCTCGTCGCTCCAGTCGATCGTGATGATGTTGTCCTTCATCATCAGGGCCAGCAGATTGTACTGGTTCCTGGCGTAGAGGGTGCTGGCGTCGGCCCCCAGGCGCGAGGGGACATTGAGCGGCGCGAGAAGGGTGACGTCGCCCACCTTGATGGTCTCTCCAGGCTCCGTGTCCTCGCAGTTGCCTCCGCCTTCGGCGGACAGGTCAACGATCACTGCGCCGGGCTTCATGCCTGAGACCTGCTTCTTGCTGATCAGTTTGGGCGACGCCTTGCCGGGAATGGCCGCCGTGGTGATGATCAGGTCCGAAGCCTGGATATGCTTGGTCAGTGCGGCGTCGACCTTGGTCTTTTCCTCGGCGGTGAGTGCGCGGGCGTAGCCGCCCTTGCCGGTCGCATTCACGCCAGTGTCGACGAAGGTCGCACCGAGCGACAGGGCCTGTTCCTTGGTCTCAGGCCGCACGTCATAGCCCTCAACCACGGCGCCAAGCCGCTGGGCCGTGGCGATGGCCTCCAGGCCGGCGACGCCCAGGCCCATCACCAGCACCTTGGCCGGACCGATCACGCCGGCGGCCGAGGTGATCTTCGGTAGCACGGTGTCCATATGGGTCATGCCGAGCGCCACGGCGTAGTAGCCCGCCAGTGCCGATTGGCTGGAGAGCGCGTCCATGCCCTGAGCCCGCGAGATGCGCGGAATCCGCTCCATGGCGAAGCAGGTGATCTTGCGCGCCAGCAGGCGTTTGACGAGCTCGGGCTCATTGGCCGCGTAGACGAAGCAGATCAGGATCGCGCCGGGTTTCATGGCGTCGACCACCGCAAGGGATGGCGGTTGCACCGACAGGACGACATCGGCGTCGGCCACCAGCGCCCGCCGATCCTCCATGAAAACGACGTCCTTGAACGCGTCATCGCCCAGTTTAACGGCGTCGCCCGCGCCCGACTGCATATGCAACTTGGCGCCCAGCTTGGTGAGCTTGGCCACATCGGACGGAACCAGGGCGACACGCCGCTCGTGCGGCTGGGTCTCCTTTAGGACGGCGACATTGACGTACATTGAGTGGTCCTTGCGATGTCCCCGAGGTGTGCGGTCGCATCGGACGCGATCCGGTGGGATTTTCACCGGGTCGACGCGCTCGAAGCGGTACGGCCGGCGGCTACTTCGGCGCTTCGGCCTTCAGGGTGCGAACCAGTTTCTTGTTCACGAATTCCTGGATGCCCATGTCGCCGAGCTCACGGCCGTAGCCCGAGTTCTTGATGCCGCCAAAGGGCAGTTCGGGATCCGACCAGTCGATGCTGTTGATGAACATCATCCCGGTCTCCACACGGCTGGCGACCCGCTTGCCGCGGGCGGCGTCCTCGGTCCAGACGGATCCGCCAAGGCCGAAGTCAGAGTCGTTGGCCAGGGCGATGGCCGCGTCTTCGTCCTTCACCCGGAAGAAGAGGGCGACCGGGCCGAAGAATTCGTCGCGGAAGGCGGGGTTGTCCGGCTTGATGTCGGTGAGGATGGTCGGCTCCATGAACGAGCCGGCACGGTCGATGCGCTTGCCGCCCATCACCACCTTGGCGCCCTTGGCGACCGCCAAATCGACCTGCTTGAGCAGGCCCACCAGGGCATCCTCCGTCGAGAGCGGACCGAGTGTCGTCTTCTCGTCCAGCGGATCGCCGGCCTTGAGGGCGCTGAGCGCCGCCTGGAATTTTTCGAGGAACTTGTCGGCCAGGCTTTCGACGACGATGAAGCGCTTGGCCGCGCAACAGGTCTGGCCGGTGTTATACATCCGGCCCCACACCGCCCAGGGGATGGTGTGTTCGAGGTCTGCGTCGTCCAGGACAATGAAGGCGTCGCTGCCGCCCAGCTCCATCGACGATATCTTCAGGTTCTGGCCGGCGCGAGCGGCGACGCTGCGTCCAGCGGCGACGCTGCCGGTCAGGGCGACACCCTTGATCCGGGGGTCGTCGACCACATGGTCGCATTGGTCATGTGAGATCAGCAGGTTGGTGTAGAGACCCACCGGCGCGCCGGCTTCGATCAGCAGCTTTTCAAAAGCGATGGCGCATTGCGGAACGATGCCCGCGTGTTTCACCACCAAGGTGTTGCCGGCCATCAGATGGGGACCGGCGACACGAGCCAGCTGATAATAGGGGAAGTTCCAGGGCTCGACGCAGAAGATCACCCCGATCGGGCTGCTCTCCATATGCGCTTCGCCGTTGACCGGGTTCAACTTCACCGGCGCCAGGAAGCGCTCGGCGTTCTTGGCGTAGTAGGCCAGGATCCGTGCGCTGAACTCGACCTCCCCGCGAGCCTCGCTGATCCGTTTGCCCATCTCCAGTGTCATGATGCGGGCGAATTCATCGGCCCGGGAATGAAGGATTTCACCGGCTTTGGCGATGATCGCGGCCCGTTCGGCATAGGACTTGTGACGCCAGGTTTCGAAGCAGGTCTGCGCGGCCGCGATCTTGATCTCGAGCTGCGGGTCACCGAGCACATCGAAGGACTTGACGAGTTCGCCATCAAAAGGATTGAGGCTCTGGTAGGTCATGGTGGAGCTGCTTTCTGGGTGGAGAACGACGGCCCGGTCAGGTCGCCGATCGTGGCGCTGGATCGGCGTCAGGCTTCGATGATGACCTTCAGCGCCTTGGTCTTCGCAGCGTTTCCGAAGGTCTCGTAGGCCTCCAAAATGTTCGCCAACTTGAAGTGGTGAGTGATCAAAAGCTTCGGGTCGATCTTGCCGGCCTTGAGCACCTTGAGCAGCATCGGCGTGCAGAAGGTGTCGACCAGGCGCGTCGTCATGCTGATGTTGCGGTCCCACAGTCGTTCCAGGTGGAGCGCCACCGGCACACCGTGTACGCCGATGTTGGCGATCACCCCGCCTGGCGCGATGATCTGCTCGCAGAGCTGGAAGGTCGCGGGCAAGCCGACCGCCTCGATGGCGGTGTCGACGCCGCGGTTGTCGGTGAGCTTCATCAGGGCCTCAACGGCCTTGCCGTCAGAGCTGTTGATGGTCTGGGTTGCGCCGAAGCGCTTGGCGACCTCCAGGCGATTGTCGTCGAGGTCGATCATGATGATCTCGCCCGGCGAATAGAACTGGGCTGTCAGCAGCGCGGCGAGCCCGATCGGCCCAGACCCGACGATCGCCAGGGATGAGCCAGGCTGGACCTTGCCGTTGAGCACGCCGCACTCGAAGCCCGTCGGTAGGATGTCGCTCAGCATCACCAGGGCTTCCTCGTCGGCGCCCTTGGGGATCGGATAGAGGCTGGTGTCGGCATGCGGAGTGCGGACGAACTCGGCCTGGGTCCCGTCGATGGTGTTGCCGAGGATCCAGCCGCCGGTCGTGCAGTGGGAGAACATCCCCTTGCGGCAAAATTCGCATATGCCGCAGGCGCTGACGCAGGAGATCAGCACGCGGTCGCCGGGCTTGAAGGTCGTGACGGCCGCGCCGACACTGTCGATGACGCCCACGCCTTCGTGGCCGAGAATCCGACCCGGTTTACAGCTCGGCAGATCGCCCTTGAGAATGTGGAGGTCGGTGCCGCAGATGGTGGTCTTGGTGATCTTCACGACCGCATCGGTCGGATTGATAATCGTGGGCTTGGGATGGTCTTCGAAGGCCTTCTTTCCCGGGCCGTGATAGACGAGGGCCTTCATCATCGAGATCTGGGTGATAGCGTTCATCGATGACACCTTGTGGCCTGAACTTGTGGGGCGAGCCGAAGACCCGCTTCATTTGTGACCCAAGACTGAGTGCCGCGGCCGGCGGCGGCGAGAGTCGGAAACTACTCAATCGCGATGAGCGAGATCGGGGCGTGCCGCAGACCGCGCCGGCTTGCGTAGATTCCGAGCCTCAGGGGCCCGCGGCGGACGGCCTATGTTCACCTCAGACTAGGTGATCATGGACAATTCAATAGCGCGGCGGCCGTACAATCTGGCCCTTCTGACCCCCAGACAGATGGCGTGCGCTGATCGCCAGGCGGCGGCTGGCGGCGTGAGCGGGGTCGATCTGATGGAAGCTGCCGGCCGCGCTGTCGCGGCAGCCGTCATCGCCCGTTGGTCACCTCGGGCGACCACGGTGCTCTGCGGGCCAGGCAACAACGGCGGGGACGGCTTTGTCACAGCGCGCCACCTCGCAGCCGCGGGCTGGGCGGTGAGGGTGGCGCTGCTTGGCGAGCGGGATCAGCTGTCCGGCCCCGTCGCCCACCACGCGGCCCTCTGGCCAGACACGGCTGCGGCGCTCGCCCCCGAATGTCTCGATGGGGCTGCGTTGGTCATTGACGCGATCTTCGGCGCAGGCCTGTCGCGGCCGGTCAACGGCCCGGCTCGGGTGACCCTGGAGGCCCTGGGCGCTGCAGGTGTGCCGGTATGCGCGGTTGATGTCCCCAGCGGTCTCGACGGCGCTACCGGACAGCTGCGTGGAATAGCGGTCGCCGCCGACATGACCGTCACCTTCTTCAGGAAGAAACCCGGCCATTTGCTGTTTCCAGGCCGCCGGCTGTGCGGCGATCTGGTGCTGGCGGATATCGGCGTTCCCGACAGCGTGTTGGAAGCGATCGACCCGAAGACGTTTGAAAACGGGCCATTGCTCTGGTTGGATCGGTACCCCTGGCCGCAGGCCGAGGGACACAAGTATCAACGCGGCGAGGTCTTGGTCCTGGGCGGCCCGCATATCGCGGGCGCCACGCGCATGACGGCGCGAGCCGCTATGCGCATTGGCGCGGGCCTGGTTACTTTGGCGGCCCCGACGGCGACCTGGGCGATCGATGCGGCGGCCCTTGCGGGCGTCATTGTCTCCGAGTTCCGCGGGGCCGACGGCTTCAGTAGACTTCTGGCAGACCCGCGGCGCAACGCGATCGCGATCGGCCCCGGCGCTGGCGTCGGCAAGTCGACGCGGCGCTACGTGTTGTCAGCCCTGGCGACCAAACGTCCCGTGGTGCTCGACGCCGATGCAATTACCGCCTTCGAGGCAAGGTCACAGACGCTCTTTGACGCCATCTCGGGGCCGTGCGTGCTGACCCCGCATGCCGGCGAGTTCGCCCGGTTGTTCGGCAAGCTGGCCAAGGCAGCCGACAAGCTTTCGCGAACCCGACAGGCGGCGGCGCAAAGCGGCGCGGTCGTGGTGCTCAAAGGCCCAGACACCGTGATAGCGGCCCCGGATGGCCGCGCGATCATCAATGCCAACGCCCCGCCGCAACTCGCCACAGGCGGCAGCGGTGATGTGCTGACCGGATTTGTGGCGGGCTTGATCGCCCAGGGTTTGCCTGCCTTTGAAGCTGCCGCCGCGGCAGTCTGGCTCCACGGCGCGGCCGGGTCAGCCTTCGGGCTCGGGCTGGTCGCTGAAGACCTGCCCAACGTCTTGCCCGGCGTCCTGCAGGACCTTGCGAGGCGTGTGAGCTGACATGAAGGCCATGGTGCTGAACAAGATCGGCTCGCCGCTTCAATGGACCGAGCTCCCCGATCGAATGCCGGGTGCAGGACAGGTCCGCGTCAAGATCGCCGCCTGCGGGGTGTGCCGAACGGACCTGCACGTCATCGACGGCGAGCTTCCGCATCCGCAGACGCCGATCATTCCAGGCCACGAGGTCGTCGGCCGGATTGACGCGGTGGGGGAAGGCGTCGCCGGACTCCAGGTGGGTCAGCGTGTGGGCGTTCCCTGGCTTGGCTACACCTGCGGGACCTGCCCCTACTGCGTCATGCATCGCGAGAACCTCTGCGATCACCCGCTGTTCACTGGCTACACACGGGACGGTGGGTTCGCGACGGCCACGATCGTCGACGCGCGATACGCTTTCCCGCTTGGCGACGCCGGGAGCGACGTTTCCCTGGCGCCGTTGCTGTGCGCCGGCCTGATCGGCTGGCGTTCGCTGACGATCGCCGGGGCGGGCGCGACTCTGGGAATCTATGGGTTCGGCGCGGCCGGGCATATCGTGGCTCAGATCGCCAGATGGCAGGGCCGCTCGGTCTTCGCCTTCACCCGGCCAGGCGACCTGGCCGGCCAAACCTTCGCGAAGAGCCTGGGCGCTGTTTGGGCGGGTGGCTCGGATGAAGCACCACCCGAGCAACTCGATGCGGCGATCATCTACGCCACCGTCGGCGATCTCGTGCCCCTGGCGCTGAAGGCGGTCCGCAAGGGCGGGCGGGTCGTGTGCGCGGGGATCCACATGAGCGATATTCCCGGTTTCCCGTATCGGATTCTCTGGGAGGAGCGACAACTGCTCTCGGTCGCCAACCTGACCCGGCAGGACGGCCTCGATTTCCTGGCCAAGGTCCCGGAGATTGGCATCGTCACCAAGACGACGACCTATCCGTTACAACGGGCCAACGAGGCGCTCGCCGATCTGCGCGCCGGGCGGTTCGAGGGCGCGGCCGTTCTGGCGCCTTGACCCGGCAAGGCCAGGTCGGCCGTCAGTTTGAATGTTGGGAAATCCACGCAGACATTCTCGGCTCGCAGAGTTCAACGCGCCTTAGACCGCCCCAAAGGCGCGGCCTGAGTTCGCGTTTGACATGAGCGTTCAACCCGTGCGGCTCAGTCCGCAAATGATCGCCACGCTGCGCTGAGAAGGGGTATCCTGGCCGCCGATCAGGCGACCTCGGCCAGAGTCAGCCGGTCGTAGTATTGATGAAAGTCGCGCTCATAAGCCCTGTTGATGAGCTCGGCGGCAATATAGGCCGGACTTTGGCTCACGCCACGCCGGTCCACGCTGAGGTCAATCGACCTTCCGGCCCAGTCCACCGATAGTATCGACCGGGGCGAGATCAGCACACGCTTTCCCGGCCACCAGTGGCCCGTCTCCACGACCAGGTAGCGAAGGCTCCAATCGCCGTCTTCGATGATGAAGTCGGCGACGTGCCCGATGTCGCCGTCGCGGGCGTGGATGTGGTAGCCGGCCAATTCTCGAGCACTGCGCAGGTGGGGATCGCTTCCGAGGCGTTGCGCCACCTGGTCTTCCGTTTCCCGCGGCGCCGAACTGGGATCGCCAGGCGGTGTCTGTGCGCCCGTGTAGCCATAGCCGCTCAGGTAAAATCCTGAAGACCAGTAAGGCGTCCACCCGTAGTGGTCGTAGAGGTTGTTTTCCATGAGCCGCGAGACGGGCTCATCGGTCTTGACGTCGGGACTTTCGCGGACCTGTTGCTGGGTCAGCCGGACAGCGAATTGATGCCCTATGTGATTGACGTGGCCGAGGATCGACGGGGGCAACAGAACGTGGCGGCCGAACAGCCAGGAACCCGTATCAGCCACCAGCCAACGCACACGCCACGTCGCGTCGTCGAACAGATAATCGACGATCGACCCGATCGGCCCATCCGTCGCCCCAACCGCGTAGCCCGCGATCTCGGATATCGGCCGCAACATGACGTGAACCCTCAACTATCGGATGTGCGGAGAGCCTAGGCCCGAAGCGAGTACCCGCGTCAGCGACGGAATCTACTCAGGGCGATGGTCTCATCTCACACCGATGGGGTCGGAGTGGGACGCAGATCGCCGCCGATCATCGCGTGCCAGTGAGGAGCGTAATGCGGCGCCAGACGCGCTTCAAACGCATCGAGCCGCCGGGCCAGCCTTTCGGTCTCAGGTATCGCCTTGGGCGCCTCGACCAGGACCGCAGGCCGATAGGCGGCGATCTCGCGCATCAGGCTCATGAGTTTCTCATGACCGGGCGTCCCCTCCACGAGTGGGATATCCAGAAGGCGCGTGGCTTCATCGAGTTTGAGTTCGAATTGCGTATGGCTGCGGATCATCGGAAAAATCCTGCTTGTTGAGGCGGTCCAGGCTCTGGCGGCAATCGAGGGGCCTCTCAGCCGATCTTGACGGTCGAACCCGCTAGAAAAGCATAGTCGGGGAACATGGGCGGACCGCCAGGTGGGAGGGTGACCGGCGCGCTACTTCGTAACGGCCGAGATGTCGGATTTCACCCGCGCGTGTTCTTCACCCGGGATGTCTCAGGGGGCATATCGCTCGTCCAGAATGGTGAGGGCGGCGCTGCCTCGGTAGGCACCATACCGGCGGTGGGCGCGGTCGGTGTAGACCAGTTCCGCAGGCTGGAAAAGATCAGGAATATGATCCCGACCCAAAGCAGCCAACCCCGGCCGAGGTAAAATTCATTCCAGTAAGGACGGTCATCGGTATGTCCTTGGATCAAGGGCGGCAAGAGACTGGGAAGAGCGGCGCCGCACCCGCCGAAGTTGCGGTTGGGTCGACGCTGACCGACCGCTGCGGTGCGAAGCGGTCGGCCGGGCCGCCGGCCCTAGCCCCGGGTGTGGCGGTCGACACCGTTGGTGTGGGCCCATCGAACCTGGGTCGACATGTTGTCCAGCCGGCGTTGCATGTAGTCGCTGTCACGCTGGCTCAGTTGGCCATTGTCCCGCGCCAGAAGCCGCGCTTGCACCGCGCGGGTTTTGTTGAGCATCCGCTTCACGCGCGCGGCTTCGGAGTGAGTGATCGTCCCGTCGTGGATGCCGTTCTGGACCCGCATGTCGAGCCACATGAGCCGCTCGGCGACAGGCTCCGGCGCGCCGCGCCAGAAGTCTGGTCCGAAGCCGTACTGGACGACAACGATGGAGCCAGGAGGCGCCGGGGTCTGTCCCAGCGCCGGGGCGCTTGCGGCTGCCAAGGCCACGGTGGCCATGGCGGCGATCATTAAACGTTTAATTGGATGTCCTCCGCTCGCCGCCGTGACGAAATTGCCCGGCGCGGGCATTGCTGACACAAGGGCGGATCGCCAGTCCTGACGACAGGGTCGGAAACTACCCAAAGGGCGGAGCGGCGAGCCCTACGCCGCGCAAATCAGATGCTGTGAGCGAGCGATGTAAGCGCCTCACCAAAAGCGAGCTGGGAAAACCTGAGGCTGTTGCCGACGGCGCGCATGCCAAGCGGTCCCGAGCGATGTCGGAATGTCATCCGCACTCGCGGAGCCAAATCTGATCAACCATCGTGGCAGGAGATTATCGTGCCTAGTCCGGTAAGGTGGCCGGATTGGTGGCGAAGGTGACCTCTATCGCGCGCGCCAGGTGATGGTCCTGAAACGGCTTGCGCAGCGTAATCACGCCAGGATCGGGCCGGTCGCCGGTCAGCACGTCGCCGGTCATGAAGATGTGGGGCACGGGGCCTGCGAGCAGGATCTCTGCCACGGCGCCAATCCCGCTCCCAGCGCCCAGATGGACATCGACCAGCATGAGATCTGGCCGATAGCGCGCCGCGGCCGCCACTGCGTCCTCTTGAGTGGCCGCGATGGCGCAGATTTCGTGCCCCATAGCTTCGAGCGTTTCAGCGATCAGGGTCGCGATCATGGCGTCATTTTCAACCACCAGGATGCGTAGGGGATTGAGCTTTTCAGGGGAGCCCACCGCCCCGCCTTCGTTCAGCCAGGCTTGCGCGAGGACATGTTGTTCGGAACCGGCCTCCGCCGCCTGGACGGACCGCGCGACTGCGTTCCGCGCACCGTCGGCGAGGAGGTCGTCGGCGCCAGACTCCAGGAGCGCATCGCGCGGAGCTTTGGGGCCAGGCTTGGTCATTGTCTCCTCGTCGAATACGGGGTCTGCCGCTCTACACGGAATCAGTGGGGGGATTGGCCGGCCTCGCTGCGGTCCCAATTCTTCTCGGCGCCGGAGCCGAAGGTGTATCCGACCCCAACTGCGATCCTCTCGCGCGAAGACTGGCTCGTGGCACCGACGGCGCTTTCGCGGCGATGTTCAAGGCTGCGATGGCGTCAAGAGCGCCCGAACTCGCGAGTTTCATCGCTGACGTCCCCCTCACACCAAACCCTATCGGCGCGATGGTCTACGCAGCAGCGTCGGAAACTACTCAGAGCCGAGTCTGATTGCGTCTTCTGCTTTGAGGCCGGAACGAAAGTTCCGCCGACGCGCTAGTTTCTCCGACTAGCAAGACGCTTATCTCAGCCGGTCGGGCTGGCGCATTCTTTGTTAGACATAGCCGGTGCTTCCTCAAGCACCACCCCACCGAGGTAATTTTATGGCGGTTCGCCAACCCCAGCACGCTGGCACGGTAAAGGCGCGGGCGAAGCTTGGCGCTTCGGCGCCCCCGACTCGGGCCGCGCCGCCCGCTGGCGTGTTGGTGGTCGCGGTGGGCGCCTCCGCGGGCGGCCTCGACGCCTTTAGCGCTCTGGTGCGGACCCTGCCGGCGAACGGGGACATGGCCTTCATTCTGGTCCAGCACCTGGATCCCAACCACGATAGCCTGCTCGTTGAACTCCTGGCCAACTGCACGTCGATGCCGTTGCGTGAGGCCTGCCACGGGATGCCTATCGAACCTGGCAAGATCTACGTCATCCCGCCCGGCGCTTACCTGGCGCTCGCAGGCAGCGTGTTTCAAACCTCGGAGCCCAAAGCGCCTCGGGCCGTGCGGCTGCCCTTCGATTTTCTCCTGCGCTCGGTCGCTAGTGAGTGTGGTGACCGAGCTGTCTGCGTCGTGCTCTCCGGCACGGGCACGGACGGGACGATCGGGTTACAAGCCATCAAACAGGCCGGCGGATTTGTAATCGTTCAGGACCCCCTGGAAGCTGCCTACGACGGCATGCCCCAGAGCGCTGTGTCGACCGGGGTGGTCGACCTTGTCATTCCGCTGGCGGGTATGATGGCGGCCCTGGTGAAGCGCCGCGATACCGCTCGTGTCCCGGTCAGGGGCGCGGTCACCACCGCCGATACTGCCGACCCCTTTGACGCCATCCTTGATCTTCTGCGCCACAAGACCAGCCATGACTTCAGGCCCTACAAGTCGGGCACGCTTGACCGTCGCATCGAGCGGCGCATGGGCCTCGCGGCGATCAAACCCAACGATGTGGCGCTCTACCGGGACCTGCTGGAGCGCGACGCTGGAGAGCTGGAGACTCTCGCAAAGGATCTGCTGATCAATGTCACCAGCTTTTTCCGCGATCCTCAGGTGTTTGAATATCTCGCGACCAAGACCATTCCCGAGCTCATCGCAAACCATGCCCCAGACCAGCCGGTCAGGGTTTGGATCGCCGGATGTAGCACCGGGGAGGAAGCCTTCTCTGTGGCCATTCTGCTGTTGGAGGCCGTGGCTGCGGCCAAGCGAGGCGTAAGGCTGCAGATTTTTGCTTCAGACGTTGATGCTGACGCCGTGGCGATCGCCCGCGAGGGCTACTACCCGGAGTCTGCCCTGAAGGACGTCTCGTCCAAGCGCCTGGCCGGCTTTTTCGTCAAGGAGGAAGGCGGCTATCGCGTCTCGCCAGAGCTCCGCGCCACACTGGTGTTCACAGTTCACGATGTGCTGGCCGATGCGCCCTTTTCGCGGTTGGACATGGTCTCCTGCCGCAACCTGCTGATCTACCTCAGCGCCACGGCGCAAGCGAAGGTGATTTCGCTCTTCCATTTTGCGTTGCGCCCCGGCGGCATCCTGCTGCTGGGCAAGGCCGAGACGGCAGGCCGCGCCAAGGGACAATTTGAGGCGGTCGCCAAGGCGGAAAGGCTCTATCGCCAAGTCGGGCTTAGCCGCCCTGGCGAGTTTGGCCAGCTGTTTGCCGGCCGCGAGCGCGGTTTGCGGGACGCAGCTGGGCGCGACGTACGCCCGCCCTCGCGCCAATCGGCGTTGGCCGATCTCTGCCGCCAGCAAATCCTGGCCAACTTTACGCCGGCTGCGGCATTGGTCACAATCAGGCACGAATGCCTTTACATGGCAGGCCCCGCCGAGCGCTACCTCCGGGTCCCCCCTGGCCATGCCACCCACGATGTTCTGGCGATGGCGCCGGCCGGCGTTCGGGCCAAGCTCCGCTCGGCCATTCATCGAGCCAGTGAGACCTTGGCACGTGTCAGCGTGGACGGCGGCCGCGTCGAACACGACGGTCATTCCCTGTGCTTCAGCATCGAAGTCCAGCCCGTCAAAAGTGGGGGCGAGACGCTCTTTCTGGTCTGCTTCGTTGAGCAGAACGGCGTCACCGAACAGGCAGGTCAGCCGAAGGGAAAAGCTGACACCGGTCGCGTCACCGCGCTCAAGCATGAGCTAGAGGCCACCAAGACCGAATTGCGCGGCGCCATCCTCGATCTGGAGCTTTCCAGCGAGGAGCAGAAGGCGATCAATGAGGACGCGCTCTCGGTCAATGAGGAGTTCCAGTCGGCAAACGAGGAATTGCTGACCTCGAAAGAGGAATTGCAGTCGCTCAACGAAGAGCTGACGGCGCTCAACGGGCAGCTTCAGGAAACGCTGGAACGGCAGCGAACGACCTCGGACGATCTGCAAAATGTTCTCTACAGCACCGACCTCGCGACAATGTTCCTCGATGGCGATCTCAAGATCCGGTTTTTCACGCCGGCAACCAAATTGCTCTTCAACATCATCCCCGGTGATGTCGGCAGACCATTGTCGGATCTCAAGCCCTTTTGGTCCGACAACACCTTGTCCCATGACGCACGGGTGGTGCTGAAGGGGCTGGTCCCCGTTGAAAAGGAGATCGAGACCGAAAGTGGGGGATGGTTCGTGCGTCGCATCCTACCGTACCGAGCCCACGACGGCGGGGTGGAGGGGGTGGTTGTCACCTTCACTGATATCACCGAGCGCAAGCGCGTGGCGAAGGCGCTCGAAGCCGCCAAGCAGGAGGCCGATCAGGCGAACCTCGCAAAATCTCGCTTCCTGGCCGTGGCGAGCCACGACCTTCGACAACCACTGCAGGCGCTGGCCCTTCTACAGGGCCTGCTCGCCAAAATCGTTCAGGGGGATCGCGCCCAGGCCCTGGTGTCCCGGTTGGCCGAAACGCTCGGCTCGATGTCGGGCATGCTCAACACCCTGCTGGACATCAACCAGATCGAGTCCGGAGCCTTGGAAGTTCATCGGACCGTCTTTCGTGTCAACGAGATCCTCGAACGGCTGAAAGCGGAATTCTCCCATCCGGCGCAGGCCAAGGGACTGGAATTGCGCAAGGTCCGCTCCAGCCTTTGGGTCGACAGCGATCCGCTGCTGCTGGAGCAGATGATCCGCAACCTGCTGGCCAACGCCCTCAAGTACACCAAAGACGGCAAAGTCCTGTTGGGCTGTCGTCGCCGCGGAGAATTTATTCGGATTGAGATCCTGGATTCCGGCGTCGGCATCGCCAAGGGCCAGTTGCAGGCAATCTTCGAAGAGTACCATCAGATCGACAATCCGGCGCGCGAGCGAAGCCAGGGGCTGGGGTTGGGGCTTTCGATCGTCCAGCGCCTGGCGGAACTGCTCCAACACCAGGTTCACGTGGCGTCGCAGCCGGGAAAGGGCTCGGTGTTCTGCATTGAGGTCGCAAGGCCCAAGGACCGACCGGGCCCTGCCGCCGCCAGATCCGCCGCGGCCGTCGAGCGGCGGGAGGCAAAGGCGGGCGCGATCCTCCTGGTCGAGGACGATCCCGACATCCGCGAACTTCTCGAACAACTGCTGGGGGCGGAAGGTCATACCGTCGCCGCGACCGCCGATGGAACTTCAGCCTTTGACCTCTTGGCGACGGGCTCGATCCGGCCCGACATCTTGCTGGCGGACTCCAATCTGCCGGGCGATATGAACGGGCTCGAACTGGCCGCAAAGGTCAGAGGTGCCCTGCGCCGTCAGATCCCTGTCGCGATCCTTACAGGCGACATTTCCTCAGGCACCCTTCACGATATCGCGCGCGACAGCTGCGTCCATCTGAGCAAGCCGGTGAAGCTGATTGAGCTCAACAAAGTGATCCAGGGGCTCCTTTCGCACGACCGGACGCCGGTCGCGGCGCTCGAGGACGGGATCGAAGCGAAAGTCGACCCTCGAGTTTTCGTTGTCGACGACGATGACGGTGTCCGCGAGGCGATCTGCAGTGTGCTGGAGGACGCCGGCTGGGCGACGGCGGCGTTCAGCACTGCCGAGGCTTTCCTGAAAGCCTATCGTCCCGGCGGCTCGGCCTGCCTGCTCCTCGACGCCTACCTGCCCGGAATGGGCGGCCTTGAGCTGCTTCAGGCCTTGGCCGAGGTTGGGCATTCGCTGCCGACGACGATGATCACCGGCAATGGCGACATCGCGATCGCCGTCGAAGCGATGAAGGCCGGGGCGATGGAGTTCATCGAAAAGCCGATCGCCCGCGAGGATTTGTTGGCGGCTGTCACGCGAGCGCTTTACCACGCGCGGGATGCGACCAGCACGTCGGCCTGGCATGCCAATGCCATCGTCCAGATCGCCTCTCTCACAGGTCGGCAGCGCGAGATTATGGACCTCGTGCTTGCCGGTCATCCGAGCAAGAACATCGCTGCTGATCTCGGAATCAGCCAGCGGACAGTCGAGAATCACCGGGCAGCGGTCATGAAGCGCACGGGTGTGAAATCCCTGCCGGAACTGGCGCGGCTTGCGGTTGCGGCTGTCTAAGCCAAGCCGCCTGACCCGCGGCGCGTCGATGTCGGCGGCGCCGTCAGATTCCCCTTGGCTAGGGCCGGGCTTCCTCGAACTCGGCGTCGACCACATTATCGTCGGCGGGCCTATCCGCACCGCCGTCCGGGGCGCCGGACTGGGCGGCGTAGACCGCCTCGCCAAGCTTCATGGACGCCTGGATCAAGGTCTGGGTCTTGGTCTTGATGGCGTCGAGATCGTCGCTGCCCTTGGTCGCCTTGAGGTCGGCCAGCGCGGTCTCGACGGCCGCGCGGTCTCCCGCCGAAACCTTGTCGCCGTGTTCCGCTAGCGCCTTCTCGGCGGAGTCTGCCGAGGCGTCGGCGTGGTTGCGGGCCTCGACGATCTCCCGGCGCAAGACGTCATCGGCTTTGTGGGCCTCGGCCTCCCGGACCATCTTGTCGATGTCGGAATCGGAGAGGCCGCCGTTGGCCTGGATGCGGATCGACTGTTCCTTGTTGGTCGCCTTGTCCTTGGCGCCGACGTTGACGATGCCGTTGGCGTCGATGTCGAAGGTGACCTCGACCTGCGGTGCGCCGCGCGGGGCAGGGGGGATGCCTACCAGATCGAACTGGCCCAGGAGCTTGTTGTCCGCGGCCATCGGCCGCTCGCCCTGAAAGACGCGGATGGTCACCGCGGACTGGTTGTCCGCGGCCGTCGAGAAGGTCTGACTGCGCTTGGTCGGGATGGTGGTGTTGCGCTCGATTAGCGCGGTCAGCACACCGCCCAAGGTCTCGATGCCGAGGGTCAGCGGCGCCACATCCAGCAGCAGCACATCCTTGACGTCGCCTTGCAGCACGCCGCCCTGAATGGCTGCGCCGAGCGCCACCACCTCGTCGGGGTTTACACCCTGGTGAGGCTCTCGGCCGAAGAACGCCTGGACCGCCGCCTGCACGCGCGGCATGCGCGTCATGCCGCCGACCAGCACCAGTTCGTCGATGTCGGAGACCTTGTAGCCGGAGTCCTTCAGCGCCTGCTCGCAGGGCCCGATGGTCTTGGTGATTAGGTCCTCGACCAGGCCTTCCAACTTGGCGCGCGTGAGTTTGACGTTGAGATGGACGGGGCCTGAGGCGTTCATCGAGATGAAGGGCAGGTTGACCGTGTATTGCAGGACGGAGCTCAGCTCCTTCTTGGCCTTCTCGGCCTCTTCCCGCAGCCGCTGTAGCGCGAGCTTGTCCTTGCCGAGGTCGAGGCTGGTCTCGCGCTTGAATTCCTCGATCAGGTAGTCGACCACCCGCAGATCGAAGTCTTCACCGCCCAGGAACGTGTCGCCATTGGTGGCCTTCACGTCGAAGACGCCGTCCTCGATCTCCATGATCGAGACGTCGAAGGTGCCGCCGCCCAGGTCGTAGACGGCAATCTTCTTGCCTTCGCTCAGGCCAAGGCCATAGGCGAGCGCCGCGGCGGTCGGCTCGTTGATGATCCGCAGCACCTCAAGGCCTGCGATCTTGCCGGCGTCCTTGGTGGCCTGACGCTGAGCGTCGTTGAAATAGGCTGGGACGGTGATCACCGCCTGGTCGACGCTCTCGCCAAGATGGGCTTCGGCGGCCTCCTTCATCTTCTGCAGGATGAAGGCGGAGATCTGCTGCGGAGAATAGTCCTTGCCGTTTGCACGGACCCAGGCGTCGCCATTGGGGCCCTTGACGATCTCGTAGGGGACCATCCCCTTGTCCTTCGTCACCATAGGGTCGTCGAACTGGCGGCCGATCAGCCGCTTGATCGCGTAGAAGGTGTTGGCCGGGTTGGTCACCGACTGGCGCTTTGCCGACTGTCCGACGAGGCGCTCGCCGTCGTCCTGGATCGCCACCACGGACGGCGTGGTGCGCGCGCCCTCGGCGTTCTCGACGACCTTGGGAGTCTTGCCGTCCATCACCGCGACGCACGAGTTCGTGGTGCCGAGGTCGATGCCGATGATCTTGCCCATGATGCGATAGCCTTGCTGAAGGTTGACGACGCGGGTCAGGCGATCTGCGCTCGGATAGCCATCGCGGCGCCCGACCGGCGGTGCAGCGAACATGCGGTCGCCACATGTCTCCAGACCGCCTAACCCTCTAAGCGTTCAGTCTAGGTCGCGGCGAACCACAGCCTCAGGGTCGGAAACTACGCAGGCCGAAGGAATACGGGAGCCGTCTGCGGGTCGCGAAGGGAAGCGATCGCGCGTTTCGCCGTGCTCTAGCGAGGCTTCGGCTCGGATGGGGCGGCCAGCCGGATTCGCAGCCGCTCGACCTTTAAGGTAGCCGCGTACTGGACCGTCTGTTCAAGGATTTCCGGGGTCATGGCGGCGATTCCGATTCTGGCGTGTGGCAGCGGCTGGCGGCCCCGGAGCGAACTTGCGGGCTCGTGTCGCCCCGCCGTCGGTACCCCCGCCCGCCGTATGACGTCGCTCAGGGTTTCCACGCGACCAGAGTAGGCCGCAGACCTGGAAATTACGCGCGGCTTGGACATGGGGGCCGACGCCTTGCGCGCGCGAAGCGCCGTCGTGAGTAGATACCGAACCTGCCGCAGCCTTGCGTCGAAGCCTGAGGTCTCAACCGGACCATGAACCTGTCCCGCGCGCTATTCGTCGCCACGCGAGCATTTCAATAATGTCGTCGTTCAATCCTGACCCAACGAGGCATCCTATGCTGAAGACCGAGATCCTCGCCCCTGGCGTCCTGAAGATCGTCGCCCCGGAGACCTTGCACGCCGACGACTTCCTCGCGGTGTCGCCGCAGGTGGACGCGATCATCAAGGACTTTGGCGAAATCCGAGTCCTCATCGATGCGTCGCACCTTGAGGGTTGGGACAGCCTGACGACCCTTGAGAAACATGCCGGGTTCATAAAGGCTCACCAGAAGAAGGTCGCCCGGATCGCTGTGATCGCGCGGCGCGACTGGCAACACTGGCTGGTCGGCGCGGTAAAGGTGTTTCTCGATCCCGAGGTGAAGGTGTTCGACCCGGGTCACGAGGACGAGGCCGCCCGCTGGATCGGGAAGGCCGACGCAAACGTCGTCGCGAGCGTCGCCGGCCAAGCCGTCGAACGCCGGGTCGCCGAAATCGTCGATCGCCACTGATCCACTCGCAAACTAACCTCTAGCGGCGATGCGCCCCGGCAGGGGCGAGGTTCGCCATCGCGTTTTGTCCTCGATGCGGAATCCAATGGGTTTGGCGGCGCGCTTATCTCGCTGGCGTTGGTGAGCGAGGCGCGCGCGCCTATCTGGTCTAAGGCGTATCGTCTGCCGCAGACAGCTTTGTCATCAGCGACCCCGTTCAGCCGAAACAGCTCTGCGTGCCCGCAGATATCGCGGTCCGCCGCTTTAACCAGGCGAATGGCCCCCGTGCGATCGGAGTCTTCCTGCGCGGCGATCCCGATCCCCAACTCATCGCGGACTGGCCGGATGACGTGCGCCTGTGTTGCCAGGCTTTGATGATCGCACCGGGGCGGACGGCGCCCATCCAGCGCTTTGCGGTTCGAGATCCATCGCGTCGAGCACTATCCGACCGCACTGGTGGGCGCGGTCGAACACAATGCTTGGTGGGACGCGATGGCGCTGCGGGATCGACTGAAACGCGAAATCTCACCAAAAAGCGGGATTGGGCCGGGCGATTGAGTATTTTCCGACCCTGTTTCAAGCCCCGGGCCCTCCCTAGCCTCAAGTTCGGTGCAAGCCTCCCGACACGTCCTGCGCATCCTTGAGGCCCATCGACACTTCGGACGAGCCAGGAGAAGACCTTCTTCTCCTGCATCCGCGGACCAGGAGACTGCTGTGTCTAGCGACAACGAATTGCGAGATGATGTTCTGGCTGAACTGGCCTGGGACCCGAGTGTCACGGCCGCGCATATCGGCGTCACCGCTCGGGACGGGGTGGTCATGCTCTCCGGGCACGTCCAACGGTTCGCTGAAAAGCAGGCCGCTGAGGCGGCTGTCCGCCGGGTGAAGGGCGTTAAGGCGGTCGCCGAAGAGATCGTGGTCAAGCTGCCCGACGGCATCCATCGGGGCGACGATGACATCGCCCAGGCGGCGAGGGCCCGCCTCGACTGGAACTCAACGCTTCCGAGAGATGCGATCGAGATCACCGTCCAGAATGGCTGGATCACATTGAGCGGCGAGGTTGGGTGGGGCTTCGAGCACGACGCCGCCGCGCAAGATGTGCGCCGGCTCTGGGGCGTCGTCGGGGTCACCAACAACATCAAGGTCAAGGCGCGGGTGAACACCTTCAACCTGACCAGCGACATCATTCGTGCCCTACACCGATCGTGGCTGGACCCCAAAGGCGTCAAGGTGACAGCCGATGGCGGCCGCGTGACTCTGACGGGCTATGTGGATTCGTGGAACGACCGAGCTCTTGCGGGATCGACGGCCTGGGCCGCGCCCGGGGCTACCGACGTCGAGAACCACCTGATCATCTCCTGACGAGATCTCCGGACCGGCTGTAGGCCGGAAGCCCCGCTCCCCACGCAACCGACGCCAGGAGTACTCTCCTATGACGCACGCGAGTTCCCCGCCTGGCCAAGGCGGCCATCGCGGCCGGCCGAATCGAAGCCCCACCATGGTCTCCCAAACGGGCGCGCACTTGTCTGCGCGCGATCACGGGACGCTGACGTCTGTCGAAGCCCGCGACGCGGACCTGCGGCGCGCTGTCCTTGTCAGTCTCATCTCCGAGCCCTGCCTCACGACCCGGCGCATCGGCGTTTCGGTCCGGGGCGGGGTCGTTACGCTAGCCGGGTACGTGACCAGCAACGTGCAAAGGGATGTGGCCGGCGCCGCCGTGCGGCGGGTTAAGGGTGTCGAGTTGATATCGAACACACTGGGGGTGGCGGTGCCCTGCGCTGAGAATATGCCGGTGTCCGAGAGCGGCGTCGATCATCGCCGAATCCTGACCTTGTCCGGGGCCTTCGCGCGCGCAACTGAGGCTCGGAAGAGTGCGCCTCAAGATGCGCACGCCGACGCCCGATCATGAGGAGACCGAGCCTCGCGCTCCGCGATCTGGCGAAGACGTCACGTCTGAGCCATAGGGTCTAGTCTTGGATGATCCCTACAAAATCCTGGGCGTTGCGAGGTCCGCAAGCGCGGACGATGTTCGCCGCGCCTACCGCAAGCTGGCCAAGACGCACCACCCCGATCTGAACCCCGGCAACGCCAAGGCCGAGGACGTGTTCAAGGCGGTGTCAGCCGCCAACGATCTGCTGTCGGATCCAGGCAAGCGGGCCCGCTTCGATCGAGGTGAGATCGATGCGGCAGGGCAGCCGAGCGCCCCGCAAGGCTCTTATCACGACCACGCTGACGGCGAGGCGGGACAGCGCTATAGCCGCGAGAGCGAACACTTCGGCGGTTGGAGCGACGAAGGGTTCGCCGACATGTTCGGTTCGGTCTTCCGCGGCGCGCGCAATCGCGGGGCCGAGGCGCGGGCGCGCGGCGGCGACGAACACTACAGCCTTGAAACCGATTTTCTATCCGCGGTGAATGGCGCGACCCGACGCCTGACCTTGCCGGACGGACGGGCGTTGAACGCAAAGATCCCGCCGGGGACGTTGGACGGCCAGGTGCTGCGCCTTCGCGGCCAAGGCGGCGAGGGGTGGAACGGAGGCCCCGCCGGCGACGCCTTGATTGAAATCCATGTCACGCCGCATGCCTTCTTCTCCCGGGTGGGCCAAGACATTCGTCTCGATCTGCCGGTAACGGTGGCCGAGGCCGTACTGGGGGGATTCGTCGAGACGCCGACCCCGGGCGGTCCGGTGCGGGTCAGGGTCCCACCGCATTCCGACACCGGCTCGGAGCTTAGGCTGCGCGGCCGCGGCGTGCCCAAGCATGGCTCCCAGCCCGCCGGCGATCTCCTTGCGACCTTGCGCGTCCGGCTGGGACCGCCGGATCCGGCGCTTGACGCCTTCATGAAGAGCTGGACCCGCGAAACCCCGTTCAATCCCCGCAGTGCGATGGAGACGCTGCCATGATCAGCCAGCAGGGCCTGCTCGCCCAGTTGCCTCGCTTGCCGCAGCAGGATCTCGAACGCTGGATCGCCTTTGAATGGGTACGCGCCGATGGCGTCCCCGGGCGCTACATCTTCCAGGAGATCGACGTCGCGCGGGTTCGCCTCATCCTGGAGCTCAGGGACGAGCTGGAGGTCAACGAGGCGGCCCTGCCGGTAGTGCTGCTGCTGCTCGACCAGCTCTATGATCTTCGGCGGCAGATGCTGGTCCTCCAACAGGGCGTCGGCTCGGGTGCAGGCGTCTGATGTCCCAGGTCGACGCCGCGCGAAGCGGCTCTGCGGCGTTGGCTAGCCTGCGACCGTGGGAGGCGCAGGTTCGGAGTGGAAGCCGGCCGCCAAGAGTTCCGGGTCGTTGGCCGATCATTCGATTGTACGAAGTGATCGCGCGCGGCTGAGGCAATTTCGTCTGCCCTTCGGCGAACAGCCGTCGTGCTAGGCTTGGCGATGACCTCTTCTGTAATCCGACTGGCTTGGTTGACCTCAATCGTCCCGCTTGCCGTCGGGCTTAGATATCTGAGCCCACTGCCACCCCTTGCGGCGTTCATCCTTGGTGGGCTCGCCGTCGCGGTTCTGGCCGTCTGGATGCGACGCGCGACCGATCAGATCGCCAAACGGGCCGGCTCGGCGATCGGCGGCTTGCTCAATGTCAGCTTCGGGAGCGCCGCCGAACTTATCCTCATGCTGTTTGTCGTCATGTCCGGCCACCCCGAAGTCGTCCGCGCCCAGATCACCGGATCGATCATCGGGACGAGTTTGCTGGGTCTTGGTCTCGCCTGTCTGGTGGGCGGCCTCACCCGCGACCAGCAGCCGTTTTCCCAGCGACGCACAGGTCTGTTGGCCAGCCTTTTCCTGATCGTCGTCTTCGCCCTGATGCTGCCCGCCGTGTTCCACGACGCCGATCTTGGGCGGGGCTTCACTGTCCAGCAACGGCTAGTGAGCGAGCGGGCCTTGAGCATCGGTGTCGCAGTCGTTCTGCTGCTGCTCTATGCCGGCAATCTCGTCTACACCCTCATTACGCATCGCGACGTCTTCGCCGGCGCCAATCCGAAAGAAGCGCATCCCGATGACGCGTCGTGGGGCCTGGCGACGTCGGTTGCGGTACTGGTCGGCGCGACGGCGGCCATCGCGGTGTGCGCCAGTATCGTATCGGGCGCCCTGGAGGGGTCAGCCGAGACACTCCATCTGCCGCTGCTGTTTCTGGGTGTCGTTCCGTTGGCGCTGGTGGGAACGGCGGCCGACCTTTTCGCCAGCGTGAGCTTTGCGCGCCAGAACCGGATGGACCTTGTCCTGGCGATTTCGATCGGCTCGGCGATCCAGGTCGGCTTGGTCATCGCGCCGCTTCTCGTCCTGATCTCATGGGCGATGGGAACGCCCATGACCTTGGTGTTCCCGAACTCCCTCGATCTGTTTGCGATCACCGGCGCGGCCTTCATCGTTCGAGCCATCACCGCTGACGGGGACAGCAGCTGGTTCGAGGGGCTGCTGCTGATCGGTGTCTATGTGCTGCTTGCCTTGGCGTTCTTTTTCATCGCGCCAGGGTGAACGCGCCACTGGCTGGTTCAATGGTAGTAGGCCAACTTCTGGGAGACGCCACTCGTGCGGGCCTAACAGATATGGCTGGAGACATTGTTCGGGCGACACGGACTACATGGTGCAGCGCAAACCGGCCGGAGGTTGGCATCAAATCCTCGCCTTCTGGAGGAGACGGATGGCGGCGGAGCAGTACCCACTCCGCCGCCAAGAAGATCAGTCAGGGTTCGGGCCTTCCGCCTTGTTCTCGAGAACGCGACCGGTTTGGGCATCGACCCCAACCTCGTGGATTTTGCCGCCGCTCTTGATGTCGAAGGAGTAGCGAAGCCCGCTGCCGCTGCCTTCCTTCTCAAGCTCCTGGTCGGTGATCTGACCGGGGCGGGCCTTCAGGGCGATGGCCCTGGCCTGGTCCATGGTGACTTTGGCGTTCGATGCCAACTGTGCGCCGGCATAGGCGGCGTGCGCGGGTGTGGCGGCTTGCGAGGCGGCAAGGCCCCCAACGGCGAGAGCCAAGCCGGCTGTGAGTGCGAGAGCATATTTCATGACTGGAACTCCGTTCGGAGGCGACAGTGCCTCCACGGACTGACCTTGCGCGTTCTCATGTACTGAGGTGATGGCCCGAACATTCGGAATTGCGAACTTGCGGCGGGGAGCGACAGGCGTGCCCTTGGTCGCTCCACACGGCCCGTGACGCGTTCACAACGAGATGGCGTTGAAGATACTTCTGCTCGAAGACGATCAGCAGACCTCCGCCTTCATCGAGAAGGGATTGCGGGCGGCTGGCCATGTGGTCGACGCCTGCGCAACGGGGCGCGATGCGATCTTCCACGCGACGGACGGCGCCTACGCCGTTCTGATAATCGACCGCATGGTCCCGTCCGTCGACGGGTTGGCGGTGCTCAAGGCGTTGCGGATCACAGGCGTCAAGACGCCCGCGATCTTCCTCACCGCCATGGATGGGGTGGAAGATCGGGTCGAGGGTCTCGAGGCCGGCGCAGACGACTACCTCGTCAAACCCTTCTCCATGTCTGAACTGTTGGCCCGGATCGCCGCGTTGGCGCGTCGTCCGCATCTCGCCCAGGCGCCCACAATCATCCGTGTGGGCGACCTGGAGATCGACCTACTCAAGCGCAACGCAACGCGGGCGGGGCGGGCGATCGAGCTTCAGGCCCAGGAGTTCAAGCTTCTGGAATACCTGATGCGCCATGCCGGTCAGGTCGTCACGCGCACCATGCTACTGGAGAACGTCTGGTCGTTTCACTTCGACCCGCAGACCAACATCATCGAAGGCCATGTGAGCCGGCTTCGCGCCAAGATCGACCGCGGATTTGACTCGGAGATGATCAAAACCGTTCGTGGCGCCGGCTACATGATCGATGCGCCGACTTAGCGCCTTCCAGAGCGGGGCCTTTCGGCTCGCGCTCATTTTCGCGGTGATTTTCGCGGTCGGCGCGACTGCGTTGGTTGCGGCCGTCAACGTCGCGGTGAGCCGTTATGCTGGCCATGCGACGGACGCGGCGCTGGTTGACGAGAGCCAGCTCCTGCGCGGGGAGGCCCGGGCCCACGGGCCCGACACCCTGGGTCAACTGATCCTCAAGCGCCAGCGGATCGTGCACGCGCGGCCGTATCTTTACCTGCTGCTTGACCCGCTGGGCCGACGGGTCGCTGGAGACCTTCCGGCGACGGCGGCCAGGGCTGGGTGGGGCGAACTCAGCGTGGCCGAATTTGCGGAGCCCAACGAGCCATCGGACGGGCAGGTGACCGTGCGGACCTACGGTGTTCGATTGGCTGACGGGTCAGTCCTAGTCGTTGGCCGCGATACCTCGGACCTGACCGAATTGTCGGACTGGCTGCGGCTTGTGACGCTCTGGAGC
>JBBRLN010000017.1:0-62286 GCA_038231315.1 Caulobacterales bacterium
AAGTGCTTGAGCTTGTTGAAGAACCGCTCGACCAGGTTGCGCTGTCGATAAAGCTGGGGGCTGAAGACGAGGTCATCCTTTCGGTTGGATTTGGGCGGGATATTTGCCCAGCCGCCGGCCTCCACCTGCCGAGCTCGGATAGTCCGGCCGATCATCAGCATTAAGCCGCGCTAAGTGTTCACCTACCTTTTTGGTCTGATAGTTATACAATGGACGTTACTAGTGGCGATCCGCAGGTCGCGGTCGTCATCCTAAAGGGTCGGCTAGGAAGAAGTGTTATCGCGAACGCGGGTCCATTTTGTCCGGATTTAAATGGTGATGCTGGCGACCGCGTCTGGCATAGTGTGCCTGATCTTACGCGTCGCCCAGGAAATCAAGACTGATGGTCGAGGCCGCTCGCATCCGGAAATGCTACGAGTTGTGCCGCGCGGTCTTAAGAAACGCGGCCTATTAGCCGACTACATCGTCTTCGTCGAAGAACGACACTCGACATGCTATCCCATCGCCCTGTCTTTTTCTAGAGTCAGATCCGACTAGGATTTAGACCAGCCTTATTAAGGCGCTCGAAGATTTTTTTCATCTTTGAGAATTCAGTGCCGTAAACTTCACTGATCCCGACGCCCGAACAAAAGTCCCGTCCGGTTACGTCTTTCAGCGTTTCCGCATGTTTTAGGACTTGCAAGTGTAACTCAGCGACATACGCGTTCCTGGGGGCAGCATCTATCGCGCTCCTGATTTCTTTATAGAACTTGGGGTTTGGCATGATAATTCCCATAGCAGAAAAGCTATTAAATCAGAGCTAAAGTCTAAAGTCAATATGCTAAAATCACAGCGCGGCAAGATTTTTAGAGTTGAGACTCCGTTACCCCTGCCTTTTCCGATGCCGCAAGGGGATTTTCGGGGAAAGGAACTCCTGTCCCCGAAGGTAATGAAACCCGCGTCGCCCGATCCGCTCTCTAGCCCTTGATGATAATCTCAATCGACTCGATGGGGACGTCGAAGGTTTTGGCGAGGCCTTGTTTCGCCGAATGAATCGAAAGGGGAGTGGGCGTGCCTGAATGCGGGCTGGGTGCCGACGTCTTTGCTTCAAAAGGTTCATAATCTAGAGCGCTCACATCAATGCCCCGCGCCTTGGCGACGCCCGCGTCCATGTAGCGGACTGGGTTGCGGGAGCCATCCCAAAAGCCGGGAACGAGAACGTTTGCGGTGGCGGCAAACTTGACCATGTAGCGATCGCGGCCCTTGTCGTGACCAGTCAACTCCAAGTCACTGATTTTGGCGACAAGGAAAGCGGCACCATGCGGCTCGGGACGGACGCCTGGACCCGGATCATATGGCGGATGCCCATGGCGCACGCAAATGACATACTCGAACCCCCGCACTACTCCAGGGTTGAGCACCCATTCGGATGTTCCGCCCTCCTTCATCAATCGCTCACGGCTCTTGCCAGTGAGAACAACGAGAATTTTACTGGGCATCAGCGCCTCCACTGAACGAATTGGATAGTTATTTTATACTCTCGGCCCACACAAGCACGCATTGACTATTTTATCTCCTTTTTTTAGCTTGCCGTCCGCCGTAAATTTGGTTTCTCCGCACTCCGACTTCACAGGTATAGATCGCACTATCGACGCCGTCTCAAAGCCCAGATTACGGCGGCGAGACCTACAAACGCGGCTGAAATTGCGCCGCCCGATGCCGTGATGATGTCAGCGGGCGTCATGCAGACTTCCGCAGCGGCAGCCTAATCGACATGTCGCATCTCCTCTATGAACGCAGGAGATAGATAGGAGATAGAAAGGCCAACGCAAGCGGGGCTTTAGCGTTTTTATTTGCGGTATGGCGTGTGAGTCGGACGAGCACGCCGTCGCGGATCGTGCGATCTCCTCACGACCGCAGCATCCCTCATTCTAAGGCGTCGACGCAATCCGCACGCGATCATGCGGCGCCAACCCACAGCAAAGCACGTCAATGAAAACTTGACATTATATTTGCGTTATGCAAATCTGAGGTTAAATGTCAAAAACCGATCTTACCCCCGATCCCCGCCTCGCTCAGGCGCTCGACGCCGCTGAGCGGCGGCTCGCCATGCTCGAGCGGTTGGCGGAGATGGGGATGGCGGTGGCGACGGCGATCAGCGAGGCGGTGGTGGAGTTTCCGCATCGGCCCGGGTCGGGTCCGCAGGGGGCGCGGGCCTATGCCCAGGCGGCGCGGGCGGTGCGGCTGACCCTGATGCTGGCAGGCCGGGTCGAAAGGTCGATCCTTGCGATGCGCAAAGGGGAGCTGGGGCTCGAGGCGGCGCTGGACGCCCAGGGCGAGGCCGATCCTCCGGCGACGCGGGCCGAGCGCCTGCGCGCCGCGGTCACCCCCGCCATCGAACGCGAGGCCGCCGACGCGGAGGACGCCGAGATGCTGCGGCGTCGCCTGGACGCGCGCCTTTGCGAGCGCGACGACGACCACGCCCTGCTCTCCCGCCCGTTCCACGACTGCGTCAAGGCGATCTGCGCCGACCTCGGGCTCGATCCGGAGCCGATCCTGGCGATGGAGAGTCCCGCTCCAGTCCAGAGCATCTTCCGATCAAACCAAACACCCGCTCACCCCGGCGAATGCCGGGGCCCAGATCGTAAAGCGCTGTCCGTGGAGGTCTTCAACTCTACTTAACTTCAGCCCCCAACGCTCTTTGATCTGGGCCCCGGCACGCGCCGGGGTGAGCGGGGTTGGCGGATCGAAAGTCTGCTAAGACATCACAGCCCCCTCAGGCCAGGCCTTCCGCCACCTTGCCGCCGTTGGCGGCAAGGCTTGCCCACACGGCCTTGATCAGGGCTTCGTTCTGTTCCGCCGTCCCGGCCGCGCCGGCGTCGACGTTCAGTTCGAGGGCCAGGGTCTTGCGCGCCTCCAGGCTGGAGTCGAGGTCGAGAAGTTTCAACAGGTCGACGATGGACGTCCGCCAGTTTCCGCCGCCGCCCTTGTCCTGGGCCATCTGGGTCAGCACGGCTTCCACGTCGACGGGCGCGGCCGGGGCCGCCGCCGGCGCTTGAGGGTCGGCCTCGGCGGCGGCGGTCGCCGGCGCGGCGCTCGCCACCGGAGCCGCGCTCGCCACCGGCGCGGCGGCGGCTTGGGCCGCCGGATGGTGGAAAATCTTGTCCATGATCGCGCCGAAGATGCTCATCGTATCGTCCTTTTGGAAAAGCGGGACGACGCTAACGCGCGAGAGCTGGGTGGGATGCCTCGCCTAGCCGACGATATCGGCCTCATCGAAGAACTGCGCGATCTCGATCTTGGCGTTGTCGGCGCTGTCCGAGCCGTGGACGGAGTTCTCGCCGACCGAGAGGGCGAACAGCTTGCGGATGGTGCCGTCGTCGGCCTGGGCCGGGTTGGTCGCGCCCATCACTTCGCGGTAGCGGGCGACGGCGTTGTCGCCCTCCAGGACCTGGACCACGACCGGTTCGCTGGTCATGAACTCCACCAGTTCGCCGTAGAACGGCCGCTCGCGGTGGACGTCGTAGAAGTCCTCCGCCTCCTCCTGGGTCATCCGGATACGGCGCTGGGCGACGATGCGCAGGCCGGCTTCCTCGATCACCGCGTTGATCTTGCCGGTGAGGTTGCGCTTGGTCGCGTCGGGCTTGAGGATCGAGAAGGTGCGTTCGGCCATGAGTGTGGGCTCGCCTGATTGGTCGGTGGAAATTCGGGAGGGCGCAGCCTATAGAGGCCCGCGCGCCGTTCGCCAAGGCGACCCCTCGCCCCAAAAACGTTTAAACATCCCTCGTTCCGGCCGCCCGTCCCATGCTCCGCATCCATGATCTCGTGTTCGACGCCTGGGGACGTCGCTTCTTCGACCACGCCACCGTCAGCCTGCCGGTGGGCGCCAAGGTCGGACTGGTCGGGCGTAACGGCGCGGGCAAATCGACCCTCTTCAAACTGATCCTGGGCGAGCACAGCGCCGGCGGCGGCGAGATCGACTGGCCACGCGCCGCGCGCATCGCCACCGTCGCGCAGGAACACGCCGCAACGCCGGTCCCGCTGCTGGAAACCGTTCTCGCCGCCGACCTCGAACGCGCCAGCCTGATGGCCGAGCTGGAGACCGCGGCGCCGGAGCGGCTGGGCGACATCTACGCGCGCCTCAACGACATCGACGCCGACCGCGCCCCGGCCCGCGCCGCCGAGATCCTCAGCGGCCTCGGCTTCACCACCGCCGATCTGGCGCGGCCGATGGCGGAGTTTTCCGGCGGCTGGCGGATGCGGGTGGCCATGGCCGCGGCCCTCTTCGCGGAACCGGACCTGCTGCTGCTCGACGAGCCGACCAACTATCTCGATCTGGAAGGCGCGCTGTGGCTCGAGGCGCGTTTGCGAAAATATCCGCACAGCGCGCTGATCATCAGCCACGACCGCGAGTTGCTCGACCACTCGGTGGACGCTATCCTCCACCTGACCGAGGGCAAGCTCGACTACTACACCGGCAATTTCTCGAGTTTCGAGAAGCAGCGCGCGGAGAAGGCCCGGCTGCAGGCGGCGACGCGGGGCAAGATGGAGGCCCGCCGCGGACACCTGCAGTCCTTCGTCGATCGCTTCCGCGCCACCGCCAGCAAGGCGCGCCAGGCCCAGTCGCGGATGAAGATGATCGCCAAGCTGGAGGATTCGCCGCCCGCGATCGAGGAACACGTCGCCCCCTTTCTGCTGCCCTCGCCGCTGCGCCCGCTGGCCCCGCCGCTGGTGCGGCTGGAGGACGTCTCGGTCGGCTACGACGGCCCGCCGATCCTGCGCCGGCTGAACCTGCGGCTGGACCTCGACGACCGGATCGGCTTGCTGGGCGTCAACGGCACGGGGAAGAGCACCTTCGCGCGGATGATCGCCGGCGACCTTGCCATCGGCGGCGGCCACCTCCATCGCGACCGGCGGATCAAGGTCGGCTGGTTCCACCAGCATCAGATCGAGGCGATGGACCCCGAGGACACCCCCCTCGACATCATCCGCCGCGCCCTGCCGGAAGCCAGCGAGGCCCAGCGCCGCTCCCGCCTCGCCCAGTTCGGCATGACGGTGGAGAAGGTCGAGACCACGGTCGCCAACCTCTCCGGCGGCGAGCGCGCGCGGCTGCTGCTGAACATGGTGGCGATGGAGCGGCCGCATCTGCTCATCCTCGACGAGCCGACCAACCACCTCGACATCGACAGCCGCCGCGCCCTGACCGAGGCGCTGAATGACTACAGCGGCGCGGTGATCCTGGTCACCCACGACCGCTCGCTGATGGAGATGGTCGCCGACGGGCTCTGGCTGGTGGCCGACGGCTCGGTGAAACCCTTCGACGGCGACATGGACGACTACGCCAAGCTGGTTCTCGACCGCGCGCGGGGGGCGAACAAGGCCGCCGCCAAGGCGCAGAACCCGGTCGCCACGCCCGCGCCCCCCCGCGGCGCTCCGGCGCCGTTGAAGCGCAAGCTGGAGGCCGCCGAACAGGTGCTGGCCCGCGAGACCAAGCTCGTGGCCGAACTCGACGAGACCCTCGCCGTCACCTCGGCCCCCGACAAGCTCGCCGAACTGGAGAAGCGACGCGCGCGGACCGTGGAGCGGCTGGAGGAGGCCGAAGCCAAATGGATCGCGGCGGCGGAAGCCTACGACGCCGCGGTGGCGTGACGGCCTTGAGGCGCGCGGTCCAAAGGAACCCCACTGGCCGACCGCGCTTGGCCATGCTCTGATCCGCCCATGACGATGCTCGACTCGATCCGGCCCGGCCTCGCGGCGACCTTCCGACCCCTGATCCCGGCGCGGGCGACGCTGAAGGAACTGACCCCCGTCCCGCTGATCGTCGGCATGTTGCTGGGCGTGATCTTCGGGGCTTCATCGCTCTACCTGGTGCTGAAGGTCGGCCTGACGGTCAGCGCCTCGATCCCCGTCGCGGTGATCTCGCTGACCCTGTTCCGCATCCTCGCCAAGCTCGGCGTCAGGCCGGCGACGATCCTCGAGCACAACATCGTCCAGACCGCCGGATCGGCGGGGGAATCCATCGCCTTCGGCATCGGCGTGACCATGCCGGCGATCATGATCCTGGGCTTCGACCTGGAGATCGGGCGGGTGATCCTGGTGGCGGGCTTGGGCGGACTGCTCGGCATCCTTATGATGATCCCCCTGCGCCGCGCCCTGATCGTGCAGCAGCATGGCGTCCTGAAATACCCCGAAGGCACCGCCTGCGCGGAGGTCCTCAAGGCCGGCGCGACTCCCGAGGAACGCGCCATGGGCCGGGAGGACGGCGGGACCTCCGCGCTCGACGGCGCCGGCTCCGGCGCGGCGGCGATCTTCGGCGGGTTCGGCGTAGGCGTCGTATACAAGCTGGCGATGGAGGCGTTCAAGCTCTGGAAGGACACCCCGCAGAAGATCTTCGGCGCCCCCTTCGCCGCCGGATCGCTTTCGGCGGAGATCTCTCCGGAACTGCTGGGCGTCGGCTACATCATCGGCCCGAAGATCGCCGCGACCATGGCCGCCGGCGGCGTGCTGGCCTACATGGTCCTGATCCCGATGATCCGCTTCTTCGGCGCTTCGACCCCCGGGGTGATCGCGCCGGGGACAGCGCCGATCGCCGGGATGTCGCCGGACGATATCCGGGGCGCCTATGTGCTCTACATCGGCGCGGGGGCGGTCGCGACGGGCGGGATCATCAGCCTGTTCCGCTCATTGCCGATGATCGTCGGCAGCATCCGCAGCGGCGTCGCCGACTGGCGCGCGGGCCGTGCGGCGACGACGGAGCGGGAAGCCGCGGCCCGCACCGACCAGGACCTCTCGCCGCGGTTCGTCGCGGTCGGCCTCGTGGTTCTGATGGCCGGAATCCTCTTCGCCCACACCCTGCACATGAACATCCTGGGCGCGATCCTGATCGTGGTGTTCGGCTTCCTGTTTGTGACCGTGTCGTCGCGCCTGACGGGCGAGATCGGCTCGTCGTCGAATCCGATCTCCGGGATGACCGTGGCGACCTTGCTGCTGACCTGCCTGGCTTTCCTCGCCCTCGGCTGGACCGGGCCGAGCTATTACGTGACCGCCCTCAGCGTCGGCGGCATCGTCTGCGTCGCGGCCTCCAACGGTGGGACGACGTCGCAGGACCTGAAGACCGGGTTCCTGATCGGCTCGACGCCGCGGGCCCAACAGATCGCCATCCTCGCCGGCGCTCTGGCTTCCGCCTTGGTGCTGGGACCGATCCTGCTCTCCCTGAACGACGCCGCCACGGTCTATGTGCCCCAGCCCGCCGCGACCTGGGCGGCGCCGGCGGAGAAGGTCGCCGGTCTCCCCGTCGGCCATCTGAAGGGCCCGCAGGAAAAGAGCGACGGCGCCGCCTACCGCGTCTTCCACAAGCTGGACGACGTCGGCGGACCGGCGGGGCAATACCTCGTCGACGCGTCCGGCAAACCGGCCTATCTCGTCGATCCGGGCATCAACGGCACGCACAAGGTCCGCCCCGACGGGACGTCGGTGAACAAGTTCGCCGCGCCCAAAGCCACCCTGATGAGCTACATCATCAAGGGCATCCTCAGCCGACAGCTGCCCTGGACACTGGTGATCCTGGGCGGGATGATCGCGGGTGTGCTGGAGATGTGCGGCATCCCCTCCCTCGCCTTCGCGGTGGGGGTCTATCTGCCATTGTCGTCGTCCTCGCCGATCTTCTTCGGCGGGGTGGTGCGCTGGTTCGTCGATCGCCATCTGCGCAAGCGTCACCGGGACGCGAACCTGACCGAGGCCGAGATGATCGCCGAGACCGACAAAAGCCCCGGCGTCCTGGTCGCTTCCGGCTATATCGCCGGCGGGGCGATCGCGGGGATCGGCATCGCCTTCATGGCCGGCGCCCTGACCGGCTTCAATCAGCAGGTCACCGACTGGATGACCGCGCACAACCCGTTCTTCGACGGGCCGTGGTCGGACCTCCTGGCCCTGATCCCATTCGCGGCGTTGGTGATCGGGCTCTATCTGACGGGGCGCCTGGCGAAGACGGAAGAGCTGCCTGGCGATGGCGGCCTCGTCTCCCGCTGATATCGTGACGCCCCGCCAACGCTTGGCCGCGTTGATCGCGGATGCGCGCAATGTGGTGGTCTTCACCGGCGCGGGGATGTCCACCGAGTCCGGGGTGCCGGACTTCCGCAGCCCGGGCGGAGTTTGGAGCCGGATGAAGCCGATCCAGTTCCAGGATTTCCTCGCCAGAGAGGACCTTCGCCGCGAGGCTTGGCGCCGCGCGTTTTCGGGCGCGGCGGGCTGGACCGGCGCCAAGCCCAACAGCGGCCATCTCGCCATCGCGGGGCTGGTCGCCGATGGAAAAGTCTCCGCCGTCATCACCCAGAACGTGGACAACCTTCACCAGGACTCGGGCGTCCCCGCCCACAAGGTGATCGAGCTGCACGGCAACGCCAGCTACGCCACTTGTCTGGAATGCGGTCTGCGCCACGAACTCGAGGACCTCCGAGCGACGTATGAAGGCGGCGGCTTGCCGGCCTGCCGCGCCTGCGGCGGGATCGTGAAGACAGCCACCATTTCTTTTGGGCAGCCGATGCCCGCCGGGCCGATGGCGCGCGCCGAGACCGCGACGCTGGCCTGCGATCTCTTTCTGGTGCTGGGCTCCTCCCTGGCGGTGTTCCCCGCCGCGGGCTTTCCCCTGGCCGCCAAGCGCAACGGCGCGGCGCTGGCGATCGTAAACCGTGAGCCGACCGACCAAGACCTCTACGCCGACCTCGTTCTCCATGACGAGATCGGAGCGGTCATGGCGGCGGTGACCGGGCGCGCCCCAATGAACGTCGATCCGCTCGTTTCAGAATCATAGGTCGAGCCGCCAGATCGGCGGCGGCGATGGGTTTGCCGGCCTCGCGACCGCGACAGCGCTGGCGAGGACCAAATCGTAAACGCAATTCAGTTTGGCGCCGCTCTTCGTCCCAGCATCGGACCGAAGACATTCAGCGCCAAGCCGCTGAGAACGAGCGCGGCGGCCGCGATCTTCCACGGCTGAAGCCCCTCGCCTAGAAGTAGGCTCGCTGCGCCCATGCCGAAGACCGGCACCAGCAGGGCGAGTGGCGCGACCGTCGCGGTCGGGTGACGGGCGAGCAGCCAACCCCACGCCGCGTAGCCGAAGAGCGTATTGCCGACCGACTGCCAGAGCACGACGGCCCAAGTGGCGACGCTCGCGCCCGTCACGCCCCGCGCGATCGCCGGCCAGCCTTCGAAGCTGAGCGAGAGGATGAAAAGGGGTGGGATCGCGAAGAGGCTGGACCAGACGACGAAGGCGAGGATGTCGACCTCCGGCGTTGCGCGGGCGATCATGTTGCCGCCCGCCCAACTCAGGGCGGCGAAGAGCACCATGGCGAGGCCGAGCGGCGTGACGTCCGCGCCCGCGTTGAACCCGATCACGGCCAGCCCTCCGGCGGCCAGAGCCAGCGCGGCGATCTGGAAATACCTGATACGCTCCCCTGTCAGAGCCATCGCGAAGCCGATGGTGAAGACGGCCTGCGTCTGGACCACGAGCGAGGCCAGACCCGGGGAGATGCGGCCATTTATCGCCAGATAGAGCACGCCGAACTGCCCTGCGCCGATGAGAACGCCGTAGGCCGCGAGATTTCGCCATGGCGCGGTCGGACGCTTTACAAAGAACGCCGCCGGGAAAAACGCGAAGAAGAACCGGAGGGTCGCGAAGAGCAGCGGCTGCAGGTGGTCCAACCCGACCTTGATCACCACGAAATTCGTGCCCCAGACCGCGACCACGGCGAGGGCCAGAAGCGCATGGCGCGCGGGTAGGGTCGCGGGAGGCTGGGCCACGCCGCGCCGTACCACGGCGTCGGCGATCGCGCCCGGTTTCAGATCAGATCGCGCAGTGTAACCTTGACCTCACGGCTTGCGCCGCTCCGCGCGACCTTCAAGGCAACGACCGTGCCCGGAGGCTGAGACCGCAGCCGCCGCCGCAGCTCGTAGATCTTCACCGTGTTCGAGGGTTGACCGTCGATCCCGACGATTTCGTCACCCACCTTCAGCCCCGCCGCCTCCGCGGGACCGTTCGCCGTGACATCGACGATCTTGAAGCCGTCGCCGGAGACATTGAACCACATGCCCGCCCGATCGAAGCCGCCGATATCTTCGGGCGGCGTCGGCAGGGGTTTCAGATACATGATCTGGCGGCCGTAGTCGAAGGTGACGACAAAGCGCTTGAGCACCCCGCCGCCGATATTGCCCTGATAGGCGTCGCCGGCGAACGCGCCCTTGGTCTGCGTCGTCAGGGTGGCGACCACGGACTTCACCTCCACCGGTCCCAAGGTCAACAAGGCCCCGCGCGTGACGTAGCCCCGCGACGGACCGCCGACGCCCCAGCCATCGACCATGTCGGCGCCCCTGGGATGCTTGGCGCGCAGGCCGTTGCGCTCGGAGAATGGCTTGTTGAGCGTCACCTCGGCGCGAGAGCCGGTGTCGATGTCGAACTTGCCCGGGATGCCCTCGAAGGTTCCGGCGATCTGCGGATTCTTGTCGTCGAAATCGAAGTGGATCGCGGTCCCCGCGTCCTTGGGATCGAACCGCCTGGGGTCGATCAGGGTGACCGTCTTGGCGCCATAGTCGACCCGGGTCACGAAGCGGCGGAAGGTCTCGAAACCGATCATGCCCTGTTCCGGCACGCCCTCGATGTTGGAGAGCATCTCGTCCAACGGCAGGACGACGAATGTCTGATCCTTCAAAGTCGCCGCGCCAATGTCCAATTGGGCCACCTTGGCGAAGGCGACCTCGACCGTGCCCTCGCCCGCGCCGCCGCCCGCCATCGCCCCGCTCGTCTTTAAGCCGAGCGTCCGGGCCATGGTCGGCGTAACCAGATTCAAGCCCCCTGTGTCGAAGATGAAGGTGTAGGGGCCTTGTCCGTTGACCTTGGCCTGAGCGTAGATGTGATTGTTGATCATGTGGAAGGGCAGCACGGTTTCAGCGGCGCCGCCCTCGATCGACGAGTCCGCGAGTTCGACCTTCGGCGGCGCGAACGCCGCATCGGACGCCTTGGGTTGAAAGCTGGCCGAGATCAACGTCAGAGTCTGCAGATATTTCGCGCCGTCGCCCTCGTCGATCACGATCTTCCCGGGCTCCATCGCGCCACCCACGGAACGGTAGTCGGAACTGGTCGTGACCACCGTCTTGGCGCCTGCGGTCTCCACCACGCGATGGAGCAGATGGTCCGCTGTTCCGAACCACGCCTCGAAGGTCTTGCCGCCGTCCGGCGTCACGCTGACAGCGTCGTAGGTCGCGCCCGCCTCGTCCTTTTTCAAACCCAAGGCCTTGACCTGGGCGCCGCCGAAGTCCGAGCGCCACCAGAGGTTGGCGCGCCGATAGGCGTCGTTCACGGCCAGGGCCCGCTGCTCGCCGCCGTCCTGCAGGGTGACGGTCCCGGAGGGATCCTTCGCCCAGGCATGCGCGCCGTCGAAGCCATTGGTCATGTTCACCGGGCCGGCGGCCACCGCATCGACGTATCGTCCCCGTTCGAGGTCGGTAAGCGAGACGAGCTTGCCGGTGAGCCCCGATCCGGCGAAGGCGAACTCCGCTCTCATCGCAGACGCGCTCTGACCGCCGACGGCCGTCTTGTCGGCCTGAAAAATCCTGCTCACGGGTTGCTGGTCGCTAGCGGCCCGGGCCGCTCCGGAGGCGAGCATGAGCGCGCCCAGGCTGACTACGATCGATTTCACTTCGCTTTACCCCCCGTGAGTTTGTGTACCGGTGAGGTATAACACTAAGCCAAACTCGGCGAATGAATTTTTCGTCAGGATATGGTCCCAAGACGTCTCACCTCCCACTCGAGAGCGACGCCCGACCGCGCGGCCACATCGCGGCGAACCGCTTCGCCCAACCCTTCCAGGTCTGCCGCCGTCGCCTCGCCGGTATTGATCAGAAAGTTGGCGTGGAGCGGCGAGAACATCGCGCCGCCGAAGGGCTTCCCGCGCCAGCCGGCTTCGTCGATCAGTTTCCACGCCGAGTGGCCGGGCGGATTGCGGAATGTCGAGCCGCCGGTCTTTTCGCGGACCGGCTGGCTGACCTGGCGGCGGGCGGTGATCTCGGCCATGCGCTGACCGACCACCTCGTGATCGTCATGGACGCCCTTGAACGCGGCGCCGGTCCAGACGAAGCCCTCCGGCGTCTCCGAGTAGCGATAGGCGAAGGCAAGCTGCGCCGGGGTGAAGACCCGGCGCGCGCCCGAGCGATCCACCCCCCAGGCCGCGGCGAGACGATCGGCGGTCTCGGAGCCGTAGCAGCCCGCGTTCATGGTCAGGGCGCCGCCGATCGTCCCGGGAATCCCGGCGAAGAACTCGAGCCCGGCAACCCCGGCCCGGGCCGCTGCGCGCGCCACGCCGCCGTCCAGCGCCGCCGCACCCGCGACGATCTGGCTTGAGCCCCGATCGACGATGACATTCGCGAACGCTCTGCCCGCGAGGCGGATCACCAGACCTTCGATCCCACCGTCGCGCACGATGACGTTGGAGCCGACGCCCAGCACGGTGAGCGGAATCTCGACCGGCAGGGCCGCGAGGACCGTCGCCAGATCGTCCTCGTCGGCGGGGAGGAACAGCGCCTCCGCCGGGCCCCCTACGCGCAACCAGGTGAAGGGCGCCAAGGACTCATTCCGCAAGACCTTGCCGCGCGCGACCGATAACCGCTCCAGCCAACTCAAGCGGCCAGAGCTTCCAGCTGCGCGGGAAGGGCGTGAGCCCAGGCGGTGATGTCGCCGGCGCCGAGGAAGACCACGAGATCGCCGCTGGTGGTCTCCGCAGCGATCAGGCCGGGGAGGGCTGCCGGCCCCTCGGTCGTGAAGACCTGGCGATGGCCGTGACGCCGCACGCCCTCCGCGAGGGCGTCGCGGTCGAAGCCCTCGATGGGCGCCTCGCCCGCGGGATAGACGTCAGCCACGATCACCGCGTCGGCGTCGTTGAAACAGACGCAGAACTCTTGGAAGAGGTCGCGCAGGCGGGTGTAGCGGTGCGGCTGCACCACCGCGAGCACGCGGCCCGTGGTGATCGCGCGCGCTGCGGCGAGCACGCTGGAAATCTCGGTCGGATGGTGGCCGTAGTCGTCGATCACGCGCACGCCTCCCGCGACGCCGGTGGTCGTGAAACGGCGCCGCACGCCGCCGAAGCCCGCGAGACCGGCGCGAATCGCGTCGACCTCGACCCCGAGTTCGCGGCCCACGGCGATCGACGCCAATGCGTTCAGCACATTGTGCGTGCCGGCCATCGGGATGGTGAAGCCTTCGATTTCCTGATGAGCGCCCGCCGGATCGGTGATCCGGACGGAAAAGGCGGCGCCGGCGGGCCCCATCGTCACATCCACGGCGCGGACCTCGGCCTGCGGGTTCAGACCGTAGGCGACCAGACGGCGGTTCTCGATCTCCGAGACCATCTCCTGAACATCGGCGTCGTCCACGCAGACGGCGGCGAAGCCGTAGAACGGGATGTTGCGGACGAAGTCGGCGAAGGCGCGTTTCAGGCCGGCGAAGTCGCCGTGGTGATCGAGGTGTTCGGGATCGATATTGGTCACCACCGCCACGGTGGAATGGAGCTTGAGGAAGGTGCCGTCGCTTTCGTCCGCCTCGACCACGATCCAATCGCCCTCGCCGACCTTGGCGTTGGCGCCATAGGCGTTGATGATGCCGCCGTTGACCACTGTGGGGTCCATGCCGCCGGCGTCGAGCACCGCGGCGATCATCGAGGTTGTCGTGGTCTTGCCGTGCGTGCCGCCGACCGCGATCGAGAAACGCAGCCGCATCAATTCGGCCAGCATCTCCGCGCGGCGCACCAGGGGAATGCGGGCGGCGCGGCCGGCGGCCATCTCAGGATTGTCGGGGCGGATGGCGCTGGAATGGACGATCGCCGAGGCCCCGGCCACGTGCGCGGCGTCATGGCCGATGAAGACAGCCGCGCCGAGTTCCGCCAGCCTATCTGTATTGGCGGAAGCCTTGGCGTCCGACCCCTGGACCGTATAGCCCCGCCGCAGCATGATTTCGGCGATGCCGCTCATGCCAATGCCGCCGATGCCGATGAAGTGCACTGGACCGAGATCGAAGGGGGTGGGGTTGCGGTGCATGGCTAGGTTGGCGCTGCCGGCTCAAACTGGTCCAGCAAACGGACGATGCCGTTATGGCCCTTCGATTTCAGGACGGCCGCATGGAACTTTTGATCGGCCGTAATCAACGGAACTCCAACTCGGATCGCCAGGGCCAAATAAAGGCAATCGTAGATCGGGTGATCGATTTGAAGCGACAATTCGAGAGCCGCGTCCGTGTCCGCCTCAATGCCAAAAATCGTCACCGGAGCTCGTCTCAGTCGCGACAATCGATCTCGCGCTTCCGCCTGCGAGATTTCGCCCCGCCTCGCGAGCCTCCACAGTGCATTTCCCGCCTCGACCATCCATATCGACGGCGCGAACAAAGACTCGTTGCTGAGAGCTGCGGCCTTGTCTGATCCGTTTTCCTCCACCACCCATTTGAGGGCGACGGAGGCGTCGACTACAATCCCCACCCGCTGTCGCGGCTTTCGCGGATCAACTCGGCGGAGTCAGTTATGACACGGCCTTTCGTTTCAGCACGGAGCCGGGCGGCTTCAGTCCAGAAGTCGGAATGATCGCCGCCATACTCGCGTTCGAGCAAAGCGCGATGCTCCGCCTCGGCGCTTCGGCCGTGGGCCCGCGCCCGCTTTTTCAGCCCGTCCACAATATCGGAAGCGACATCCCTGACGAGCAATTGGGGCATCATCGTATGATAGCGGCCGCTATCAATCAAGGCAAGGCCGCGAGACCGGTCGTCCGCCCCGACCGCATCAGATTTTAAGGAGGGACCACGGAGGCACCGAGTGCGCAACGGGCCGAAACCGGCGTTTGACCCTCACACCGCGGTCCGCTCCACCAGGTCGGCCAACCGTTCCGCTGCGTCCGGTCGGGCCACGCCCCGCGCCGCCCGCGCCATCTTCGCCAGGCGTTTGGGATTGCCCAGCAACGTCTGCAACGCGGTCGTCATCATCGGCTGGGTCAGAGCGTTCTCGCGAGCCACCTGGGCCGCGCCCGCGTCCTCCAGAACCTTGGCGTTCTGGCCCTGGTCGTCGTCGAGGGAGACGCCAAGCGGGATCAAGATCGAGGGTCGTCCGGCCACAGCAACCTCGCTGACCGTCGAGGCGCCGGAGCGGCCGATGACGAGGTGGGCGCGGGCAAGGCGGCCGGCCATGTCGCGGAAGAACGGGGCGATCTCGGCTTTCACCCCGGCGTCGGCGTAGATGGAGCGGGCGATGTCGATCGACTCGGGGCGGGTCTGCTGTTCGACGCTGAGCCGCGCGCGGAGGGCTTCGGGCAGCTTGGCGATGGCGGCGGGCAGCAGTTCGGAAAGCAGCCGAGCGCCCTGGCTGCCGCCGGTGATCAGCAGGCGGATTTCACCGCCGTCCTCGGGCGGCTGATAGGCGAGGTCGGCGAGCGCGCGGATCTCGGGCCGCACCGGATTGCCGACCACGATCTTGCGGGCCTGGCTCTTGGCGCTGGCCTTGCCCAAGGCGTCGAAGGCGCAGGCGATCTCGGTGACGTAGGGCGCGATCAGGCGGTTGGCCCGGCCACTGACGGCGTTCTGCTCATGGATCACCGTTCGCCGGCCCTGACTGATCGCCGCGATCAGGGCCGGAAGCGAGGGATAGCCGCCGAAGCCGACCACAACGTCCGGCCGGATGCGGGCAAGGGCCGCCCGACCCTGACCCACACCGCGCAGGATCGTACCGCCCGCGCGCGCAAGATCGACCGGGTTGCGGCCCTTGAACGTCGCCGCCTCGAGGGTGACGATCTCCTCCGCCGGAAAAGCGTGCGAGAGGCTGGAGACGCGGTCGTCGGTGGCCAGCACGATGCGCCAACCGCGCGCGATCAGCGCCCTGGCCAGGGCTTCGGCGGGAAAGAGGTGTCCGCCCGTTCCCCCCGCCGCGATCACCGCGATCCGCGCGGCGGCGGGTTGGCGATCAGGCAAAGGCGCCAGCCTTGGCCAGGCTGTCGCTGGCCGCATAGGCGCCCGGACGGCGGCGTGTGAGGGACAGCGCGAGGCCGAGGGTGAGGCCCATCGCCAGCATCGAAGAGCCGCCGTAGCTGATGAACGGCAAGGTCATCCCCTTGGTCGGGATGAGGTCGAGGTTCACGGCGACATTGATGAAGGCCTGCATCCCCACCAGCACGAACAGGCCGGCCGAGGCCACCTGTTCGAAGGGGTCGGAGAGTTTCATCGCCTTGTAGAGCCCGCGGATCACCAGCAGCATGAAGAGCGCGATCAGGGTGAGGGAGAGCATCAGGCCGTATTCCTCGGCGCCGGCGCTGTAGGCGAAGTCGGTGTGCATGTCGGGGATCTGAACCTTCATCACGCCCTCGCCAGGCCCTCGGCCAAAGGCGCGGCCGGCCGCGATGGCCTCGGCGGCGCGATGGACCTGCTGGTGCGCGCCCAGCTTGTCGGTGTCGAGAAAGCCGTGGACCCGGCTCGCGACATGCTGAAACAGGAAATAGGTGCTGCCCAGGCCCACCACCGCCAGCCCACCCAGGGTGGCGATCCAGGTCATCGGCACGCCCGCCATCCAGAACGCGGCGCCGAAGGCGGCCGTGATCAGCACGGTCTGGCCGATGTCCGGCTCGATCAAAAGCAAGCCCACGGCGAGCGCGTAGAGGCCGAAGGCGATCGAGACCCCCGGCACCCCCTCTCCCTTCTGACCCTCGGCGAACATCCAGGCGATCAGGACGATCAGGGCCGGCTTCATGAATTCGGAAGGTTGCAGGGTGAAGCCGGCGACCTCGACCCAGCGTGTCGCGCCCTTGGCTTGGTGCCCCAGGAACGGCAGGGCGAACATCGCGGCGATGGAGATCAGATAGATGAAGAAAGCCGCCCGCCGCGCGCCCTTGGGCGAGAGCATCGAGGTTCCCAGCACGATGGCCGCGCCCAGCGCCGCGAAGACGCACTGGCGGACGGCGAAGTGGAACGGCCAGGCGATACCCAGACGCTCGGCCGCCGCGGGGCTGGTGCCGAACTGCAGGAGAACGCCCAGCAGGATGAGGGCGAAGGTCGCGCCCATCAGGACGTGGTCGGTCGTCCACCACCAGACCCCCATGGCGGAGCGATCGGTGCGGAGAAAGGCGTGTTTCTGACTGGCCATGCCTGCTACTCCAGGGTCTCGGCGAGGGCGTGGACGGCGGCGCGGAACGCCTCGCCGCGCGCCTCGAAATCGCTGAACTGATCGAAGGAGGCGCAGGCGGGGCTGAAGAGGACGATCTCGGCCTCTCCGCTCGCCCGGGCGTCCGCGAAGGCGGCGCGCACCGCCGCGTCCAAGGTTCCGGCGACGAGCACCGGCGCCCTGCCTTCGAGAGTCGATTTGAACCCCTGCGCCGCTTCACCGATCAGATAGGCGCGCTCGACGCGGGGGAAGAGGTCGGCGAGACAGGCGATGCCGCCCGCCTTGGCCCGGCCGCCGGCGATCCAGCGGAACTTCGGATAACTCGACATGGCCTGGCGCGCGGCGTCGATATTGGTCGCTTTCGAGTCGTTGACGAAGCGCACCTTGCCGATCCGCCCGATGGTCTCCATTCGGTGCGCAAGGCCGCCGAAGCTCATCAAGCCGCGCACGGTCTCCCGCGCGGTAAGGCCCAGCGCGCGGCAGGCGGCGTAGGCGGCGGCGGCGTTCTGCCAATTGTGCCGCCCGGGCAGGGAGCGCGCCTCGCGAAGATCGACCAGTTCCCTCGCCGGCCCGTCGGTGGCGTCATAGAGCACGCCGCCGAGGGCGTAGACGCCGCGCCCGATCGCCTTTTTCGCGCTGAAGGGCCAGATCGTGCGGCGGTTGGCGGCGGTGATCTCGGTGCAGATCTGCTGGCCCCGGGCGTCGTCGATCCCGATCAGGGCGGTGTCGCCCTTGCCCTGGTTGAGGAGGATGCGCCGCTTCGCCGCGACGTAACCCTCCATGCCGCCATGTCGGTCGAGGTGATCGGGGCTGATGTTGAGGATGATGGCGACGTCGGGCTTGAGGCTCGAGGTGAGGTCGAGCTGATAGCTGGAAAGCTCCAGCACATAGACCGCGCCGCCGTGCATCGGCTCCAGCGCCAGGACGCCGACGCCGATGTTGCCGCCGATCCGCGCGTCGCGGCCGGCCTGGGCGAGCACGTGGCCGATCAAAGCGGTGGTGGTGGACTTGCCGTTTGTGCCGGTGATGGCGATCACGCGGGGCCGCTTGTGCTCCGGCGCGGCGTTCACCGCGCGGGCGAAGAGTTCGATGTCGCCGATCACGGGCACGCCAGCCGCCTTCGCCGCCGCCACCGTCCAGTGCGGCGCGGGGTGGGTCAAGGGAACGCCCGGCGCGACGACCAGGGCGGCGAAGTCCGACCAATCCGCGCCCTTCAGATCGACCAGTTCAAGGCCCTCGGCCCTGGCGGCGTCGCGCGACGCGGCGTTTTCGTCCCAGCAAGCGACCTTCGCTCCCCCGGCCGCGAGCGCGCGCGCGGCGGCGAGGCCGGAACGGGCGAGGCCGAAAACGGCGACGGTCTGACCGAGGAAATTGGAGACCGGGATCACGGCGCTATCTCAATTTCAGCGTCGAGAGGCCGATCATCGCCAACATGATGGCGATGATCCAGAAGCGGATGACCACCGTCGGCTCGGACCAGCCCAATCGCTCGAAATGGTGGTGGATCGGGGCCATCAGAAACACCCGCCGACCCGTGCGCTTGAACCACAACACCTGGATGATCACCGAAACGGTCTCGACCACGAAGAGGCCGCCGACGATGCCGAGCACGATCTCGTGCTTGGTTGCCACCGCCACCGCGCCGAGCGCCCCGCCCAGCGACAGCGCGCCGGAATCGCCCATGAATATTCGCGCGGGCGGCGCGTTGTACCAGAGGAAGCCCAGTCCGGAGCCGACGATGGCGGCGCAGAACACCGCCGTCTCCCCGACGGTGGGCACATTGTGCAGTTCGAGGTAGTCGCTGAACTTCAGATTGCCGACGAGATAGGCGATCAGGCCGAAGGTGGCCGCCGCGATCATCACCGGCACGGTCGCCAGGCCGTCCAGCCCGTCGGTGAAGTTCACCGCGTTGGATGCGCCCACGATGATGAAGGCGCCGAACACCAGATAGAACAGGCCCAGATCGACCACGGCCTTCTTGAAGACTGGAAAGACCAGAGAGGTCGAGAGGTGCGCGCCTTCCGGGGAGGGCTGGCCGTAACGCACCATCAAAAAGACCGCCGAGACGGCGACGAGGGCCTCCACCGCCAGACGCATGCGTCCGGAAATCCCCGCCGTGGTCTGTTTCGTTACCTTGGCGTAGTCGTCCATGAAGCCCAGACCGCCGAAGGCCAGGGTCACCAGCAGCATCACCCAGACATAGACGTTCGCCAGGTCCGCCCAGAGCAGGGTGGCCACGGTGATCCCGGCCAGGAACATCAGTCCGCCCATGGTCGGCGTGCCGGCTTTTTCGATGATGTGGCGTTGGATGCCGTCTTCCCGGACCGGTTGGCCGCGGCCCTGCTTGGCCCGCATCCAGCGGATGAAGCGACTGCCCATCAGGACAACCACGAGCTGCGACGTCGCCACCGCCGCGCCGCCCCGGAAGGTGAGGAACTTGAGGAGGTTGACCCCCGGAAAATCGAGGTGATGGGCGACGGCGTATTGGTAAATCAGATAGAACATCAGGCGCGCTCCAACGCCTGCAACACGAGGCTGGCCTTTGAGGCCTTCGAGCCCTTGACCATCACCAGGTCGCCCTCCCGCACCGCCGCCACGACCTCGGGCGCCAGGGTCGCCGCGTCAGGCGCCCACGCGCCCTGGCGATCCGCGGGAAGCGCGCGCCACAGGGCCTTCATGAGTGGTCCCGCGCAGAAGACGAGGTCCACGCCGGAAGCGTCCACCTCCGAGGCCAGTTCGGCGTGGCGGCGTTCGGCCTCGTCCAGCTCGAGCATATCGGTCAGAACCGCGATGCGTCGGCCCTTTCTCGCTCCGAGCGCGCGCAGGGCGGCGCCCACGGAGACGGGACTGGCGTTGTAGCTTTCGTCGATCACGGTGAAGGTTCCGCGGAGACCCTCGACGAGCCGCTCCGCGCCGCGCCCCTCGAGGGGGGCGAAAGCCTCGATGGCTTTCACGGCCGCGGTCATGTCGACGTCCAGCGCGCGCATCACCAGGAGGGCGCATAGGCTCATCGGTCCCCAGTGCGCGGCGGTCTGCTTAACGGTGAAACGGACGGCTTGACCCTCGATCATGGCCTCGACCCTGGCGCGGCCGGCTTTTGGCGTGAAGCCGGTCAATCGGGCGTCGGCGTCCAGGCCCTTGCCGAACACGCGGATCACCGCGCCGGCGCGGCGGGCCTCCGCCTGGAGAAAGTCGGCCCAGGGGTTGTCGGCGTTCAACACCGCGACGCCGCCGGGGGTCAGGCCTTGAAAGATTTCGGCCTTGGCCCGAGCCACCCCGCGCTCGCCGTCGACGAAATTCTCGGCGTGAGCGGCTTCGACGGTGGTGATCGCGACGACGTGGGGCGCGACCAGCCTGGTCAAAGAGGAGATCTCGTCGGCGTGGTTCATGCCGATCTCGAACACCGCGCGCTGGGTCGCCTTCGGCATCCGCGCCAGCGTCAGGGGAACGCCGATATGGTTGTTGAACGAGCGGATCGAGCCATGGGCGGGACCGGCGCGACGCAGTCCCGCGAGGACGAGCTGAGTCACCGTCGTCTTGCCCACCGAGCCGGTGATCGCCGCCCGCTTCGCGCCGCGCGCGCGCGCCGCCATGGCCATCCGGCGAAGTCCGTCCAGGGTGTCATCGACCGTCACCCCGTCGCCCGAGACCCACTGCCGCGTCAGGGCGCCCGCCGCGCCAGCGCCCAGGGCCCGCGCGACATAGCTGTGGCCATCGCGATCGGCCTCCAGGGCGACGAAAAGGTCGCCGGGCGCGATTTCCCGGCTGTCGATGCCGATCCCCGTGACCGCGAAGGCTTCGCCATAGGCGGCGCCGCCGGTCGCCTCGACAATCTCGGCGGAAGTCCACAGGGTTTCAGGCATCCCTGGTCTCTAGCCCGAGCGCGCGCCGCACTTCCTCGACATCGTCGAAGGGGCGCACGACGTCGCCGATCGTCTGGCCCTGTTCGTGCCCCTTGCCCGCCACGACCAGGATATCGCCCACTTCGAGCATCGCGACGGCGGCGGCGATGGCCGCGTGGCGGTCGCCGATCTCGCGAAGGCCCAGGTTCCCCTGCATGATATCGCCGCGAATCGCGCCCGGCGCCTCGCTCCTGGGATTGTCGTCGGCGACGATGGCGATGTCCGCGAGGGCGGCGGCGACGGCGCCCATCAGGGGGCGTTTGCTCCGGTCGCGATCTCCACCCGCGCCGAAGACCACGATCAGCCGGCCCGCCGCGTGAGGCCGCAGCGCCGAGAGCACGGTCGAAAGGCCGTCAGGGGTGTGAGCGTAGTCGACATAGGCTTCGCCGCCGCGCGGACCGCGGCCGATAGGCTGGAGCCGACCGGGCGCGCCTTCCAGGCGCTCCAGCGCGCCCAGCGCCGTCTCGACCGGTACGCCCGCGGCGATCGCAAGACCCGCCGCCACCAGGGCGTTGGAGGCCTGGAAGGCGCCCGCCAAAGGCATGAAGAGATCGTAGGGCCGGCCCCAGGCCCGCAGTTTCAGCTGCTGGCCTCCCGACCTGGCCTCGCGATCCGTCAGGGCGAGATGTTCGCCCTTGGAGCCCACGGTCAGGAGCGTATGGCCGCCGAGGACGGAGGCGCCCGCGAACGCGGAGAAAGCATCGCTGTCGGCGTTCAGCACCGCCGTGCCCTCTCTGGGCAGAAGCGTTTCGAACAGGCGCAGCTTCGCCGCGCGGTAGGACCCCATGGTGCCGTGATAGTCGAGGTGATCCTGGGTCAGATTGAGGAAACCGGCGGCGGCGAGCTTCACGCCGTCCAGGCGCCGCTGATCGATACCGTGAGACGACGCCTCCATCGCCAGATGAGTCACGCCGCGCCCAGCGAGATCGCTCAGCAGCCGCGCGACATCGGCGGCGTCGGGCGTCGTGAGGCCGGGGGGCGTGATCTGCTCATCTCCGGCGCGGACGCCCAGCGTGCCCATGCTGGCGGCGTTGAAGCCCGCCGCGCCGAAGATCTGGCGGCAGAACCCGGCGACCGAAGTCTTGCCGTTGGTGCCGGTGACCGCGACGCAGGTGCGCGGCTGGCGGCCGTAGAAGGTCGCCGCGGCCAGGGCATAGACGCGGCGTGGATCGTGAACCCGCACCACGGGCGCGGCGATGCCGGGGATTTCGGCGCTCGAGAGCACCGCGGCCGCCCCTCGCGCCAAGGCCTGAGGCACGAAGGCCTTGCCGTCCGACGTCGCGCCGGGAAGCGCCGCGAAGAGCCAGCCCGGTTGGACCTTGCGGCTGTCGGCCGTGATGCCTTCGATCAGAGGATCGCAGGCGAGATCCTTTTTCACCAGGTCGGAGAGGCGCTGGCCGAGCATCAGTCGGTCGCCGTCAGGATGGAGTGGTCGATGATGTCGCGGTTCTTGCCGGCGATGGGCTCGTCGCCCTTGGTCAGGACGCGGCGGACCCCCAGGAAGGGGGCGATGCGCGCGATGATCTTGCCGGCGATCGGCGCCGAGACCGCGCCGCCGGTGGTGAAGCCGCCGGTCTCGGGCATCTCGTGAGGCTCGTCCATCATCACCAGGACGTAGTAGCGATCGGCGTCCAGCGGACCGTCGGTGGGAAAGATGGCCGCGAAGGAGGCCAGGTTCCGCTTTCCTCCCGCGTAGCGGCCGTTGACCAGCTTGGTGGCGGTCCCCGTCTTGCCGCCGACCCGGTAACCCGGAATGAGGGCGTTGCGACCCGTGCCATTGGTGGCGTTGAGCCGCATCAGATTGAGCATGGTGCGGGAGGTCGACTCCTGGATCACGCGGCGACCCGGCGCCGGCGCCTGACCCGGTTCCAGCTTCCTAAGGGTAAGCGGGCGGTAGAGCCCGCCGTTGAGGATCGAGCTCATGCCCGTGGCGATGGCCAAGGGGCTGACGGAAATCGCGTGGCCGAAGCCCATCGTGGCGACGATGTTCTCGCTGAGACGGCGATTGTAGAGCGGGTGAGCGGACTCCGCGAGTTCGCTGGGCGCCGCGGCGAAGAGGCCGAAGGCCCGCCAATAGTGGTCCATGTTCGCCGCCCCCGAGCGCAGGGCGAGCCGAGCGGCGCCGATATTCGACGAATGGGTGAAGACTTCCCAAAGCGGCAGAGCGTGGTCGCCCTTGTCGTAATCGTGGATGGTCTGGCCGGGCAGCACGATCGGCGAATGAACGTCGAACACGGTATCGACATTGGCCGAGCCGGTATCCAGGCCCATGGCCAGAGTGAAGACCTTGAACACCGACCCCGGCTCATAAACCGTCTGGGCCGCGTGGTTGACCATCGTCGCCGGGTCCGCCTTGCCCACGGCGTTGGGATCGAAGGCGGGATAGCTGGCCATGGCCAGGATTTCCCCGGTGCGGACGTTGATCACCATGCCCACGGCGTCCTTCACTTGGAAATGCAGGGCGGCCTTTTCCAGTTCGTCCTGCATCGCGCCCTGCACGCGCAGGTCGATGGACAACGGCACCGTGGTCTTGCCCGCGGCATTGCGAATGGGCGCGTCCAACGCACGCTCGGCGCCGGCCAATCCTTCGCCGTCCTTGCCCGCGAAACCGATGACGTGGGCGCCGGTTTGCCCGAGCGGATAGGCCCGGCCGCTCTCTTCCTGAAAGTCTATTCCAGGCAGGGCGAGGTCGTGGACACGGGCCTTGAGCCCCGGCGTCAGTCCGCCCAGGACATAGTATTCCGGATGAGGTCCGTTCAGCGCGTTGTCGAGCCGTGTCGGCGAGAGCCCGGGAACGGCCGTGAGGAGGGCGGCTCGGGTGGCGGCGCGGTCGTTGACGTCCTTGGGATGGATGTAGAGGCCGTAGTGGACCAGATCCATCGCCAGGATCTCGCCATTGCGATCCACGACGTCCGCCCGCGCCTTGGGTTTCAGATATTCCACGCTCCCGACGTTCAGCCCGGAGAACAGGGCCGCATAGGTCGCGCCGATCGCGAGGGTGACGAATCCCGCCGCGAAAAGCGCCATGACGAAGAAGATGCGCAGGCGGACGTCGTCTTCCGCCTTGCCCGAAGCCCTGGCGCGCTCGAAGGCCCGCTCCGGCCACCACAGGTGCGAGGTGATGTCGCGCCATGTCGGGAAGCGCCAGCGCCGGCCGTCTCCCCCTTCGAACTCGCCATCGGCGGTGGTCATGGCGTCGCGGCCTTGGCCGGGACCGGCGCTTCCGACGTCGCCGCGATCCGAGGCAGGTCGGCGAGGGTGATGTCGTGTTTGACGTCCGGCGCGGCCATGCCGAGATATTGCGTGGCCAGACTTTCGACGCGCGCGGGAGCCTCCAGATGGGAGATTTCCGCCTTGAGCAGGCGGATGCGGCGTCCTTCCTTGTCGATCTGGGCTTGGACATCCGCGGCGCCGGCGCCTTGCGCCTCGGCCATGGTCTTGAAGGCGTAGCTGCCCACCGCCAGCACAAGCAGGATCGCGCCGGCCATGAGGTCCAGCACGCGAACGCCGCGCACTCTTCGGGTGAAGATGGCGAAGGGGTTCATGCCGCCGACCTCCAAGGCGGACCCTCGGTGCGGATCGCCGAACGGAACTTCGCCGAGCGCGCGCGGGGATTGCGGGCGATCTCGGCCTCCGTGGGCGACGACGCGCCGACCCGGGCGATCTCGAAACTCGGGCTCTGGTCGACGACGCGCGGCGGCGCGTGGCGGGAAGCTTCGCCTCGCCGGCCGGCGCGTTCGACAAGGAATGCCTTCACGATACGATCTTCCAGGGAGTGAAAGCTGACCACGGCCAACCGCCCTCCCGCCTTCAGGGTCCGTTCCGCCGCGACGAGCCCTCGCTCCAGTTCGGTCAGCTCTTGGTTGACCGCGATTCGCAGGGCCTGGAACACCCGAGTCGCGGGGTGAATTCGGGCTCCACGGCGACCGCCGAGCGCGTTCTCCACAACTTCCGCGAGATCGAGGGTTCGGGTGAAGGGCGTTTGCACCCGGCGCCGCGCGATCGCGCCCGCGACCCGCCGCGCCTGACGCTCTTCGCCGTAGACTTTGAAGATCCGCGAAAGCTCCGAGGGCTCCGCCCCGTTCACGAGATCGGCGGCGGTCCCGTCGTCGCCTCCCATCCGCATGTCGAGGGGTCCGTCGCGCATCAGGGAGAAGCCGCGCTCCGCCTCGTCCATCTGCATGGAGGAGACACCCAGATCGAGCGCCACACCGTCCGCCCCGCCGTCGCCGAGGATTTCGTTCATGCGGGAGAACGTCGCTTCGATCAGACGGAAGCGACCGGACTGTTCGAGCGGCGCGGCAAAACGCGCGGCGGTGGGGTCGCGATCGAACGCGACCACCGTGGCGCCGGCCTCGATGAAGCGTCGGCTGTAGCCCCCGGCGCCGAACGTGCCATCGACGATGGTTCCGCCATGGCCGGGTTTCAGGGCGGCGACTACCTCCTCGATCATGACGGGATCATGCGCCTGAGCGGTCACGCGTGCGCCGCCTGGCGTTGCTGCGCCCTGAACCGGATCAAGCCCTCGCGGGCGAGCTCCTTCTGACGGGCCAGATGGACGCGCCAGGCTTCGGCGCTCCAGATCTGGAAACGCTCGCCCATGCCGACCACGACGACCTGATCGGTCAGGCCGAACAGCTGGCACATCGAATCAGGCAAGGTGATGCGGCCGGCGGTGTCGTAAGCTAGCTTGACCATGCCGCCGAGAACGCAGGTCTCCAAGGCGGTGCGCAGTTCGTCGCCGAACGGCAGCTCCGCGATCAGGGCGATGTAGGTCTCGAACAGTTTCTGCCCACCGGCTTCGAGGCAATCCGCCTCGATCGAAGGGAAGCAAAAGACGCCGTCGAAAGGCCCGGCCGCGGCCGCGCGGAAGTCGGCGGGCAGCACGATGCGGCGCTTCGCGTCCAACTGTTTTTCGACGGTGGAATGAAACACCGCGCCCAATCCCCGTGCGTCGTTGTTCGACGCGGTCGGTCGCGATCAAGAGGATCACCACGACACGAATGGGTTAACATGGGAATAATTGGGACACAATGACTCAATGAAGGCAATATAGGTCGATACTTCGCGTCAAATCGGGACACGACAAGTTGTCAACAGAACATACATAGAACAAATAAGGCAAAGCCGTGGCGTGCCGAGTGCTCGCGAGCGTCGACGCGGCCCAAAGACGGGCGGCCAGTGTGGCGGAATAGGAGCGGGTGACGCGCTCGATGTAGCTCCCCCGGCCGGCTCGCACAGGAGATTTCTCTTCGTGAGCGAAAAATGACCGGTCGGGACTAGAGCACCTCGTCAAGAAGCGCGTTCACGAAATCCCGAAGCCAAGGGTTCCGCGCCCCGCGCATCCGCTCCGCATGGTAGATCTGGATTAGATCCGCGTAGGCGCGGTCGAAATCCTCGTTGACGATCACGTAGTCGTATTGCCCCCACTTCTCGATCTCGCCCTTGGCGCGGCCGAGGCGGCGCTCGATCACGTCCGGCGCGTCGGAGGCGCGGCCCTTCAGACGGCCGGCAAGGACCGCCATGGTCGGCGGCAGGATGAAGACGCCGACGACATCGTCGGGCGCCGCCTTGCGAATCTGTTCGGCGCCCTGCCAGTCGATATCGAAAAGCACATCACGTCCCTCGGCCAGGAGGCGCTCGATAGCCGCCCGCGGGGTGCCGTAGCGGTGCTCGTGGACTTCCGCCCATTCCAGGAACGCACCCGCTTCGACCATGTGCTGGAAGTCGCCGGCCGATTTGAAGTGATACTCACGCCCATCGGCCTCGCCCGCGCGCGGCGCGCGCGTGGTCGCGGAAATAGACAGGGTCAGGTCCGGCTCGGCCTCCACCAGCCTCCGCGACAGCGAGGTCTTGCCCGCGCCGGATGGGCTCGAGATGACAAGCAGAAGACCGCGCCGCGACGGGGTCACCGCGCCACCCCAGAGCTATTGCGCGCCGTCTCGATCGCCCGCCACCTGGCCACATTGCGCAGGTGGTCGGGGTAGTTGTCGGAAAAGACATGGCCGCCGGTCCCATCCGCGACGAAATAAAGATCGCCTCCCGTCGCGGGGTGCAGAGCCGCCTCCAGGGAAGCGCGGCCTGGATTGCCGATCGGTGTCGGGGGCAGGCCGGCGATCTTGTAGGTATTGTAGGGCGTTGCGCTCTCGAGTTCCGAAACGCGGATGCCATGGCCTAGCGGCGCGCCGCCGGTGAGGCCGTAGATCGTGGTCGGGTCGCTTTCCAGCCGCATGCCCTTCTCTAGCCGATGGACGAAGATGGCGGCTATGCGTGGTCGCTCGGAAGGCTTGGCGGTCTCTTTCTCGACGATGGAAGCGAGGGTGACGGCCTGTTCGGGATCCGCATAGGGCAGCCCCTTGGCGCGAGCGGCCCAGAGCGCCGCCAACAAGCGGTCTCGCGCCTCCCGCATACGGCGCACGACGTCAGGGCGGGTCTCGCCGCGCTTGACGTCATAGGTCTCCGGCAACAGCGAGCCTTCGGGCGCCACCGGCGTTTCGCCGACGAGGGCGGGATTGGCGTCGATGATAGCCGCGGCGGCTTTGGAGGTCAGGCCTTCGGGAATCGTCACCACGCGCCGAACCACCCGGCCATGGGCGATGGCGTCAATCACCGCGCTCAGCCGGGCATGGGTCGGAAAGATGTATTCGCCCGCCTTAAGCTTGGGCGCGGCCCCCATGACCTCGGCCAAGATCACGAAGGCCGCGCGCCAGCGGATCACCTGGGCATGGGCCAGGATATCGGCGATCTTCGCGACACCCGCCCCGGGTGGGAGCACGACATCGCGCGGACCATCCCCTGGGCCCTTGGTGACTTCGCCAAACGCGAGAAACGCCAGCAGCACAACCGCGGCAAGCGGAACGATCATGGCCCGAAGCGGTAGTCCTCGACCCGCCCGCCGCCGAACCGGTCGCGTCCGCCGCCGGGGCCGACGTGTCACGGATAGCGCTTGAACACGACCGAGGCGTTGGTGCCGCCAAAGCCGAAGCTGTTGGACATCGTCATCTCAATCTTCATCGGCTTGGCCTTGTGGGGCACGAGATCGATGGGCGTCTCGACCGAGGGATTGTCGAGATTGATCGTGGGCGGGGCGATCTGGTCGCGGATCGCCAAGACCGAGAACGCCGCCTCCACCGCCCCGGCCGCGCCGAGCAGATGCCCGATGGCCGATTTGGTGGACGACATGGTGAGCCCGCTGGCCGCCTGACCGAACAGCCGCTCAACCGCGCCCAGCTCGATCTCGTCGCCGAGCGGCGTCGAAGTGCCGTGGGCGTTGACATAGTCGATGTCGGAAGGCTCGACCCCCGCCCGCGCGATGGCCGCCTTCATGGCGCGATAACCGCCGTCGCCGTCGTCGGCGGGCGCGGTGATGTGATAGGCGTCGCCGGCGAGGCCATAGCCCACGACCTCGGCGTAGATCTTCGCCCCGCGCGCCTTGGCGTGCTCCAGCTCCTCCAGAACCAAGGCGCCGGCGCCCTCGCCCATGATGAAGCCGTCGCGTTCTTTGTCGTAGGGCCGCGAGGCGCGGGTGGGGTTATCGTTGAAATGGGTGGTCATCGCCCGGCAGGCGACGAAACCGGCAATGCCGATCTTGCATACCGAGGCTTCGGCCCCACCGGTCACCATGACGTCGGCGTCGCCGTACTGGATGAAGCGCATGGCGTCGCCCACGGCGTGCGCGCCGCTGGCGCAGGCGGTCACCACCGAATGGTTGGGCCCCTTGAAGCCATGGCGGATCGAGACCTGGCCCGAAACCAGGTTGATCAGGGCCGAGGGAATGAAGAACGGACCCACGCCTCGACGCGGACCCTTTTCGTGCAATTCCACCGCGGTGTCGGCGATGGTGGATAGCCCGCCGATGCCCGAGCCGAAGTTCACGCCGGTGCGATAGCGATCCTCGTCGTTCTGAGGAACCCACCCCGAATCGGCCACCGCCTCGTCGGCGGCCGCCGCGCCATAGAGGATGAAATCGTCGACCCGGCGCTGCTCCTTGGGCGTCATCACCTTGTCGGGATCGAACGGATGAGAGGCGGCTGCGCCCCCGCCGCGGCCATCGACGCGCGGAACCTCACAGGCGATCTCGCAGCCGTAGCCCGTCGGGTCGAAAGTGGTGATCCGCCCGGCGCCCGACTGGCCGGCGAGGATGGCTTTCCAGGAGGCCTCAACGCCCCAGGCCAGGGGCGACACCATGCCAAGGCCGGTGACGACGACTCGTCTCATCGATGGCTCGGTCGCGGCGACCGTCAGGCGCCCGACTTCTCGTTGATGAACTTCACGGCGTCGCCCACGGTCTGGATGTGTTCGGCGGCATCGTCGGGGATTTCGATGTCGAACTCCTCTTCGAAGGCCATGACCAGCTCGACGTTGTCGAGGCTGTCGGCGCCCAGGTCGTCGATAAAGCTCGCCTTTTCGGTGACTTTTTCCGGATCGGCGTCCAGGTGTTCAATGACGATCTTGCGGACGCGTTCGAGGGTGTCGGACATTAGGTCGAGGCCTTTTCTTGAGTGGTCGCCGGCGAGAGTGGGTTAGCCCCATCGCGGGTGGCGCGTCGAGAGGAAAAACCGCGCTCCCAGCGGGGGCGAAGCTCTCCGGCGGAGGGCGGTCTGGCTAGCATGATCGGATTGAGAGAGCCAGCGGGGCGGCTTGGGCTGCGGGGAGGACCTAGGCGCTCACCCTCGCGCGGAGGGCGCTTAAGGTTCCTTCCGCGATCGCCGATCGGATCTCGCTCATCATGTGCTGGTAGAAGGCGAGGTTGTGCCAGGAGAGCAGGACCTGGGCGAGGATCTCGCCCGATTTTACCAGATGATGGAGGTAGGCTCGGGAGTAGTCGCGGCTGGCGGGGCAGTCGATTTCCGTAGCAAGCGGCGCATCGTCGTCGGCGAATCGGGCGGCCTTGAGGTTGATCGGACCGGCCCAGGTCCAGGCCTGGCCGTGGCGGCCCGACCGCGTCGGCATCACGCAATCGAACATATCCACGCCCCGCGCCACCGCCTCCACGATGTCCACCGGCTTGCCGACGCCCATCAGATAGCGTGGCCGTTCGGCCGGCAGCAGGCCGGGCGCGTAGTCGAGGGTTTCGCACATCGCGGCGTGCCCCTCCCCCACCGCCAGCCCGCCGATGGCGTAGCCGTCGAAGCCGGTCTCCAGCAGGCGGTCGGTGGACTCCCGGCGAAGAGCCTCCATGGTCGAGCCCTGCTGGATGCCGAAGAGGGCCTGCCCGTCGCGGTTTCCGAACGCCGCCTTGCAGCGCGCCCCCCAGCGGGCCGAGAGGCGCAGCGCCTCGGCGGCCCGTTCCTTCTCGGCGGGCCAGGGGATGCATTCGTCGAGCTGCATGACGATATCCGAACCCAGCAGATCGGCCTGAATCTCGATGGACCGTTCGGGACTCAGCACATGGCGCGCGCCATCGATGGGGCTGGCGAAGGTCGCGGCCTCCTCGGTCACCTTGGTGAGCTTCGACAGCGACATCACCTGGAAGCCGCCGGAATCGGTCAGCATCGGCCCGCTCCAGCCGGAGAATCGGTGCAGCCCCCCCAGCCGCTTCACCCGCTCCGCGCCGGGACGGAGCATTAAGTGAACGGTATTGCCGAGGATGATGTCCGCGCCGGTCTGGCGGACCTGATCCATCGTCAGCGCCTTGACCGTTCCCGCCGTCCCCACCGGCATGAAGGCCGGGGTGCGGATATCTCCGCGCGGCGTGCGCAAGACCCCGGTGCGCGCCGCGCCGTCGGTCGCCTGGATGTCGAAGGGAAAGGCGGTCACAGCCGCCACAAAAGGGAGGCGTCCCCGTAGGAATAGAACCGATACGCCTTCGCAATGGCGTGGGCGTAGGCGGCGCGCATGGGCTCCAGACCGCTGAACGCCGCCGTCAGCATGAAGAGTGTCGATTTCGGCAGATGGAAATTGGTCAGCAGCCCATCCGCGACCCGGAAGCGATAGCCGGGCGTGATGAAGATCGAGGTCTCTCGGTCGAAGGGACGCAGCCGTCCGCCCTCGTCGGCGGCGCTTTCGAGAAGGCGCAGGCTGGTCGTGCCGACGCAGATCACGCGGCCCCCGGCGGCGCGCGCGGCCTCTATGTCTCGAGCGGCGGCGGCGGAGACCTCGCCGAATTCGGCGTGCATGCGGTGGCCGGAGAGATCGTCGCTTTTCACCGGAAGAAACGTCCCGGCGCCGACATGCAAGGTGACAAAGTGGCTGGAAACGCCGCGCGCTGTCAGGCGCGCCATCAAGTCCGGAGTGAAATGCAGACCGGCGGTCGGCGCGGCGACGGAGCCGGGATCGCGCGCATAGATCGTCTGGTAATCCACGGCGTCCCGCGCGTCCTCCGCGCGCTTGGCGGCGATGTAGGGCGGCAGGGGCATGACGCCTTCTCTCGCCACCGCGGCGTCGAGGTCCGCGCCGGCGGTTTCGAAGCCGAGGGCGATCTCGCCGCCCTCCCCCTTGCCCTCGACCACGGCGCCCAGCGCGCCGAACGCCACGCGGTCCCCGGTCTTCAATCGCTTTGCCGGACGCGCGAAAGCGCTCCACGACGCCGGCGACAGGCGCTTGAGGAGCGTGACCTCGATCCGCGCCGTGTCCTCCCCGCGCGCGCGGACCCCCGCGAGCCGCGCCGTGAGCACCCGTGTGTCGTTGAAGACCAGGGCGTCGCCGGGACGCAACAGCGTCGGCAGATCGGCGACGGTGAGATCGACCAGCGGCCGTCGCGGCTCCACCACCAGCAGCCTCGCCGAATCGCGCGGCGTCGCCGGACGCAGCGCGATCAGGCGCTCGGGTAGGTCGAAGTCGAAATCCGCCGTCCGCATGGCGCGCCGTGTGGACGAATTCCTCGGCGAATTGAACCCCGCGCGAAACCCGCTAAGCACCCCGCGATGGAACTCTTCCGGCTTTTCGCGATGCTGCTCGCCATCGCCAGCCTGATCGCCGCGGTGCTGGGACTAGGCGGCGCGTTCAACGACGCCTTGGACGTGATCAATCATTTCGCGCCTCTGACCCTGGGCGCGGCGACCATCGCGGCGGGGATCCAAGGGGCGCTCGGACCGACGCGGGAGAAGGCGACCCTGACCTGCGCCCTGCTCGCGATGGCGATCCTGATCGCCTTCATGGTCCCGGAATATGTAGCGAAGGTCGTTCAGTCTCACGTCGCGCCGCGCGGCCAGACGATCAAGGTGATCGAAATGAACCTCTGGAGCGAAAACGTCGATCCGGCGGGGACAGCGCGCTGGCTCGCCGCCCAGCACGCCGACGTCCTGATCCTGGAGGAGGTCGTCGCGGCGGGCTATCCCGTGCCCGATCTGGTGAAGACGGTTTATCCCTATCGAACACATTGCGAGCCTGACGTTCCGTGCACGACCTTCATCCTCTCCCGCAGGCCGCCACGCGCGGGCGGCGTCTATCCATCGCCGGATAGTTCGGGGCTGCATTCCGCCGCCTGGGCGACCTTCGGCGCCGGACCTTCCGCCTACACTGTGATCGGCGACCACGCCCTCTGGCCCCGCCCCAGCCAGCACCAGCAATCGCAAACCGCCTTGCTCGCCGCGCGGTTCGCGGCCTTCGACCGCAACAGCCTGATCGTGGCGGGCGATTTCAACTCCACGCCCTGGTCGTTTTCGCTGAGACGCCAGGACGCGCTCTTCGGCTTGGAGCGCCGCACGCGCGCACTGTTCAGCTTTCCGGTCCGCACATACAGCCGATATCGCCTGTGGACGCCGGTCCCTATCCTGCCGATCGACCACATCTACGCCGGCAAGGGCTGGAGAACCGTCAGTGTGCGCCTGGGCCCGAGGTTGGGCTCGGATCACCTGCCCACCGTGGCGGTGCTGACAAGGTAGCGGAAAAATCCTCCCTCTCCTTATGGGAGGGCGACGATGATCGGCGCCGCGCTCGGCGATGCCGTCGACGGCCACTTTGAATTTCTGAAGACGCCCCAAGCCGACGATTGAGCTTGAGCGCCGGCCCGACTAGACCGGGGGCGTTCGAGGGGACCGATCATGCCGACCGTCGCCGAGCGCCTGCGCTCGCCCAAGGAAAAGACGCTTCATATCGCCGCGCTGGCGATCGGGTCGGTGCTTTGGGTGCTGATCGCCTTCGCCGCCTGGGGCGCCTTGACCAACCCCGATCCGCGCGTGTCGGGCGTGGCGGCGCTCTACGCCTTCTACTTCGTCGCGTTCGGCCTGTTCATCTTTCTGTCGAGCGTGTTCTACCGCGCCACGGCCTTCGGCAACATGATCCTGCTGGGACCCAAACAGTTCCCGCAACTGCACGCCATGGTGGTGGCGGGCTCCGCGGCGCTCGGGCTGACTAGCCCGCCCAAGACCTTCCTGTACAACTCCAACGGTCTGTTCAACGCCTTTGCCCGCCGGCTGCTGGGAGGCCGCTACGTCTTCCTCACATCGGCCCTGGTCGATGCGGAGACCGACGCCCAGGTCAAGTTCGTGATCGGACATGAGCTTGGCCACCACGCGGCGGGGCACCTCAATCCCTGGTTGAACTTCCTCAAGCTGCCGGCGCACTTCATCCCCTTTTTGATGCCGGCCTATTCCCGCTCCCGCGAATACAGCTGCGACCGCATCGGCGCGCATCTGACCGACGACCTCACCGAAGCCCGCCGATCGCTCCAGATGCTGGGCTGCGGATGTAAGCGCCTGAACGACGCCATGGACTGCGAAGCCTTCTCCGAACAGGAGGCGATGGTGCCGCAAGTGGCCGGCTTCCTCGTCGAGATCATGCGCACGCACCCCAGGCTGACCCGGCGGGTTCTGGCGTTGCGGCAGCACCCCGAGCGGGGTGCTTAATGTGACGAACTCGTTCTCCCGCGGAACGGTGCACGGCGCGGGGACGACGATCGCGCAAGGCTGCAAACCGACCTAAACATGCTTGAACTATGGGAGGCTGGCGCCGCTTGGCCGCAACGCGTTCATCTGTTGGGTCGATGACGCGAAAAAGCCCTCGCCGCGGCAACGACATATCGAGCGAACCTAGGAGGCATTGTTCGACGGCAAGAAGCGACCCTGCTGCTGGTCGGGTTGCACCCACCGCGCCCAAGGCGCCGAGCCGATGGCGCCAAGCGGTTCTGGTCGATCAATAGCGCCCCGGACTATCTTCGCTGCGTTCCGACCCTCCATGAGAAGGGGAGGAGGGTGATCGACTACCCAGCCTTCATCGAGACGATCTTGCCGGGGCTGCGCGGCGGCTCGCCCTTGGGGAGCGCGTCGATATGCTCCATTCCGGCGATCACCTCGCCCCAGACCGTGTACTGATTATCGAGGAACTTCGAATCCGCGAGGCAGATGAAAAACTGGCTGTTCGCCGAATTGGGGTTGGCGGTGCGCGCCATGGAGCAGGCGCCGCGAACGTGCGGCTGCTTGGTGAATTCGGCGGGAAGGTCGGGCTTTTTCGAACCGCCGCCGCCGGTGCCCGTGGGATCCCCGCCTTGAGCCATGAAGCCGTCAATCACCCGGTGAAAGACCACGCCGTCGTAAAAGCCCTCGCTTGCCAATTCCTTGATTCGCTCGACGTGCTTGGGCGCTAGATCGGGGCGCAGTTTGATCGTCACCGGGCCGGTGTCGAGGGTCATGATCAGGGTGTCATCGGCCATGGTGTTCTCACTTTACTTCGCTGGGAAAATCGATGTCGCAGACCGAGGCGCCGATGACCTTCTCGACGCGCGCGCGCTCGGCGGCCGCCTTCGTCCATGGGCCTTCGGGATCGACCACGCGGATCTTCGGGCGCTCGGCGGCCGGAATGTCGGCCAGGAGGCGCACCGTGGTCATCTTGTCCTGCGGCGGCGGCACGGGCTCGCCGGTCTTGATCGCGCGGACGACATCCATGCCGGCGATGACCCGCGCCCAGGGCGTGTATTTCTGATCGAGCCCCGGGTTCGCGGCGCGCATGAGATAGAACTGGCTGTTGCCGCTGTCGGGCGCCTCCGCCCGCGCCATGCCGGCGACGCCGGGACAGAAGGCGCCGTAGGCGCTGACGCGATGATCCGCGGTCAGCAGAGCAAGATCCAGGGTCTGGCTGACGACGGGCATCATGCCGATGAAGCCCTGCTCCTGTCCGCCCTCCTTATAGATCACCACCATCGGCGAATCGGAGCCTCGCCGGAATGTGAACTCCGGCGGCAGGTTCGGCTTCGACGAACCGCCGGTCCCGGTATCGGTCGGATCGCCCGTCTGATCCATGAACCCTTCGATGACCCGAAAGAAAGCGCGGCCATCGTAAAACTTCGCGCGGACGAGGTCCTTGACCTGGGCCACCGTCTTGGGCGCCAGACGCGGCTCGAGCTCGATGAAGACCCGGCCCTTGGTGGTGTCGATCACCGCGACGTTCTGGGGGTCGGGCGTACGCCAGTCGGCGGCGGCGGGCGGCTCGACGCTAGTGGGAACGGGCGGCGGGGCCGGCTTCGCGGCCTGGACGATCGGGGCGGTCGCGAGAAGGAGCGCGGTGGCCCCGAGAGAATGAATCGCTCGTTTCATCGGTGGGGGACCTAGCGCGCCCGTCGCTCGCCCGCAACCGAGCGCGCTTGACAGGCGCGCGTTTCCGCTCGACGCGGCACGGGTGAACATGCCGGCGGCCAGGGATCTCGAAGCGCTGATGAACCTCGCGATCGGCTGCCGGGAGCGCGGCGACGCAGGGGGTCAGATGAAGGCGCTGGACCATGTCCTCGCCGTCAGCCCCGGTCACCTCGCCGCGATGATGATGAAGGCCGACCATTTCGCCGCGATCGGCGACGACCGCGCCGCGCAGTCCTTCTATGGCGCGGTGGCCTCCCGCGCGCCGCCGCCGCACGCCCTGCCCCCGCCGATCCGCGCCGAGGTCGAGCGGGCGCGGGAGCGCAATGCGCACTACGTGAAGGCCTTTGAAACCCACCTGAGGTCAGCGGTGGCGAAATCTGGCGCGGAGGCCACGCCGCGTTTCGCGCAATCCATCGACCTGATGCTTGGCAAGAAGGAAATCTTCCTTCAGCAGCCGACCTCGTTCTACTTCCCCGAATTGCCGCAGCGCCAGTTCTACGAGCGCGAGGAGTTCCCCTGGCTGGAGGCCCTGGAGCGCGAAACCGGGGCGATCCGCGAAGAGTTGCTGGCCGTCATGGCCGACGGCAGCGGCTTTCGGCCCTATCTCGAAGACAATCCGACCCGGCCGCCAGGGGAATTCGGAACGCTAAAGAACAGTCCCGATTGGAGCGCCTATTATTTCGTCAACAGCGGAGCGGTCGTGGCCGACGCGGCGGCGCGCTGCCCGCGGACCATGGCGGCGATCCAAAAGCTCCCCCTGACCGACGCGCCCGGTCGCACGCCGTCGGTGCTGTTCTCGCTGCTCAAGGCGAAAACCCGGATTCACGCGCACAACGGCCAGATCAACGCGCGTTTGATCTGCCACCTCCCCTTGATCGTCCCGCTCGGCTGCGGCTTTCGCGTCGGAAACGAAGTGCGCTCATGGGTCGAGGGCGAAGCCCTCATCTTCGACGACACCATCGAACACGAGGCCTGGAACGACAGCGATGAGACGCGGGTGATCTTGCTCTTCGAGATCTGGCGCCCGGAACTCACGACCGCCGAACGCGCGAGCGTCGCCGCCCTGCTGGCCGCGGTCGGGACTTACGGAGGTTGAACGATCTCCCTCCCCCGTAAGCGAACGGGGGGAGCGAAACACCCTTAGTGATATCGCCGAATCAGCCCGACCAACTTGCCCTGCACCTGCACCTGATCCAGCCCATAGATCCGCGTCTCGTAAGCCGGATTGGCCGCCTCGAGCGCCACGGACGCCCCCTTGCGACGAAGCCGTTTCAACGTCGCTTCCTCGCCCATCACCAGGGCGACGACGATCTCGCCGGAGTTGGCGGTGGCGCCCTTGCGGATCACGACGAAGTCGCCATCGAGGATGCCGGCGTGGATCATCGAGTCGCCTTGAACTTCCAGGACGTAGTGCTCGCCCGCGCCGAGGATGGCCTCGGGAACATGCATGCGCTCGCGCTCGTGCTGAATGGCCTCGATGGGCGTACCGGCGGCGATCTTGCCCAGAACGGACAGTTCCCGCGTGTCGTTGGCGGCGATCATTGGCGCTCGTGGACCCTCGATCACCGTTGGCTTGAATGCGGCCCGGCCCTGAACCTGCCCGGCGGGAGTCGCCTGCTGCGGCAATTTCACGACCTCGAGCGCCCGAGCGCGATGGGCAAGACGACGGAGAAATCCACGCTCTTCCAGAGCGGTGATAAGTCGATGGATGCCGGATTTAGACGCCAGATCGAGGGCGTCCTTCATTTCATCGAAGGACGGTGAGACTCCGCTTTCCTTGATCCGTTCGTGGATGAACATCAGAAGTTCGTGTTGCTTGCGCGTGAGCATCGTCGCCTCTCGGAAAAGCCACTGCGGCGGGAACAAACCCAAAACCGATGGGCGTGTTCTCTGAGTGTTCTCTCCGGCTGTCAAGCGAAGGGGTTAGGCCTCGAGAAGCGCCCTCGTCGCCGCCGCGACGTCGGCTTGGCGCATCAGGCTTTCCCCCACGAGCATGGCGCCGGCGCCGGCCCTGGCCACGCGAACGGCGTCGGCCGCGGTGTGAATGCCACTTTCCGTTACTAATAAGGCGCTTACGGGGATTTTTCCGCTCAGCCTTTCGGTCACGGCGAGGTCGGTGACGAAGGTTCGAAGATCGCGATTATTGACCCCGATCATCGCCGCGCTCAGCCCCGCGGCGCGCTCGATCTCCGCCTCGTCATGGGTTTCCACCAGCACGTCCATGCCCAGCCGCGCCGCCTCGGCCATTAGGTCTCGCGCCAGCGAATCATCGATCATCGCCAGGATCACCAGGATCGCATCAGCGCCCAGCGCCCGCGATTCGCCGACCTGCCAGGGATCGACGAGAAACTCTTTGCGGATGACTGGCAGGTCGCATGCGGCGCGCGCGCGAACCAGATCGTCGTCGGACCCCTGGAAGCTCGGGCCGTCGGTCAGCACCGAGAGACAGGCGGCGCCGGCGTCGGCATAGCTTGCGGCGTGAGCGGCGGGATCGAAGTCGGGGCGGATCAGACCCTTGGAAGGCGACGCCTTCTTGATCTCGGCGATCAGGGCGGGCCGCCCAGGACGTCGCTTGGCCTCCAGCGCGGCGAAAAAGCCGCGGGGCGGCGAGGCGGCCGCGATCCTCGCCTCCAGATCGCCGTTGGAAATGGCTCGGCGGCGGGCCTCGACCTCGACGCGCTTGTAGGCCGCGATGCCGGCGAGAATATCCCGGTTCATCCGTTGGAAATCTCGACCAGTTTTCCGAGGGCTCGGGTCGCCCGGCCGTCGTCGATCGCCGCCGCGGCCATGGCGACGCCTTCGCGCAGGGTTTCGACCTTCTCGGCGACGAGCAGGGCGGCGGCGGCGTTCAGCAGCACGATGTCGCGATAGGCGCCGGCCTTCCCTGTCAGCACCTGCCGGAGCGCCGCGGCGTTTTCGGCGGGGTCGCCACCGCGCAAGTCCGCCGGCGCCGCCCGGGGCAGCCCGACGGCCTCGGGCGTGATCTTGAAGAGGCGCACGCCGCCGTCACGCCACTCGGCGACATCTGAAGCGCCGGTGGTGGTCAACTCGTCGAGACCGGCGCCATGGACCACCCAGGCGCGTCTGGAACCCAGCGCCCCCAGCACCCGCGCCAGAGGCTCCACCCAGCGAATGTCGAAGACGCCGAGGACCTGACGCTCGGCGGCGGCGGGATTCGAGAGTGGCCCGAGGAAGTTGAACACGGTGCGGAAGCCCAGATCCTCGCGCACCGGCATCACGTAACGCATCGCGCCGTGATGGGCGGGGGCGAACATGAAGCAGATGTTGGCCTCGTCCAGCGCCCGAAGCTGGCTTTCGGCACCCGCCGCGACGTTTACGCCGAGCGCGGTGAGAACGTCCGCCGAACCCGAGCGAGAAGAGACCGCCCGCGTGCCGTGCTTGGCCACTTTCAAGCCGGCCCCGGCGCAGACGAAGGCGACGGCGGTGGAGATGTTGAGGGAATGCGAGCCATCGCCGCCGGTCCCGCAAACATCCACGACGTCGTAGGGGTGCTCCAGCACCAGGGCCTCGCGTCGCATGGCCCGAGCGAAAGCCGCGATCTCTCCCACGGTCTCGCCCCGCAGGCGCATGGCGGTGACCGCGGCGGCCAACTGGGCGGGGCTCGCCTCGCCGCGCAAACAGGCGGTGAAAAAAGCCTCGGCGTCCTCCTCGGTCAGCGTCTCGCCATCGGCGAGCCGCGCCAGCAGGGGCCGAAACGCGGCGGACATCACGCGGCCAGCTTCAGAAAGTTGGCCAGCAGGGCGTGGCCGTGCTCGCTGGCGATGGATTCGGGGTGGAACTGGACGCCGTGGATCGGACGGGTCCTGTGCGAGAGGCCCATGATCTCGCCGTCGTCGGTCCAGGCGGTGATTTCGAGGCAGGCCGGCAGGCTGTCACGCGCGACAGCGAGGCTGTGGTAGCGCGTCGCGGCAAACCCATCGGTGATGCCCTCGAAAATCCCGGCGCCGGTGTGGCGCACGGCGCTGACCTTGCCATGCATGAGGGACTTCGCCCGTACGACCTTGCCGCCAAAGGCCTGGCCGATCGCCTGCTGGCCCAAGCACACGCCGAAGATCGGCAACCTTTCCGGCGCCGCCGCGATCAGCGGCAGGAGAATGCCCGCGTCGTTGGGGGTCTTTGGACCCGGCGAGAGCACGAGGGCGTCAGGTTTCGAGGCCAGCGCGGCGTCCACGCTGAGCGCATCATTGCGCTCCACCCGCACCCGCGCGCCCAGTTCAGCCAGATAGTGGGCGAGGTTGTAGGTGAAGCTGTCATAGTTATCGATCATGAGGATCATGGCGCGGCCTCAAAGCGCCAGGCCTCCTCGGCCGCTCGTCTGAGAGCAGCGGATTTCTGCAGGGTCTCGCGATATTCAGCCGCCGGATCGCTGTCGGCGACGATCCCGCCGCCGGCCTGGACGTGAAGGACGCCGTCCTTGATCAGTCCCGTTCGCAGCACGATGCAGGTGTCGAGCGAGCCGTCCGCGCCAAAATAACCCACCGCCCCGGCATAGACCACGCCGCGCTTCACGGACTCCAACTCATCGATGATCTCCATCGCACGCACCTTCGGCGCGCCGGAAAGCGTACCGGCCGGGAGCGCGGCCATGAGCACGTCCACCGGATCGAGGCCCTCCGGGGCGTCGCCCTCCACGTTGGAAACGATATGCATCACGTGGCTATAGCGCTCGACGATGAAGCTTTCGGTGACCCGCACCCGCGGCGGCGCGGGGCCGGGCTCGTCGGGCTCGTCGTTGCGGCCAGCGTCCTTGAGCATCGCCACGCGGCCGACGTCGTTACGGCCGAGGTCGAGCAGCATGAGGTGTTCGGCGCGCTCCTTCTCGTCGGCCAGAAGCTCTTTTTCCAGCGCGAGATCCTCTTCGGGCGTGCCGCCGCGAGGGCGGGTGCCGGCGATCGGGCGGATGGTGATCTTGCCGTCGCGCAACCGCACCAAGATCTCCGGCGAGGAGCCGACGATCTGGAAGCCCGGAAAGTTCAGATAGTAGAGGAATGGCGAGGGGTTGGTCCGCCGCAACGAGCGGTAAAGCGCGAAAGGCTGGCCTTCGTACGGCGCGGCGAAGCGGTGGCTTGGCACGACCTGGAAGATATCACCCGCCTCGATATAGCGTTTCGAGCGCTCGACGAGATCGCCATAGCCGGCCTGGTCGATCGGCGACACCAGGGGCGCGACGGCGCGCGCTTCCCCGCACGAGCTCGGGTTCGCCAGAGGCCTCGCGAGGTCCGCCGCCACCGCGTTCAGCCGCGCCTTCGCCGCCGCGTAGGTCCGTTCGGCGTCGACCTCGGTGGGCCGCGCGGTGGTGACCAGGATGATCTCCTGAGCGATGGCGTCGAAGATCGCAACGACGGACGGGCGGATCAGGATCGCGTCGGGCAGACCGAGGGGGTCCGCCGGGACATTTGGCAGGCGCTCGACCAGGCGGACCATGTCGTAGCCCAGCACGCCGAAAAGGCCTGCGGCCATGGGTGGAAGACCGTGCGGAATTTGCAACCGCGACGCGGCGACGAGATCACGCAGGGAATCGAGGGCCGGTCCGTGCTGAAGATGGAAACGGCCCGCCGCGATATCGGGGCCGACCGCGATCTCCGCACGGTCGCCATGGCAGCGCCAGACAAGTTCGGGATCCATCGCCACGACCGAGTAGCGCCCGCGCCAGGCGCCGCCCTCCACCGACTCGAAGAGGAAAGCATAGGGCCGTCCCCGAGCGATCTTGAGATAGGCCGAGACGGGCGTCTCGAGATCATCGATCAGCCGCGTCCACAACAGTTGCGGCCGAGCCCCGTCATAAGCCCGCGCGAACTCGGCGTAAGCGGGTTCGAGGGTCATACGCCGCCAGGCGCTCGCGCCAGCCCCTGGAGCTTGGGCGGCTCGCCCTCTCTTGACGATCCGCCCGCGAGACGCCGGCGCTTCGAAGGCTCAACCCTCATTTCGCCCCGCGGCCGCCCTTGGGCGCGATGGTGGGGTCGACGCCGATGGCTTGGCGGGCCAGCGTTACGTTGATCTGGGGTTTGATTTCGCGCTTGGCGGCGATCTTGGCGGAGGCGAGGACATCGTCGAGATAGTTCTCGCTGATCTTTCCCCGAATCGCATTGATGACCTGGGCCGTGGCCGTCGGATCGCCGGCCCGCACCGCGTCCAGCTTGGCGATATAGACCCCGTTAGGCGCGCCGGCGGCGAAGACCTCGCCCGGCTTCACCCCGAAGACATCCTGCAGAAAGCTCTGCCCCATCGCCTGATAATTGCGCGCCTTGATGCGTTGCAGCCCGGCCTGATGGACGACGTGGCCGCCCACCGTCGCCGCCACCTTATCGATCGTCGCGCCGCCCCGCATCTTGGTCAGCAGGTCGTCCGCCTTGGCTTTGAGCGCCGTCAGGAAGCCCTGCGTGAGATAGGCCTTGGTCAGCTGCGGCCGCATCGCCTCCAGGTTGGGCAGCGCCGGCGGAGTCACCTTCTGCACTTTGATCGCATAGTATTCGCCGGCGCCCGCGTCCTCGAGATCGGCGTCGTCGGTGACGCGCTTGGCGAAGGCGGACTTCACCATTTTGTCGGTGAGGCCGTCCACGGGCTTGCCCTGAGCGTCCACGCCCGAGGCCGCGAAGGGGCCGACGGTCAGGACCGGGACGCCGGCCTTGGCGGCGGCGGCGGCCAGGTTCGCCCCGCCGGTGCGCGCATCGTCGAAGGTCTGACTCATCTGGTAGGCCTTGTCGCGCGCGGCTTTTTCCTTGAGGTCGGCGACGATCTTCGGCTTGGCGGACTCCAGCGTCGCGGGCTTGGCGGGGTTGATCTTGACCACCTTCAACGCCGCGAGACCGAGATCGCCTTGCGCTGGCCCCTTGGCCTCGCCCGCGTTCATCGTGAAGGCGATGGCGGCGAGCTTGCGATCCGCGATGGCCGAGGCGGGCTTGTCGTCATAGACGATCGCCTGCGCCCCCACCGTCTTCGCCACCGCGACCGGGTCTTCACCCTTGCTCAAACGCGCCGCGGCCGCGGCGCCATCGGCGGCGGATTTCACCGGGATCTGCACGACCGAGCGCGTCTCGGGGCTGGACAGGGTGTCCTTGCGAAAGGCGAACTCCTTGGCCACCGCGGCGTCGTCCACCGTCATGGTGGGAGCGAGGGCGGCGGCGGAGAACTTCACCACCGAAACGACGCGGGTTTCCGGCAAGGTCAGCTGGGCCGCGTGTTCCTTGATGAAGGCGGTCAGCTGAGCGTCGGTCGGCGGCGCGGGTTGCGGGACGACCTTGGGGTCGAGAATGAAATAGCTGACGTCGCGGTTCTCCAGACCCGCCACGGCGTTCAGCGCCGCGAAAATCCGCGGCGCATGGAAGCCGGCCTGGATCGCATAGAGCAGATGTCGCTGCGCCAGTTCGTCACCCAGTTCGGTCTGAGCCTGGGCGACCGTGACGCCCTGCTGGCCCAGCGCCTGGACAAACTGCTGTTCGCTGAACTTGCCCGTCACGCGATCGAAGGCGAACGGCAGCTTCTTGATCTGTTCGTCGATCAGGATCGCCCCCGGCGTGACGCCGATCCGTTGCAGCACCTCCACGAGCGCCTGATCCTCCGCGATCGCGCTCAGAAGCTGACGATCGAAGCCGTTCTCGACGAGGAAGGTGTTGGTGACCGTCTGTTTGCTCTGTTCCTCATATTTCGACTTCTGCTGCTCGAAGACCTTGCGGAAATCGAGCGCGCTCATGGAATGACCGCCGGCGGTGACCACGGCGTCGGCGCGCGCCTGCCGAAACAGGTCCGGAAACTTCCCGCTGCCGCCCACGCCGATCAGCAGGAAGACCAGGATCAGCAGGCCCATCAGCGCGATGGCGACGGGGCTGCGGGCAGTGGTGCGGATCGTTCCGGTCATTCGATTTGAGTCTGGCGCCTTGAAGGTCGGGGCGGATGGCGCCCCGGGTCGGCGCGGTATAGGGGAGCGGCATGAACTCCCGCAAGCGAAGCGGCGCCTGAAGACGTGGCGTCATCCCGCCCCCTGATCGCCGGCAACTGGAAGATGAACGGCTTGACGGCCTCCCTCGATCAGGCCCGCGCCCTCGTCGCGGCCTTGGCCGAACATCCCCCCGCCGCGCGCGTCGCCCTGTGCGCGCCGGCCACCCTGATCGAGCGCATGGCGGCTTTGCTGGGCGGAACCATGGTCGCCGTCGGCGCTCAGGATTGCCGCCCCGAATCCCACGGCGCTTTCACAGGCGACATCTCGCCGGAGATGGTGGTGGACGCTGGGGCCACTCTGGTCCTCCTCGGGCACTCCGAACGCCGCGCCCTCCACGGCGAGACCGACGCCATGGTCGCGGCGAAGGTGATAGGGGCACTGCGCGCGGGTCTGGAGCCCATCGTCTGCGTCGGCGAGAGCCTGGACCAGCGCCGCGCGGGAGCGGCGGTCGCCATGGTCCGCGCCCAGTTGGCCGGATCGCTGCCGCCGGGCCTCGCGGGCCGGCCCTGGTCGGTGGCCTACGAGCCGATCTGGGCCATCGGCACCGGCGAGACCCCGACCCTCGCCCAGATCGAGGAGATCCACCGCGCGATCCGGGGCGACCTCGTCGCGCAGTTCGGCGAGGCGGGCGCCGCCCCGCCGATCCTCTACGGCGGCTCGGTGAACCCCGGGAACGCCGCGGAGATCCTCCGCATCGCCGAAGTCGGCGGCGCCCTGGTCGGTGGCGCTTCGCTCAAGGCTGTGGACTTCGTGGCGATCTGCCAGGCGGCGTGACCGGGCGTTCTTAGTAATCCTTCCGCCAACGCACCGAGATCGATTGGTCGCCCTGGCTCGTCACGCGCGAGACGATGGCGAGGTGTTTCTTGATCCGCCACTCGACCTGCGCGCCGGGACCTTCCTTGGCGCCGCCGGAGAGTTCCAGATAGACCTTGTCGGTCAGGTATTTGCCGCCCGCGATCGAGTTGCCTCCCGTGGCGCTGGTGTTGATCGCCAGGCGATCGAGGTGGGCGAAGCCGCGGATGCTGCCGATCACGTCGAAGCCGCCGCCGCTGGCGAGGCCCGACAGCGCCGAGGCGAGCTGGGCGGCCTGGAAGCCGTTGAGGGATGACACCGAAGAGCCGAACAGCACCTGAGACAGCACCTCGTCCTGCGGCAGGACCGGGGTCGAGGTCAGGGTGATGATCGGCTTTTCGGCCGTTCCGGTGATGCGGATCACGGCGGTGAGGGTAGGGTTGTCACGGGTCGCCGTCAGGTCGAGGCGGATGGCGTCCGCGGTGCTCGCCAGGCGAACGACGCCGTTCTCCCCCAGTGTGAAGCGCTGGCCGGCGAAATCGTAGTCGCCGCGCACCACGCGGGCGGCGCCGGCGAGAACCGGCGCGTCCGTCGTCCCGGTCACCTTGGCGTCCAACGAAAACTCGACGTTCAGACCCCGACCGCGGATGAAGACGCCGCCGGGCGCGGAGAGCGAGACATCCAGTTCCACCGGGGCGGATTTCGCCGCCGGCGCCGGAACCGCGTCGGGGTCGATCTTGCGATGGATTTCCACCACATCCATAGGCACGACGCCGGAGGGTGTCGGCGCGTTAGGCGCGAGCTGCGCGTGATCGATCGCCAGAGCGCCCGCCAGCCTGACCTTGCCGTCGGCGGCCCGTTTCACCGCCACCCTGCCGGACGCGGTGGCCTGGCCGATATCGTTGTCGATCAGGCGGAAGTTTTTCAGCACCAGTTCCAGGTCGGAGACCCCCGCGCGATCCAAGCCGATCCGACCCGATCCCGTGACCGCGCCCTTGCCGGCGTCGTGACCCTGGAACTGCGAGACGTCGATGGCATTGTCGCGCAGGGTCGCCTGGAGGCTGACCGCCTGGAGTTTCAACCCCGTTGACGAATCGCTGAATCGTCCGCCGCTCAGACCCGCGGTTCCGACCAGGCGCGGATCGGCCAGCGTTCCACCGACGGTTCCAGTGGCGATGAGATGTCCGGCGAGGGTCTGGCTGTCGCCCATCGCAAGATCCCAAAGCGGGCCCAATTCGCTGTCGATGGCGAAGGTTCCGCTCATCGGTCGAAGGCGCGCCACGGCGATGCGGAAGGGCGAGAACGAAGCCTCCACCGGTAAGGCAATGTCGATCTTCGCGCTGGAGCCCTTGCCGGCGGTGAGGTCGGTCTGGACCCGCAGGCTGGAGCCCGCGAGGGTCGCGCGCACCGCGCCGTCCAGCGGCGAGGCGCCTTTTTGACCTTTGAGCCCCACCTTCGCCACCTGGGCGGAAAGCGTCCCGGCGAGGGCGGGACCTGACCCCTCGAACGCCAATCGGCCGCTGACCGCGCCGACGAAGTCGGGGTCGAGGGCGGTGAGAGAGAGACCGGCCAAATCGGCGTGTCCCGCGAGTTTCGGCCCGACGCCGCGAAGGTCCGCGTCCACCCGGCCGCCTCCGATCGCCAGGGCGAGAACGGCGGCGTAGCGGTCGCCCGCGAAGGTCAATCGGGCCGGCGCGGCGGTCCGGAAATCGACCCCCCGAACGCGTCCCGCGCCGTCGAACGATAGCGCGTTGTCCGCGTTTGGCGCGGCCGCCTGGCTGAAGATCCCCGATCCGGACATCCGGAACGGGGCGCCGGAGGTCATCCCAGCCACCTCCGCGCGATACGGCAGGTAGGCGAGCGGTCCGACCGCGGTCAGTTTCAAAGTATGGAACAGCGGGCCGCCGCGCGTCTCCGCCTCGACCGCGGTCACCGCCAAATCCGCCCGCGCGCCGCCGCCGGAGCCGATCAGCTTGGCGTGGCCGCTCGCGTGGCCGGCGACGAGGAAGGCGCCTGGATCAGCGGACCAGACGAGGTCGGCGGTGGACGGCGCGTTGTTCTTCAAGGCGATCTGCCCTGTCGCCTTCAGGCCTCCCGCGCTGGCGTCGAGGCCGCTCAGCTCGATTCCGCCGTCAGCGAGGGCGAAGGCCGCCGCGGCGCGCGCCGGGCCGTAGTCGCTGGCGGCCGCCAGGCTGAACTTCCCCGCGATCCCGCCCGGCACCGGTTCCAGCCGCGCCACCAGATGGGCCTCGCGCAGAGGCAAGGAGGGCAGATCGACTCGCGCGAGATCGGTGATCAAATCCGCGGTCGGGGCGGCGAGGGTCCCCCCGATATCCCCCGTGCCCTTGGCCGCGCCGTCGATCTCGATCGGCCCAACCGGAATCGGCCCAGCGGCTTTCCAGGCCAGGGCCATCTTCAGTGCGCCGCTCGGACCAAGTTTTCCCGCGGCGGTCATCGACCCCGTTCGACCGTCCAGCGCCGCCTGTTCGAGGTTCACCACGCCTTTGTCGAAGGCGCCCTTGACCTTCAGCGTCGGCGCCGGTCCGAGCAGGCGATCGACGTCGGGGACGCCAAGTGCGAAGTTCCGCCCCGTGGCGTCCAGCGCGAAGGCCCAGGGCCCGCGTCCCGACTGTTTTGCGCTCCAGACGCCGGCCACGCCGCCCGTCGCGCCCATCTTGGCCTTGGCCAGGTCGGCCACCGTGGCCCGACCCGCGAAGGCGAGATCGCCTAGAAGCCCCTGTTTGCCGTCGCCCGAAACCTGGAGCTGCGCGCCGTCGAGGGTCACTTTGCGCAGGATGGTTCGGCCGTCGCCGAGTAGGGTGACATCGGCGCTCGCCGTCGGCCGCGCACCCAGCAATCCCGCCAGGAGTCCGCCACCGACCCCGCCTTCTCCCCTCAGCGTAGCCTTGATAGCGGTCTGTCGGCCGATCCCCTCCAAACGGAGCGGGCCGGAAATCCGCGCGTAGGAAAGTCCGCCCACCGCTGGGCGCTCAAGAGCGGCGGACCCTGAAAAGACCCAGCGCTTGATCCCGCCGCCGAAACCGCCGCGCAGGGCAAGCGGACCGGAGGCGCCGGTCTTGACCAAGAGCGTCGGCTGATCGACCCGCAAGGCGATCTTCACGCCCGCGGCCCCGGTGACCTGGGCGGCCGGATCGACCACGCCCTCGGCGGTGATCGCGGCCCGGTCGCCGCCCGCCGCGACATCGAGTCGATACAGCGCGCGGGTCAGGGCCGCGCCGCTGGAGCGGAACCGCACCTCCGGCCCGATAAGGGCCTGATAGGGCGCCAGCAGGGTGGAGGCGGCGAGAGAGATGCGTCCCCGCGATTCGCCGCCGGAGGCGTCCCAATGCCCCGTCGCCTCGGCGTCCGGCGCAGCGCCTGAGGTGGCGACCAGATTGAAGCCGCCGACGCGATGTTCGCCCCGCGCGGCGAGGTCGAGCGCGAAATCCTGATTCGTGGCCAAGCCGAGCGCGCCGGCCAGGGCGCCGCCTTTTGCCTCCCGCGCGGCGACGGTGAGCGCGAAACCCCCCTTGTGCGAAAAATCGAAATAGGCGGCGAGGCGATCGCCGCGATGCAGCAGGCTGTTGACTTCGAGAGCCCCAGTGGGCGCGCCGGATTTGCGCACCAAAACCTCGCCGCCGACCGCGAAAAACCCGCGGTTTACCGAAAAGGCGGGCAGGGTCTCGAGGGTGAGGCCCGCGTGGTCGACCTTGATCGATACCGGGCTCGGCTTCGGCGGCCCGCCCGGCTCCAGGGTGAAACGTCGGACCACGGTGATTTTGCCGGCGGTGAGGTTCGAAACGTGCACCCGCTCGTGCAGCAGCGCCGCGGGTCTCCATCCGATCCGCACATCGCGGGCGATCAGCCAGAGGCCGTCGCGGTCGCGTATTTCCAGTCGCGCCACCGCGAAATGGCTCCAGAGGTCTCCGGTGATGCCGGACAACCGAAGGTGGCCCAACCGGCCGACCTTCACCGACTGCAAACGGCCCTCGATGAACGTCCGACCCGCCTCCGTGGCGGGATAGATACGGATGAAGAGCCCGAGCGCCACAACCGTCAGAACGCCGACGAGGCCCGCCAGTCCCACATGGCGGCGGCGCGATTTCGGGGGGACGGCGGTCGTCGTCTCGGCCATCAGAAGCTCTGGCCGAGGCTGATGTAGACCTGCACGGGCGAGACCCCGCGGCCTTTGCGCAATGGCGTGGCGATATCGATCCGCAGCGGCGCGAAACCTAGGTCGTAGCGCGCGCCAACCCCCACGCCGAGGCCATAGCCGTTGAAACTTGGCGATGGGCCGGTCCCCACCGCTCCGGCATCGACGAAAGCGACCGCGCTCCACTTGCCCACCGCCTTCTGGCGGACTTCGAAGGAGGCCTCGGCAAGGGAGAGACCTCCCTCCGGCGTATTGTCGGAGAGCCGCGGCCCGACGTCCTGATACCCATAGCCGCGCACCGAGCCGCCGCCGCCGGCGTAGAACCGGCGCAGCGCGGGGACGTCAGGAATCTGGCCGCCCAGGATCGTCCCGACCCGAACCCGCGCGGCGATCACCGTCGCGGCGTCCGCGCCGAAGGGGACATAGCCGCTCGCCTGCGCCACGCCCTTCAGATAGGCGAGGTTGCGGTCGCCGCCGATGTAGGTGGGCTCGACGTGGGCGTCAACGCGGAAGCCGCGCACCGGATTTAGTGGGTCGTTCGACCGGTCGAGGGCAAAACCCGCATAGAGCGTCGGGGTGAAAAGGCTCAGGGTCTGGCCCACGGGTGTCGCCTGAGCGTTCACGGCGCGTTTTTCCCTGGTCGTGGTGTAGTCGAAGGCGGCGCCGACGTTGATGAAGGTCGTCTTGCTAAAGTGCTTCTCGACATTGACGCGCGCGCCGCCGCCCAGATCGTCGTAGGCCGAGGTGCGGTCAGCAAGAAAACCGCCGCCAACCTTCAGGATCTGATCGGCGCGAAGGAAATCCGGAAGATCGAGCTCCGCATCGAGCTTCTGCTGGATGTCGTAGAGGCGCCCGGTAAAGATCAGCGAATCGGCGCGGCCTAGGCGATTGTACAGCACATAGCGGCCGTCGATGCCGGAACCCTGCGTCGTCGAATAGCCCGCGCCGACCTCCAGCGTCCGCGATTTGCGATCGTCGATCCGCACCAGGATGGGGCGCTGGGCGCCTCGCTTCCCTGGCGGCGACAGAGTGACCGTGACACCGTCATAGACATTGGCGTCGATCAGGCGCTGCTCCAGCTTCGCCACCTTGGCGGAATCATAGATGTCGCCCGGTTTCCACGGCGCGAGGCGGCGGACGAAATAGGGCTTGGTGCGGCTGCGCCCGCTAACCTCCACCAATCCGAACCTCACCAGATCCTTAGCGTCGATGTGGAAGGTCGGCTGAACGCTGTGGTCGTCGTGGTCGACCACGACCTCGCGCGGCGCGGCCTCGGCGTCCGCGAAGCCGGTCTTGTGCAGGGCGGTGACTACCCGCGCTTCCGCCGCCAAAACGTCGGCGGCGCGGCCCGGCGCGCCGTCTGCCAGCTTCACCGTCACCTTGGCCTCGACGTTGGCGGGGAAGGGCGGCGGGTTCCCAACCCAGGCGATCGTCGCGCGCTTGAAGTGATAGCGCGGACCCGTCGTCACCTTGACGATCGCGCGCGGCGCATTGCCGTCTTCGATGTCGGGGATCACGTCGGCGTCGTAATAGCCCTCCGACCGAAGCAACGCGGCGACACTCTCCGCGGCCTCCCGCGCGCGCCGTCGCGCGTCCGCCGGAGTGGCCGGCGGCGCCTTAGCCTCTCCGATCGCGGGGCCCAACGCGTCGCGCAGACTCCTATCGAGAGTACCCACCACGGACGCCCGCGGCGCCGCCGCGAGCATTAACGGCGCCGAAAAAGCGGGCGCCAGGGCGCAAAGGGTGAGGACGAGGCGTCCAGATCGGCTCAAGCGCAAGGTTCCAGTCGCTCCCCGCGCCCGGCTCTAGCGTCTCGCCGCGCGAGTGTCATCCTGGCGCGTCTCCAGGAGCAGACTTACGGTTGCGGCGTTCCCGAGGGCATGGCCAAATGGGCGGATGAAGGCCCCTGGGAGATTGCGCGTTTGAACGCGGGTGTGACGTCTGAAGTTCGCGGAGGCGGAACGCAACGCTCCGCCGACTATCTCGCGGGCGAAGCCTATGACGAAATGTATGCGCGCGACGGCGGCGTCCGCGACAGCCACCTCACTTTGCAGGAACGGCTGGAATCCCTCGGCGCGACGGAACTTGCCGAGCGCCAACAGACCCTCGAGCGTTCGTTCCTGCTGCAGGGCATCACCTTCACCGTTTACGGCGCGGATAGCTCCACCGAGCAGATCATCCCCACCGACCTCTTCCCACGTATCGTCGCCGCCAACGAATGGGACAAGATCGAGAAGGGCCTGATCCAACGCCTGCGCGCCCTCAACCTCTTTCTCTCCGACATCTACGGCGATCAGAACATCCTGAACGCCGGCGTGGTGCCGCGCGATCTCGTCCTCGGCGCGCCGTCCTATCGCCGACAGATGCGCCATCTCTTCGTGCCCCATCAGGCCTATGTGAATGTTTGCGGCAGCGACCTTATCCGCGGACCAACGGGAGAGTTCTTCGTCCTGGAGGACAATCTTCGGGTGCCGTCCGGCGTTAGCTATATGCTCGCCAACCGCGAGGCGTCGCGCCGCACGTTTCCCGGCACCTTCCGGCGCGCCGGGGTGCGTCCCGTGGAGCGCTATCCCGATCTTCTGCTGGCGACCTTGAAAAGCATGGCGGGCGACTGGCGCCCAAACCCTCAGGTCGTCGTGCTGACGCCTGGCGTCTACAACTCCGCCTACTACGAGCACGCCTATTTGGCGCGGCTTATGGGCGTGCCGCTGGTCGAGGGTCGCGACCTCGCCGTGCACGACGACACCGTCTACATGCGCACCACCGCCGGCGTGCGGAAAGTGGATGTCATCTATCGCCGGGTCGACGACGATTTCATCGACCCCCTGGCGTTCCGCCGGGACTCCAGTCTGGGCGTCGCCGGACTTTTCAACGCCTATCGCTCCGGCAATGTCGTGATCTGCAACGCGCCCGGTACAGGCGTGGCCGACGACAAGGCGGTCTACGCCTTCGTGCCGGCGATCATCAAATATTACCTCTCCGAGGAAGCAATCCTGCCTAATGTGAAGACCTACCTCTGCCGCCTGCCCAGCGAACTCAGTCATGTACTGGCCAATCTCGACACCCTGGTCGTCAAGGCGGTGGGAGCGTCGGGCGGCTACGGCATGCTGATCGGTCCCCACGCCAGCCAGAAGGAGCGCGACGCCTTCGCCGAAGCGCTGAAAGCTGATCCGGAGAACTACATCGCCCAGCCTACGATCCAGCTTTCCACCGCGCCTTGCCTCGTCGACGGCCAGATCGAGCCGCGCCACGTCGATCTGCGGCCCTTCATCCTTTCCGGGGACAAGGTCGTCGTGACGCCCGGCGCTCTCACCCGCGTCGCCCTGCAGCGCGGCTCGCTGGTGGTCAATTCCAGCCAGGGCGGCGGGTCGAAAGACACCTGGGTCCTCACCGACGACAAAGGCCCGATCGGCGAAGCGCCGCCGATCCACCTCAACCAGATCGCGCCCCGGCCATGATGCTCGCCCGCGTCGCCGACAGCCTCTATTGGATGGGCCGCTACGTCGAGCGGGCCGAACATCTCTCGCGGCTGTCCTCGGTCATGCTCAACGCCACGCTCGACCGCGCCGATACCGCCGTGCAGGCCGCCCAGATGGCCCGGGCCGCTCTCGGCGATCCCGAGCCCCTCAGCACGGCGCAGCCGATCGATTTCGCCCGCGCCCTCGTGATGGACCGCGAGAGCGAGGGCTCGGTGGTCGTGTCCCTCTCCCACGCCCGCGAGAACGCCCGCCAGGTTCGCGACCAAATCACGAGCGAAATCTGGGAGCGGCTGAACATCCTTTATCTGCGCGTGACGAGCCCCTTCGCCGAACGCGCCTTCGACGCCAACGCGCCCGCCTTTCTCGCCGAGGCCATCGCCGACCTCCACCTTTTCAAGGGCGCGACGGACGCCACCATGAGCCACGGCGAGGGCTGGCGGTTCATGCTGATCGGCGTCCATACCGAACGGGCGCAACTGATGGGCCGCCTGCTCAAGGTGTGTTTCCACGAGGCTCACTCGGCGATCGAGGACGACCACACCACCCTGGTCAGCCTGCTCAGGATGGCCTGCGCGCTGGAACCCTATCTGCGCGCTTACACCGCCGACCTCAACGCCGCCTCGATCCTGCAGTTTCTCCTTTTCGACGAAGAGTTTCCCCGCTCCATCCGCTTCTGCACGTCCAGGATCGAGAACCATCTGGATCACCTCACGCGCGGCCGGGTGGTCGGCAAGGTCGATCCGGCCCGTATCGCCGGGCGCCTCAACGCCCGCCTGGCCTACGCCGATATCGAGGAGATCGAGGCCTCCGGCGCCGGTCGACTGCTCGATGCCGTGGAGGCGGGCTGCTCGGCGATCAACGCCGCGGTGAACGAGACCTTTGTCAGCTATCCGCTTGAACTGAGGCTGCCCGCCTGATGCGCTTCGACATCCGTCACGTCACCCAATACACCTATGACGAGCCCGTCCGCGAAAGCGTGATGGAGCTTTGGATGCAGCCGCGCGGCGGCATCGGCCAGCGCCTGATCGACTTCGACCTGGAGATCGACCCCCACGCCCAGGCCTTTTCCTACCCCGACGTTTGGGGCAACACCGTGCGCCACTTCGATGTGCCGCATCCCCATCAGAAGCTGACGATCACCGCCAGTTCCACGGTGGAGACGGCCATTATCTCCCAACCGCCCGAAAGCCTCTCGGTGGAGGAGTGGGATCGCCTGAAGTCGGACGCCGCGCGCGCCGAAAGCTGGGATTTCCTGCACCCCCACGGCTATGCCCGCCACACCGAGGCGCTGGGCGCGTTCTGCGAGACCCATGGCGTCGGCGCCTTGACCGCGCTCGATCCGATGACCGCCGCCCGGCGGCTGAACGCGATCATCTTCTCGGCCCTTGACTACGAGAGCGGGGTCACCGCCGCCGACAGCCCGATCGACGAGGCCCTGAGCGCGGGCCGGGGCGTCTGTCAGGACTTCGCCCACATCATGATCGCGATCTGCCGGGGCTGGGGCCTGCCGGCGCGCTATGTCTCCGGCTATGTCGCCACGGCGGCCGACCACGCCGACCGCTCCCGCCCCGACGCCTCCCACGCCTGGGTTGAGGTGTTGCTGCCCTCGCTTCGCTGGGTGGGCTTCGATCCAACCAACAACGTCCTGGCCGGAGAGCGCCACATCGTCGTCGCCATAGGGCGGGACTATGCCGACGTCCCGCCCTCCCGCGGGGTATTCAAGGGCGACGCGGATAGTCACCTCTCCGTCGGCGTCTCGGTCAGACCCGCCACCGCCGCCAGCGACACGAGCTTCCCCCGCCTTGGCGCTCCCTCCATCGCCGCCCGCCGCCGCCGCGCGTCGGGCACGGGGCAGATGGATCAGCATCATCAGCAGCAGTAAGTTGAAGATGGCGCCAGGAGAACAATTTGCGAATAGTTAAGCAGGGCGTCGCCGCCTCCCTTCATTCCCTCCGATCGGGCTGCGGGTGAAAGCCTAGAGAGGGCACAATCGGAAACTCAACAAAACATCATGCACGTGGGCTGCATTCGCAGTCTGCGGTTGAATGTAGAATGACTTGACTCCCGACAGGACATCTGCTGGTCTTCAGCATTGTTACAATCGCCGTGGCGGCATTCTAATGTGAGGCAAGATGTCGCGTGTTTTGGCGCGCGGCTAGGACGCTCCGGCCAGGAGAGGGTCGTTCATGCTCCGGGATCTCAGATCGACAAATTTCCGACGGCTGCTCCTTGCCGCGCTCGCCACCACCTTCTGGATTTCACCGAGCGGCGCTATCGCCGGCTTCAAAGTGCCCTACCGAGGGCCGAGCCAGATGACGCTTCCGGACGATTGCCACCCGATTACACCCCAGCCCGGCCGGTACTACTGTTTGACCGAAGCGGTTTTGGAGGATCCGCTGGCGAACGGAGTTACCGGCTTTACACTGGCGCTTCAGACGGATCCATCGGAGTACATCTTCAACCCGTCCACCAGCGGACCCCTCGGCGCTTTCTCGGTAGGCGGCGACACGCCGCCGCCCAACCCGGGTGTCGGGACCGAGCTGCTGCAGATATTGCCCTCAAGCGGATTTACCCCCGGCGCGCCGTTACCGGGTTCGACGCTGACCTATACGGACGTGGGTGGACTCCTCACCGTCAACTATCAGTTCGCGACACCTGTGACCGTCAGTGGGGACGTCAACTTCTTCCTTATCGATTATACCCTGGTCCGTCCGATCATCATCCAGCTCGGCGTAAGCAGCGCGACCTACGCGACCTCGGGCCCGGGCGCCGACATATCATTGGGCAGCTTTTCCTGCGGTCTCGTGGATCCGTCCGGCGGGTGCGGCAGCGACTTCCCGAGCACCGGCATCACCTTCAACAACGTTGGCTATCTACCGGAGCCGACCACGTGGCTGATGATGCTGGCTGGCTTTGGCGTCTCCGGGGCCAAACTGCGCCGCAGGCGATGGACGACCACCCCGACCACTTCAACGCCGCAAACATCGCCGATCCTGATGCGAGCCCTCAGACAACATCGACAAGGTCAGAGGTTGTGAGGCTTTCCGCAGAGGCCGCGCGCCGCCGGCGCGCGAGGCGACCGCGCGGGTGAATCTGCATCATCGGCGGCAGAAGCGAGCAAGGGGTCACGATCCTAAACGACCTGTACAACGATGACCTTCAGCTCACCGATGTTCGAATGCCGACGCTCCCGCCGCCCTGTCCGCGCGAAATTAAACTCGGATTGCGCGAAGGAGGACGCGGACGAGTTGCGCCTGGCGATTGGTGTTGGTCTTCTCGAAAACGCGCACGAGATGGCCGCGGACCGTGAAGAAGCTGATGCCGAGGCTCGCGGCAGCCTCTTTCGGTGTCTGGCCGTTGAATATTGCCAGAGCGACGCGGACTTCGGCCGGCGAGAGCCCGAAGAATTCCTGGAGCTTTTGTTCATCCAGACCAATCGACGCCTCCGGGTCCGTGATCGCCACCATGACGGAGGCGCCGCCGCCCAGCACCGACCGTCGCGCCGAACGAAGCGGCGACACCGTGACCGATAGCGGCAATCGCAGATCGGATCCCCCCATGATCATCGATCCGCTGTCGCGAAGACCCGGATCGAGCGTGAGGGCGAGACCGATAAGCCGATGCAATCGGCGCGCGTCGGCGGGATTGGCGGCTGACAGGATACCGTGGTCGACCACGAGGTCGTTTCGACGCGTCATGAGCCTTTCGGCGGCGGTGTTGGCGTAGCGGATCACTCCCCCATCTCCCACCAGGATGACGGCATGCTGTAACGCGTTCAGAGCATCGGCGAGATTCTGGGATTCGCGTTGCGAGGTGTCCAGCATTCGACCAAGCGTGAACGATCGTAGCAGATGAGGATGCAGGCGCCGGGTCGCGGCGAGTTCCTCGGGACGAAACGGACCGCCGGGTTTCGCCCGGCTGATACTGATCGCGAAAACGTCTCCCGAATGGATGGCGAGGCGGATCATCATGACCGAGTGCATGTCCAGCGGTCTCATGAAATCATTATAGAATTCGCTTCGCATGAAATCGGTTTTCGGCAGCAGATCTTCGTCCGTCAAAATACGGGGTGACCATGTCTTCACATAGTCCGCGGGGTCGTCCACCAGCATGAGCGGGTTTTTGGAGGCGTAATACGGAAAGGCTCTTCGGGCGTCCTCGGCGTCTGGGCGCACAAACTCGGCCGCCCCGGTCCCATCGCGAACGTTCAGTCGGGAGAGCATCGCGCCACGACCACCGACTTCCGCCGTCAACTGCTCCAGGACAGTCGTCCAGAGGGAGGGGTCGAGCGCGGCGTCCGCAATAAGGTCGAAAAACCGCTCATGACCGGCGTCATCCATCGCCTTGCCTCATTGAAGCCCCACCCGCCAGACCCGCCGGCGGCAATCGCAAAGCATTGTCGGATCACGCTGATATTTGCGCAAACAGTCCATTTGTATCTAACGCACTTGAACCGACTTCAGCCTAGGTCCGGTCATGTCTTTCTTTCCAACGTGATAACCGGAGTTTTCCAATGGGCTATAATCGCATTCTCCTCATCGCCGCCCTGGCGGGCGGCGCCCTGGCGGCGGGCGCGGCGTCCGCGCGCGTGTATGACCTGAGCTATACTGTAACCGGTGTCGGGCCTGTCGATCTGGTCCTCACGACTCAGAATAACCTGTCGCAAGGAGCGTATGGAGACCTCGGCTACCAGGTCATCGGAATTAGCGGCACGCGAAACGGTGTCGCCGTCACCGGTCTGTCGACCGCCTATTCCGCGGACAACTACGTTTTCACAAGCAGTCCGAATCTCGACTACGCTGGCTTGTCGTACGACACCGGGTCGTCAGCGTTCGGACTCTTTTGGGGTAACGCGCCCCGCTCTCGCGCCGCGCCGGGCAGCTATGGCGAATGCTACGCGAGCGGTTGCAACTTCGGCGTCGCCAATACCTATAACGGCGTGACCGGCCTCACCCTGAGCCCGGTCGGCGTTCCCGAACCCGCGAGTTGGGCGTTGATGCTGATCGGCGTCGCCGGACTCGGCGCCGCGATGCGGGGCCGAAAAGGCGCCGCGCTCGCCTCGTGATTCTAAGTCCGAGACCCGTACGGATTGCGCGAACAGAGCTGTTTTAGCCAGTCGCGTACGGGTCCCGGTGTGGGGCCCTCTCCCTCGCCGCCCGTCGGAGGCGCGCGAGGGGAGGGGTCTCGACAGGCTGTTGGCGAGAGCTTCGCGGGGCGGGCGATCCCTACCGCTTCTTGCCCAACTCCGCCGCGATGTCCTTGACCATGCGCCCGCACTTTCGGTGAGCGGCGGTGAGTTGATCGCGGGTCACGCCCCAGCGCTTCATCCAGTATTCCATCGCCTGGCGCTCGGAGAGGTCGAGGCGGTCCTTATCGATGAACCCGCGTTTGTCCTTCAGTCCCGCCATCACGTCCCTTTCATGCTATACGGCGCTCGCCGCCTCGGCGGCCCGACGCGCCTCGCCTTTGCGGCGCTGGCGACGAACGTACCAGAAAGTCCACAGACCCAGGGCGCCCATCACGGTATAGCCCACGATCGGGCCGGCGATCAGGAATTGGCGGACGCTCATGGCGAAGACCAGGATGCTGGATATGCACGCCTCGCCGACAAGGCCGGCGCCCCAGACCACGGTCATCACCGTCATCGAGCGGCGAAAATAGATGTTGTCTTTCAAGGCCTCGAACGCGGCCAGTTCCGCCGAGCGGTGTCGGGCGAGGTTCGCGCGGGCGAGCTGATAGATCAACGGCCGGCGGATCGCCGCCGACCCGAGGAAAACCAGGCCGATCAGCGCCGTGACGAGCTTCTCGCGCAGTTGCAACATCCGCGGGCCGCCGCCGCCGATGAAGGCCAGCAGGGAGAGCGCGATCCCGGTAATGACCAGGATGGAGACGGCGTCCACCCTGCGGCGCCGCGCGAATTCGATTAGGCTCCAGACAATCGGCGGCGCGGAGGAGGCCATCAGCGCGACGACCTCCCCGTATTGGGGCTTGGTCCAGTCGAAGACCAAATAGGGAAGCGCGAAATTCACCATGCCCTCGACGGCAAGGTTCGCGCCGTTTTCGCGCAGCCAGGCTAGCGCCCGTCGGCCGCGTTCCATCGCCACCAATTTTCCGTTCTCCCGGTCCGCCGCCACCGCTGTTGTCATCGTCATCGTCGTCTCCTCATGATCGCCGCCTTCGCCGCGACCGCCACCCTCTCGCAACATCCCCGCGCGGGTCAGTGTGAAACGTCAGTCTCTCCCGGTGACGAATGTCATCCCGACAGCGAAGATCCGAGAGCGCGCGACCGGTCTGGAACACGGCCATAAATCATTGATTCGCTTGACCGGTCGTCGGGATCGGGCGAGTCTGTTCGAAGCGTCGCGAAAGGCCCCCCGATGACGACTTCCGATATGGTCAGAGCGCCGATGTCCGCCGACCAGCGGCGCTACCGATCGATGGTCATCGCCCTGCACTGGACGATCGCCCTGCTGATCTATGTGCAGCTCGGTCTCGGTTGGTATTTCAACGAGGTGCTTCCCGATCATTCGCCGCAACAGAAGTTTCTGGTCGGCATCCACATTTCGGTGGGCCTGACGCTACTTCTGCTCGTTCTGGTCCGGATCGGCGTCAGGCTGACCCATCGGCCCCCGCCCCTCCCGACGGGGATGCCGGGCTGGGAGCGCTTTCTTTCCCAGGCCGTGCACTTCGTTTTTTACGTCCTTATGCTCGCCCTGCCCTTCACCGGCTGGGCGCTTGCTTCGGGTGGAAAGAACCCGATCTCCTTTTGGGGCCTGCCGTGGCCGCGCCTGCCCGGTGTCGCCGCCCTGCTCCCGGACAAGGCGGCCCATGAGAGCCTGCAGCATCTGCACGTCTACGTCTTGATCTGGGTCGTCGTGATCAACCTCGCCCTGCATGTCGCCGGGGCGTTGAAGCATCAGTTCGACGGCCGCCCGGTGCTGTGGCGGATGGTGCCCTTCCTCAAGCGACCCGCCGCCTGACGGCCACAACCGTTCCGGGGTTTACCTGGGATTGGTAGGCCGGGTGGGACTCGAACCCACGACCACTCGATTAAAAGTCGAGGGCTCTACCACTGAGCTACCGGCCCGGAAGAAGGCGTGGACGCTGTAGGGATCGAACGGGCGAGGGTCAATCGATGAGCCTCGCGGGCGCCATCTTGTTGGGTCATAATCCTCCGCTATGCGAGCGTTTCGGAACCGCCGGACATCGATGGGACGAGGCGCCGCCGTCGCGGCGGTTCTCGGCGTGTTAGCGGCCCAAGTCCGCGCCCAGAACGGCTACAACCCGGAAGGCAGGCTGCAGACGCCTGATCGGGCCGGCACCGCCACGCCGCTCAACGCCGCCGAGGCGCCCCTGCACGATCTCAACATCGTCCGCGAGGGAATACCTCCGGTCCTGGCGGCCGCGGTCGCCGATCCCTACGCGCCGCCCAACCCGCTGACCTGCCGGGTCCTGGCGCGGGATATCCAGGAACTGAACGTTGCGCTTGGCGCGGACTTCAATGAGCCGGGCACGCCTCAGACGCCCAGCCTGACGCGCAACAACGGCCACATCGCGCTCGCCCTGGTGCAGGGCGCGGCGCGGCTGCTGCTGCCCTATTCGGGTCTCGTCAGCACGGTCACCGGCGCGCGGCGGCACGACCAGATGATCATCGAGGCGATCACCGCGGGCAGCGTGAGGCGCGGCTATCTCAAGGGCCTGGGCGAGGCCTACCACTGCAGGCCCCCCGCGCTCCCGGCCCACCGCATCGACGGCGCCGCTAGCCAAGGAGAAGACGGCGAGGGACCGCGCTATCCGATCCGTTGAGGTCGGCCGCCTCAGATCATCGCCATCCCGCCGTTCACGTGCAGGGTCTGGCCCGTGACATAGGCCCCGGCCGCGCTGGCGAGATAAACGCAAGCGGCCGCGACGTCCGCACCCGCGCCCAGGCGGCCAAGCGGGATCGTGGAGAGAATCTGCGCCCTCTGCGACTCGTTCAACGCATCGGTCATCGGGCTGACGATGAAGCCGGGGGCGACGCAATTGACGGTGATTCCCCGGCTCGCCACCTCCTGCGCCAGCGCCTTGGAGAAGCCGATCATTCCCGCCTTGGAGGCGGCGTAGTTGGCCTGGCCCGGATTGCCCATCACGCCCACCACCGAAGTGATGCCGATGATCCGCCCCGCGCGGCGCTTCATCATTCCCCGCATCACCGCGCGCGAAAGCCGGAAGTAGCTTTCAAGGTTGACCCGCTGCACGTCGGACCAGTCCTCGTCCTTCATCCGCATCAGCAGGCCGTCGCGGGTGACCCCGGCGTTGGCCACCAGGATATCCAGCGGCGCGCCCGCGGCGTGCTCGGCGGCGGCGACAAGGCCGTCGACCGCGCGGGAGTCGGAAAGGTCGCAGGTCACGCCCCAGGCCCGTTTGCCGAGTTCCGCCGCCAGGGCTTCCAAAGCCGGCGCGCGAGTGCCCGAAAGGACGACGGCGGCGCCCTGGGCATGGAGCGCGCGGGCGATCGCGCCGCCGATGCCGCCGCTCGCGCCGGTGACAAGCGCCGTCTGGCCTGTGAGATCGAACATCAAGGGGAACTCCATTACAGGGACGCGGCGAAGGCTTCGAGATCGGCGGGTGTATTGAGCGCGACCCGGCGCGCGTCCGGCGCGATCCGCTTGGTGATGCCGGTCAGCACCTTGCCGGCGCCGACCTCGGCGAAGAGATCGACCTCTCCGTCCCCCGCAAGCCACTCTATGCTCTCGCGCCAGCGAACCCGGCCGGTCACCTGCTCGACCAGAAGCCGGCGTATGACGTCCGGGTCCAGCACCGGCCGGGCGGTGACGTTGGCGATCAGCGGTGCGCGCGGCGGGGCGATCGTCACGCCTTCCAGCGTTTCGGCCATCTCGTCGGCGGCCGGTTGCATCAGCGGGCAGTGGAACGGGGCGGAGACGTTGAGCGGGATGGCCCGCGCGCCCATCGCCTTCGCCGCCTCGATCGCCAGGCCCACGGCCGCCGTGGCGCCCGAGATCACGACATTGCCGGCGTTGTTGTCGTTGGCGACGACGCACATCCCCGCCTTCGATCCAGCCTCCGCCGCGGCCTCGGCCAGCGCGACGTCGCTGTTGGGACCGATGAGGGAGGCCATGGCCCCCTCGCCCACCGGCACGGCGCGCTGCATGGCCGATCCGCGTCGATGCAACAGTCGCGCCGCCTCCGCGACGCCGAAGGCTTTGGCGGCCGCGAGAGCGGAGTATTCTCCGAGGGAATGTCCGGCGACGAAGGCGGCTTTCTCGACGCTGAAATCGAACTCGCTCTCCAGCACCCGCATCGTCGCCAAGCTGACCGCCATCAGCGCAGGCTGAGCATTCTCCGTCAGGGTGAGAGCCTCGATCGGCCCGTGCTTCATCAGCTTGTACAGCCGCTGTTCCAGCGCGTCGTCGACCTCCTCGAACAGCGCCCGCGCGGCGGGAAAGGCCTCGGCGAGCTCGACGCCCATGCCGACCGCCTGACTGCCTTGACCGGGGAAAAGAAGCGCCAGAGCCATGAGCGAATCCGCCTGAACCTATTTTTGCGGACAGGGTTAGGCCGCGAGACCGAACCGGCGCAAGCCTCTGGCCTCGCGGGCGGACGCGGGGCATAGTCGAACCCCATCTGAAGGAATTCCCATGCGCCGAACCCTTGCCGCCATATCGGCCCTCGCGCTCGTCGCGGGCGTCGCCCATGCCGCCCTTCCGGTCGGGGCCACCGCGCCGGACTTCTCCGCCCAGGCTTCCCAGGCCGGGAAGCAGTTCCCCTTTCACCTCGCCGACGCCCTGAGGAAGGGACCGGTGGTGCTGTATTTCTTCCCGGCCGCCTTCACCTCCGGCTGCACGATCGAGGCGCATGAATTCGCGGACGCCTCGGAAGACTACAAGAAGTTGGGCGCCACCCTGATCGGCGTCACCTCGGGCAACATCGATCGCCTGACCGAGTTCTCGGTCAGTGAGTGCCGCTCAAAGTTCGCCGTCGCCGCCGACCCCTCGGCGAAGATCGCGGGCCAGTACAAATCCACCTTGGCGATCTATCCGGGGCATTCGGACCGCACCTCCTACGTCATCGCGCCGGACGGCAAAGTCATCTTGGCCTACTCCAACCTCGGCCCCGATCAGCACGTCGCCAAGACCCTCGAGGCGGTGAAGGCCTGGCGCGCCGCCCATCCAGGCTGACCGGCTTCGGTATCGGCGGTTCGGGACCCTAGTGGATTGCCCCATTCAGAGGATTCCCTGATGGGTCGAAGCGGTGCAGGCTCTCGGGATGAGAGCAGGGATTGTCGTCTCGGTCACGCCTGAAGACCGCCGCCGCCTGGATGCGATTGTGGGTGATCGCAACCGACC
>JBBRLN010000018.1:0-58564 GCA_038231315.1 Caulobacterales bacterium
CGCCGCGGCTGTCGCGGGCGCGGCCGCGTCGGTCTGGGCGATGCCGCTGAGCGGGGCCCCCATCACCATAGCGGCGAGGGCCAGCCCCGCCAGTTTGCGCAGTCCCATCGTCCGCATCGTTCCGATTCCCCTGGATTGTATGTGCATCAGAGCGCCGCCGATCCGGTTTCGCCGGTGCGAATGCGCACGGCGTCTTCCACCGGCATCACGAAGATCTTGCCGTCGCCGATCCGCCCCGTCGCGGCGGCCTTCTTCACCGCCTCAACCGCGCCTTCGATGGCCGCGTCGTCGACCACGGCTTCCAACTTCACCTTCGGCACGAAATTCACCTGATATTCGGCGCCGCGATAGATTTCCGTCTGGCCCTTCTGGCGTCCGTAGCCCTTGACCTCGGAAACGGTCAGACCTTCGACCCCGGCGGCCACCAGGGCCTCGCGCACTTCGTCCAGCTTGAACGGTTTGACGATGGCTATGATCATTTTCATTGGCAGTTCCCCGCACCGGTCCAATCCGGCATCGCTTGAGTGTCGGGGACGACCTAGCCGTTGGCCGCGGCGAAACGAGCGGCGAAAAGCGCGACAACGCCAAGCTGGGCGCCCCATAGCCCCTCCAGGGAGCGCTCGCGGGGTGGCGCGCCCAAATTTTAGGCAAGGCGTCTGGGTCGGCGTTTTCCTTCACGAACCTGTGATCAAAGCAACCGGGTCCGCCGCCGTGCGTACTCATCCGGTCGCCAATCGAGGCGAGCTCGAAAGGACATCGTCGTGAAAACAATCCAACTCGCCGCCGCCGGCTTGCTCGCGGCGTCCCTCTCCGGCGCCGCGATGGCCCAGACCGCGCCGGCATCGGCCCCCGCCGATCCCGCGATGGCTCCGGCGCCCGCAACCGCGCCCATGGCTGCGCCCGCGCCCATGGCCGCACCGGCACCTGACACGTCGGCGGTCAACGCCAGCGCCACCACGACCGTCGCTTCCGACGGCGCGCAAACCACCAATGTCACGCTGTCGAATGGGCCCGTGCCCGACACCGCGGCCAATCGCGCCAAATACGGTAAGCCGCTCTCCCATGCCGGCAAGCGGACCGCGCCCGCCGGAAATTGACGGCGCTTGGACGGCGATCGTAAGACCGCCGCAAGCTCAACCCCACCGTTTCAGGAGAGTGCCTTGTTCTTGAGAATCGCGACCGCCGTCTCGGCGGCCAGCCTACTGTGCGCCGCCGCTGGAGCCACGATCGCTCAGACCCCCGCCGCGCCCGCCCCCACGGCTTCCGCCCCGCCGGCCCCCGCGTCTTCGGCGGCGGCGCCCGCCCCTTCGCCGTCGGCCAGCGTTGCGGCGTCGCCAGGCTTGACCGCCAGCGGCGACATGGTGGCGACGCTCAAGGCGTCCTCGCACTTCACCATCCTCGCCAAGGCGCTGGATGCGGCCAACCTGAGCGCCACGCTGAAATCCACGCCCAATCTGACGCTTTTTTCCCCAACGGACGAGGCGTTCAAAGCCCTGCCGGCGGCGCAGCTCGCGGCGCTCATGGATGTGAAGAATGCGCAGGTGCTGCAGAAAATCCTGACCTATCACCTCGTCCACCTCGATCTGGACACCTCGAAGATCAAAGGCGCCAAGGGTCCGGTAGATTCTGTCGAGGGCGGAAAGCTGCAGATCGACGGCAGCGGCACGCCGCTCAAAGTGAACGACGCCAACATCATCCAGAGCGACGTTCACGCCACCAACGGTTATCTTCAGGTGATCGACAAGGTTCTGATCCCCGCCAACGTCACCGTACCGACGGCCGACAGCGGCGGAGCCGCCCCGGCGCGCTGACGTCGGAGCGCCACGCTTCGTCTTGATGCAAAGGACCCCACGGCTTAACAGTCGTGGGGTCGCCATCGGTCGCCCACGCCGCCGCATCGGCGTTGGGACACTCGACCGTCAATGACCTCAACCGGGCGTATCGCGCCGCTTTCGTTCCAAGACATTATCCTGGCGCTCCATGCCTACTGGAGCGCGAAGGGTTGCGTCATTCTGCAGCCCTACGACATTGAGGTCGGCGCCGGCACGCTCCATCCGGCCACGGTGCTGAGAGCGCTCGGGCCCAAACCCTGGCGCGCGGCCTATGTGCAACCCTCGCGGCGGCCGTCCGACGGTCGCTATGGGGAAAACCCGAACCGGCTGCGCTCTTTCCACCAATACCAGGTGATCCTGAAACCCAGCCCGCCCGACATGCAGGCGCTCTATCTGGACTCCCTCGCCGCCGTGGGCATCGACCCCAAGCTCCACGATATCCGCTTCGTCGAAGACGACTGGGAGAACCCCACGGTGGGGGCCTGGGGGCTGGGCTGGGAGGTCTGGTGCGATGGGATGGAGATCGGCCAATACACCTATTTCCAACAGGTCGGCGGCCTCGACGTCTCGCCGGTGGCGGGCGAGATCACCTATGGGCTGGAGCGGGTGGCGCTCTATGTCCAAGGCGTGGACAACGTCTACGACCTTGCCTTCAACGATCCCCAGAGTCCCGACCACAAAACCTATGGCGAGGTGTTCCTGGAGAATGAGCGGGAATTTACCAGCTTCGAATTGGAATTCGCCGACGTCGCAGTGTTGAAAATGCAGTTCGAGGAGATGGAGGCCGCCGTGCCGAAACTGCTCGCCGCTCGGGGCCGCCAAGGTCAGCCACTGGTGCTTCCGGCCTACGATCACGTGTTGAAGGCCTCGCACCTCTTCAACCTGCTCGACGCGCGGGGGGCGATCGCGGTGGCGGAGCGTCAAAGCTACATTGGCCGCATTCGCGACCTCTGCAAAAGCTGCGCCCAGGCATGGCTCACCCTCGAAGAGGCGTCGGCTTAGGTCATGGCCGAATGGTTGCTCGAACTCTTTTCCGAGGAAATCCCCGCGCGCATGCAGGCGGGAGCCGCGCGCGATCTCGAGCGCATGGCGCGGGACGGGCTGGAGAAAGCGGGGCTGGCTATCGACGCCATCCGGACCTTCGCCGGCCCGCGCCGACTGACGCTGGTCGTGGACGGCCTGCCGCTCGCCCAGGCGGACCGCGAGGAGGAGCGCAAGGGTCCGCGCGTCACCGCGCCCGAGGCGGCGTTGGCGGGCTTCCTCCGCTCGACCGGCCTGACCCGAGACCAACTGATCGAGCGCGACGGGGCCTTCATCGCTTCGATCGCGCAAGTCGGCCGACCGACCGCCGAACTCATCGCCGAGCTTGTCCCGGACATCGTCCGCCGCTTTCCCTGGCCGAAATCGATGACCTGGGGATCGGGTCCGCTGCGCTGGGTCAGGCCATTGCATCGCATCCTGTGCGTCTTCGACGGGAACGTCGTGCCGTTCGAGATCGACGGGGTGGCGAGCGGGGATGAGAGCGAAGGTCATCGGGTGATGGGGCGAGCGTTCCATGCCGCCGCCTTCGCCGATTACAGCGAGGCGCTCGCCCGCAATTTCGTCATGCTCGACGCCACCGAGCGGTCCGCGCGCATCGCCTCCGAAGCGCGCGCGAAAGCCGAATCGCGCGGCCTCACCCTGGTCGAGGACGCGGGCTTGCTCGCGGAAGTCGCGGGCATGGTGGAATGGCCCGTCGTCCTGCTCGGCGACATGGACGAGCAGTTTCTCGCCCTGCCCCCCGAAATCATCCGTACGACGATGCGGACCCATCAGCGCTACTTCGCCTTGCGCGCGCCCTCGGGGGAGCTTGCGCCTCACTTCATTGCGGTCGCCAATCTGGTGACGCCAGACGGCGGCGCCCTGATCGCCAAGGGGAACGGGCGGGTTCTGGCGGCGCGGCTCGACGATGCGCGGTTCTTCTGGGATGAGGATCGCAAGATCGCGCTGGAGGCTCGGCTGCCGGCGCTCGAGGGAGTCGTCTTTCACGCCAAGCTCGGAACGATGCGCCAGCGCGCCGACCGGATCGAGCGGTTGGCTCGCGCCATATCGCCGCTGGTCGGGGCCGACCCCGAACTGGCCGCTCACGCCGCGCGGCTGGCGAAAGCCGACCTCGTCAGCGGCGTGGTCGGCGAATTTCCTGAGCTTCAGGGGGTGATGGGCGGATACTACGCTCGCGCCGAAGGGCTGGGCGACCCCATCGCGAACGCCATAGGCGACCATTATCGACCCCAGGGTCCGACGGACGCCGCGCCGACCGCGCCGGTCACCGTGGCTGTCGCCCTGGCGGACAAGCTCGACACCATCACCGGCTTCTTCGCGATCGGCGAGAAGCCGACCGGTTCGCGCGACCCCTTCGCCCTTCGACGCGCCGCGCTAGGCGTGCTGCGCATCCTGTCGGAGAACGATCTGCGCGTTGGCTACCGCTCTCTTATCGTGGTGGCGGGGTCGCAGGCGGCAAGATCGGTCGAGGGCGTGGCGGCGTTCTTCGCCGATCGCCTGAAGGTGTCCCTGCGCGATCGCGGCGCCAAGGCCGATGTTCTGGAGGCCGTCTTCGCGGTAGGCGACGATGTTCCCGCCCGCGTCACGGCGCGGCTCGACGCGCTCGAAGCCTTTTTGGCGAGTGACGACGGCGCCAACCTGCTTGCTGGTTGCAAGCGTGCGATCAACATCCTGACCGCCGAGACGAAAAAAGGCATATTGCCGTCGGCGCCGGCCGCCCGACCCGCCGGTCCCCCGGAAGAAATCGTGCTTTTCGATGCTCTGGAAACAATGCAACCCTGCCTCGACGCCGACCTCGCCGCCGAGGATTTTGCAGGCGCCATGAGCGCCTTGGCCGCCCTGCGCGCGCCGGTCGATCGCTTCTTCGAGGCGGTGCTGGTCAATTCCGAAATCCCGGCGGAACGCGACAACCGCCTGGCGCTTCTCATGCGCGTGCGCGCGGCCATGGGCCGGGTCGCGGACTTCGCTCTGATCCAAGGCTAGAGACGACGATGGACTTGAAAGCTCGCCAGACGGCACGTGAATGGGTCTACGCCTTCGGCGGCGGTCGGGCGGACGGCGACGCGGCGATGAAGGCTCTGCTCGGCGGCAAGGGCGCCAATCTGGCGGAGATGTCGTCGCTGGGCCTGCCCGTGCCGCCGGGATTCACCATCACCACCGAAGCCTGCAACCATTTCTACGCGTCAGGGAAGGCCTATCCCGAAAGCCTTCGCGCGGAGGTCGACGCCGCCATCGGTGTCGTGGAGGCTCAGGTCGGCAAGCGCTTCGGCGATGCCGCCAACCCGCTGCTGGTCTCGGTGCGTTCCGGTGCCCGCGCCTCGATGCCCGGGATGATGGACACGGTTTTGAACCTGGGTCTCAACGACCATACGGTGGAGGGCCTCGCCAAACTCTCCGGCGACCGCCGCTTCGCCTTCGACAGCTATCGCCGCTTCATCCAGATGTATTCCAACGTGGTGTTGAACCTCGATCATCACATGTTCGAGGAGATCCTGGACGACAAGAAGGACCAGCTCGGCGTCGACGTGGACACCGCGCTTTCCGCCGAAGACTGGCGCGCGGTCGTGAGCGAGTACAAGGCTCTCGTGCGCCGGGAGTTGGGCGACGCCTTCCCGCAGGATCCCCGGGACCAGCTCTGGGGCGCCATCGGCGCGGTGTTCGACAGCTGGATGAACGACCGCGCGAAATTCTACCGCCGCATGCATGACATCCCTGAAGCCTGGGGAACGGCGGTGAATGTGCAGTCCATGGTCTTCGGCAACATGGGTGAAACCTCGGCCACTGGCGTCGCCTTTACCCGCAACCCCTCGACCGGCGAGAAGCGGCTCTATGGCGAGTTCCTGATCAACGCTCAGGGCGAAGACGTGGTGGCGGGGATTCGCACACCGCAATCGCTGACCAAGGCCGCTCGGGAGGAAATGGGCGACCGATCGCCGTCCATGGAAGAGGCGATGCCCGCGGTCTTCGAGGCCTTCGACGCCGCCGCCAAGGTTCTCGAAGCGCACTACCGCGACGTCCAGGACGTGGAATTCACCGTCGAGCGCGGGCGGCTATTCATGCTGCAGACGAGAAGCGCCAAGCGCACCGCCAAGGCGGCGCTCAAAGTCGCGGTGGATCTCGCCGCGGAGGGCGTCATCACGCGGGAGGAAGCGATCCTGCGCGTCGATCCCGCCTCCCTGGACCAGCTCCTGCACCCGACGATCGATCCCGCGGCGGAGCGCAAGGTGATCGCTGCGGGCCTTCCCGCGTCGCCCGGCGCGGCCACCGGACACATCGTCTTCACCGCCGAGGCGGCCGAGCGCGAGGCCGGGCCGAAATACGCGGTCATCCTCGTCCGCCACGAAACCAGTCCGGAAGACATTCGAGGGATGGACGCGGCGAGGGGGATCGTCACCGCGCGCGGGGGCATGACCAGCCACGCGGCGGTGGTGGCGCGCGGCATGGGCCGGCCCTGCGTCTCCGGCGCCGGCGAGATCGAGATCGACACGGCGCGCGGGGAGTTTCGCGCGCGCGGCCAAGTCTTCAAGTCCGGCGACGTCATCACCATCGACGGCTCGAAGGGCGAGATCCTGGCCGGCGCGGTGGCGATGATCGAGCCGGAACTCTCGGGCGACTTCGCCACGCTGATGGCCTGGGCCGACGACGCGCGGCGCCTGAAGGTGCGCGCCAACGCCGAGACCGCCGTGGACGCCAAGGCCGCCCGCCAGTTCGGCGCCGAGGGCATCGGTCTAGTGCGCACCGAACACATGTTCTTCGACGAGACGCGCATCGCCGCGGTCCGCGAGATGATCCTGGCGGACGACGAGCAGGGCCGCCGCGCGGCCCTGGCCAAGATCCTTCCGATGCAGCGGGGCGACTTCGTCGATCTGCTGAACATCATGGAGGGCTTGCCGGTCACCTTCCGCCTCCTCGATCCGCCGCTGCACGAATTCCTGCCGCATTCGGAGGACGATCTGAAGGCCGTCGCCAAGGCCACGGGGCTGGACATCGCCAAGCTGAAGCGCCGCGCCGACGATCTGGCCGAGACCAATCCGATGCTGGGCCACCGTGGCTGCCGCCTCGGCGTCTCCTACCCGGAAATCTATGAAATGCAGGTCCGCGCGATCATCGAAGCGACCTGCGAGGTCGCCGCCTCCGGCAAGGCCCCGCCCATCCCCGAGATCATGCACCCCCTTGTCGCCAAGGCCGAGGAGATGGCCTATCTGCGCGCGCTCACCGACCGTGTCGCTGAACAGGTGATGAGCGAGCGGGGCACGCGAGTCGTCTATCAGGTCGGCGCGATGATCGAGCTGCCGCGCGCGGCCATCTGCGCCGGAGAGCTGGCGAAGGACGCCGCCTTCTTCTCCTTCGGCACCAACGATCTGACTCAGACCACCTTCGGCATCAGCCGGGACGATTCGGGCCGGTTTCTGGGGGCCTATGTCGACAAGGGTATCTTCGAGAAGGACCCCTTCGTCTCCATCGACGTCGGCGGTGTTGGCGCCCTGATCAGCATGGCGGCGGAACGGGCGCGCGAGGCGCGGCCGGAGGTCAAGCTTGGCATCTGCGGCGAGCACGGCGGTGATCCGGCCTCGATCGACTTCTGTGAGAGCGTCGGCCTCGACTACGTCAGCTGCTCGCCGTACCGCGTGCCCATCGCCCGCCTAGCCGCCGCCCATGCGGCGCTGTCGCGGAAGTAGGAGAGCGTACCATGGGGGAGTCGCCGCTCGAAGAGATGGAGGCGCACGAACACGCCGAACATGCCGAGCATGCGGCGCACGAAGGCAATCCCCTGATCTCCCACGTCACTCTGACGATCGCCATCCTGGCGGTGATCGCCGCGATCGGGGCGAGTCTCGAGGGCACGGAGGGCGACGGCGCCCTGGGCTCCAAGAACGAGGCGGTGCTGGCGCAGAACCGCGCCACCGATACCTGGAATCTCTACGAGGCCAAGAGCCTGAAGAAAAACCTCTACGCCCTCGCCGCCGATCAGAGCGGCCCCAAAGCCGCCGCCTACGCCAAGACCGCCGCCCAGAACGCGGCGGACCAGGTGATCTATTCCAAGCAGGCCAAGGGTTTCGAAGCCCAACGCGACGAGGCGACCAAGGCCGCCGAGGTCCACGAACACCGCCACGGCAAGCTGACCATCGCCTCGACCCTGCTGCACATGTCCATCGCCATCGCGACCCTGGCCATCATCCTGAAGAAGCGCTGGCCGTGGCTGACGGCGCTCTCGTTGGCGGCGGGCGGGTTGGTCGTGGCGGGGTTCGCCTACCTGTAGAGAACGGGCTTGCCCTTTGGAGCGCGGGCGTCCCGCCCGCATCCTGATCGCCGCGCATCGCAATAGCGGGCCGAATTAACCGACCGCATCGGGCGGATATTGGCTCGCCATGCCGTTCGGCCAATGAAAGTTGGTGTAGGTCAGGGTAACGCTGAACTCCAAGGCGCGGACCTGGTGCCACCAGCCTACGGGGACGAACAGCAGGTCTCCGGGATTCAGCAGCACATCGTACAGGCGAAGGCTCGCTAGTCTCGGGAACCGGATCGCGTCCAGCCCGGAAGCTTCGAGATCGCGGACGTCGCTGTAGACGTGGCGTGTATTGCCGAGCTTGCCGGTTTCGGAGGGCGGCGCGAGCCTCAGGCGTTTGCGCCCGACCACCTGCACAATCAGGTTGTTGGTCAGGTCGTGGTGCAGTGGCGTGAACGAACCCGCGGCCCCGATCCACGGCATTCCGTCCAGCGCTCCACCCGTCGGGGCAAGGAAGGCGTCAAGGGGGCCGATGTCGGCGGCGAGCGGCGCGAGCGCCGCGGCGTTCCGCGCGGCGTTGTAGGCGGTCATGTAGACATCGTTGCCGGCGTTCGGCGCGGTGATGCGGTCGATGAAGTCGCCGAATGGCCCCCGTTCGGTATGGGCCTCCATTCTCTCCTCGAACGCGGGGTCGGCGGACCGTCCGGCCTGATACTCCACTTCGACGTTCCCAAGCCTCTGCTTCAGGGATGCGTGCGTCCAGCGAAGGGCGGCCCAACCGGCCGTGGCGTCCTCGACGATGACCGGCCTCGAGACTGCGTAGTGTTCGGCGAGAAAGGTCTCCCGATCCAGGCGGATGCGACGCGGGATGGCGGTCGCTGGCGGCGAGGCGAGACGCTGCCCCTCGATCGTCTCCAACAGCCAATCGCGCTTGGCCACGGTAGCCTGCAGCGCCGCGATCCGCTTGTGCGCCTCCGCCAATTCGCCGGAAGCGTCGGCCCCCATCGCAGGCGTCTTGGAGGGGAAGGAGGAGGGGGTGGGCGAGGCCGGCGGCGGGGCGGCGGGGCCGCCTTGAAAGGTCTTCACCCTGATCTTGGGCCGATGATCGGAGATGTGTCTCCGCCCTTCGGCATCGACGCCGCGATAATAGTGTTTCTGCCATTTGTCCGACGGGTTCGCGGGCGGGCCCTTCCGCATCTCGGCGTGGAATTGGTCGCGCGCCGCGCTCCAGGCCTGGAAGCCGCGTTCGAGATCGGGGTTGCTCGCCAAGGGCGCGAAGTGCGGCTCGAACTTTTCCACCGCGTTACGCTCCACGGGAAATATCGTCGCGAAGGTCTCGTTCGGTTCGAACCGCACCCACTGACCGGGGCGGGTGAACCTCCAGTTCATCGTGAAGGTGAAGGGGGACCAATCGGTTTCCACGACGCCGGTCAGCGGCGCGATTGCGTCCTTGGCCTGATTGGGTGGGCCGCCGATCCAGAGGTTCCAGCCTGGCGGCGTGCGGAAAATACCCATGACGTGGAAAGTGAGCACGCCCTGGCCGAAGATCGCCACCGGCGCGGTCATCGGATCGGCGCCATCGTCGAGCCGTACGGTGACATCGGTCGGCGCCGGGCCGCCGTTCCAGATCGCCTCGACGCCGCAGGGCGTCGCGATCTCCCAGCCATGGGCGTTGGCGATGTTGAGGGGCAGACAGCGGTGGGGAAAGGCCTCGGGCGCCGCCTCCATCCAGTCGCGCTTCACGCCCGCCGGCCGGATCAGTGGCTGCCAAGCGGGATGGAGGTAGCAGATAAGCTCCATCGGTGTGGCCGGGGCGGTCAGGCCGCGGGCCGATCGGAATGGGTGATGAGGGCGGCCGCCTCCGGTGAACCGGGACTGATCGCCATCGGGCAGACAAAGCCGGGGATCACCGCCAGATCGTAAAGCTCGGCCACGGGGCCATCGATGCGGAACCAGTCCACGCAGGCGCGCGTGGCCAGATCGATCACCTGGATCCCGCACCACGGCGAGGAGTCGGTTTTGGCGAGGCGGTCTTCGAGAGGGAGGCCCTCGAACCGCTTATACCTTGGCTTCGACAAGCCGACGAAGGCGAGGCCGCCGTGGATGGAAAGGCCGCGCAGGAAGCCGGGGCAGAACACCCGGGGCTCGAACCGGCCCTTGCCCGGGCCATCGCGGACGACGACGCCCAACTCCCCAGTACCGGCGTTGAGAACCCAGAGCTCGCCGCCGTGCACGCGCGGCGAATGCGGCATGGAAAGGCCCTCGCAGACGATTTCCCCGGTGTGGACGTCGACCACGACGCCGCCGCCGTCTCGGCGATCGCGCCAGCCGTCCACCGTGTCCGAGCGGCTGACGGCGGTGACATAAGCCGGTTCGCCGTCTTCCATCGCCAGGCCGTTGAGGTGGCAGCGGTCTTCGTCGATCAGCGCCGAGATGAAAGGCGGCAGCCACACCGGCTCGAAACTGTGGCGATCCGATATCGTCGCCAGGCAATTGAACCGGCTGCTGACGAAGATGATGCGTCCCCGGCGATCCACCCCGACATCATGGCCGTCGAGATCGCCCGTGGTGTGGATCGTGCGCGGCATGTAGCAGGCGTCGAAGATATGGTTGATCGCCTGCCCGGGCCGCAGGACATTCTGATAGCGGATAACCGACACGCCCGCGCAGAGCGTGAGGTCGCCCTGGGCGTCGATGGATAGCCCCATGGGTTTCTGGACGCCGGAAACATGGAGTTGGGGTCCGTGCGCCGCGTTGCTGCCCAGCATATAGAGGCAGCCGGACTGGTAGGAGGTGAAGGCCAACGAAACACCCATCCGCGCCAGCCGTCCGATGAGCCCGGCGGACTGGCTGTAGGTCACCGCCTCGACCGCCGCGGCCGGAGTCTCGGGGACGGCCGCGCGCGTCGGCGCGATCAAAGCCTCGGCGGGCTCTCCAGCCTCAAGCGTTTCCGTCATCGGGGGCCCTGTTCAGCGACGTGACATGACACTACACGCCCGCCCGGCCGGCGTCAGGCTCCCTAAAAGGCGATCTGTGCGCCGATGGTGACGAAGCTGTCCGTCCAGCCGCTGGCAAGGTTGCCGCGATACTTGATGTAGGCGGTCCAGGGGCCCTGTCTCGCGGAGAGGCCGGCGCCCAGCACCGCGGTGCTCTTCGAGAGATGCGCGCGGTTGCCGGCGAAGACCGTCTCGTCGGCCGCGGTCAGGGTAATGTCCTGGCCGTCGGCGCCGCTGTTGTAGCGGTAGCCGCCGAGCACGAGCGGCGTGATGGACATGCCGCCCGAGGTCACGAACGACTTCGAAAGGCTGACGGTGGCGTACGGCGAGACGCTGGTCAGGTCCTTCGCGGTCCCCTTCACGGCAAAGGCCGAGGACAAGGGGAAGCTCTCCGCGAAAGAACCCGACGTGAGATCGGACACCGAGATCCCCGCCGCCGGAATGATGGTCACGCCGCCTGAACGGAACGGCGCGGCGATCTGGGCTGCGCCGATGAAGTCGTCGAAGCTTCGGTTGGCGGAGGCGTTGCCGATCCCCGTCGCCCTCTGGCTGACGTCGGAGCCATGGGCGTAGCTGAGCACGCCGCTGAGCGCGAGGCCGCCGAGGGGCACGGAGCCGTAGAGGCTGACGAAGGCGATATTATCCCGGCCCTTGCCGCCGGCGTCGTCGTGCAGACGCTGATAGTCATAGCCGCCGGCGATGCCGACGCGGGCCGGTCCGGCGTCGAAATCGATCCCGCCTTGCACGCCGACAGTGTCGGCGTGCGTCCGAGCGGTCCCGGCGGGGCTGAAGCTCAGATCGTCGCCATCCACCTGGGCCCAGATGCGATGACCGTCCTGAGTCAGGCAGCCGAGAACGTCGAGCGCGTCCGTCGACGCGGTCGCGCTCGCCACGCCGCGACCGAGAAGTCCGGTCACCGCGTCCAGGTGATCCTGCGCGAACGCGAACCCGTCGCCGCTGAAGCGACCGGCATTGTTCGGTGCGACGGTGGGCGTCGGCGTCGGTGTCGGTGTCGGTGTCGGTGTCGGAGTGGGCGTCGGTGTCGGAGTGGGCGTCGGTGTCGGAGTGGGGGTTGGCGTCGGAGTGGGGGTTGGAGTGGGGGTTGGCGTCGGCGTCGGGGTTGGCGTCGGGGTTGGAGTGGGAGTCGGGGTGGGAGTGGGAGTGGGTGTGGGGGTTGGAGTCGGAGTGGGAGTGGGCGAGTTGGCGGCGAGGACGAGATTGGCGCTAGTCGCCGTGTAGCCCACGCTTTCGTTAAAGCCGCTCGGGAGCGCCGTCGCGCTATTTGTCGCGAATGTTCCCGTCACCGCCGACGCGGTCAGGAAGGGGCGAGTCGAAGCGGTGTACGTCCCCGGGGCGAAGGCGAAGGTCACGGCGCCGGCCAAGTTGGCTGGTCCCGAGGCCGCGATGAGGTCGATGGCGGTCGGGGTGACGCCGACGATCAAGCTGCCGGTCTGAGTGTAGGCCCCGCTGAGGGTGAGGGTGTTGCCGCCCAAAGCGCCGTTGGTGAAATCCAGGACGCCGGCGTTGTTGAAGGCCGTGGAGCCCGAGGCCGCCGCGATCGTCGGGTTGACGCCATTGCCCGCGAAAAGAGTCGAGGTCGCATCGACCGACAGCGTCGTGGTCGTCAAATTGTCGGTTAACGTGAAATGCGTGCCGGCGGTGAGGTTGATCGCGCCCCAGCCCGCCAGCAGGTTGACGCCCTTGGCGGCGTTGTCCGTCGCGAAGGAGCCGCCCTGGTACTGGACATTGGTCAGCGTCAGCATGTTGCCGGCGCCCGACCCGCCGTCGATGTGGGTGGCGCCGGAGAGGTTGAGGGCGGTCAGGTTTGTGAGATTGGCGACGTTTCCGCCGCCCGTGCCCAGGTTGACCGCGCCGGTCAACGCGCCACCGGAGAAGTTCAGGGTGTTGGCGCCGTTGCTGGCGTTGATCGTCCCGGTGACCGAGCCCGATTGCAGGTTGATCGTGTTGGATGCGTTCCCAGGGTTTGCCACGCCGGGGCTGACAAGCGTGCCGAGATTCACCACGCCTGTGATCGCGCCACCGGAATTGGTCAGGATCGTAGGGCTGCCGGTTGCGATCGCGACGTCGGTCGCCGCGTGTGAGAGGTTGCTCACCGCGCCAAAATTGGTGATCAGAATCGGCTTGGACGAGGTCGTCACCGCGATACCGGCGGTTCCGCCCACCGCGCCGCCGTTTGAACTGACGATAATCGTGTCCGGTGACGGACCGCTACTCGAAGCGTTCGCCACTGTAATGCCGTACCCGGAGGTTCCCGTGACAACGCCGTTGACGGTGATTGTCGTGAGCCCGGCCCCATGATCGACCACGTGGATGCCGTCGTGGGTCGCGCTGACGGTCGAGGTGGTGATCGCGATCTGACCGGTCGAGGCCGGCGCGTTCTCGGCGAACACGCCGTAGGAGAACGCGCCCGTGGCCGAGATCGGCCCGCTGGAAGCAACGGTCAGCCCTCCGCCGCCAGAAGCCAGCGCGAAGATTCCAGACGCCGAGGCCGGAGCGTTTGTGCCGGCGGAGGTCACGGCCCCCGTGGTGGTGATCGCTAGCGCGCCCGCGCCGTAGTTTCTTGCATAGATGCCGCTCGCCCCGCCGTTGACGACGTTGGCGTTGATTGTCAGGGTTCCCGCGCTCCTGGCGGCGATCGCGCTCTTGGTCGCACCTGTCGCTGTCCCGGTGCTCGTGATCGTTACGCCACCCGAGCCGTATTCCAGGGCGAAGATACCGTGGTTGGTTCCGCTGGTGTCCGTCGCGGTGATGCTCACGGCGCCCGTGGTCGTCGCGGCCGCCACGACGCCGATGCCAAGCGAGCCTGGTCCGGTCTCGGTCACCGGGCCGCTCGCGTGGACCGTGATGCCGCCCGTGCCGCCGGCGTAGGCGTAGATGCCGGACCCGGTTCGGTAGGCGCCGTTCGGGGGGATGGCCGGAGGGGGAGGGGCGCCCGTGCCCGCGCCGGTGACGGCCCCGGTCGTGGTGATCGAGAGAAGGCCGGCGCCTGAATTGAGCGCGTTGATGCCGCTGTTGCCGCCGCTCACCGACGCGGCGTTGATCGTCAGGCCGCCCGCGCCCTTTTCATAGGCGAAGATGCCCGCCTTGGTCGTGCCGACGACCGCCCCGCTCGCCGTGATCGACAAGGCGCCCGTGCCGTAGTTTCGCGTCGAGATGCCTTGCCGGCTGCCCGTCACGCTGGCGGCGTTGATCGTCAGGTCCGTCGAGGTGGGGGAACTGTTGTAGCCATAGATGCCCGCGCCGCCATTGCCGGTCACCACACCGGTGGTGGTGATCGAGAGCGCCCCCGAGCCGGTGTTGTGTCCGTAGATGCCGAAGCCTGCGCCGGTGATCGCGGACAGGTTCTGATCGTTGAACGCGCCCGACCCGACGAGATCGATGGCGTCGCCCCCGGTGGTGGTGATGCCGAAGCCGGGGGTGGTGTTGGCTTGGGTGATCGTGGGCGTGAACGTCAGGGTCTGCGTCACATCCGTGACGGCGTTCGCCGGGCCGGAGCAGACAATAGGATTGACCGCGCCGACGCAGGTCCCGGCAACGGCGCGCCCGTATCCTGTCAGCAGGATGCCCGCCATGGCGGTGCCGACAGCCAAGCGCTCGCGGAGCGACGTCGTCTTGTTCATTCGAATGCCCACCGGGGTCGCGCGCGACTATCCACGGTGGATCGCGCGTCAACCCCGGCCTGCTGTTACAGGTTTGGCGTGGCGAAGGCCAGCAAATGTTTATCCCCGTATGGTGGAGCCAGATGGCTATGCGAGCGCCGCCCGGTCCGGGCGCGGTCCACGGGCGCGACGGCGCGCCCGGGCCGTTTTCCAGTTCAAGCCGGAAACTTGGCCACTAGTCTTCGCGCGATGATGATGCGTTGCATCTCGTTGGTGCCCTCGCCGATCATCAGCAGCGGCGCGTCGCGGTAGAGGCGTTCGATCGGGTATTCCTTGGAATAGCCGTTGGCGCCGAATATGCGCATCGCCTCTGTTGAAACCTCGAACGCTGTTTCCGATGCGAACCACTTGGCCATGCCCGCTTCATAGTCCACCCGGCCGCCCTTGTCGTATTCGCGGGCGGCGTCTTCGACGAGGAGTTCGGCGGCTCGGGTCTTGGACGCCATTTCGCCCAGTTTGAGCTGGATCGCCTGGTGCTCGGCTATGGGCTTGCCCATCGTCTTGCGCATCTGAGCGTAGCGCACGCTTTCCATCAGCGCACGCTGGGCGATGCCGACGCCGCGGGCGGCGACGTTGACCCGCCCGATTTCCAAGCCGCCGGTGGCCATCAGGAAACCCTTGCCCTCCTCGCCGCCGACCAAGCTCATCGCGGCGTCGCAGCGATAGCCGTCGAAGCTGATCTCGCCGGTGTCGATCCCACGATAGCCGAGCTTTTTCAGCTTCTTGCCGCGCTTGACGCCCGGCAGCTCGGTTCTGGTCGCCATGTCGCGGGTGGGGACGATCAGCATGGTCATGCCGCGATGGCGCGGCTGGGCGTCGGGATCGGTCTTGACCAGCAGGGCGAGGATGTCGCCCTCCAGCGCATTGGTGATCCACAGCTTCGCGCCATCCACGACATAGTCGTCGCCGTCCCGCCTGGCGACGGTGCGGATGCCTTGCAGGTCGGTGCCGGCGTCCGCCTCGGTGAGGCCAAGGCCGCCGCGCAGCTCGCCGGTGGCGAAGCGGGGCAGCCAGTGATCGCGCTGCGCCGGCGTGCCGAACTTCTGCACGACCATCGCCATCATCAGGTGGCTGTTGAAGAAGCCGGTCAGGCTCATCCACTCCTGGGAAATCCGCGCGACGATCCGGCTGTAGGTCAGGGCCGAGAGGCCGAGGCCGCCGTACTCGGGATCGATCAGGGCGCCGTAGAGACCCATCTCGCACATGTCGGCGACCAATTCGTGGGGGTATTCGTCGGCTTGCTCATAGCGGTCGGCGACCGGCGCGACCTTCTTGACCAGCCATCGGTCGATGGACTCGAGCAGGGCGCGTTCGTCGGCTTCGGTGATGGAGCCGTGGGGAGGAGCGATGGGGGCGTTCATGCCATCACGACTATTATTGGTCGCCGCGCACGTCCACCGGCGCCGGGTTGTCCGCTCCGCCGACGTAGCGGTACACGAACCCCGCGATCAGGGCCCCGCCGATGGGCGCGACCCAGAACAGCCAGAGCTGTTGCAGCGCCCAGCCGCCGACGAAAATCGCCGGGCCCAGGCTGCGCGCCGGGTTTACCGACGTGTTGGTCACCGGAATGCTGACGAGATGGATAAGCGTCAGGCAGAGCCCGATGGCGATCGGCGCGAAGCCCTTGGGCGCGTTGCCGTGGGTCGATCCCAGGATGACGAAGAGGAAACCGAAGGTCATCACGACCTCGGTCACCAGACAGGCCAGCATCGAATATTTGTCCGGCGAATGTTCTGCATAGCCGTTCGACGCGAAGCCGCCGGCGAGGCTGAAGCCGTCGTGACCGCTGGCGATCACATAGAGGATCCCCGCGCCGACGACGGCGCCCAGGCACTGGGCGAGCACATAGGGCAGAATGTCCCGCGCCGGAAAGCGGTTGCCGGCCCACAGGCCGATGGTCACCGCCGGGTTGAAGTGGGCGCCCGAAACATGGCCGACGGCGTAGGCCATCGTCAGGACGGTTAGGCCGAAGGCGAGCGAGACGCCGACGAAGCCGATGCCGAGTGTGGGGAAGGCCGCGGCCAGCACGGCCGAGCCGCAGCCCCCGAGCACCAGCCAAAGCGTGCCCACGAATTCGGCTGACAGGCGTTGTCCCATGGTCATATCGGCTTCCTCGCACTTAACGGCTCAGCTTGGCACAATGCCCGGCCTCGTCAACCGGTTGAAGCGGCGCCGCCGAATGCCCGGACGCTGCATGCGCCGGGGACGCGCACCTAAATATCAAGGCGCGACAAGACCGATCGTCCGGCCCCTCATCCCCGCCGCGTCGAAGTAGGGACGGCCGTCGCTCTCCTGCCAGTTCAGAGTGGTGGTGAAGCCGTTTTCGGCGGCGGTTGAACTCAGGGTCTTGGCGACGGCCGAGTTGGGGGCGCCGTCCGCTATGAGCGCCTCGCTCCACACCCGACCCGTAAGCGAGCCCTTCGACGGCAGGTCGAACCCCAGCACTTTGGCCGCCGTCACCGCGAGGTCGGCGTTGCCGACCGGCGACGGATCGAAGAACCCCGCTTTGAAATCCGGGCCGATGGCGGCCATGAAGTTGTGGGTGTCCTGGCGGCCGAAGGTTCCGTGCATGCCCTGGCCCTGCTGAAGTTCGGTGTCGCCGACCTCCGCGCCGCACATTTCGGGGTTGGCGCAGCCCGTGCCGAAGTTCGCGAACCCGACAATGATGGCGGGAGGCGGTGTCAGGGCCGAGCCGCTGAGGCCGATGGCGCTGAACGTCAGGGCGCCGGGGATGGGGCCGAGGTCGTCGCGCACGAAGATCGCGCCGGTGTAGTCCTCGGTGGTCAGGACGCTCACGACGCGGGCTGCCAGGGCCTTGCTGGGCTCGGGCAGGTAGATCAAGTCGGAGCCGCCGTTGAAGGCGATGACGACCTTCGGGTGCGCCGGGTCGTCGGCCAGCATCGCGCCACCGCCCTTTGGGAACAGTCGATAGCGCAGTTCGACCGGCGAACCGCTGGGATCGTAGAGGCCCAGCTTCAGCGCCTTGGCCATGTCGATGGCGATGAAGCCCGGCGGCAGATAGCCCGGCGCGACGTTATCGAAGGGCAGTTTGGCCGCCGCGCTCGTCTTGCTTTGACGTGAGATGGTGGCGAAGCCGTGGTCGGCGGTGACCAGGATGTCGGTGGTCTTGTCGAGGCCTTGCGCGGCCAAGGCGTCGCGGAGCGCCTGGAGATTGTCCGAGGCGTTGCGAATCGCCTTCAGGCTGGTCGGACCGTTGATGCCGGGGGTCAGGCTGTTGAGGCTGTCGCCTTGGAAATGCTGGGTGGCGTCCGGATCGCGCGACCAGAACACCATGACGAAGGGCTTGCCGGAGGCCTTGAACCTCGGCAGCACCACCTTGGTCGCCACCTCGACCATCCAGGCCTGTTGCTCCACATTGGCGACTTGGACGCCCGGCATATTATAGGCGCCGGGATAGCTGTTGAGGCCTCGGTCGGGCGCGAGCGGGGCGAGGCCCGCGGTCTTGATCGCCGCCGCCACGTCCGGCGCGACCTTTACCCCTTCGCCGCCAGGGTAACCGGTCAGATCGTCGATCACGATGGTGCCGTCGCCGGTCCGCGCGCTGACATCCTGGATCGCGATGGGGCCGAGCTTGCCGATGGCCGCCGTCTCGAAACCGTGGGCGCGCGCGGTCTGGAGCAGGCTGGTTTCGTTCAGATAGTTCGCGCCATAGCGCTGGTTCATCAGACCCAGGATCACGTCGTCCTCCAGCGGCGCGATGGCCGAGGCGTAGGGCGGGTCGAAGGTTTTGCCGACCCAGAGCACATTGCCGAAGTCACCGGTGTCGCCGGGCCGGTGTCCAGTGGCTATGGACGCGGCGTTCACCGTCGTCAGGGTCGGGAACATCGAGTGGCTGTTGTGGAAATCGACGCCTCTATCGCGGACCTCCGCGAGCGCTGGCGCGGTCTGTGGCGTCACGCTTCCGGAACGGAGGCCGTCTGCGACGAAGATGATCAGGTTGTGGCGCTCCGCCCGGAGGCCGCTACTGAGCGTGACAAGGGCGCAGGCCAATAGAATCGTGCGTGCCAAGATCATCGAATCGTCGCTCCCGAACCGGTCGATCGGAACCCGTAGCATCGCCGCGTGACGTTTTTTGTTTATGGTGGCGCGCCCACAGCGTGAGCCTGTAGGTAGCGCCACCTCGGCATACGGAGCGCGACATGACCACCACCCTCTTCACCTTTATTTCCCTCTATGACCGCGCGCTCGCCACCTGCGATCACATTCTCGCCAAGGGTGAAGCGTTCGCCGCGGAAAAGGGCGTCGCCCCCGGGCAGATCCTGGACTGGCGATTGATCGACGACATGGCGCCCCTGCGTTTCCAGCTGATGGTGGTGATCAACTTCTCCCGCAACTGGCCGGCGCGCGTGGCGGGTCTCGACCTTCCGGGCGACCTCGATTCAGAGGCGGCCGACCTCGCCGGCTTCCATGCCGCCATCGCAGACGCCCGCGCCTGGCTGGGCGCGCTGAAGCCGGAGCAGATCGAGCGCCGCGGGGAAATTCCCTTCACGCACAAGCTCGGCAGCGGCATGGAGCCCACACTCCCGGGCGCACAATGGCTTACCGGGTTCGCCACCACCAATGTCTATTTTCACACCGCGATGGCCTACGCGATCCTGCGCCTCAAAGGCGTCGCCATCGGCAAATCCGACCTGTTCCCGTTGGGACTCTGAGGTCTCGCGGTTCACACCGGGCGCCTGAACTTTCGGCGCCTGCGCCGGAGTCGCGGGCGATTTTTCAAGAAATGCGTCCAACCGCCTTTTTCCGCTAGCGCCCCGCCAAACTGTTAGATATTGTAAAATTCACGGGTCGCGGGGGTGGCTTTTCGCTCTGGGTTGGGGTTTTCCAATGCGGCTTTTTCGGGTGGCGACTGCGTGCGCCGTCTTGGTTCTGGGTTGCGGAGCCGCCGCGCGGTCCGCGACGACGATCACCGACTTTGACAGCTCCTATGCGAGTCTGGGCGAGCTTGCCGGCTCCGCCGACCACTTCGGGGGCGCTGGCGCGCTCGAGGCGCGCGAAGCGGACGGCTTGGCCCCTTCCGCCCTCGCGCCAGAGCCGGCCAACTGGGCGCTGATGATCCTAGGCGTCGCCGGCATGGGCTTTTCTTTACGCCGAAGCCGACGGCCGGCGCGGACGGGGAATTTCGTCACCGAGTTCGCCTGACGGGCGGTCGACGGCGCCGCGAGAACGGCGATCGCCGTTGCTTTGCCTCTCCGGTCTGGTCCGGCCCGCGAAATCGGGTATAGCCCTCGGCTCCCCACGAATTCACCGCGAGCGCAGCTGAACCCCGATGTCCATTCTGATCGGCTCCGAGACCAAGGTGATCTGCCAGGGCGTGACCGGCGCTCAAGGGACCTTCCATACCGAGCAGGCCATCGCATACGGCACGCGGATGGTCGGCGGGACCTCTCCGGGCAAGGGCGGCGCGACGCATCTGGGCCTGCCGGTGTTCGACACGGTGGCCGAAGCGGTCAAAGCGACCACGCCCGACGCCTCGGTGATCTATGTCCCGCCCCCCTTCGCCGCCGACGCGATCCTGGAGGCCATCGACGCCGAGATCGGCCTGATCGTCTGCATCACCGAGGGCATCCCGGTGCAGGACATGATCACGGTGAAGCGCGCGCTTTCGGGGTCGAAGTCACGGTTGATCGGGCCGAACTGTCCGGGCGTCCTAACCCCCAACCAGTGCAAGATCGGCATCATGCCGGGCTCGATCTTCAAGACCGGATCGGTGGGGGTTGTCTCCCGCTCCGGCACCCTGACTTACGAGGCGGTCTTTCAAACCAGTCAGGCCGGACTCGGCCAGACCACAGCGGTCGGCATCGGCGGCGACCCGGTCAAGGGCACCGAGTTCATCGATGTGCTGGAGATGTTCCTCGCCGATCCGGCCACGCACTCTATAATCATGATCGGTGAGATCGGCGGCTCGGCGGAGGAGGATGCGGCCGCCTTCATCAAGTCGAACAAGACCAAGAAACCCATGGTCGGCTTCATCGCCGGCGTCACGGCGCCCCCCGGCCGGCGCATGGGTCACGCCGGGGCGATCATCAGCGGCGGCAAGGGCGGCGCCGGCGACAAGACCGATGCGATGCGCTCGGCGGGGATCAAGGTCTCGCCGTCCCCCGCGGCCCTAGGGGCCACCTTGCTGGAGTTGCTGAAGGGCTGAAGCCAAGCGCGAAACACGCGCGCGGCGTCGCAATTCCGCAATGCGCGCGCTCTAGGGGTTCATCGCAAATCCACTCTGGCGTAACTATCTGATTGCCGCCCCGAATGGCTTCGTGGGCGCGAGACGAGACCTGATCGATATGGCGGACGATGCTGGGCGGCTGAACGAAGTTCTGGCCGAGACCTCTTTCCTTTTCGGCGGCAACGCCGAGTTCGTCGAGGCGATGCAGGCGAAGTGGGCGAAGAACCCCTCGTCCGTCGAGCCCTCATGGGCCGCCTTTTTCACCACCCTGTCCGACAGCGCCGAAAGCGTCGAGCGCCTGGCCTCGCCGCCATCCTGGACCCCCGAAGAGATCGCCGAACCGCGCCCCGACTGGCTCTCGGCCATCGACGGCGTCTGGCCCGCCGTTTCGGCAAAACTGGAAAGACGGATCGTCGAGGCCGCTCCCGCCGCCAGCCCGGACGAGGTCCGCGCCCGCACCCTCGACTCCCTGCGCGCGATCATGATGATCCGCGCCTATCGCATGCGCGGGCACCTCAAGGCCAAGCTCGATCCTCTAGGTCTGGCCGTCACCGAGGGCGACGCCACCGAGCTCGACCCGGCGAGCTATGGTTTCGCGGAGAGCGATTTCGACCGGTCGATCTTCCTCGACTATGTCCTCGGCCTGGAAAGCGCGACCGTTCGCGAGATCCTGGAGCTTCTGAAGCGAACCTACTGCGGAACGGTGGGGGTGCAGTACATGCACATCACCAATCCGTCCGAAAAAGCCTGGCTGCAGCGGCGGATCGAGGGCCGCGACAAGGAGATCAGCTTCACCAAGGAGGGCAAGATCGCCATCCTCAAGAAGCTCATCGAGGCGGAGGGCTTCGAGCGCTTCCTCGCCAAACGCTATCCCGGCGCCAAGCGCTTCGGCCTCGACGGCGCCGAATCGGCGGTGCCGGCGCTGGAGCAGATCATCAAGCGCGGCGGCGCGCTGGGGGTGAAGGACATCATCGTCGGCATGCCCCACAGGGGCCGCCTCAACGTGCTGGCCGCGGTGATGGCCAAGCCCTACCGCGTGATCTTCCACGAATTTCAGGGCGGCTCGTCCCTGCCTTCCGACATCGAGGGGTCGGGGGACGTAAAATACCATCTGGGGGCGTCCTCAGATCGTTCCTTCGACGGCAATCAGGTCCACCTCTCCCTGACCGCCAATCCCAGCCATCTGGAGATCGTCAATCCGGTGGTCCTGGGCAAGGCGCGAGCGAAACAGGCTTTCGCCCTGCGCGACAATCCGAGCGCCGGCCGCGGGCACGTCCTGCCGCTCATCATGCACGGCGACGCGGCGTTCGCCGGACAGGGCGTCGTCGCCGAATGCTTCAATCTGATGGGCATTCGCGGCTATCGCACCGGCGGGGCGATCCACTTCATCGTCAACAACCAGATCGGCTTTACCACCAGTCCGAACTACAGCCGCACCAGTCCCTATCCATCCGACAGCGCGCTGATGGTCGAGGCGCCGATTTTCCACGTCAACGGCGACGACCCCGAAGCGGTGACCTTCGCCGCGCGGGTGGCGGTCGAGTATCGCCAACAGTTCGGCAAGGACGTGGTCATCGACATGTTCTGCTATCGCCGCTTCGGTCACAACGAGGGCGACGACCCGACGATGACCCAGCCCTTGATGTACAAGGCGATCAAGGCGCACCCGCCGACCCGGCAAGTCTACGCCAACCGCTTGATCGCCGAGGGCGTCTGCGCGGCCGCCGAGATCGACGGCATGGTCGATGAGTTTGCCGACTTCCTGGACGCCGAGTTTGAGGCTGGAAGCACCTACAAGGCCGACAAGGCCGATTGGCTGGACGGCAAATGGTCCGGACTTGCTCTGCCGGAGTCGGACGAACGCCGGGGGGTCACCGCCGTACCGCTGCAAAAGCTGCGCGATCTTGGCCTGAAGTTCACCACCATTCCCGAAGGCTTCGACATCCACAAGACGGTGGGCCGGGTGATCGAGGCGCGCCGGGCGGCCGTCGAGAGCGGCGAGGGTCTGGACTGGTCGATGGGCGAACACCTGGCCTTCGCCTCCCTGCTCGATCAGGGTGTGCCGGTGCGGCTATCGGGACAGGACAGCGTGCGCGGCACCTTCGTGCAGCGCCATTGCGATCTGATCGATCAAACCACGGAATTGCACTACACGCCTCTGTCTCACCTGCGGCCCGGGCAGGCGCACTTCGAAGCATTGGACTCGGCGCTGTCGGAGGAGGCCGTTCTCGGCTTCGAGTACGGCTTCTCCCTTGCGGACCCCAACACGCTGACCCTCTGGGAAGCTCAGTTCGGCGACTTCGCCAACGGCGCTCAGGTGGTGATCGACCAGTTCATCTCGTCGGGTGAACGCAAGTGGCTGCGGATGAGCGGCCTGACCATGCTGCTGCCGCACGGCTACGAAGGTCAGGGTCCGGAGCATTCGTCGGCCCGGCTTGAACGCTATCTGCAGCTTTGCGCCGAGGACAATCTTCAGGTCGCCAACTGCACGACGCCGGCCAACTATTTCCACATCCTGCGCCGCCAGATGCTTCGGGAGTTCCGAAAGCCTCTCATCATGATGACGCCGAAATCGCTCCTGCGGCACAAGAAGGCGGTGTCGAGCCTCGCGGAGATGGCCGAGGGTTCGTCGTTCCACCGCGTCCTGCGGGATGACGCCGAGCGGCGCATGCATACCGCCGTCAAGCTTCGTCCGGACACGGAGATCCGCCGGGTCGTGCTCTGTTCCGGCAAGGTCTATTACGACCTTCTGGAGGACCGGGAGAAGCGCGGGATCGATGACATCTATCTGCTGCGCCTGGAACAATTCTACCCGTGGCCGATGAAGACCCTGTCGGGCGAATTGGGCCGCTTTCCAAAGGCGGAATTGGTCTGGTGCCAGGAAGAACCCAAGAACATGGGCGGCTGGACCTTCGTCGAGCCCTGGCTGGAACTGACCCTGGCGAAGCTCGATCTTGCCGCGAAACGCCCACGTTACGCCGGACGCCCGGCGACCGCCTCGACGGCGGCCGGCTTGATGACCCGCCATACCAAGGAACTCCAGGCGTTTCTCGAACAGGCGCTGGGCTGAGCCAAAGACACGGAACCAAGGACATTCGATGACCGACATCATGACCCCCGCCCTCGGCGAATCCGTCACCGAGGCGACGGTGGCGCGCTGGTCGAAAAAGGCCGGCGACGCAGTGAAGCGCGACGATGTCCTGGTCGAGCTGGAGACCGATAAGGTCAGCCTCGAGGTCGTGGCTCTGGCGGACGGCATTCTCAGCGCCATCGATGCCGAGGAAGGCGCCACCGTCGTTCCCGGCCAGAGGCTAGGCCAGCTCGGCGCGGGCGGCGCGGCCCCCTTGAGCGCCGACACCGCGCCGGCGCTCCCGCCCGCCAAGGCCACGGAACCCGCGCCTGTTCCGGAGCCCAAGGCGCCAGAGCCTAAGCCGGCGGCTCGAACGGACATCCCCCTGTCGCCCTCAGTCCAGAGGATCGTCAGCGAAGGCCATCTCGACCCCGCCAAGATCGTCGGGGGCGGCAAGGATGGCCGGATCACCAAGGGCGACGCCCTCGCGGCTTTGGAGGCTGGCGCAGCCGCGCCACCCGCGCCCCCGCCGGTCGCGCGGGAAATTCATGAGCGCGAGGAACGGGTCCGGATGACGCGCCTGCGCCAGACCATCGCGCGTCGCCTGAAGGAGGCGCAACAGACCGCCGCCATGCTGACGACCTTCAACGAGGTCGACATGAGCGCAGTGATGTCGCTCCGTAGTCAGTACAAGGACGTCTTCGAAAAGCGCCATGGCGTCAAACTCGGCTTCATGGGCTTTTTCGTGAAGGCGTGCATCGCGGCGCTGAAGGACGTTCCTTCGGTCAATGCCGAGATCGACGGCCAGGATCTGATCTTCAAGAACCACTACGACATCGGGGTCGCCGTCGGAAGCGAGCGAGGCTTGGTCGTGCCGGTGGTCCGCGACGCCGACGCCATGAGCCTTGCCGGCATCGAAGGGGCGATCGCCGCCCTCGGCAAGAAGGCTCGCGACGGGACGCTGGCGATCGAGGATCTGCAAGGAGGAACCTTCACGATCTCCAACGGCGGTGTGTACGGATCATTGATGTCCACGCCGATCCTCAACGCGCCGCAGTCGGGCATTCTTGGCATGCACAAGATTCAGGATCGTCCCGTCGTGGTGGACGGGCAGATCGTCATCCGGCCGATGATGTACCTCGCGCTGTCCTACGACCACCGCGTCGTGGACGGTCAGGGCGCGGTGACTTTCCTGGTCAAGGTCAAGGATCACATCGAAGACCCCAGACGGTTGCTTCTGGAAATCTGAGCGCCGGACTTGATTCGCCCAGCCGCGTTACGTATCTACGATCTGTAGACATAAATACGGGATGGATATGAATCGCTTGGAAGACGCCGGACCGACCTTCGAGGGTGCGCCGGTGCTCGCGAAACTCTTTAGGCATGGCGGAAGCCAGGCCGTGCGCCTGCCCAAGGCGTTTCGCTTCGAGGGTGAGGAGGTTACCGTGCGTAGAGAAGGCGATGCGGTGATCCTGGAGCCGGCGAAGGGTTTCAAACCCAAGACGCCTGCCGAATGGGAGGTTTTCTGGGCCCGGATGGACGCCTTGAGCGTTGGCGAATTCCCGGATCGGGAACAACCTCCGGAGCAAAAACGCGACTTCGACTGGTGACGCTTTCGATCGACACCAACGTTTTCATCGAGGTCATTCGAAAACGGAATAATCTCGTGCGGCAAGCGTTCACCAGCGCGAGCTCGAGATCGGAGCCATTGGTCGCGTCGATGATCGTTTACCAGGAGTTGATCTTCGGCGCTTTACTTCATCACGATCCGCCAGCCCAACGTGAAGCTGTCAACATGGCGCTGGCCTACGTCACCGTTGAGCCGTTCGAGAAGCGAGACATGGCGATGGTGGCCAATGTTCGCGCCGATTTGCGACGGCGAGGCGAGACGATCGGGACGTATGACGCACTCATTGCCGGTCAGGCGCTTGCTCGTGGCTGGACTGTGGTGACCAGCAATGTGCGAGAGTTCGACCGTGTCGCGGACTTGAAAGTCATCGATTGGGCGTCTGGTCCAACGGGACGCGGGACGTAAGAAGGAAGTCGACATGCCAACCTATGACGTCGTTATCATCGGCGGGGGGCCGGGCGGCTACAACGCCGCCATTCGGGCCGGTCAACTTGATCTTTCCGTCGCCTGCGTCGAGAGCCGCGCCACCCTGGGCGGAACCTGCCTCAACGTTGGCTGCATCCCCTCCAAGTCCCTGCTCCACGCCTCGGAAATGTTCGAAGCGGCGAACAAGGACTTCGCCGGCTTCGGGATCGAGGTGACGCCGACCCTCAATCTGCCCAACATGATGAAGCAGAAGGCCGTCTCGGTGGATCAACTCACCAAGGGGGTCGAGTTCCTGTTCAAGAAAAACAAGGTCGATTGGATCAAGGGCGGCGGCAAGCTCGCCGGCGGCGGCAAGGTCGAGGTCACCGCGGCCGATGGCGCGGTGACAATCCTCGACGCGAAATCCATCGTGATCGCCACGGGATCGCGGCCGGCCGGTCTTCCGGGCGTGGCGGTCGACCAGGAGCGCATCGTCGATTCAACCGGCGCGCTCGCCTTTCCCGAAGTCCCCGGCCACCTCGTGGTCATCGGCGCGGGGATCATCGGGCTGGAGCTCGGATCGGTGTGGCGGCGCCTGGGGGCGAAAGTGACAGTGGTGGAGTTTCTGGACCGCATCACGCCAGGTCTGGATGGCGAGATCGCCAAGGCGTTCCAGCGCACGCTGACGCGGCAGGGCATTGCCTTTCGCCTCGGCTGCAAGGTGACCGGCGCGGCGCTCGCGGCCGACATGGTCAAACTGACGTTCGAGCCCGTAGCGGGCGGCGCGGCGGAGACCTTGGAGGCTGATCGCGTTTTGCTGGCCATCGGGCGCGCTCCGGTCACCGAGGGGCTCGATCTCGAAGGTCAGGGGGTCGCGCTGGACAAGCGCGGCTTCATCGAGACGGACCGTTTCCGCACCAATGTCCCGGGCGTTTACGCCATCGGGGACGTTACGCACGGCCCCATGCTGGCGCACAAGGCCGAGGACGATGCGGTGGCCTGTATCGAGATCATCGCCGGCAAGGCGGGGCACGTTAACTACGGCGTGATCCCGAACGTGGTTTACACCCACCCCGAGGTCGCCTCCGTCGGCGCCACGGAGGAGGAGCTCAAGGCCGCCGGCACGGGCTACAAGGTCGGTAAATTTCCGTTCAGCGCGAATTCCCGCGCCAAGGTCAATCACGAGACCGACGGCTTCGTGAAGGTTTTGGCCGACGCCGCCACCGATCGCGTGCTCGGTGTCCATATGATGGGGCCCGACGTCAGCGAGATGATCGGCGAATACTGCGTCGCCATGGAATTCGGCGCGGCGTCGGAGGATGTCGCCCGCACCTGCCACCCCCATCCTACCCGCTCGGAGGCGTTGCGCCAGGCGGCCATGGGTGTCGAGGGTTGGACGATGCAGGCCTGAGGAGCGCGCCGTGGCTGAGTGGAAAGACCCTGAAATCGGCGCCATTCGCGAGATGATGGCCGGGACGACTGGGCCGCGGGAGGCGACGCCCAATTGGACTCAACGCCGATCGCGCATGGAGGCCTTCGCCGGTCCTCCACCCGATGGGGTGACCGTCAAATCGGTCGTCCTGGCGGGGCGCCCAGCCGAGCGTCTCACGCCGAAGGGCGCCGTTCCGGGTCGCGTGATCCTCTATCTCCATGGCGGCGGCTACTGCATCGGCAGCCCCCTTAGCCACCGCGCGCTGGCGGGAAGTCTGGCCGAGGCGTCGGACGCGCAGGCGGTGGTCATCGACTATCGATTGGGACCGGAGGAACCCTTTCCGGCCGCGGTGGACGATGCTTTAGCCGCGTGGCGCGCCTTACTCGCCGAGGGTGTCGATCCCACCCGCGCCGTGGTGGCGGGCGACAGCGCCGGCGGGGGGCTTACTTTCGCGCTCGCGCTGGCGGCGAAGGCGGCGGACGCGCCGCTCCCCGCGGCCCTGTTCGCCATCAGTCCGTGGACGGACCTGACCCAGTCGGGGGCGAGCTATGAGAGCAAGGCGGCGAGCGATCCGATTATCAACAAGGACGGGATTGGCGACACCGCGGCGGCCTATCTCGGCGGCGCGGACGCCCGTTCGCCCCTGGCGTCGCCGATATTCGGCGACCTGGCGGGATTGCCGCCGGTGCTGATCCAAGTCGGCGGGGAGGAGATGCTGCTCACCGACGCAACCGGCATCGCCGAAAAGATCGCCCTCGCGGGCGGCGACGTCACCTTGAGGGTCTGGCCGGAAATGATCCATGTCTGGCACTTCTTCGCGCCGTTGCTCGCGGCGGGCCGCGCGGCGACGACGGAGGCCGGCGAATGGATCAAGATGCGCGCGGCGTGAAGTCGGCTAGACCAGCCGCCCTCTGATCGCCTGGGACAGCAGGTCTATACCACTCACCGCCACCACGATGACGATGACGATCGCGCTGGTCTGGTTGAAGGCGAAGCTGTTGATCGAGTCGAACAGCACCTGGCCGATGCCGCCCGCGCCGATCAGGCTGAGCACGGTCGCCGACCGGGCGTTGGCTTCAAAACGGTAGAGCGCGAAGCTGGTCCACAATGGCGCGACCTGCGGGATGACGCCCCAGGCGATCTGCTGCAGCGGATGGGCGCCGGTGGCGCGCACGCCTTCGACCGGTCCGCGATCGATGGCCTCCACCGCCTCGCTAAAGAGTTTGCCCAGCACGCCGGCGGTGTTGACCGTCAGGGCCAGCACCCCCGCGAGGGGGCCCAGTCCGACGGCGACGACGAACATGGCGCCCGCGACGAGGTCGGGAACGCTGCGCAGAACGTCGAGGACGCGGCGCACCGGTTGTTGAAGCCAGATGGGCGCAACATTGCGCGCCGCCGCCAAGCCGAGCGGCGCGGCCAGGAGGATGGCCAGGAAAGTACCCCACAGCGCCATCTGGATCGTCAGCCACATCTGAGCGAGATACAATCGCCAGAACTGGAAATCCGGCCTGACGAATTGCGCCCCCAACTGACGCATGTTGTCGGAGCCTGTGAAGACGCCGCCGATCTTCTGGATCTCCGCGCCGCGAAAGCCGATCACCAGTAGGATGGCGAGACCGCCCCAGATAAGCGCGTCGAGCGCGCGATCTCTCCATGACCGGAGCGGCGGCGCGAGCCCCGCCATGACGCCTATTGCGCCGCGGCCGGGGCGCGCGTGCGGCCTTCCAAGGCCGTGCGCTGAGCGGTTATCGCGTCGAGGTTGGATTTGGCGGCGGCGATCTTGGCGGCGTCGCCGGTCTTCTTGGCCTGAAGCAACAGTTCGGTCGCCTCCATCTCGCGGACGGGGAGGAGATGGTCATCGTCCGCCGGCTTGAAGCCGCCCACATTGACCTTGGCCATGTAGCCGCGCTGCTTGGCCGCCTCGGCGGTATTGCCCCGCCCATAGGTCAGGAAGAACTGGCGGAGCTTTTCCTTGATCGACGGGTCGAGGTCTTTGCGCCAGATGATCGGATCCTCGGGCAGAACGGGCGATTGCCAGATCACGCGCACCTCGCCGGACTCCTGATTTCCGTTCTGGCGGTTGAGCATGAGGGAGGTGGTGTTGTTCGTCGCCACATCGATCTGACCCTTGGCGACGGCGAAGAGATTGGTCTGATGGCTGGCCCCGCTGCGCACGAGCTTGAAACAGGTCTCGGGATCGATATCCCGGGCCGCGAAAAGATAGGTCATCGGCGCCAGGGTCCCGGAGGTGGAGAGCGCGTCGCCCAGGCCAAAGGTGAGGGTCTTGTCGCATTTCAAAACGGCGGGAAGATCGAGCTTGCTCTTGGCGTTCACGATCAAGACCGACCGATAGCCGTCGACACCGCTCGGGTCGAACGTGCGAGCGAATATCTCTCCGCCGCCGCGCCGGACGGCCTCGAGGCCCGAGCGGTTGGAAAACCAGCCGGCGTCGGTCTGGCGCGCCTTCATCGCTTCCACCAGCAGGGTGTAGTTGGTGGAAAAATAGGGCGTGACCTTCAGCCCGGTCTGAGTCGCCATGTCGGCCAGGATCGGCTTCCAATAGGCCTCCATGCTCTGGGAGTTTTCAGTCGAGAGCACGGAGAATTTGATTTCGGTTTGGCCGGCCTGGCTCATGTGCGGGCCACGGTCGCATCCCACCAGAGCCGCGACGGCGAAGGCGGCCACCGTGAAAGCTGATCGCAGGCTCATGGCGGCGGCGTCTCCAGATAAGCGTCTTCGAACTCCGGACCATAGATATCGACCAGACGCGCGCGGTCCAGTCCGGCGGTCGGTCCATCGTACACCACCCTCCCTGCTTTCAGCGCGACCGCCCGATCGCAGTAGCGAAGCGCGTAGTCGACCTGGTGCAGGGTGACGAGGACCGTCAGTCCATCCTCTCGGTTGAGATCGCGAAGGATCGTCATAACCCGTCGCGCGGCCACCGGATCGAGGGACGCCACCGGTTCGTCGGCCAGGATGACCTCCGCGCCTTGGACGAGCGCGCGGGCGATCGCAGCGCGTTGCTGCTGGCCGCCCGATAGCGTCCCGGCGCGCTGGCCGGCGTTCGCCGCGAGATCCATCCGTGCCAACGCGTCCATCGTCGCGAGCTTCGTCTCCGCCGGCCAGACACCGAAGAGGCCGCGCCACAAGCTGATCCGCCCAAGCGATCCCAACGCGGCGTTGGTAAACAGGCTGAGGCGGCCGACCAGATTGAACTGCTGGAAAATGAAACCGATCCGTGCCCGAACTGCCCGCGCCGCGCGCCCACGGGTGTGCACGCGCAAGCCGAACACGTCGATTTGTCCGTCACCGGAATCCAGGGCGCTCAGCCCGGCGATCGACCTCAGGAGAGTCGATTTTCCCGATCCCGAGGCGCCGATCAGGGCGATCATCTCCCCGTGTTCCACGGACAGCAAAACCCCGTCCAATGCGCGCACGGCGCCGAAGCGCTTACACGCTCCGTGTACCGAAATGGCCGGGACGGATGTCATCAAGGGGGATTTTCCCAAGCGGATTCAAAATGAAAGCGGGATTCTGCCCCGCGCGGGATCGACTTGGAGCAACCGATAAGCGCCCTGTGGACAATTTAGACTTTACATCGCCGACCCGCGCCCCTATTTCGCGCTCTCCGGCGGACCCGATGTCCTTCAACAAGCGCTGCTAACGCCGGCCTGGGTTCAACAATCTACAGGGGGTTACGTGAATTGCACACGTACCATAACTCCCTGGACCTGGTCCGTGAGCGGTCGCCGGAACGTCCTGTCGCACTCGTGCGACATGGCGCCGTGGCCGTAGCGGCGCGCTGGTTCAGGAATAATTTCAAGGGCGACGTGCTCTATGCGGTGAAGGCCAATCCTTCGCCGTGGATGCTCCGCGCGCTTCACGATGTCGGCATTGACAACTTCGATGTCGCCTCGCTGCCCGAGATGGAGGCTGTGCGCGCCAATGCGCCCGGCGCGCGCATGGCCTTCATGCACCCCGTGAAGAGCCGCGCCTCCATCGCCGCGGCCTATTCGGATTTCGGGGTGCGCACCTTCGCGCTCGACACCCATGAGGAACTCGACAAGATCCTCGAGTCCACGGGGGCGGCGAAGGACCTCAACCTGATCGTGCGTCTTGCCGTCGAGGCGACCGGCGCCGCCTATAGCCTTTCAGGGAAATTCGGCGTCTCGGCGCTCGACGCCCCCGACCTGCTGCTCGCCGCTCGTCGGGCCACGGACGAGCTGATGGGCGTGTCATTCCATGTCGGCAGCCAATGCATGCGGCCCTCCGCCTATCAGGCGGCGATGGCGCAGGCCTCGCGGGCCCTCGTTCGCGCGGGGGTCTTCGCCGACGTGGTCGATGTCGGCGGCGGCTTTCCCTCGGTCTATCCGGGCATGGTCCCGCCCGACATGAGCGAATACCTCGCGGCGATCGAACGCGGCTTCAACGACATGATGGTCCACGAGACGACGGAACTGTGGTGCGAACCCGGCCGCGCGCTCTGCGCCGAGGCGGTCTCGCTCCTGACCCGTGTCGAACTGCGCAAGGGCGACGCCCTCTATCTCAACGACGGGGCCTACGGCTCGCTCTTCGACGCGGCCCACAGCAAATGGCCATTTCCGGTCAAGCACCTTCGCGCCGAAGGCGAGGCGAGCGGGGCCCTGAAGCCGTTTCGATTCTACGGCCCGACGTGCGATTCCATCGATCACATGCCGGGACCCTTCTGGCTGCCCGAGGATGTGGCCGAGGGCGACCATATCGAGATCGGCATGCTGGGAGCCTATGGCGTCGCCATGGCCACGCGCTTCAACGGCTTCGGCGACGTGGAGACCGTGGACGTGAGCGATGCTCCCATGGCCTCGATGTACGGCCTCGCGCCGCGCTCGATCCCGACGCCCCGCAGCGATGAGGCGCAGGTCATCAGGCTGTCGCGCGCCCGTGGAAAAAAGCGCCGCCGGCGCTGAGGCCGCAACTGCAATCTGATCGGAGCGCGGGCGTCCTGCCCGCTCTTTTCCATGCGTCCGGCCCGTGCTCCGAAGGAGGAAACAACGAATGAACGCCCCCACCCCGAACACCAAGGCCGAGCTGCTCTCCCACGTGGTCGAGCATGTCGACATCACCGCCTATGACGCGCGACCGGTGATCGACGCCATGCGTAAGATGAGCTTTACCTCGCGGGACACCGCGCGGGCGGCGGACATCCTATCGATGGCCATCGAGGACCCTTCGTGCTCGGTGTGGATCACCCTCGCCGGCTCGACCAGCGCGGGCGGCTGCATGCATGTCTACCGCGACATGCTGAAGTACGGCATGGCCGACGTCGTCGTCGCCACCGGCGCCTCGATCATCGACATGGATTTCTTCGAAGCGCTCGGCTTCAAGCACTACCAGGCCCAGGGCGGCGTCGATGACCGCGATCTCCGCGCGCTCTACATCGACCGCATCTACGACACCTATATCGACGAGGAAGAGCTCCAGGCCTGCGACCATGCCATCAAGGCGATCACCGACGGCCTCGAACCCCGTCCCTATTCCTCGCGCGAATTCATCTACGAGATCGGCAAGTGGCTCGCGGCGGGCAACGCCAGGAAGCCCGGCAGCCTGATCCAGACCGCATATGAAGAAGGTTGCCCGATCTTCTGCCCCGCCTTCACGGACAGCTCGGCGGGCTTTGGCCTAGTCAAGCATCAGGTCGAGCGGATCAAGTCGAAACAGCCCTATGTCAGCATCGATTCGGTCGCCGATTTTCGCGAACTGACCGACGTGAAGATCGCCGCCGGAACCACCGGCCTCTTCATGGTCGGCGGCGGCGGGCCGAAGAATTTCGCCCAGGACACCGTGGTCTGCGCCGAGATCCTCGGCGTCGAGGCGGAGATGCATAAATACGCCGTGCAGATCACCGTCGCCGACGTTCGCGACGGCGCCTGCTCTTCATCCACGCTGAAAGAAGCCTGCTCATGGGGCAAGGTCGACGTGACCTGGGAGCAGATGGTTTTCGCCGAGGCCACGACCGTGGTTCCGCTGATCGCGTCCGACGCCTACCATCGCGAGGGCTGGAAGCGACGGGAGAAGCGGCGGTTCGCCAAGCTGTTTGGCTAAGCGACGCGCTCTTCGCGAGGCGCCTTGGCCGCTCGCCGCTCGCCGCAACACCCTTCCGGGACGCGCAAGACCGGGCGCGCGCCCCATTAACCTGAGCGGGCAGGCAAGGATTGAAGTCGGGATGATCCCCTTCTAATTCTCCTTTCCCCCTGACGGGGGGGAGGCGCGAGGCCGCCCTGCCCGGGGAGCAATCTATTGCGAGAACTCGACACCAACGGCCTCGAGGTCTGGCGGGGCGGCGTCAACACTTGGGAATGCGACGAGATGGGGCACTTGAATGTGCGCTTCTATGTCGCCAAGGCCATGGAGGGGATGGTGGGCGTCGCGTCGGCGCTCGGCTTGCCGGACGCCTTTCGCGCCAACGCGCTGGCTACCCTGCTGGTCAAGGATCAGCACATCCGCTTCCTGCGGGAGGCGCGGCCCCGAGCCCCGCTGCGCATGGTGGCCGGCCTGCTGGAGATCGGCGAGTGCGAGGCGCGCGTCCTCCAGCTTTTGATCCACGGTGAGACCGGCGAGCTCGCCGCCAGCTTCCAAAGCGTGGTCGAGCACGCGACCGCCGGCGAGGATCGCGCCTTTGCCTGGTCGGCCAAGACACTGGAGCGCGCCGCCGGTCTGTTGATCACCGCGCCGGAGAAGGCTAGGCCGCGCAGCCTCGCGCTCAGCCCGCCGTCTGGGGAGGCCAGCCTTGCGGAAGCCGACCGGCTAGGCCTGGCGCGGATCGGCGCGGGCGCGGTGACGTCGGCCGACTGCGATATTCAAGGTCGCGCGCGCACCGATTTCTTTATCGGCCGGGTATCGGACGGCGTCCCGACCTTGGCCGCGACGCTGAGGGGGAACGCTGGGCCTAGGCCCGAAAATGTCGGCGGCGCCGTTCTCGAATACCGCTTGGTTTACCAAACCTGGCCGCGCGCGGGCGACCGCTTCGAGATCCGCTCCGGCCTGGCGGACGTGGACTCTCGGACGCAGCGCATGGTCCACTGGATGCTCGACCCGGAAAGCGGCAAGGCCTGGGGAACCGCCGAGGCCGTGGCCATCGCCCTCGATCTCGACGCCCGGAAGGTGATCCCGATAAGCGCGGAGGATCGCGCGCGGCTGGAAGGTCGCGTGGTGGCCGGTCTCAGGCTTTAACCGTCGCCCTTAACAGCGCCGCGCGAGCCAGATCGGGCTGCTCCATCGGCAGGAAATGGCTGGTTCCCGGGATGATCTCGACCGACACTGTCGGATAGGCGGCAACCTCGGCGTCGGTCAGATGCATGGCTGAGTCGCGCTCCGCCTTCAGGACGCGGAACGGCGCCGCAAGCGCCGCGAGGGCGGCGCGCGTGTCGTGGCCGTGGCTGGCATAGTTCGAAGCTTCCCAGGCCGGCGGACAGGCGAGAACGACGTCGCCGTTCGATTGGTCGATCATTCCGTCGGCGAGGTAGTCCGACAGCATCGTTTCCGGCCAACCGCGAAAGGCGCCGCGTCCTCGATAGGACTCGGCGGCCGCCAGTCGATTTGGAAAGAACGTTCGCCGTCGCTTGGCGGCGGTTATCATCGCGGAACCGGGCGCATCGACTGATGTCACGGCGGGGAGGATGACCGGATCGAAGAGGACCAGCCCGCGGGCGATCGATGGCGCCGCCGCCGCGGCCAGAACGGCGACGGTCCCGCCCATGGAGTGGCCCGCCAGCACGGCGTTCTCTATCTCGAGCGCTCCCGACAGAGCCAACAAGTCGTCTCGTAGATCCAACCAGTCCTCCCGCCCCTCGATGACGGTTGGCAGTCGCGTGCCGCCGTGGCCGCGCTGATCGATCGCGACCACCCTCAGCCTCTCGCCGAGCGGCTCGAGCAGGACGCGATAGGTGCGGGCGTTGAAGCCGTTGGCGTGGAGGAAGACGAGATCGACGGGACGGTCTGACGGGCCCCATTCGAGCGCGTGGGTGACGCCGCCGCGAGACGGAAGGTCGATCTCGAAGCTTTTCACCTCGCCCGGTTAAGGGACGCAGGCGCGTCTGGGAAGACCTAACGCTTGTCGGTCCCGCCCTGGCCGGTGGCGAGCGCGATGAGGGCGGCTATGCGATCGGTGGAATCGGCGACCTGACCCAACATCTGCATCGGCGAGGCGCCTGGCCGCATGGCGGCGACGACCTTGTTGGCCGCGTTTTGGGCCATGACGACGGCGGCGTGGGACGCCTGAGAGAACTGCGAGGCCGCCGCGTCCTGATAGATGAACCCGAACGTCGGATAGGTCGTGGAGCCTAGATCGCGCGATGGATCGTACCAGACCTTCACTTCACTCCAGTCGCCCGAGGGCGAAACGTCGATCACGGTCACGTTCTTCTCGACCTGACCCCGGCCGCCGTCGATGATCGACCAGTTGGCGTGGGTTATCTGGATGATGCGGTCGGTGAGCACTTGGCTCACCACGGCGACGTGGCCGAGGCGCATATGGCCGGTCGGCTTGAAACAGAGAACGGCGCCGGTCTTGGGTGTGAAGCCGGTGGCGTAGCGGCCGGCGGCCTGCTGCCACCAAGTGTGGGCGTCGCCGAAGATCTGAATACCCGAGACAAGTCGGGCGAAAGGCACGCACTGCCAATAATCGTCGGCGGACGCGGCCACCGGGCTCAGGCAAAACACCAGAGCGACGGCGACGGAACCGGCGACGGTCCGAAAGCGTTGGCGCATAGTCAGGAAAACTCCCCGGTCACAACCGTGGACCTAACCGTGACCGCCTATGATGAAAAGAGTGTTGATGTCGCGGCGGCCTCGCGATTCTGTGAACGGCGCGTGAGTTGACCCCAAGCTGACCCCATGCATCGGCGCCCCGCGCCTCACATCGACACAACGCTGATCATGCTTACCCCGCAGGATTTGTCACCTTGATCCCGGATGATCACGCCGCGGACATCTGTACTTTCAAAAGATCAGGCCCCTCGACTTACAACTGACAGCGCCGCGCCATTGTCGGAGGCAAACAAAGACACCCTTTTCGACTAATGGGCCGCCCGAGATGCGCATCAATCAGGCCACGATGGCGGAATAGGCGCTCCTCCGCGAAGTATCGAGGCGGGGCGCCTTCGACCGTCGCTGGCGCCCGCAAGGCCGCCCGTTGCGCCATGCCACAGGGGTCTCCGCGGGCCGTGGGTGAAACATGCGGTCATCGATTGCGGCGATCCGTCGCGGCGACCGCGCCCAATTTATCGGCGCCGCGCGCGCCGATAGGCGCCGTTCAAACCCTCGACGAAAAGCGAGAAGGCGATGGCGAAATAAACGTAGCCGCGCGGGAGGTGGAAGCCGAAGCCATCGGCGATCAGCGCCACGCCGACGAGCAAAATGAAGGCCAGCGCCAACATCTTGGTGGTCGGGCGCCGCTCGATGAAATCGCCCACCCTCTTAGCCGCGAAGAGCATCACCGCCGTCGACGCGACCACGGCGGCCACCATCACGGGCAGGTTCGGGGTCATGCCGACCGCGGTGATCACGCTGTCGAGTGAAAAGATGATGTTGATGAAACCGATCTGAACGATCACGGCGACGAAGCTCGCCGCCACGACCGGCTTCGCCGCGCCTTCTGCGCTGGGATCCCCGTCGATCGAGTCGTGAATCTCGTTCGTCCCCTTGACCAGCAAGAACAGGCCGCCAGCGATCAGGACGATGTCCTTGATGGTGAAGGCATGAGCGAAAAGGGTGAAGAGCGCCACGTCCAGCCGGGTGATCCAGACCAGGCCGACGAGCATCAGGATACGCAGGAACATCGCCAGGGTGAGGCCGATCCGCCGGCCACGCCCCTGTTGTTCCGGGCTGAGCCGCCCCACCGCGAGGGCCAGGAAGATGATGTTGTCGACGCCCAGAACGATCTCGAGGAAGGTCAGGGCCAGGAAGGAAACGAGGGTTCCCCCATCCATCAGGTGGGCCATCCGGTCCTCACAGAAAACTATAGGGATCGACGTCGATGACGACCCGGATCGAACCGGTCGGCTTCACGCGCGCCCGCCAGGCGCCCAGGAAACCCTGCAGGTCCACGGACCGTTCCGCGCGGACCAGAAACCGTTTCCTTCGGCGCCCCCGGATCAGGCCGAGCGGCGCGTCGGCGGGTCCGAGGACCGTAACGCCCTCGGCGTTGGGCGCGGCGCGGGCCATGACGGCGACGAAGGTTTCCAGCGCCCCGATATCGGCGCCCGAAACGATCAGGGCCGCGAGGCGTGTGAAGGGCGGCAGGCCGGCGGCCTCGCGCGCGCCAAGCTCGGCGGCCACAAAGGCGTCGCGATCCCCCGCCGCGATCGCCGCCAGCACCGGATGATCGGGGGCGTAGGTTTGCACGAGCGCGCGACCGGGACGTTCGCGCCGCCCCGCTCGCCCGGAGACCTGGGTCAAAAGCTGATAGGTCCGTTCCGCGGCGCGCAGATCGCCGCCTCGCAATCCCAGGTCCGCGTCGACGACGCCGACCAGGGTCAGGTGGGGGAAGTCATGACCTTTGGCGGCGGTTTGGGTCGCCACCAGGATGTCGAAATCTCCCGCCGTCATCCGCGCCACCATCTCGCGCGCCGCCGACGAGTCGATCGTGGTGTCGGAAGAAAAGACGGCGACACGGGCCTGTGGGAACAACAGCCGCGCTTCCTCTTCGACGCGCTCCACGCCGGGACCGATGGCGATCAGGCTGTCGCTCGCCTCGCAATAAGGACAGCGCTCAGGCTTGGGCATCGAAAAGCCCGTGAGATGACAGACGAGCCGCCCGCTATAACGATGCTCCACCAGCCAGGAGTCGCTGTCGGGCGAGCGCATGCGCTCGCCGCAGGCCCGGCAGAGAACCAGCGGCGCGTACCCTCGGCGATTGAGGAAGAGAAGCGACTGCTCTCCGCGTCCCAAGGTTTCGCCGATGGCGTCGACCAACGGTTGCGAAAGCCACCGCCCAGCCGGCGGCGTCGCCTCGCGCATGTCGATCAAGTCGATCGAAGGAAGCTCCGCCGCTCCATGACGATCGGCCAGGCGCAACCAACGGTATCGCCCCTGCTCCGCATTCCAAAGGGTCTCCAATGAAGGTGTCGCCGAGACCAGGACGACGGCGCAGCCCTCGATCTTGCCTCGCGCCACGGCCATGTCGCGAGCGTGATAAATGAAGCCGTCTTCCTGTTTGTAGGAGCCATCATGCTCCTCATCCACAATGATCAGTCGGAGACCGCGATAGGGCAGGAAGAGCGCCGAGCGCGCGCCGACCACGATCCGGGCGCGGCCGTCGGCGACGCGCTCCCAGCTGTCGCGACGCGCGGCCGGGGTCATCCCCGAATGCCACGGCGTGGGCGGGAAGCCAAATCGACGCTCCACCCGTTCCAGAACCGCCGGCGTGAGGGCGATCTCCGGCAAGAGGATGAGGCCCTGGGCGTCGCCGCCGGCCTCCAGCGCCGCGGCCACGGTCTCGAGATAGACCTCTGTCTTGCCCGAACCCGTTACGCCGTCGAGGAGGGAGACCCCGAACTCTCCGGCGCGAGCGGCCGTTGCGAGAACTTCCGCGGCGGCGGACTGGCTGGCGTTCAGGGCGGGCGGTATCGGACAGCGCGGCGGCTTGTCCGGAACCTCGGCGGAAACATAGGCGATTTCCAGCTCGCCGGTCTCCAATAAGGCCTTGATCACCCCATCGGAGACTCCGGCGGCCCGCGCCAAAGCCGCGCGGCGCATCGGCTGTCGCGCGGCCTCCAGCGCTCTGGCGCGCGCCGGGGTCGATTTGGCGGGGCTGGTCGCGGCGGTCGCGACGATCATGCGCTCGGGATTCGGCTTGGGCGCGCGCAGGCCGCGCAGCGCCATCGCCAGGGGCGCGCCTGGAACGTCGACCCCATAGCGCGCGGCCCATTGCACGAATTCGAGCGTCGTGCGCGGCAAGGGCGGCTCGTCGCAGCGCTCCAGGAGCGATTTCAGAGCACGATTGACGCCCGCTCCGGAGCGCAGCCCGGTCACCACGCCCCGGGACATCAGGCGCCCCAGGGGGGCGGTGACGATATCGCCGACGGCGAGCGCCATTTCCGGCGGGACCGCGTAGTCGAAGGACTCGGGCAAGGGCATCGGCAGCAGGACGCTGGCCACGCGTGGCGCGGAGTCTGGATCGACGGGCGTTGCGAGCTGCGTCATCGTCCGGACATAGACCGCCAGTCGATCGCCCCGCTAACTGAATCAGCGCGTGATCCGGCCGCGATAAGCAACAGGCTGTTAACCCCGAGGCCCGAAGACGGCTCCCCGAGGGACCATTCGATGATCGCCGATCAGCAAACCGACGCCGCATCCCATATCGATCGCTTCGTGGCGGAGCATGGCGAGCGCCTGCGCGGCGATCCCGGCTTGCTGGCGGCCTTGGGTCTGCGCCTCGACATCGCGAACATCATCGATTTTGGCCCGATCGCACTCTCCCGCGTCACGGCCGCCCATGCCCGGGAGTCCGGCGAACGCAAACGCCTGGAGGCGATGGCGCGCGCCAATTTCGCCGCCCAGGCCCAAACCCATGCCGGCGTGATCGATCTCTTGGAAGCCCGCAACCACGCCGATCTGGCGCGACGCGTGGACGACATGGCGCGCCTCAGATTCGGCCTTGCGGCGGGTGTCGTCGCGCTGGAGGGCCCCGGCCAAGCGCCCCCCGGCTGGGCGCCCTTGGTGGAAGGGCAGGTCGACCTGATTCTGGGTCCGCGGAGGCTCGCGCGCATGGGCGTCGTCCCCACGGCGCTCGGCCTTTTCGGGGCGCTCGCGCCGGTTATCGGCAGTGTTGCCATGGTGCGACTGGCAATCTGGCAACCCGCCCGCCAAGGCGTTGTTGCCTTTGCCGCACTCGACTCAGAGGCCTTTACCGACGACATGGGCGAAGAACTGGTCAGTTTCTTGGCACGGGTGCTGGAGCGGACCGCCGAACGATGGAGCCTGCAATGACCGCCCGTGAAGCCTTCACCGCCTGGATGCGCTACCTGGAATTCGAGCGCCGCTCGAGCCCGCGAACGCTCAAGGCCTACGGCGCTTGCGTCGTGGCCTACCTCGTCTTTCTCGAACGACACTTGGGAAACATCATCGAACTTTCCGATCTGGCGAGAGTTGAGGCGAGTGATCTTCGAGCCTACTTGGCGTCCCGGCGAAGCGGCGAACGGCGGCTGGGCCCACGTTCGCTCTCGCAGGCGCTTTCCGCCATCCGAGCCTTCCACGCCTTTTGCGGCAGACGCCTCGAGACGCCCAATCTGGCGGTGGAGCAGGTCCGCGGACCCCGTATCCAGGCCGCGCTGCCTCGACCCGTTTCCATCGAGCAAGCGCGCGGCCTTATCGCGGAAGCCGGCGCGCGCGAGGAAGGCGCGCTATGGATGCGATTGCGGGACCAGGCGCTGCTCACCCTTCTTTGGGGCTGCGGCCTGCGCATCTCCGAGGCCCTCTCCCTACAGGGCGACGACGCGCCGCCGGGCCAGACCATGCGCATCGTCGGCAAGGGCGGGAAGATGCGCCTGACGCCGGTCGTGCCGGCCGTTCGCAGCGCGATCCAGGCCTATCTCGCCGCTCTGCCCTATCCGATCGCCGCCAACGAGCCGCTGTTCCGGGCCAATCGCGGCGGCCCGCTGACCCCAAGGCACGCCCAAGCCACCATGGAAGAATTGCGTGGCAGGCTGGGGCTGTCCTCACGCGCGACCCCCCATGCGCTGCGCCACGCCTTCGCAACCCACCTTTTGGGAAACGGCGCGGATCTGCGCTCGATCCAGGAACTGCTGGGCCACGCCTCGCTCTCGACCACCCAGCGTTACACCGCGGTCGACGCACAGGGACTGCTGCGGGCCTATGACGACGCTCACCCTCGCGCGGGCTAACGGCGCCCTCCCGCTGCCAGCCTAAAGCTCGGCTTAAGGCCTCGCCCCGGCGCTCGCCCGACGGAGCCTCGCGATCCGTCGCAACCGTCGCCAGAACTTGCTTCTGTGCGGTTCCGGATAGGGCTCGAGCAGGCGCAGGAATTCTTCCGCGCAGGCCCGCCAGGAGTAGCCGAGGGCGACCTCGCGCACGCGCGTCCGATCGATGATCAAGGCTTCGAGGCACGCCTCGCGCAGGCCGCCATCCACGCTCACCGCCAGAACGCCCGCGCCCGTTCCTGGGATGATGTCGATCGGCCCCGGCGCGGGATAGGCCGCGACCGGGGTGCCGGCGCCCCAGGCCTCCAGCAGCACCAGGCCGAAGGTGTCCGTCAGGCTGGGAAAGACGAAGACGTCGGCGCAGGCGTAGTGAGCCGCCAGTTCGGCGTCGAACTTCGCCCCGACAAATTTCACCTCGGGGTGGGCGGCTTCTAGAGCCTCGCGTTGTGGCCCGTCGCCCACCACGATCTTGGTTCCGGGAAGGTCGAGCGTGACGAAGGCCTCGATGTTCTTCTCCACCGCGACGCGCCCGACGTTCAGCCAGATCGGGCGTTCGAGGTCCGCGAAGATATCGGGCTCACGCGGCCGCCGCGGGCGAAACATCTCGGTGTCCAGGCCCTTCGACCACAGCGAGATATTGTGGAAGCCGTGTTTTTCGAGTTCCTCGCGCATGGTCGGCGTCGCCACCATCAGTCGGCCGGAGGGGCGGTGGAACCACCGCATATAGGCGTAGCCCGCCGCCAGCGGCACGGGCAGGCGGGCTGAAACGTATTCCGGAAACCGGGTGTGGTAGCTCGTGGTGAACGGCAGCTTCCATTCCAGGCAGATTCGTCGGCACGCCAGCCCAATCGGGCCTTCGGTCGCGATGTGGATCGCTTCCGGTTCGAAAGCCTTCAGGCGCTCCTGGACCTTGTCGTAGGCGCCCATGGCGAGCTTGATCTCGGGATAGGTCGGCAGGGGAAAGGTGGGGAATTGATCTGGACTGATCACTTCCACCGTCTCGCCCATCTCGCGCAATTCGGCGACGACGCGCGTCAGCGTCCGGACCACTCCGTTCACTTGCGGCGACCATGCGTCGGTCGCGAGAAGTATGCGCATCAGGCCAGGGCGGGTTCCGGAACACTCCACGGCGTTTGGACCGCGCCGTCTTTCGCGGCCATTGTGGACCGAGAAGCCTGTTTCGCCCAAGCCAGGATTTCGAGGCGGCCGTCGGGATGCTCGACCAGGGCCGTGCAGCTTTCCACCCAGTCGCCATCGTTGATGTAGAGCACACCGCCGATGTCGCGCATGGCGGCGTGGTGGATGTGACCGCAGATCACCCCGTCGAATCCCCGCCTCGACGCCTCGTTCGCCAGGGCCTGTTCGAACCTTGCGATATAGCGCACGGCGTTTGCGACCTTGGATTTGAGGTAGGCCGAAAAGCTCCAGTAGCCGAAGCCGAACCGGCGGCGGACGTGATCGACGACCGTATTGATCCGGATCACGGCGCGATAGGCGATGTCGCCGGCGAAGGCGATCCAGGCGGCGTGACGGACGACGCCATCGAACTCGTCGCCATGAACCACGAGAAACCGCCGGCCATCCGCCATCTGGTGAACCGCGTCCCGCGCGACGAGGACGCCGCCGAAATGCACCCCGCAGAAATCGCGAATGCGATCGTCGTGATTGCCGGGAATATACGTGACCTTCGCGCCCTTGCGCGCCGCCCGCAGCAGTTTCTGAACCACATCGTTGTGGCTCTGAGGCCAGAACCAACCCCGCTTCATCTTCCAGCCATCGACGATATCGCCCACGAGATAGAGGTGGTCGCAGGTTGAATGGCGCAGGAAATCGAGCAGGCGCTCCGCCTGGCACTGTCGTGTGCCGAGGTGAATGTCCGAGAGAAAGATCGCCCGATATTGAGTGGGATGCGGATCGTCCCCCATCGTCGCGCCTCGGCATGAGAGGCGCGCCCCGTGTGCGGCCTGCAGCGACCGGCGCTTAGGCTGATTGCTTGATGGTTTCGTGACGGTTCGCGATGACGCTCAACGGGCGGTCCGGCGTCGCGGGCGCGGGTTTCAACCTCAGGCCCTTGGCGAGCAGCTTGAGCGCTTCCCAATGGATCCCCGCGACGACCTTCAGGGTCATCAGGGGAAAGGCGAAGAAGTCGCGCATGAGTCGCGCGTCCGTCAGATCGTGTCGAAGGCCGCGGAAGTTCGCCGTGATCATCGGCGCGCCCTCCCGTGTGCGGCCGTTCACCGCGGTCGAAAGCGACGCGCCCGGCGGGGTGACGACAAAATCGTAGGTCATGGACAGATCCATGAAGGGGGAGACGTGGAACGCCTTGTCACAGGTCTGCCGGACCGTTCCGTGCGCGTCCGGATCGACCGGGATGAGATAGCTGTGGCGTTGGCCGAAGGTGTTGTTGACCTCGTAGAGCAGGGCGGCGAGCCGACCGTCGGCGCGGTGGCACCAATAGATGCTGAGCGGATTGAAGACGTATCCGAGCATCCTGGGCATGCATAGCAATCGAATGGCGCCGCCGTTCAGCGCGATGCCGGCTTCGAGGAGGGTCTCTTCGACGTAGCCGCGAAGGGGTCCATCCCGGCCGTCGCCGTGATCCCGGTCGAAAAAACTGAAAAGATTCAGGCGGTCGTGAGAGAAACAGCGTAGTCGCCGGTCGAGGCTCGGTAGTTCGTCGAGATCCAGCACCATCTGGAAGAGGGCGTAGCGCAGCCGATGCCGCCGCGGCGCGAGGCGTTGGTGGACGACGTGACCCTCATAGATCGCGCTGTGGCTGGCGCTCACCGCGCGCAGCCGGTCGAGAGGTGAATGCGCGCGGACTCCCCGGTCACGGTCCAAGGCCGACGAACGCCGCCGACAGCTTCCGCCACGGCGAGCCCCGCTTGCAGGCCGTCCTCGTGGAATCCGGAGCCGAAGTAGGACCCGCACCACCAGACGCCGTTCTCGCCCTGAAGCGACCAGAGGGATTTCTGCGCCTCGAGCGCCGCCACGTCGAACCTGGGATGGTGGAATACCTCGCGGCGGATCACCGATGCCGGGTTTGGCTCAACGATCGGATTCAAGGTCACGAACAGGGGCGTCTCCGCGGGCAGTCCCTGCAAGCGGTTCATCCAATAGGTCACGCAAAGCGCGTCCTCGCCACGCGCGTCCCGCCCGCCGATGTAGTTCCAAGCCGACCAGACGCCGCGCCTTTTCGGCATCAGCGCGGGGTCGGAATGCAGGATGGTGTCGTTGCGGATGTAGTGGAACGCACTCAGCAGCGCCGCTTGCCGCTTGGTCGGGTGTTCCAACAGGGCGAGCCCGTCGTCGGCGTGGGTCGCGACGACGACGCGGTCGAAGGTTTCCGAGGCGTCGGCGAAATGAACCCGAGGCCCCAAGGACGAGGGCGCGATGCGGGTCACTGGAGTAGCGACGATGACGCGTCCGGCGAAATCCGTGAGAAGGCGATCTACATAGCGCCTGCTGCCGCCCTCCACGGTGCGCCACACCGGCCTGTCGGTGATCTGTAGCAGGCCGTGGTTCTGGCAAAACCGGATGAAAGCCGCGAGGGGGTAGGCTCGGATCTCCCGCGCCGACGTCGACCAGATCGACGCGGCCTGCGGGATCAGATGATCGTTTTGAAACGCCGGGCCATAACCATGGCCGTCGAGATAATCGCCGAGCGTTAGACCATTGTCGGCAAGAGCCTCCGCATCGGCCGGCGCCTCACGGTAGAAACGCACAAGATCCCGGAGCATCGACCAAAACCTCGGGCGCACGAGATTTCGCCACTGCGAGAACAGGGTGAGCAGACTGTCGCCGCCGTATTCGACCCGTCCGCCATCCAGACTGACCGCGAAACCCATGTTCGAAGCCTTGGTCGGAACCTTCAGATGCTCGAACAGCGCGACCAGGTTCGGATAGCTGGGCGCATTGTAGACGATAAAGCCCATGTCCACCGCTAGGTCTTGCGCGACGCTCGGCGCGGACACGGTGTGGCTATGACCACCGGTCCGCTCGGCGGCCTCGAACAGGGTGACGTCATGGGCCTTTGAAAGCAGCCAGGCCGCGGAAAGGCCTGAAATTCCGGAACCGACCACGGCAATTCGCAAGATCGACTCCCTGGCCGCCCGACGCTCGAACCATCCGAGCGATATCCTGTCCGTATCATTGGAACCGGCCGCGCCGTCGAGCTACAGTCTACGCGAAGAACGCGTGCACGGATCAAGGGCGGCCGCGGGCGTTCTGTTGATCCGGCATCCTGCGATGGCCGTAAGAGGACCCATGAATGCGTCGTTCGCTCATGATTTCGAACCTGGAGCGCGGCGGTCTCGCCGGTCGCCTGGGGAAATCGGCGTCATATTGAGCTTGGAGAACACTTCTCCCAGTGCCGTAGCGCGTCCGACCAGCGGCGCCGCCCTTTCGGCGATGATTGTCTTGATCGCGCGGAAGCGCGATCGCGGGGCCTTCGCCACCCTGTTCGAGCATTTCGCGCCGCGCGTGAAGAGTTACATGCTGCGCCTGGGCGTCGCCAACGACGCGGCGGAGGAATTGGCTCAGGAGGCGCTGCTGACGGTCTGGCGCAAGGCGGAGGCCTACGATCCGGCCAAGTCCGCCGCCTCGACCTGGATTTTCGCCATCGCGCGCAATCTTCGCATCGATGTCGCCCGCCGCGACAATCGCGCGCCGCCCCGGGATGACCCGGTGCTGGAGCTTTCCTCCCCGCCGGCGCCGGACGCCGCCATCTCGGCCAATGAAGACGAAGTTCGCGTCGGGGAGGCTATCGCCACTCTGCCGCCCGATCAGGCACGCGTGATTGCCCTCGCGTTCTTTTCCGACAAACCCCATTCTGAAATTGCCGCGGAGCTGAAGTTGCCGCTCGGCACGGTGAAGTCGCGTTTGCGCCTCGCCATGATCCGTCTGCGCGCCCGGCTTGAGGACGATTTGCGATGAACCCCAGCCACCACCCGTCCGAGGCCTTGCTGATCGACTATTCGGCCGGCTCCCTCGACGCCGCCAGCGAATTGGTGATCGGCGCTCACGTTGGGTCCTGCGCGGCCTGCGCGCGCGACGTGAGCCTGTTGGACAAGGTCGGCGGGGCGCTTCTGGATGACTTGCCGCCAGCCCCCACGGCGCTTGATGCGTTGGCGACGGCGCTCGCCCGCATCGAGCGTCCAGCGCCCGTCGCCTCCCCGGGCGCCGCCCAGCGAACCGACTGGATCCGCGTGCCCTCGGCTGTGCTGGAAGCGGCGACGAAACGTCGGCGTTGGGCGGCTCCCGGCGTCTGGATCGCGCCGGTCACCGGCGATCGTCGCGGCAAGCGCGCCTATCTGCTCCGGATCGCCAAGGGCATGAGCGTGCCGCGCCACACTCATCGCGGCGACGAAATGGTGGTGGTGCTCAAGGGCGTCTACGTCGATGGCGGCGTCAGCCATCACCCCGGTGATTTCGCGGAAAATGCGGTGGAACTGGTCCACAAGCCGGAAGCGACGATGGACGGCGAGTGCATCTGCCTGATCGCCGCGGATGGCGCGCTCGTCCCGCGCGATTGGGTGGGTAGGTTGTTCCAGCCCTTCGTCGGCATCTGATGAACGCTCTTGTCTCGATAGGCGCGGCGGTTCTCGCCTGGATGGCGCCCGGCGGCGCGCGGGTTATTCACGATGTGCCCTATGCGGCGCACGCCGAGGCGACCTTGGACGTGTACGAGCCGCGTCACCTGACGCCGAACGCCCCGCTGGTCGTGTTCTTCTATGGCGGCAGCTGGCAGTCCGGCGACAAGTCGATCTACCGCTTCGTGGGTAAGCTCCTCGCCTCGCAAGGCTTCGTCACGGTCATCCCCAACTATCGCGTCTATCCGGCGGTCAAATACCCCGATTTCCTCCGCGACAACGCCGAGGCGGTGGCCTTCGCGCGACGGCGCGCGGCCGAGTGGGGGGCTGATCCGCGACGACTGTTTCTGGCCGGTCATTCCGCGGGCGCCTACAATGTCGCCATGCTCGGCCTGGACCGGCGCTGGCTCGCCGAAGTCGGTCTCGATCCTCGACGAGATGTCGCCGGCGTGGTCGGCCTTGCCGGACCTTACGATTTCCTTCCGCTGCGCGACGAGACGCTGAAGACCATCTTCGGGCCGGAGGAAGACAGGCCGGACACCCAACCGATCAATCACGTGGAGGGCCAGGATCCGCCGATGCTGCTGATCGCCGGGTCGAACGACAAGACGGTCGACCCGGGCAACGCCACGCGCCTGGCCGCCGCAATGTCCAAGCGTGGCGACAGGGCGACGACGCGGATCGTGCTGGGCAAAAGCCACGTCGGGCTTCTTACCGGCCTGCTTCCGCCGGCGGGCGGCCACTCGGCCATCTTGGACGCGATGACGGACTTCATCGCGGCCGCGCCCGCGCCGACGCTCGCCAAGGACGCGGCGTGACCCTGATCCAACTTGTCATTGCCGTCAGCCTCGGCCTCTTCGTCGCCATGGCGGGCGCTTGGGCGATCCAGCGCGCCACCGGTAATTCCGGCTGGGTGGACATGGTTTGGAGCTTCGCCACCGGGGCGGCGGGCGTCGCTTACGCCCTGGTTCCCACGAGCGGCTATCACGCAACGCCCCGGGCGCTCCTCGCCGCGACGCTGATCGCGTTCTGGAGTTTGCGGCTTGGCGGCCATATCGCCCTGCGCACGGCCACGGCGACCGCGGAAGATCCGCGCTATGCCCAGTTTCGCGAGGAATGGGGCGACCGCTTTCAGGTCAAGCTCTTCCTCTTCCTCATGATTCAGGCGGTCGCGGCGGCCATGCTGGCGATTTCCGTGCTGGTCGCCGCGCGCAACCCCGCTCCGGCGCTTGCCCCGACCGACGTTCTCGGAGCCCTGGTGCTCATCGTGGCCGTCATCGGCGAAGGAATCGCCGATGACCAGCTTCGCCGTTTCAAGGCCTATCCGCCGAACAAGCGGGCGATATGCGATGTGGGTCTGTGGTCGTGGTCGCGGCACCCCAATTATTTCTTCGAGTGGTTCGGCTGGCTCGCCTACCCGCTCATCGCGTTTGATCCGGCTGGCCGCTGGCCGTGGGGTTGGCTGGCGTTGAGCGCGCCGGCCTTCATGTTCTATCTGCTGCGCTTCGCCTCAGGCGTGCCGCCGACGGAGGAGGCGATGGCGCGGTCGCGCGGCGCGGCGTTCGACGATTACAAACGACGCGTGTCGGTCTTCTTCCCGTTTCCGCCCAAGCCGAAGGCCGCCGCATGAGCGCCACCGCCTTCGCCATTTCCGCCGTGGAGCGCGCGCCCATCCCGGACGGCGTCACCCGCGCCGGCGTCTCCTACCTCGTCGGCAAAGCCCGTGGGCAACTGGCCAGGGGGGCGATGAGCGACGCCGAGTTCGCCGCGGACATGGCCAACTATCCGATCGCTATCGCAACCGCGGACGCCAACGCTCAACATTATGAAGTGCCGACCGAATTCTTCCGCCTCGCGCTCGGGCCTCGTCTGAAATACTCGTCCTGCCTCTACGACGCCGCCGCTTCCGATCTGGCGTCAGCGGAGCTGCGCGCCTTGCGCGAAACGTGCGCCCATGCCGACCTTCGCGATGGCCAGAGGATTCTCGAGCTCGGCTGCGGCTGGGGGTCCCTGAGTCTGTGGATGGCCGCGGCCTATCCTGGATCCGCCATTACCTCCCTCTCGAACTCGAATTCGCAGAGAGCCTCCATCGAAGCCGAAGCCGCGCGTCGGGGCCTGACCAATCTGACGGTGGTCACCGCCGATATGAACGATTTCACCACCGAGGCGCGTTTCGACCGCATCGTTTCGGTGGAGATGTTCGAGCACATGTCCAACTGGCGGCCGCTTCTGGCGCGGATGAAAACCTGGCTTGACCCCGCGGGGCGGGTCTTTCTCCACGTCTTCTCTCACCGCGATCATCCCTATCGGTTCGACGCCTCCGACCCTGACGACTGGATCGCGAAATACTTCTTCACCGGCGGTATCATGCCCAGCCACGGCCTCATCCGGGCCTTTCCCGACCTGTTTCACGTCGAGGCGGACTGGCGCTGGAGTGGCGTCCACTACGAACGCACCGCGAACGACTGGCTCGCCAATTTCGATCGTCATAAAGCCCGGATCGACGCCGTGCTGCGACCGGTCTACGGCGTAGAGACGGAGGTTTGGAAGCGCCGTTGGCGGTTGTTCTTCCTCGCCACGGCCGGCCTCTTCGGCCATCGCGGCGGCGAGACTTGGGGTGTCAGCCACTATAGATTGAGGCCGGCATGAGCGGCTCGCGCGCGATCCCCAGATTTCTCGTCGCCTACCTTGGCGCGGGCCTCGTCATGGCCGGCCTGGATGCGGTCTGGCTGACCTTAAGCAATCAGGCGGTCTATCGCGCCAATCTGGGATCGATCCTTGCGCCTGGGTTCAGGCCGGCGCCGGCCGTCGTTTTCTATCTGGTCTATCTGATCGGCGTGGTTGTCCTGGCGATCCGGCCCTGGTCGACGGATCGTCGCCTCGCGGGCGCAGCGGCGCGCGGCGCGATCCTCGGCCTTGTCGCCTACGCAACCTACGATCTCACCAATCAGGCGACGCTGATCGTTTGGAGCCTCAAGGTGACCCTGCTCGATCTCAGCTGGGGGACCTTTCTCACGACGGTGGCTTCGATCGCGGGCCTCGCGGCCACCCGGCTGATCAAACCCCGCTGACCGGGAAGACGCGGTCGATCAAGGCGCGCAGCGCGCCGGAATCGGTCTCGTCGAAGGTCGACTTCGTTCGCGAATCCACATCGAGCACGGCGACAAGCGCGCCGGTCGGCCCGAACACCGGCGTCACGATCTCGCTCATCGCGCTGACGTCGCAGGCGATGTGATCGGCGAAAGCGTGGACGTCCTCCACGATCACCGTCTCCCCGCGCTCGGCGGACGCGCCGCAGACGCCGCGCCCGAAGGCGATCCGCAGGCAGCCCAGTGGTCCCTGATAAGGTCCGACGACGAGTTCGCGAGGTTTTTTTGGGTCGACCCGATAGAAGCCACACCACGAAAACTCGGGAAAGGCCGCGGAGAGCATGGAGGCGACCGTCGTCATCCGCGCCACTTCGTCGCTCTCGCCCTGCAGCACGGCGAGAATTTCCGCGGTCGCGTCGTCGTATCGACGTTGTTTGTCGCCGGTCTTCAGCATACTCAACCTCTCGATTTTTTCATTGAGGCGCCAAATCGCACTCGTCGGGAACGAAAAAAGGATGTAGCCATTCCGAATATGTTGCAGTGCAACAATCGAGGGGTTTGATGAAACGATCCGCCTGGCCGATGATGAACCTCTACGGTTCCTTTTCACGCCTTGCCGCCGAATCGCAATCGGTGGTGGGCTTGCGGATGTTGAAGGCTTTTCAGGGCGGCCCCGATTGGCCGATGGAGGCCAGATTGATGGTCGAGGAAAAGGCCAAGGCGGCGATGGACGCCCAGACCCTGCTTTTCACCAGCCTGATCACCGGCACGGCGGCGACCGCGCCGACGCGGGCGGTGGCCTTGTACCGCCGGCGCGTCAACGCCAACCGGCGTCGGTTGAGCCGAGATATCTGATGGTTACCACGAGCCCGCGGATGAAGACCTACAACCTCGAGATGCGCCATGCCGCCTCGAAGCGGAAGTTGAACGCCTCCCCCGGAAACCGCCTCGAGCCCCTCAAGGCGCGCTTGGCGTCGGACGACGACGCGGTGAACTGGGCGATGGGCGAACTGCTGCAATTCGCCAAGGGTCGTTCGGGCGCGCGTTATCAATACGTCGAAGGGGCCGTGAGCGAGCTGCTGCCGTTCAACCAGATCCAGGACGACAAGGACATGAGGCGTCTCGGTCGCTGGATCTGCAACGCCGACGGCATCAATTGGCGAGACGCGGTGGGCGTCGGTCCGGAAGTCTGAATTGCGGTCAGCTCACCCCCAGATCGGCGGCCGTCGGTCCTTCCACGGCAGTTCCTTTTCCAGCTGACCGGCCAACCGATAGAGGGTCGTCTCGTCCGCGAACCTCCCGGTGAACATCATGCCGATCGGTAGGCCGCTCTGCGATTGCCAAAGCGGCAGCGACAGCGATGGCTGGCCGGTGAAGTTGAACGGCGGCGTCGTGCCGTAGGTCGCGCTCTGGCGGCGGTCGAATTCCTTGAGGTCGAGGGTGAGCGGATCGAGCCAATCGACCCGAGGGCTTGGCGTGCTCATGGTCGGGCAAAGATAGACATCCCGATCGACGAACCGCTCCAAAATCTGGCGATTGAAAAGCCGCAGCTGGCGCCAACCCCAAAAAGCCTGCTGCCCGGTCACTCGCTTGCCGGCGTCGTAGCCGCGCTGAGCGAGGCGGCCGAGTTCACCGGGGTTCGGCTCCCGGCCCAGGCGCTCGACCCAGTCCATGATCCCGGCGGAGAAGTTCGAGGCGCTGACCAAGCCCTGCGCGCGGTACATCGCGCGATAGTCGATGCCGAGGCCCTGTTCGATCACATCGTGGCCGAGGCGTTTCAGCAGCTCGGCGGTGTCCTGGAGTTTGCGTTCGACCTCCGGATCGATGGGCCGCCCGTTCGGCGTTTCCGCGGACCAGAAGACCCGAAGCTTGCCCGGGCTTTTTCCCACCTCATCGAGATAGGGGCCCGCCTTGGCCGGAGCCTGGAACGGGTCGTTGTCCTGGGGGTAGCCCGTGGCGTCGAGCATCGCGGCGCTGTCGCGCACCGTGCGGCTGACCACATGATGGACCGAGAAGCCCATGGCCCCGTCGGGAATCTCACAGATCGGCGTACGGTCGCGGGTAACCTTCATCCCCACCAGACCGCAATTGGCGGCCGGAATACGGATCGATCCCAGACCATCGCTGGCGTGAGCCAGAGGGACCATGCCCGACGCGGTGGCGCTGGCCGCCCCGCCCGACGAGCCGCCGGAAATGTGCTCCGGATTCCACGGATTTCGGCACGCCCCCAACCGTTCGGAGTTTGTGACGCCCGGAATGCCGAACTCAGGCGTATTGGTCTTGCCGACCAGGACGACCCCAGAGGCGCGGTAGCGCCTGACCAATTCGCTGTCTTCGGCGTCCGAAGGTTCTTGGGCGTACATCGAGCCGGAACTGCGCGGCCAACCCTCCACGCGCGCGCCGAGATCCTTGATCAGGAACGGCACGCCCCTGAACGGTCCGTCCGGCAGCGGCCCGGCGGCGACGGCCCTCGCCTCGTCATAGGCCTTGTGAACCACGGCGTTGAGCGTTGGGTTGTGGCGTTCGATCCGCTCGATGGCGGCCTCGAGCAGTTCGGCGGGCGTGACCGCCCTCTTGGCGACCAACTCGGCGAGGCCAAGTCCGTCATGGTCCGCATATTCGGTAAAGGGCATCCTCGCCTCCGGCTTTTGCCGGACACTGCGACGGCGGGCGGGCGCGAGCAAGCACGGCGTTGCGGCGGCGGCTCGGATCGCCTTAGTTTGAGGCCGACAAATCCATCGCGGACGGGCGGGATCGAAAGCCTCCAGGGCTGCGATGGCGGGGGGATGACAAATGCCAAAACCGGCTCACGTGGCGGCGCTCTTCGCCATGCTCGTCACGGGCGGCGCTTCGGCCAATTGCAGCGTGGGGCGGATCGCCCAGCTGCCGGTCACGATGTCGGGACTGCAACCCTACGTCACCGTCCAGATCAACGGCGTCGAGCGACGGCTGCTGGCGGACAGCGGCGCTTTCTTCAGCAGCATCACCCCCGGGACGGCGCGCGAACTCAAGCTGCCGACGAAGCCCATGCCCTATTGGTTCAGTGTGCGCGGCATCGGGGGCGCCGCCGACGTTTCGTTCACCACTGTCAAGGATTTCACGATCAGCGGAACCCCCTTGCGCAACCTCGATTTCCTGGTCGGCGGCAGCGAAGTTGGCGATAACCTTGGCGGCATCCTGGGCCGGAATATTCTCGGCATCGCCGACGCGGAGTACGACCTCGCCAACGGCGCGATCCGCCTGATGCGGGCGTCCGGTTGCGGCGACCGGGCCATGGCCTATTGGGCGGGCGCCAAACCCTTCAACATCATGAAGATCGAGCCGTCCTCCGAGCGCACACCCCCGGCGATCGTCAATGTCACAATCAATGGCGTTAAGCTGAAAGCGACGCTCGACAGCGGATCCTCGACCTCGGTGCTGTTCCTCTCGGCGGCAAAGCGCGCGAACGTCGTGGTGAGCGATGCGGAGGGCGAGGAAAAAGGGGTTTCCCGGGGCTTCGGCAGACGGCTCGTGCCCGGCTATTCCGCGCCCCTGGCCGACATCAAGATCGGGGATGAGGAGATCAAACACACGCGTATCCGCGTCCTGGAAACCACCCTCACAGACACCGACATGCTGCTGGGCGCGGATTTTTTTCTGTCGCACCGCATCTATGTCTCGAACCTGCAGAGGAAGGTCTATTTCACCTATAACGGCGGCCCGGTGTTCAGCCTTGTGCCAACGCGGATCGACCTTCCAACGTCGCCGGGGCCCGGCGCTGGCGCCAAGCCATCCCCGGTCGCTGCGGGCGAGGCCGAGCCGGCGGACGCCCCGGGGTTCAGCCGGCGTGGCCAGGCCTTCGCCGCGCGGCGGGATTTCGCCCGCGCGCTTCCCGACCTCGACCGCGCGGTGACGCTTGCTCCCGAGAACGCGGACTACGTCTATCAGCGCGGCATGGCGCGCCTGGCGTCGGGCCAGATGTTCCTCGCCATGGCGGACATCGAACAGGCGCTCAAGCTGAGGCCCGCGGACACCGCCGCGCTGTTCGCGAGGGCCCAATTGCGCTTCGCCGGTCATGATACTTCGGGCGCGACCCATGACCTCGACGAAATCGCCAAGGTCGCGCCGGCCGCAGGCGACATCAGGCTGGGCCTCGCGGTGTTTTATGAGCGCGCCGAGCGGATGAGTGAAGCGGCTGACCAATACACGCTCTGGATCGCGGCGCACCCGGACGATAGCCGCCGGCCCGTCGCGCTGAACGGCCGCTGTCGGACGCGAGCGCTCCTCGATCGGGACCTCGAAAAGGCGTTGGCGGACTGTAACGGCGCCCTGCGCGCGCAACCGAAGAACTACGCCTTCCTCGATAGTCGAGGTCTGGCGCTTTTCCGATCGGGGGCCTTCGACCGGTCGATCGCCGACTACGACGCGTCGCTGGCCTACAGTCCAAAGAGCGCCTCGTCGCTCTACGGTCGAGGCCTCGCGAAGATCGCCAAGGGCGACTCCAAGGGCGGCAGGGCCGATCTCGCGGCGGCGTTGGTGATCGATCCTAAGGTTGCCGACAACGCCGCCAAGTGGGGTCTGAAGCCCTAGTCTCTTTCGGCCATCGTCTTGAGCCGCGCCAAGGCCTCGTCCCAGCGCGCGCCGATGGCCTCGAGACAGGCGCGCGCCTCGTTCAGCGGTTCGGCGGCGTAGACAAAGCGGCTCTCCCGACCTTCGCGGGCGCGCGTCACCAGTCCGGCGTTCTCAAGAACCTCCAGGTGCTTGGTCACCGCTTGGCGGGTCATCGGGGCGCCGCTGGCAAGTTCGGTAATCGAGCGCGAGGCCCCGTCGCTCAGCCGTGCGACCAGGGCCAGGCGAGTGGGATCGCCGAGGGCCGCGAAGACCCCGGCGGAGGCTTCAGGCTTCGACATGCTTTTTGATGTTGACCATCTGCTCGGTCCAGCCGCTGTCGTTCATGCGCAGGGCGTCGGGTCGCCGGACGGGCGGCAGGGCGTCGAAGCCCGTCTCGACCACCGTGAGGCGCGTTCCCGCGGCGATCGGTTCGAGGGTGAATTCCACAAGGGTGCGCGGCTCCGCCGAATAATCCACGCCTTTCTCCACGGCGTAGGGGTGCCAGCGATAGGCGAAAGCGCGGGGCGCCTCCATGCGTTCGATGGTGGCGTCCCACTGGACATGCTCGTAGCCGGGATAGGTGACGTGGCCGCGCGAGGCCTGACCGACGACGAACGGGGCCTCGATCTTCACCCCGAACCAGGCGCCGAACTCGACGTGATCGGTCAACGCGCGCCAGACCCGCTCCACAGGCGCGGCGATATCAACGGACTTTTCGATTCGGTCGGTCATCTGCAACCCTTCTGTTGCAAGATTGTTAACTCGCTTTCAGGCTGTACGCAACCGTTTAATTGCGTTTAACCACCGAAGATGACGCCCCCGTCATGTTGGTTGACTCCTTCCACCATCCGGCGCATCTCAAAGCCTACGACCTTTCAATCGGGAGAGATGCGCATGGCCGACGGCAACATCACCAAGGACTCCATGTACGACGCCGTGGCGCCGGACGACTTCGAGTCCATGCTCAATCTCGACCGCTATGGTCAGCGGTCGATCGCCTTCGACAAGATCATCAGCGCTACCCACGACCATTTCTGGGATCCGCTGGACAAGAAATACATCGACTTCGACGAGCCGTGGGACATGGCGACCCAACCCCTGGTCGATGAGGATATGAGCATCGCGCTACAGACCGAATACGTCTCCAGTCGCCTGACCGATCCGCACATCCGCGCGCAGTTCATCAACAAGTCCCTTCTGCGCAGCTTCTCCTCGATCCTGCACGGCGAGCAGGGCGCGCTCAATCTTTCCGCCTCGCTCTGCCACGTCCTCTACGACCAGGGGGCGCAGGAATACGCCGCCAACCAAACCCGGGAGGAGGCGCGCCACGTCACCGCCTTCGCCAAATACATCAAGGCGCGCTGGGGCCGTCCGGTAGCGGCCAGCGCCGTGCTGCAGAACCTCCTTGTCGAGATCATTTCGGCGCCGGAAGTCTATAAGAAGATCATCGGCATGCAGATGCTCGTCGAAGGTCTGGCGATGGGCGCCTTCGCCACCTTCTTCCAGAAGCTGCACGATCCGCTCGGCCGCAAGCTGATGCAGCTGGTCATGACCGATGAGGCCTTCCACCATAAGTTCGGAAAGATCTGGGCGGACCGCACCGTGCCCAAGCTTTCGGCCGAAGAACACGCCATCGTCGAGGACTGGGCGGCTCACTGCTTCCAAGCGGTGCTATTCAACCTCGTTTCTCCCAGCGAGCAGCGCGACCTCTATGAAGAGTTCGGCCTCGACCCCGATATCGTCCTCGCCGAAATCCAGAAACTGGCCACGGACGAAGCGCGCCGCGAGGATATGAAGAACGCGACGAATATCTTCCGTGTTTTGATCAAAACGCTGCTCAACGCGGGTATCATCACCGATCGCACGCGCGGCTTCTACGGCATGTACGTCGATATGGACGAGCTCAAGGCCGAGGGCGACCGCATGGTTGGCGACGACATCGCCGAAGAGGGCATCGCCTATCTGAAGACGATCAATTTCCGCGACCGCGTTGTCGCCAGTGCCTACAGCATGGCCGCCGAATAGGCGTTCATCGCTCGGTCAGTTCGGGAAGACTAGGAACGGCTCCGGATCAGAAATCCGGAGCCGTTTTCCATGAGGTCGATAGCCTTTGTCGCCCTGATCGCCGCCTTGCCGCTGGCCGCCCTCGCGGCGGCGCCGCAACCGGCTAGACCCGTACCTCTCGGTCTCTACAGCGGCCGCTGGTACGAGATCGCGCGCACGCCCAATCCCAGGGAGCGCGGTTGCAAGGCCGCTACCAGCGACTTCTCGGGCATGACGAAGGGGGCCTTCGTCGTCGTCGAGACGTGTCAACGCGCCCCGGGCCGTTCGAGCACGACCCGAGTAAAGGCAGCGCTGGTTCCCGGTTCCGGCAACGCGAAATTCCGCATGAGCGTGTTCGGAGGCCTCATCCACCCGGAGTTCTGGATCCTCGACAGCGCCGCGGGCGGAGAATGGGCGATCATGGGCACATCGGGCGGCCATTATGTATGGCTGCTGAGCCGGGCGGCCCAGATGAGCGGGGCGGCGCGCGCGGCGGCGTTGGCGCGCGTGGCGGCTCTAGGCTATCCGAAGACCAAGCTCGAGTTCGATTGAGGAATCCCCGCATGGACCGCGAAGCGCGCCCACCTCGCCGTCGCGGACGTTGACGACCTCGGCGCCGCCGATATCCCACCGCTTCAAGGCGCTCGATGGCTGGCGCGGGGTCTGCGCAACGATGGTGGTTCTGTTCCACCTCAACGCCGCCAGCCATGTCGCGGCCATCACGCAAAACGCCTGGGTCGCGGTGGATTTCTTTTTCGTCCTCAGCGGCTTCGTCCTGATGTCAGGCTTCGGCGGTCGTGTGAGCACCGCGGCGGCGCTGCGCCGCTATGGGGCGCGGCGTCTGGCGCGATTGTATCCGCTCCACCTGGTGGCTCTGCTCGTGCTCTTCGCCTTGATCGGCCTAGAGGCGTGGCGGACGGGCGAACCGCTTTTCGCCAAGGCGCACGGGCTGGGCGCGCTGCTGCAGTGCCTGACCCTCGTGCAGGGCTTCACCACCCAAGCGCTGTCATGGAACTTCCCGTCCTGGAGCATCAGCATCGAACTCTGGGGCAGCCTTGGCCTCGGGCTGGCGCTCTATTCGGCGCGGCGGAGCGCCTGGATCGTGGTGGGGCTGGCAGCCGCTGTTCTGGCGGGGCTGGTCATCGTCTTCGGCGAGCCGGAGGGGCCGGCGACCACAGCGATCGGCGCCCTGCTGAAGGCGGCGCATTATCTTTCCGCCTTCGCCCTTGGCGTGGTCCTGTTTCGGCTGTTTCAATGGCTGGCCCACCGCCGCGGACGACCGCCAAGCTGGTTGGAGTGGCCGGCCCTGACGCTCATTCTCGCGGTGTTCGCCTTCCCCGCTATCTTGCCGTTCCCCGCGGCCATCCTGGGTTTCGGCGCGGTCATCCTGGTCTTCGCCTTCGAGAGTGGCCCCGTCTCGGCCGCCCTACGCCGGCCAGGGTTTCAAGCCTTGGGGCGCTGGTCATATTCGATCTATCTGATCCACCCGCTGTGGACGATCGCCCTCTTCAACGCGACCCTGGCCATGGGGCGCCGGCTCGGCCGACCGGCGATAAGCGGCGCGCGCCTGAACCTCGGCGGCCCCTTCGCCATGGACCTCTTGGCCCTGATCTGCCTCGCCCTCGTGATCGCGACGGCGGCCGCGACCTATCGGCTGGTCGAGCGACCCGGAACGAAACTAGCCGACGCAGGGGCTGGCGATTATGCACTTGACAAACGCAACCGGTGAAGTAGGTTGAATCCATTGAAGGATTCGACCGATGAGCATTCTCTCCCAAAAACAATTCCACGATGAAGCCGCCGCTTTCGCGTACGTCGAAGCGGAACTTTGGCCC
>JBBRLN010000019.1:0-49575 GCA_038231315.1 Caulobacterales bacterium
GGTCCACAATCACCCGTCGGGCGACCCGACGCCCTCCGCCGCGGACGTGACCTTGACCAAAGAGGTTTTGGAAGCGGCAAGATCGCTGCGGATCTTGGTCCACGATCACGTGGTGGTGGGCCGCGATGGCGTAGCCAGCCTGAAGGCCCTTGGCCTTATGTGACCCGAAACGAACAGATTGCGCCCTCGAATGACCAGATTGTATTTCTCATTTCAAATCGTGATTTTTTCGGAAAATGCCGATTGCAAAAGAAGGCGGAAGGGTGTCTAGAGGAGCCGCAATCTTGTCGCACTGGGGCGGTCAAGATTTTATTTTAAGGCTTTTCCTATGAAACTCTCCACCGTCATCATCGCGGGCATGGCCCTCGCCGGGGCCGCTTCCGCAGCCTCCGCGGCGACCGTGTTCGAACAATACAACTACACCTACGGCAGCGACACGGCGAGCGTCGGCGTCACCAACACCGACGCTTTCGGCTACAGCGACGTCGTGATCAACGGCTTCGATCTCGGCGCCCTCGCGGCCGGCTCCTCGGTCTCCGTCAATATCGGCGACCCCTATGAAGGCGGCGCTATTCTGGGCGTTGTGGCCATCACCTCGGGTCACGGCAACGGAGTCGGCGCCTTCACTCTCGGCGACTTCGACGACCCCAACAGCCACTTCCTCGGCACGATCTCGCTCGGCACCCCGGAACCCGCTTCTTGGGCTCTGATGCTGGTCGGCTTCGGCGGCCTCGGCATGGCGATGCGCTCGCGTCGTCGCGCTTCGCTCGCGATCTAAGCCAACCGCTTAGCGCTTGATGATTTGCGGCCGGCGGTGTCGAGAGACGCCGCCGGCCGTTTTCGTTTCTGGATACTGACCGGGTCGTCTATCTAGCGGTCAGCGGGGCGCTTTCGCGGGGATTGGTGTTGGTTTCAGTCTCCGCTCCGGACGTCGATACCCTCGTCGTCACCGGCCTCCAGGCGCATCAGTCGGGGAAGCTAGAAGAGGCAGCCGCCCTCTATGCCGAGGCGCTGCGGCGAAAGCCCGACCACCCTGACGCCCTGAATCTCAGCGGCGCCCTCGCCTTCTCTCGCGGCGACACCAACGCGGCCATCCGCCTGATCGGCAAGGCGATCCGCTTTCTTCCTACGCACGCCGATGCGCACCTCAATCTGGCCGAGGCGTTCGGCAAAGCCGGACGCCTCGCGGAAGCCATAGCCACGGCCGAAAAAGTCCTGACCTTCGCGCCGCACTATCCTGACGTCCACGCGCGATTGGCCAAGCTCCATTCCGAAACCGGCGCTGCGGAACTCGCCCTCGCCTTCGCGAAGGTCGCGCTCGCCCTGGGACCGCCGGATCTGGAAGTGCTCTGCGCGCGGGGCCTCGCCCACACTCTTCTTCGGCAATTCAACGAAGCCGACGCCAGCTATCGGCAAGCCCTGGAGTTGGCCCCCGACGATCTGCGCGCGATCGGCGGTCGCGCCGCGCTGATGTCGAAGATGCTGCTGCCACGGGAGGCCGCGGCGCTCTATCGGCGCGCCGTCGAACTCGATCCTGGAAATGTCGATTGGCTGTCGAAGCTCGCGGCCGCGACGGAGTTCGACGGCGATATCGACGGCGCCCTGGCATTGCTCGAACGGGCGCTGAAAATGTCGCCGAACAATCTCGAGGTCCTATTCCGGCAAGCGAGCTGCCTGCGCGATCTTGGCGATTTCGAGGGCGCGGCGGAGCGGTTTCGCCGCGTGCTGTCGATCAGCCCAAACTACGCGCCGGCGGTCCTGGCCCTGGCGCGAATCAGCAAACTGGACGCCGGGCCGGACCTTCGCAAGCACCTCGGCCGCTTCGCAGCCGATCCCGCCCAGCTTGCCGCGATCCGCGTACAAGCCGGTTTCGCCCTGGGGGAAATTCTCGATCGCGACGGCGACACCGACGCCGCGTTCAAACGCTTCGCAGAGGCCAACGCCCTCCACGCCCGCGACCGAATCAAGCGCGGCGAACGGTTCGACCGCGCGGTGCTGCGCGATCAGGCCGATCTGATCGAGGCGCGCCTGGCCGCCGAGTATGCGCGCGATACGGCGGGATGGGGGAACCCGACGACGGCGCCTGTCTTTGTCGTCGGCCTGCCCCGATCCGGCACCACTCTGGTCGAGCAGATCTGCGCCAGCCACTCCCAGGTCGTCGGCGTCGGAGAAATCGACGCGATCCAGACCATCGCCCGCGACATCGCCCACGCGAACAAGGATGTCGAACGCCTCGCCGACTGGGACTCGGCGGACGCGCGCCGCCACGCGGATCGGCACGCGGAGGAACTGGCGACGCTGGGCGGCGAGGCGCTGCGCGTGGTCGACAAGACTCCGCTCAATCTTCTGCGGCTGGGCCTGATCGGCGCGCTCTTTCCGAACGCCCATGTGATCCGCTGCCGACGCGACCTTCGAGACGTGGTCGTCTCTCAGTACACGATGTATTTTTCCGAGGGCAATCTGTTCTCCACCGATCAGGCCGACTGTGCCTATGCCGCCAAACAGATCGAGCGAATCGGCTCGCTCTGGCAGGCAACCAGCCGGCTGAAGATCCTGGACGTGGTCTACGAGGACCTCGTCGCCGACCTGGAGGCGAACGTCCGACGCATCATCGACTTCCTGGAATTGCCCTGGGAACCGACATGCCTCGACTTTCAGAACACAAAACGCCACGTCGATACGCCAAGCAGTTGGCAGGTGCGTCAGCCGATCTATTCCACTTCCGTCGGTCGCTGGCGCCGCTTCGAGAAACACCTCGGGCCGATGCTGGCGGTCTTGCGCGAAGACGTCTGATTCACGCGTCGCAGCACGAGCAGGCCGGGCGGCGAATGGCGCCTTCGCGTGGGGCGCGATCCAGCTTCCACCGTCCACAATCCACAATCCACAATCCAAATGTAGCGCCCATCCCGCCCGCCGTCGCGCCGATGATGGGTCGACCGCATCATGTCGGCGGGCGAATCGGCGTCGCCCCCACACCGCCACGCCTTGATTGTCAAAGATTGTTGGGAAGTGTTAATTCGAGTGAGCGAATGCCGCGTGAAATGAGGGGATCACCATCATTTCGCCACGCCCGAGCTGATAATTTCGCTTTTTTGCCTTACTTAGGCAAAATATGGGTTGATTTGTCGCAGGCAAATGTTATTTCGCGGTCCGTTACCCCGGCGAGAGGCCGGATAATTTAACAAACATCAGCCATCAGCAATCCGAAAGGAACTTCCGTGAAAAAGACAACCTCGGCCTTGGCGGCCGTCGCCGCGCTCGCGGCCGTTTCGGCGTCGCACGCCAGCACGATCTCGACCCTCGGTTTCTGGGACGGTTCGACCACCATCAGCGCCTGGGGCGGTTCGGCCACCAATACCTATGGTGAGGTCATCACCGCGCCGGGCGGTTCGCTCACGAGTTTCACGTTCGAAGTGGACAATGGACGCCAACCGGCCAACTTCATCGCCGAAATCTACGACTGGAACGGCTCAACGACCGGTGGGGCAGGCCCTCAAGGCACCGGCGGCGCCCCGCTTTATACGAGCGGGCCGTTGACCCTCGCCGCGGGCGGCTTGCAAGCGGTGACCATCAACACCGGCGGCGTCGCCCTGACCGCCGGTCAAAACTATGTCATCGACCTGTACGACAACAGTGGCGACGGCGTGGGCGGAAGCTGGGGTCTGATCTCGCCCTTCTTCTCGCACCCCGGGGTCGTGGGCGACAACGGTTTCAACTTCAACAACGGCCCCAGCAATGCGGCGCAGTGGGACGACTTCGCTGACTTCGGTTCCCTGGCGTTCTCGGCGACGTTCACCAGCGGCGCCCCCGAGCCCGCCAGCTGGGCGCTGATGATGATCGGTGTCGCGGGGCTGGGCGGCGCTCTGCGCTCATCGCGCAAGTCCGCGGCGCTGGCGGCCTAAAGACCAGCCCGTTTCATCTGGTGAAAGCTCCGGGACCTCGCGGTTCCGGGGCTTTTTTCATGTGGTGACCGCACCGGGAGACCCTCGTCAGCCCAGGGCCGACCGCTCCCATTCCAGAAAATCCGGCGTTTCCAGCAACCGCATCGCATATTCGCCCGCGCGCCCGCTGTCGCCGTAGTCGGAAAGCTTGACGCCATAGCTACGGAACCGCGTCGCGGGCGGGGTAAAGAAGGCGTCGGCGATGGACCAGTCGGAGCCCAGGAGCCAAGGGCCTCCGAAACGCGTCAAGAGACCGGACCAAAGCTCGACCATCCGTCGCACGTCATCCTCGGTGGAAGGGACGATCGTCGCCTTTTCCCGCCTGGCCAGATCCATCGGCAGCTCCCCGCGCAGGGAATGGAAGCCCGCGTGCATCTCGGCGGCGGCGCAACGGCCGAGGGCTCGTGCGGCCGAATCGCTCGGCCAGAGCCTTGCTTCGGGAAATTTCTCGGCGAGATATTCGCTGATCGCCAGGCTGTCGTAGATCGTCAGATCGTCGCCCTTCAGCGCCGGAACCATGCCCGTCGGCGATCCCGCCGCGCGGGCGTTGAAGTGGGTTTCCGTCTCGTGAAGCTTGATATAGCGCTCGACGAAAGTGGCTCCGGTCCGCTTGATCACGAGCCAAGGCCGCAGCGACCAGCTCGACCACACCTTGTCGCCAATCAACAGTTCCACGTAAAACCTCCTGTGCGCTAGAGCGCGCCAAGGCCTAAAAGCACAATCGCGCCGGCGTGGGGAGTAGGTTTGGAAATGACCATTGCGTCCACGGAGGCCGAGACGTCTCCCGCCAAGCCGTTCTTCTCCAAGGGCTACAAGAGCGCGGTCCTCTCGCTGTTGCTGATGGCCTACACCTTCAATTTCATCGATCGCACGATCATCGCCACCATCGGCCAGGCGATCAAGGTCGATCTGAAGATTACCGACACCGAATTGGCGCTGCTGGGCGGGCTGTCGTTCGCGGTGCTCTACACCATGCTGGGCGTTCCGATCGCGCGGTTCGCCGAACGCTTCAATCGCGTGTCGATCATTTCCGTGGCCCTGGTGGTCTGGTCGGGATTCACCGTGGCCTGCGGCTTCGCCGGGAATTTCGTTTCGCTCCTGGCGATGAGGGTCGGGGTGGGCATCGGCGAAGCGGGTTGCTCGCCGCCTTCGCACTCTCTGATCTCCGACTATTTCGAACCCAGGCGCAGAGCCTCGGCGCTTTCGGTCTACGCCTTCGGCATTCCACTCGGCTCGATGATCGGCGCGGTGGCCGGCGGCTGGCTGGCGAAGACCTACGGCTGGCGCGTGGCTTTCATGGCGGTGGGCGCGCCCGGCCTGATCCTGGCGGCTCTGGTCAAGCTCCTGATCAAGGAACCGCCGCGCGGCCACTCCGATCCCGTCCAGAGAGCGCCGACGACCGGCGAGGGCGCCGAACGAAAGTCTTTCGGCGCGCTGATGGCTCACGAGGCGCGCGAGTTGGGCGGCGTCACCGCGAGCTTGTTCAGCCACTGGCCGGTGGCCAACATGATCCTGGGTCTCACCCTGACGTCCTTCGCCGGCTACGGCGTCGGCCAATTCGCCGCGCCCTATTTCATCCGCGCCTTTGGTCTGGACTACGCCACGGTAGGGTTGGTCTTTGGCATGATCGGGGGCGTCTCGACAGGCCTGGGCACATTGGCTGGAGGCCTGATCAGCGACTGGGCCGGCAAGCGCGACGCGCGCTGGTACGCCCTCACGCCGGCGATCGGCCTGATGATCGCGGCGCCGATCTACGTCCTGGCCTATCGCGCGCCCGACTGGAGGCTGGCGGCGATAATCCTGCTGGTCCCCGGTATCTTTCACTACACCTATCTGGGACCGAGTTTCGCCGTGGTGCAGAACGTAGTCGAGACGCGGCGGCGGGCCACGGCGTCGGCGGTGATGCTGCTCTTCGTCAACATCATCGCTCTGGGCGGCGGCACCCTGTTCACAGGCTGGCTGATCGATCTTTTCGCCCAGTACAACTTCAGCCACGTCGGGGACCGCCACATCGTCGCGACCCTGGGCAATATCCTCTCGGGAAGCGCCGGCGACGGCGGCCATTTCGCCACGCAATGCCCGGGCGGGATCGCGCCCAAGGGCTCACCGACGACGCTGGCGGCGCTCTGTCATCGCTCCGGCGTCACCGCCACCCGCCAGGGCATTGTCGTGACCACGCTGTTCTATGCCTGGGGCGGCCTGCACTATTTCCTGGCGTCGATCGGTTTGGCCAAGCGCCTGGCCGAGGTCGCCGCTGAAAGGCGGGCGGCGGAGGCCTGATCGTTCCGGGTCCGGTTTGCGGATGGCGGGGAGCAGTCTAAACCCCACCCATGATCCCCCGCTACAGCCGTCCCGAAGCCGCCGCGATCTGGTCGCCGCAGACCCGTTTCCGCATCATGTTCGAGATCGAGGCCCACGCCGCCGACGCCATGGCGGCGCTCGGGGTGATCCCCAAACTGGCGGCCGAAGCGATCTGGGAGCGCGGCGGTGAGGTGATCTTCGACGTCGATCGCATCGACGAGATCGAGCGGGAGACCAAGCACGACGTCATCGCCTTTCTGACCCACGTCACCGAGATCGTCGGACCGGAGGCGCGTTTCCTTCACCAGGGCATGACCTCGTCCGACGTCAACGACACCGCCCTAGCCGTCCAGCTCAGTCGCGCCACGGACCTGTTGATGGATGACGTCGAGCTGGTTCTCGCCGCGCTCAAGCGCCGGGCTCTCGAACACAAGATGACCCCGACGGTCGGCCGCAGCCATGGCATCCACGCCGAGCCGACCACCTTCGGCCTCAAGCTCGCCGGCCACTACGCCGAATTCGTCCGCGCCCGGGAGCGGCTAGCCATGGCCAGGTTCGAGATCGCCACCTGCAGCATCTCAGGGCCGGTGGGAACCTTCGCCTCCGTCGATCCGGCGGTGGAGGCCCACGTCGCGGAGAAGATGGGCCTGAGGGTGGAGCCCATCTCCTCCCAAGTGATCCCGCGCGACCGCCACGCCGCATACTTCGCCGCCCTGGCCGTGGTCGCCTCTTCGATCGAGCGCCTGGCGGTGGAGATCCGGCATCTTCAGCGCACGGAGGTCCTGGAAGCCGAGGAGCCGTTCGACGTTGGTCAGAAGGGCAGCTCGGCGATGCCGCACAAGAGAAATCCGATCCTCAGCGAAAACCTGACCGGCCTCGCCCGTCTGGTCCGCGCCGCCGTGGTCCCGGCGCTCGAGAATGTCGCGCTATGGCACGAGCGGGACATCAGTCATTCCTCCGTGGAGCGGGCCATCGCGCCGGACACCACGGTCCACCTCGATTTCGCTCTGCGGCGCCTGGCAAGTCTGGTCGAGCGTCTGGTGGTCTATCCGGAAAACATGAAGCGCAACCTCGACCACCTGAAAGGGCTGGTGCAGTCGCAACGCGTCCTGCTTTCGCTCACCCAAAAGGGCATGGCGCGCGAGGCGGCCTATTCGGCGGTCCAGGGCGCGGCCATAAAGGTCTGGCGGGGCGAGGGAACCTTTATGGAGACTCTGCAAGCGGACGCGGCGGTCCGCCCGCATCTGAGCGACGCCGATCTCGAGGACGCCCTCGATCCCACCGACAACTTCCGCCACGTCGATTTCATCTTCAAACGCGTCTTCGGCGAGGCGGCCTGACGAGGCGATGACCGAAGCCGCCCCGCGCAAGCTGGCCCTGATTACCGGCGCCTCGGCGGGGATCGGCGCCGCCTTCGCCAGAGCCTACGCGGCGCGGGGATACGACCTGGCCCTGGTGGCCAGGCGCGCGGATCGCTTGGAGAAGCTCGAAAAAGAACTCGCGGCCCTGCACGGCGTGGACGCGTTTTCGATCCCCGCCGATCTGTCGATCCCGGACGCGGAAAAGCCGGTCATGGCCGCCATGGCCGAACGCGGGCGGCACGCCGATGTGCTGGTCAACAATGCGGGCTTCGGCATCCCGCGCCTCTTCAACGACGCCCCGTGGGCCGAGCAGCGGGATTTCCTGATGACCATGGCGGTGACGCCGTGCGCCCTGGCCCATGCGGTCATCCCCGGCATGGTTTCGCGGCGCTCGGGAGCCATCATCAATGTCGCTTCCATCGCCGGCTTCGCGCCGGGCGTGGCGGGCAACACCCTCTACCCCGGCGTTAAAGGGCTGATGATCAAATTCAGCCAGGCGCTCGACAGCGAATACCGCGCAAAGGGCCTGAAGATCACCGCGCTCTGCCCCGGTTCGACGCGCACCGAGTTCACGGCCGAGGCCGGCATCGCGCATCTGATGTCGGCGACGCCCAACCCCTTCTCCCAGACCGCGGAAGCGGTTGTCGAAACGGCGATCCGCGACAACGAAGCCGGGCGCGTCGTCGTGATCCCCGGCTGGCACAATCGGATCGCGGTGGGACTGATGCGCATGCTGCCCGAACCTCTCGTACGCGCGGCGATCAACGCCGGCGCCGCCAAATACCGTCTCCCCCAAACCCAGGATTGAAGGAGCTGAATGTGGCCCAGCACTACGACGTCATCGTCATCGGTTCCGGCGCTGGGGGCGCTACCCTGGCGCAACGGCTGGCCCCGACGGGCAAGTCGATCCTGATCCTGGAGCGCGGAGAGCATCTGCCGCGCGAGGCGGACAATTGGGATCCCAAGGCGGTCTTCATCGAGAATAAGTACCGCACCAAAGAGGTCTGGTACGACAGCCGCTCGAAGCCTTTTCATCCGAACACGCACTATTGGGTCGGCGGCAATACGACCTTCTACGGCGCGGCGTTGATGCGCTTTCGCGAGGGCGACTTTCGCGAGACACAACATAAAGGCGGCGTCAGTCCGGCTTGGCCGATCGACTACCAGGACCTCGAGCCGTACTACGACGAGGCCGAGACCCTCTGGAAGGTTCACGGCACGCGAGGGATCGATCCGGCCGAACCCGCGGGCTCACCGGCCTACGCCTATCCCGCGATCCGCAACGACCCGGGCGTGGAACAGCTGAAGACCCACCTGGAAAGCCAGGGCTGGAACCCCTTCCCCCTCCCCCTCGGCGTCAATTGGGATGAGGATCAGCCGCTCACCACGCCCTGCATCAAGTGCAAGACCTGCGGCGGCTATCCCTGCCTGCTGAAGGCCAAATGCGATGCCCGCACCATCGCCGTGGAGCCCACCCTGGCGTTTCCCAACGTCACCTTGATGACCGGCCGCAAGGCGGTGCGCCTGGAGACCGACCCCTCGGGAAGAACGGTGACCGCCGTGATCACCCAAAGCGCGCAGGGCGAGGAAACCTGGACCGGAGACATCGTCGTGGCCGCGGCGGGCGCCGTGAACACCGCGGCGCTCCTGCTCGCCTCATACAACCCCGCCCATCCGAATGGGCTGGCGAACGGTTCCGACCAGGTCGGCCGCAACTATGTCTTCCACACCCTGACGGCGATGGTCTCGCTGACGGCGGCGGCGCAGCGCTTCGTCTTTCCCAAGACGCTGGCGGTGAACGATTTCTATTGGAAGGACCCGCGCGGCGGCTTTGACTATCCGATGGGACATATCCAGCTGTTGGAATACATGTCCGCGCAGACCCTGGAGGGGCAGGTCTCGCAATACCTTCCGCCCTTCCTGGCCCCTGGACCCCTCTTCGGCGCCATCGCAGAGCGCCTGCTGAGCTTCCTGGTGATTTCCGAGGACTTGCCGGATCCGAACAACCGGGTGCGCCTCGCCGCCGACGGCCGCATCTTCGTCGACTACACCCACAACGATCTCGAAGCGCACGAGCGGCTGGTGAAGACACTGCAACAGGCCCTGGACGGTTTCGTCAGCCACACCCACCCGATCAGCCAGCATCACCTGGAGTTCGCCTCCTTGCTCCCGCTCTACGGCACTGCGCATCAGGCTGGGACGGTCCGGATGGGCGTCGATCCGGCCTCGTCCGTTCTAGATTCCTGGTGCAAAGCCCACGAACTGGACAACCTCTATGTCACCGACACCTCGTTCTTCGTGACCTCGGCGGCCGTCAATCCGACGCTGACGACCGTGGCCAACGCCATGAGGGTCGGCGATCATTTGAAAGCGAGATTGGGGGCGTAGGAGGCGCCGGACTGCCGGCCTTCAGGCGTCCGACGCCATCTGGCCCCTGGCCACGGCGAGGAACTCGTCCATCCGCGCGCTGATCTCGCTTTGCGGCACCGTGAGACCGGCGCCCAGCAGATCCTGATGAATCTTGCGCAGGACATCGACGTCGTGCGGCTGGTCGATGTCGGATTTCACAATCGCCTGAGCGTACTCCTCGACCTTGTCGAGGCCCATGAGCTTGGCGGCCCATTCACCGAGCATATGGTTACGCCTGGCGATCGCCCGGAATTCCCGCTCGGCGTCCCGAGCGAATTTGCTCTCGAAGCCGCGCTCGCGCTCATTGAAGGTACTCATACAATCCCACCAGATGTCCTGTCCTCAGGCGAATATCCCGCCCCGCCCGCCGGGGCAATCGTTCCCGACGAAGGTCCGCTCTCAGGCTGTCGGTTCAACCTCGTGGAAGAGCCGAAAATCGATAGCGCGCCGTCCCTGGTCATCGACGGTGAAGATGTCCGCCATCTTGGCGCCCCAGACGATCTCGTCGGGGGTGTACGAGGTCCTGGCGTGGATGGTGGAGACGAAGGTCTCGTCCAGCCCCTTCATCACGACGAGGATTTCCGCCCGTTTGGCGATGAGGCTTTGCATCGTCTCGCCGTAGAGCGGACTGTTTTCGTCGATCGCGTGCATGACCTGCCAGGTCAGGAAAAACAGTGGCGAGCGACTACGCAGAACCGCCAGCTCGTCGAAGCGCCGCAGAAGGCCGCCTTCGCGCGTGGTGACATCGTGGATCATCGTCACGCTGACCTCGGATTCGATGACCAGATTTCGCCGCTGGTTGGCGGCGCGGAACATCAGGGTCGGCACCCCGTCGAAGGGCGTGACCACGGCTTTCTTGGTAAACATGATGCGCGCGGTCGGCCGGGATATCCGCGCGAACAGCAGGCCCGTGGCGATGGCCAAATTGAACAAGCCGACAAAGGTTTCCAGCGTGGCGACGAGGTTGGCGGCCAGGCTCTTGGGCGCCATCACGCCATATCCCAGCGTGCCCAGGGTCTGAACCGAGAAGAAGAAGGCGTCCTCGAAGCTGCCGGGCCTCGCGTTGGTTATGCCGCCCTCGTCGATCATATAGAGCAGCGCGAAAATCGAATTGACGGCCAGAAAAGTCAGCGCCAAAACCGCGATGAAGGCGATCGTCGGCATCGTCAGCAACACGTGATAGGCGTCTCGCCAACCGTTTCGCGGCAGCCCGATGTACGGCACACGCTGGTTGCCCATCCGCGGATAGGTTACGGCGGGGCGCTCGTCATCGACCTTGTCGCCGGGGCCGGATGCGGGAGTAGGCTCTGCGTCGAGGCGGTTTTCGCTGGTCATCCGTCCCGTTCGTGACCCGGCGCATGTTTGCGCGTCAAGCGCCATTTTGCTAGGATCGATCCGGCCCTGAAGAGGTCTCACGCGGTCGAAGCCCGATCACGCGCGCGGTAAACCCAACCGCGCGCGCTTTCATTTGGCGACCGACGCGGACCGTGGGAGGCCTTAAGCAAACCATGACCCGCCGCAAGAAGATCTACGAGGGCAAGGCCAAGATTCTCTATGAGGGTCCCGAGCCTGGAACCCTGATTCAATACTTCAAGGACGACGCCACCGCCTTCGACGGCACGAAGAAAGCCGTGCTGGAGGGCAAGGGCGTGCTCAACAACCGCATCAGCGAATATGTGATGACGCGGCTGAACACCATCGGCGTGCAGAACCACTTCATCCGCCGGCTCAACCTGCGCGAGCAGTTGATCAAGGAGGTGGAGATCATCCCGCTGGAAGTGGTCTGCCGCAACGTCGCCGCCGGCTCTCTGTCCAAGCGGTTCGGACTGCCCGAAGGTCAGGCTCTGCCCCGGTCGATCATCGAATTCTATCTCAAGGACGACAAGCTGGGCGATCCGATGGTCGCGGAAGAACACATCACCGCCTTCAACTGGGCCGCGACCCAGGAGATCGACGACATGATGGCGACCACGCTTCGGATCAACGACTTCCTCACCGGCCTCTTTGGCGGGGTCGGCATCACCCTGGTGGACTTCAAGATCGAATACGGCCGGGTGTGGGAGAATGACTTTTCCCGCATCATCCTCGCCGACGAGATCAGCCCCGATAGTTGCCGGCTGTGGGATTCCACGACCAACGAGAAGATGGACAAGGACCGCTTCCGCCGCGATCTCGGCGGCGTGATCGAGGGCTACACCGAGGTCGCGCGCCGCCTGGGCGTGATGAAGGAAATGCCCACCGTGATCCAGGGCGGCATCCAATAGCGATGAAGGCGGTCGTCCACGTCTTCCTCAAGCCAGGCGTCCTCGACGTTCAGGGCAAGGCCGTGGAGGCCGCTCTCCACGGTCTGGGCTGGTCCAGCGCCCACGATGTGCGCATCGGCAAGGTGATCGAGATGAACCTCGAGGGCGGCGACGCCGTCTCTGCCAAGTCGGAGGTCGAGGAGATGTGCCGGCGCCTCCTCGCCAATCCGGTGATCGAGGGTTATCGCGTGGAGATCGCATGATTGAAGGCGGCCGTCACCTCGCGCAGATCAACATCGGCCGGTTGCGCGCCCCGACGGAAGCCGTCGAGTCTCGCGATTTCATGGACAACCTCGCGCCCATCAACGCCCTGGCCGAGGCGCAGCCAGGCTTTGTCTGGCGTCTGACTGGCGAGGGCGACGACGCCACCGACATCAAGATGTTCGACGATCCCCTGCGCATCTTGAACATGTCGGTCTGGACGGACGTCGAAAGTCTGGCCGCCTTCGTCTATCGCACGCGCCACCGCGACTTCGTCCGGCGGCGAGACGAGTGGTTCCATGCGACGGTCGATTTCATGGCGCTGTGGTGGATCGAGGCCGGTCACACGCCCACGCCGGAGGAAGGGATGGCCCGTCTCGACCGCCTTCGGCGACTGGGGCCGACGGCGGAGGCTTTCACCTTCAAATCACCCTTTCCGGCCATCGAAGCGGTCGCGGCGTGAAAGCGGCGGTCATCGTCTTCCCTGGCTCCAACTGTGACCGCGACTGCAAGGTCGCCATCGAGCGCACGACGGAGGCGAGGGTGGAGATGGTGTGGCACCAGGAAACCGCTCTTCCCGACGGCCTCGACCTCATCGTGCTGCCGGGCGGCTTTGCTCACGGGGACTATCTGCGGTGCGGCGCGATGGCCGCGCGCTCCCCGGTCATGGCCGAGGTGGCGGGAGCGGCGAAGCGCGGCGTCGCGGTGGCCGGTATCTGCAACGGTTTCCAGGTGCTGTGCGAGGCCGGGATGCTGCCGGGCGCCCTGCTGCGAAACGCCGGTCTGAAATATGTCTGCAAGGCGGTCGATCTCGACATCGTCAACGCCCAGACCCGCTTCACGGCCGGATATGGCGCGCAACGCGTCGCCACCTTCACCATCGGCAATGGCGAGGGGAATTATTTCGCTGACGAGGAGACGCTGGATCGGCTGGAAGGCCAGGGTCGCGTCGTCTTCCGCTACCTGGAAAATCCCAATGGCTCGTCGCGCGGCATCGCCGGCATAATCGACGAGCCCGGCAACGTCATGGGTCTGATGCCCCACCCGGACCGCGCCTTCGACGAGGCCCTGGGCTGGAGTGACGGCGCGGCGCTCTTCCGAGGCGTCTTGGCGAGCGCATAGCGGACACCCGCGCTACCGCGCCGCATCATTGCAATGCGAATAGAGTCGCACGACGGGGGAGCCCGTTTCCAGACCCCCCGGCCGGCGTCCAGATTAGTGAGCGGCGACCCGTGTCGTGGCGGACGCATTGCCGATGGCCGCGGTGTTGCACTTGGCCAAGGCGTTGCTGTCGAGCGGCTTGAATTCGCCATAGGCCGAAACGCGGCCCATCTTCTTGGCGAAGTCCTTGCAGCCATCGAGCGTGCCGGCGTCGTCCGGGGCAACCCCGGTGGAGCAGACCCCGCCGGCGCAGGTCCAGGTCGAGTGGGCGGCGATGAACTTCGCTTGGCCCGAAGCCGGTTGTTCGAGGGTGGCGGTGACACGGCCATCGGCGAACGCCGCGCCGGCCATGCCGAGGGAGAGGACGGCGCAGGCCGTCGCGAATTGGGTTTTCATGGGAAACAGCCTTCCTTGCGGTGTCGGAACTAAGCATCGCTTACTTAGCAGTGCTTAGATATCATGCTCGCAAAGGAAGACAAGCAGATTGTGCGTCGCGGCACATAAATTTTTCTTCATGATCGGTGATGACTTCTGAGGGCGGCCGGATCGATGGCGAAAGGCCGCCGCCACCGCTAAAGAAGCGAGCATGAACGCCGTCGCCGACACGCCTCTGCAACTCGCCCTCGCCAGCGGTTTGAAGGCCGAGGAATACGCGGTCATCGTACAGCGCCTCAACCGTGAGCCGAACCCGCTTGAGATCGGTGTTTTTTCGGTCATGTGGAGCGAGCACTGCTCCTACAAATCCTCGCGCAAGCACCTTTCGCGGCTGCCGACGAAGGGGCCGCGCGTGATCCAGGGGCCGGGCGAGAACGCCGGCGTGGTCGATATCGGCGACGGTCAAGCCATCGTCTTCAAGATGGAGTCGCACAACCACCCCTCCTTCATCGAACCCTACCAGGGGGCCGCGACCGGGGTCGGCGGGATCATGCGCGACGTTTTCACCATGGGGGCGCGGCCGATCGCGCTTCTCAACGCCCTACGATTTGGTGATCCCTCCCACCCTCTGACGCGCCGCCTGGTCGCCGGCGTGGTCGCGGGGATCGGCGGCTACGGCAATTGCGTCGGCGTTCCCACGGTGGGCGGCGAGACCAATTTCGATCCGGGCTACAACGGCAACAATCTGGTCAACGCCATGTGCGTGGGTCTGGCCGACGCCGACAAGATCTTCTATTCCGCCGCCCCCGCCGCCGGTCTCCCCGTGGTCTATTTCGGCTCCAAGACCGGGCGTGACGGCATCCACGGCGCGACCATGGCCTCGGCCAGTTTCGAGGCGGGCGATGAGGAGAAACGCCCCACGGTCCAGGTCGGCGACCCCTTCGCCGAAAAGCTGCTGATCGAAGCGACGCTGGAACTGATGGCTACCGGCGCGGTCGCCGCGATCCAGGACATGGGCGCCGCGGGTCTGACCTCCTCCAGCGTCGAGATGGCCGGAAAGGGCGGCGTCGGCATCGACCTCGACCTCGACAAGGTCCCCCAGCGCGAAACCGGCATGACCGCCTATGAGATGATGCTCTCGGAAAGCCAGGAGCGCATGCTCGCGATCCTCAAGCCCGGCCGCGAGCCCGAGGCGCGACGCATCTTCGAGAAATGGGGCCTCGACGCCGAGACCATCGGGGCGACCACCGACACCGGCCGCATCGTCCTGCGGCACGGCGGCGAAGTGGTCTGCGATCTACCGCTCGCCCCCCTTTCGGACGACGCGCCGCTCTACGACCGGCCGTGGGTGCAGCCGCCCCTGCAACCCGCCCTCGTCCACCACGACATTCCCGCGCCGGAGGATTGGGCCGAAGCGGTGCTGAAGATCATCGGCTGTCCCGACGTCGCCTCGAAGCGCTGGCTCTGGGAGCAGTACGACCGGCACGTCATGGCCGACACCCTGGAGGACTCGGCCACCGGGGCCGACGCGGGGATTGTCCGGATCCACGGAACCCGAAAGGCCGTCGCGCTCACCAGCGATTGCACCCCGCGCTATGTCGCCGCCGATCCTTACGAAGGCGGCAAACAGGCCGTCGCCGAGGCCTGGCGCAACCTCACCGCGGTCGGCGCGACACCCATCGCGGTGACCGACAACCTCAACTTCGGCAATCCGGAGAAGCCGGAGATCATGGGCCAGATCGTACGGGCCATCGACGGCATGGCGGAGGCTTGCGCGGCGCTCGACTTCCCGATCGTGAGCGGCAATGTCAGCCTCTACAACGAGACCGACGGCGCGGGCATTCCGCCGACCCCCACCATCGGCGCGGTCGGCCTGCTCGACGACTACGCGAAGCGGGCGGATTTCGCTTCGATGAAGGACGGCGACACCCTGCTGCTCCTCGGCGTCAGCCACGGCGAACTGGGCCAGAGCCTCTATCTGCGGGAATGCCTCGGCCGCGGGGACGGCGCGCCGCCGCCGGTGGACCTCGCGGCCGAGCGGCGAACGGGAGATTTCGTTCGCGATCTAATCGGCTCCCAGCTCACGCGGACCGTTCACGATCTATCGGACGGCGGGCTGATCGTCGCGGCGGCGGAAATGGCGCTCGCTTCGAACATCGGACTGACCCTCGACGCCGCCAGCCGCGACCACGCCCACATCTTCCTCTTCGGCGAGGACCAGGGCCGCTATCTGATCGCCACCCGGGAACCGGAACGAGTCATCGCGAAAGCCCACGCGGCGGGCGTCAACGTGGCGGAGGTGGGAGTCGCCGGCGGCGCGGCCTTCGCCTCCAAGACCCTGTTCGCCATCCCCCTCGCCGCGCTGCGCGCCGCGCACGAGACGTGGTTGCCGGCCTATATGAACGCGACCGCCTGAAGGAAAAACCGCCCATGCCCATGGCCCAAGCCGACCTAGAAGCCGAACTCCGCGCCGCCTTTCCCGGCGGGACCGTGATGATCGAAGACCTCGCGGGCGACGGCGACCACTACAAAGCCAAGATCGTCGCCCCCGCCTTCGCCGGCCTGTCGCGGATCAAGCAGCATCAGCTCGTCTACGCCGCGCTGAAGGGCAAGATGGGCGGGGAACTCCACGCCCTGGCGTTGGAGACGGCCGCGCCTTGACCGGAGATCGAGGGCTCCCTAGCTCTGGCCCCAACAGATTCACCCGCGAGACGCCCAATGACCGACACCATCGACACCACCGCCCACGATTTCATCACCAAGACCGTGGCGGAAAACCCGGTGACCCTGTTCATGAAGGGCGTGCCCGACCAGCCGGGCTGCGGTTTTTCCGCCGTGGTGGTGCAGATCCTCGACCACCTGGGGGCTGATTTCGCGGGCGTGAACGTGTTGCAGAGCGACGCCCTGCGCCAGGGCGTCAAGAGCTATTCCGACTGGCCGACCATCCCGCAGCTCTATGTCCAGGGCGAGTTCATCGGCGGCTGCGACATCGTCAAGGAGATGTTCCAGAGCGGGGAGCTGAAGACGCTGCTGGCGGAGAAGGGGCTGTTGCCGGCGTGACGGACGCGTCACGACCGCCGCTTACAAGCGGACCCTGCAAGGTGGAGACTAGATGGTGAGCCGCCATAACCGGCGGATGTGAGACACTCTTTGCGGTTCATCCTTCTTGTCGCCGTTCACGGCGTTGTTGGTCGAGACCTCCGCAGCGGATTCAAATCACGATCAATCGGGCCAGAACCCGTCGTCCATGATTTGATCGAACGGCCAGGGGCAAGATTCCGGAAAAGTCGAAAGAGCCAACTCGGTTTCACCAAAAGCGTCGACCCGCGACCGCCGATAGGTTGTTTCGATGACGCTAGGAAGAAGAGGCCTCAAGCTTGGGTTGTCACCGAGATGATCCATTATAGCGATGCGTTGCACTCGGATCGTCGCCTCCCAACTCGCCCCCCGGTGGGCGGGTTGAAAACCCCACTTGAGCAAGTGAAGGAGCAATATCTCCATTCGGCTGGCAAGCTCCTGCTTTTGGCTCTTGCCCATACTTTCGATTTCCTCGGCGATGCTATCGATGTCCGCCTTGTCGAGACAGCCCGAACGCAGCAAAGCCGCCTCCCGCACAGCCCAGCCATACCCATCGCGCTCGTAAAGATCATCGCGGTTGCCGGTCTTCTGAAGCGGAGCCGCGTCGTCCATCAGGCCCGCAGCCCTTTGGCCACCCGCTCCGCCCCCAGCGCGTTCAGCGCGGCGCGGGCGATCCCCTCCGCGTCCAGTCCGGCCGAGGCATACATCAGTTCCGGCTTGTCCTGGTCCTGGAAGATGTCGGGCAGGGTGAGGGTGCGGATCTTCAGACCGTTGTCGAGCACGCCGTGTTCGGCCAGCGCATGGAGGGCGAAGGCGCCGAACCCGCCGATGGCCCCCTCCTCCACCGTGATCAGGACTTCGTGTTCGCGGGCGAGCCGCAGCAGCAGATCGACATCCAGGGGCTTGGCGAACCTCGCGTCGGCGACGGTGGTGGAGAAGCCGCGCGCGGCCAGTAGGTCCGCCGCCTTGAGGCTGTCGGCCAGACGCGTGCCGAAGGACAGGATCGCCACGGCGCCGCCTTCGCGGATGACCCGGCCCTTGCCGATCTCCAGCGGTTCGGCGAGCTCGGGGATCGTCACGCCGACGCCGTCGCCGCGCGGGAAGCGGAAGGCGCTCGGCCGATCGTCGATGGCCGCCGAGGTGGCGACCATGTGGGCCAGTTCCGCCTCGTCCGCCGCCGCCATGACCACGAAGCCTGGAAGCTGTCCCAAATAGCCGACGTCGAAGGTTCCGGCATGGGTCGGGCCATCCGCGCCGACGAGGCCCGCGCGGTCGATGGCGAAGCGCACCGGCAGCCGCTGGATGGCGACATCGTGCACCACTTGATCGTAGCCGCGCTGCAGAAAGGTGGAGTAGAGCGCGCAGAACGGTTTCATGCCGTCGGCGGCGAGGCCGGCGGCGAAGGTCACCGCGTGCTGCTCGGCGATGCCGACGTCGAAGGTGCGGTCGGGGAAGCGCTTGCCAAAGATGTCGAGGCCGGTGCCGGATGGCATGGCGGCGGTGATCGCGATGATCTTGTCGTCGATCTCCGCGCGCTTGATCAACTCGTTGGCGAAAACCTTGGTGTAGCTGGGCGCATTGGACGCCGCGGGCTTGGCCTGTTGACCGGTGATGACGTCGAACTTGGCCACCGCATGCAGCTTGTCGGCGGCGCTCTCGGCCGGGGCGTAACCCTTGCCCTTCTGGGTGACGACGTGGATCAGCACCGGGCGATCGGTGATCTGCTGGACGTTCTTCAGCACGGGGACCAGGTGCTCGAGGTTATGGCCGTCGATCGGGCCGACGTAATAGAAGCCCAGTTCCTCGAAGAAGGTGCCGCCGACGGCCATGCCACGGGCGTATTCCTCGGCCTTGCGGGCCATGTCGCGGATGGGGCGCGGCAAATGGCTCGCGACTTCCTTGCCGATCCGGCGGACGCGCTGGTAGGCGCCGCCGGAAACCTGGCGGGCCAGATAGGCGCTCATGCCGCCCACCGGCGGGGCGATCGACATGTCGTTGTCGTTGAGGACGACGATCAGCTGTTTGGTGGCTTCGGCGGCGTTGTTCATCGCCTCATAGGCCATGCCCGCGCTCATCGAGCCGTCGCCGATCACCGCGATCACCGCGTTGTCCTCGCCGCGCTGATCGCGGGCCACGCAGAAGCCGAGCGCCGCCGAGATCGAGGTCGCCGCGTGCGCCGCGCCGAAGGGGTCGTAGGGGCTCTCCGCGCGCTTGGTGAAACCGGAAAGGCCGCCGCCCTGGCGCAGGGTGCGTATCCGGCTGCGGCGCCCGGTGAGGATCTTGTGGGGATAGACCTGATGGCCGACGTCCCAGATCACGATATCGCGGGGGGTGTTGAAAACATGGTGCAGAGCCACGGTCAGCTCGACCACGCCGAGACCCGCGCCCAGATGACCGCCCGTCGTCGAAACGGCCTGGATCGTTTCGGCGCGCAGTTCGTCCGCGAGCCGCCGCAGCTCCGGCAGCGAAAGATCGCGAGTCTTCGCGGGATCGTCGATCGTGTCGAGAAGCGGTGTCGATGAAGCCATGAAATTAAAACCTGTGTCCGCCCGCCGGTCTGAGCGTCTCTCAGGACGCTACTGCTTTGCGCACGCCTCACCAAATCGGCGCGTCGATTCTGAGGCGAGCTCTCGTTAAGTCCTACGATCTAGCACAAAATCAACCGCGGAGGCCAGGATTCGACCACGCTCGCCGAAGGGTTCGAGATGGGCCTTCGTCTGGATCGTCAGGTGCGCGATTCGTTCCTTGGCCGCCTCGACCCCCAAAAGGGTGACGAAATTGGTCTTGCCCAGTTCAGCGTCCTTGCCCCCCGCGGCCTTGCCCAGAAGCTCCGCCTCGCCTTCCGCGTCGAGCACGTCGTCGACGATCTGGTAGGCCAGTCCGATGTCCCGGCCAAAGGCCAGCAGCGCCGCGCGCTCCGCGCCGGTCGGACGCGCCATGGCCAGCGGCAGTTCGAAGGCGCAGGCGATCAGCGCGCCGGTCTTCATCCGCTGCATCCGCGCGACGGTGCCCAGATCGTCGTGAACACCGATCAGATCGATCATCTGGCCGCCGGCCATCCCCTTCGCTCCGGTGGCCTTGGCGAGGATGAGCACGAGTTCGGCGCGCACGGCGCCATCGTCATGGGTGTCGGGATGGGCCATGATCTCGAAAGCGGAGGTCTGCAGCGCGTCTCCCGCCAACACCGCGGTCGCCTCGTCATAGGCCTTGTGCACCGTCGGCCGGCCGCGTCTCAGATCGTCGTCGTCCATGCACGGAAGATCGTCATGAACCAGGCTGTAGGCGTGGACGCACTCGAGGGCGCAAGCCGCGCGCAGCATCGAGCGTTCCGGAAGGCCGAAGAGGTGACCGGTCTCCATCACGAAGAACGGTCGCAAGCGCTTGCCCGGGCCCAGCGCGGCGTAGCGCATCGCCTCGGTCAGTCGGGACTCGGGCCCTTCGGCGCGTGGCAGAAGCTCGTCGAGCGCGACGGTGACGACATCGGCGCTTTCCGCGATCCGCCGGCCGAGGGACGAGGCCTGCGCGCTCACGCGTAATTTGCCGGCTCGACGCCGGTGGGGCCGGCGGGAGAGAGGATGATCTGTTCGACCTGAAGCTGCGCGGCCCGCAGCTTGGCCTCGCAATGGGCCTTCAGCGCCGCGCCGCGCTTATAGACCTCGATGGATCGCTCAAGCTCGGCCTTTCCGGATTCGAGCTCGGCCACGATCCGTTCGAGTTCGGCTAGAGCCTGCTCGAAGGAGAGCGCCGCGATATCGGTTTCCTCGGTCATCGAGCGCTCTTAGATCATTGTCATCATGGCTGGAAGCTGAACGCGACGGCGCCGCTCGAGACGAAGGCGCGCGCTATGAGCGGTAATCGCCGTTGATCGCGACATACTGTTTGGTCAGATCGCAAGTCCACATCGTCGCGCTGGCCCGGCCCACGCCGACATCGACGCCGACCGCGAGCTCGGGGTTCTTCATGTAAGCGGTCATCGCTTCTTCCGAATAGTCGGGCGCGACCGCGCCGTCCCGGGCGGCGGTCAGCTCGCCGAAGGTGACCGTCATCCTGCGCCTGTCCACGGGCTCGTCCGCGCGGCCCACGGCCATGACGATGCGGCCCCAGTTGGCGTCTTCCCCGGCGAAGGCGGTCTTCACCAGGGGGCTTTCGGCGATCGTGCGCGCGATCTTGCGCGCCGAGGCGACGGTCTTCGCGCCCTCCACGGTGATCTTGACGAACTTCGTCGCGCCCTCGCCATCCTTGACGAGCTGATGGGCGAGCTCGAGCAGCAGCGCTTCGAGTTTCGCGCGGAAATCGGCCAGGCGGCGGTCGGAGGCCCGAGTAATTCGGGGCGCATCGGCGGCGCCCGTGGCGAAGAGAAGCAGGGTGTCGTTGGTCGAGCGATCGCCGTCCACCGTCACCGCGTTGAACGTCCGCGCGGTGTAGAGCTCCAGCAGATCGCGCAGCGCTTTGGGGGAAAGGGTCGCGTCCGTGACCACGAAGGCGAGGATTGTCGCCATGTCCGGCGCGACCATGCCCGATCCCTTGGTGATCCCGGCGATGCGCACGGTCTGCCCGTCGATCGTGGCTTCGGCGTAGGCGCCTTTTGGAAAGGTGTCGGTGGTGGAAATCGCCTCGGCCGCCGCGCGCCAAGCGTCGCCGTCCAGAGCTTTCGCCAGCTCCGGCATCGCGTTGGTGATTCTGGAATCGTCGAGCAGCACGCCGATCACGCCGGTCGAGGCCAACATGACCTCGCGCCGCCGGCAGCCCACGATCTTCGCGGCGGCGGCGGCGACGCTGGCGGCGGCCTTGTCGCCCGGCTTTCCGGTGAAAGCATTGGCGCAGCCGGCGTTGACGACCAGAGCCCTCGCCTTGCCGCCCGAGCGCGCGACCTGGCGCTTGCACCAGTCCACCGGAGCGGAGCCGACGGCGTGCCGCGTGAAGACCCCGGCGCAGGTCGTCCCCGGCGCGAAACGCATCAGCAGCACGTCGTCGCGTTCGTGTTTGTAGAAGCCCGCCCGCGCCGTCGCCAACGCCACCCCCGCGATCGGCGGTATCGTCGGGAAAACGACGGCGTTGGGCGAGATCGGCAAGGGTCCGGTCATGGTTTGGCGGCTCCGACGGGCGCGGGCGCGGCGGGCGCCTGCCGCATGACCTCGATCTTGGCGCGGTGGCGCAGGTCCAGGACGAGATCTTTCACCCGGTCATAGGTGAGGAAACGGATGATGCGCGGGCTGGCGAAAGCCAGCGGCTCCGGCGGAGGCGAACCGGCCGGTCGCGCCCTGACCATCTCGTCGTAGAGACCCGCCACCGCCGTCGGGGTCGTGGCGCCACGAAGTTTATCCTCGAGCATCATGTCGGCCAGAACCCGTTCCCGCGCGGTCTCGAGGCGGCGGCGCCCGGCGGGAGATGTGTCCAGGCCGCGATTGACCGCCTCATCGGCCAGCAATTTCTGATCGATCAGCTGATCGACAAGTCCGGCATACGCCGCCGAGCCTGGCGCGGGCGCGTCCAGGCCGCGCTGCGCCGCTTCGCGATCGACGTCGGAGCGATGGATCGGCGAGCCGTTGACCTTGGCGACGACGGCGTCCACCGCGACGGTGTGGACGACGCCCCTCCGCTCGGCCTGACACCCAGCCAGCAGGGCGCAGCCGCACGCCAAAACAGCCACCTTTCCCATCGACAGCCTTGCCTTCGTCACGCTCGCCGTCCTAACCCTCGCGGCAGAGGCGCTTGCCCATCGAAACGGCGCCGCGTCAAGGCGAGGGAGATCAACGCTCATGAAGTTCTACAATTCCATCGGACCCAATCCGCGGGTCGTGAAGATGTTCATGGCCGAAAAGGGCATCGACCTGCCCCGCGCCGAGATCGACCTGATGACCGCCGAAAACCGCAAGCCGGACTATGTCGCCAAGAACCCGCACGGCACGACGCCGGCGCTGGAACTGGACGAAGGCGACGTCCTCTCCGAGATCACCGCGATCTGCGAATATCTCGAAGAGTTGCACCCCCAGCCGCCACTGATCGGCTCGACGCCCGAAGAGCGCGCCAAGACGCGGATGTGGGTGCGCCGCATCGATCTCAACATCGTCGAGCCCATGACCAACGGCTTTCGCTATTCCCAGGGCCTGGCCATGTTCAAGGATCGCGTGCGCACCATGCCCCAGGCCGCCGACGACCTGAAGACCCTGGCGCAGGAGAAGATCGCCTGGCTGGACGGCCTCATCGCCGGCCGGACCTGGATCGCGGGGGAGCGTTTCACCCTGGCGGATATCCTGCTCTACGCCTTCCTCGATTTTGGCGGCCAGGTCGGTCAGTCGCTCAATACGGAAAACAAGAACATCGCCGCCTGGTTCGATCGCGTGAAAGCGCGCCCGAGCGCCGCGGCGAGCGCCTGATCGCGACACTCGCGCCGGGCTGCAGCGTCCTGTTCGCCGCCGCTTCGCGATGACCACGAATGCCGGCGCGGTCGTCAGCCGATGTGCTACCGCTACAGACGCTGTCTTGAGAAGCCGGCTTGCCGAGACGACGTGGAGAGCGTTGTGCAAAGCGGCGGAGAATGCGGCGCCAGACAGAAGTCAGGCGGATGGCCCGAGGTCTTCCAGTAACTGGAGAGCCCTATCCGGCGCGCCATGGTTTCGAATTCGGGACTGTTCCGCCCGTTAGCGAAGGCAGGCGAATATATCAAGCGCAAGGACGCAACGCCCTTCGCATCGAAGAGCCGCCCGACAGCGTCGATCGCGTCCACGTCGCGGCCGCTGAGAGCCAGGCCTAGGATCGTCGACGATCCCAGGGCGTTGGGATCGTGTGCGAGAGGTTCGAACGCGGAACCGGCGGCGACTGCGGCGTCCTTGCTGCCGGACTTGAGGGCGGCGATAAGCGGCGCCATCGCGGTCCGGACCCCGTCGTCGGGCTCGGATGAGACCAAGCGGAGCGCGGTCGGCCAATCGCGTTCAGCGAGAGCCGCGCGCAACCAGTATTGATCGATGAGACTCCGGTCGCTTCTTGTGGCGGCCTCGTTCTCGAAGAGCGCGCGGGCCTCTCGATATCGTCCCATCGTGCCCAGGATGGCCGCTGATTGAAGAAGATTGATCGAATTACCGGGGTTGATCGCCAATCCGCGCTTTTCAGCGGCCATCGCTTCGCTGAGGCGGCCCACTGACCAGAGAAATTGGGCCTGACTCTGGAACTCTTCCCCCCACCCGGTCGGCCGAACCTTTAATGCCTTCGCAATCAGCCTGTCCCGCGCCTGGAAGTCGGTTGGTGGCGTCAGTATGGACTGCGCGAGATACACGCTCGCGTTGTATGGATCGATCTTCCGGGCGGCCTCGGCGGCCCGCAATCCCTCGGCGCGCAGGGCGTCCGCCTGGCCGCCTAGCGTGTCCATCGCACCCTCGCCTAGAAAGAAGGCGAGTGTGACCTGGGCGCTCACGAAGCGCGGTTCCGCGTTTGTCGCGACCCTGAGAGCTTCGAGTTGACGATCCTCGTCGTAGACGTCCTTGCTGTTTTCGTCGCAGTAACTGGCCCAGCCCGCCAAGGCGGCGGGCGGCTTCGGGACCGGGGGCTCGTCGGCGCCGTCGACGACGCATCGCGCCGCCGAAGCCAAGCGGTTTGCAACCCCGGCTAAAGACGCATCTTTTGGGAACCGCACCTGAGGCGTCCATATCGGCGGCCTCGATCCCGGTCCGTGCAACTCCGCATAAAGCGTGATGGCGTCTGCCGAGCCGACCAAACGGCCGGTGAGGCGATAGGCCGACGGCGAGCCCTCTCCGGCCACGACGCGAAATCGTTCGGGAGCGACACCGCTCAGCATCGCGCTTCGCAAGGTTTCCGCCATCCCGGCTGGCACCCCGGACGTGGTGAAGAATTCGACGGCAAGTTCGGCTGGAGCCCGGGGACGAGGGGGGCGGTTCGACCAGATTAGAAGGCCCGCCGCCAGGGCTGCTAGCGCGCAGCCGGCGATCACGACGTAACCAAGCGGTCGCTTTTCGGGTTCGGTCGGGGGAGACAAAGTGCCGGGGCGCGATTCCGGAACGATAGATGATACATCCCCGACGAGGCGGTACCCGACCTTGGGAACAGTTTCGATGGCGAAGCCGCCCCCGCCGCGGCCTTCCGCCAGCCGCCGGAGACGCGAGATCGCACGGTTTATGCTGTCCTCGCCGACGATTCGGCCGCCCCAGCACGTCCGGATCAGCTCGTCCCGGCTGACCACGGCCCCCCGAGCCCGGGCGAGGGCAACCAGCACCTGCATGACGCGAGGCTCCAGCGTCTCGCCTGTCGAGACGCGGCACAGCGGCGGATCGACCTGGAGCGGCCCGATCCGAAAGGAGTCTTCGCGCGCGAGGTCGATGAGTGGCTTAGCGCCAATCGCCATGTCTGTCATGCCCCCAGCCAAGCCGATTTCGCAGCGCGGCGCAGCCCCTGCCCGGGCTTAACCTATGATCATCAGGCTTTCATCAGGCAAACATCAGGCTCCCCCCATGGCGAAGCGAGGGGCGGCGGGAAAAAAGCAAGTCACCGCCGCCAAATTGGGGGTGGCCTCCTAGAAAGGTATCGACCCGTGAAACCCACCATCGTTGTCGCGTCTGCCGTCGCGCTCCTCGTCGCTACCGGCGCGACTGCGAACATTGTGACGATCACCCGTACCGGAAGCATCCTCGCCCGGGTTACGAATCCGGTCGTAAACCCGAATGGGGTAACGGAGGCGGGAGGTATCGCCATTGGTGACAAGATCTCCGAAACCTTCACCTTCGATTCCTCCGAAGTCGGGCCGCTAAAGGCCGGCCCGGCAGCGAACCCCGATCCGCTTCTCACCGATCCCAACTTCACTGGGGTCGCCTTGGGGAATGGTAATCCGGCGAACAGTCTCAGCCTGACGGTTGGACCCGACAGCGTGACCTTGGCGGACTTCGTCTGCGGGGGCGACACCGCCGCCAACGGCTCGCCCTGCGCGGCCGCTAACGGTCTCGACTTCCTGCTCGGGCCGACCGCGATCTTCTACAAAGGCACGTTCATCGGCGTGGATTCCCTGTTCGGGATAGGAGGCTCGCCCTTCACCCACGACAACGTCGGCGACTTCGTGAAGTCCTACCTGAGCGATCCAATCGATACCGTCGCGTTCTTCGGAACCGACCGCCCAGACCTCTTCCTCGTTCAAGACTCCGGCTTGGTCGACGTCGTCTTCGAGGGCAGTTTCGACGGCCCTCCCATCGAGATTCCTGGCTACTCCGTGCCAGAGCCGTCGACCTGGGCTCTGATGCTGGCAGGCTTTGGACTGACGGGCATCGCCATGCGGCGGCGGAGGCGCGCGCCTGCCGTCATCGCCTAGGTGTTCCCGGCACAGGCTCGACGCTACCCGCCTCCGTCGACGCCGCAGGGATCCCGCTCGCAGGGGAGAACTGGCGGCCACACAAAGTGAGCCTCAAGGGGCCATTGGAGTACTCAGATGAACCACAGCCGACTCGCGGCCACCGCCCCTATCGCGCTCACGCTCGCCCTCGGAGCGTCGGCGAGCGGCGCACACGCCGACACCCTGCTCTCGGACAAGACGAGCGCCGTCTATGACATCGGCTTCCTCTCGAACATATTCACCCATTTGAACGCCTGCGGATGCGGTCCCACCGACAGCGCCGGGATAGTGGACAGCTTTACCCTGTCGTCGAAATCCCGCCTGACCAGCATCAACGCCGCGCTTGTGGCCATCCAGCAGAATCCCGTCTCCACCTTCACGGGATTTGGCGACGCACATGGCTATCAGGTCAATATTTACAGCTCTCAGGCGAAGGCCGTCGCGGGCCTCACCGGCGATGTCTATAGCCTGACGCTTGCGCCCGGCGCGGTCAGCTTCGGCTCTGCGCTGAACCTCGATCCCAACATAGCGAACTTCGAGCCGTTGGTCGGATCGACCCTGGCTACTCTGCCGGTGGACAAGATTCTCGGCCCGGGCGTCTATTACCTGTCTGTCATCGGCATCGACGATCCGGATCAGAACGAGTCGATTGGAGTAGGCATGGGAGGGTCCGGCACGGCATTCTTGACCAATCCGGGTGGGGACTTCGGTCTGCCGGGCAATCGACTCGATACCGGCGAGAACGCCGGCTACGCGGTGTTCGGCGTCGCCGGTGTTCCGGAACCGGCGACCTGGGCGGTCATGATCGTCGGCATGGGCCTCGCGGGGGCGGCTCTGCGGAGACGCAACGTGCGGCTTACCGCCGCCTGACTCTGGCGTGCCCGGGCGCGAAGGGGTAAGCGCCCGGGCATGATCACCTCCCGAGCCGGCGGCCGTTGAGAACCAAGACTCTGCCGCTGTCCGACCGCCAGTCCACCCTTCGTTGGCCGTGCCGACGCTGACCGCTCTTTTTGCCATGCGACAGAGGAGTTGAATGGTTCCAACCAAAGCGGCCTGGCGTCAGTGGGGCCATGGTCGGAAGTCGTCTGAGGACGCACACAGTCAGTTGGCGGAAGGTCGACTTTCAGGAGAGATGCGAGAGTCTGCTGATGGCGCAATCTCGCCGCCGCCTCCGCCGGATAACCGCGGAGACTCCTCATGCGGCGACGGTCGAACCGAGTCCAATAGGCCTCGATAAGCGCAAAGCCTACCTTTGGCGAATGCACACCGACATTGCCGCGCCACCGAATTTTTGAGGAAGACCGCACAAACGGCTTGACAATTTACATTGCATTATGCAAATATTTGGAGGTGACCGCCGAAGCCGCCCCCTGCCCCGACCTCCCCACCGACCCCGTCCTCGCGGTGGCCGAGCGCCAGCTCGTCTTGTTGCGGGAGCTGGGGGAAATGGCGATGACGATGTCTCGCGCCTACCTCGCTTCGGGGGTCGCGTCGGCCGATGCGGCCAAGGCTGTCCTGGCCGACGAGTATTTTATTCCCGAGGTCGGCCGGGCTCGGGCCTGCGGGGCCAAGGACGCGGCGGATGGGTTCCAGAAGGTGTCGCGCGCCGTGCGCCTGACCCTTAAGCTGGAGATGACCGTCGCCGAAACCGTTCGGGACCTACGCGCGGGGATCGTCACCCAGACCGCGCGTCCGAAGCCTGCCGGCGAAATGTCGGCGGTCCTGGAGGCCGCCTTGGACCGCCGGCGTCCCGCCGGCTCTTCCTCGGACGACCGGGATACGGACGTCACGCGATCCGATATGGACAGGGAACGACTGGTCGATATCGAAGCCCCCGACCACCTTCCCCAAGCGTCCTATCGCCGCCTCGTGGACGACCTGGCCGCCGATATCGGCGTCGCCGTCGATTGGAACCGCGCCACGGTATCCGCGCCGGACCCCGTCTGCCCGAACGCCGGGCGGGGCGAGCCGTGGTTTGAACCGCCAAGACGCCAAGAACGGCAAGAGGTCCACGCCGAACCCGCTCCCTCCGGCTAGGGCGCGGCTCTCAGTTTCTCGACGGCGAAGCCGTCCGTGAAAACTTGGCGTCCTCGGCGTCTTGGCGGTTCAATCCTTGCCGGCCCCACACCCCGCAATTCGTTGACTTCCAGGCCCCCTCTCCCTAAGTCACGCGCTTCATTCCCGCGCCGGGTTCGCCCCGCCGTGATCGGCGTTTATGCCCGATCCGCGACATAAGCGCCGCCAGGACCCCGGACCCGCCACTGCCCATGCTCGACCTGAAAAAGCTGTTCGGTTCATCCAACGACCGCAAGGTCAAGGCGATGATGGCCAAGGTCGCGGCCATCAACGCGCTGGAGCCGGCGATGGTGGCGATGAGCGATGATGCTCTTCGGGCCAAGACCGCGGAGTTCAAGTCGCGCGTGGCGGCGGGGGAAACCCTCGAGTCGTTGCAGAACGAGGCCTTCGCCGTCGTCCGCGAGGCGGCGAGGCGGACCCTGGGCCAACGCCACTACGACGTTCAGATGGTCGGCGGCATGGTGCTGCACAAAGGCGGCATCGCCGAAATGCGGACCGGCGAAGGCAAGACGCTGGTCGCCACCCTGCCGGTCTATCTCAACGCCCTCGCCGGCAAGGGCGTGCATCTGATCACGGTGAACGACTATCTGGCCAGCCGCGACGCGGACTGGATGGGGCGGGTCTATCGCTTCCTCGGGCTCACGGTCGGGGTGATCGTCAATGGGCTCAGCCAGGGCGAGCGGCAGAAGGCCTATCAGTCGGACATCACCTACGGCACCAACAACGAGTTCGGCTTCGACTATTTGCGCGACAACCTGGTCTATGACGCGGGCGAGATGGTCCAGCGGGGCCACAACTTCTCGATCGTCGACGAGGTCGACTCCATCCTGATCGACGAAGCGCGCACGCCGCTGATCATTTCGGGCCCCACCGAGGACCGCTCGGATTTCTATCGGACCATCGATCTGCTGGTGAAGCAGATGATCCTCGATCCGGCGACCTTCGAACACGACGAGAAGCAGAAACAGGCGCTGCTCACCGAATTCGGTTCGGAAACCATCGAAGAGACCCTGCAGGCGGCCGGCCATCTCGCCGACGGCTCGACCGGACTCTACGACCAGGCCAATATCTCGGTGGTTCACCACGTGAACCAGGCTCTTCGCGCCAATGTCCTCTACCAGAACGAGAAGGACTACATCGTCCGCGACGGCGAGGTGATGCTGATCGACGAGTTCACCGGCCGCATGATGCACGGCCGCCGCCTCTCGGAAGGCCTGCACCAGGCGATCGAGGCCAAGGAAGGCGCCGATATCCAGCCCGAGAACCAGACCCTGGCCTCGGTGACGATCCAGAACTATTTCCGCCTCTACGACAAACTTTCGGGGATGACGGGCACGGCGGCCACCGAGGCGCAGGAATTCCTCGACATCTACAAGATGGATGTCTCGGAGATCCCGACCAACCGGCCGGTGATGCGCAGCGACGCCGACGACGAGGTCTACCGCACCGCCGCCGAAAAGAATGTCGCGATCATCAAACAGATCGAAGACTGCCATCGGCGGGGCCAGCCGATCCTCGTCGGCACCGTTTCGATCGAGAAGTCGGAACTGCTCTCCGAACTGCTGAAGGTCCACGCCTGGGAGCTCGACGGCAACCCCCAGATCGGTCTGCCGCACAGCGTGCTCAACGCCCGCTATCACGAGCAGGAAGCCGGCATCGTCGCCGACGCCGGCGTCCCCGGCGCGATCACCATCGCCACCAACATGGCCGGTCGCGGAACCGACATCCAGTTGGGCGGCAACGTCGATATGCGCCTGGCCAAATGGAACGCCGAACAGTCCGGTCTCGGCCTCGAGGTCACCAACGAAGAGGAACTGGCGGAAAAGGCCTCCATCGAGGCGGAGATCGCCGGGCGCAAGGCCGAAGCCCTGGCCGCGGGCGGGCTCTTCGTCCTCGGCACCGAGCGCCACGAGAGCCGGCGGATCGACAACCAGCTTCGCGGCCGGACCGGTCGACAAGGCGACCCGGGCTCCTCCAAATTCTTCCTGTCCTGTGAGGACGACCTGCTGCGCATCTTCGCCGGCGACCGGCTGGACGCGATCATGCGCACCTTCGGCCTGGAGGAAGGCGAGGCGATCACCCACAAGTGGCTCAACAGCGCCATCGCCACCGCGCAGAAGCGCGTCGAGCAACGCAACTACGAGATCCGCAAGAACCTCCTGAAATACGACGACGTCGTCAACGACCAGCGCAAGGCGGTGTTCGAGCAGCGCCGCGAGTTCATGGAGACGGAGGACCTTTCGAGCGTCGTCACCGAGATGCGGCACGACACCGTGGATGACCTCGTCGCCCGCCACCTGCCGCCCAAAGCCTATGCCGACCAGTGGGATATCGAGGGTCTGGATGAGCGGGCGAAGTTCTTGCTCGGCATGGAGTTGCCGATCCGCGCCTGGGCCGCCGAGGAAGGCATCGCCGACGAGGAAATGCGCCAGCGCATCAACGCCGCCGCCGACGCCCGCTTCGCCGAACGCGAGGCCCTGATCTCGACCCATCAGATGCGCCACCTGGAAAAGAACTTTCTGCTCCAGATGGTCGACATGCAGTGGCGCGAGCATCTGATGCACCTCGACCATCTGCGCAACGTCATCGGCCTGCGCGGCTACGGTCAGCGCGACCCGCTCAATGAGTACAAGACCGAGGCCTTCTCCCTCTTCGAAACCCTGATCGGCGATCTTCGCCAGGCCGTGACCCGCTGGCTGATGACGGTGGAGATCCAGTTCGCCGATCCCGAACCCGCGCCGCCCCCGCCCATGTTCGAGATGCACCTCGATCCCCTGACCGGCGAGAACGAGCGGGCGCTGGAGATGGCCGACGCGGCGATGTCCGGCGGCACGGCCGAGCAGCGCGCCGCCCTGCCCATGAGCGCCCTACCCGCTGGGTTCGAGCGCACCGGCCGCAACGCCGCCTGCCCTTGCGGCTCGGGCCGGAAGTTCAAGCATTGCCACGGGGCGCTGGTCTAGCTCCCGGCGCGGGATTGACGCCAGACGGTGAGGCTCCCTCACCTCCGGATCACGCGCGGGAAAATCGCCCGTGTTTCGCGTCACCAGGACGCGATCGTCCACCCTCGCGGTGGCCCCTGATATTGCGACTAAGCGGATGAATGATGAGGGGCGGAATGGTCGGACTACCCCGCGCACGCGATCTCGGCCTCGCCTTCGAGGGCGAGCCTGGTCCTTTCAACGCCGTCACCGATGTCGCCGGTATCGAGGTCGGCTATCGAACCTTGATCGGCGGTGACGGTCCGCTGGTCGTGGGCCAAGGCCCGGTGCGCACCGGCGTGACCGCGATCCTGCCGCGAGGACGCGCGGGCGCGGATACCGGCGTTTTCGCGGGCATGTTCAGCCTCAATGGCAATGGCGAGTTGACCGGCTCGCACTGGGTGGCGGAAGTCGGCCGGTGCGAGGGGCCGATCACCCTCACCAACACCCATTCGCTGGGCGTGGCGCGGGACGCCTCGATCCGCTGGATGGCGGGGAACTTCGACTTCAACGGACGCTGGTCCCTACCGGTCACCGGCGAGACCTACGACGGCTGGCTCAACGACATCAACGGCTTCCACGTGACGACCGAGGACGTCATCGCGGCCATCGACGGCGCGCGGGGCGGCGCAATCCAGGGGCAGCGTCGGCGGCGGAACCGGGATGATCTGCTATGGCTTCAAGGGCGGCTCGGGAACCGCGTCGCGCGTGGTCGCGATCGGCGGCGAAGCCTACGCGCTCGGCGTCTTCGTCCAGGCCAATTTCGGCCTGCGTGAACAGTTGACCATCGCCGGCGTCGCGGTCGGCCAGGCGCTCAAGGCCTGGCCCAACCTCTGGACGAACGAAGAGACGGGATCGGTCATCGCCATCGTCGCCACCGACGCGCCGCTGCTGCCGCACCAGTTGACCCGGCTCGCGAGGCGCGTCTCGCTGGGCATCGGGCGGTCAGGAGCGATCTCGGGGCACGGCTCGGGGGACATCTTCATGGCCTTCTCCACCGCCAACGCCGAAGCCCTGAGCGCCACCGGCGGCGGCGTGGCGAACGCGCGTTTTCTGCCGGACGCCGCGCTCGGCCCGCTCTTCGCCGCGACAATCCAGGCGACCGACGAGGCGGTGCTGAACGCCCTCGTCGTCAACGAGACCATGACCGGGATCGACGGGCGGACCGTCGAAGCCCTGCCCCACGCCGAACTCAGGCGTCTTCTAGCGCTCGCCTAGATGCGGGCGCGGTTTCGGCGGGCCCACTCCTCACCAGACGTCCTGGACGCGCGCCGGTATCCTCGTCCCGCCGCCGGGTGACCACGCCGCCGATCATGGTGGCGATATAGCCGTGAGCAGGCTGCAGCAGACGCGCTCCGCCGGCCGGCAGATCATTGTGCAGCGCCATCTCGCCCATCCGCAAACCATCGAAATCGATGACATTGATGTCGGCGCGAAGGCCCGGCGCGATCAGGCCACGATCGAGAAAGCCGAACAGCTCGGCGTTGCGTCGGGTCTGGCGGTTGATGACGTGCGCCAGCGGCAGGGTCTCGCCGCGCTTTCGATCTCTGGCCCAATAGGTCAGCTGATAGGTCGGATTGACCGCGTCGAAGATCAGGCCGACATGGGCGCCGCCATCGGAGAGGCCGACGACGGTGCAGTCATCCAGCTGCATGTCGCGCACCGGGTCCAGGCTGTAGCCGGCGTAGTTGGTGAAGAAGACCACGGCGAAAGCCTCGCCGTCGCCGCCTACGAGATAGTCGTAGAGATAGGATGAGGGATCGTCGTAGCCCGCGTCTCGCGCCAACGCCGCGAAACTCTCGCGCGCCTCGGGCTCGAACGATGAGGTCGTGGTCAGCGCGAAGGTCATCTCCATGGGCAGGTGGGCCATGACGATGACGCTTTCCATCTTGCCGGGAAATTCCGGCGGCACGCTGGCCTCGGACAGGATCCGGTTCTTGATCTCCGGTCGCCGCAGTTCCCGCAGCATCTCCTCGCGCGGCAGAGTCTTGGCGGCGAGGAACGACGGCTTGGCCATGAAGGGGTGGTAGGAGTTGATGCCGAACACCAGCCCCGTGGGCCGGCTGCCGACCTGGGGGAAGACCCTGGCGCCGTCGGCGTTGGCCTGCTTGACCAGTCGGATCACCTCGCGCCAGCGCGCCGGGCTGTCGGCGGTCTCGAAGAGGGTGAAGGTCGCCGGACGGCCGCTCGCGCGGCTGAGGCGGCCGATCAAATCGATCTCGGATTCCAGGCTGGAGTGCTCCGGAACCTCCATGCCGGGGCCGAGGGTGCCGGCGGGAATGATCTGGAAGACCCCCCGCCCCGCGCGCCTCATGCCCTGCGCTATGCCGAACAGTTCGGCCTCCTCGGCGAAGGTTCCCGGCACCGGCTCGCCGCGAATGGAGCGATGGCCCATGATCCGCGAGGTTGAGAAGCCCACCGCGCCGGCGCGCAGCCCCTCCTCGACGATCGCCGCCATCGCCGCGATGTCCGCCGGCGTCGCGACCTGATTGGCCCTTCCGCGTTCACCCATCACATAGTTGCGCACCGCGCCGTGGGCGATCATCGAGCTGATGTTCAGGGCGTATTCCCGCTTCGCCAGGAAATCGAGGTATTCGGGATAGGTTTCCCACGCGCCCCACGGCATGCCCTCGTAGAGCGCGGTGCCGGGGATGTCCTCGACGCCTTCCATCAGCTCGATCAGATGGACCTCGCCGCCGAGCGGAACCGGCGCGAAGCCGACACCGCAATTGCCCATGACCACGGTGCCGACGCCGTGACTGGCCGAGGGGTCGATGGTGTCGTCCCAGGTCACCTGACCATCATAGTGGGTGTGGATATCGACCCAGGCCGGGGTGACGATGGCGCCGGCGGCGTCGATGGTCTCCCCCGCCTCCGCGCGGATGTTCGGCCCCACCGCGACGATCAAGCCGTCCTTGACCGCGATGTCGGCCACGCGGCCGGGGGCGCCGCTGCCGTCGAAGACCGTGCCGTTCTTGATGATGTAGTCGTGCATGGCGATTCCCGATTCCTGCGTCTTGGGCGGAACGCGAACTCCGCCGCCGCGGAGTATAGGTCCGATAGATCGCTTGCGGTCAAATAGTGCGCCGACAGCTCGGGTCAGCCGGTTCGGGGGGTTGTGAGCTCAGCCCTCAATGCGGATATCCGTGGCCTCAACCGCACCACAGTCGCGGCGCCGATCCAATCAATTTGCGCTTCTAGCGCACTGTGAATCGAAATCCTGAACGCCAACCCGGCCTCGAGGCTCAATCACCGGATGCCTATGCCAGCAACCCGCGCCAGCGCGCCAACAGCCCCTATCCGCCGCGCATCCGCTCGATCTCCCGCTTGATCTCCGCCTCCCGAGATCCCGGGCGCGCGCCGTAGACGCTGACGCCGTGGGCGGCGAGGCCGATGCCCCAGCCAAACATCGGCCAGCCCGACCACAGATAATGCGGGGAGGTGAAGATGTTCATCCCCAGCAGTCCGGCGTTCACAAGGACATAGACCAGGGCGTGGATGCGGAAGCCCGACTTGGCCGCGACCCGCCGCTCGGCCGCCCGCCGAAGTTCGGCTTCGCCCGCGAGGTCGCTCATGACGCGGCCAGCCAGTTGCCGTGGAAGCCGAACGGCACACGGCGAGGGACGCGCGCGCGGCCGATGGGGCCGGCGGCGATGTCCAGGGCGTCGAAGACCTGAAGCTCGGCGCGATTTTCCTCGCCGCGATGGACGACCGAAAGCACCCAGCCGTCGCCCTCGGCGGCGTTCGCGGACCTCGGCACGAAGATCGGCTCCCCCGCGCCATCGCCTCGCGGCAGGCTATAGAGCGCGCGCGCGCCGCTTTTCAGGTCCACGTGAGCGAGGGTGTCGAACTTCATTCCCCCCGGATTTTGCGTCTGGGCGGCGAACCAGCCATGGCGGTAGGAAAGTCCGGCGCGGCGCTCGTCGAACCTGGGGAATTCACCCGGCGTGTCGTCGAGTTCCTCGCGCTTGATCGCGTTGGACGGCGCGGCGAGATCGAAGGTCCAGCGGACGAGACGGGCGTGGGTCTTTTCGCCCCGGCCGCCGTCGGCATTGGGGAAAAGCGGCGCGACGGGATATTCCATCACGTCGGCGAAGATCTTGTCGCCCTCCTCCCAGGCATTCATCGGGTGGAAGACGTAGCAGGCCTCGGTCTGGAACCAGCGGATCGTGTCGACACCCGCGTCGCGGGCCATGACGCCGACGAAGGCGCCCTTCTCCGGCTCCCAGGCGAAAGGCGGCAAGCCGGTCATCGCGCGCTGCAGACTGCCGGTCAGCGGCAGGATCGGGAAAAGGACATGGCGACCTGTGACCAGAAAGTCGTGCACCATGCTCGTGTACGGCGCTTCGAATTCATCGCGTCGCAGCACCTCGCCCGTGGCGCTGGTGACGCCGTAGGACACCGTGGCGTTGAGGGGCATGGGACCGGACATATAGCTGAACCACACCATCTCGCCCGTCACCGGATCTAGCTTGGGATGGGCGGTCACGTTGCCGCGATAATCCTGCATATAGCCCTTGGTCTCGAGGCTCGCCGGATCGAGTTCCGTCGGCATGTGGCCTTCCTCGAGCGCGAAGAGCTTGCCGGCGTGGGCGACGATATTGGTGTTGGCGACACCTGAGTCCTGGCCGATGTAGGCGGGCTCGGTGGTCATGGGATTGCCGAAGGTCCCGAAGACCGCGTGGCCGGCCTCGTTCTCCGCGCGGAACTTCGGGGTACGGACGAAACGGTTGCGGTAGCGCGCCTTGCCGCCCTCCAGAGTGAAAGCGTGGATCATGCCGTCGCCGCTGAACCAGTGGTAGTCGCCGCGCGGCTCGAACTGGGGGTTGGGGCCGTTGCGGTACAGCGTTCCGTTGAGCGCGGCGGGGAACTCGCCGGTGACCTCGAGGTCGAAATCATCCTCACTATGCACGGGCGCGAAATTCCCCGAGAGATAGGCGCTGATGGGCTGCGATCCGTCCATGACGTCCTCCGTGGCTAAAACCTTACGTTGTAAATTTATGTCGTACATGAAAAGCTTGCGCAAGCCTAATCTTTAGGGGTTGGATCGTGAAATGCCCAAGCCGAGAACCCCCGATGACGTGGCCGATTTTCGCGATCGCCTGTGCGACGCGGCCGAGCGGATGTTTGCCGAACATGGGCTGGAAGCGGTGACCATCCGGCAGTTGGCGGGCGCGATCGGCGTCAGCCCGATGACCCCCTACGGCTATTTCAAGGACAAGAACGCCATACTCGCGGCGGTGCGCGCCCGGGCCTTCAATCGGCATGCGGACGCGCTGGAACACGCCTTCGAAGGCGCCGCGCACAATCCCGTCGCGCGCTCGATGGCGGTGGGCGAGGCCTATGTGCGCTTCGCCCTGGAACATCCCGAAGCCTACAAGTTGATGTTCGACACCAACCAGCCGGACGCCGACCACTATCCCGATCTGATCCGCGCGGGAGAGCGGTCACGCGCCACGATGACACGGCACCTGCAGGGCATGCCGATCGACCGTGATCTTGAACAGGCGGGTCTGCTCTACTGGTCGGCCCTGCACGGCCCGTTGATGCTGCATTTCGCGGGGATGCTGCCGGACAAGGCCTCGGTGATCGGTCTTATCCAATCGCTTGTGGCGGCCGTGGCGCGGACCACCTCCAAGCCGGAAACGCGGTGACCCCTGCCGTGACTCCGCCTCGCCAGATGACGAGTATGGCGCGGCTGCGCGCGATCGTCGGCGGCTCGGCCGGCAACTTCGTGGAGTGGTACGACTGGTTCGCCTACGCCTCGTTCTCTCTCTATTTCGCCAAGGCGTTTTTTCCCAAGGGCGACCAGACCGCGCAGCTTCTGCAGACCGCGGCCATCTTCGCGGTGGGCTTTTTCGCGCGTCCCGTGGGCGCCTGGGCGTTCGGCCTCTACGCCGACCGGCGCGGGCGGAAGGCGGCGCTGACGACCTCGGTGGCGCTGATGTGCGCCGGCTCCCTCGTGGTCGCGGCGACGCCGGGTTACGCCGTCATCGGCGCCGCCGCCCCGGTCATTCTGACCCTCGCGCGCCTGCTCCAGGGCTTCAGCATCGGCGGCGGCTATGGGACCAGCGCGACCTATATGTCCGAGATGGCGGGCCGGAAGAACCGCGGCCTGTGGTCGTCGTTCAGCTTCGTCACGCTCATCGGCGGCTAGCTCACCGCCGTGGCGATCCTGATCGTCCTGCAGCATACGCTGAGCACGAAAGCGCTGGAGGCCTGGGGCTGGCGGATCCCATTCGTTTTCGGCGCCGTCCTGGCGATCGCGGTCTTCATGGTCCAGATGAGGCTGGAGGAAAGCCGATCCTACGAACGCTCCCGCGAAGTCGGCGGTCCGCCCTCCAGCCTGACGCGGTTGTTCGCCGAGCATCCGCGCGAAACCTGGATCATCTTCGTGCTGTCAGGCGCGGGCGGCCTCGGCTTCTACGCCTACACGACCTACATGCAGAAATTCCTGACCAATAGCGGGCATTTCTCCAAGACGGACGCGTCGTGGATCAGCGCCGCTTCGCTTGTGGTCTATCTTTTCGTCATCCCGCTGTTCGGCTGGCTCGGCGACCGCATCGGCCGACGCATCCTGATCGCCGCGAGCTTCGGTGTGTGCGCCCTGATCGTCTGGCCCGTGATGACGGCGCTCGGGCGGGTGTCCGACCCGCTGACGGCGTTCGGCCTGGTCAGCGCCCTCCTCGTCGCCCTTTCGGGCTATTCGGCGGTGAACGCGGTCGTGAAGGCGGAGCTCTACCCCGCGGGCATTCGAGGTCTGGGTGTCGCCCTCCCCTACGCCCTGGGCAACGCGATCTTCGGCGGTACGGCCGAGTACGTCGCCCTGGCCCTCAAAAAGGCCGGCGTGGAAACCGCCTTCTACGGCTATGTCGCCGTCGTGCTCGCCGCCGGAGCCCTGGTCGCCGCCCGAATGCGCGACACCCAGGCGACGAGCCTGATCGAGGATGACTAAAGCGGGTTGGGCTCGCCCGGCGGTAAGGCGGGATGTGGGCGCGAGCTTGCCCTTGCGCACCGGTCGATATATTTGCATAATGCGAATACTGACACCGTTAGATGGGATTGCTCGCAAGCCTCGATTCCCGAGCCTGCGCGGCGCTCTGCGACCCACGCCATTCGCAACGGTGACCCGCGAGAGCCACCATTCGCGCAGCGTGCAAGCGTCGTCGTTTAGGCTTGAATATGCACTTTCAGATGCCAAAAGATGCCAGGCGACCTGGCTCGTCATTTGGCGATAATCGTTCGATATCAGGGTGCTATGGCGTTATCCTGAGCGCGCCGGGCGGTTTGCGAGGGAAATCTACGGCAACCCTAGTTCCACCCTGCGCTTTTTCGTCAGCTTCGCCGCCGAGAGGCCGTGAGCCGTCTTCAGCCAGCCAGCCATCTCGTCGTCCGCGATATCGGCGATATCCGCGAGGCTCGCCCAGGGCGGCGCGAAATAGGGCGCGCGGGTTCCGCGTCCGCTATCCAGCAAGACCTCATAGGCGACGTCCGTCGCCTTGAAGACGCAGGACCCATCGGGGCCGAGGCAGGCGAAGACCTTGCCACCGACCTTGTAGACCTCGCTGTCGCCCCACTGACGGACGCTGGTCACCGCGGTCAGCGCCCGGCAGGCGGCGTCGAAGCCCTCCGGCGTCACGCCGCTTTAGGCATCCACGCCGACGCCGATAGGACAGACGACCCCGGTCCCGCCGATCCCGCAGTAGCCGTTCGGGTTCTTCGCGAGGTACTGCTGGTGATAATCCTCGGCGAAGAAGAACGGGCCGGCCGGCGCGATCTCGGTGGTGATCCGGCCCTTGCCCGCCCGCGTGAGCGCCTCCTGATACGCCTCGCGCGACCGCGCGGCGGCCTCGGCCTGAGCGGGCGAATGGGTGTAGACGCCCGAACGATATTGCGAGCCGACATCATTGCCCTGGCGCATGCCCTGGGTCGGATCGTGACCCTCCCAGAACAGCTTCAGCAGGGCGTCATAGGAGATCTGCTTGGGATCGTAGACCACGCGCACCGCCTCGGTGTGTCCGGTGCGGCCAGTGCAGGTCTCGTGATAGGTCGGATTGGGCGTCGCGCCGCCGGTGTAGCCCACCGCCGTCACCCAGACGCCGGGGACTTGCCAGAATTTCCGCTCGACCCCCCAGAAACAGCCCATGGCGAAATCCGCGATCTCGCTGCCCTCCGGATAGGGGCCCTTCAATGGCCGCTCGTTGATGAAGGAACGCTCCGCCGTGGGGATCGGCGCGGCGCGGCCGGGAAGGGTGTCCGGCGAGGCGGCGGTGAAAAGGGACATGAGGCGCTCCTTGATCGTCATGGAGCAGAAGTAGGAAGCCCGGCCCACGCTGTCCATCGCCGTGCTTGTCCCATCGACACTATCCGTATAATCCCCCGCCTTCCCGCGCCCCTAGCGAGTGTGAGGTGAGGTGGCCGAGTGGTTGAAGGCGCACGCTTGGAAAGCGTGTTTACGGGAGACCGTAACGAGGGTTCGAATCCCTCTCTCACCGCCACGCAGTCCGATAGAATATCTCGGGATTTTTCGGCGCATCTGCTGAAATTCCCAGCTATTTCGCGCGCAACCCGGTTCGAGGCCTTTGGAGCTGCCAACCGCAGTTAACACCGGGTGTCTTGACCTCCCTGTCACTAGACCATGACGATCCAGTGAATTTGGGCTGACTCATAGGGTACTTGGAAGCTCTGCAGTAAGGAGGCGCGGGAAAACTGATCCGAGCGAGGTCCCAGACGGCTAGCCGAGGTTTCGCTTGGGTGCGCTCCCGGAACAATGACGGACGGCTGTTAAATTTGTAGCTTGGACGTCTCGGTCAGCACCCGTTGAGCGCGCGGACACTCTTGATATAGACCTCGCCGTCGCGTTCGGTCGTCGTCACGCGCGATGTCCCGCGACACACACCCCCGTCGCGGTCGACAAAATCGTAATGGGCGATGACGGTGTGATCGTCGACGGGATCGAGGCGCCGCAGCCGAAGCGGGCTACGGAGGTCGGCGTAGAAACGGTCGATCGCGCCCGCGGACAAGGGACCCAGCCGGCGTTTCTCCGGGATCACAGCGGAAGCCGCCCGGTCGCCGTCGGCGTCGGCCAGTCCCTCGTAGAAGGTCTGGGCGGCCCTGACGGAATCCTCCGCGCCCGGCCCCCTCTGGTCAGTATTTTCGGCATAGGCGTCGCTCGACCGATAGCCGGGATCAAAAGACCAGCGCGCGGCCTCGCGAGGCGCGAGGGATGGGGCCGGCCTTGCGGCCTGAACCGCGGCCACCTGTCTGGATGGGGGAACGGCGCTGGAGTCCGGAGCGGCCGCCAACCCGACATCGAGCCGACCGCTGGCGACACCGTTTCGACGCGCGCAATCGGTCAGCGAAAGCGGCCCCGCCGCGACGCCATCGACGTAGCAGGGCAAGGCCCTTGTCGCGGCGAAGGGCTTGGGCGGGGCAACATAGCGATGAACCTGCAACGCCGCGCCCGGCGACGGCGCCGCCTGTTCCGTCCGCGCGTGTCGGGGCAATATCGAAACGGCGACGGCGACACCCGCGATCAGCGCGAGCCCCGCCCCCACGGCCAGGAGCCTCCCGGAGCTTCCCCGCGCCGGGACCGCGGCCACCCCGTCGCCGCTGACGGGAAGTTCGCGGTGTTCGCGGCCGGCCCCACCCGCCCATGCCCCATCGTCCTCGTCGGCGTAGTTGCGGAAGCGAATGGGTTGGTCTGTCGTCATGAATCACCGAAAGCGGAGCTTGGCGCGGATGGCGTTGAGAAGATCGCTAGAACGCTCCGGCGAGCGTCAGGGTTCACCCGTTCCATCCACAAGGCGACTTAAAAGCCGACGCGTCACTAACCATCGCGTGGGTTTGGGCTAGCGACGACCTCTCGGAGACAAGTTGCCGTTGGACTGACAGCGCAGCCACGCTTTTTCGAGAAGCGGTCTCCGTAGCGGTCATCTTACGGGGATGGAAAGCCTTTGAAACCGCACCCAAATCCCGTCGCGAATTCCTCTCGGTCGTCCCGAGGCACACAACCCAAACCCGAGCCCAAGCCCGTCCGTCCGTCCGTCCGTCCGTCCGCGGATGGTGGAGATTAGGATCAACGGCCAGCGGAAGCGGGTAAGCGGCGAACAGGCAATAAGATGGATTGTCGCGCAAAGGACTTTGCAGGGCGACAAGGCGGATATGCGCTAGTCCAAGCGCATGAGCGAGTACGAGGAAGGCGCGCGCTCTGTGCTGCCCGTCGGCATGCGACTTTTTGTCCACTAACTCGTCGACAACTTCATGCTACCAGCATCGGAGTTGACAAGAGTTTGCAATTTCGACTGTTAGTGCGGTTTACGTTTGGGGGAAGTGATGTTGCGCGTAAGTAAAGACTCGACCCATGAGTCGATCATTGTAATGCGCACGGGATTGTTAAGTGTTTTTTCAGCAGCGGCGATCGCGGCCACGCCCGTTCAGGCTCTCACGATCGTACCGATTTATGACGCCAGCATAACGTCGCTGCCGAACGCGGCGGTTATCGAGGCCGCCTTCCAGACCGTATCCAACCGGTTCGACAGCGCGTACGCGGCCAACGTCACCCTCAAGATCCCGGTCGGGTGGGGCGAGGTCGATGGCCAGCCGATCAAGTCGGGCGAGGTCGCCTCGAGCCTGAGTTTCCTTCGGGCCGGATACACCTACGCGAGCGCCACATCGTATCTGCGCGCTGCCGCCGCCTCGAATCCCAACGATCGCAATCTCGCGTCGGTCGTGGCCAATCTCCCGGCCAAGGACCCGACGGGCAAGAACAGCTTCAGCTTCTCCTATGCGGAAGCCCAGGTTCTGGGGCTTCTGCCGGCCACCTTGTATCTCAACAGCGGCTACGTCGGGTTTTCCTCGACCGTGAACTGGAATTTCTCAGGCGGCGCCATTCCCTCTGGGCAGTATGATTTCCAGGGGTTGGCCGCGCACGAGATCGGCGAGGTGCTGGGACGGGTCTCGGCCTTGCAGGGCTCGAGCCCCAAGTTCGCGACGATCCTGGACCTGTTGCGCTACTCGGCCCCGGGCGTCTCCAGTTTCTCCTGGTCGGCTCCGGCTTATTTTTCCATCGACGGCGGCAAGACCAATCTTGGCGCCTTCAACAATATCGGCGGCGGCGATCGCGGCGACTGGCTGGGATATAACGGCGACGCCCAGGACGCCTATCTCAATCCAGGGGTGAGCTACGCCTTCAGCGCCAACGACTATACCGAACTGGATGTGCTGGGATGGGGTGCGTACATCGGCGGATCGATCAAGAGCCTGGACGATAGCGGCGACAGTTTTCTCATCTCCGCGGCCGCTGTCCCCGAACCCGCGATCTGGGCGACGATGCTGTTGGGCCTTGGCCTGATTGGCGCGGCGACCCGAAGACGCACGATTGGGGCCGCTTCGCCCGCGCTATGACCCACCCGCGCGCGGTCTTACCGCACGCCAGCTAGCCGCGCGACGGCGGGTGATGCCGCCAGCCTGAGCCGTGCGGTGGATTTCGCTTCTCAGTCTCATCCTGAAGCAGCCAAAGAAAAAGCCGCCCTTTCGGGCGGCTTTTTGTAGTTCGAGAGCTGGCCCTCGTTCAGGCCAGCGCGGCTTTCGCCCGCCGGCGCGTGACAAATCCGATGCCGGCGACGCCGATCAACATCATCGCCCAAGCCGCCGGTTCCGGTGTCCCGCCGCTTGTGATTAAGACGTTGTCCGCCGCGAAGTTGCCGTCCGACACGCCGGAGAAGTTCGTCAGCTGGCCGCCGACGACGCTGACCGGCGGAGTGAGGTCGGTAATGCCGATGGTGAAGCCTTCGTCGCCACCCGGAGGCGTGAAAGAGATCAGGCTGTTGTTGTTGAAGTTCACGAAGCCGCCGCCGAGCAGAGAATCCTGCAGTGTTCCGGTCGAACCGTAGCCGGTGAAGATCGATCCCAGGAATGTCCCGTCCAGCAGCGTCTCGCCCGTGGTCAAGGACGTCGTGCCGATGGTCTGGTTCGGACCGCTATAGGTGATCGAGAAGGACCCGTCGAAACTGGCGAGGGATGCGGGGCCGAACCCAAGCGCGCCCGTCTCCAGCGCCGAGAGCGAAAGATTGGCGGACAAGACGCCGAGGCTGGCGAGGGCGCCGGGGAATGTATATTGGAATTGAACCGGCGCGGCTGCGCTCAGGTTCAGGCCGGTGAGGGAGATGTTCGTCGCCCCTCCAGCCACCGGGAAATAGTTGGCGAATTGTGTCGCCTGCGTCGGCGTCGCGGCGATAGCGCCAAACGCGAGCGCCGCGGCGGCAATGGCGGAAATCTTGTTCAGCATTTTACGAACCTCATTGAACGGTAAAGCCCGCTATGGAGGAGCGGCGAGCGCGACTTATTAAAGCCAATGTTAACCAATGCAAGGCGCTTTGCAAACGTTTTTTCGCCACACCTCAGGATGGGTGTTCGAATATCGGAGGTGCTATTGACGCGCACGTGTCGGATCGGCGGCGATCCCGTTGCCGCCGGGTGCAGGCCTGCCTGAACGCTTGTTACCGAAGTCATGCGGCTGCCGTTTTGGAGAAAGCCCGTCGGTTCGACCGCAGGCTGACGCCGATCCCGCCGAGACCGATCAGCAGGAGGGCCCAAGTCGCGGGTTCGGGAACGGAGGTGACGGACAGAACGCCGTTTGCAAGCGAGTAGGTGCCAGGGGTAAACACCGGCCCCGTTTCGTTCCCGGAAAAAAGTTGGAGACCGAAATCTCCGACCGGCCCGGCCTCGAAACCACCTGGGCCAAGCGGGCCTGAATACGCCGCGTTGTAGAAATCGACGTCGGAGAACGTTCCCATGGTCAGGGGAAAACCAGTCGCGCCGAACGCGTAAACGCCGTTGTTCACCGCGACGTCTGTGAACTGTCCAGGCGCCGCCGACAGAGGCGACGGTGCGGACGATTGCGTCCAACTCGCATCGATAACGAAGAAACCAAGATTCTCCTGGTAAGAAAAATCTAGAGTGGCGGCGGCGGCGCCAGCGGACGCAGCTGCGTCAGCCACGAAAGCGGCCGCCGCGATGGTTTTTCCAATTGACACAGGTCGGATACCCTTCGCGCAGGAAGGGAAATATCCCCGCCAGCATGCAACACCGGCGGCTCAATTGAGTTCCGGGCCGAGGATCCATTCCCGCTTGGCAGCAGTCTATCGCAGTGTGCCTCAGCGCCACGGCGCCTCAGTAAGTCTAACGGTCGGGACTGAGGTCTGTCGACGGTTCCCGTTCCGCCGGAGCTGTTTTCATAAGATCGTCAGGGTTGACTCTTGACCACTTCGTTGGTCACCGCTCCCCGGTCACTGCGGTGTCCGACCATGACCGACCGAGTGCTATGGCAGGGATCGTCTTGCAGTAGCTGAAGAGCCCGGGGTGAGGCAGCTTCTGCGTGAGACAGAGCTTCGCGCCCTTGATCGTCCACGTCCCGCCCGAGCGGGAGCCCGCTCGACTTTCCGCCGCGTAGGTATGATCGGCGTGAATAAACAGCTTGGCTTGTCGCCCGTCCGGATGCGTGGAGACGATGGTGTTGCCGAACGCTGGGGTAAGGTCGGGCGCGACGACCGGGGCTGCGAGCGCGATCATCGGCGCAGCGATCAGCGCGGCCGCCACAACGCCGTTTGTTCCGCGAGTTTTCATCCGATCTCCGCGCAAGGCTTGAGAGGCTTATCAGGGTCGCTTTACGCCGCCGTAGCTATCGGCAGGTCGTTCATGGCTGGAGGCGCGAGTCCCCTCGCCAAACGGTCCGCCACCAAGCCGCGAAGAGCCGCGCCCAGCAGATTCATCGAGCGGATCTTGTCGCGCCACGACAGGGCGATGACGGGCCCAAGATCGGTCTTGTTGACGTCGACGATGTAGATCCGGCCGTCACCACGATCACGAAGAATGTCCAGACCGCCCCAATCCAGGCCCATTCGACTGCAGAACCGGCCGATGTCCGCGAGTTCGCGCGGGGTGAAGACATCGTCTGGGCGGCGCAGGTGAGCGCGAAGGTTGTCGATCGAAAATTGCGACCCCGGAGCTTTTTCCGTCTCCCAAACCAGCAGCGGCCGTCCGCCGACGCACAGCGTGCGAAGATCATGTCGGACGCCGGTCGAGTCGGCGGTATCGATGCATCGTTGATAGACGTAGCCCGGCCGCGGCAGACAAGGGCCAGCGATGACCCGGCCGTCGTGCACGCCGTTCCTTTCGGATTTCTAGACCAGGTTGCCCATGGAGGCCCGCGGGTCGATCCGCAAAGGGCGCTCAAACACCTGCTCGAACACCGTCGCGACATGGCTCTTCGAAATATTGACGCATCCGCCGTTGAGCATCGCCAACCTTGAAGGTGGCGACTTACCCCCCGTCGTGTCGTCGAAATAGAAGGCGATGTCGGCCTCCGCCTCGACGCGCGCCGCGCGCACCCCGCTCCACAGCGCCGCCCCACGCGCGAGATACCACGGCCGCGCGCGCTGTGGCGTGAACCAGATGGCCAGTCGTTTGCGCGCAGCGAGCGTCTCGCGCGCGACCACCAAAGCCAGAAGCAAAAAGTAGATAAGCCATTGGACCATTTCCGCCGCCACGCCGCGGTTCAGGGTCAACCGGATGCCTGTCTGGCGCAAAACAGATAACCACGCTCCCAACCAAAATCTGAGAGCCAGCCAGCTGACTTCTTCAACACCTGCTGGTTTCGAGTGTCTGCATGGGGACCGAACTAGCCTAGCGCCTGCCGGTTCCGTCCCTCATGGCCAACGGCGCTAGCGGTTACGGCTCGAGCCGGCCAGCGCGGGGCGCCGGCCACAGGTCGAAACGCCTCGTCGGCGGGAACATGTTTAGCCTGGACGTGTTAACATCTGGACGATAGCGTACAATTTACAGTCCTATCGTCAATTCCTACACCGACTTGGAGCAGCTTTCGCTGCGGAAGCTTCCAGCCCCTGAAAGGCCACCCGTGGCCGCGCACCCTCCCATACCCGCGCACGAGGCCGCCTTGAGCCTGGCGCTGGCTATAGTCCGCTCGTCGCCAGGACCCCTACTGCTTCTTGATCGTGACCTTTTGGTCATCGGGGCCAGCAATTCTTTCTGCGAAGCCTTTGACCTCGACCTTGCGGGCGTAACCGGGGTTGAGGTCTTGCGCCTCGGAGAGGGAGAATGGGCCAGTCCAGGTCTCAGGGAGTTGTTGGAGGCGTCGCTCTCGGGCGCCCCAATGGTGCGAGTGTGCGAAACAATCCTTCGACGCCCCGGGCGGCGCGACCGGCAGCTCGTCATCCATGCGGAGCGGCTCGAATACCTCGACCTCGCCCACGATCGGATCATGGTCGCGGTCTTTGACGTCACCCAGGCTCGCGACGACCAGCGGGCGATCGCGGACGCGGAAGCGCACAACCTCGTTCTGCTTCGGGAAGTCCGTCACCGTGTCGCCAACCGCCTGCAGATCGTCGCCAGCCTTCTCTTGTCGAACGCGCGCAAGGCCCAATCCGAGGAGACCAAGAGCCAACTTGCCGACGCCCACAACCGGGTCATGTCGGTCGCGGCCCTGGAACACCAACTCGCCGATGTCGGCGATGGCGGCGTGGACGTTCGGACCTACTTCACCAGCCTCTGCGAGAACATCGCGGCCTCATTGGTGGACGATCGCGGGCAGATTGTGATCGCCGTCACAGGTTCCGGCGGCGTCGTCGACGCACGTGTATCGCTCAGCCTTGGCCTGATCGTGACGGAACTGGTGATCAACGCCTTGAAGCACGCGTTCCCTGAAGGTCGTCAGGGCAGCATCACCATCGATTGTGTCTTCCCTGGGCCGAACTATGCTTTGATCGTCAGCGACAACGGGGTCGGCGTCCCCACGGACCGCCGCGATGCGCGCGTTGGGCTCGGGACGAGCATTGTTCGGGCGTTGGCGGGAGAGCTCGGGGCGACCGTGGAGATGGCCCCCGCCCACCCCGGCACCCGGGTGACGGTCGCGCGAACCGCCATCTCCCTGGTCGACGAGTTGGAGACGTCGAAAGCCTCCGCCATGACAACCCCCGCCGCTCGCCGCCCGGCAGCTTAAGGAGCGCGTATTCCCTGATGGAGACCGCCTTGGATCAAGACCGGGCCACGACCCCGCGAGACGCTCCTCATCGTAGAGGATGTGATCCTCACCGCAATGGCATTGCGCGATGAACTGGAGGACGCTGGCTACAGGGTGCTCGATTTGACCCGTCGCCATCGCGAGGCGCTCGCCGCCGCGATTGAACACCGACCGGCCCTCGCCCTCGTAAATATCCAGTTACAGGGTCACGACGACGGGATCGCGCTGGCCATGGAATTGCGGAAGATCGGCATCCCTGTTGTTTTCATCAGCGGTCAGCACAGCAAGGCGAGTTCGGCGACTACCGCGGCGATCGCTTCGTTTCCCAAGCCCTACGACGCCGCAAAGATGGTGCTCGCTGTAAGATACCTTCTGGGCCATCTGAAGGGCGACGATAGCCTGCCGAAGCCTGACGGGCTCGAGGTCTTTGGCAGCGCCGAGGGCAAAACTGCCGCCCAAGTCGCCTGATGGGTGCTTCTGCCGCTACTCCAAGGCCTGTCGCCTTGGCGTTTCATTCTGGCTTGAAGGGTGGTTCGCGCTCGAACCGCGGTTTCCAACCGAGCTACAGCTGACCACAGTCGTTGGGCGCCGGCTTTCCGGCAAAGCGGTCGCCGATCCAAGCGATCGTCGTTGGCGCGGTGCGCTTGGCAATCGTGACGTGGTCGCCTCCGGCAACTTCGACGAAGCGCATTGTTTGGCCGGCCTGGCACATCTTTCCGACGAAGGTGCGCGTAACGGCCGGTGAGACAATGACGTCGGCGGAGCCTTGCGCGATCAACAGCGGAACGCCAAGCTTGCGCGGCGCGACGGAGTTCGTCCGCATCAGCGCCGCCCAGCGCGGCGAGGCGTTGAGATCGACGCCTTTCAACTGGTAGGTGAGCCGCATCAAGCCGATCTTGGTGCGCAGCTTGAATCCATCGAGTGTGACGCAGTTCCGCGCCAGCCGCCGTATCAAGTCCTGCCCGACCGGCCGCGCAATCGTCGACAGGGGTACGCCGTAGACGGCGGACCAGGATGCTCCGGCGTAGGCGGTCAAGAGCGCCCGCACCGCGGCGTTGCTGTTGCCCGTCAGGTTAGCCGACAGGTCGACCGGAGGTGCGTCAGCAACGGCTCCGACCAGCCGCAGGTCGTGAGCATATGAAGGCGCCAACTGTGCGGTCCACAGCGCGGCATGACCGCCCTGCGACTCACCCCAGACGGCAAACCGGCTGCTCGCCGATGCGCGCGGCACAGCGCGCGCGGCGCGAACGGCGTCGAGCACCGAGTGCGCGGCGCTCGGACCAACAAGGTACGGATGCGGTCCGGGTCCGCCAAGCCCTTGATAATCGGTGGCGGCGACGATGTAGCCGCGCTTGAGCAGCTGGCTCAGTCCGGCGATGCTGCCGAACAGCCAACTGTTGGTCGATGGGGCGCAAGCGTCGGCGATTCCGCTCGTGCCGTGCGCCCAGGCGACGATATCGCGGCCGCCCGCTGGCGGGCTGGCGACCGGCACGATGACAACGCCGGTGACATCTATCGGCGCGCCGGCGCCGTCGGCCGAGTGGTAGACGATGCGGTAGGCCTGTGCGCCTTCGGGCGCGCCAGCGAGCGGAACGGCGGCAACGAGGTTGGATGATGCCACAGGCTGGGCGAAGATCGGCGTCGCGGCGACGAGGGCGGCGAGGGCGACGAGGGCCAAGGGCGTCTTCATTCCGTCCGATACCACGATCAGTCACGCTCAGAAAATGAAGCGTTTTTCCTTGGCGCAGCGGGGAGAGTGCGTCGGACCGGTTGTGAAGCCGCGGCCTCGGCGGATCCGCTCGCTAGATGCGCATTCTTCCTATCTTCAATCTGAGTGCCCGCGATCTGGCCTTATCGGAACGTCAGCTTTTGGCGCCGACCGGCGCTCTAGGGCCAGCAGCCTCGTGCGACATCCTGAAGCTGATCGGCAAAGACTTCGGGCCGCCGACGAAGTTGGTGGCGGTGCGGGTCGGCCTGCCGGCGAGTTGGATCTGCTGAAGACGCGGCAGCAGTTCCTCGAA
>JBBRLN010000020.1:0-39647 GCA_038231315.1 Caulobacterales bacterium
CGCGAGCCTGGCGTGGGCGGATACGCCGGCCCAGTCCTGCGACGCGCTCCAAGCCGCGCCGGACCGCACTGGATTTCAATGCGACTGGCCCTATGCGGTGCGGCGCTACAACGGGGGCGGCATCGAGTCCTATCACTATCAATTGCGTGTCTTGTTGAATCTGGCTTGAGCTCGACGGCGGAGGGGGAAGTCATGTTCGGACCGATGCTGGAGGTGGCCATTGGCCTGGTGTTCACCTACGTCCTGTTCGCTGGACTGCTGTCGGTGTCGCTCGAAAGTGTCGCCACGCTCCTGAAGCTGCGATCCAAGGCGCTTGAGAACGGCCTCATCAATATGCTGGAGGAGCCAAGGGTGCCTGGCGGTCCCGCAAATCCGGCCAAAGGCGCCCGGGGACTTTTCGCGGCCGGGAAGCGTCCGAGCGCCGCCCTGGACGTGGCCACCCAGAACAGCGCCGCCTTTTTCGAGGCGGTCTACAATCACCCCCTGGTCGGCGGCATGAGCCTCAAGAACCGGCCGTCCTATGTGCCGGCGGGAAACGTGGCCTCGGCGATCATCTACGTTCTGACCAAAGCCAGCGCGGAGGGCAGCCTAGGGAGCCGGATCGAGCGCGGGATCGCCGCCCTGCCCGATCCCCTCTCGTCGCTGAAGACGGCGCTGGTCACCATCGCCCAGGAGGCGCAGGGCGATGTCGCCAAGTTCAAGGCCGGCCTCGAAACCTGGTACGATTCATCGATGGACCGGCTAAGCGGGAGCTATAAGCGGTTCAGTCAGGCCTGCACCTTCGTCGCGGGATTGCTGTTTGCCGTCGCCTGCAACGTCGACTCGATCAAGATCGTGGAGCGGCTGTACGCGGAACCGGGCTTGAGAGAACTGCTGGTCAAGGAAGCCACCGCCTATGTGTCGGACACGACCAAGCCGGTGTCCGCCACCGACATCACGGCGCCCGCCGTTCTGGAGACGCAACTTAAGGCTGTCGGCGTGGCTCAGAAGCTGCTGCTGGCCAGCGCCACGCCGATCGGATGGGAGGCGCCGAACGCGCCGCGCGACTTTGGCGACGTTCTGGTCGCGGCGGCCGGCTGGTTTCTAACCGCGCTCGCCGGAATGATGGGCGCCGGCTTCTGGTTCGGCCTTCTGCAAAAGCTGATCAATCTGCGCGGCGCCGGACCCAAGCCCGCGAAGGGCGCCGCCACGGCCAAGCCCGCGAATGACTGAGAGCCACGACGCGCGGCCGCGCAAACTGATCCTCAGGAACGCGCAGTCGCCAGGCGACATCGTCATGCTGACCGCGGCCGTGCGCGATATCCAAGTCCGCTACCCAGGCCGCTTCCTGATAGACGTGCGCACCTCCTGCGGCGACCTTTGGCGCCATAACCCTCGCCTGACGCGCCTGGACGAAAACGACCCCGAGGTCGAGGTGATCGAGTGCAAATATCCGCTCGTCAACCGCTCCAATCAGGAGCCTTGGCACTTTCTGCACGCATTTTCCGCCTTCATCGGCGAGAAGCTCGGGCTAACGATCAACCCGACGGCCATGTCAGGTGAAATTCACCTGTCGGACGAGGAACGCGCTCAATCGACGGTCGAAACCCTGTCCGGGTCGCGGGCGCCTTACTGGGTCGTCGTCGCCGGCGGCAAATTCGACCTGACGACCAAATGGTGGAGCAATCATCGGTATCAGGCGGTGGTCGATCACTTCCTCGGAAAAATCCGCTTCGTTCAAGTTGGCGAAAGCAAACATCATCACCCGGGGCTCGAACGCGTTATCGATCTTCGGGGGAAGACGAGCCTGCGTGGCCTCGTCGAGGTCATCCACCATGCCCAAGGCGTTTTGTGCCCCATCACCGGTCCGATGCACTTGGCCGCGGCCGTGCCGACCAAGGCGGGTTATCCCGAAAAGCGCGCCTGCGTCGTGGTTGCCGGCGGTCGGGAACCGCCCCATTGGGAGGCCTATTCGCATCATCAATTCATACACACTGTCGGCGCGCTAACCTGCTGCGCTCACGGCGGGTGCTGGAAGACGCGGGTGCGTAGTTTCGACGACGGCAGTCAAATGGACGAGCCGCAGAGGCTGTGCGAACAGCCGATGGGTGAATACGCGAGATGCATGGAGATGATCACGCCCGATCAGGTCGTCGACCGCATCGAAACCTATTTCGTGGGAGGGAATCTGAATTATCTCGACGCCTAGAGCTTGATGACGTTTCGAGGAAACCTCTGAATCGAGCTCTACGCTCTTAACTCTAGAGCGGGATTCAATTTTGGGGCGATTCCGCCTCAAACCATCCCGCTCTAGGGTCCGACGGGTCGAGCTTGCGTCAGGATGGCGTAATCTGGTCAGCGCGCCGCTTCGACGAATTCGAATTGAAGGGAAATAGCGGTTCTTCCCCTCGGTAAGCGCTCACGCCGCGGCCGAATGGTTCGCCCGCGAAACAGCAGGCCGTCACCGAGATCCTGGGAGACCGGGACGTCGCCTTCGGGCGTGGTGAAACTCATCACCCACGGCGTGTCGGCCTCTGGCCCCGCGTCGAGCGCGATGTGCAGACTGAATTCGCTTGCCGAGCGACCGGCGTGCGCTTCCTGGTCGCCGCCGCCCTGGTAGATGGCGACCCTGCTCGACGAGGGCGACACGGCGGCATGGCTCACGTCGCCGATCATCGTCGCGAGTTGCCGGTGAAAATAGGCGGCCACGGGCTCTTCGAAGCTGATGTAACGCCCGCCCTCGCGGCCGACGTCGAGCGGATAGGCGCCCGAACTGACCTTTCGACGGAAATACCGGCGGAGCGCGCCAAGGTGAAAGGGGTGGATCAGCCCGTCGAGCGCCACGTATCCACGCGAGAAATGGTCGCCGTAGTAGCGCGACCACTCCGCCCACTGGCGCCGCCGGCGCTCCACATGATCGGCGACCACCACGATCTGGGCGTCGCACAGGATCGCGAGGCTTCGGCCGGCGATGTCGTCCCCCACGAGCGCGCCTGGCGTCTTGTCCACGAGGCGGTGAGCCATCTCCGGTCCGAGCCAAAAGGGTGTCACCGACCGCGTGCCCGGATCGTCGATCCACGCCACCCAGGGCGTTTCGAACATGCCGTCACGCCCCTCGATTCTCACCGCCATGTCGGGGGGCGGTGCGCCGCTCCAGGCAAACCAGGCCAAGGGATTGAACATCAACGGTCGCGGACCGGCGCCTGGCCGGATCGTCCTCACGGGAACCAGAGCCTCGGGTTGCTCGTCGAGCAGACAAAAATATTGGTCGAGCGGGAAGTGTTCAGGGATCATCGAGCCGCCCACCGTCGTCGTCGATCTAAAAGGTCCACATCATGATGGAGGCGTAGACCAGACGCTCGCCGAAAACGCCGTGGTCGACGATATCGCCCGCGGTGGGATCGACCGGATGGACCTCGAATTCCTTGATGACGATACGGAAGTCGCCCGACTTCGGCGGGTCCTTGAACAGGATCGACCCAGTCCACAAGATGGATTGATCGCTGGTGGGCATCGCGGCGTCCGGCAGCACCGTCACAACATCCACGGCGGCTTTGAGCCAACCCAGATCGCCGCCGATTTTTGCGTCGCGTTTCTCCACCGTGACTTCGATCTGCGACGACGACGGCTGGGTCGGCGCGCGGCCCGCGACGAACAGACGACCGCTGAGCGGATCCGCCGGGTCGAGCACAAGCGAGGCTGAGCGGTCCGGGGTCAGCGCGGCGACATCGGCCAGCACGACGCGGGAGAGCTCCGCGCCCTCGATCGACCCCGGCTGATATCGGGCGAGGGCCAGGCGAACGAGCGGCGCGTACGCGAAAATGAAGTCGAATTGGATATCGCAAAACCAAAGCCGACGATCGCTATCATACGCGACGGCGTGGCCCGCGACGTCGACCGTCAGATCGCTTTCCCCGAGGCTTAACCCACTGCCTTGCTCGGTCGCCGCTGGAAAACTTATGTCGCGCGGATTGTCATAGAGCGCTCCGCCTTTCCATAGGGGATCGAGCCCCCATTGGGTGAAGTAGCCCCGGTATTTTTCTCGCGTGGCGTCGTCCGGCTGGGACATGGCCCCGCTCCAGATCACAACACCGAGCCGCTCGCCCACGCCGGACGAAAACCACGGCCGGTTGAGATAGACACGCAAGCCATTGCCGATCCGCGTCTCGGTCTTGACGTTGGTCGTTTCCTGCCGCTGCCAGCCGAATGTCGGCAGGACGTAAAGAATATTCGGCGCCGCGGGTCGGGCGGAACTTGGCACATCGACGGTGAGGAGGTCGCTCTTGCGCGTGAAATCGAGAGTTGGCTCACTGAAGTATTCAGAAAACCGAGACGCCGCGACCGCGCGATAGGTCACCTGACGGCGCTGAGTATCGCCGAAATGATGGGTGGGGGCGGCCAGCGACGCGGGCGCGTCGACGCCTTGCAAGGTGTCCTCGGGCCTTGCAAACCATAGGGTGTCGAATTCAGGAATATACTCCGCCACGAAACGCGTGGAAGCGGCGTCGGCGGGCACCATGCCTCGCTTGAGCGAGCGCAGTTCGATCGTCTCAACGTGATCGGCCGCCGGCCTTGTCGTCGGCCCGGGCTTGCCCAGATCGTCCAGATAGTCGGTCCAGCGGGCGTCGAGATCGATCCGCGCGCTGCTGGCGCCATGAATGTTCAGCCCGCCAAACAACACCGCGTCGTGCGAGCCTGGCGCGCGCCATGCGGTGATCGGCCTATAGGCGTCGGCCGGTCTGTTTGAGGCCGCGAGATTGTGCTGGATCGGCAATGTCGTCCACGTCGGCCGACCTAAGGGCTGCTGGGTGGCGTGCACGAGTGTCACCGTCTCGGGCGGCGTCAGCATGTCGTGGCAGCCCTCGAGCGCCAATCGGGTCAGGAGGGCGCGAGTTCGCGCGAGAGAAACCGCCATGTCCCCGGAGACTTCGTCGCCGAAGGGAGACTGGGCCATGGCCGCCGCTTCCTGGGCTTCGAAATCGGAACGCATCCAGTCCCAGACGCCCATAAGCTCGAGGTCGGCGGGGTTCATGAAGCAACTCACCGGCACGTCGGTGATCGTCGCTTTTGGAAGCTGGACCGTCAGCAAGCGCGCGCTGGCGTCCAACGTCGGCGCGCCGTCGCCGTCGCGGATGAGGAGCCGGGCAGCCTGACGATCCGGCCAGGCGCCGCCGAAGTCGACGTGAACGACCGACGGGGTCGCCGGTTCGACTTCGCCGCGAGGCTTGTACGAAAGCTTGCCGTTGCTCTCAACGGCGATGGCGTTGGCGGGTGCGCCCGGCAGTCCAGCCAGCGCCACGCCCCGCGCGATGGGATCGGGAAAATAGGGGGAGACCCCCTGCGCTTCCGGTCGGATCGCGGTTTGACCTTCCTGAACGAGCGTTCCCTTGTCTCGCTCGACGACGAGATCGTAGGTGGCCTTGTCGTTTCTAAGCTTGCCGGCGGCGTCATCGAACATGCCGTGATGTTCCACCGCCAGGACGTCGATCTTCGGTGGAAACAGGTGCCGTTCGTCGGTCTCGGCTGTCGGCGTGGTGTCGAGCGCGGGTGTGTTGTTGAAGCTGCGAATCACCATGTGCAGCAGAGATGCGCCCGTCGTCGTCGGTTGGCGCAGGATGACTATCGGTGAGGATACCGGCTCGAAGCGGTGGTAGGCGACCGAGGTGGGCGGCGCGGCGACATCATCGGGCGAGGGCGCGTCGAGCGACACGCTGTTGCCGGCGAGGTCCACCACCCGCACCCGCATTCGGTAGCGGGCGCCGAAGCGCAGACGCGGCAAAGTGCCGGGCCTCGCGGTGAAGGCCGTGGTCATCTTGAAGGCAGTGATGGCCTGGCCGGCGGTGGGATCCTCCTGGGCGGCGAGAGCGGGGTCGGCTGAACGGTTCAACGGACGGCCGGGGCGCGGCGCGCTGAGGCTCCAGCCATGCCAGCGGGCGATGCGCTCGTGTAGGTAGAGATCATCGCCGGGTTGCGGCGCCCCCGCCGCGGTCGACGGCGGATCGCTGGGGCGCGTGGGATCGGCCGGCGGCTGGGTCACGGCGAGTTGGGTGAAGCCTTCCTCGTCCTTGGTGTCAAAGGCGAGCGCGCCGTCGGCGCCGAAGCGATAGGCGCCGTCCCGGCGGTGTAGGGATCTCCAGGTCTTGTCGAGGGACGACCAGACATCCAGCCGATAACCGCGGGTCAGGTCGCGCGCCAGGAGGGGACGATGCTCCGCGACGCCGGCATCCTCCACCTCATGCAGCGCCGTCTGCACGCTGATCGCGCGGATTAACTCTTCGGCCCGGCCATGGGCGACAAGCGAAATCCCGCCGGAGCGCAGCGAGGGCAGCACCTGCTCGATGCGGGAGGCGTCCGTCACCAGGGCGACGTTGTCGGCCAGCGACATCGCCTTCATCATGGCGCCGTCGATATCGACGCCGATCAGGCCGTACAGGTCCGGCGACAGGTTCAGATAGCCACGATCCACGTCGGCCGGTTGGCGTTGGCCCGCGGCCATCTCGTCGGGCGTCGTCGCCGGCGCCGCGGCGAACCGAGCCGGGCCAAGCTCATAAGCGGTTGGCGGCAGACTGAAGATCGGCGTGACGCTCCAACCCCAACCGGGCGTGATCTTCGCGACCGAAAGCGCGCCGAACATGCCGGCTGCGTCTGGCGAGGCCGGGACAAACGCCTTGGGCAGTTCGATATCGAACACGAGGCCGAGCGCGCGCAGCAGAGCCGGGTACGCGGCGATGGAGGCCAGGGCCTGATGGAAGTCGATCGCCTTTTCGAACTCCGCCGACGTTTTGGGTAACGGCGCGGAACCGGGCGCCGGCGGCGGCCGATGAAACATCGCGAACCGGGTCGCCACCTGGCTGACCGGTATATCGGACATCGCCGGTTCGCCCGGGCCGAGCCGTTGAATTGACGGTGAGCCGTCGGTGGGCGTCTGCCGCCTCCACACGGCCAGCCGCTCGTCGCTGATCGCCGCGTCGAGCGTGGAGGTCTTGCCCTTTCTGAAGGTCAATTGACTCAAGGCGCCGCCGAGCGCGGTTCCCTCGGAGTCGTTGGTTCTCCCGCTTCGCGAGAGGATCAACGGCGCCCGCGCCATGGACCGGTATGTCGATCGGACGAAGGCGTGCGCGTGCAGGACCGGATAGGACACCACGATCGGCTGGGTCTTCGCCGGACGCGGGTACGGCGCGACCGGTCCGATCGCCTTGAATACCGATCCCCAGAGGTCCGGCCGCAATTGGGCGCGCGGCAAGGCCACCGTGCTGGTCGCGCCGCCGCAGGCGATATCGAGGCTCAGGCCCTTGTCGGCCACCAACCCCGTCCAGTTCAGCATGTCGGGAAAATCGCCGAGGCTTCCCGCGGCGGCCAGGCGCGGCGTCAGATAGATCGACAACCGGGGCGCGCCTTTGTCGGTAAGGCCGTTGGGCAGGGCGACGAAAAGAAGCGTGGGAGCGGTCATCCGGCTAAACCTCGATCACGCGAACGCGGCCGCGTAGCGCGACCAGTCGTCGGCGGCCATCAATTGCCAGACTTGCGGATCGGCGCCGCCCACCTGCATCTTCTTCTCCACCGTGACGCTCACCGAGACGCTGAAGAAGACGATGTGGATGGAGACCGAGAGCGTGGCCTTGCCATCGATGAACTGTTGCTTGCCGTGCGTTATCCAGCTGAGGCTGAGATTGAGGTCTAGCGAGATCGAGATGATGCCGAGAATGGAGACTTCGCCGCCGATATCGACAAAGCCGGTAAGGTCGGAATCACTGCCCTTCAGCTGGAAATAGATCCCGGCCATCACGTGCACGCCGCCCGAGGCCACGCCGACGTCGAAGGCGAAATTGCCGCCGAACTCGATGGCGCCCTCGACCATCTGGATGCCGTCCGCGTCCAGCAGAATGCCGATGAAGCCGCCGCCACCGAAGATCTCTATCGTGACGAGGAACGGCTTGTTCCGCCTGGCGAAGGCGAATTCCAGGCCCGGCTTGCCGTCGATCCAAGGCAGGATGAGGCCCGCAGTGATGGAGATGTTCTGGAGCGAGAAAACGCCGACCGGGATCGGCGGGAAGCCGAGCGTATAGCTCACGCGCAGCGCCAGAGGCGTCATCTTGATCGACAGGCCGCTGCCGCCGAACATGTCCGACGGCATGATCGACGCCAGCGTTTGCACGAAGGACAGCGGTCCCTCGAAGACGATGGCGTCCTTGGCCGCCAGGTGGGCGGTGACGATCGTCTTGGCGTGGTTTTTGGAGACGAACTCCAGGTTGTCCATGCGCACCGCGACAACGCCCAGGAGCGATATGCGGAAGAAGGTGAGTTGGCTGTCGGCCCGTAGACTGGGCGCGGACCCATCGTAGGGACGCGTGATCGCCACATCCACCGTCAGGGTCGACGGTTTGGCGTCCTGATTGAACTCGATCTTGACCGGATCCTTCGCGTAGTCGGCCAGATTGGGCGACCAGATCAGGTGGGTGATCGACGACGTTGGGTTCTTGGCGTCGGGGTGATGGAAGGTCTTTATCTCGGGGGCGCTCTTGGAGGCGTCGGCCAGGCCGGTCACGACGTCCAGCGGAACCAGGTCGCCCAGCGGCACGACCCCGAAGAGCTTGGCGTCGACGGCGCCGAAAAACTCCGACGGCTTCATGGTTCCTGCCGCGGCTTCCGCCGGATCGCCCGCCACGAGGCCTTTTTTGGTGGATAGCGCCGTCAGCGACAGGTTGGGCGTCGCGAATCCGCCAGCCTTGTCGGCGGTGAACCCGACGCCAGGCGCCCCGCCGACGATTTCCGCGAAGACACCGGCGTGCTTGTCGAGGTCGGCCTGCAGGTAGGGCGGGTAGTAGCGGATGATGACCGGGACCTTGATCCCGAGAAGGACCTGAAGGGTCTTAACGATCACCGACGCTTGATCGACGATCGGCAGAAAAGGCGGCGTGATCCACGGTTTTGGTTGATCGAGGGGTTGGGTGTCGAAGTACAGGGCGCTCGTCTTGAACACCACGTCGCCGAGACTGGGGTCCGCGAAAGCGACATGGTGGCCGTTGGTCAGGCACGCCCGCCTGGCCGTGTCGGCCATATAGTCCGCGGCGACGGGAGCGAGGTCGGTTTCGCTGGCCGGCACGAAGATCATCGGCGCCTGGAGGTCCGAGCCGTGACCTCCGACATCGGTGACACTGACGCCGAACTTGAAGGGGGCTCCACCGACATAGACCCAGAACGAGCCGCCGCCCGCCGCCGCATTGATCAGGGGGACGGGGTCGAGCGCCGGCGTGGTCTTGGTGTGAATTTTGATATCACGGAACGGCATCTCGCGCCCGTTGTGCGCGAACGCCGAGGCGTCGTAGCGTTTGTCGGACTCCCGAACGACGATGAACTGCTTCTGCCGCAGGTAGGCGACCGGGGACGACTCGCCTCCAGTGACGGGCGAGCGAAAAATCCGCTCCGTCAGCTTCACCAGCGAAGCACGATGCCCGAACGGGTAGAGGAAGCCGTCGTAAACCAGCCGCACCTCCTGATCCCGCCCGGCGGTCGAGACATGGCTCCAACCCACGAGGTCGAGGGGCGCCGTCCGCAGCCCGCCGGAAGGGCGCGTGACAGGCGGAACGACTCCCCCCGCCCCGGGTCCGAACACGCCGGTGCGGTCGGGGGGCGCGGCGCCGGGCTCGGAGACCTCATCGGGTATGGTCGGGGGCGGGGATTGAGCCGGCGGCCCTACCGCCGTCTCGGCTTCTGAAGCGGAGAAGTACCGATAGAAAACGCCATCGGGCCAATTGGCATGCGACGTGAGCCAGCCGCCGAGCGCCGATAGGTAAAGTTTGGTCGCCTGAATGGGTTTGGGAGTATAGTCGCTCTCGACGCTCCCGGTTTGCTGGCGGATGCCGGTGTAGCCGGAACTCAGGATGACGATCTGATCCCGATCGCGCGGTGTCATCGCCCCTCGGAAGGGCGTGTCGTTCGTTATGGTCGAAGGCAGCGGTCCGCCGATGACAAAGTCCGGAGACCATACCGCTCGCAGCGGCAGCGGGGCGTGATCGCCGGTTTCCGTCACCGTCTTCGGCGCGCCAGGCTTGGGAAGATGGGCGCGCGCCAGTCGAGTGTGCCAGATCTCCACGCGCCCGGCGTGGTTGACCGGTTGCATGGCATGGCGCCACGCCGGGTTGTCCGAACCGCCCAACGCCGCCGGGGAGAGCACGAGGCGGTAGGGCAATTCCAGCGCGGTCTCCGACGCCGTCGGCTCCTCGAGGGTGATCGGCGAGGTCGGGATGGCGCCATCGATCACAGCCGCCGCCGTGGACAGGACGAGGTCGAGGTTCACCCAATCGAGCAAAGCCTCGGTGGTGTAGGCGATCTCCTGAACGTCCGCCGGGAGGCGGAAAGCCAAACGGCTCCCCGCCGACAGGCGGGATGGCGTCGCGCCGACGGGAGTCAGGGGCTCCGCCGGATCGAAACCGCCGGCGTCGGTCTGGGTGAACGCCTGTTCGTAAAGGCTCTGCGGTTGAAAATGAAAGACCAGCAGGGCTGGTTTGGCCGCATCCTCCACCACAAGCCGGGGCGCGTTGGGACGCGATGTGTCCAGCTTCAGATTCTCGGTCTCCACGCGCAGTGCGAGAAGATCGTCCGGACGCAGAATGTCGAATGACATGGCGGTCACCACATCGCTCCGCCGAAATGGTCCTTGAGATCGAACCGTTTGGCGAACCAGTTGAAATCGTACTTCCGCGCCTTCTCGATCTCGGCGCGGCGGCTCCAAACGTCGCTCTCGTCGACCATTTTGACAGCCGCCGGGAAAAGTCGGGGCGACTTTCGCGCATGGTATCTCAGAAGTTGAAGACAGCCAGGATCGCTCATGTAGAGCAGACCAAAGCGGAGCGCGTTGTGGAGCGCGAAGGGTTTTGCTTCGCCCACGATGGTTTCGCGCTCCAGCCGGGGGCGAAAACCAAGGGTGACCTCGAGCTTGGGGTGGACCTTGATCTTCGCGCCCATCAACCACGCCCGAACGCTAAATTCGGGCTCAGCCGCGCCGTAGTAGACAAAGCCGGCGTCGTAGCCCCCAAGGCGTTCGAACAAGGAACGCTTGAGCCCCGTCGCCGCGCTCGGCGCGATCTCCACCGCTTTGGGGCGAGAGGGACGCTCGGTGTTCCAGCTCATTCCCATCGCCGGGGCGACAAGGCGACCACCGTGAGCTTTGAATGGGGTTGCGCCGAAGGCGACGCTGCCCGCGATGATATCATCCTTACCGAGTTGATCACGAAGGATCGCATCCCAGCCGACGGAAACATGCGCATGGGTGTCGGTTAGAAAAAGCACGTCCCCGGTCGCCATCGCCGCGGCGTGATTGCGCGCGCGAGGCAAGCCGCCGCGTTGGTTTAGCCGGGAAACCTTGACATCCACCCCGGCCAGATTTTCGAGAGCGTCGACCTCAGCGTGCAGAGCCCGCGATTCCGGCTCGTCCGAAAGGTCGTCGGCGATGACGAACTCGAGCCGTGAGTTAGTGGACCGCTCCGCATTGTGCTGTTGCTCTTGATGAAAGCCGCCATACCCTGAAGCTGCTCATTCTCACCTTTGACAAACTGATCCACCATGGTTCGCACGTCGGCAAAGCCAGCGCTCTTGTAGTTGGTTCCAAGGATCTGGCCCATTCCCCATGACGCGCTCTGCAGAGCGGCGGTCTCGTCAAGGGAAAGCGCGACCGCCAGTCGATCGTATTGAAATGCCCCTGATTGTCCGTAACCCCCCGGTGTCGGAGCGCTGATATCCGGGTGATCGGCATCATAGGCGCCCTGGGTAAGGCGGCTGAATATGTGGCGCTCGAAAAGAATCTTGGGACGCCTGTCGAGCTGAAACCCACAGCCCGACGTCTCGACCGTCAACACGGACCACAAGGCCGTATCTTCAACGCCTATTGCGGCGATGGCGCTCGCGAAACCCTGATCGTCGATTGGCGCGCCGCTTCCGACAAAATCCATCCTCGCGTTCCTTAGATCCAGCGGTCAGCGGCGCGATCCCCCGCGGCGCCGATCAATAAAACAGGCATGGAGGCACACGCAACAAACTCGATCCTCTCTTAAGAGCCGATGGCCATTACTTTTATGACAGCACGGAATGTCGTCTCTTTCGCGATCCCGGCCCTCCAAATGGACAGCTCACCGATCCGACCGCACGCTGAGAGCGGCAAGGGTCCCTGCGCCCGAGATCGCTGTGAGTATCCGCCGGCGGAAGCCAAACCGCGCCGCGGGTTGGGAACAGCCGCCGGACGCGGAGGTTGCTCCGGTAGTTCACGGCGCCGCGGGAGGCTCGCGTTGGGCGAGCACGAACATCCTATTCTTCGGTAACGACATTTTGACCGTGCGTTGACCCACGGGACCGTGGAGCGGAAAGCCCCGCGCAAACCTCGCCGCGCAAGCTTCCTTTCCTTTTCAGTCCTTGACGCAGGTTCCCGCCTGTGGCGATTTATCGCAGAGGCGGTGGCCGACGCCGTCGGCCGACGGTCAGCGCGCACCGATCGTCGCGGGGGAAATTCGCCATGCCACAGGCCTACACATATCCAGGCGTCTACATCGTCGAGGCGCCCAGCCAGGTCCATACGATCGTCGGCGTGCCAACCGCGATCACGGCGTTCGTCGGCGCGGCGGCCCGCGGCCCGATCAACGAACCGATCACGATTCAGAGTCCGGCCGACTACGCCCGGCGCTTCGGCGGCGACGGCTCCGCGCCTTTGGACCAGGCGATCAATCTCTTCTTCCAGAACGGCGGCGGCGACGCCATCGTGGTCCGCGTCGGCTCGACCTCGGGGCCGAACGCACTCAGCCTGGCGACGACGATCATTGGTGGTAACACCGTGAACGCGACCTCGCCGGGTGCGTGGGGCAATCAGATATCCTACCAGATCGATCAGCACGGTCTGGCGGACCCGCTCTATAACCTGACGATCACCTACAACGGCCAACCGCAGACGACGGAAATCTATTCCCGCGTCTCGACCGACCCCACCTCCCCGCGGGCGTTGCCGCGTCTGCTCGCCGGTTCCACGCTGGTGGCGATCGGCGCGCCGCCACCGCCCCCGGCCGGCGGACCGCCGCCCGCTCCGGCGGCCGCGTCCACCCTGATCACCCAGAAGCCGGGCGCATTGACCGGCGGCAACAAAAACGATCCGATCCCCAAGGAAGCCGACCTGCTGGCGAGTTTTCCGGCGGTGGCGAACCACAACACCTTCTTCAATCTCCTCGTCCTCACGCCGGTCGGCGGAGCGACCGACGTGGCTCCGCCGACGCTGGCCGCAGCCGCAGCCTTCGCCCGGCAACATCGGGCGATGCTGATCGTCGATGCGCCGGTGACGCCGCCTACGGGGTGGGCGACGGTGGACGAGGCCGTGGTCGGGCGCGACGCCTTCTTTGCGCCGTTCGGCGATGCGGGCGACAACGCGGCGGTCTACTTCCCCCGCCTGCAACTGACCGACCCGAACGGCGCCCCCATCCTCAACGTGGGAGCCAGCGGAGCGATCGCCGGCCTTTACGCCACCACCGACACCGAACGTGGCGTGTGGAAGGCGCCGGCGGGCATCGCGGTCAAGCTGTCCGGCGTGAGCGATCTGGCAATCCGGATGTCGGACTTCGACAACGGCAGGCTCAATCCTCTAGCCGTAAACTGCCTGCGCAGCCTTCCGGTGGTCGGCGATGTCGTCTGGGGCGCCCGGACGATGAACGGCGACGATCTCAGCGCCTCGCAATGGAAATACATCCCGGTGCGACGCCTGGCGCTCTTCATCGAGGAGAGCCTGTTTCGCGGCACGCAGTGGGTGGTGTTCGAACCCAATGACGAGCCCCTCTGGGCTCAGGTTCGCCTGAATGTCGGCGCTTTCATGCACACCCTGTTTCGACAGGGGGCCTTCGCCGGCCAAACCGCCAAGGACGCCTATTTCGTTAAATGCGACAGCAGCACCAATCCGCAAGCCGATATCGATGCCGGCATACTGAACGTCGTTGTTGGCTTCGCGCCGCTGAAACCCGCGGAATTCGTCGTGGTCACCATTACGCAGATTAGTGGCGACATTCAGGTCTAGGGGGGCTGACGGGCCGCCCGTGCGGCGCCGCAGCCAGAGGGGAAGAATTTCGTCATGCCGCAATTTACCGTCAACCAACGGTTCGATCCGTACAAGAACTTCAAGTTCCGCGTGAAGTGGGACGGCGTTTATGTCGCCGGGATCAGCAAGGTCTCGGCCTTCAAGCGGACCACCGAGGTGGTCAAGCACCGGGAAGGCGCTGATCCGAGCTCCAGCCGCAAATCGCCTGGCCGCACGGAATACGACGCCATTACGCTCGAGCGCGGGGTCACCCACGACACGAACTTCGAAAAATGGGCCAACAAGGTCTGGGACTACTCTGGCGGCGCGGGATTGGAGGTTTCCCTTAAGGATTTCCGCAAGGACATCCTGATCGAAATCCAGAACGAAGCCGGCCAGGTGGCGATGACCTACAAAATCTATCGCTGCTGGGTGTCCGAGTTCCAGGCGACCGCCGACTTGGACGCCAACGCCAACGCCGTCCTCATCCAACACATCAAGCTGGAGAACGAGGGCTGGGAGCGTGATCTGTCGGTGACCGAGCCCACGGAGCCCACCTTCAGTAACCCGGCCTAGTTCCATGTCACCGGCTCTAGTCGAGCGCGTTCTCGACGTCTGGGAGCGCGGTATCGATCACACCCTCAATGAGCGCGCTGCCCTCGCTTTGGCGTTGCGGGGCGAAGACGCCGATGTTGCGCGGCAAACCGTTCAACAGCGAGACGCCGGCCTGCTGGACCTTCGCCGGGCGCTCTTCGGCGATCGCTTCGAAGGCGTTGTCCGCTGCCCAGCCTGCGCCGTGGAATTCGACCTCCCCATCGATCTCGAGACCATCGATCCAGACACCTTGAAAACGGCGGAATCCGAGCCGTCCTTCGCCGTGACCGTCGAAGCGGGAGGCTGCAAAGGCGAGGTTCGCGCGCCGCGATGCGAAGACCTGTTGGCCCTGGATCGAACCCCTCAAATCGACTACGCGGCCGCCCTTTTCGAACGCTGCGTGGTCGGCGCGGAACGGGCCGGGCGAACCATCGGCGCCCAAGACCTGCCCCCCGCGTTTCGCGATGCGGCGGCGACCGCTCTGGCGGCGAGCTGCGGGGAAGCGCCGACGACCGACCTGTCATGCGGCGAATGCGGGCACGCCTGGCGCGCACCCATCGATGTCGCGCGCGCCTTGCTCGACGACCTCGACGACTGGGCGCGCCGGCTGTTGGACGACATCCATCGCATCGCGCGGGCTTATCACTGGAGTGAGCGGGAGATCATCGCCCTGCCGCTTCGGCGGCGCCTTCGGTACCTGGACGCGATCGGGGAGGCGATCGGGTGAGCGATCTCTTCGACCGCGTCGCCATGCGCGCCCTCGGCTCGGAGGCAAACCTGCGCTTGCGTCCGCGCACCCGCTTCGAACCGATGATCGCGCCAGAGATCGCGCCAGAGTTCGCGCCAAAGATCGCGTCAGCGATTGCCCCGGGCGTCACCTCCACGGCGAGCACTGATCAGCCGCTATCCATCGATGACGATCCGCTTGCCGCTGGCGCTACGCCCCCGACGACAGTGGTGGGCGAAAACGCGCCGGACGCCGGGGCGGCGCCATCCGAACGAGGCCGTTCGCCCCCCCTTGACGCGATCACGACGCTCTCCGAACCGATGCCGAGAGATCCCGGGGGCGCCGACCAACCTCGGGAAGAGCTTTTCCTGGGCGAGGCGCGCCTTGAGTTGCCCGCTGAGCGCCAGGAGGGAAGGCCACCCGCCCGGCCGGCTCGAATGGCGGCCCCGGCGACGGCCAACAGCATCGTCTCGCCCCGCGCGGTGGCGACGCCGCCGGCCTCGGACGCCGTGCCGGCCACCGACACGTCAGAACCACCGCCGCCTTTGCCCCCGTTGCCGCGCCAAAGTATTGCCGTCGCCGCCGCATCCCCGACCGCGCGCGCTGTCACCAGCGTGGTGGAGGCGACAGTCTCGCCACCGCCTCGCACTTCCCCGGCGGCGCGGAATTCCGATGGCGCACCCCCCAATGCGCCGACCCTGGGAGAGCTCGCGCCGGCGCCACGAAACGAGCGAACGCGAGAAGATCCGCTGGGCGTTCAAGCGCGCTCCAAGATCGAGCGTCTCTCGCCGGTGCGGGAAGCGAGCGCGGTTGTCGCGTCGGCGACGCCCGCGCCTATCGAGATCACCATCGGTCGTCTGGAAATCCGCGCGGAAGCCCCGGCCGCTCAGCCGCGCGCCGCCAAGCCGTTCGCGCCCCACGTCGACCTGGCCGCCTATCGCGCGCGCAAGGATCGCGGCTCGTGAGCAATCGTCTGGCCATAGCCGCGGTTACGGCCTGCCTACGCAACCTGCTCGCCTCCGCGCTCGCCGGCGATCCAGACCTCAGTGACACCACCGTCACCGCCCAACCGCTGGACAAGGCGCGGGACGCGGCCGCGACGGCTAACCAGTTGAACCTGTTTCTCTATATGATCTCTCCCAACGCGGCATGGCGTAACCAGGACATGCCGGGCCGCACCCGGTCGGGCGAGGTCGCCTCGCCGCCGCTGGCGCTCAACTTGTTCTATCTGGTGAGCGCCTATGGTCGCGATAACGACGTTCAGCAGCCTTTTAGCCAACTGCTCCTCGGCCAGGCGATGAGCGCGCTCTACGACCACCCGCTGCTTGGTCATGACGAGATCGCCGCCGCCCTGCCCGGCAATGATCTGGGCGATCAGCCCGAGCGTGTGCGGATCACGCTGCAACCGCTGTCGATTGAAGAAATCTCCAAGCTCTGGGCCGGCTTCCAGATGCAGTATCGCCTGTCCGTCGCCTATGAGGTGGCGGTCGTGCTTATCGATCCGCTTCGTCCGGTCCGCGCCGGGCCGCCCGTCCTGGCGCGAGGACCGGCCGGGACCGGCTTCCCCGCCGGCGCCGACCCCATGAACGCGTTTCCCCAGCTTTTCGGCTTGCTGCCAAGTCGCGCGATCCGCCCGGGGGAGACCGTGGTGGTCCAGGGCTCGGGCCTCTCCGCGGGTCCGGCGACGGCTGCTTTTACCCCGCCCCGCTTCGGATCGCCCGCCCAGACCGCGGCGACCGTGGACGCCGCCGGCGTTTCGGTGATCGTTCCGAAATCGGGCTTACCGGCCGGGCCCTGTTTGTTGAGCCTGACCATCGCCGCCCCCGACATGGCGCGCGCATCCAACGAAATCGCCGTGATGATCGCCCCGCGCATCACAAGCGCGATGCCGGCCAAGGTGTCCCTCGCAAAGGCGCAGACATTGAGCCTCAAAGTCGACCCGCCGGTGCTCAAGGGTCAGCGCGCCGCACTCTTCCTGGGGAGCCGGGAGCTGCCGGCGTCGCACTTTAGCGGCCTGTCCACGACCAGCCTGACGTTTCCGCTAAGCGGCGTGGCGCCGGGAACCTACCTGGCCAGGTTGCGGGTCGAGGGCGTCGATAGCCTGCCCTATGTCGACCCGGACGCCGACGTCCCCACTTTCGACCCCGCGCAAAGCGTCGAGGTGAAGGCGTGAGCGCGCGACACGCCAGAAATTCCAAGCTCGCCGAGGTCGCGGTCGCCGACTGGGAAATGCTCAACGCCGATTTCCTCAAGGCCTGCTTCACCGCGGTGACCAAGCGCCTGGAAGCGCTCGCCTCAAGCCCGGAAAAGACGTCTTCCCCGTCGGGCGCGTGGCTTTCGGCCCCCGGCGACGGCGCGCCGCCGGCGCTGCTGCAATTGCGCGCGGCGTTCGACCTTTCGCTTTTCGAGACCGCGACCGTCGCGCTCTGCGCGGCCCATGAGTTGGATAGCGCCATCGGGCCGCTGTGTGCTTCGGCGATGGGCGATCCCACTCGGCCATGGCCAAGCTTTGCCCTCGCCTTGAGGGTTTTCGAGCCTGGATCATGGGACGCGCTGACCGCCGAAGGGCCCTTGCGATTTTGGCGCTTGCTGGAGGTCGAACGCGCGGCGGGCCAACCGCTCGTGCAATCCCCCCTGCGTTGCGACGAGCGCATCCTCGACTTCATCAAGGGCCTCAATCAACTCGACGGTCGGCTGCTGTCGCTGGTGTCGCCTCTCGCCCCGGCCCGGGACGCGGGGGACCCCGCCGCCTCCGCCATGTTGACCCGGCTCTGGGGGAGCCGGCAGGGCGCCGCGCCGGTGATGCTGCGTGGCGCGGAGGGTTCGACCCGGCTGGACACCGCCGCTTTCGCCGCCGAGGCCGCGGGGCGCCGGCTCTTCCGGATCGAAGCGCGCGTCTTGCCGAGCGCGCCGGCCGATCTCGACCCTCTCGCGCGGCTGTGGCGACGGGAAGCGGCGCTCATGCCGCTGGCCCTCCTGATCGACATGGGCGCGGAGGACGCTTCGATCGACACGACCGTGCGCCGGTTCGCGGCCACCGCGGGGGTCGCGCTGGCGGCGAGCGTGGATCGCGGATCGGCGCGGCAGCTGGAAGATTTTCTGGCGGTCGAGGTCGCCGCGCCGGACGCCGACGCGCAGGAAGCCGCCTGGATCGCCCATTTGGGTCAGAGCTCGACACCCTTGGCCAAACGTCTGGCCGGGGCCTTCGACTTCAGTCTGGAGGCGATCCGCAGGATCGTTGCGGCCTCGGCCCTGTCCGATGAGCCCGACGCGGTGTGGCGGGAATGTTCGGCCAATATCCGCCCCCGGCTCGACACCTTGGCGCAGCGGGTGGAGCCCCGCGCGCGCTGGGAGGATCTCGTGGTTCCGGAGGCCCAGAGGACGATGCTGCGGCAGATCGCCGATCAGGTCCGTTTGCGCCGCCGTGTCTACGACGATTGGGGATATCGCGAGAAACTCAGCCGGGGCTTTGGGGTCACCGCCCTCTTCGCCGGAGAGAGCGGCACGGGCAAGACCATGGCGGCGGAGGTTCTCGCCGCCGACCTCGGCCTCAACCTGTATCGAATCGACCTCTCCTCGGTCGTCAGCAAATATATCGGCGACACCGAGCGCAACTTGCGCCAACTGTTCGACGCCGCCGAGCAGGGCGGCGCCATTCTGCTTTTCGATGAGGCCGACGCCCTTTTCGGCAAACGCAGCGAGGTCAAGGACAGCCACGACCGCTACGCCAATATCGAGGTCAACTATCTGCTGCAGAGGATAGAAAACTTCGCCGGTCTCGCGATCCTGGCGACCAATATGAAGTCCGCTCTCGACACGGCGTTCCTGCGCAGGCTTCGTTTCGTCGTGCAGTTTCCCTATCCCGGACCGACCGAACGCGCGGCCCTTTGGCGCGGCGCTTTCCCACCCGAAGTTCCTCTCGAGGGCCTGCGTTGCGATCAGCTCGCGCGGATCAATCTGACCGGCGGAAATATCGCCGCCGCCGCGATGAACGCCTCTTTCCTTGCGGCGGCCGAGGGAACGCCGGTGGGCATGAGCCAAGTCCTGCGCGCGGCCCGCGCGGAGATGATCAAGCTTAACCGTCCCATAAATGAGGCGGATTTTCTGGACGCGGCGCCGGTAGCGCCATCTTTGGCGGGGGCGGCTTGATGAGCGTCAAGATCCACATCGATCGCCTCGTCATCGACGCGGCCGCGCTCTCCCGGAGCGAGGCTCCGCTGTTCCAGGCCGCCCTGGCGAGCGAGCTGACCCTGCTGCGTCATCCGCCGCGCGAGCCGATCGCGGCGCCCGCGAACGCCGTCACCCGCCTCGCGCGCCGCACCGCCGCGGCGATCCACGATCGTATGCCCACGGCGAGAAGGCCCGGGTCATGACCGGATTTCCAGGGTCCCCCCGGATCCTCAAAGGCGGCCTCGTCCTGCTCGACCCCACGAGCGGCCTGCCCACGCGGGTCATCGCCCTGCAGTACAATCCCGATAGCCTTTCGCGGACCCTTCAGGTTCAGGGCATGGGCGCCACGGCCGACCGCTCGGAGGCCCTGCGGCTGAAAGGGCCAGCGGTCGAGACGATCAAGCTCGAGGCCGAGCTCGACCTCACCGACCGGCTCGAAATGGCCGACCCGGTCGCCCTCGCCAATGGCTTGAATCCGGAACTGGCCGCCCTTGAATCGATGATCCAGCCGACGAGCGCCACGCTCCAGTCGAACAACAGCCTGGCTTCGATCGGGACTCTCGAGATCATTCCGATGGAGTCGCCCCTGGCGGTGTTCGTCTGGGGCCGCTCGAGGGTGACCCCCGTCAGGGTCACGGATTTCTCGGTCACGGAGGAAGCCTTCGACACCGCGCTCAATCCGATCCGCGCAAAGATCAGCCTCGGCCTTCGGGTGCTTAATATTAACGATGTCGGCTTCGACGACCGGGCCGGCATGCTCTTCATGGCCTATCTGCGCGAGAAGGAACGCTTGGCGAGCCTCGCGCCGTCGGGTCAGCTCGGGGCCATGGGAATCGAGGCCGTGCTATGAGCGACTCCGCCGACGGCGCGCCCTCTTCACCACTGCTCGCAGCATTGATGGCGCGCACCGGCGGTGGCCCGAACCTGCCGCCCAATAGCCGCTACGTCGGCCTTCCAACCCGCAATTTCACCGGTCCGGACGACCAGACCGTGGTCTACCTGTCGCGCCGTCTCGTCCCTCAGTCGAACCGCTTCTCCGCCCTCCAGCAACACGTGATGGCGCCCGAGGAGAGGCTCGATCAGGTCGCCGCCGCGAAGTACGGCGACCCCCTTCTGGCGTGGCGGCTGGCCGACGCCAATGGCGCCCTCGATCCGATCGAGCTGGAGACTCGGGGCCGCGTCATCCGCGTCACCCTGCCCGAAGGCGTACCGGTGAACGGCGGTGCTTAAGGGCCTGCACCTCACGATGATGATCGGCCCGCTGATCCCGATCCCGGTGCCCGAGGTCGTCACGGATGCGCTGGAATCCGTCAGCGTGGAGACCGACGAGAACGACACCTCGTTCCAGATCAGCTTCCGTCTCGGCAAGCGCTCGGCCCTGGCGACCTTATTCCTGATCACCGGGGGCGTTCCCCTGCCGCTGCGCGCCGTCCTGATCGCCACGTTGAACGGACTTCCCCAGGTTCTCGTGGATGGCCTGGTCACCAATCAACAGGTCTCGCCTGGAGCGAACGGCGGCGATTCCATTCTGACTCTCAGCGGTTCCGATCTCAGCGCCGCGATGGACCTTCAGGAATTCACCGGGTTGCCCTATCCGGCCATGGGGGTGGAAGCCCAGGTCGAGTTGATCCTGGCCAAGTACGCGATCCTGGGGATCATCCCCATGGTCATACCCACGGTTTTTCCCGAAATTCCTCTGCCCACCGAGCGGATCCCGACGCATCACGGCACCGACCTGGAGCACATTCGCGAGCGCGCGCGGTGGGTGGGCTACACCTTCCACATGCTCTCGCCGGCGCCGCTCGTGAACATCGCCTACTGGGGGCCGAAGATGCGGATCGGGCTGCCGCAGCCGGCGCTGAACATCGACATGGACGCCTACACCAATGTCGAATCGATCAATTTCGGCTTCGAAAACCGTGACCGCGCGCTGCCGATCCTGCAGGTTCAGATCCCGGAGACGACCAAGTGGTTTCCTGTGCCGCTGCCTGATATCTCCCTGCTCAACCCGCCCTTCGGCCTCATTGAACCGCTCCCGTCGAAGCTGACCTACGTGTCCGATGTCGGTGGAATGTCCCCGATCCAGGTTGCGTTGTGGGGTCTGGCCAGCGCGGCCGGTTCGCTGGACAGCACGACGGCGGAGGGTACTCTGGACGTGATGCGTTACGGCGGCATCCTCCAGGCACGCTCGATCGTGGGCGTGCGCGGCGCCGGGGCGGGGTTCGACGGGCTCTATTTCGCGAGTAAGGTCGGCCACCAGATCAAGCGCGGCGCCTATACGCAATCGTTCAAGCTCGTGCGCAACGGGCTGGTCTCCACCGTGCCGGTGGTGCCAGTATGAGCGCAAAAAAGTATTTCGGAAAATACCGCGGCGTTGTTCTCGACAACATCGACGAGATGATGCGCGGTCGCATTCTGGCCGAGGTTCCGACCGTCTCCGCGCTGTTTCCCACCAGCTGGTGCGAGCCTTGTCTTCCTCTCGCGGGTATTCAGATGGGGACCTATTTCGTTCCACAGATCGGCGCCGGGGTCTGGATCGAATACGAGCAGGGCGATCCCACGCGGCCAATCTGGACCGGATGCTTCTGGGGCAGCTTGGCGGAAGTTCCGGTCCTGGCACAGGCCGGACTGCCGGCCAGTCCCAGCATCGTCCTGCAGACCTCCGGCCAGAACATCGTGATGCTGAGCGACGTGCCCGGGGCCCTCGGCGGCATCCTGCTCAAGACTCCGACCGGGACGCTCTCGATCAGCGACACCGGGATCATCATTCAGAGCGGGGCTTCCACCATCTCGATGCTCGGAACGACGATCACCATCACCAACGGCGCGGCGAGTCTCATTCTGGGTCCGGCGAATACCGTCGCGGTGAATATCGACGGCCTGGTGGTGATGTGAGATGAACGGGAGGGGGAGAAACGATGCCGGGTCCTCTGCTGGTGGCGACCGCCCAGGTGCTCTGCGCTCATGGGGGCCAGGGCCAACCCGTCGCGCCGGATCCACGGGTTACGGTTCACGGTCAGCCGGTGGTTACCATGGCCTCGCCCTATGCGATCGCCGGATGCCCGTTTCCGCCGATCCTCGGGGGGCCTTGCGTTTTGGGGCAATTCATCGCGCCGGCGACGCGGGTGCTCGTCGATGGTGTCTTCGTCCTGTTGTTGGACAGTGTCGGCCTCTGCGCGCCGACGGGGGTGCCGCTAACGCCCGTCGCCAGTCCGTCGACAACGATCGGGAGCTAGCGGCGTGAACCCCGGCTTCCCCTGGCGGATCGGAGCGGACGGCCGCACGGCGCTGGAAAGCGGCGACGACCATTCGCGCGCGATGATCGAGCAACTGCTTCTGACCAATCCCGGTGAGCGGGTGAATCGTCCCGACTTCGGCGGCGGGCTCTATCGCCTGGTGTTCGCGCCCAACAGTCCCGAATTGTCCGCGACCCTGCAACTGACGCTCCAGGCCGGTATCCAACGCTACCTCGCCGACGTTGTCGTGGTCGGGGGGCTGACCGTGGCGGCGGTCGACGATCGCCTGATGATCCAGGTTCCCTTCCAGTCGAACGACGCGGCGCCGGCGGTGGCCGAGATCGCGCTTCCCGCGGCGGCGCCCTGATGACCCAGGTCTGCACGCGTGAGGATCGCCGCAGCCGCTTGCGGCAGTCCCGCTTTAACGGCATCGATGAGGTCGAAGTCGCCGACGATCACGCCACCCTGATCGTGCGCTTTTTCCACGACGCGCCGAAGACTCTTGGCCTCAGCCACCTCCGACTGACCGGCGGCGTGGCGGTTCGAGGGCTGGAAATCACGGACGTCCAGCTCATCGACTCCGACGATCCGGACCTGCCGACGCTGGCGGAGGTTTCCCTCGATCGCGCGGGCGACGCTTCGACCTACACCCTTCGCGTCGTCGATCTGGAAGGCTTCGATCCGCGTTACGCATCGGCGAGCTTCACCTTCTTTCCGGACTTCGACGACGATCTCGATTGCGTCGCGCCGCCCACGCCCGCGCCGCCGACCGCTCCAACCCCGCCTCTCGATTACCTCGCCAAGGATTACGCCGGCTTTCGTCAGCTGATGCTCGACCGTCTGGCAATCACCATGCCGGGGTGGACGGAGCGGCACATTCCCGATGTCGGGCTCATGATGGTGGAGATGCTGGCCTACACCGCCGACCGCCTGAGCTATTTCCAGGACGCGGTTGCGACCGAAGCCTATCTCGCCACCGCGCGGCGCCGGCTCTCGGTGAAACGTCACGCGCGGCTGATCGATTATCGAATGCACGAGGGTTGCGCGGCCCGGGCTCTGGTCCAGCTCGACCCCGGCGCGGACGCCGATGTCGCCAGCGCCCACTTGAGCTTCCGGGTTGGCGACGGCCCCAACGCGGTACAGTTCCGCCCGGTCCCGACGACCGCGCCGCGCATCTCGTTGCGTGGCGGGGCCTCCGCCCTGAAGTTCCATTGCTGGGGGGACAGCGGCTGTATCTTGCCGAAGGGGTCGCGCACGGCGACGCTGAGGGATCCCGCGCCGGAGGTCGCCCCCATCTTGAACGTGGGCGATTTCCTGATCCTGGAAATCATCGACATTTCGCTGGACGGTGTTCCGGACGCCGACCCCGACGCGCGTCATGCCGTCCGGCTGACCCACGTCAAGCGATCGTTCGATGCGCTGCTGCCAACCCCGCTTCTGGAGATCGGCTGGGGGGCGGAGGATGCCACGCCGATCGACTTTCCGCTCGACGCGACCGCGGACGCCGGGGTCCAAAGAATGACGGTGGCGCGGGGCAACCTCTTCCTCGCCGTGGAGGGACGGCCGGCTATCGACGGAGACGCCGCGGCGCGCCGGCTCCGGGCCGTGGACGTCGGACCGGGCCGACGGCGCAGCCTGACGCTCTTGACCCCCGGCCTCGCCTTTGCCGCCGCGGTATCCGCGCGAGATTCGGCCCGCCGCGCGCTTTCTTCGCAGGATCCGCGCGAGGCTTTGCCGATGATCACCCGTCTGGCCAGTTGGGCGGCGGAGGACTTGAAGTTCGATGAAGCTTCGGCGCTGATCTGGGAAATTCGAGCGGACCTGATCGAAAGCGGGCCGGATGACCCGCACGCCACGGTGGAGATGGATGACGGCGGGGTGGCGATCCTGCGGTTCGGCGACGGTGTCTGTGGCCGCGATCCCGCCGGCCAGGTTTTCGAGGTCTCCTATGTCGTCGGCGCCGGCGCGGCCGGCAATGTCGGCGCCGATCGCATCACCAAGCCTATGAGCACGAGCCCACCCGACGTCGCCCACTGGCGCGCGCGAAACCCGCTGTCCGCGAGCGGGGGAACCCCGCCCGAGAGCGTCGCCGAGGTCCGACTGCTGGCGCCCCACGCCTTCCGCGACGATCTCGTCCGAGCGGTCACCGCCGACGACTATGCCGCGCTCGCCGTCAAGCTCGAAGCGGGCGTCCAGCGCGCGGCCTGCGAGATGATACCATCGGGCGTAAGGAAGATCGCGCGGATCGCCATCGATCCTCTCGGCGGCGACGACCCGGCTCCCGGCCTGGAGCACGCTGTCGCCAAGGCTTTGGAACCCTACCGCCACATGGGCCACGACGTGGTCGTGGTTCAGGGCGAATACGCCTCGCTCCTGCTCGCCCTCGACATCGTGGTTAAGCCCAGCCACATCGTCGGGCATGTGCGCGCGGCGTTGATGACGGCCCTTGGCGCGGGAATGAATGCGCAGGGTCAGCCCGCGATATTCAACCCCGACGGCTTGACCTTCGGTACGCCGATCTACGGCAGCCCGATCCTCGCCGCCGCCCAGGTTGTTCCGGGCGTCGAAAGCGTGGAGATCGCGGAGCTGGCCCGCCTGTTCGACCGCGAGCGTGGCGGCTACGATAAGGGCGTTCTCGCCATGGCGTGGAACGAGATCCCGCGGCTCGACAACGATGCCTTGCGGCCCGAGCGCGGGCGATTGGAACTCAGGCTCACGGGAGGGCGCTGGTGAAGACCCCGATCGCCCCGGATAACGCCCCGCGCAAACCCGCGATCGCCTATCGCGTCGGAGCCTATGGTGATTTCCGCGAGACCATGCTCGCGCGGTTGTCCGACTCCGCCCCGCCCTTCGCGCCGCTGAAGGCGCTGCGCACCCGGGCGCCGGACGATCCGACGATCGCGCTGATCGACGCTTTCGCCGCCGTGGGCGATGTGCTGACCTTCTACCAGGAACGCTTGGCCAACGAGGGCTATCTGCGCACGGCCACGGAGCCCCGCTCGGTGACGGAACTGGCGCGTCTGACCGGCTATCGGCCTAAAGCCGGCGTGGCGTCGTCGGTCTTCCTCGCTTTCACCGCCGACCTGGCGGCGTCCCTCACCCTCGCCGCCGGCGCGCGGGCGCAGAGCGTGCCGGGCCCGGGCCAGACCGCCCAATCCTTCGAAACCAGCGACGCTCTGCCTGTGAACGGGGCCTGGAACGCGCTTGCGCCGCGCCTCTCGCGCCCAACCCAGCCCAGCACCGATCTGCCGCGGATCTTCGTCGCGGGCGTCGCGACGGCGCTGAAACCTCACGATCCCCTGCTCATCGTGGCCGATGGCGTTCCGCTGCTGCGCCGGATCGCCGCCGTGACCGTGCAAGCCGATCGTAAGCGAACGATTCTCGATCTTCAGCCGCCGCCGCCGCCCAAGGTCGAAAAGACGGAGCGTGTGACCGTGGCGACAACGCCCCCGCCACCCTTACCCTCACCCGCAATGGCCGTCATCGAGGCGGCGAGCACTCTCGCGGCGCTTGTCCAGCCGCCGCCGACGGCCAGCCCTTCCGATCCCACCGGCGTGCAGCGCTCGCCGGGTGCGCTATTGGCCCCCGCGTCCGACGCCGCCCTCGCCCTGGCCGCGGGCGCTACCAATGCCGATCGGGCGCGGGTGTACCGCGCCCTCGACGTCAAGTCGCTCGCCCCCGCCCCTAGCCTGGAGGTTCACGCTTTCAAGACCGTCACGGCGCCGGGCGGCAACCGCGCACCGCCCCGGGGTATCGACTCCTCGGGCCGCGCGCTTGCCCAGCCGCCGGAATGGGGGCTCTCGACACCGGTGTTCGGCGCGCCTGACCCGCTGTCGGTCCAGGTAACCTTCAAGCGAGACGGTCAGAGCGTTTCCGCCGGCGAACTCATCAATGAAGTCGCGCGTGACCCCAGCGTCCTGAAGTCCCTGTTCGTCGCCTCCGCCATAAGCTTCGGCGCGGCGTCGCTCACCCTGACGCTCGACTTCTCGAAAGGCGACACGGTCACTGGGACTTTGTCGGCGGACGCCGGCGACATCGCCTGTAAACTGCGCCAGATCGACCAGACCGGCTTGATCCTGACCTATGCGTTTCAGAGTCAGCCCGTCACGCTCAGGATTTCGGTCAGCGCGGCCGGAACCGCGACGGCCGTCAACGAAATCGCCTCCGACGCCGTCACAAACCTGACCGCCATGGTGAACGACAGCGGGGGCGGGATCGAGGTCGACGGTCTGCTCGCGCTGAAGACCGGCGCCGCGTGGACCGAGGATCCAGGCGCCCTGTATCTTGACGGCCTATTCGACACGATCGCGCCGGGGACCTGGGTCGCCTTCGACGCGCCCGTCTCGGCTACCGAAGCGCCGCCTCCCCCGCCCCTGATGATCGCCGACGGCGGCGTCGCCGCGGTAGGCCGAACAGCCTATGGCCAGACCGCCCGGGTGACCCGCCTGGCGTTGCAGGGCGCCTGGATCGATCCCGCCAAGACGACCTTCGACCGGGCGATCCGCCAGACCACGGTCTATGCCGGCAGCGTACCGCTCACTCTGGTGGACGAGGACATCACCGCCCCCTTCTCGACAACCCCGTCCGCAACCCTCGAACTCGACGGCTTCACCCCCGGATTGCCACGCGGACGATGGCTGGTCGTCAAGGGTGAACGGACCGATCTTCCCGGCTCGACGTGGTCCGAAGCGGTCATCCTGGCTGACTCCCAGCACGGCGGAGACATCCGTGGCGCGAGGCCGGACGGCGACGAGGACGCCAGCCCCTTCACGCCCGGCGAAACCTTGCACACCACGCTGACTCTCGCGGCGCCGCTGGCCTTCACGTACAAGCTCGACACGGTCCAGATCCTGGGCAATGTCGCCAAGTCGACCCAGGGCGAGAGCGTCGATGAGATCCTCGGCGCGGGCAACGGGGCGCTGGCCAACCAAGCCTTCACTTTGAAGAAACCGCCTCTGACGTACATATCGGCGGCCACCCCGAGCGGCGTCGTCAGCACTTTGAGCATCTATATCGCCGGCATCCGTTGGCGGGAGGTCGAGAGTCTCGGCTCTCATGGGTCGAGGGCCCGCGTCTATGTCACCCAGGGTGGCGCGAACGGCGCGACAGCCGTGCGCTTCGGCGACGGCGTTCACGGCGCCCGCCTGCCGACGGGATCGGACAACGTCCGCGCGCGCTACCGCTCTGGCCTTGGCTCTTCGGGCAATGTCGACAGCGGCGCGATCTCGACCCTGCTCAGCCGGCCCCTGGGGCTGAAGGCGGTAACCAATCCCAAGGCGGCGACCGGCGGCGCGGATGCGGAGGGTCCCGACGCGATCCGCCAAGCGGCGCCGCTGGGCCTCGTCTCGCTTTCCCGTCTCGTCGCCGTGCGCGACTATGAGGATTTCGCCGTGACGTTCCCCGGGGTCGCCAAGGCTTCGGCGAAGCGCTTTACGGGAGCCGACGGCCCGATCGTCCACCTCACGATCGCCGGCGCGCTGGACGACGCTTTGGACCCGCAGAGTGACCTTTGGACCTCGCTCAGCGCTGTCCTGGACGACTATGGCGATGACGAGCATGAGGTCGAGCTCGCGCCGCGCGTCGCCAAGGTCGCGTTGATCTCGGCCCGCGTTGCGGTCGACCCCGACCGGTTGTGGAGCGATGTGGAACCGGTGATCCGCGCACGGCTCCTGGAGCGTTTCAGTTTCTCCCGCGCCGCCTTTGGCCGCTCGATCCACGCCTCCGATGTCGTCTCGACGATCCAGACGACCCCGGGCGTCGCCTATGTGGATCTCCAGCTGTTGACCGGCGTGACGCCGCCGGTGGACGCCGCCGGCCTGAAGGCCGCTATCAACGCCGGTGGTGTCGCCGACGTCGGCGCGCGCCTGGCCAGGGTCGCCGGCGGCGGGGGCGCCCGCCGGATCGTGGCGGCGGAGCTCGCCTACCTCTCCGGAAGTCTGCCCGACATGCTGGTGCTCAACGAGATCGCGTCATGAGCCTGACGGATGACATGTGGGCCCTGTTGCCGGCCGTCTATCGACGGAAAGACGCGGAGAACGGCGACGTGCTGCGCGCCCTGATCGCCATCCTCGGCGAACAGGCTCAGGTCATCCACGACGACATCGAACAGATGTACGATAACTGGTTCATCGAGACCTGCGACGACTGGGCCGCGCCCTATATCGGCGAGCTGGTCGGGGCCCGATCACCCTCGAGCGGCGGCGACGGCGTGACCACCGAAGAGCGCGCCGCTCTCGCAAGGGTCGCTCCGGGACGGATGCTTGTGGCCAACACGGTTCGCTGGCGCCGTCGCAAAGGCGCCCACTCACTACTCGGCGACATCGTGTGGGACGTGGCCCGCTGGCCCGCGCGGGTGGTGGAGTTCGGAACTCGCCTCGCCATCACCAAGGATCTTCGCTTTCCGGCGCGGGGTGGCGGGACGGCGGCCGTGCGTGAACCTGGAGCGCTTATGGGATTGGGCGGACCCAGCGACGGGCTATCCCGAACCGTGGATGTCCGCGACGCCGATGCGGTCCGCGCGCCGGGGCGGTTCGGGACGGGCAATGTCGGCGTCTTCATCTTCCGACGTGACATCGTGCGCGTGAGAAACGGCGACGCCGCCGCGATCGACGATGGAGGATCGGGTCAGTTCACGTTCGATCCGCTCGGCCATGACGTGGCGCTCCACTGCCCTTCTCCGACGACCACGCCGATCGATCGGAGCGTTCTTCCCACGCCGATCAAGCGCGACGACCTGGCGAGGCGGCGGCCACGCGGCGACCCCGAAGGATCGGGATGGATGGTCGATCCCACGCTCTATGGCGAAGACTCCGCGCTTATGCTCTGGACCCGACGGCGCGAGGGCGAGCCGTTCCTCCCCGTCGACCCCGAGCGGATTGTTCCGGCCAATCTGGGGCGTTGGCGCGAACGGCCCACCGGGAACCGAGTGGCCATCGACCCGCAACTCGGGCGGATCGCCTTTTCCGACCGGGAGGCCCCGGAACGCGTCCGGGTGTCTTATGCCTACGCCGTCACCGGACCGCGCGGGGCCGTGGGGGCAAAGCCCGCGCCGGCGATCGAGACGTTCGGATCCGTCTATACGATCGCCGCCACCGCCGAGAAAGGCCACAAGAGCCTCCACGCGGTGTTGGAGCGCTGGCGATCGGACGGCGCCCGCTCGACCCTGATCGAAATCCGCGACAGCGCGACCTATGACGAGACGGGCCTCGCCATCGATCTGTCGAAAAGCGAGCGGCGGCTGGTGATCCGCGCCGCGGCGGGCTGCCGGCCGATCATCCGTTTGATCGACGCTGACGCCGACTCCCTGGACGCCTGGCGGGTGCGCGGGAGCCGCGATGATGTTCCAGGGTCGGCGGGCTCGAACCTCACCCTCGAGGGCCTGACGATCGGGGGCCGGGGCCTGCTGATCGAGGCCTTCGCCGGCGATCTGACGCTGCGTCAATGCACGCTAATCCCAGGCTGGTGGAACGAAGGCGGCGGACGGCGCGCCCACGATAGGGCCAGCGTAACCTTCGACAACTGCACGGGACCCGTTTCGATCGAGCGGAGCATCACTGGCCCAATTCACGTCCGCGCCGACGAGGAGCGTGAAGCGCCGCTCGCGGTGACCGTGATCGACTCCGTTTTGGACGCCGGTGAAGGACGCGAGATTTTTATCGGGCCGGACCCAGCGCCCTATGTGGAGCTTGCGATCCGTCGCTCCACCGTTCTGGGCGCGCTGACCTGCCACGCCTTGAGCGTGGCGGAGAACAGCATCTTCACCGAGGCGGTGGAGGTGGCGCGGCGGCAGTCGGGTTTCGTTCGCTTCTGCTGGGTTCCGCGCGACTCGCGCCTGCCGCGCCGCTTCTCGTGCCTTCCCAGGGCCGGGGACGACGATGGCGAAGCGCCGGTCTTCGTCAGTCGAACCTTCGGCGCGCCGGGCTACGCCGAGCTGGCGCCGGAATGCGCCAAGGCAGTCCGAGAGGGATCGGACGATCGCGAGGCCTTGGGGGTCCACCACGATCTCTATTGGACGGCGCGCGAGCGCGCGCTCAAGGCCGCCCTGGCGGACTATCTACCGGCCGGCGTCAACGCCGCCGTGATTCATGTCGATTGAGGAGAGACCGCGATGAAGGCGGATGTATCGCGCGTAACGTTCAGGCCGGACCGGCGCTATAGTCGCGTGCTGCAGCAACAGGGTCGTCCGATCCTGGACGCCGACTGGAACGAACAGGTTTCGATCCTGAGTCACCGGCTGCGCATCCTTGCGGGCGATCTCACGGGCGGGGCCAAGACCAGGGCCGGGGCGCCGGTCAACGAAGCCGGTTTCGAGATCAAAGCCATGAGCGGCAAGAAGGACGACTTCGCGGTCGGCGCCGGACGTTATTACGTCGATGGCCTGTGCTGCGAATGCGACGACGACACCTCCTTCCGCAACCAGCCGTTGCCGAACGACATCAAGATCGAAAGCGGCGGCGTTTCGATGATCTACCTTGACGCCTGGGAGAGCGTCGTGACGGCGATCGACGACCCGGCCTTGTTGGAACCGGCGCTGAACGGCGTGGAAACTTGCGTCCGCGCGCGGGTCAATTGGCAGATCAAGGCTCACCGCCTTTCGGAACGGCATGAACCCAAGACGCCGGATCACGAGGCGCTGCGCGAGGAGTGCGAGGAGGTGGAGGCGCACTGGCGTTCCCGCTCTCGCGGCCTGCTGCGCGCCCGTCTCGCCGAGCCGCCGCCCGAGGCGGGCCGCCGCCGGGAGCAGGGCGGCCGCACCGGCCATTTCAGGGGTCCGGAGAACCTCTTGTACCGGATCGAGGTCCACAAGGGCGGGCCCGCGGGCGAGGCAACCTTCAAATGGTCACGCGACAATGCCTCGACCCTGCTCCCGCTGACGAGCCTGGAGGGCGGCGTGGCGGTGGTGGCGCCGCTTTCCAGACGGGCGTCCGCGCGCCTGGAAGCCGGAACCTGGGTCGAGGTTTGCGACAGCGAGAGCCGCGCCCTCTTCCGACCCACGCTGATGGTCCAGGTCAAGGGTACCGGTCACGGCCCCGGGCATCTGACGTTGGTGCCGGCGCCGGGGAGCAACTTCGACTTCAAGTCCGGCGAGCGGTCGGACGTCGCTCTGCGGATCTGGAACCAGCGCTCCGACCCGAAAAATCGCGGCGGAGAGGCCGCCGGCCCCGACGGCCTTCTCATCGTCGAAGGCGAGCGCGACGATCATTGGGTGAATATCGAGGACGGAATCCAGATCCAGTTCGTCGACGTGGAAAAGCTCGCTAGCCATTACCAGGCCGGCGACTACTGGCTGATCTCCGCGCGCACGGCGAACGAAGGGATCTTGCTCGGTGACGCACAGCCTAGGCCGCCTGACGGCGTCGATCATCACTACGCGCCCCTGGCGCTTTTCGTACCCCAGAGTGCGGCGGTCATCGCCGACTACCGCCTCGCCTTCCAGCCCCTCGCCGCGCTGCAGGAACAGGTCAACAATCTCAGCGGCGTGCTGGACGACCTCGCGAACCGCGTGGCGGCCCTCGAGGGAGGCGGAAAATGAGCAAATACTGCCTGAGAAACCCTAGTCATAAACCGTTGGGCGTGGACAAGTGTCTCGTTCTCGGCTGTGGCGCCGCCCTCGGCGACAGCGAAATCGAGGCTGAAGTCGAGAAGGAGATCGAGGAGCGGGAGAAGAAGTTCGCCGTCACGCACGATCGCGAGACCGTCGAGCACGCGCTTGCCAACGCTGAGGCCGCCAAGACCGACGTCGAAGCCTCGGCGCGCAAGGCGGAAGCGGCGGAAGCCAAGCTCTCACGCGACGAGGATCGCCTGCGCGCGGCGGGCGCCGAGACCGATGACCGCCGCGACCAGGGCGACGGCGAGACCACCACCAAGAGAGAAGCACCCGATCGAGAGCCCGAAACGCTCATAGAGCGGGTCGAGCACGGCGTGGAATCCCTCGCCGAGGGTGAGGTCGCCAAGTTTCGCTCGGCGATCGCCGATCTGGTCGCCCGCGCGCAGGGCAAGGCCACCGAGGCCCGCCAGTCGGCCGACTTCGCCGCCGAACACGCCAAGACAGCCGTCGAGACCGCCGCCAAGGCCGCCGAAGCGGCCAAGCCCCACGTCGCCCAGCCGGGCTTCAACGAAGCGGCCGGCCATGCCGCCGGGGCGGACTATCACGCGGCGGCGGCCCAAACGGCCGCCGAGGAGGCCGCCGCCCACGCCGCTGCCGCGTCCCAGGGCCGCCAGACCGTCGAGGGCCTCGCGGGCGGCGCCGGCGGCCAGAAAACGGCGGGCGGCCTTCAGGCCCTCGTCGCCGAGATCGAGAAAGTCGTGGCCGCCGTCACCGACTTCGCCGCCAAAGCCGCCGCCGCCCTCGCCCGCGCCAAGGCCGCGTCCGGCGAAGCAACGGCCCTGGGCGGATTTTTCGCGGAGGCCTTGTCGCTATGGCGATCGCTGCGGGGTCAGTGACGGCCGGGCGCGGCGGCGTCAGCCTCACCCAGGGCGTCAGCGCCGGGGCGCGCGCCCGCTCGCCGCTGCGAGCGCGCTCGACACGGGCTTGCCTATCGGGGACCGAACGGCATATGCGAAATCTTCTGTCGGAGGGGGACTGACGGTTTTGATCGGGCGTTTTCGCGCATTTCTGCTCGGACTGGTCTGCGTTTTGGGCGCGGCCCACGCGGCGTCGGCTGGTGAGGATCGTCGATCCGCCGTGACTTCGCTGGAGCGTGGAACCCTGGTCCGCGTCGCCGACACCGGCGAATTCCACCGCGTGCCGTATTTCTTCGGGCGCAACCGCGCGGACGCCGACGCCCAAGCGCGCGGCGCGGGATTCGCGACGAGGTTTTTCGGCGCGGCGGGGCCAACCGCGACGGTGGTCGCTCAGTCGATCGAGGCCGGCCGCCAGTTGCCGCAGGGTGTCGTCATCGCCCTGCGCATGGGCCTCCCCGAAGGCGGTCAGACCACCGCCCCCCCGCTTCTCGGCCTCAATCGCGACGCCGCCGCTAACCGCGCCGAGGCCAGCGGGCTCAAACCGATTTTCTACGGCCCGACGGGATACGGCGTGGTTGTCGCCAGTCAGTCGATAAGGGCCGGCCAACAGGTGGCGCGGGGCACCTATGTCCAGCTGCAGATGCACGCGGCGGTAGAGAACAATCCCTCATCTCAGGGTCAGCCCCAGTCGCACGATGTCCAGGTCCCGACCCCCCGGTTCATGGGCCGAACGCGTTCCAGCGCCCTGACTGTCGCCTCGAGGATCGGCGCGACGCTGGACATCACCGGCGACGACGATCTCCTCGCCAGAGTGGTCAGCCAGACCCCCCGGCCCGGGGCTGTTCTCCCGCAGGACGGGCATGTTGAGCTGACCATGGCGACTCCGGCGCCACTGCCAACTCAGCCAACGGCGCCCACCACCACTGATCGGCCGCCAGATGCCGAGGTTGCACCGCCCGGCGACACAAAAGGCGCCGCGGACACCGTTCGTCCGACCCTCGAACAGCCGCCGTCCAAGCGCCTCGATTCCCAATCGCCCCAGCCGCGCTCGCACGGTGGCAATTGGCTTCCGATCCTGGGCGGCGTCGGGGCGGCGGCGATCGCGGCGGCCCTGGTCCTGGCCCGCCGACGCGGCCCGCCAAAGCCCGAGCCGATTGTCGACACGGCGATCGACACCCCGGATAAGAAGCCGGAGACGCCGATCTTGCCGGTTATCTATCGCGCAAGCGTCGACGGTGGACGTCCGACCGCGCGACTTGCACACGAGCCGAAGTTCGCTGCCCGAGCCCTCGCGGTTCCGCGGGAAAAGGAAGGCGTCGAGTCATGAGCTTTCCCTCCGACGACGCGTTGAGCGCCGAAAACCTGACCCTGATCGATTGCCTAACCCCGCAGAACATCGCGACCCTGACCGATAGCGGGGCGGTGCGGGAAGCTTCCACCAAGGCGGGCGTTTCCGCGCCGGCCCTTGCCGCCAGCGCCCAGGGTCTGCGCAACGCGTTCGATGATGCGCTGAAGATTCCCGTTGGCGAGATGTTCAAGGCGGCCTGCCTGAAATTCTCCGTGGGTCTGCCGGAGTACACGGCTCCCGAACGCGACAACGCGCCCGCGTCCCTCGTCCTGGCGCCGATCGTCATCGAGTCCAGCCACCATCCGACGATCGCGGTGACCTGGGGCGGCGCCAACCTCGTGCTGAGGTTCGACGTCGAACTCACTCTGGAGATACGCGGCGCCCAACTCTTGATCGAGCAGGATCGCGTGATTGGCGCGCGGACCGGTTCGACGTTGGGTAAGGCGCGCGTAAGCTATTTGGGGGCGACCCCAGTCGAGCTCGGCTCTCCCGAGTTCAGCCTGCCGGGGGAGTTGAAATTCTCGCGGCCCGTCGCGATCGGCCAGGACGAAAAATAGCCCGGCCGAGCCGGGGCGTCACAGCCGTAAGGGCTTCTCGATGGCGACGCATTCCGGGGGCGGGGCATGGTTCAGGCGCCCTTCGCCTTCTTCGGCGCCGCACTGGCCACAGCGGCCTTGCGCACCTCGTTCTTCCACCAGTCGCTCGCCGCGGGATGCACGAGATAGTCATCCACCGCTCTTTGGGCGTCCGACACCGGCCGGCGCCCGGCCCAGACCTCGATCATGGTTCTGCCGATATCCACATCGACGACGTGCGCGAGACGGGCCGCCAAGGCGTGTAGCGGATGATCGATCTCGTCCTTGGCGATCTGGGAATGCGTCGGATTAAGTTTGTCCTTGGGATCGACCGTCTCGCGGGACTTGGCTTTGATTTTCTTATCGATGTCGTGCGACTTCACGATGGTCGCCGGAACACCGACGGACAGATAGAGCGCCTCCATCGCCGCGTAGACCGCCGGCGTCAGAGCCAATCCCGCTACGGCGCCGACCCCTTCGCCCGCCGCGCCGCCGACCTTCTTGCCGACGTTCCAACCGGCTTTAGCCCCCGCCGCCGCGCCGCTTCCCGCCCCGGTCACCGCGCCCTTGAAGAGGCCGCCGATTGCCGCGAACGGCTTGCTCCACCAGTGTTTCGCTCCCCGCCAACCCGCCGCGGCGCCCTTCCCGGCGCCGCTGACGAGGCCGCCAACAGCCCCGCCCACCGCTCCGATCCCACCGCCGATGACGCCGCCCACCGCGCCCAACGCGGTCCGTCCAGCCGATCTGGGCGCATTCCAGCCATAGCGGATCGCCGCGCCGCGCAGGAAGGCGCTCCGGATTTGAGGGGTCTTCAGTTCGGCCTTGATCGTTTCCATAAGGCCCACTGAAGTGGCCGCGTCTCCAGACGAGGTTCCCGTCACGATTCCCGGCCGGCCCTTGGCGTCGACATTGACCTTTGCTGGATCGACGCGGTCGTATCGTCCCAGGGCGCGAACCATGGGGTTGTCGCGGGCCACCTCCTGATTGTCGGCAAGCTCAGCCAGCGCCACTTCGACGAAATTCGAGTGAGCGAAATAGTCCTCCACGGCGTGCAGGCCATCTCCGAGGGCCCGTTCGCCCGCCTCGTTTCGGCCAAGCCGCGCGGCCTCGGCGATCTGTTGCTTCGCGTGCGCCTTGGCGCGCTCGGTGTAGGCGGGCAGGCCGGACGCCGCCGCGGCGGCGGCGATCTTCGACTGAAAGTCCGCGCTCTGTTCCTGGTCGAACCAGCGCTGCTGACTGGACGACAGCTTCGAGCGACGGGCCGCCTGCTCCTTGGGATCGAGCCCCGGGGTTTCAGGGCTGTCGCCGCCGTCGGGTCGATCGACATGCTCGCTCGCGAGGTAGCGGCCGATCTCGTCGCTCGTTGGAGTATGCCCGAACTCGCCCGTCGCGATGACCTTGATGAACTCCAGCCTGATCTCGCTCGTCCAGTCGTCCGTGCGAATTTGGGACCAATCCCGCAGCCAGTTTCCGTAGTAGGTCTCGTGAGCTTCGGCGCCGGAGAACCCCGCCTCCTTCAGCGCGCTCTCCTCGATGCCGCCGTGACCCTCCTCGCCCGCCAGGAAGCGTTGGACGGTTCCCCCCGCAACGCGCGCGCCGATGGGCGTCGGCCTGGCGCCTTTCGCCGGCCATTTGGCGCGGTCGGCGGACATGACCGCGTCGGCGCTCGTCTCGGCCGCGCGCTCGAAGGCGTCGCCCGGATCGCTGACAGTCAGTTCGCCGAAACGTTGCGCGCCCTCCACCGCGCCTGACCGCTGCTGCACGACATGCGTAAGCTCGTGAGCGAGCAGTCGGCGGTCGCCTCCGCTGACCGGCGCGCGTTGATCGGCGCCCAGAAATATGTGGTCGCCAATCGTGAAGGCCTTGGCGCCGAGCGCACGCGCCGCGGCGCCCGACGACGCGTTGGCGTGAACGCGAACCTGGCTGAAGTCGTAACCGAAGCGGGGCTCCATGAAGCCGCGCGTGGCGGGATCCAATCCTGTCGACGCGCCGGCCATCGCTTGATCGACGAGCGGCGAGGGATCGGCTGACACGCCGGACCGTGCGCCGGCGAACCGCTGCACCGAGACCGCTCGCGCAGGCGTGGCCTGAGGCGGCTTCGTCGCGGGCGCGACGGAGGCGCCACTACGCTGGACCGCGACCGCCTTCAAAAGACCCTCCGCTTGGACCCACGGTCGCGGCCAAGGTTTGGCCCGCCAGTGCGCCCGCGATGATCCTAACGCTGAGGCGAGTCTTGCGTCCAGACCGTGCGGTCAATTGAGCCGACATCCGCGGTGCGCCGAAATTGACAACACACGGCGCCAGCGTAGTTTCGGGTCCGCGGGGTGCGGGGGGAGTGGCATGTTTGCTCCAGGAGTCGCGAAAAGGCCGTCGGCGGCGACTTTTCTCAATCGAAAGCCGCTTCCGCGCTCGGCGCCCGCCCCGCGCGCGCCCAACCGTCGGGTCGATGAGACGGCTTCGTCCCCGCGCGGGGCGAGCGAACCGACGACATCCGCATCGTGGGATTTCTCAAGGACGCCGTCGACTGCGCCCCCCGGGGCCGGAAAGCCGCGAGCCTTGGAAGCGCCCCGGGGCAAGCTCGTCATGGGTGCGCTTGACGATCCTCTGGAGCGTCAGGCGGACCGCGTCGCCGATCGCATGATGTCTGGGGCGGGCGCGCAAGGCGTCACCCGCGATCACGCCGCCGCGCGGCCCAAAGCGACCGAGACTCGGGCGCCGGGGACCGTGGAGGCCCCGGCGATCGCGTCCGAAGCCATAGGCTCGCCGGGAGGCCCGCTGGAGCCCACGCTTCGCGCGCGGTTCGAACCGCTGCTCGACCGTGACTTCAGTGACGTGAGGGTCCACCACGACGGGCTCGCGGCCCGGTCGACGCAGGCCATGGGCGCGCGTGCGTTCACGGTCGGGCGGGATGTCGTGTTCGGCGCGGGGCAATACGCCCCCGCGACCCCGGCAGGCCAAAGATTGATCGCCCATGAGCTCACCCACGTGGCGCAGCAGGGCGGCGGGAACGTCGTTCGGCGTGAGCCGATCCCGGCGGCGCGGATCACTGCCGATCCCACGCGAGGAACGCTGTCGCCGCAACAGATCGAGCTGATCGACGGCGTCCTTCGGCGCCACCAGATCGTGCTGTTTCCCCGCGAGAAGCGCGCCACGTTTGACGGGCAGCGCATGAGTCTCGAGCAGGCTATCGGCATCGTGCGCAGAGAATCCGGGGTTCTGCTCCTATCGGACGAGACCATCGCCGCCTACGTCAACGCGCAGTTCTACAAATATCTACCTGGAGGGCGCGGAGCCGGCGCGTCTCCCGCGGCAGGCGGTTCCTCGGGCTTGCTCAGAGCCGGCATTCCGGCCCCGCTTGGAACGGACGCGCCCCTGAGGACGCTGGAACCCGGCCTTACCGGCGCGGATATCGACCGTATTCGAACATTTCTCGGCACGGGCGGCTTGGCGGCCGCGCCGGGCCTGCAGCCGTTCTTCAACGGCGGCCCTTCCACCCTCGACCAGATCACGGAGCAATGCCGCGCCCTGGTGTTGCCGATCATCCCGCGCGACAAGGTCGCCGCCATCGTCGAGGGCGAATGGTCGGTTCTTGTCCGCAAGGCCCTCCAGGCGCCGTTGCCCCCGCCACCGCCGTTCACGGTCGTCCTGGAGGCTCCGCCCGGACAAGCCCCAGCCGCCGACAAGCCGGACAAGCTCGCTTCGGCGGTCGGCTGGCAAGGCACGTGGCACTTGTCCCACCACGGGAAATTCGAAAACACCCTTCAGGTTCAGCTGAGCCAAGGCGACGGGTCGGTGCAACGCGTTTTCCAGTTTCAGGTCAACGCCACGACCGGCGACGTCCAGGCCATGGTCGGGGTCCAGGCGCAGTCGCCGGACGCCACGCTCGTCGACACGCGGTTGTTTCACGCCGTCCACGCCGCCATCAAGGCGAATGCGTTTCTGCAGATCGTCGGCGGGATCACCAACGTCGGCGGCAGTTCCGCCTCGGGCTCCCTCACCCTTCAGATACAAGGCGGCGTTCAAGCCGCCGTAACCCTGGGGCCGATCAGCGCCGCGCTCCAAATCGGACCCACGTTCACGCTTCAACAAGGCATGCCGCCGGACTTTTCGCTCAACCCGGCGGGACAGGGCGGAGGAAGCCAGCTGCCGCAAGGCGTCTTCCCGCCATTCCATGGCATTCCCTTGATCCGCGGGACGTTCTGAGATTTGCGACCAAGTCTATGAATTGAAAAAAGATCGGCCGGTCAGAAAGCTCCGCTCATCGCAAATCTTGCGGAAACGAACAGGACGTCTTTTTGCTTCCGTGGACTGTGCGACGGCGACGACTTATTAAATCTCGTGAACGAGATCGACTTCGGCATTTCGGAAAAAGATTGGCGCGCTCGGAGCGATTCGAACGCCCGACCCTCAGATTCGTAGTCGAAGAAATCGCTGTTTTTGGGCGTTCCAGGCGATCCCGTGCCGTTCCAAGAACCCGTTGATTCAGCTTGATTATCGGGTCAGCGCACGTATC
>JBBRLN010000021.1:0-30595 GCA_038231315.1 Caulobacterales bacterium
ATCATCCACCCGAGGCACGCCACGCGGCTTGTTCGGCAACAGCGGCTGGATGATCCTCCAGTCCGACTCGCTAAGATCGAAACGACTCATCCCTTGGCTCCCGTTTGGGAGCTTGAATCACGGTTCGTCCCGGTCGTGAATAGAGGCCTCACGCATACGTCGGCTGCTTTAGCTGACGAATCAAGCTTACCGGACGAGGTAAAACTCTCGCTTGCGAGCCGATCCAACAGTCGATCAAGCCGCGAAATCCTCTTTCAATTTATTGGCACATTTTTTGAAATTTAGATGCGGCCCCCAATACGTCGTCTGCAAATGAACATTCAGGAAATCGTGAAAGCGGATCGTGCGTTGTCAAATGCGTTAAATCTCGGTAATTTGACTAAACAGGAGCGTACTACTTCTAGGCAAGGCCTCTATGTTCTTGGGACTCGCAATTTTGAGAGATTCCTCGAGGAGCAGCTTATCGCAATCGCGTGTGGAACTCATAAGTGGACTCAGCGCTTGGTGGGGGGGAAACGCTATATTATCAGATCGCGAGTTCCTTCGGTATCTACAGCGGCCGTCACGGATATAATTAAAATGAACCGTGATTATTTTGATCCGCTTCCTTGGGAGAAAGGTGTTGGAGCCGCTGCGAAGAAATTACTCTATGGCGAGTACCCGTTTACACTAGTCGAATCTTCGGATCGGAATATAGTTCAAAGAGTGTCACGAGTGAGAAATTGTATAGCTCATGATAGTGAGGCGGCTAGAGCTCAGATGATGAAATCCTTGTCTCAAATTCCTGGTCTAAGCGCCAAGCATAAAAAGAGTCCGACGCGATATCTAAATCACGAATTTTCTTTATCCGTCGACTATTTTGCACACGACCTAACGAACCTGCTACGTATAGGCACCCTCCTCTCTTAACAATATAGTGCCGGTATCTAATTTAATATTAAATATCGTTGTCGACGACCCCATTGTCTTGTGAGATATTGATAGCGTCTCCCGAAGCTTACGGGGGATGAGGCGGTCGCGATTGCCCCATGGTCCAAAATCCCCCATCCTCCCACTCGTGAGGGCGGGCAGGCCCTACCCTCTACCTTCGGGCGAAGGGGATGCACGAGGGGGAGGAAACTCATGCGCATTATCACCGGACTGATCGCACTCTACCTCGCGACAGCCTCCCCCGCCCTCGCCCAAACTGTCCAGGCGGGGGACGTCGCCTTCGCCAATTCCGGCGCCCCCGCCGCCCAGGCGCCGTTCCTGACCGGGCTCGCGCTGCTGCACGATTTCGAATACCGCCGCGCCGCGCTGGCCTTCCAGCAGGCCGAGGCCGCCGACCCCGCTTTCGCCATGGCCTATTGGGGCGAGGCGATGACCTTCAACCATCCGGTGTGGATGCAGCAGGACCCCGCGGCCGCCCGCGCCGCGCTGGCCAGGCTCGGCCCCACCCCGGCGGCCCGCGCGGCCAAGGCCGGCACCCCGCGCGAGCGCGACTACCTGGCGGCCGTCGAAATCCTCTACGGCGACGGCGACAAGTTCGCGCGGGACTTTCGCTACGCCGACGCCATGGCCGCCCTGCAGGCGCGCTATCCGGACGACGTCGACGCCACGGCGTTCGACGCCCTGGCCCTGCTCGGAACCAGCCACGGCGGCCGCGACGTCGCCACCTATATGAAGTCCGCCGCCCTGCTGGAGGAGGTCTATCCCGCGCACCTGCGCCACCCGGGCGTGCTGCACTACATGATCCATTCCTACGACGACCCGATCCACGCGCCGCTCGGCCTGCGCGCGGCCCGGCGCTATGGCGCCCTGGCGCCCGACGCGCCTCACGCCCTGCACATGACCTCGCACATCTTCATCGCGCTCGGCATGTGGGACGAGACCATCGCCGCCAACGAGGCCGCGATCGCGGCGCAGACCGCGAGCGACGCCGCCGCCGGTCGCAGGGCGGCGGGATGCGGCCACTATCCCAACTGGCTGTTCTACGCCCAGCTGCAGGAGGGCCGGAGCACCGAGGCCAGGGCCACGCTGGACGGCTGCCGCGCTTCGACCCGGGGGGACGCGGCGGCCGCCGGTCGCGACGCCGCCGAATACGACGGCATGCGCCTGATGGAGGTGGTCGCGACGGGACGCTGGGTCCCCGCGGAGCGACCGGCGTCCGCCGGCGCCAAGACTCCCGCGCTGACGTTCATGGAGGCCTATGGCGACGCGGTGGCCGCCCTGCGCGCCAACGATGCGCCGGCGCTCGAGGCCGCCTCCACCCGGCTCAGCGCCGCCGCGCCCGCCTACGCCACGGCGATCGCCGCCGACCCCTCATCCAGCCGCGCCGATCGCGCGAGCCCCAACCTGATGGCCGACCAGATCGCCGCCGTCGCCCGCCTGCGCGCCGGCGACTTAGGCGGCGGCCTCGCGAGCCTAGGCAAGACCGCCGAGGCCGAAGCCAACCTGCCCATGGAGTTCGGCCCCCCGATCGTCGCCCTGCCGACCTGGGAACTGCTGGGCGACGAGCTGCTGCGCGCGCACCGGCCGGCGGAGGCGGTGGTAGCCTACAAGGCCGCGCTGGCAAGGGCGCCGGGACGGACGCGGGCGCTACGGGGATTGGCGGCGGCGCAGCGGCTGGCGGGGGACGCGACCGGGGCGGCGGTGACGGAGGCGGAGTTGGGGAAGTATCGGCGGGGGTGACCTACCCCGCCTCCGCATAAGCCTCCCGCAACCATCCCCGCACCTCGTCGTCGACTTCCGCCACACCGCCAAGCTTCACCCGGTGAGTGAACATGGCGTTGAAACTCCCTGACGCTTCCAGTCTCCCAGCCGGTTCACGCCCCTTGAGGATCAGGCCAAGGTCGATGCGGGTCTTTGTAGTCGGTTGGATCAGGGCAAATTGCTTCGCCCGGCGGAGGCTGACGTTGAGCTTCTTCGGCGCGATCTCCACGTCCGGGCCACAGGCGAGGGCCGCGGCGGTGAGGGCGTCGTGGAGCGGGCGGAGGGCGGCCTTGTCGGCTTCGAAGAGGTGGGCGACGGGGTCTCCGCCTGCGCCCGGCGCAGGAGCCAGGGCAGCCTTGGCGAGGTGGTTGGCGTGGCCGTGGGAGAGGCCGTGCTCGGTCTTGAGCCAGACGACCATCTCGCCGTGTCTACTCAGAGGGCCGGCGCGAAGCATTTCGGTCCAGGCCTCCACGGCGCGGCCGGTCTGGCTTTCGATGTTGCGGGCGAAGGTCGCCAGGGCGGCGTTAAGGTCGGGCACGATCGGAAGGTAGCCCCTCTTGATTTACGGGAGAAGGGCGCCGCGTGTCCGGGGTCGCCTCCGCCAACTCCAAGCCGCCTTACCGATGCTTAACTTGAGCGGCGTTTCGAAGATCATACGGTGACCGCGGGAGGGACCATGACGGGTTTCAAAGCCGCCTCTATCGTCTTTAGCCTTCTGCTTTCCACAGCGGCGCGGGCAGCCGACGTCCCCTCCCCTCCCGCCGCGCCGGTCGAGGTGATGGTGGTGGCCGTCTTCCACATGTCCAACCCCGGGAGGGATCTGCACAACCTGCAGGTCGACGATGTCCTGACGCCGAAGCGTCAGGCGGAGATCGCGTCGGTGACCGACGCGCTCGCGCGGTTCAAGCCCACCCAGGTGGGCGTGGAGTGGCCGACGGACGCGGTCGCCGAGCGCTATCCGCAATACCTCGCCGGCACGCTGGCCCCGTCGCGCAACGAGGTGGTGCAGCTCGGCTTTCGCCTGGCCAAGACGGCTGGTTCCGCAGGGGTCCACAGCCTCGACGCCGACGGTGCGTTTCCCTACGAGCGCCTGAAGAACTTCGCCGACTCTCATGGCCGATTCGGGCTCCTCGAAGACCAGAACGCCATCGTTCAAAAGATGATGGACGAGCAGGGGCGCCGCCTGGCCGAGGGCGGCGTCGGCCCGACCTTGAGGTTTCTCAACGACCCCACCACCATCCGCGAGGGCAATGGTTTCTATCGCACCATGTTGCGCATCGGGGCCGGGGACGACCAGCCGGGCGCGGATCTGGTGGCCGCGTGGCAACACCGCAACCTGTTGATCTGCGCCAACCTGATCCAGCTCGCCAAGCCCGGCGACCGCATCGTGGTCTTCTTCGGCGCTGGCCACGCCTTTCTGCTGCGCCAGTGCGTGACGGAGACGCCGGGGTTCAGGCTGGTGGAGGCGGAGGAGTACCTACCGAAATAGGGTGTTTCCGGCCTGATGGCGGCGCGGACCAGACACCACGCTTCACATGTCGAGCAGATCATCCTCGGCTCTCACCCGGATGGCGCGGCCGATCACGTCGAAGAGTTCGCGCATGGCGACCGGCTTCAGCAAGACTTCATCGGCGCCCGCCGCGATGCTTTTCTGGCGAAGGTTGGGAGAGGTGTCCGCCGTGATGATGATCAGCGGCAGATTGGCCTTCTCGTCATGGCGCGCCCGGATGAGCGCGATAGCGGCCAGGCCGTCCATGCCGGCCATGCGCAGGTCGACCAGGACGACATCCAGATCGTGCCGGTCGACGATGGCGAGGCCGCTTTCCCCGTCCGCGGCCTCCAACATCTCGACGCCCGCCGTCAGCAGCATATCGCGAATGACTTGCCGATTTACCGCGTCGTCGTCGATGTAGAGGACTTTCAATGCAGCCTCCGAGGGTGAAGACGCGTTCGCGATTTACCACAGAGGTCCGACCAGGGCGGCTCCCTATAGTTCAGGCCGACACACTATCGAGAGAGTGGGCCACCCCGCACAATCCTTCAAGATGTTCCAGAAGCCGAGGCGTGCTTACCGGGCGCTCGAAAACCGTTACGTTGTACGCTTCCAGTCCCAGATCGCGGATCGCGACGCCTTCGTCGACGATGACGACAAGTTGGACCCGGTGGGTTTGCGCGGCGGCGGCGAGAACTTCGAGGTCCCGCACGGACTCGCTATCGCCGTCGCGCTCGCCCTTCGGAAGCGTGGCGATCGCCACATCGACCTCGCCGGATCTGGCGATATCGACGACCTCCCGGGCGGAGGCGACAAAGACGATCGTCTCGACCTTGCGCTCCAGGGCCGCGCGCAGATTGCTCTGCCGGATGGGGTTGGGTTCGACGATGACGACGCGCAGCCCGCCCAGGGTCTGGGACGCGGACTTGGCCGGCGGGACGGCGGACGCCCTCTGGGACAGCACCCGTTCCAGGGGCAAATTCACGGTGAACGCGCATCCGGAGGTCGGGCCGGCGTCCAGGGTGATATCCCCGCCCATGGCGCTCGCCAGCGTCCGGGCGATAGAGAGCCCGAGGCCGGTTCCGCCGTACTTGCGGTCCACGCCGGCGTCGAGCTGGGTGAATTTCTCGAAAACGAGTTCCCTGGATTCCGGCGGGATGCCGATGCCGGTGTCCACCATGCGGATGATCAGCCGCTCGACACCGTCCACGACCATCGTTTCCGCAGACATGACGATCGAGCCGGCCGGCGTGAATTTAACCGCGTTCGACAGCAGGTTGGAGAGGATCTGGCGCAGCCGCCGCGCGTCTTCCACGATCATGACGGGCGCGCGCCGGATGTCCAGCGTGAGCGCCAGGCCCGCGCTCTCCGCGTGGGTTCGCCAGAACTGCTCGACTTCCCAAAGCAGCGTCGGCAGGTCGACCACTTCGCGATGAAGCACGATCTCGGCGGCGTCCATCTTCGACATGTCGAGCAGATCGTCCACCAGGGTGCGCATGGCCTTGCCGGCGTCGTGGATCAGCGACAGGCGTTGGCGCACCCAGCCGGACGCCTGCTGGTCGGCCAGGATGACCTCGGTCATGCCGAGGATGCCGTTCAGCGGGGTGCGGATCTCGTGGCTCGTGGTGGCCAGGAACTGGGTCTTCGCCTGAAGCGCGTTTTCCAGGCGGGCGTTGGTTTCGTTGAGAACGACGTTCGATTCCCGCGCGCGATCTCGGCTCAAGCGCAGCGCCCGCAGATAGAAGATCAGGAATATGAAAATGAGGGCGGCGATGATCAGCAGGCCGAGGATAAGCTCCTCGCTCTGCCGGGCTCGGAGGCGGGCGAGGGTCACGTCCCGTTTGAGCTCGCCCTCCTTGAGCGCCGCGATGCGCGCGTTCTGATTGTCGAAGTCGAAACGCGCCGCCAACAGGGCCGAATTGGCCGAGGCCATCAGGGCTTGGTGATCAGCGAAGATCTTCTGATAGGCCTCGAGTTCGACCAGGGCCTGCTGATCCTGGCCGAGGGCCTTGTAGATCCGATAAGCGGCGCGGTGGACCTCGGTGTCACGACCGATATCGCCGCCGCCTTTCTCCATCTCGAGCGCGCGTTCGATCTCGTTTTCGGCCGAGGCCAGTCTTTTTTCCCTCAAATCCAGATCAGCCTGGGTGGTCAACAGACTTTGAAGGGTCGGCTTGGACGCTGGATCCTGCGACAGGCTCAGACCTTCGGACACGCTTCTGCGGGCCGCGGCGTATTGACCGCTGTTGGCTTGCATGAAGGCCAGATTGTTCAGCACATTGGCCTGACGCGGCGGGCTGTTCAGCGCCCGCGCGATTTTCAGGGCTTGGCGATAGTCTTTCGTCGCTTCGTCGTAGCGGCCGAGTTCCTGAAGCGCGGTCGCGCGGTTGTTGGCCACCGAGTAGTCCAGCGGCGGCGCGCCGGAAAAAGTCGCCGACGATTGGCCATAGTAGTCCAGGGCGCGCGCGTAGTTTCCCGCCTCGGCATAGAGCAGACCGATATCCTGGAGGATGACCGCCTGCTGATAGCGGTCGCCATGGCGTGCGTAGATCGGAAAGGCGCTGAGATAGTCGGTCAGCGCGCTCTGCACTTCCGAGGCCGTGCTCTCGAGGCGGGCGCGGGCCACAAGGATATCGGCCTCGAGGATCGAGCCTTTCTGCAGTTGTGTCACGGTGGCGTAGGCCTTGGCCAGCAAGGGCTTCGCCACCGCGTTCTGGCCCATCCTGAGCGCGGCCTCGCCGCGGATCGATTCGGACGTTGCGATCGCGATCGCCCGTTCGGGTGAATTCGTGGGGTCTTCCGCGGCCAGATCGCCAGCGGCCTCGGCCAGAGACGCCGCGCGCGCGGGATCGGAACTGAGGACGGATTTGGCGGCCGAGTTCAGCCGGACCGTGGCTGCGCTAGGTGTGGGGAGCGCGGCGGCTGTGTTGTCAGCGTGGACCGCTGGCCCGGCCGAAACCAACGACGCCAGAACACTCAGACCGAGGCAGACGAATTTACTTGCGCGATGCGCGATCGTTGCCGAGAGGGTTTTCGTTCGATCCAGCCGCGCTATACAGCGCGATTTTTCTGGATGCTTCATCAGCCGCATTTCCGAGCCGGCTCGCCCCGGCGACTCATCATGGGCGTTGATTGTAAATCTCCATCCCGAAGGTGTCCAGGATGACGAAGGTCGGACTCAGATGTCGAAGAGACCGACCCTGTCGAGACTTACGGTTGACATGATCAATGACGACAAACCTAAAACGGCCAAGTGCCAATCCAACCGAACACAGTACCGAGGACATGTGCTAACATTGTAATCTCCAGAGCTGGATAATGCAAAATCGCATCCGAGTGGAGCGATTAGCATGGGCGAGTTTTAGTGTCAATTGTCAGGTCAAATCTTTTTTTCTGGGGCCATTCTGGACGTCGAAGCCGCCCGCGTTACAAACATTCGCACCACCCTGGAAAACTCCGCTATTAGGTTGATATTATTATCTAATTCGGGCAGGATTTGAATGTTCAGACACAAACGCAAATCGTTGTTAGTTCGTCTCTCGAATATCAGCGAGGGCGTTAGCATTCGGTTCCGCGAGTGGCAGCGTGATCACGATTTTCCGACCCGCGCCCGGCGTGGTCGCGCACGTCAATGTCCCGCCATGGCGTTCGACGACCAATGTCGCGAAGGATAGACTTTCGCTGTCGCCGACAACCGCCTGCGTTCGCCGCGCCGACGGGTCATCCCCTTGATCGAAACCGCTGCGTGAGGGCTCCCTGAAGGCGTGCATGATCGTGCAGCCGACAGCGGGCCCTCCCTCCATCGTTGTTTCGGCCAGAGCGCATGACGCGGGTTGGCCGTCGACGCCGTGGCTTATGACCGTCCTGAACAGTCCGGCGAAGACCTGGATGATGAGACCGCGATCCATCATGACGACGAACTCCGGGGTCGACGGCTGCAGTTCGATCCTCGTATTGGCTTCCCTGCTGGCGACCCAGACCAGATCGATCGCTTCCTCGAGGATATGCCGCAGATCGATCGGAGCCAGGACATAGTCCACCGATTCCGCCCTGATCCGACGAACACTGGAATCGATCATGTGCAGCGCCCGACGGGCCGCCTTCTCGATGACGCGACGAGGCTGTTCAGGGAGAGCCTCGAGGCCAGGCTGAGCAATAACCGCGAGGATGGCGATGTTCGGCGAGCGCAGGTCGTGGGAAAGCAGATCGACCAGACGATCGCGTTGCGACACGGCGTCTTCCCGGCCCCGCGGCGTGGCGACCAGCGAAGTCACGTCGGTCAGCTGAACGATCCACTCGGTCGCCTTCGCTGGGTCGGCGGCCTTCGGGCCTATGAAAACTCGAAAACTGCGCGCGTCCGCGAGCTCGCTCGCGCCCGATGGCGCGGTGTCCAAAGCGAAGGCCGAAGCCGACGGCGCGCACGACGTGAACTCAGCGGCGTTGGCGATGTGGATCGCGCGAAGCAGGGTCTGGATGCTCGATCCCGCTGGCAATTGAATGGCGAGGTCGCGCGCCAAGGTGAAGGTTTGTCGATTCGCGGAAAGTATTCGACCGTTCGAATCGACGACGAGCAACGGATCTGGAGAGAGCGCCCAAACTTCGGGATCGAAAACCGGGCCTCCGATAGAGCCGTCCGCCGCGCGGTCGCGCTCGAGCCTGTCGTGGTGCTTCGACGCGGTCATGGGGCGGTGGCGGATGTCGCGGTGCGGATGGCTAGGGTTTTCCGGACGTTCGCCAAGCCTTCGCGGCCATACGGATCGCATGAATTCCGTCGCGACTCCGAATGCTGTTCGCAATGGGTAAACGCCTGACGGGCGCAACTTCTTCAGGCCGCCCCTGGTTGACAGCATGCCACTAACCGGCGGCGATGGTGAAGCCTTGTACGGATGCTTTGGCCTCGATCACTGTCAAGCGCCCCGCCGATCCGGGAACTGCGTTCGAATAGTGGTCGCCACGGATGGTTCTGACAAGAGGTGGGACAATTGATCGACTTAGCGGGATTGCGGGTGCGCGGAGGTGGCGCGGGACAGGATCGCTTTAGCTAGCCGCCGCTCCGCTTTTCCTCGCCGCGACCGTGCGCCAGCCCCGCGGCGACCTGGAGACGTTTAGCGCAGTACGGGGAGGACGAAATCCGGGTCCAACGTCTTGACCGGGTGATAGCCGCCGACTTGACCCATGATGTCTCCCGGCCGGCGAAGTTCGTAGCCCAGCAGAACTTGCATCTCGCGTCTCATGCGGCGCACGCGATCCTTGGGAATGCCGAGGAAGAAGTTCTCCTGCGGACGCGCCCAGGGTTCGCAATAGTGGTTGGTGAAGGCCAGCCTGGGCGCCGCGCTCCGGTTCGCGCCGGCGCCGTGAACCAGGGTGCCCTGGAAGATGCAGAGCGCGCCCGCGGGCATTTCCAGATAGGCGCGGCTCTCGGTGTCCGGGGTGTGCTCGCCTCGCGCCAGAGCCCGGCGCAGCGCCTCGATCCGGTCTGAAGTCCAGACGTGGCTGCCGCGATACATCACCGTGCCGCCGTTCTCCGCGCTGAAGGCGTCGATGGCCCCGATTGTGGAGATGCTGATCGCCGGCCTCGGTCGCGGGAAAGGATAGAAGGTATCGTCGAAATGAAGGTCCTGCGCCCCCTCGCCGGGGTGGATGCAGATCGCGTGGTCGGCGCTGAGAAGATAGTTGGGCGACAGAAGGCGGTCGAGTATCGCCAGCAGGAGTTGGTCCGAAGCGATCCGTTCATAGATCTCGCCGCGTCCGACGAGAGTATAGACCCGCTCGGTCTTCAAGCCCTCGAAAGGATTGCGCCCGCGATAGACGCCAAGATAGGGCGCGAGGCCGTGGCGGAAGCGAGCGATATCATCAGCGGTCAGATAGTCCTCGAGGATCGTGAAGCCGTCGGCTTCCAGGCGGCCCATATGGCCGTCGAGGTCGAAGTCCGCCGGCAACTCACGGCGGAGTGTGGGATGATCGGATATCCTGGAACCTCCTCGACAGGGTGAGCGCGAAACCATCCGCCGGAGGTGGCCCCGAAGCAAGCGTTAGGTTGGCGCTTGGCGACGACAACTGGCCCGCCCGATGTTTTCCCCGTAGCTTAGCGTTCCGGGCGGAGGAGACCATGCTTAGGGAGGCGTCGATCGGCAGAGTATTCTTCGCTACTGTCGTCGCGGCCTACGGCGCCCTCTGCCTCGTGTTCTCGACCTTCGTGCCAGGTATTCAACCCATGCCGGCTACCGCGCCGACCACGCCCTGGGGCTGGATCACCGGCGCGGTCCTGATCGGGTGCGCCGTCGCCCTCGCGTTCAAGCCGACAGCTCAAGCCGGAGCGTGGCTGACGGCGGGTTTGTTCTTCAGCGCGGCGATCCTGTTGCAAGGTCCGTTGCTCGTCGGACAGCCCAAGGCGTACGCAGACACCTGGTTTCAGACCCTCGCGCTCGCTTCCGGAGCGTTGCTGATGCGGGCGGTTCCTGCCCAGGGTGAAAGAACCGATGGGATCGACGCCGTGGCGCGGCTGATCTTCGGCGCCTGCCTAATCGGTTGCGGCGCGATGCACTTCGTATTTTTCAAGTTCACAGCCGATTTCGTGCCAGGTTGGATTCCGTGGCATCGCTTCTGGGCGGCGGCGACCGGAGTCGCGCAGATCGCGGCCGGCTTGGCGGTGATCGCGGGGGCGCTGGCGCGGACGGCCCTAATGCTGTCAGCGGCGATGTACGGGAGTTGGATATTCCTCGTTCACGCTCCGCTCGTGATCGCGACGCCCGCGCAATCATCCGCCTGGAGCAACCTGATCATCACGGCGGCTCTGTGCGCCGCGGCCTTGGCGGTTGGCGCCCGGGCAAGGGGTTGGACATGGGATATTGCGAAAGGGAAGCCATGACATCTGGCCCGCGACATTGGTTTCGCTTGGCCGCGATCAGCGGTTTTCTCGCCGTCGCCGTCGGAGCCTTCGCCGCACACGCGATGCGCGACCCCGCAGGCAAGGAATTGCTACGCACGGGGGCGAATTACCAGGCGATCCACGCTCTGGCGGCGCTGGCCTGCGCGGTGTTTTCCGGCGAGGCGGCGCGACGGGTGCGTTTCGCGCCGCCGCTGTTCCTGGGCGGGACGCTGCTTTTCAGCGGTTCGCTCTACGCGCTCGCCTTCGGCGCGCCCCGGGTCATCGGGGCGGTCACGCCGCTCGGCGGTCTCGCGTTCCTCGCGGGGTGGGCGGTGATGGCTTTGGCGGCCGGGGCGAAGGAAGGCTAGGCGCCGCGCCGCCCCTCACTTCACGAGACGATCGATCTTTTGGCTGATGTCCCGAAGGCTTTTCTGAAGGCCGAGGGTCACGCGAAGGATCTCCTCGATCTCGATGCCTAGGTTGGACGTTGGTGGCGTCACGCCCACCGCGACGGTGCTGGTTCCCGGGCTGACGCCGCCGGTCCCGCTGACGCCGCCCGTCCCTTTGCCACCGGGGCTCGTGCCCCCGGTCCCGCTCACGCCGCCGGTGCCGTCCACCCCCGTGCCGTCGCTGACGCCCACGGCGACCGTGCTTATGGTCCCCGGGCTGACGCCGCCCGTGCCGTCATCGACGAACAGCCGACCGTAGTTCTGGAGCACTTCGATGAGCACGAGGGGCGATTTATTCAGATCGATAACGCCGCCGAAGCGCTTCTTGATCTCGGCCACGATCTTCAGGGATTGGTCGCGGGTCATCTTCACCTCCGGTTGCCGATGCGGAACTCACGCTGTCTGAGCCAGGTGATCAGGGTGGTTTTCTCCCCCTCGATCAGAGGCTCGCTGGAATGGATCATGCGATAGTCGCAGTCGCCGTTGTCGAAGAGATTGTTCCACACCACCAGGCGCCCGGCCCTGGCCTCGATACGCCGGTCCATGGCGCGGAAATGCGTGCCGCCGCCCTGCACGGGCGTCTTCAGGTGAAGCAGGAAGCTGAACACCCGGTCGCCGGCATAGTGATCGTCCCAGTAACCCGCGTCGAGATGATAGAAGAAGCGACCCTCCCGCGGGTAGTTTGTCGCCTGCCAATATTCCAGTCGCGCCGGATCGAGCGGCAGCGAAGCGGCGATGCGCTTCTCGATCGTTGTCAGAAGCGCTCTCAGATCCTCGGTGAACCAGCTCTGCTGCGCCGTCTCGCTGACTCGCAGCGGGCTGATCATGTCTCGGCGCGAGCCGTCGTCTTGAAGCATATAGGTCAGACTGGGCCGCCAGAGCGCGAACTCCAGGTCGCCGAGCGCCAGCTCGATCTCCTCGGCGTTCAGGAAATCATCGACGACGACGATCTGGCCCGGTTCCGGCGCGGCGAAGGCGGCGCTTGGCCGCCCGCCTCGGCGCGCGACCGTAGCGTCCTGGGCCCCTTGGAGCATCATATGGTCAAGCTAGAATACGCTCGGGCATGGCGCAATTCACGCTTTCGTTCGCGCCCTTGGACGCCGCGCAACAAAAAGGCCCGGCGGATAAGCCGCCGGGCCCTCTATTGTCGGTAAGGAAATCCGAAGTCTAGGCTTGGACGCGCTCGACCATCGCGGTGACGCGTTCGTTGATCGGGGCCATGGCTTCCTTCATCGAGGCGGAGACGGCTTCGGCCATCTTGCCGATTTCGGCGACATAAGCCTCGTACGCCGACTTGGCGAAGGCGGTCTGCAGCTCGACGACTTCTTGGACGCTCTTGGCTTGGCTCATCGTCTTTGCGGCGCTGACCTGATCCTCAACCGACTTCTTCGAATAGGCGATGGCGCGGGCGCCAAGCGACTCAGCGCCCTTGGTGGCGGCGGTCACGGAGGCCACGACGGCTTCGAGGTTCTTCTTCGAATGCGCGTTCATTTCGGTGATGGCGTGCATCGACTTTTCAACACCGTCCTTGAACGCGGTGGCGCCGCGCGCGGCGAACTGATCGGTGGTGGGGGATTCGAACGTCATGAAAGGCTCCTGAGGGCAGTGAACTAGCGAATGTATGGGCTCCTATCCCATGCTGCATTGCACAAGTCAATCGCTTTTTGTGCAGTGCAGCATTTCGTGCTAGCCTCCGGGGAGTGGCCGATCGGGCGCGACCGATTGTCGCCGTTTACCTTTGAGCAACACGCTTTTGTGCATGGTAGACAACCCATTGGCGTCGCGACCCGTGTTGGCGCGACGACCGAAGCCGTTTACCGGAGTACGCCATGTTCGAGCTCTCCCGGCGTTTCGCCGTTGTCCTTTCAGCCCTGGCCACCCTCGCGGTTGTCGGCGCGCCATGTTCGGCCCCCGCGCAGGGTTACTACCGTAGCGCCGCGGAGCCGAAGTTCACCGCGATCGTGATGGACGCCCGCTCCGGCGAGATCCTCTACAACGAACGCGCCGACAGCCTGCGGTATCCCGCTTCGGTCACCAAGGTGATGACGCTCTATCTGACCTTCGAGGCGTTGGCTTCGGGTCGGTTGCACCTGAACGACACGATCACGGTCTCACCCCTCGCCGCCTCGCAGCCGGCGACCAAGCTCGGCCTTCGCGCCGGCGAGACGATTTCGGTCGAAGAGGCGATGAACGCCATGGCCGTGCATTCGGCCAACGACATGGCCGTCGCGATCTCGGAGCGGATCGGCGGCACGGAGTCGCGCTTCGCCGAGATGATGACGCTCAAGGCGCAGCAGCTGGGCATGACCAACACGCGCTATGTCAACGCCAACGGCCTGCCCGATAATCGCCAGATCACCTCCGCGCGCGACCTGGCGATCCTGACGCGGGCGGTGCTGCGCGACTACCCGCAATACTATCACTTCTTCAGCCAGGAGCAGTTCAGCTACCACGGTCGGACCTACGCCAACACCAACCACCTGCTCGGGAAGATGCCGGGCGTGGACGGGCTGAAGACCGGGTTCACCAATGCGGCGGGCTTCAACCTCGCGGCCTCGGCTATGCGCAACGGCCATCGCCTGATCGCGGTGGTGATGGGTGGCTCGTCCGGCTCGATGCGCAACGCCAATGTCGAGGGTCTGCTCCTGACCGGTTTCGATGTGATGGAGCGGCGCGACCGCGGCGAGAAGATCGTGATGGCGCAGAACATGTTCGGCCAACCCTCGACCCTCTACAGCGGCGGTCACTATTCGGCGCGCGACAATGAGGACAACGACCCCATCGACGTCGTTCTGACGCGCAACACTGCCCAGCCGGGTCCGATGACGATCTCCAGCACGATGGCTCAAGCGCGCGCGGTCCAGCCGCCCGCCGCCGGGGGATGGTGGGTCCAGGTCGGGGCCTTCCGCAGCAAATCCGCCGCCCGGATGCAGGTGGAGACCATTTCGCGCCAGTTCGGCCACGTCTTCGAAAGCGCCGAAGGCTCCGTCGGCGATTTCGGGCGCCAGTATGTCGCGAGGTTCAAGGGTTTCAGCGAAGCGGCGGCGAAAGATGCCTGCTCGACCGTGAAAAGCCGGGGCGTTCCCTGCGTCGCGGGGGCTTGAGGCTATCCCAGCAAGGTTTCCCGGGCGGCGTTGATCTGGGCGGCCAGCCCAGCGGAGCCGCCGTGGTCGGGATGGGCGCGAAGCATCAGGCGGCGAAACGCCGCTTCGATCTCGGCGCGGGTGGCGGTCGGGGCGACTCCCAGGATGTCCCGCGCTTCCTGGACACTCATCTTAGTGGATAGCGGCGGCGGCGATCGCGGGACGTAACCCCGGCGCGCGCGTAGGATGAGGCGGGTCCGCCCGCTCAGGACCACCGACAGCGCCACCAGGCCCAGGCTGATCAGCCACTGGCCGCGCAGACCGACGAAAACCGCGCCGCCCGCCGCGGCGACCGACAGCAGCGTCCGTAGCATCCGGCCGCGACCGGCCGCGCCGCCCGGTGCCCGCCCCAGCCAGACCAAGAAGGCCAAGGCGGCGGCGCCGAGCAAAAGGTAGATCATCGCCGCCTATTCCCCCGCCAGAGCAACCGCCGCGACGGCGTCAGGCGCCTCGACAAGGCCGAGTTCGTGCATCAGCACCCGCAGTTCCTGTCGCGCGGCGACATGGGCAAGGGAGACCTGGACCGGCCGCACGCCGCGCGCCAGATCGCTGACTGTCAGACCGAAGGGGAATAGCTCGCGATAGATCACCCGGTCGCGCAGACCGGCGATGGAGCGAAAGCCGATGCGCTTCGAAAGCGCCGTCACGCGCTCGTCCACGCGTTTGCGGTTGCGCGGCTCCACGGAAGCGAGCCGGTTGCGCAGCACGACCCAATCGATCGATCCGCGGTCCTTCACCGCCCGCGCCTTGCGCGCCGCCCACACCGTCTCGGAATAGAGGCTGGGCTTTAGAACCTCGAGCGTCACCGGATCGACGGCGCCCAGCATGTCGAAATCGACGAAACTGTCGTTCATCGGCGTGACGATCAGGTCGGCGGCTTGGTGCGCGGCGCGGGCCAGGGCGGTATCCGCGCCAGGCGTGTCGACAACCACGAAGTCGGTATCGGCGCCGAGCGCGTCCGCGAGCGCGGCTTCGTCAGTGACGGCAATGACGCGCGGCGCCGGCAGTTCGGCGGCGTTGGCCTTGGTCCAGGCCTCGCGATTGGCGAAGAAATGGCCCGTGGACTGCTGACGAATGTCGAGATCGATCACCACGACCCGCGCGCCCTCATGGAGCAGCGCGGCGATTAGATGCACCGCGATGGTCGATTTGCCGGCGCCGCCCTTTTCGTTGCCGACGACGATCACGCTCCCCCGAGACACTCGCTTGACGACCTTCCGTTGATTTTCCGGCCAGAAGCCGGCGCGCGTGCTTGCGTCAATGCGCGGCGATCCGCAAGTGCAGCGCATCAACCGCCTGGGGATCGAGTGTGGCCGCATTGGAGATCGTCCGGACCGTCGCCGACCTGCGCGCGCGGGTCGCGGCGTGGAAGGGCCTCGGGAGCCGAATCGGCCTGGTTCCGACCATGGGTGCGCTACACGCCGGACATCTGTCGCTGATCGCGATCGCCCGGACGCAGGCGCAGCGGGTCGTCGCCAGCCTCTTCGTCAATCCGACACAGTTCGGCGAAGGCGAGGACTTCGCCGCCTATCCGCGCGACGAGGCGGCCGACGCCGAGGCCCTGCGGGCGGCCGGTTGCGAGCTGTTGTATGCACCGGGGGCGGAGGCGATGTATTCGGCCGATTTTTCGACCCGCGTGTCGGTGGCCGCGCTCAGCGAAAGCATGGAAGGCGCCGCTCGGCCCGGTCATTTCGACGGCGTCGCCACCGTGGTGGCCAAACTGCTGATTCAGGTCGCGCCCGACGTCGCGGTGTTCGGCGAGAAGGACTTTCAGCAGCTCGCGGTGATCCGTCGGATGGTCCGTGACCTCGACCTGCCGGTGGATATCCTCGCGGGCCCGATCGTGCGCGCCGCCGACGGCTTGGCCCTTTCGTCGCGCAATGCCTATCTGACGCCGCGGCAGCGCGAGATCGCCCCGGTCTTGCATCGCGCGCTCGTGGCGTCGGCGGACGCCATCATGGCGGGAAGCACGGTCTCAGCCGCCGAGCTGGCGGCGGCCGAGGCCATGCTCGAAGCAGGGTTCGACGCGGTGGACTATGTCGAGGCGCGCGATCCCGCCACGCTCGCGCGGCTGGGTCCCGGTCGCTTGAAAGGGCCCGCGCGCCTGCTCGCCGTGGCGCGCCTTGGCCGCACGCGCCTGCTCGACAATATCGCGGTGACGAACGGCTGACCGGAAGCGGTCGCGGACATCAACGGTCAGATATCCGCATAGACGTGCCGCTCGCCCGCCATGCCGGGATGGGTCACCGCGCCGGCGTAGGCGGGACCAACGGTCTGGGCGAACTTCCACAGCGCGCCGGAGCCGTAGGCGGTTTCGCGAGGCTCCCAATGGCGGGCGCGCGTCTCCAGCTCGATCGGATCGACCTCGAGATCGATGCTGCCCTTGTCGGCGTCGATGGCGATGATGTCGCCGTCCTGGACCAGGGCGATCGGGCCGCCCGCCTGAGCCTCCGGGCCGATATGGCCGACGCAGAGGCCGCGCGTGGCGCCCGAGAAGCGGCCGTCCGTCACCAGGGCGACCTTGTCTCCCCTTCCCTGGCCGGAGAGCGCGGCGGTGGTCGAGAGCATCTCGCGCATGCCGGGTCCGCCGCGTGGGCCCTCATAGCGGATCACCAGAACGTCGCCGTCCTGGTATTCCCCGGCCTCCACGGCGGCGAAACAGGCGTCCTCGCCATCGAACACCCGCGCGGGCCCGCGATGCGTGCGATGCGACGTCATCCCGGCGACCTTCACGATAGAGCCTTCCGGCGCCAGCGTGCCCCACAGCCCTTCGACGCCGCCGGTGGGGAAAAGGGGGTTGTTCGCCGGGCGGATCACCTTCTGGTCCTGCCAGCGGACCTCGCGCAGGTTTTCCTCGATCGACTTGCCCGTGACCGTCAGGCAGTCGCCATGGATCAGGCCCGCGTCGAGGAGGGTGCGCATCAGCATCGGAACGCCGCCCGCCTCGCCCATGTCCTTGGCGACATATTGGCCGCCCGGTTTCAGATCCGCGAGATAGGGCGTGCGGTGGAAGATTTCCGCCACCTCGCGCAGGGAGAAGTCGATGCCGCATTCGTGCGCCATGGCCGGCAGGTGAAGGGCGCCGTTCGTCGATCCGCCGGTGGCGGCGATGACCACCGCGGCGTTCTCGAAGGCTTTGCGGGTGCAGATGTCGCGTGGGCGGAGCCCGGAAGCGATGAGGGCCACCACCGCCTCGCCCGAGGCCACGGCATAGGCGTCGCGATCCAGGTTCGGCGCGGGCAGAGAGGCCGAAAGAGGTAGGGCGAGGCCGATGGCTTCGGAAACGCAAGCCATGGTGTTGGCGGTGAACTGGCCCCCGCAGGCGCCGTCGCCGGGACAGGCCGCGCGTTCGAGCTCGCCTAGGTCCTCATCGCTCATTCTGCCCGCGGAATGCTGGCCGACGCCCTCGAAGACATCGACCACGGTGATGTCGCGGCCCCTCCAGCGTCCCGGCATGATCGAACCCCCGTAGAGGAAGACCGACGGCACGTTGAGGCGGAGCATGGCCATCATCATGCCGGGCAGGCTCTTGTCGCAGCCGGCGACGCCGACCAGGGCGTCGTAGCTGTGGCCGCGTATCGTCAACTCGACGGAATCGGCGATGACCTCGCGGCTGACCAGGCTGGAGCGCATCCCCTCATGGCCCATGGCGATGCCGTCGGTGACGGTGATGGTGCAGAATTCACGCGGCGTCGCGCCGGCCCTTTTGACGCCTTCGCTGACCGCGTGAGCCTGGCGCATCAGGGCGGTGTTGCAGGGCGCGGCCTCGTTCCAGCACGAGGCGACCCCGACGAAGGGTTGGGCGATCTCACGGGTTCCCAGACCCATGGCGTAGTAGTAGGAGCGGTGCGGCGCCCGCGAAGGCCCTTCGGTGACGTGGCGGCTGGGCAGTTTCGCCTTGTCCCAGAAGAAGTTCGCGTCCTTGGTCATTTCGCTCCCCGCGCCGTCGAGGGGCCGTCCTAAAGGAGCGCGGCGGTGATCGCAAAAGGTGAGTTCATCTCGCGGCTCTTGGCCGCCGCCGTCGTGGCCTGGGTCGTCGCGGCCGGGGCGAACGCCGCGGGCGAGGCGACCGATCCCGAAACTCGTCCAGGCCGCCTCACGACGCTGCCGGATGGACGTAGGCTGAATTTCCGCTGTTCGGGAGAGGGCGCGCCGACCATCGTGCTGGAAAGCGGCTTCGGCGCGTCATCGCTGGCCTGGTACAAGGTTCAGCCGGTATTGGCCCGGCGCTACCGCGTCTGCGCCTATGATCGCGCCGGCTCTGGATTCAGCGATCCCGGTCCCCTGCCCCGCGACGGCGCAGCGATCGCCAAGGACCTCGACGATGGTCTGCGCGCGGCGGGGATCGGCGGCCCCTTCATCGTCGTCGGACACTCCTCCGGCGGGCTCTATGTGCGGCTCTTCGCCGACCGCCGGGCGCGCGAGGTGGTGGGGATGGTTCTCGCCGACCCGACGGTGGAATTCCAGAACCGGCGGCTTGAAGCGCTGTTTGGCCATGGCGCCGGGGGGCTCGAACCCCTGATCGCCAGGGCCGAGCGTTGCCGCGCCGCCGCCGTGGCGCACGCCCTCCCCTCCAGCGACCCGGCGCTGAAGGCCTGCGGCCCGGCGAGTTCGCCGTCTCCAGCCGTCGCCGCCGCGCGCCGGGCGGACGCCGGACGGATAGGCAAATGGGATGCGCAGATTTCCGAGCTGCGGACCCTGCTCACGACAACCTCTCAGGAGGTGGCCGATGGGCACAAGAGCTATGGCGCCATGCCTTTGGTTGTGCTCACCGCCGACGGGACGAACGCCAGCGCGCCGCTCGCCATTCGGCCGACTCTCGACGAGGCCTCGACGGCTGGCCATCGCGAAATCGCGGCGCGGTCGACGCGGGGTCGGGAAGTGAAGGTGACGGGCTCTTCACACCTGATGATGATCGATCGTCCCGAGGCCATCATCGCGGCCGTGGACGAGGTCGCGGCCCTCGGCCGCAAGTCCCGCGTTCAATAGGCCGAAGGCTGGAAGAGAAAGATCGTCACCGTCTGAAAAAGCAGTTTGATGTCCAGCCAAAAGGACCAGCGACGGATGTATTCCAGATCTTTTTCCACCCGCGCGGCCATGGCTTCCACTGTCTCGGTCCGGCCGCGCAAGCCCTCGACCTGGGCCAAGCCGGTGATCCCCGGCTTTGCGCGAAACCGCGCGCCGTAGCACGCGATCAAGGCGCCGTAGTACTCGTCATGCGCCAGGGCGTGAGGCCGCGGACCGACGAGAGACATGTTTCCCAAAAGGACGTTGAAGAGCTGTGGCAGCTCATCGATGCTGGTCCGGCGCAAAATCCTGCCCACGCGGGTGATGCGGGCGTCGTCTCTCACCGCCTGGACGATGTTCGGACCGTCCTCGCGGACGGTCATGGAGCGGAACTTGTAGATCACGAAAGGCGCGCCGCGATAGCCGCTACGCCTCTGGCTGAACACCGGCATCCCCCGGCTTTCGAGCATGATGATCAAGGCCACCAGGATAAGGAAGGGCGACAGCAGCGCTATCCCGATCAGAGCGCCGACGAAATCGATCGCCCGCTTCAAAGCGGCATGTTCAAGCCGCGCGGCGCCAGCCTCGAACTCGAGGGTTTCAGGCTCCCAGGCCTCTTCAGATCCGCTTGTGGCGCTCGGCGCGTCGCGCGCGCCCAGGCTCACCACCACGACCCCGCCGGTTGCGCGCCCGCCCGGAGTCGCTGAATGCCCCCAGGCGCCTTCACGGCCAAGCAAAGTCCGCCCGCGAGATCACGAGCCGGTCGAGCGAAAACTTGTCAATCCACCGGCCCATTGGTCGAAACTTAACCCACTGTATGCTAAGGTCCAATGAGAAAATTTAACAGTAATTAACTTTTGTTGTCGTTGAGTGAGGCGTGCCGACGGGGCGTGAGAGCTCCCAAAGTGCTGGCCTCAGCCCTGCGATCGCTCCATCCGCGCCGCCAGATCGCTTCCGATCAATGCCGCGCGGTCGGCCGGACGGACCGCCTTTATCAGGTCGATCACGAAATGCTGCATGGTGGCGGAGGCTTCCGCCGGATCGGCGCCGGCAACCGAAAACCGCGCCAGCAAGCCGTCCGCGATGATGCCCTTCATCGATGTCCGCGTCCGCGCCAGGTGCTGCGATCGCTGGTCCGTGGGAAAATATTCTCCCAGGCGAGACCAATACAGAATCGTCTCGCGCCGGTCCGGAGCCTGGGCCACGAGGTTACGCGCCGGGACGGCCGCTCCGGCCGCCAAGGGAACTTCGACGAGGTGGTTCTTCTCGATCCAATAGCCGAAGGCGGGATAGCAGATCTCCGGTCGGTGCAGCTGAAGATCGTCGCTCTGGGTGTCGCCATGAGCGAGCAACATCATGACGTTCGCGCCTGTGGATTCCTGATGATAGACGCGGCCGACCGTCTCTCCATAGAGCCGCGAAGCCAGGCTATCCTCCTCCTTCGGCGCGACGAGGTCGGAGACATCGCGCGAGGACCAGTCGCCGACGGTGCGTGGAACGATGTCGGCCACATGCTTGGCGCCAAGCAGGCTCACCCGCTTGCGGGGAATGAGCGCATAGGCGGCGCCCGCTCCAAGGACGCAGGCGGCGCCCATCAGGATTTCGCGTCGATCGGTCATGCGGGCCGCCGGCGAAATTTCGAACCGACGAAGACGAGGAGCCGGTCGACAAGGAAAACGAACAGAAGCGCTGTGGCGAAGAGGAACATGCCCGCGGTGAAGTGGAGGAAGCCCTGAGCCACCTCGTTCCCGTAAAAATAGGTCAGAAGCACGACGGTCATGATACGCAGGGTGTTCGCCACGATCGCGATGGGAATGACGAAGCAGACGAGAAGCAGCGAATAACGGATGGACGAGCCCCGCATCAGATAGATGTAGAGCAGGCTGACCGCGATGAGACCGACCAGGGAATTCATCCCCGAACAGGCATCCTCCACGAGCAATTGATACTGCGCCACGAAGATGGTGACGCCTTCCCGTGCGACCGGAAGGCCCCAGGAATGGAGCCAGTCGGTCGCGAAGCGCGAGACGAGTTGCTTCAGCGGCGCGGTCAGATCATCCAACACCGAATTCGGCGGCGGGATCACGAAGGCGAGGTACAGCAGGGGGAACCAGGTTGTCGCCAGGGCGCGCAGGCCATAGCGCGAATAAAGCATGGCGATGCCGACGCCATAGACGCCCATCACTTCGAGCGTGATGAAATCATAGGCGCGGCCAAAGACGTAGACAGCGAGGCTTACGATCAGGACCGCCAACGTCACCGCCATGGATCCGGGCGACCCCTGCCGGCGCAGTTCGCCGGCCTGACGCCAAAGCAACCAGCCGCCGGTCGCCAGAATGATCGGCCCATAGGCGCCGAAATCGCGCGACCAGGTCGCGTTGGCGAGGCGCGCCATCGTCGGAATCGCCAAGACCGCAAGGCCGAGCCAGAGCGGCCAGCCACGAAGGAGGCTGTTCTCGCCCCGCTGTCGTGTGTCCATCGCCACGGTCGCCGTCATATCGTCACGCCCAGTTGAGGACGGTCCCGAGAACCTTCGCGTGATCGGTGCGAAGCTGCTCGGCGAGTGTCTTGACGTCGTTGATGTAGGTGCGCGCCGAACCGGCGACGATCAGGCTGTAGCCGAGCACCGTGCTGATACGCCGGCAATCGGAACTACTGTTCGCCGGGGGCGTATCGACGATGGTCATGTCGAAATCGCGCAGACAGAAGTCCATCAGCATCTGGAACCTGTCCGTCGCGAGCAGCTCTCTGGGGTTGTTGACATGATCACCCGCGAACATGACCGAAAGATTGGGCGCGACCTCGAAATCTATGTGTTCGCCGAACGGCGCGTTCGGCGACGATAGGCAGCTGGAAAGCCCTCCGCGCGGCGCCGGCGGGCGGATGAAGGCGCCCATCCCCGAATTGTGCAGATCGCCGTCGATCAGCACGGTCTTTACCCCGATCTGAGCCATCGCCACCGCGAGATTGGCGGCGACGAAGGTGCAGCCGACCCCCTTGCTCGGCGCGCAGACGGCAAGGGCGCGGCGGCCGCGATCGACGTGCTGAGCCATCACATAGGTCCGCACGGCGCGGATCGCCTCGGCCTGATCGCCATGAGGCTGGGAGAGCGTGAACAGAAGCGGGGAGAAGGCGTATTCGCCTGCCGAAGGCGTAGCCGGGGCGCGGGCGACCTCCGCCTTCGGGTCGACGCGGGTGATCGCCGTGGTGGTCATGCCGTCACCGTCTTGCGTCCGGGAAGTCCGTTCTTGAGCCGCGATAAAATCCGGCGGGGCCCCCAACCGCCGCGCCGCGCGGGCGCCCCGATCACGCCGATGAGCGGAAGATCGGCGAGGGATGAAAGATCCTCCACCCCGCGAACCCGCCTGGCGAGAAGCTCCATCAACAGCGCCACCATGATCCCGATCGCCGCCCCGAGAAACAACGCGCCGGGGATGATCAGAATGTAGTTGGGGAAGCTCGCGCCTTTCGGAGTCGACGGAACACCGAGGGGGGTAATTCCCGGATCGCTGACCAGCGCCTCCTGGCGGAACTGCGCCGCGCGGCCGGAGAGCTTTTCGAGCACGTCCCGCCGCAGATTGACATCGTTCTGAAGCACCTGAAGATGCCCGATCTTGGTGCTGTCGGCAAGGATCCGAGACTTCTGGGCGGCCATGGCGCGGTCAAGCGCGCCGCTGCCCGAGGCCGCGCCGCCCGCGAGCGCCCGCGCCGTCGCGTGTTCCTGAGCGGCGGCGGTAGCGATAGCCGAGCGACGCGAGCGCAGGGCCTGCATCTCCGGGTTGTTCGGCCCCAGGATCTTGGCGGCGGACGCGAGCTGGGAGTCGGCTTGCGCCAGTTCGATATCCGCGGGCACGGTTTGCGGGACGACCGGGGTCGCGCTGGGAACGCCGCTCGAGGCGGAAAGAACCTGCAGCCGCTGCGTTTCGACATCGACCTTGTCGTTGGCCATCACCACGCCGTTCGCGCGCTCATACGTCGTTTCGGTGTTGACGGCGTCGTCGAGGGCGATCTTGGCTTTGGCGGCCTGCTGCTCGTACCATTCCGCGTTCTTTTCGGCGTCGGCGCGGCGGGTGATCAGGCTGTCATCGATATAGACCTTGCGCAGGGTGTCGGCGACAGCCTTGGCGCTGGCCGCGCTCGTGCCGGTGTAGGTGATTTCCAGGATGTTGCTGTCCTGCACCAGCTTGGCCTTGGTGCCGTCGATGATGATCTGCGCGAGCCAGCTGCGGAAATCGCGCTGGTCGGCTTTCGACCGCTTCTGGTAGCGGGCGATGAGGTTGGGATCGCTGAGCCAGCCCAACTGTTCGGCGACCTGACCGGCGACGCCGTAGTCGGTGATGAGTTCGATCTGGGTCTGAGCGTACACGCGGCCGCCGATGGCCCCGACCACCTCGCCGGTGACCGGATCGGGCTTCATGAGATTCAGCATCACACGGGCGCTGGCGTCCCAACGCGGCGGCAGCAGCGAGGTGACGATCAGGGCTCCGATCAGGGTGCTCGCCGTGGCGGCGATGATCAGCCAGCGGCGGGCCCAGAAGATCCTGATGAACTGCATCAGACTCATGCGAATTCTCCGACACCGGATCGCCGGCGCGCGCGGTGGAACGAACGAAATGCGCTCGGGCGACGGCGCGGGACGCTAAGCCCTCTAAAACGACGGGATATTGGCATTAATCGGACAATTGTTAAACCACCGAGCCCCGACCCCAACAGCCATATAGCCTGAGCGATGCAATCAGAACAGTCGCTCCCCGACGTTGATCACGTCGCCCGCTTCCACCTTGGAGTCGAGGTCCACATGAGCGAGCTTCACGCCCTTGCGGGTGACGGACAATTTCTTCTCGCTTCCGGAATCCGTGACCCCTCCGGCGCGCGACAGCGCCATTCGGAACGTCATGTCCTTGATGACCGCGAAGGCGCCGGGACCCTTGATCTGCCCGGTGACATAGAACAGCTCCGCGGGCGGGGCGTAGATCTTGTCGCCGGCCGATACGTACGGGTCATCGGCGACGCCGCCGGTGGCCAGGGTCGCGACGGTCAGGCGCCGCTCGGTTCCGTTCTTCGGGGTCAGGATGACATAGTCGGATCCGGCCTCCTTCACCCCGCCGACGCGAGCGACGATCTCCGAGAGGCGATAGGCGCGGTCCACGGGCACGAGGCCGGGGCTGCCGAAGTTACCAAGCACGGTGACGTAACGGCTGGCGTAGGAGACCACGTCCACGCGCACGATCGGCGACGTGAAGAAACCGCCCTTTTCCAGCGCCTTGGCGACGTCCTCGCTAAGCTGCGCCGCCGTCCGGTTCGCTGCGGTCACCGTTCCCAGGTACTGCAGTTGGATGGTGCCGTCCTCACTGATCCGTGAGCGGCTGACGTACTCGGTGCGACCCAGGACGCTGACCTCGATCACGTCGGCGGGACCGAGAATGTAATTCTTGTCGGTGGAGCTATCGGCCGCGACGCCCGCCGTCGAAGCCGCCGCCGCGGCCGCGGCCGGGGTTTGACCGGCTGGGGCGCCGTAGGGCAGCGCCGCGGCGGCGCCGCTCGGCGTGTAGGGCGCGGGGGCCGAAGTCCTGGGCTGGAGCGGGGCGGCGACCGGGGGAGGATTGGCGCCCAAGGCGCTGGCGGGCTGCACGCGCTGCGCGGAAGCCGCGGGCCCCCACGCCAACGCAATCAACGCAAAGGCGGTTAGAATCAGGGTTTTCGGCATGATATCCTCCTTGGACATCGCTTCGGATCAGAAACTCGCGCGCGTGGTCAGATTAACCCGGGTGTCGGGATAGCTCAGGCCGGCGAAATTCGCGTCTCTCTGGATATGCTCAACACTCAATCCGAATGACATCCGGCGATTGAGCTTGAAGTCGGCGTTGCCGGCGACGGTGTAGATTTTCTCGTCGGTCAGGTCGAAGGAAGGCCCTAGCGCCAAACCCTGATAGCTGTTGTGCGCAAAGGAGGCGTTGGCTCCCAAGGTGATGCGAGATCCGAGGCGGTAGCTCACATTCCCCGCATAGAGTTCGTCGATCGAATAGCTGGAATTCAGGCGGATCGAGGGAACAGTCGCGCGGCTGATGGTGAGCGCCGTCAGAATGCGCGGCGTCACCCGATAATTCAGACCGGCGGAGTAGGTCAGCCCGGAGAACTTGCCCGAGTTCGTCCCGATCGGGTTGAGCGAGGTGTAGGAAATCGAAGCGTTGCCCTCGAGCCGCGCGCCCACGCGCCGCGACCAGGACAACCCACCGGAAACGGTGTTGTAGCCCGAACTCAGGCCGGGAATCATCAGGAGGGCCGCCAAGCCGGCCCTATCTGGATAGTCGGTGTGCGAGTAGGCGCCGAAGAGCGAGATCGAACCCAGGCTCGGTCGGCGATATTCCACCCCGCTCGATCCAGAGAAGGTCTGGGCGTTGGTGAAACTCTGGGTGACTGAACTGTTGGCCACCCACGTCTCCGAGGCGTTGGCGTTGAAACCGAGGCCCGTCGCGCGTCCGCAACTTGCGCCGCCGCCGATCTCCTTGATCTCGCGCAGATTTTTGGTGACCGCCAAAACCGGCCCGCTAGGCGACAAGGCCAACTCGGAAAGTTCGCTTTGCGCGCGCCCATACTCCCCGCTCACGGAGGTCTGGCACAGTCCGATGGGCGCGAGGATTCCCGGCCGGATATCGATGTTTTCTCGATTTAGAACATGGTTGAGGCGGTAGAAATCGTAACCGATGTCACCCTGCAGATAGACGGTCTCGCGGCCGATGGGTCGCGCGATATTGACCCTGATCGACGGCTCGAAAATCTCGTCGCTCTGGCGAATGCGACGCAGATTGGCGAGCGTCGTTCCCGAGCCGGCGACTGCGCTGTCATAGATAATGTCGGCGATGAGGTCGATTTCTTGGGTGCGATCGCCCGATTGCGCCGGAGCCATCGTGGACGCCGCCGCGCCGACCGACGGCGCGCACGCCACGGCGAGCGAGCCCGCCCCAGCGAAAACCGCGCACGACGCACGTCTCAGCCGCATTGTATCGCCTTCCCCACCAAAACCCACGCGAACACGATCGCCGTGTCCGAATCTCGAAGACTGTCTAGAACGGCGCTCCTATCGGAAAGATGAACGCCGTCCGGTTCAGCCATGGGCCGCCGGCGCCGCGGGTTTCGCGGCGGGCGCGAGCGGCACGGCGTAGTCCTTGTTGAAATGCACCGTGGGCGCGGCCTTCGAGATGATCTGATTGAACTGCCGGTTCACAGCCTCTTGCGAGCGCTGACGCAGGATCAGCTTTTGCGCATAGTCTGTCGCGGCGGGTCCAGAGAAGGGCACGATCTTGGTGTCGCGGATCTGATTGACCAGTAGCGTCGAGCCGTTCGGGATCACGAAGACTTCGCCGGGCGCGAGTTTCATGATCGCATCCACCATCCGCGGATCGGCGCCGACCGAGTCGAGATTGCCGCTCGATTTCTGGTGGGGAATCTTATCCTGGGTGAGCAGAGCATCCACCGAATCGAGGGTCTTGAGCGGTTCGAGCGCCTTGACGACCGCCGGATCCTCCGGACGGGTCATGCGGATGAAGTCGATCGCCCAGACCTTGCGTTGAGCAAAGATATCCGGGTGCGCGAGGATGAAGCGATCGGCCTCGTCCTTGGTGACGGGCGGAATGCCCGAGGTGATCTTGGTCTGCAAACCCTGCACCAGCAGGCTGTCGATGAGACGTTGCTTGGCGATGGCGAAGTCCGGCGTCTTGTCGACGCCCTGATCCAGCGCCGCCTTGGCCAGGACCGCCCGGCCCACAATGTTGCGCAGCGTAGCCTGCTGAGCCTGCTTCGCCAGTTTCGGGTCGGCCGGTTGTTGACCGGTCATCTCGGCGCGAAGGTCGCGCAAAGTGATCTCCTTGTCGCCCACGGTCGCCACGACCTGACCGGTCGGAGCCTTCGTCTTTTCGCCGAAGCTCATGCCTCCGATATGGCAGGCGCCAAGCGCGCCCGCCGCCACGACGACCGAAGCGGTCACGGCCACGCGTCCAAGTCTCATCATTTGTAAAATCTTCCCGCCCAGGTTTGTTTGTGGGCTCGCAATACATAAGCGGAACAATTGGGTCAATTTTGGCGCCGCCGCCTTCGAGCGCTCTCGCGGGTCTGGCCCTGTCGCGACCGCGCGTCGCGCCTCCGCGGCCGAGTTTGCAACGCGCCTCGCAGCGATTATAAATCCGCGTCGGATTCGACCACCGATTTCAAGAGGGAACCACAGGATGAAGCTTCAAGCCTTTGCCGCGACCACCGTCGCCGCCGCCGCCCTGATCGGTGGCTCGGCGCTCGCGCAAGCCACGATGCAGCCGATCGCCAATCCGCCGGAAAAGCCAATGATGGCCAAGCACATGTCCAAGCATCACATGAAGAAGCATCACATGGCGATGCATCACGCGATGAAGGGTGACATGGCCAAGGGCGACATGGCCAAGGACGACGCCTCCAAGATGTCCTCCGACAAGATGGACGCCCCCGCGCCGAAATAAGAAAATTGCGCAAGCGGCCGGTCGCCGGACGGTCCGGCGGCCGGACGGGCCCTCGCCATGACCGAGGCCGTCGCCGCGCGTTGAGGGACAAGGGTGCGTAAGGATCTCATTCTCGGTCTGGCGAGCGCGGCGCTCGGCGTCGCTTTGGGCCTTGGCGTGTCGGCGCGGCCGTCCGCGGCGCTCCTGAGCTATAAAGACCTTCTCGCGCGCAAAAGCGCGCTGGCCGACCGGCGCATCGCCTACGGCTCCGACCCCAATCAGTTCGGCGAACTCTGGCTGCCGGCGCGTCGCGGCAAGGGACGGGTGGTCGTGGTGATCCACGGCGGCTGCTGGCAGGCCGAGTTGCCTGGCCTCGAATTGATGAACGGCGTCGCGCAGGATTTGCGGCGGCGCGGCTATGTGGTCTGGAATATCGAATACCGCCGCCTGGGCGCGGCGGGCGGCGGCTATCCCGGCACGTTCCAGGACGTCGGTCAGGCAATCGACTTTCTTCGCGTGATCTCGCGCACCGACCACCTTGATCTCGGTCATGTCGTCGTGGTGGGACATTCCGCGGGCGGGCACCTGGCGCTGTGGGCGGCGGCGCGGCGCAAACTACCCCCGGGAAGCGTGTTGCGCGCGGCCCATCCACTGGCTGTGGCGGGCGTGCTGACCTTGGCGGGGATCAATGACCTGGCGGCCTATCGCGAGGCAGGGCCGGACGCCTGCGGCGGGCCGACCACCATCGACCATCTGGTCGGCGCGGATGCTCGCGGCGCGGCGGACCTCTACAGCGACACCTCTCCCGCCGAGTTGGTTCCGCTCGGAACGCCGCAGACCATCGTCTCCGGCGATCTGGACCCCATCGTGCCCAGCCGCTTCGGCGAGGCGTATGTCGCCAAGGCCACGACCGCCGGCGATCCCGTCGCGGCCCTCGCTCTCGCCCACGCGGGACATTTCGAGCTGATCGACCCCGCCGGCGCGGATTGGCCGATCATCGCGCGGGCAATTCGCCGGCTGGCTCGGCGGTCCTGGCGGGCGGCGCTTTAGGTCGCCCAGCGCGGAAACTTACCGCCGTCCGATGCTCGTATAACTGAAGCCGCGGCGCCTGGCGTCCTCGGGCCGGTAGATGTTGCGCAGGTCGATCAGGGTGGGCGTCCGAACGAGCTGGCGCATGCGATCGAGATCGATAGCGCGGAACTGATCCCATTCGGTCAAGATGACCACCGCGTCGGCGTCCGTCACCGCCTCGTAGGGACCGTCGGCGAAAGTGAGCTCGGGCAGTAGCGCCCGAGCCTCCGCGCCCTGCGGATCGTAGGCGCGGACATGGGCGCCGGCGGCGATCAGGGCTGGGACGATATCGAGGGCCGGCGCGTCGCGCATGTCGTCGGTGTTGGGTTTGAAGGTGAGGCCCAGCACCGCGATCGTCTTGCCGGCCACCGCCCCGCCCATCGCGGCGACGATCCGCCCCGCCATGCCCTTTTTGCGCTGCGCGTTCACCGCGTTGGTCGTCTCGATGAGCCGGGTGGGCGCGCCGGCGTCGGCGGCGGTGCGGGTGAGCGCCAGGGTGTCCTTCGGGAAACAGGAGCCGCCGTAGCCCGGGCCCGGGTGGAGAAACTTCGCGCCGATCCGCTTGTCGAGCCCGATACCCCGCGCGACCTGCTGCACATCGGCGCCGACCTTTTCGCAAAGGTCCGCCATCTCGTTGATGAAGGTGATCTTCATCGCGAGGAAGGCGTTGCCCGCGTATTTGATCAGCTCGGAGGTCCGCCGGTCGGTGAACAATATCGGGGTTTCGCCGATGAAGAGCGGCCGATAGAGCTCGGACATCACGGCTCGGGCGCGCTCGTCTTGCAAGCCGACGACGACCCGGTCCGGGCGTTTGAAATCCTCGATCGCCGAACCTTCGCGCAGGAACTCCGGGTTGGAGACCACGGCGACATCCGCGTCCGGACAGGTCTGGCGGACGATGGCTTCGATCTCGTCGCCGGTGCCGACGGGGACGGTGGATTTGGTCACCAGCACCGTCATGCCCGAAAGAAGCGGCGCGATCTCGCGGGCGGCGTCATAGACGAAGCTGAGGTCCGCATAGCCGTCACCGCGCCGTGACGGCGTGCCCACCGCGATGAACACCGCGTCCGCCGCCGGAATCGCCTCCGCGCCATCGGTGGCGAAGATCAGCCGTCCCTCGGCGACATTGCGCGCGACGAGGGCGTCGAGACCCGGCTCATAGATCGGCATCACACCCTGACGTAGCCGCTCGATCTTCGAGGCGTCCTTGTCGATGCAGGTCACCGTATGTCCGAAATCGGCGAAACAGACGCCGGACACCAGGCCGACATAGCCCGTCCCAATCATCACGACCCGCATGCGAGGGTTCACTCCAGAAAAAGGCGCGGTGCGACCGGCGCGAGGCGGCGGCTTATGCCACGGATCATGATCTTAGACAGCCTGCCATGGTCGCGCCGCCACCGCGAAAA
>JBBRLN010000022.1:0-27483 GCA_038231315.1 Caulobacterales bacterium
CTCCAGCAGCGCGTCCGCCTGCTTCAGCCCCTCGTGGCCCGCCAAACCGAGCGAGACGATGCCGATCTCGACACGCGTCGAGGCGCTGAGCAATCGGCTAGACGCAAGCTTGATTGCGCTTCGGAACGCCTGCTCCTCGGGTTCGCGGCGGAGGATGGCGATCAGCGCCGAACTGTCGATCACCATCAGGATGGCAGGCCGTTCTCGTCATAGCCGAGAATTTCGTCGGGGGTGCGGGTGTCGAACCCGGGCAGCGCGTTGAACCGCTCGATGATCGCGTCGATCGCTGCGTCGTCCCACGGCCGCTCGCCGCGCTTGAGCTGCTCGTCACGCAGCCGCAACCGCAGATCGCCGCGAACCGCCTCGGTCAGCGTTTCGCCGGTCAGGCTCGCCACCTGGCGCGCGAGGCTGTCGGTTTTCCTGGTCCTTCAAGCTGAGCGCCATGCGACTCGTCCCGTATAGATTAAGCTCGAAGATATATACGCCCTCACATCGCGACGCCAGCGCTCGCTATCAGATCGCAAGCGTCCTCCCGGCAGCGCGACCTCAGAAAGTCTCGCTCCGAAAAGCATTTAAGGGATTTCTAAGCTCCTGCGGTTAGCCTCCGCGGATGGTTAGGCGTTAAACCATAATGGAGCTGCGAGACCTCCAAATCTTCGTCGCTGTCGCCGAAGCCGGCGGTTTCAGGCGCGCGTCGCAGCATCTCGGGCTTGATGCGTCCGCCGTCAGTCGGCGGGTCAGCATGTTGGAAGACGAGCTCGGCGTATCGCTTTTCGAGCGCAACCGTGCGGGCGTGCGCCTGACGGGCGCCGGACGTCGCTTCCTCACCGACACTCGGCTCGCCCTGTCTCATCTCGAGGGTGCGGTTCGTACTGCCTCGGCGGCCGGCTATGCCGGCGAAGGCATGGTCAAGATCGGAGTCGTGGCGTCCGTCTCATCGAGCTTCCCGAACCGACTGATCCGCGCGTTCAAGGTCGACTTCCCGAACGTCGCGCTCGACATCGTCGAGGGATCCTACGGCGAGCATCTCGCCGCTTTGATGGAGCGGACGCTTGATGTGGCGTTCGTCATGGATTCGCCGAGGCCGCCAGGCTGCGAGGTCGAGGGTCTCTGGTCAGAGCCGATCCTCGCCGCTCTTCCGGCAGACGATCCCCGCTGTGCGCGGGGCGTTCTGGATATCCAGGACATGGCGGCCGACCTCTTCATCGTCTCTCAGGTGGCGCCAGGACCTCATGTGTATGACTTCATCGTCCAGCGGCTCGCGAGCCTCGGCTTCACGCCGCGCATCAACCAGCATCGCGTCGGTCGCGAGGGCCTGATGGCCATGGTCGGGCTCGGCTTTGGACTCAGCGTCATCTGTGGTTCGGAGGCGAGTGTGATCTACCCCGGCGTGACCTTCGTCCCACTGGCTGGCGAAGCGCAGCCATTCAGCGCGATCTGGTCTCCGGACAACGACAATCCGGCCCTCAGGCGCTTTCTGAGCGCGGCGAGGGTTCAGTCTCGAAGGGCGTCTGCCGGCGACGGCGAGCTGCTGCGAACGCCCGATCCGTCGACATGAACCGCTCCAGCATCGGAGCGATGAGCTTGACCGGCTCCACGGCCCCGCCGGTCTCGCGCGCCAGGGCCTCTGCGTAAGCGACGAGGTCGCGATGCACGGCGGGCGGCAGGTCGTGGGTGACCCGCACCGGTTTGTCGTTCGTGATCGCGCCAAGCTTCAGTTTCGCCATCATCCTCTCCGTCAGCCCGAATAGGGCTCCATCACGAGGTCGCGGGTGACGATCACGCGGACCGGAAACCCCGGCCGCACCGTGATCGTCGGCTGAACCTGCAGCGAGCGCCCGACCACCTGCCGGCCCGTCTGGCTGATGGAGTCCGACGCGCCGCGGCGGATCGCATCGACCAGGCTGTTCTCGTCGTTAGACGTCCCGGCCTCGGAACCGACGCTGAGGATGGTCGAGAGCAGCGCCGCCTTGAAGAGCGCTCCCCAGTGATTGTCGACCTGATCTTCGAGCCCCGCATAACCCTCGGGGTCGGCGCCGGGCTGGCGTTCCAACACGATCGATCGCCCGTTCGGCATCACGATACGGTTCCAGACCAGCAAGGCCCGCGACTGCCCGAACGCGACCTGGGCGTCGTACTGCCCGATCAGCCGCGCGCCCTGCGGGATCAGAAGGATCTTGCCTGTCGGGCTATCGTAGACGGCCTCGGTGATCTGGGCGGCGATCTGGCCCGGCAGGTCGGAACGCAGGCCGGTGATCATCGCGGCGGGGATCACGGAACCGGCCTGAACGACGTTGCGGCTCGCCGGCGCCTGGACCCGGTCCGCACTGGTGGTGCGCCGGTCCACTGGACCGTTGAGGAAGGCCAGCTTGCGGTCGCTCTCCGTTGACTGGGAAGCGCCGCCAACATTCGGATCGAGTGCGGTTTGGTTGAGCGGCGGCGCAGTTCCGCCATCCTGCCCGGAGCCTGTGACTGCGCTAGGCTGCATAGCGGCGCGTGCCTCGCTCGCGAACAGCCGGCTTGTGCGCGCGGCGTCCATCTCCTGTGCGAGCCGCTGCCGTTCCTGGGCGCGGCGCTGCGCCTCCGGGTCGGGCTGGCCGGTTGCGGGCATTCCTGAGGCCGACGCACCCGCGTTCAGGATCGGCTTGCCGAGGTCGCCCGGCAGCGGCGCGCCAAGCTGCGGGACCGGCTTGGGCAAGCCGCTGTAATCGCGTGGCAGGCCGTTCAGCCCATCGGGCGTCTGCCGGTTGTCGGTGCTGTAGAGTTCCTGCGCCGGTCCCTTGGCGCCGTGCGGCCACAGCGCGAAGGTAAGCGCGCCCGCGACGGCGATCGCCGATACGCCGCCGAGTGTCGCGAGAACCCGTCGGGACAAACGCATCACGCGCGGCCGCTCAGGGCGGAGCCGGAGCTCGGCCGCGATCTCCCGGTCGGTCCGCACCTGGTCGAGCCGGCCGGGCGCGGAGGGTCCTGCGGGCTCGCGACCTTCCTCTTCCTGGTCAGGACCGCGATCGTCGTCCGGGCCGCTCACGAGGTCGGCCTTCCATCGGTCCGGACGATCCGCACCGTCTTCTGATGTTCGCCGCCAAGCCGCAGCTCGGCCGCGGCGAACAGGCGATCGACGATCATGTAGCGGCCGCGAACGCGGTAGTTGACCAGTTCCGCGCCGCCTGCCGCGCCGATGACCCACAAGGGCGGCATCTCGCCCTGGGCGATGCCACGCGGGAACTCGACGAACACCTGGCGGCCATCGTCATAGGCGCGCAGCGGGCGCCACGCTGGGGTGTCGCCCTCGACCCGGTAGCGGAAGTTGAGCGCGTCGACGTCGATCCCGCTCGCCACAGGCTGCGCCGCCTCCGCCCGGACGTTCTGCTGACGGAGAGCGATGAGCTGATCGGCGGCGTAGGACCAGGACACCGAGGCCATGTAGGTCCGCTCGGCCGAGCGCATCTCCAAATGATAGGTTCGCCGGTCGGTGTTAATGACGAGGTTGGTCAGGAGGTCAGCACGCGAGGGTTTGACCAGGATGTGGACGCGCTTGGTCGCGCCAGAGCCGCTCTCGGTGTCGCCGATGATCCAGCGCACCGTGTCTCCGGCGGCCACCGGACCGGTGCCGGCGAGCTGCTCCCCGGGTTCCAGCGTAATGTCGGTGATCTGCCCTGGCGCGGCGTAGAGCTGGTAGAGCGCACCGTCGGAGAAGGGATAGACCTGTACGGCGTTGAGGTATCCGGCGCGGGTCGGCTGCACGCGCGCTGCCCCGTTCGCTGCTTCGACCCGCGCGCGCGGATCGGTGGGCTCGGGCGGTGCGGTGCGGCCAGGTCCAGGGAGCGGCTTGAGCTGACCGGGAAGCGGCAGCGGCTGCGGCACCGTCACGATCTGCACCGGCTTCGGCGGCTCCGGCTCCAGCACCGCCGCCTTGGGCGCTTCGTCGTAAGTGATCTCCGGCGGCGTGAACTTGTGCGCGCAGGCGGACAGCGAGGCGGAGGCGAGCAGCACGCCCCCGAGTAAGGGCAAGCGCATCAGCCGAGCTCCTTGGACCAGTTGAGGGCGGTGACGTAGACGCCGAGGGGGTTCTTCTTCAGCGTCTCGGGATCGCGGGGGGTCTGGATCGCGATCGTCAGGATGGCGGTCCAGCGTTCGGTGGCGGCGAGCGCGCCGTCCTGGAACCGGCGCTCGGTCCACGCGACGCGGAAGCTCGCGGGCGAGGCGCGGATGACGCTGCCGATGTCGATCGAGACCTGCTGCCTGCCTAGCTTGGCAAACGGATCGTTGGTGCGGGCGTAGTCGCTCAGCGCCAAGGCGCCCGTGCTGGTCGTGTAGTCGTAAGCTCTAAGCCAGTTCTGGCGCAGAATGATTGGGTCGGCCGGGACGGAGCGAACCTCCTCCACGAACCGCGCCAGATGCCACGCGACCTGCGGATCGGTCGGCTGGTATGCCGCGTCGGCGGGCGCGACGGCCTGCGCCTGGCCGAGCCGGTCGACTTGCACGACCCAGGGCACGATCGAGCCGGTCGCCGACTGCCAGACAAGCCCGGCGGCGAGCCCGCAGGAGAGGAACAGCGAGCCGAAGGCCATCAGCCGCCAGTTCTTCGCCTGGACGCGGGCGGAGCCGATGCGGTCGTCCCACGCTTGAGCGGCGCGTTGGTAGGGCGTCTCGGGTTCGGGGGTGCGCCCGTAGCGCACGTCGGGTCGCTTGAAGAACATCACTCGCCTTCGCTGACAGAGATCGAGGAGCCGGAGCCGCCGCCGTCGCCCGAGCGCACAGCGTGGGCGGCGGTGGACGCGCCCTGATGGACGGACTGGCGGCGGCGCATGGCGCGCGCCCAGCCGGGCTCACTGGTCGATGCAGCAGCGTCAGCCGGGGCCGCGCCCGGCGCGTCGCCGCCGCCGATCGTGCCGCCGGTCGCCTTGAAGGCGCTGCGCGCGCCGGAACGGTAGCTCTCGCCCATCGCCGAAGCGGCGCGGCGGAGCGGACTTGCGGCGGCCTGTCCCGCGGCCGAGCCGCCTGCGCGCGCGACGCCGCCGATGCCGCTCGCCACCGCGCCTGCGCCGGTCTGTCCGGCGGAGGCGCTGCGGTAGGCGGTCGTCGCGGCTCCTGCGATCGACGCGCCACCGCGCGCGGCTCCGGCCGCAGCGCCTCCGGCTGCACCGAGCGCGCCGACGCCACCCGCGGCGAGGCCAGCTCCTGCTGCGACGAGGCCGCCGGCGGCGAGGCCCGTCCCGACCGCGGCGCCCGCGCCGAGCTGCGGGCCGCCGGAGATGATGCCGTTGGCGACGCCCGGTCCGAAGATGCCGAGGCCGAGCAGTGACAGCGCGGCGAGCACAAGGCCCATGGCGTCCTCGATCGTCGGCTGGCCCGTGAACCCCTGGGTGAACTGAGCGAACAGGGTCGAGCCGATGCCGACGATGACGGCCAGTACCAGCACCTTGATGCCCGAGCTCACGACGTTGCCGAGCACGCGCTCGGCGGCGAAGGCCGTCTTGTTGAAGAGGCCGAACGGGATCAGCACGAACCCGGCGAGCGTGGTCAGCTTGAACTCGATCAGGCTGACGAAGAGCTGGATGGCGAGGATGAAGAAGGCGAGGATGACGATCGCCCAGGCGAACAGCAGCACGGCGATCTGGATGAAGTTCTCGAAGAACGAGACGAAGCCCATCAGCCCCGAGATCGAGTCTAGGATCGGCTTGCCAGCGTCGAGCCCGACCTGAGCGACGCGACCGGGCCGGAGGAAGTCGGCTTCGGAAAGGCCGGTGCCGGACGCCTTCAGCCCGAGCCCCGCGAAGCTCTCGAACACGATGCGCGCGAGGTTGGTCCAGTTGTTGATGATGTAGGCAAACACGCCGATGAACAGCGTCTTCTTGACCAGCCGGGCGATCACGTCCTCGTCGGGCGCCATCGCCCAGAACAGGGCGGCGAGCACGAGGTCGATGGCGATCAGCACGCCGGCGAGCCACTTCACCTCGCCCTGGAGCAGGCCGAACCCGCTGTCGATGTAGCGGGTGAAGACCTCGAGGAAGCGGTCGATGGCTCCGGTCCCGCCCATCTCAGCGCTCCTCCGTCGTCATAGGAGCGGCGGTTGGGTTCGGCGCAAGCGGGCGGCGATCCAGGGAGAGGAAGCGGCGGCGGTTCTCCGCCCACGCTGCGAGGCAGCCGACGTCGTGAGCGCCCGGCTCGCCTAGCAATTGGCAACGCCGCATCTCGGCCACCAACGGATCGGCCGGGAGAGGCTGGACCATGGGCGCAGACTCGTGAAGCTCCTCGCCTTCCTTCATGGCCAGCATCGCCGCGGCCGCGCATAGCGCTGCGCCTACGCCCAGCACCAGCGCGATGCGCCGCACGACACGGCGGTCCAGCGCCGCGAACCGACCCGAACGGGAGAGAAGCCGTCGCATCGCCCGCCTCAGTTGTGGAACATGGTGACGGTCGACGGCTGGTAGCCGGTCGGCGTCTGCAGGAAGCGGCGCAGCTGCTCCTGCGCCTGCGAGGACGCGGCTTGGCGTTGGGCGGCGTCGAGCGCCTGGGCCCGACCCTGCGCCGCCACGGCGGCCGTCAGGTCCGAGAGCTGCTGCGCCTGGAGCGCGAGGAGCTGGTTGCCGGCCTGGGTCGCCTGGAGCGCGCCGGTCGCGCCCTGGCTCGCGATGACGAGGGCCGACATCTGGGTCCGGTTGGTGTCGAGGTTCCCGACAACGGTCGCCTGCGTGCGCATGGCGTCCTGGAGGGCCTGTACCGATTGTTGCCAGCGAGACTGAGCGCCGGCAACGAGCTGCTGGTCGGTCTGCGAGGCGGACGCGGGCGCGTAGCTCGTGCGGAACGCCTGGTCGATGTTCTGCACGTTGTAGGCGATACCCTGCGCTTGGGCGACCAGCGCTTGCGTGCGGGCGATGTTCTGTTCCAGCGCCTGCAGCGAGGAATAAGGCAGGTTCGCGAGATTGCGGGCCTGATTGATCAACCCTTGCGCTTCGTTCTGAAGCGAAGTGATCTGGTTGTTGATCTGCTGGAGTGTGCGCGCGGCGGTCAGCACGTTCTGCGAGAAGTTCGAGGCGTCGAACACCGCCCACTGCGCATGGGCGGGTGCGGTCGCGAACGCGAGCGACAGCGCGGCTGCCCCGACAGCCAAATGGGTGCGGAGAAGACGGACGATCATGGGATGGGCTCCTGGGGTAAGGTGCGGGCGAGATCGGCGGCCCAGCCGGCGCCGCGTGCCTGCAGCCAGGCGCGAGCGAAGCCGTCGCGGCCGTGCGTGGCGAACAGCTCGGCGATGAGCGTCTGGTCGGTCTTGGACGAGGCGGCGGCGAAGGCGAGCGCGACCTCGCCCAGCCCGAGCTCGAACAGCCGGTTGCCGCGGCGGGACTGGCAGTAATAGTCGCGCTTGGGCGTGGCCTGGCTCAGGATCTCGATCTGGCGATCCGACAGGCCGAACCGGCGGTAGGTCGCCGCGATCTGCGGCTCGAGGGCGCGCTCGTTGGCGAGGAATACGCGCGTCGGGCAGCTCTCGATGATCGCGGGCGCGATCGGACTATTGTCGATGTCAGCGAGGCTCTGGGTGGAGAACACCACGCTGGCGTTCTTCTTGCGTAGCGTCTTCAGCCACTCGCGCAGTTGGCCGGAGAACCCCTCGTCGTCGAGCGCGAGCCAGCCCTCGTCGACGATCAGGAGCGTCGGCCGTCCGTCGAGCCGGTCCTCGATGCGGTGGAACAGATAGGCGAGAACCGCGGCGGCCGCGCCGGTGCCGATGAGGCCCTCGGTCTCGACTGCCTGCACATCGGCCTCGCCCAGCCGCTCCGCGTCGGCGTCGAGCAGCCGGCCCCAGGGACCGTTGAGGCAGTAAGGCTGGAGCGCGCGCTTCAGCGCCTGGCTCTGGAGCAGCACCGATAGGCCGGTCAGCGTGCGCTCGTGGACGGGCGCGGACGCAAGCGAGCCGAGCGCGGCCCAGAGAAGCTCCTTCACCTCGGGCGTGACCGCCACCTTCTCGCGGCCGAGGATCGCCGCGATCCACTCCGCCGCCCAGGCGCGCTCCTCCGGCAGGTGGATGCGCGCAAGCGGCTGCAGTGCAACCGGCTCCGCCGCGTCCTCCGACAGCGAGCCGCCCAGATCGTGCCAATCGCCGCCCATGGCGAGCGTCGCGGCGCGGATCGAGCCGCCGAAGTCGAAGGCGAAAATCTGCGCGCGCTCGTAGCGGCGGAACTGCATCGCCATGACGGCGAGCAGCACGCTCTTGCCCGCGCCGGTCGGTCCCACGATCAGCGTGTGGCCGACGTCGCCGACGTGGAGCGAGAACCGGAACGGTGTCGCCCCTTCCGTCTTGGCGACGAACAGCGCCGGGGCGTCGAAATGCTCATCGCGCACGGTGCCCGCCCATACCGCCGAGAACGGCATCATGTGCGCGAGGTTGAGCGTCGAGATCGGTGGCTGGCGGACGTTGGCGTAGAGCTGGCCGGGCAGCGATCCGAGCCACGCCTCGACCGCGTTTACGCCTTCGCGGATACAGGTGAAGTCGCGGCCCTGGATGGTTTTCTCGACCAGCCGCAGCCGCTCGTCGGCGGCGCGGGCGTCCTCGTCCCAGACGGTCACGGTGGCGGTAACATAGGCCTCGCCGATCAGGTCAGAGCCGAGCTCCTGAAGCGCCATGTCGGCGTCGGCCGCCTTGTTGGCGGCGTCGGAGTCCATCAGCACCGAGGCCTCGTTAGTCATCACCTCCTTGACGATGGCCGCGATCGACTTGCGCTTGGCGAACCACTGCCGGCGGATGCGCGACAGCACCTTGGTGGCGTCGGTCTTGTCGAGCGCGACCGCGCGCACGCACCAGCGGTACGGGAAAGCGAGCCGGTTCAAGTCGTCGAGCAGGCCGGGCCAGGTGCGCGACGGGAAGCCCAGCACAGTAAGCGTGCGCAGGTGCGCGTCGCCGAGCCGCGGCTCCAGCCCGCCGGAGAGCGGCTCGTCGACCAGGATGGCGTCGAGGTGCATCGGCGTCTCGGGCACCCGCACGGCGTGGCGGCGGGTCGAGACCGTCGAGTGGAGATAGGTGAGCGTCTCCTCGTCGGAGAGCCACGCCACTTCGGGCATGAACCCGTCGAGCAGCGCCAGCACGCGATCGGTCCTGTCGACGAAGCCGGTCAGCGCCGCGCGGCCGTCGGCGCCCGCGACGGCGCGGTTCTCGTAGAGCCAGCCCTCGGCGCGGTCGGCGGCGTCGACTGGCGGCAGCCAGACGAAGGTCAGGAAGTAGGCGCTCTCGAAGTGTGCGCCCTCCTCCTCGAACTGGAATCGCCGCTCCATCTCGACCAGCGCGGACGCGGCGTCGGGGAAGCGGCTGCGGGGATAGCGGTTGGCGGGCACGCGCTGCGCCTCGACGAAGACCGCCCAGCCGGAGCCCAGCCGGCGCAGCGCGCCGTTCAAGCGCGCCGTGGTGGAGACCAGTTCGGCTGGCGTGGCGGAGTCGAGGTCCGGCCCGCGGAACCGGGCCGTGCGCTGAAACGAGCCGTCCTTGTTGGCGATCACGCCCGGCGCGACCAGCGCCGCCCAGGGCAGGAAATCGGCCAGCGCCTGCGGCTTCTTACGGTACTCGGCGAGGTTCAGCATGGCCGCCTCAGCTCCCGAGATGCGCGGGGTAGCGGAGGTGACGGCGCACGACGTCGACGAAGGCCGGGTCGCGGCGCGCCGCCCAGACCGCGGCCAGGTGGCCGATCAGCCAGAGCGCCGCGCCGACGACCCACAGCCGCAGGCCGAGCCCGACGGCGGCGGCGAGCGTGCCGTTGATGATGGCGACGGTCCGCGGCGCGCCGGCCATCAGGATCGGCTCGGTCAGCGACCGCCGAACCGGCGCGTAGAAGCCCGCCACGGGATCGTCGGCCTCCAGCATCAGACGAGCGCCCCGCCCGAGAAGGAGAAGAACGACAGGAAGAACGAGCTGGCGGCGAAGGCGATCGAGAGCCCAAAGACGATCTGGATCAGGCGGCGGAAGCCGCCCGACGTGTCGCCGAAGGCCAGCGTCAGGCCCGTCACCACGATAACGATCACCGACAGGATCTTGGCGACGGGACCCTGGATCGAGTCGAGGATCGACTGGAGCGGTGCCTCCCACGGCATGTTGGAGCCTGCGGCGTAGGCGGGCGCGCTGATCGCGGCGAGCGCAAGCATGGCGGCGGCGCCGGCAAGGCGACGGCGAAGACGGACGATCATGGATGGTCTCCTGCTGGGGTAAGGCGGTAGTCGCCCTGCGCGTCGAGCCCCTCGACGCGGGCGAGTTCGGTTAGCCGGCGGGCGGACCCGCGGCCGGTGAGGACGGCGATGACGTCGATAGTCTCGGCGATGAGCGCGCGCGGCACGGTGACCACCGCCTCCTGGACGAGTTGCTCCAGCCGCCGCAGCGCACCGACCGCGGAGCCAGCGTGCAGCGTGCCGACGCCGCCGGGATGGCCAGTGCCCCATGCCTTAATCAGGTCGAGCGCCTCGCCGCCGCGCACCTCGCCAATCGGGATGCGGTCGGGGCGAAGGCGCAGCGCCGAGCGCACGAGGTCGGTCAGCGAGGCCGCGCCGTCCTTGGTGCGCAGCGCTACGAGGTTGGGCGCGGCGCACTGCAGCTCGCGCGTGTCCTCGATCAGCACCACGCGGTCGGAGGTCTTGGCCACCTCGGCCAACAACGCATTGACCAGCGTCGTCTTGCCGGTCGAGGTGCCGCCCGCGACAAGGATGTTGGCGCGGCCCGCGACCGCTTCGCGCAGGACCTCGGCCTGGCGCTCCGGCATGATCCCGGCCGCGACGTAGTCGCCCAGCGTGAACACCGCGACGGCGGGACGCCGGATCGCGAACGCCGGGCCGGCGACTACCGGTGGCAACAGGCCCTCGAACCGCTCCCCCGTCCCGGGCAGCTCGGCCGAGACGCGCGGACTGCCGGGATGGATCTCGGCGCCCACATGGTGGGCGACCAAACGGATGATGCGCTCGCCGTCGGCGGCGGACAGGCGCTCGCCGGTGTCCTCCAGCCCACCGGCGAGCCGGTCGATCCAAAGCCGGCCGTCAGGGTTGAGCATCACCTCGCCGACGCTGGCGTCGTCGAGCCAGCCGCCGATCGCGGGCCCGAGCGCCGTGCGCAGCATCCGGGCGCCGCGGTCGTGGGCTTCTGGACGAAAGGCGGTGACGGTCACTGGCTACCCCGTGCTCGGCGCCGGTGACGGCGCGGATGGTCGACGGGGTGGATACAAAGCGCCTGAATGCGGGCCGCTCAACAAGCGCGACGGCGTAGAAGGGCTGTGGCGTAGAAACGGATGCAGACGGGCGGGTCCGGTCAGCCGCCGCGCGCGGAACTCTCCGGGCCTATGTCGCGCGAGACCTCGTCTGCCAGCGACTGCCCTTTGGCGAGTCGGCGTCCGAGCGCCTCGACGAAGCCCTCGTAGCGTTCGCGGCCCTTGGCCTGGGCGGCGGGCTGCGCGGCGTCGGGCAGCGGCGGCGTCGAAGTCAGCCAGAACCGCACGAACAGCGCCATGGCCTCGTTGGAGACAACCGTATGACGTTCCATCCGCTCGATCGCCCGGCTCATGCGATCGAGCCGGCGGGCCAGCGCGGCCTCGAGCTGGTCAGCCGCATCCGGGGATAGATGCGACGCGATCGCGGCCTCGACGACCTGCGCCTGCGGGACGCGCGCTCGCGCGGCGTAGTCGGCCAGCCGGGCAGCGAGTTCGGTGGACAGCCGGAATGTGTATTTGCCACGAGCCGTCATGATCAGAGCGCCATGCCGTCGTCAGGATCGAGCGAGACCTGGCGAGCGAGACTGCCGAAACGGCCCTGCAGCACCCGCGCCTTCACGGCCTCGTTATCTGGCTCATCATCGGGATCATCGAATTCGCGCACCGGGCTCGGTCTCGGCGCTTCGGGCGCGATCGCCTCGTGCTCGGGAAGGTCGGGCTCGCGGCGGATGCCGGCATTGTCCGGATCTTCGGCGGCCGTTTGGTCGGAGTCCGCTGCCTCGGCCTTCTTTGCGACCGGCACCACCGCGGCTGGGGGCGGCGCCAGCGGCTTCAAGTCGGTCCAATCGTCGCCCGGGCGCCCGACAGGCTCGGTCCTCCGCCGCTCGGGAAGCGGCAGCACGCGGGCGGCGAGCCTGCGGTCCGCGTAGTAGCGCGCCTTCTTGGCCCGGATTGGCGCCAGGCCGGAAACGAGCACCAGCTCGTCGGTCGGCGGCAGCTGCATGATCTCGCCCGGCGTGAGCAGCGGCCGGGCGGTTTCCTGACGCGACACCATCAGGTGCCAGAGCCAGGGCGACAGCCGATGCCCGGCATAGTTCTTCGCGTCGCGGATTTCGGTCGCGGTGCCGAGCGCATCCGACACCCGCTTCGCCGTCCGCTCGTCGTTGGCGGCGAAGGACACGCGGACGTGGCAGTTGTCGAGAATGGCGTTGTTCGGCCCATAGGCCTTCTCGATCTGGTTGAGCGACTGCGCGATCAGGAACGACCGGATGCCGTAGCCGGCCATGAACGCGAGCGCGGACTCGAAGAAATCGAGCCGCCCGAGCGCGGGGAACTCATCGAGGAGGAGCAGCAGCTTATGCCGCTTGCGCTTGTCTTCGAGCTCCTCGGTCAGGCGCCGTCCGACCTGGTTCAGGATCAGGCGCACGAGCGGCTTGGTCCGGCTGATGTCGGACGGCGGCACGACGAGGTAGAGCGTTACCGGCATGGCGCCGTCGACGAGGTCGCGGATGCGCCAGTCGCAGCGACGCGTAACCTGCGCCACGACGGGATCGCGGTAGAGGCCGAGGAACGACATGGCGGTGGACAGCACGCCGGAGCGCTCGTTCTCGCTCTTGTTGAGGAGCTCGCGCGCAGCGCTGGCGATCACCGGGTGCGGCCCGGCCGTGCCCAGATGCGCCGTGGTCAGCATCGCCCGCAGCGTCGTGTCGATGGGGTTCTTGGGATCGGAGAGGAAGCTGGCGACGCCGGCCAGCGTCTTGTCGGCCTCGGCATACAGGACATGCAAGATCGCGCCGACCAGGAGCGCGTGGCTGGTCTTCTCCCAATGGTTGCGCTTCTCCAGCGCGCCTTCCGGGTCGACCAGGATGTCGGCGACATTCTGGACGTCGCGAACCTCGTTCGGTCCGCGGCGCACCTCCAGCAGCGGGTTGTAGGCGTCGCTGTCCGGGTTGGTGGGATCGAACAGGACGATGCGGCTGAAGCGGGCGCGCCAACCGGCGGTCAGGCCGTAATTCTCGCCCTTGATGTCGTGAACGATGACGGAGCCCGCCCAGGTCAGCAGGGTCGGAACGACGAGACCCACCCCCTTGCCGGACCGGGTGGGCGCGAAACATAGGACGTGCTCGGGGCCCTCGTGCCGGACGTAGGCCTTGCCGAGTTGGCCCAGCAGCAGGCCGTCCTCCCCCAGCAGGCCCGCGGCGCGGACCTCCCGCTCGGTCGCCCACCGGGCTGAGCCATAGGTCTCCGAATGCTTGGATTCCCGGGCGCGCCACACAGACATGGCGATCGCCACGGTAACTGACGCGAACCCGCCGGCCGCGGCGATGTAGGCGCCCGTCTGGAAGACATGCGGCGCATAGGCGTCGTACGCGAACCACCACCAGAAGAAGGCGGGCGGATGATAGACCGGGTAGCGGCCGACCATGAACCACGGGTGGCCGAGCTGGGCTTGGTAGCCGAGCTGCGCGGCCGTCCATTGCGTCGCGGCCCAGATGAAGGCCAAGGCGATCAAACAGACGGTGATGACTTGGCCCCAGAGGATGCGGGTGGCGTTCACGAGTGCTCCGTCGTTGCGACGGAGGATGATGGAGATCATCCACAAGGAGGCGGGCAACCCCAATCGCCAATGATCGAGCTTTAGCGAGCCATGGCGTGCATTGACCGAGGCTGGCCGATAGCAGCCCGTCCGCTTCGAGGCGGAATGGGGCGAAGACGCGCACTCCCGCTGCTATTCGACCCCTCGGCAGCTCTGACCCATCTCGCATCTCGAGCTACTTACTTCGAGTCCGCCAGAGCGGACGGTGCGGCGCGTGATGCTCGTCAGCAATTGACCGATTGACGTATCGAAGCGCCCAATTACCAATGTTTTTTGGGTTCCGGTTCGGGGGGTTGGCGATCTTCGGGTCTTCCAGAGATGATCGCGAGACGCTTTACTTGGATTGAAAATGGCACCAAACGCCGCCAACGCGACCGCCTACGACGCCCGCATACGTCACATCCTACGCCTCCGGCGCATTGGCGATGTCTCGTGTGTTTTTAGTTCACTCGCCGCATTCATCTTTGCGATCATCGTGGCCGTCAACGCGATGACTCTTCTTCTTCGATAGTTTGAAGGATTCACGGATGGAACAGAGGATCACAAACCGGCTTCCGTGCGGGCTCCAGGCTAGGCCATGATCACCCAATATCTCGTCCTCGCGATTATCCTCGCTGTTACGCTCAACCATCGCAATCGTGTGGTCCGGGCGACCGGGACGCTCATCGCAGCCATCGCACTGAGCTTCATGGTGGCGTCCATCGTGCTGGCGGATTTCGACGGGACCTTCGCCGCGATCCCGGACACGGCTTCGCTGTTCGACCGCGCCAAGCCATTCGTGCTGAATGTCCAAGCCGTCGTGGGTGCCGCCGGGATCGGCTTCCTGCTGTGGGCCACTTGGCGCCAGATCAAGCGCGTCGAAGTGTCGGAGGTCCCGCTGCGCAACACTGCGAGCGGTTTCGGCCTGCTCTCACGGTATGCCCATTGGGCGACGGCGACCCTGATCCTCGCGCTCATTCCAATGGGCCTCTTCATGTCGGTTTTGCCCGAGGCCTCTGCGGATCGCGCCATGTTCGTGGAAGTGCACCAGACCGTCGGCCTCATCGTGATCGTCCTCGTCGCGGTTCGACTGGCCTGGCTCGTGGCCAGCCGGCCGCCCGCGTTGCCGACATCGCTGGCGCCATGGGAGCGCCGCCTTGCCGTCCCCACCCATGTGGGCCTTTATGCGCTGATCCTGACGATGCCGATCACCGGCCTGCTGCTCACGACCACGAGCGGGGCGGAGCTGTCGTTCTTTGGCTGGGATATCCCGCGTCTGGCGGGACCACGGACAGCGCCGCTTTGGGGCCAGTTGCACAACTGGATCCTCCCAGCGCTGTTCGGCCTGGCGTTCCTCGCCCATCTCGGCGCCGTGCTGAAGCATCAGTTCCTGGGCGGTCGAAAGGCCGAGGTTCGGCGCATGCTTCGATGAGCACACAAACCGCCATCATCACCGGCGCCTCATCGGGCGTCGGGCTTCATGCCACCAAGGCCCTGACAGAACGTGGCTGGCACGTCGTGATGGCGTGTCGCGATCTCGACAAGGCGCGCGTCGCACTGGCCGGGCTGCAGATTTGGCCCGAGCGGACCACGCTGCTGGCGATCGATCTCAGCGCGCAGGCGAGCGTGCGTCAGTTCGCCGCCGCGTTCCGTGATACCGGCCTCCCGCTCGACGCCCTGGTCTGCAACGCGGCCGTCTATCTGCCGCTCCTCAAGCAGCCCGGCCGCTCTCCCGAAGGCTACGAAATCAGCGTCGCCACCAACCATCTCGGCCACTTCCTCCTATGCGGGCTGCTCCTGGACCGGTTGCGGGGCGCGACCCGGCAGCCCGCTCGCTTGATCACGTTGGGAACCGTGACCGCGAACTCCGAGGAGTTCGGCGGCAAGGTGCCGATCCCGGCGCCGGCCGACCTCGGTGACCTAAAGGGGTTGGAGGCGGGCTTCAAAGCGCCGATTGCGATGATCGACGGCAAGGCCTTCAAGGCCGGCAAGGCCTATAAGGATAGCAAGCTCTGCAACATGATCATCAGCCGGGAGCTACATCGCCGCGAGCACGCCAGCAGCGGGATCGTCTGCAACAGCCTATATCCTGGTTGCGTGGCCGACACCGCCCTGTTTCGCGATGCGCCCCGGTTGTTCCAGCGCGTGTTCCCGTGGTTTCAGAAGAACATCACCAGAGGGTATGTCAGCCAGGCTCTCGCAGGGCAGCGGGTGGCGGATGTCGTTGCCGATCCTGCATTCGCCGGGTCGGGCGTGCATTGGAGCTGGGGCAACCGGCAACGTGGAGATAGCACAGCCTTCGCGCAGCAATTGTCCGCCAAGGCCAATGACGAGAGCCGCGCAGCCCGGCTGTGGGAGCTGAGCCAGGCGCTCACGGCGAGTGTCTGATGAGTGAGGCGTGGATCCGGGCGATCGTCATCGTCGGCGCCGTCATGCTGTTGCTGACGCTGAACGTGCGCGAGTTCGCCGGGAAACGGCGCGCGCTGGCGAGCGAACACCAGGCGGTGCCGAGCGACGACCTCATGGTCGGGCTTATGCGGCGCCAGGCGGAGCAGGCTCTGACGAACGAGCAGTTGTTGCACATGATCCACACGATGCTCGCTGCAATCGTGTTCGCATTGCTGTGGCGTTGAAGGGGATTCGGCTTTGAAGGTGATCGTTTTTGGATCGACCGGCGGCACCGGTCGCGCGGCGATCGCTTCTCTTCTGGCGGCCGGCCACGAGGTCACCGCGTTCGCGCGCGACGTCTCTGCACTGGTTGAGATTCCAGGAGTTCGCAGCGTGCAAGGCGACGCCATGCGGGGGGCTGACGTCGCCGCCGCGGTTCCCGGCCATTACGCGGTCGTCGTCAGCCTCGGCAATTCGCAAAACCCGTTCGCCATGATGTTCGGCGCTCGCCGCACCACGCCCCCAAACGTGTGCGAAGTCGGCACCCGCAACATCATTGCCGCCATGGAGGCGGCCGGCACGCAGCGCTTGGTGGTGGTGACCGCGTTCGGTATCGGCAGGGCGAGCGCGCTGCCGCTTACCTTCAAGTTGTTCTACCGAACGGTGCTGCGAGAACACATGGCCGACAAGGAGAAGCAGGAAATTCTTGTGAAGGCTTCGGCCCTCGACTGGACGCTGGTGCAGCCGGTTGGTCTGACGGATGCCAAGCCGACCGGCGACTGGCTCGCAGACAGTTCCGATAGTATTCGCCGCCAGCAGATCAGTCGCGCCGATGTTGCGGCCTTCGTCGTTAGCTTGCTTGAGGGAGACACCTGCCAGCGTGAGACCATGGCCATCTCCGGGTAGTCTCACAAACTACCTCGCCCAGGGGATCGCCGCAGTGGCAGTTTTAACGAGCGTCTGCTTTCCACGCGGTCCCATAAAGCCTCCCGGCACGTGGCGCCTTCAGCATGGCCGATCCCCCACACTCTGGGACCTAGCGGACGCGAGCCGCTGTGTCTTCGCCACCGACCTAGCCCGTCTTATTCACGGAGACGATGGCGCGAGGGGTTGGGCGGCTTGATCGCGTTCAGGCGCGGGTTCGCACCGCGCCTTTTTCGTCGCGAGCCGGGCTGAAGTTTTTCTCTCCGAAGGGGTTGGAACGAAGGGTTTGGCGGTTTGTGGGCTTGGCCCCGCCTGTCAGGCGGGGGCTTCTCTGAGGGCGATGGCGAGGTCGCGAAAGAGCGCGGCGTCGGGGCAGGCGGCGGCGAAGGCGACGCGGACGCGGCGGAGGGTTTCGCGGATGCGGGCTCCGACCTTGAGGAGCCGTAGGCGCAGGGTGGCGAACTCGGCCTTGGCGAGAGCGTGGGTCTCGGGGATGGTGTCGCGGACGGTGAGCATCAGCCAGTAAGCGGCGGTATGCAGGATCAGGCGCATCTGGTTGGCCAAGGGCGAGCGGCAGGAGGTGCGGTCGCTCTTCAGCTGGGACTTGTGCAGCTTGATCAGGTTTTCGGCTTGGCCCCTGGCGCAATAGAGCGCCGCATAGATTTCCTCGGCGGCGGGCGCTTCCAGCGAGGTGACGACGTAGCGGATGTCTAGGCCGAGGTGCGTGGCCTCGATACGCGCGACGACCCGGCGCTGCTTTTTCCACGACTTGGCGCCGTGGCGAGTGTGGGCGAAGCCGCGCACGGGGCGTCCGTCGCCTTGCGCGAGCTCGACGCGGATGGGATCGACGACATCCTCGATCTTGGCGGCCAGGGCGTTCGTGCCGGTGACGCCGAACAGATAGTCGAGGCCGTGCCGGTCGCAAAAATCCATCATCTGGGGTCGGCCATAGTGACCGTCGCCTCGGATCGTCAGGCGCGTATTGGGCCAATGACGGCGGATGCGGGCGTGGAGCCGGCGCAGGTAGCCGGCCGCCTCCTTGCCCGAGGGCGTCTTGCCCGGGCGCAGGATCACGGCGACGGGACGGCCGGTGGCGGTGTCGTAGATGTGGATGGGCAGGAAGCAGCGCTCGTCGTGATGGGCGTGGAACAAGGACAGCTGCTGATGGCCGTGAACGACATCCACGGTGTCGTCGATGTCCAGGGTCACCGCCTCCGGCTCATGCGCGTAGCGGTCGCACCAGGCATCGACCATGGCGTAGGTCAGGCGGACGACGGTCTTCAGGTCCGGCGCGTTCTCCCAGCGCGAGACGGTCGGCTGCGAACAGAGGTCGCCACCGCTGACCGGCAGGCGACCGCACGCCAGCTTGAACGCCGGGTCGCCCCGCAGCCGGTCCAGATCGTTGCCGTCCTCGTAGCCGCAGGCGATGGCCAGCACCCGCGCCCGCAAAGTCGAGGCCACCGAGTGCGTCACCAGGGCCGGATCGCGCGGATCGGGGATCAGGCCGGCGATGCGATCGACGATGCCGATCCGCCGGTCGGCGAGCGCCAGGAGGGCCACGCCGCCATCCGACGTGATAAGCCCGCCGTCGAAGGCCGCGCTCACCTTCTTGCGCGACACGCTTGGCAAATCGAAGAGAAGATCGGTATCGTCTTCCATGACGGGCGTGGCGCCTCCGTGACTTGGACATCGGTTGGTGTCAGCAACCAAAACCTATTCCAAATCAGCTAGTTACGCCATGTCCGTCAGCCTGTTTTCAACACCGCCGTGAATAAGACGGGCTAGCCGATCCCCAATCCGCGCGTCCGGCCGAGACTCCACGCCACCGAACCGCCGGGCTGCACGACGCCGGAGACGTGACGACCGACATGCTCCTCCAACGCCGGCTTCCAGGGCACCAGCTCGAATCCGAGCCCGCTGTCGATCATCGCGAACCGGCCTGAGGCGAGTTGCACGCGCTGGCGGTAAACGCCCGACACATGCTCTCCCTCCGCGGATCCAACCCGCGGCAGCCCGGTTTCGGCCGACAGCTTAGCGGAGGCTGCGTCGATCTCGCGCCGACGCAACGTATCGAGCAGGTCGCGCGCGAACAGAGTGCGCGAACCTTGCCGGCTCGCAAGTCCCTCCGCCGCGAGATGATCCGCCCGCTTCGCCAGGGCATCGCGCACCTCCGCGCCGAACCCCGAGCTGGCAAGCGCGATTGGCTCCCGGGCGACCAGGGTCCGGTCGAGCCAAGTCGCACCCTGTGATCTGACCTGCGCTTCCAGCGGAAGGTCCGACCGCACGGCGAGACTGACCCGCCGCTGTCCATTCTGCCCATCGAACGGACGGACCTCGACGACGGCGCCGATGGCGGCATCGCCCGTCGCCTCGAGGCTGCCTAAGCGAACGTGGTGAGCGCGGCCGTCGACCCCGTCGATCACAACATAGGCCGAGCCCTTCAACTCTTCGTGCAGCCCACGATCGGCCAACCGGCCGAGCACGCTCGGCTGGTCGTCGCCGTGGATCGCGAAGGCGCCCGTGTCCGGTTCACGACCGCTGCGGGCTAGCGCCCGGTGCATCGTGCGGATGACGTCGCCGCGATCGCCCATCGCACGCAGGGTCGCTTCGGCGTCCGGCCGGAGCGACCATTGCGCCGGACCCGCCTGGTCAGCCAGACCAAGTCGCTCCAGCACCTGCGCTCTTCCGATCATCAACCTGCGCAGGTCGCCATCGGGCAACGCTTCGGAGCCTGGGCGGAGGTCGGCCACACCCGCGAACTCGTCCATCGCCGCTCTCAGGGTACGATCCAGCCCCGTCCAGCGCTCCGCGCCGACGTCCCGCTCCAGGCCCGATCGGATCGCCTGCTCCGAGCGCGGACCAAGCTCTAGGCCGACCAGTTCCTCCGCCCGGGCGCGGAAACCACGGCTGATATACTCGCGGCTGATGACGAGGTCGGCCCCGTCCTGATCGACGCCGCGCGCGAGCACATGGACGTGAGGCTGGTCGGTGTTCCAGTGATCGACAGCAACCCAGTCGATGCGCGTCCCGAGGTCCCGTTCGGCGCGGACCATTAGATCCCGGGTGAACGCACGCAGGTCGGCCATCTCGGGCGCGTCCTCGGGCGATACGATGAAGCGAAAATGGTGCCGGTCGTCCGCGCAGCGCTCGGCGAATGCCGACACGTCGACGGTGTCGCCGCGCGCATCGAACAGGCGAGCGTCCGTGCCGTCCCGGGTCACGCCATCGCGCTGCAGGTAGCTGAGATGCTTGGCGAGCGGGGCCGAGCGGAAGCGGGCGCCTCGCTGGCGCACGACGCGAGCCTTGATGACGACGCGCCGCTGCGGCGAGCGGAGTGCGAGCGCTGCGGCCGCAGCCCGTCCGCGTCCGAAGCCGCCGCCTCGACCCGACGCGCCACGACCGAACCCTGGACCGGTATGCCCGGCCTTTCGGGCGGCACGCATAACCTGGCCGACGAAGCTCTGGGGCTTCCCCGCTCCGCGCCCGCCGTCCCGGACCCGGCCGGGTCGGACGCGCACCTCGTCGTCCCGGCCGCTCATAGGGCACCGCCGGGCGAGCGTCGTCCGAAGCTGGCGCCTAAGTCGTTGCTGTAGCTCAAAAATACGTTCTTCGTGCCAGCCGGGCGAGCGGCGAAGCTGGCAACCCATGGTGTCCTAAGTCTATGATTTGTCGAGCGAAGCGCACCCCCCGAACACCCCGGGCTGGCAGCCCTTTTATCTCGCCCTTCCTCCCACCCTCCACAAACGGCGCAACTATCCCCGCCACGCACCTCTGCTGTATGTCCAGACACTGCGCCCGATCTGACCATCCGCGTCGTCGCTCAGTGTTGGTCGTGCGGCGCGAAAAGCGAGTTTGCGACCGTCGCGCTCGTTGGCGATGGAGGGGTCGGCTGCGCGCTCAATGTGGAACGGACGTCGTTGCGTGCATCACGCTCGCTCCTGTGCTCGGCGGCCTTGTTGCTGCCCGAGGGAGCCACGAACAGGCGGTCGCCTGCGTCCAGGACCGTCTCGTTTTCAGCAATGATCCGCAGGACATGTTCCCGTTCGGCTGCACGCTGAACCGCAGGCTCGACGACGTTCAGCGCGACGAAGATCGGTGCAGCGCGTGGAGAGGGTGCTGCGGCTTGGCTGCTCACGCTCGACCCTAGAACGAGGTCCGCGCCGATCGACGGCCCGAGCCGCGACAGGTATCGAACAGTCTCGCCGGGCAGCGGTCGAACGCCGCTCAGATGATCTTCCCAGCGACCGGGGCCGGCATTGTAGGCGGCAAGAAAACCGCTCGCCCCGTAGCGATCGTAGAGTTCCCGCAGGTAGGCCGCGCCCGCCATGATGTTGTCGCTGACGTTCCAGGGATCGGTGCCGAGGCCGTAGCGCGCGGCGAGGCTGGCGTAGGTTGTCGGCATGATCTGCATGAGGCCGATCGCGCCTTTCGGCGACATCGCCCGAGGATCGCCGCGGCTTTCGACCTGCATGACTGCCGCGATCCAACGGGCCGGAACGCCGAACCGAACCGACGCTTCCGCGACCGTCTTCGATAGGTTGAACGATCGGGCCGGCTGCTCGCGAGCTGGTCCGCCGGTCGGCTGCGCGTGCGTCGCGGAAGCCCAGGCCGCGATCAGGACGACGACGCATCCTGTGCGCAAGCCGTGTCGCCGACGTGGCCGAGAAGAGGGAGAGGAGCGCATCAGTCGCCGCTCCGGGTCCAAATCGGCTGCGCCCGGCCGACGATGGTGGTGCGAGACAGCGGGCCGAAGTAACGGCCATCGAGCGAGTCCGGGCGGTCCGCGTTGAACAGGAATACCTGATCGGCGGCGAGTATTGTGCACCCCTGCCAGACCGGCAGCGGACGGCCGCGGCGGTCATGGTCGAGCGCTTCACCGACCGTCGCGCCGTCGATGCTGACGGCCGCTCCCAGTCGGCAGACCCGCTGCCCGCCGAGCGCGGCCACATGCTTCAGCAGCGGCACGCCGCGCGGAAGATAACCGCCGTCGGAGAGGAACCAGACCAGCGTCTCGGGGGGTCGCACGACGACGATGTCCGAGACCTTCGGCACCGGCTCCGGCTGGACACCGTAGAGCCCGATCGGCACGCTCGCGCTCGCGTTCCAGATGAGCTGGGGCGGTGGCGAGGCCACGCTCGGCAATACCACGGCGCTGCTCGCGAGCAGGGTCAGGGCGAGCGTCTTCGAGGCCATCGTCATGCGGAAATCCTTCTCCTAAGCAGCCAGGCACGGTGTCGATCGGCGCTGTACGGGCGGACGAGCTGGCCGGTGGCGATGCGGTTGCCGACATGGTGCCAGTGATCCGGGCAGGCGTCCTCGGCGCGCAAATCGAGTGCTTCGACCTGGTCGATGGCCGCGAGCACCTGTCCGACCTTGGGCCAGCCGGAGATGCGCAGCAGGATCTCCGCGCCCGGCCGGACGAACGGAACGGTGGAGAGCGGCTGGCCGGCCTCGACGGCGCGGAGCACGTCGATCCGACTGACGACGGTGCCGTAATCGTTGGACGCCCAGCGGACGAACGCGAACACCGCGCCGGGTGCGAACGCGAGGACGCGGCGACGACGATCGAGGATGCGCTCCTGCGCCTCTCGACCGAACCGAATCCAGCGCTCGATCTTGCCTTCGAGGTGGATCAGCTCGACTTCGGTGAGCGCGGTCACGGCACGGCTCCGCGGTCGGCTGCGCCGTCGCCGAACTCGCGCTCAAGCAGCGTTCGCAGCATCTCTGCGACGGTCATGCCGCGCTCGAAGGCGGTGATCTTGATCCGCCCGCGTAGCACCGGGGTGACGTCGATCGTCAGCCGCGCGGTATACTCGACGGGAGAACCTGTGCGAACATCCGGCTCGCGAACCCAGGCGTCGGCCGCGACCGGTCGCGCCGCGAACCGGGAGGTTGGGCGCGGCCGGCTCATGGTGCGAGGCCCTCGATCTCCGCGGCGAGTGCCGCAATCTCGGCGGCCGCGAGGCAGCCCGGATCAAGCTCTTCGGCGAGGCGACCGGTGCGCGCGGCGTCGGCGAATATTACGCGCTGGCCGATACGGGCGCAGAGCACGGGCGGGTCATGATCGGCCAGCGCCTCGGCGGTTTCGCGCGCGATGACGGTGCGGGCCGCGCAGCGGTTCAGCACCATGCGCGCGGGCAGGCTAGGCCGGAACACGCGCGCTTCGTCGAGCAAGCGCAGCATCTCCGCCGACGCCCAGCCGTCTAGCGGCGAGGGCGCAGCGGGGATCAGCACCAGGTCGGCGGCGAGCAACGCGGAGCGCGCGACGCCGGCGATCCGCGGTGCGCCATCGACGATCACATGATCCGCGTCCGCGGCGATCGCCGGGAGCTCGCGGTGCAGCGTCTCGCGCGGGAGGCCGAGGACGCCGAACAGGCGCGGCACGCCTTCGCGAGCGCGCTGCTCGGACCAGTCGAGCGCCGACCCCTGTGGGTCCGCATCGACCACCACGACACGCTTCCCCTTCCCGGCCCATCGCCCGGCGAGGTGCAGCGCCAGCGTCGTCTTGCCGACGCCGCCCTTCTGGTTGACCAGCGCGAGGATCATGGCTGCCGCCCTGCTGGCGAGGGCGACTTATCCACCGCCTCGCGCGCACGCGCATCTTTAGAGTTAGATTCAGTTACAGAGTTAAGGGCTTCGAGGCCGAACGTAAGCTGTTGATCAAAAGAGGATTTCGTACCATCCGTATTTACGGCTTGCGCCCGAAGTCCCGATGATCGTGCGCCCGAAGTCCCGATACGGCTGCGCCCGAAGTCCCGATTGGCTGGCGAGCCCGAGCGCGACTTATCCACAAGCTCGGACGGTGGATCCGGGCGCATGACGATGAACTCGCCGAGGAAGCCAGTCGCGTCGAACACGCGCTCGATTTCCAGCCGATAACCTGGGAGCGGCTGACGGGCGGCGATGCGCCGGATGTCCAGCGCGAAGTCCGTGAACCGGGCGGTGGACGCGCTCTTGGTGTGCAGATGGCGGAGATCGAAGCGCCAGCCTTGCGCCTGGCGTCCCGCGTGCTTGCGGGCGACGCGGTAGAGCCAGCGCTCGATGCCGCCGGTCAGGGCGAAGTAGCCGGAGTCAATGGTCAGGACGAGCCGGCGATCGAGGACGCCCTGATAGAACCAATCGGGGAGCACAAATTCCATGCCCTCGACACGGCCCGCGTGGGTGACGAGCTCCTCCCACTCGTTGATCCAGGAGAATTGCTGTCGTCGCCAGTGTTCGCCTTGGCGGATCGTGGTGCGGATCACGGTCGATTGCAGGCGCGTGAGCGCGCCGCGCAGGAGCTGATACTCGCGGTTGCCGGTGGCGCGTCCGATCGCCGTCAGGAGCTGGTACGGCGTGAAGCGGAAGAAGCGCGAGGTGGGCAGGCCTCGATCGAGCGCCTCGACGATCTGCGAGCCCGCCCAGATCAGGACGTCCGCGTCCCAGATCGTCGCCATGCCATGTTCCGGGACGGCGTAGACCTGCACTTCCGTATCTCCGGTTTTGTAGGCGATCGGGGTCACGCGCTTGGCCTTGGCGAGGGAGAAGAACGGGCGTTCCATGAGATCGCGCTGGTCGCGGGCAGCGATGGGACCGCCCAGCGCCTCGAACACGTCGAGGGACGCGCGCTCGGTCGGTTTGGATTGGCGCCGCACGACGCTCAGCGATGCGGCTGGCCGGCGTAGCGCGCCAGCGGTGCCGAGTGCGGCTTCGCTGGCGAAACGCTCTGGCCGGTCTCGTCCGTGGTGGACGCTTTGGAGCCGCGATTGACCCAGGCTTGAAGGTCGTCGATCCGATAGACGACGCGACCGCCGAGCTTCGAATATAGGGGACCCGTGCCGTAGGTGCGATGCTTTTCGAGTGTGCGACCGGACAGGCCGAGGAAGCGCGCCGCCTCGGGCGTGCGCAGGTAGCGTGGCGGGAAACCGGCGAGCGGATCGGGCATAAGGATAGCTCCGGATGTGATCGGCCGCTGCCGGTTAGAGGCGGCGGTCGCGGAGCATCGTGGCGAAGGAACGACGGCGGGATGGATGACGAAGTTATCGCCGGGTCAGCGTCATCCCCCGCGGGCTCTCATGGGCGGCGGCGGCCTTTGGGCTGCCGTCGCTCGGGGCGCAGAAGGTCGAGATAGCCGCCGCGCATGAGATCGAGACCGTAGCGGACGAGGCGAATGACTTGGCCGCGCAGGCTGTCGTCGCGCCAAGCCGCGCCGCGCGGAACACGGTCGCCGAACAAGACCTCGGCGACTGCACGGTAATCGGCGCCGTTCAGCGTTCCGTCCAAGGCGCGCAGGGCGAGCCTAAGGCGGCGGCGGCGATAAGCCGTGAAGGTAGATGGCGTGCCTCGGCCGCTTACCAGCAGGCGATGGAGCCGTCGCGCCGTGTCGATCCTGTCCTCGAACAGTTGGTCGAGCGGGAGCACGAGCGCGATCGCCCCCGGTTGCGCCACTCCCAACAGGAGCGCTCGCCGCTCCGGCGGCAGAGCGAGCAGGTCGAGGTAGCTGCCCTCAGCTGAGGTAGCGAGGACGGAAGGATTCGCCATAGCAAGGGTGGGCGCGTCGCAAAGGCACGATGGCACGGTCGTGAAGATCGCCATCCGTGGATTGGACTGCGCGCTCCAGACGACTGTCGCCTGATCTGAGCGGAGCTGCGGATCGACCGCGAAATCGCAACCCCCATTGAGCAAGGGCCGGCGGTGGATCACCGTTCCGCGAGGATTCGCTCAGCTGCGCGAATTCGGCTGCATAGTCTTCGTTGCGGCGTAAGAACTCAAAGGCGACCTGATCGGGGCCCAGGTCGTCGAAATACTCGTACGCCGGGCCATTCCGCCAGTCGCCGCCCGGACTGGACATGCGACGCTCCTCCTCACCCGGGCGTCGTCCTTTTGACTCTGGGAGGTACGCCCTAGGTTCAGGCTACAGCTTCGAGTTGACCGCGAAAGTCGCGCGGACTGCAACGTGCGTTGCAACTCACGCAACATCAATGACTTGAGCGGCAGACCAGCAGGTCGCGGTAGCCGATCCGCGTCATCCAACGAGCCCGCTCGAGATGCGCGGCGTGAACGCGTTCGCAGCGTTCGGGCTCGGCCGAGGGATCGAGCCCGAGCACGACAGTGGCGACTTCGCGCCAGTCGGCTTCGTCCGCCGCCGCATCCAGCAGGCGGGCATACGTGGTTAGATGCCGCCGATCATAATCGGTGAGGTGTTCGGACGCAGGCGGTGCCTCATCAATGGCGGTCGACGTCGTTGGCACGCGGATGTCTCCGATCAGCTCTCGCCAGGATCGGGAGCTAGGCTTATGCGCACCTCGGTACGCTTCGCAACCGCGAAGCCACTCGCGTGGACGTCTAGCCGACGATTCCTACCGCGTATTCTAATACGTAGCAGCGGAATACGCGAGTGGTGTCCATCCTGGCGATGGACATCCGCCGACTCTTCGGGGCCAATTTGCGCCGCCATCGCCTCGCCGCCGGGTTGAGCCAGGAAGCCGTTGGGATTCGTATGGGCGCCGACCGCGCTCATATCAGCAGCATGGAGCGCGGCGCACAGAACGTCACGCTCCTGACCCTGCACGAGGTCGCCCAGGCGCTCGGGATCGAGCCGGCAGCGCTCCTGGACGCAAGCCCGCAGCCCCCGCCGCGCGAGGGCAAGGCGCCGCGGACTTCCCGCGACGCTCGAACGCGCGGCTAGTGGCGTAGGTGTTTGGGGACGCGTCCGTGCCTGTCCCGGTATGTTCGTTAGAAATGGCGATCCCCACCCGGGTGGCCCGGGCGGGGATCGGTGATCCGGCTCAGTCGCCGTTGCGCTTCGGCTGGCGCGACCAGATCAGGCTGAAGCTGTCCTCGCTCTCGTCGTCGAACAGGTTGGCGTAGATGGGAGCGGTGAAGCTCGGGTCGTCGAGCTTGACGCCCAGATAGTCGCGGCCCTCGGTGGAGCGCTTGGTCCAGGCGGCGCCGATCTCGGCCTTGCCGACGAAGACCCGGTGGCTGGGAGCGTTGTCGTTGGAGCGGTTCTCCTCGGGGACGATGCGGACGCCCTTGGCCTGGACGCTGAGCGTGGTGATCGCGCCGGTGTATTCGTTGCCGGTCTTCTTGAAGGTGCCGATGGTTGCCATGTCTGATCTCCTCTTGGTGTCTCGAGCCCGCGCCCATCGCGGCCTCGATGGCGATCGAAGGGCCGGAGGCGATCGACGCCGCACCCAGCTCGCTGGGCCGCAGCGCAGCGGAGGACGGCGGCGGACGGCTTTCTTGTCCCGCGAGGAATGCGGCGTCGCCGCAGGGGAAGAAAGTTGACCGCCGCCGTTGCGGCTGAGGCGATCGAGGCTTCAGCCGGTCTTCGACCAGATCAGCCCATCACAGAGGCGGCAGTGGGCCGCGTGCTCCGACACCGATCCGCAGGAGGGCTGGCGCACCCATCGGTCGTTCGCAAGATGGCTGCTTCAC
>JBBRLN010000023.1:0-26100 GCA_038231315.1 Caulobacterales bacterium
GCCTACCGGACGAGCGAGCGGATCACGATCCGCCCTGCCCTCCTACTCGCCATCCGCGACCACGCCGGCGCGATCAGCGGCATCGAGGTGACGTACCTGCGCCTTGGAGGATACCGGGCCGATGACCTCAGACTCCCGCGCAAGCACATCGGCCTTGTGCCGGCGGGCTCCGCAGTCCGCATCGACCCCGCGGCGGCGGAGATGCTCGTGGCCGAGGGCGTCCTTACCGCTCTTTCGGCGAGCGAGCGCTTCGAGCTTCCCGCCTGGGCGCTCCTATCGACGCGCAACATGCGGGGTGGAACGCCCCTGAAGGGGTGCGATCGGTCCTCATCGCCGGCGACAACGGCGAGGATGGCCGCCGGTCGGCCGGCGTCCTCGCGGCGCGCCTGCGGGATCAGGGCGTGGGGACCCGCCTCACCTTTCCCGAGGCGCGGCACGGCGACTGGAACGACGCCGCCCCCGGCTGAGCGGCGCCGCCTCGCCCTGCTACGCGGTGGGGCCCTTCGGTTCGGGGCCGGAGAAGGGAGGGGGGAAAGGTTGGGTGCGCTCCAAGGGCAGGATGAACCTCGCCCACCCGCGCTGGACCTCGACCATGACCAAACCCGCCCTCATCGCCGCCGAGTCCTCCCAGGCCATCACCCTGCGGCACGTTGCCCTGCGCGACATCGCCATCGCGCCGGAGAACGTCCGCGCCAAAGAGCCCGCGGACGCCGCCATCCCGCGCCTGGCCGACACCATCAAGGCCGTCGGCATCCTCGTCCCCCTTCTGGTGCGGGCCGGCGACAAGAAGGATCCCAAACCCACCATGGCGCTCGATGGCCGCCGCCGGCTGCTGGCTCTTGGCGCCCTGCTCCTGGAGGGCGCGATCACGCAGGACTATCCCGTTCCGGTCATCTACTCGACTGACAGGGCATCACAGGTCGCGGCGGCCGTCGTGGCCAACGACGAGCGCGTCCCGATCCACGTCGCCGATGTCATCGTCGCCATCGGCAAGCTGCGCAGACGGCGCTACGACACTGCCGCGATCGCCGCCGCCCTCGCCTACTCCGAGCTGGAGATCCGGCGCCTGGACGCGCTCTCCGAACTCGACCACCGCGCCATCGAGGCGCTTCGCGCCGGCAAGCTCACCATGCGCCAGGCCCGCCTGCTGGCCCGCCTCCCGGACAAGAAGGCGCAGCGCGAGTTCGCCGACCAGGCGATGAGCGGGTATTTCGGGGACTATCAGGTCCGCCAACTCCTGGACCGGGACCGCACCGACGTCCATGATCCCCGGCTGATCCTCGTGGGCGTCGAGCGCTATCACGCGGCCGGCGGCCGCACCGAGAGCGACCTCTTCGGGGAATGGCCCGATACCCTCACCAATCCCGAGATCCTGCAAGAATTGTGGCGGGAACGCACCCAGCCGGTGGTGGACGGCCTCAAGGCGGCCGGTCTCACCGTCTTCATCGCGCCTGCCCAGGGTTTCCAGACCCCTGACGGGTTCGAACGCCTGCCGTGGACGAACGGCCAACTTCCGGACGCCGCCGCCCACGCCATCAAGGCCGTGGACGACAAGCTGCGGGCGCGGCAAGCCCGTCTCAGCGCCCTCGATGTCACGTCCGACGAGGCCCTCCCGGAGGTTCTCGCTACCGTCCAAGCGGAGTTCGATCGCCTCGAGATCAAGTTCCCGTCGCGAACCGTGGGTGCCGTCGCGCTCTACCCCGCGGGAGACTGGGGCGTCGATTTCCAGGCCTTCCTCACGCCGACCGTCGTCCACGATGATTCCGAGGACAGCGAAGACGATGACGACACGCGGACCACCTCCGCCGGATCGGAGCGCTACGAGGCCCGGGGCACGGAGATCGAAGTCCCCCACATCGAGGTCGATGTGGAAGGCCGCTCCAACGTCTTCCACGAAGCTCAGACCGACGTGGCCACCCGGGGACTGATCCGCGATCTCGCCGACAGCCCCTCCGTCGCGCTTACGGCTCTGATCGCGCAGCTCTTCAAGAGCGTCCGCCTCTTAACGTACTCAAGCACCGCCGATTCGGCCCTGGACCTGCGCGCCACCCGCTACAGCGCCCGCGGCGCGAAACCCATCGATGGTCTGGACGCCGAGATCTACCTCCGGATCGAGGCCCGCCAAATCGCCTACAAGGCTTGCGGCCTGCGCCCCATTCCCTGGATCGAGGCCCTGCCATTCGGCGAGCGGATGGCGTTCCTCGCCGAACTGGTCGCCGTCAGCCTGAACCTTCGCGAAGATCGCAAGGACGCCATCCGGTGCGGTGCGCGGGCGGAGGCGGCCGAGATCGCGGATCTGTGCGGCTACGACATCGCCCGGCACTGGACCCCGGACGAGGCCTATCTGGCCGTTCACTCCAAGAAGCAGCTCCTGGCGCTGCTCGAGGAGATGGGTGTCGAGGATCCGCGCGCGAACGGCCTCAAGAAGGCCGAACTCGTCACCTACGTCTCTGAGGCGGCGGCGGAGCGCAATTTCGCTCCCAGCGCGCTGGCGTGGTCTTCGGCCACGGTTCCCGCGGAGGAAGACGACGGCGAGGAGGCGGCGGCCGAGCGGGCCACTGCGGACGACACCGATCCGGACATGGCGGCCGGCCACCCCGACCTCGCCGCTTAGGTCCCGGCAGGCCCGCTCCTTCCACAGGGAGCGGGCCGCCCTCCCTTCGTACGCGGAGAAGGGAGGGTCTTCGGCGCACCGGCGCCGGGGTGAAGGGCGGGAGAGGTCTCCCACTCATCCGGCGGGAGAAACGCCATGCTTCGCCAATACGGTGTCCAGCGCCATCGCTATGAGAAAATCAACGGTCGCGAGATCGCCGTTGGGACCGTGCCGATCGGCTCGATCTTCCGCCTCAGAGCCCCACACGCCGCCCGGGCGCGCACCTACATCGTCGAAGCCTGGCTCACTCGCTCCATTGCCCGCGCCGATCGCACCGGACGCTTCTCCTATATCGCCAGGAACGGCCATCTGGCCCAGGTCCGAGATCTGGCCAATGGCCGTCGCGCGCTCCTCGCCGACCGCATCATCATGCACGCTCTGGAGGCATGATGTAGGTGGGCGCCAACCCCACGACGGCGCAAGCCAACGCGCCCGCCCTAGGCGGCGTCAGGTCCATGGTCATCTGAGCTGACGGCCGGAGAAAGGAGGGGGGAGACGGGCTCCCGTGAGCCCGGAGGGACGGGAGGGATGCGCCCTCCGCCTAAGGGCGATCCGGACGAGCCCCATGAACGCCCCTCTCCTCCTCTTCGCCCTGGCGAGCCACGACAAGTGCGCCAACACTTTCGCGGCCGCGCGCGCCCTGACGCCCCATCTGGCCCGCTCGCGGACCCTGGACCGCAAGCTCGTCTCCTCGACCATGACCATGTGTTTCGGGGCGACCGATGCCGAGGGCGCGTGGAACTGGCGCGACGCCTACGACGCCATCGAACTGGCCGTCGTCCTGCAGCTGCGGCGCTTGGCGCCCCAGATCGCCCGCCTCGAGGACGCGCCGGCCCAGATCGCCGCGCTCCTGGCGGCCCTGAACGCCCTCACCCTCACCCACACCCGCCGAAGCGAGGAGCAGATCGCTCTCGATCAGTTCTCCACGCCGCCCGAGCTGGCGGCCGTGGCGGTCGCCGCCGCCCAGATCCGACAGGGCGACTGGGTGCTCGAGCCCTCGGCCGGGACCGGCCTGCTGGCGATCATCGCCGAAGCGTGCGGCGCGAGCCTCGAATTGAACGAGATCGCCGACCATCGCGCGGGCCTGCTGGACCTCGCCTTTCCGGGCGCCGGCCGAACCCGCCACGACGCGGTCCACCTCCCCGACCTTCTGCCATCGTCAGGCGCCTTCCACGCCGTCATCGCCAATCCCCCCTTCCAGCATCTGACAGCTCACCTCCACTCAGGCCTCGCCTGTTTGGCCGACGGTGGCCGGCTCTCCGCCATCGTCCCGACCCGCCTCTTCGAGGACCAGGGCGCCATGCGCTCGCTCTGCGCCAGGGGGCGCTTCGTCGCCGCCCTCGCCTTCCCGCCCCGCGCCTACGCCAAGCACGGCACGTCGGTCGAAGCCGGCCTGCTGGTGATCGACCGGAGCCCGAACGACGGTCCCGTGCAGGTTCCGGTGATCCAGACCCACGATCTGGAGCAGCTCGCCACGCTGGCGGCCGCCCTTCCCGCCCGCCCGAGCGCCCAGGTCCGCCAATTTCGGACGGTCTCCAACGTCGCCTTCCTGCCGCCCAAGGCGCGGGCCCTGGCGACGCCCTCGAACCGCTTCGCCTTTTTGGGCTCGGCTTCGCCCCTCGACTACCAGACCCGGGACACCGCCGAGGAGGGCCGCGTCGTCGGCCTCTATCAGGCCTACCAGGTGGCCAGTATCGAGATACCGGGCGCGCAGCCGCATCCCTCGCTGATGGTGGAGGCCGCGGCCATGGCGTCGGTGAAGCCGCCCAAGCCCACCTATCGCCCGATCCTCCCCCCTGCACTTCTCACCGATGGCCTGCTCTCGGACGCCCAGCTGGAGACGGTAATCTATGCCGGCGAAGCCCATGGCGCGATGCTGCCGGGCGCCTGGGTGCTGGGGCAATCGCCTCACGAGGTCGAGCTCGCCCGCGACGACAACCCGGCGGGCGTGACGTTCCGGCGCGGCTTCTTCCTCGGCGACGGCACCGGCATCGGCAAGGGCCGCCAGGCCGCCGGCATCCTCGCCGACAACATGGCCCAGGGCCGCACTCGGGCCGTCTGGCTCAGCAAGAACGACTCGCTGATGGAGGATGCCCGGCGGGACTGGTCTTCCATCGGGGGAACACACACCGACATCGTCTCGCAATCGGCCTGGAAGCAGGCCGACGCGATCGCCATGGACCGCGGCATCCTCTTCACCACCTACGCCACCCTTCGCCAGCCGGCCCGGGGCGATCGACCCTCGCGCCTCGACCAGATCGTCACCTGGCTCGGGGCCGACTTCGACGGCGTGATCATCTTCGACGAGGCCCACGCCATGGCCAACGCCGCCGGCGGGGCCAAGGGCGCCCGAGGCCTCACCAAGGCGAGCCACCAGGGCATGGCCGGCCTGGCTTTGCAGAACCGCCTCCCGAAGGCCCGCATCCTCTACGTCAGCGCCACGGGGGCGACGACACCGGAGAACCTCGCCTACGCCTCGCGGCTCGGCCTCTGGGGTGGGCCGGAAGCCCCGTTCCACGACCGGGAGAGCTTTCTCGATGCGTGCGAGGCCGGCGGCGTCGCGGTCATGGAGTTGATCGCGCGCGAGCTGAAGGCCCTTGGCCTCTACATCGCCCGATCATTGAGCTTCGAAGGCGTCGAGTACGAAGCGATCCAGCATCCCCTGGCCGATGAGGACATCGAGATCTGGGACGCCTGGGCCGACGCCTATCAGGTCATCCACGCGAACCTGCGCCAGGCCCTGGAGGCGGTCGGCCTGGTGGACGAAGAGGGCAAGTCCGCCAGCCGCCAGGCGACGTCGGGCCCGATCGCCGCTTTCGAGAGCTGCAAGCAACGCTTCTTCGGCGGCCTCCTCTCGGGGCTCAAGGCGCCCACCCTGATCAGGTCGATCCGCCAGGATCTGGCCGGCGACCGGAGCGCCGTGGTGCAGATCGTGACTACCAACGAGGCGGTGATGGAGCGCCGGCTCGCGGAGATCCCGCCCGAGGAATGGAACAACCTCTCCATCGACCTCAGCCCCAAGGACCAGGTCCTCGACTATCTGATGCGGGCCTTCCCGGTGACCAAGATGGACGCCGTCGAAGACCCCGAGGGCAATGTCACCATGGTCGTGGTGAGGGGCGAGGATGGCGCGCCGGTGCAAAGCCAAGAGGCTCTGGCCCTGCGCGAGGATCTGGTCACCAGGCTCGCCTGCCTCCCGGCCGTCCCGGGCGTCCTCGACGCCCTGATGGAAGCTTTCGGGCCAGACGAGGTGGCGGAGATCACCGGGCGCTCGCGCCGGGTCGTCACCCGCGGCGATCGGCGCGTCGTCGAACGCCGAGGGCCGTCCGCCGCCAAGGCCGAAACCGACGCCTTCATGGCCGGCAGGAAGCGCATCCTGATCTTCAGCGACGCCGGCGGGACCGGGAGGAGTTATCACTCCGATCTGGGAGCGCGTAACACCCAGCAACGCCACCACTACCTAGCTGAACCCGGCTGGCGGGCCGACGCCGCGATCCAGGGGCTCGGCCGCTCGCACCGGACCAACCAGGCCCACCCTCCCCTCTTCAGCCCGCTCACCACCAACATCCACGGCGAGCGGCGATTCCTCTCGACCATCGCCAGGCGTCTCGACAGCCTGGGCGCGCTCACCCGGGGAGAACGCCGCGCCTCGAGCAACGGCCTCTTCCGCGCCGAGGACAACCTGGAGAGCCCATGGGCCAGGCGCGCCCTGCAGGCCTTCTACAACGCCCTTCACTGGGGAACCGTGGAGGGCTGGACCCTGGCCGACTTCGAGGACAAGACGGCCCTGGCCCTGACCGACCAGGACGGCACCCTCCTCCCCAGCGACCGGATGCCGCCGATCAACACTTGGCTCAACCGCATCCTGGCGCTCAGGATCGCCGACCAGAACAGCCTCTTCGCCACCTTCGATGCGCTCCTGACCAGCATCGTCGAACGCGCCCAGGCCTCCGGGCTCCTCGACAAGGGCCTGGAGGATGTCGTCGCCGACCAGCTCGACGTTCTCTCCGAGGAGACGATCCGCACGGACACGGTCACGGGAGCGCAGACCCGCCTCGTCCGCTTCGCGCTCAAGACCCGAGCGTCGATCACCACGCCGGACGAAGCGCTGGAGCGGGTCTCGCACCTTGACGCCAGCGTGATCGACTACGCGGTCAACAAGCAGTCGGGCCGCGCGGCCATCGTCGTTCGGGGCCTGACAACGACCGACGACGCCGATCGCCTCGTCAAGGCGGTGCGGTTGATCCGCCCCCAGCATCAGACCGTGGCCCCGGAGACGGTTCACGCCGAATCCGCCTGGACCGTCGTCGACTCCGCCATCTGGCGGGCGGCGTGGGACGCCGAGGTCCTGGCCACCGATCCCTTCCACACCCGCGAGATCAACCTCGTCACCGGCCTGCTCCTGCCGGTGTGGAATCACCTGCCGGCCAAGGGCGCGCAGGTCCGCCGGGTCAAGGCGCCCGACGGCCGCCGGTGGCTCGGCCGCGTCTTGCAGGCGGCGGACGTGGCCAAGCTCAAGACCGCGCTGGGCCTGACCGACACCGCCTCGGCGGTCGCCACGCCCGGGACGGCCGAGGCCATCCTCCTGAAGGAGGGGGCCTCGATCTCGATCGCCGGAGGCTTCTGGCTTCGCCGGGCCAGGGTCATGGACGCCTGGCGGATCGAGGTTGTCGGGGCTGGATCGCAGCGGTCGGCCTTCCAGGCGATCGGCTGCAACGTCGAGATCATCAACTACCAGCCGCGGCTCTTCTGCCCGGTTGGAAGCGACGTCCTGCGGCGCCTCCTCGCCCACTGGCCGGCGCAAAGCATCATCGCCAAGGCGGCCTGAGCCGGGGCGAGGCGGACACAGGGAAGAAGGGAGGGAGTTCAGGGCCGGGCGGCCCTCCTACTCCCGGGACGGCATATCCTCAAGGGAACCCGCCATGCTCGACCGCCAATGGAGCGATAACCGCACCACCAGACTGCGCACCCTCTGGACGCAAGGCCACACCGCCAGCATCATCGCCGGTGAGATCGGCGTCAGCCGCAACGCCGTGCTGGGCAAGGTTCATCGTCTGGGCCTCGAGTCGCGCACGGCGACCCTCCCTCAAGTTAGGCGCGCGGCGCGGCGCGTTCCGAGCGCCAACGCCAAGCCTCGGCGCCCAACTCCACCGACGGCGAGCCGCTTTTGCATTCCGGCGGCCGCGCTCCCGCCGGCAGGGGCCCCCGGCAAGTATCGGTGCCTCGAGGATCTCCCCGCACACGCCTGCAAGTGGCCGATTGGGGATCCTAAGGTGGCGGGCTTCATGTTCTGCGGCCAGGACGCCGGGGAGCGGAGCTATTGTCCCGGCCACGCGGCGATCGGCGTCACCGGCGTCAAGCTGCGCCCCCTCCATACCGACCGTAAGTTGCTTCGCCTCTTCGCGGCGTAGCGGCCGCGTCAGGTCACGGCCCGGCCGCACCCACCGCGGGTGAGTGGGCCTTAAGCGGATCTGACCGTCCACCTCTCTTCTCCAGAACCCCGCGCGACTGGCCCGAGCCCCCACCAGGCTCGGGTCTTTTCTCATGCCCTCGCATCCCTTTGGAGAGTCCCCGATGACCGTCGTCCCTCTGAGATTCAATAGTGATCAAGACCCGCGCCGCCACGACTTGTGGGCGACGCCTTGCCGCCTGCCGTCATTGGCCGACTGCGCGGTGTTGACCGCCATCCTGCGTTGCCCAAACCCCGAGAAGGTGGCGCGGGCGCTGATGGGCCGCTTTCGGGGGCTCGCCGGCGTCTTCGGCGCCGACGCGTTCGCGCTGCGCGGCGTCGAGGGCATGGGCCCCGATGACGTCACCGACATCATGCTCGTCCAGGAGGCGAGCCTCCGGGTCGCGCGCATGGAAGCCCGCAAGCGCCCGGTGACCAGCTCCTGGTCCTCCCTCCTGGCCTACGTCCGCGTCGCCATGGCGGGCGAGACGCGCGAACAATTCCGGGTCCTCTTCCTCGACAAGAAGAACGCCATCATCGTCGATGAGGTCATGAATCACGGCACGGTCGATCACGCCCCGGTCTATCCGCGCGAGGTGATCCGGCGCGCCCTTGAGGTCGCGGCCAGCGCCGTCATCCTGGTCCACAACCATCCCAGCGGCGATCCCACGCCATCGGCCGCCGACATCAACATGACCCGGCAGATCATCGAGGCGGGCCGGATGCTGAAGATCGTCTGCCACGATCATCTCGTGGTCGGGGCCGAGGGCGTCGCCAGCTTTAAAGCTCTGGGGCTGATCTGAGCCCCCTCCCCTTCCAAGCCCTCAAGCGCGATCTCTCCTTAAGAAAGGGGGGGCGCGCTTGCGATTTCTGATCGTAACGCGCCACCCCGCAAGTCAACGGCTTTGGGCCGTTCCCCTACGCCGCCGGAGAAGACCGGCGCCTCCGGTGACAGGCGGGGCCCACGGCGCGTTCCTTCAACGAACATCGAAGCTCACTCGAAGGCGAGCAGAGGCTTCGACTAACCAACGAAGGAACCAAGACATGCAACAATCATCTTCTTCACTGGGCGGCGGTTTCGACTTCGCCGCGACCGACGATCGACGCTATCCGGAAGACGAGGCCCTGGCCCACACCGGCTGCGCGATCATGACCGAACTCTTGGACGTCATGCTGGATACGCCTCTGGAAGATCACCTGATGATCGCCGAGGGCATCCTCGGCGGTCTCCACACCGCCGCCCAGCGGATCGAGCGGGAGGCCGACAGAGCCCGGGACGACATGAACCGAGGGATGCGTGACTTCGACGGGTCGGAAGTCGCCGACACCGAGCTTCAGGAGGCGACCCGCAAGGCGCGGGCTTGCGACGCCTCGCTGGAGGCGGTGGAGAAGATCAGGGACGCGGCGGCCGCGGCCTACACGGTCTCGACCGGCGAAGTGTGGTCTCCGTGGAAGGGTTATATCCGCCAGACCCCCACCACGGCGGCATTGATCGACGCCAAGGACGCGATCCGCTCGAACAAAGCCGCCAGGCACGCCGCGACCACGCCAGGAGCGGTCATCGTCGCCTTCAGAGCCTCGCCACAGGCGGTGAGCGCCCTGGACGCCACGCGGATCTTCGATGCGCTGAACTGGGCGAAGGAGACGTATCCCACCATGGCGCTGGTCACCACGGGGCTGAAAGGGGCCGAGAAGATCGCCATGAGGTGGGCGCAGCAGAAGCGGGTCACGATCGTTCTGGCCAAGGCCGACTTCAACCGCCACGGTCGCGCCGCTCCCTTCCGAGCCAACGACGAGATGATGGCGCTGGATCCCGTCCACGTCCTCACTCTGGCGGGGACGCTCGAAGCGGCCGGCGGCGAGCCGCAGACGCCGTTCGGGCCGGCGCTGAACCTCGCGCAGGAAGCCGCCAGAAAGGGCGTCCCGCACATCGCGGTCCGTGCCCGGTCGTAAACTGGAGTTGGGCGGCGGCCTTTGGCCGCCGCCCTTCTTCTTGCGGGCGCCCGGAGGCTCCATCCTCGGGCAGGAGACCCCTCCCCTACCCCGCTGTTCAAGCTCCCGTCTCACGGATCGACCCCGCACCGGCGACCGGGCCGGCCCAGTTGAGACGTGGGCCCCGTCCGGGGATCGTCGGGGCAGAACGCGCCTCTACCCGCCGGCGCGGCGTGCCCCTGGCGCGGGAGGCCCGAAGCTCCCAGGCGATGACCTTAGGGCGGCGGTGATCGCCGTGTTCGGTTCGGCCTGGCCGATGGTCCGTCTTCCGCCGGGGGCGCCGTGGTCCGTTTTTCGGAGAACCTGTGTCGGCTGGCAAGACGCCGGCGTGCACCGGGCGCGGGCGTGGCCGTCGCAAGCGCTTTGGGTGGCCTTTCCGGGGCAGGCCTTGCCGTCCGACGAGCGGGAAGGGGTCGGCGTCGCGGCTTGGTGGGGACTATTGTTCGCAGGGTCTCTCCAGGGCCCGGGCCGGACCAAACCTCAGCTGCGGTCATCCGCGATCAATCACGCGATTCCACGGTCGGGCGCGCTCCCGTTGCAAGGCGACCCCGCGTTGCGTGGCGATCGGCTCGGACCCTCCGGCCTTCCGCGCAAGAGCTTGTGCAGGCCGGTTTCCGGCCGATCGGCCGTGCCCCCCGGAAGTTACCAACCCCCTCCCTGAAAGGTTCGCATGATCGCGGAAATCCGCGAGCTGAGGTCGGAATGGTCCGACTGAGCCAAGGGAGACCTGAGAGATGAACAAGATCCAACTTCGCGGCCGCGTCGGCGCCGAGCCCGACATCCGCACCCTCAACAGCGGCGGCAAGGTCGCGTCCTTCCGCATGGCCACCGAAGAAAGCTGGCTGGCAGACGGCGAGCGCAAGAAGCGCACCACCTGGCACACCATCGAAACCTTCCGGCCGGCCGACATCAAGGTCATCGAGGAGACGGTGACCAAGGGCGCCCTGATCCGCGTCGATGGGACCCTCCGGATCGATGAGTACGAGAAGGACGGCGTCAAGCGCTACTCCGCCAAGGTCGTCACCTCCGAGTGGGAACACGGAATCTACTTCGACCCCCGGGGCGACGCCAAGCGCGAAGCGGCCGAGGAGGGCTGATCCGCCTGCCCCGCCCGGGAACCCTCAGGCGGGGACCTTCCTCTCTTTGGGCCGCGACCCTCACCGGGTCGCGGCCTTCATTGCGCCAAGCTCTGGCAAGCCGAGGTTGGCCTCGTCATCCTACGCGCGGCTGCGGCGGTAGTGCTCGATTCGCTTAGCTACGCCATTTCGAGCGAGCAATTCGCTCGGCCGTTTCGCAATTGGTGGCCACCGGTCGCACGCCGATGGCCAAACTGCCCAATCGGCGGACTGCTTTCTTCGGCGAACCCCGTCACCGCAGCCCGCGCCGATGCCAACTCGCCGTGCTGGAGGGTCCTTAAGACGAGACGCCTTTCAGAAGACGCGGTCCACGCCGATCGGGGGGAGACGGTCACCTCTATAGCCGCTCACGAGGGACAGTCCGCGCATTGCCGGCGGCCCACTTGGAGTCCGTCCCGAGCTGGTCAGCGCCGTTCCAGAGCCAGCCAGAGACACAAGGGCAGCCAACATCAGCTGCTAGGTCCGCGCGAGCACAGCCAAACCGCGATCTCTCTCATTCGACTCTAGGGCGGGTGGGCCAGGCCAAAGGCGACCCCGCTGACGCGCGGCGAGGTTAAGCGGACCCTCCGGCCTTCGTCCGCTTCGCTCCCTGCCAGGCCGGCTTCCACTCTCCTCGACCTTTGCCTGGCCCCCTCCCCCGCCCTGCCCGGTCTCACGATCGCGGGATTGGCCGTGATCCTCGAAACCACGAGGAGATAACAATGGCGACCTTGAGCATGGCTCTTTCAGTTCTGGAACACGCCGAAAACTACAGCGAGGTCGGACGCTGGTACGCGATCACCGACTTCTGGAGCGCCGAGGAAATCCTCGAGGAGCTCAACAGCTTCGAGGAGACCTGTCACGCCCCCTTCCTTCTCGACGCCGGCGCCATCTGCCACTTCGACGACCTCCTGCACACGAGCTCCGACGCCCGCGCGAGCGAGTGAGGGAGCGGGCTTCGGCCCCTTCCCGCTCCTCTCGCCGCAGGGCCGGAACAAAGAGGTCGTCCGGAATCGCCCGGGCGCCTCGGCTCGGTGTCCAGCAGGCGCTGGACGTCGTGCCTCGTAGATCAAAGAATATCGGGGGCCATCCCGACCCCGTAGTGTTCCGTCAAGTCATGGAACCAATCCTGGTCGAGATCGACGAATCGTTCGCTTTCCGCAATTCCGTCTCTCGCGCGGTCGAAGAGGGCGTAGCAGATCTCGTCGTCATCATGACGGGACGTGTAGGCGATGCCGTCGAATGCCGCGCCATGAGCATAGAGCGCCGCCGACCAGGCCTGGGGGATGTCATAGGGCTCGCCGCTGTGAGTGACCTCGGCCGTCGCGCCCAGACGAGCAAGGCCGGGGCCATGGAGCGCGGCGAGAGCGAGGTCCCGGGTTACCCCCAGGCGCACCAAAGCCCGTTCGGCCATCATGTCGCGAGGGATGAGACGGCGGCCCGGCGTCCTCAGGAATGTCTCCGCGAAAGCGCCGTGCGCCCGTTCCGCAGCGTAGAGCATCCCATAGGAGCCGTTTGGAGCGTTCAATCGACCTTCTGGGCTCGCATCGAAGAACACCGGCGACTGGGAGGCGCGGAAGAAGCGATGGATGATGACGCCTCGGTTGACTCGAACGACGACAGGCTCTCGATCCGCAAGATCGAGCGGCGGCCTTGGTGCGGTCACGCGCCCTGAATGCCGAGGCTTCGCGCCGCCTCCACCACACGCTCCAACTGACCTGCCTTCAGCAAGTCGATTGGCCGGCGGGCTTGGAGCCGGCTATCGGGGTTCACGAGGAAGTTCAGCACCGCCCAGGCGTTGTGCGTCGGCAAAGCTTTGTGCACTTCCCGCAAGCCCGGAAGGACCGATCCATCGGCCTGAAACTGGATGGTTGGATAGCGACGCTGATTGCTGGGTCCCGGAACGGCGAGCAGCGCGCCCTCGCGAACTCGTTTGCTGATCGCCTGCGGCGAAACCCCGCCCAGCAACTCGCGGACCTCGTCGAGCTCATAGGCGCCGCCGGCGTCTCGCAGATCCTGTTGGGCGATTCTGACCCCTCGCAATAGCGCTCGGGCGCGGGCGTCCGGCTGAAAGGCGGAGCCGTAGCCGCTTTTCGCCTCATCGGCCGGCTCAATCGCCAGACCGCGTCCGTTCCGCATCACAAGACGCACAAAGCCCGCCTTCTTCAGCTTCGCCGCCGCCGTCGGGCTGGAAGGCACCACGACGATCTTGGCGCCCGCGGGCAGTTGAGCACCCAAGGCCTTCGCCGCGCCGTCCTTGAAGCGATAAATTGGAAGCACCTTTCCCGCCGACGTGCGAATCTTGCGCACACGCTTTTTGGGAGTGGTACTGTCCGAAGCGCGACTAGGGCGAGCGATCGTAGGCATGGCGGTTCCGGTAACATAGGTGACGGCGCGTAGTCCAATCAACCGACGCAACCTAGACAACTTGCGAAGCCTTGTCGAGGTCTCTTATCCCGTCAATCGATATCGAGGCGGCTCGTCTGAAGTAGCCCCCTCCCCTCCTCTCGCTTCGTGCCGGCTGAACGGCCTCCCGCACTCCCCGGGTCGCCGGCGCGATCGTGTCCCGCCTCAGGTCGGCGACCGAACCGACAGGTCTAGACGGTCTAGACTCCCGGTTGGTCTAGCGCTCCCGGTGTGTCCGGCGCTCTTGACCTCCGGTCAGTGACGGCCCTCCGGATCGCCGTTGGCACCTGAAGACGGGACCCACGGCGCTCCGGATGTCCTGCGCGTTAAGCCAATCTTTACGCTCCTGATCCACCGTTGCGACGGAGCCGCGAGGTTCCGGAGCTCTAGACAGGGAGAGGGCCCATGGCCTTGGTGCTGTTGGCGAACACCAAAGGAGGCAGCGGGAAGACCACGGCGGCCCTCGTCCTCGCGGGAGAACTCCTGTCCCATCGCGCCCGCGTCGTCCTGCTGGAAGGGGACCCAAACCGGCCCTTGGTAACCTGGGCACAGGCGCGCGGCGCCCCTGTCATCGAAACCTCCCGCAATCGCCCGAAAAACGCCGCCGAGGCGGCCTCGACGCTGAAGCGGCTGGCGGCCAGCGCGGATGATCCGCACCTGATTGTCATCCACGACGACGATCAGGAAGGCGTCTTTGAGTGGATCGAGGCGGCAGCGGCCTGGGCGCACTTCGTGATCGCGGACCCTGAAGGGAGTCCCAATGAGTGGCTGACCGATGTCGCATCCCAGGCCGACCTGGTCATTATCCCGTTCGCACCCTCGGCGTTGGACGCCAAACAGGTCTCGCGCACGGTGCAGGTGCTCAACCGCGTCGCCAAGCGGACGGGGAGGGCGGTCAACTACCGGATTCTGTTGACCCGAGCCAACGCCATCATGACGCGGGACGAGCGTGAAATCCGGCAGAGCCTGGAGCGAAACGGCCTTCCCTTGCTCGCCACCACCCTGCGCGAGAGACCGGCCTATAGAGGCCTCTTCAAGATGGACGCCATGATCGACGAGCTTTCCCCAGAGAGGGTCAACGGGCTGGACGGCGCTCGCCGCAACGCCGCCGAATTCGCCCGCGAAATCCTCGACACCCTGAAGATCGCTGCGGCGCCCAGGACGGAGGCCGCGTGATGGACAAGGATCCCTTCGGGTTCGAATCGGTGCGCATCGACGAAGCGCCCGCCCTCGACATCGAAGCTTTCGCTCCTAAACCTCGGCCCACCAATCGGGCCGCCGCGCTCGCGGTGCGTGAGGTGGCGCGAACGGAAGGCTTCACACGGCGAGGGGCAAGGGAGCGGCCCGAGCGCGATTCGCCGCCCAGCGTCGGCAAAATTCGAAAGAGGCGGGTGAACATTACCGATCTCCTCGGCATCCAGGACCGTTATCCTGAAACCGAGCGGGCTCAGCTCAATCTGCTGGCCCCGGTACCGATCGTGTTGCGCTGGCGCAGGCTGGTCACCGAGAGGCAGGTTCCGGCGTGGGAAACCCTCGAGGCGGCCATGGAGCTTCTGGAAGCCGCGCAGCTCCGGGGAACGTCCGAGCCGGCGGCCGAGAGGGAGGGGAGGGGGGTTAAGCCACCAGGATTCCGCAGGGAGAGCCCGATCGGCCCAACCGAGCCGAATCGCGCTAGCTGAAAGGTCATGACGCCGTGAGCAGGAGAGAGCGCATGACCGTCCGCAAGGACCCCAATGCTCAATTCGACTTCTTCATCCCGCTTATCCGGGATCTTCCGCTGAAGGATCAGCGCGAGACCATGGAGCGCCCGTTCTTCAGCCTGCAGAAGCGCAAGCGGCTGAAGCCGATCGAATACCGCAGCGGTGACGGCGAGGTCTGGGTCAAGGTCGAAGCGGTCCCCGCCTACGGCATGGCGACGATCTGGGACGCCGACATCCTGATCTGGGCGGCCAGCTCGCTTAATCGGCTCAAGGCCCTCGGCCGCAACGATCTGCCTCGTGAACTGCGCACCACCACCTACGACCTTCTGCGCTCGATCCGCCGCGACACCGGCGGCAAGGGCTATCACGAACTCCGCGCCGCCCTCGATCGGCTTTCCACCACCACCATCTTCACCTCGATCCGCGCCAAACGCGGCCGCGACAGCCGCTTCAGCTGGCTCGACTCCTGGGAGATCGAGATTGATCCGGTGACCGACAAACCCGTCGGCCTGAAGGTCACCCTCTCCAACTGGGTCTATGAGGGAATGGTGAACGAGAAGTCCCTGCTCACCATGCACCATGACTACTTCCTGATCACGGGCGGACTGGAGCGCGCCCTCTATCGCATCGCGCGCAAACACGCCGGCGACCAGGAGAGCGGCTGGACCTGCCGGGTGGCGCTTCTCCGCGAGAAGAGCGCGTCCGACAGCGCCCCGAAGGAGTTCAACCGCATGCTGCGCAAGATTGTCGAGGCGAACGATCTCCCCGAGTACGAGCTCGCCTTTGCGACCGCGGGAGACGGCAGCCTTGCGGTGCATTTTCTCCGACGGAGCGCGGCGGAACGGGCCCAGCTCCGGGCCGAAATGGCGGCCGAAGACTCCGCCCGCATTCGCAGGGCGCGCGAGCATGCCCGCATGCTGGAAGTCGATTCGTTCGGCGACCGGTTCGCGCATCGCCGCGTGCCGGCCCCGGCGCTCTAACGGGGGATCGCACACTTCCTGCGGTAACGTGCTGTTCCACCTAGGCTTCTCCGAGCCCATGCTTTCGCCGACCGCCTGTTTTGACACGGGGGATCACACACCTGCGGCCGTCCGCTTGCGCAATCCCGTGGCGGATCGATCGAATCTGCTCCGAAAAGGCGCCGATCGCCCCCCGCCAGTGGCTTAGTATCTGATCTTCCCAGCAAACCATTGTTTTACCGGCCATTGTCGGCGCGCTTCAGCCGTTGCCCGGGAGATCCAGCTTCGGGGGATCGCACACCTGGACGGCGAATACGTGACCGGCCGGCAGGGCTCCAAGGCGGCCGAATAGCCGCCCGAGCATCAACTTCGTACGTTGGGAGCCGACAGGGGAGGGCCGTGGGCCGTGATCTGGGGTGATTCGGGGTATCGCACACCTGAGGCCGACCTGGGAGCCGGTGTTGACCGGTCAGACCTAGGCGCCATACGCCCCATAGCGACCGCCGAAGGCTCTTGGCGGCTTCCCGCAGGCCTCAGGAAGCGCCGCAGCGCCGGTTTTGGAGGTCGGGAGGCAGCTGAAGCGACATCCCGGGGGCGCGCTCGCCGATTCTGCTGGAACGCGGAGGGCTAGCATCACCAGTGATTCGGGGTTTCACACACCCATTCCGGTTGTTGTTGTGTTCCGCCCCCGACGGGCGATCGCACACTGACCGAGCCCCGGGACCCGCGGCCTCACCCTGTGGATAGAGTCGGGGGATCGCCCACGTTTGCCACGGGGGAACGCCCGCCAGACCCACGGGGGATCACACGCTGCGGCACGGGGGAACACACACGGGGCCCTGGCCCAGGAAACTGAAAACGCTCATAAATCTTCCCTCCCGGACCCGTCTAACTCTACTAACCTTTATCAATAAGAAGAGTCCTAACGCCTAGGCGGCGCTAGCGCGCGCGCCCAAGGGCCTGATTCAGAGGCCCTTGGGCGCGCTCTTGTGATCGAATAGCCAGCACTGGTGTCGACAGATCCAGCAACCCGGCAGTCTTTAGGTCGCGACATCGACCGCCACGATCCACTCTTCAGCCATGGCTTTGAAGTCGCGGAACGTAATCTCGTCCTGATGCAGCTGGCGGTCGGCGCAGATGTCGGGGACCTGGGATTTGAATCGCGCGAATTCCGTCGCGATGGCGCGGCCACCGGGCACGTAGGGATCGCGCACCTCCTCGCGCAGCCAGGTTGCGACAGCTTCAATCAGCCGTGCCGTCTCGCCGCCGTGGGCATGGATGTCCTGGCCGGCGATGTCGGACATGAACGCCTGATAGCGGTAGGGTTCGCGGTCGAGGATCAGAGCTTTCTTGAGCCGCTGTTTTGGTCCGCCAAACTTCCTCGCGCCAAGGAAGAGGCCTAGCTCCAGAGGCATGTTGAAGCGCGGCAGGCCCGAGGCGGGGTCCGGCTCCGTCTTGGAGATATCGTGGATGCCGTAGGAACAGTCGGCGATGATCCGGCAGATCTTGTCGAAGCGGACTTCGCCGCCGTCATCGGTCTCCCGGGCGCACCTGGCTTTGAACCCGGACCGGACCACGGTGAAGACGATCGCCCGAAACTGATCCTGGTAGTCGTCCGAGAAGGGGCAGTTTATGAAGACGGCGCGGTCGGTCATCCAACCTTACGGGCGGCGATCACCTTCTGGATCGACAGGCGGATCTCCTTGCGCGTGAAGTGCGTCGCCGGTCCCGAGTTGAGAATCCGGACGCCGTCCTTTGTGACGCCGAGGACCTTTCGATCCTCGCTCTTGCCGCCGTTGCCAGTGGATGTGGTCGCGAGCCTTGTCATGGAACTCAAGATCGTCGGTCCGGCGGCACAATGCAAGACGCTTGGGCGGGAAGTCGGCCCGCCGACGAGCAATTCGCGCGATGCCGCCCCGGGGGCCGCGCCCCCCGGGTCCTGCAGGGAACGGATTTAGGTCTGGCTAGACTTTCGACGTCCGGGCGTGCGGCAAACCGGATTCCCGCTATCAGCGGAGTCCTTCGCCGGGAGCACTGAGCCCTCGAAACTCCGGATCCTCGTAATAACGGACCTTTCGGGCGATCACCGGCGCCTCACCCTGGCGCAGGAGGATCTCCAGCGAGGCGTCCAGCCGCATGATTTCGTCGGGCGTCATCAGCTCGCGGCGCGCGACGTGCGCGGAGGTGGAGGTGGTCTTGCTGGTGAAGAGGCGGCCCGGGCCGCGCGAGGTGCTCGTTCCGGCCGTCTGATAGGCCATGGTGGTGGCGCCGATCGACTTGGAGACCCAACTCGCCGTTTCCACGTCGCCGACGTTGAAGATCTGCACCAGGCCAGCGTTGGAGAGGAAGGTTCCGGCCCGCTCGCCGTAGGTGCTCCAGAGCTGGTGCATGTCCTGGAGGATCGGCCAGAGCTGCAGGCCGTATCCAGCCATGAGGCCGAAGGCGCGCTCCACGGGCTCAAGGCGGCCGAGGGCAGCGAACTCATCGAGCAGGAAGAGAACCGGCACGGCGGGCAGGGCAGGGGAGCGGGCGAGATCGTGGATGGCCTGGGCGACCATCAGGCGCAGCCAGCGGGCGTAAGCGCCCAGCCGTTCGGGCGGCAGGACCAGGAAGACTGTCGCCGTCGTCTCTTGCAGATCGGCGAAGCGGAAGTCCGAGCCGGCCATCGCCGCGTTGATGCGGACGCTATCGAGGAAATGGGTGTGGCGCTGGGCCGAGGAGAGGACACCGGAGGCCTCGCGCTCGCTTTTTCCTAAGTGACGGTTGGCGGCGCGGCGGACCAGGCCGCCGGCGCAGGTCGTCTTCTGCATGGCGTCCAACAGGGTCTGAAACTCCTGCGGGCTGGAGGTGAGCCACTCGCGCACCGTGGCGAGCGTTCGAGTTTGCGGCGCCTCGTTGCAGACGATGTGGAGGATCAGGCCGGCGATCAGCGCCTTGGCCTCCTCGTTCCAGTGCGCCTCGCCCACCTGGCCGGGCGGATCGTAGACCAGGGCGTCGGCGAGCAGGGCGGCATCCTCCGCCAGGTCGAGGCTATTGGGCTCCAGGAATGCGAGGGGATTGAAGGTGGACGAGGGCTCGCCCGAGACCCCGAAGGGATCGAGGACATGCACTGGGCCGAAGCGCGCCCTGGCGTGGGCGGTGACGCGGGTGTTCTCGCCCTTGGGATCGACGCACAGCACCGATCGATCCGCGGTCAGCAGGTTTGGGATGATGGCGCCCACGCCCTTGCCCGAGCGGGTGGGTGCGATGGTCAGGAGATGGGCCGGCCCGCCATAGCGCAGGAGCTGGCCGCCAGGTGGCGAGCCACCGCGCCGGTTCTCGCGCCCGACGATCAGGCCGGCGGCTCCGCCGAGGGAGGCCTTAACCTGACGATCGTTTGCGAAGTGCGCGGTGCCATGGACACCGCCCGTCTGAACCGGGCTGTACCTGACGCCCCAATAGCCGATGGCGCTGAAGATTCCGAGAAGGCCGCCGGCGATGCCCAGGCCTGATTGAAGGCCTTTGGTCACGTGGGTGACCAGGGCGACGGGGATCAGCGCCAGATTCCCCGCCAGGGCGCCAAGGCCGTACCCGATGACGACGTAGACGGCCAGGAAGACGAACCGCATCAGCTCCTTTCCGCGTCGGCCTCGAAGGCGCGGCGCCCGCGCCGGCGCCAGACCTCCGCCACTGCATCGGCGCCTTCGTCCCTGAGCATGTCGGCGAGAATGAGGAGGCCGCCGAGAAGGACCGCGCGATCATCGTCGGTCAGCTCGACCAGGCCGGCCTTCTGGACCAGACCGCCCAATTCAATCAGGTGGCGGGTGCGTTCGCGGCGCTGCATGGCCCAGGCACGAGTGTCGGTTCGGGCGAGACGAGCTTCAGCGCGCCGGATCGCCGCGGACGCCCGGCGCAGCGCGTCCAGTGTCGCCTTGATTGCTTCCCGTAGCGCCGGCGCCCGCCTTGCCCCGTCCCCCCCGCTGAAAGAAGGCGGCGCCTTTCGAGCGCCACGCCTCCCTCGTCTCGGCTGTCCTGGACCCTTCGACCGCGGCCAGCAGCGCGCCGGCGAGGGTCTCCAGGTCGAGCGCGTCGGCGCCGGTGACGGTCACCAGTTCGCCCAGCTGCATGACGCGCCGGGCCTTCAATCCCTTGGCCTTGTCGGCCAGCGCTTTCAATTCGGCGTCTATGTCTCGGGGTTTACGCATGACTTGCTCCGTTTTAGCCAACGTTTGGCGGGCAGGGGAGGGGAACGGCCGGCATCATCGCTTCCACTGGCGTCGAAGCGGAACCAGCAGGTCTTCGATGAGGCGGCTGCTTTGAAGACGCAGCGCCGCTCGCGGCTTGCTGAGGTGCACGGCCGGGCGATCGGTTCGCCCCATACCCATCGAGATCGAGTTGGGGCTGGCCGCGTTCTCAGCCTGTGTGCGCCAGGCGAGATATTCTCCGCCCGTAATCTGGGCGGCCACGGCGAGGTGGGTCAGCTTCTGAGTGGAATCGATGCGCTCCAACAGCCACGCGGCGTAGGCGAGAGCCGCGGCGAGTTGCTGGTGGACGTCCTCTTCAAGGAGCACCGGCAGGCCGCCTGCGCCGCCCCGTCTCGAAGAGCGGTCCATCGCGACGTGGATCAGCAGGCCGGCCTGTTCGTCCAGTTGCACTCGCGCGCTGTCGCCTTCCTGTTTCAGAACCAGCGAGGCGCCTTCGATTCCTTTCTCGACGCCCTTGGCCTGATCGAACACGCGCGTCTCGCCGAACATCGCGGCCTGGTGCATCGCCTCCCAGAGCGCGTGATCCTCTATCTCCACGGGACGAATGATTTGCCTTGTCGGCCCGCCGGCGACCGCCAAGCTCAATGCAGATCCCGAGTAGCTGTTGCGATGGGCGGCCGGCAGCAGCGCCGAGGTGCGCGTGACGAGCTCAGCCTCATCCACCGGACCCACGGCGTTGGCGAGCTCGTAATCGTGCAGGGCGCGGGTGATCGCTTTTTGCAGATCGACGGCGTCCGTGAAGGCGCCCCGGAACAGGCCTCCTTCCCAGCCCTGGACCTCTTCGACGAAGGCCGATTGCAGTGGTTCGCGGGTGACGCCTGCCTGGACAAAGGCGATCACTGGCTTTCGGCCCTGGGCGTCCCGATACTCCTCGTGGGTAGCCGAGAGTCCTGACGGCAGTTGCGCGCCGTAGCGGTCGCCCAGGATCAGCACGACGACATCAGCTCCGCGCAGTCCGGTGAGACAGGCGATCTGCGGCGAGCTCAATTGCGCACCGAAATCCTCGGCCATGACCGGCGCGTGGCGCAGGGTCGTGATGGCTTCTCGCGCGGCTAGACGGATCGGCTCCATGCCGGCGATGAGCGAACTGACGAACACCTTCATGCGCGCAACCTAGCCGATCGTCTTTACGGTGGGCAAGTCACTCGACGGGAACGAAGAGAATTTGAGTGCGCGCTTATACGTCGTTGCACGACGTGCGCTTTTCAGCGAGGTTGCGGCCCCGACTATGTGGAGAAGCCCGTGACCTCTGAGGAATTCCGAGCGCTGGCGCTGGGTCTGCCGAATGTTCAGGCGGCAACGAGCTTGGGCAATGAAGAGTTCCGCGTCGCCGGCGCGGTGTTCGCAACGCTCGGTTCGCCCGATGTCACGCGGGCGGTGATCAAGCTGTCGCCCCAGGACCAGGCGGAGTTTATGGGCATGGCGCCGAACGCCTTTTCGCCAGCGCATGGGGGTCCCGGTGCGCGCGGCGCCACGAGGGTACGGCTGGCCGCGGTTGAACCGCCGGTCCTGCGACGGGCGCTGGAGGCGGCCTGTCGCAAGGTGTTGTCGGGCGTGACGCCAGCGGCCCGCTCGCCAAGAGCTTCGTCCGGCACGGGGTAGGCATCCGTGGCCATCTATCATTTCAGCGCGAAGGTCATCAGCCGTTCCAACGGGTCCAGCGCCGTGGCGTCGGCGGCCTATCGGTCGGCCAGCGAGCTGCACGACGAGCGGCTCGGGCGCTCGCACAACTTCTGCAACAAGGCCGGCGTCGTTCATTCGGAGATCATGGCCCCGGAGGATGCGCCCGAGCGCTGGCGCGATCGGGAGACGCTCTGGAATGAGGTCGAAGCGTTCGAGAAGCGCAAGGACGCCCAGCTCGCCCGCGAGATCGAATTCGCCATTCCCCGGGAGATGAGCGAAGCGCAGGGCGTCGAGCTGGCGCGGGATTTCGTGCAGCGGGAGTTCGTGGACCGTGGGATGGTCGCGGACCTCAATGTGCATTGGGACGTCGCGGCCGATGGGACAGCGAAGCCGCACGCTCACGTCATGCTGTCGATGCGCCAGGTCACGCATGACGGGGCTGATCGTGACGGGGTCAATGCCGACGCGGCAGGGCCGGCAGGGCAGGGGGCGCCGGGCGCGTTTGGGCAGAAGGTCCGCGAGTGGAACAGCAAGGATCTGCTGCAGGGCTGGCGAGAGGCGTGGTCCGAACATGTGAACACGCGGCTTGCCGAACTGGATATCGAGGCCCGTATCGATCACCGGACGCTGGAGGCTCAGGGGATCGGCCTGGAGCCGCAGCATAAGATCGGGCCGGCCGGTGCGCGGCGGGAGGACCGGGGCGAGGACGCCGAGCGGGCAGGGGATCATCGCCAGATCGCGCGGCGCAACGGCGAGCGGATCATCGCCGAGCCAAGCGTCGCGCTGGACGCGATCACCCGCCAGCAGAGCACGTTCACCGACCACGACCTGGCGCGGTTCGTTCACCGGCACACCGACGATGCCGATCAGTTCGCCCAGGCCATGAGCGCGGTGAAGACCTCGCCCGAGCTGGTGTCGCTCGGCAAGGACGGTCGCGGTCACGAGCGGTTCAGCACACGCGAGATGCTGGAGACGGAGCAGCGGCTCGAGCGGTGGGGCGGAGAGCTGGCGGAGAGGGCGGCGCACGGGGTCTCGCCGGCGGCCCAAGGGAGGGCCTTGGCCGCCGGCGAACGTCGCGGGCTAACGTTGGGGGGAACGCAGCGCGACGCCTTAGCTCATATAAGCGGACCGGAGGACCTCGCAATCGTCGTCGGCTACGCGGGCACGGGCAAGAGCGCGACGCTGGGCGTGGCCCGCGAGGGATGGGAGGCGGCGGGCTACCAAGTGCGTGGCGCCGCCTTGTCCGGCATCGCCGCGGAAAGCCTGGAGGGCGGTTCGGGCATCGGCTCGCGGACGATTGCCAGTCTCGAGCACGGTTGGGCGCAGGGGAGGGATCAGCTCACCTCGCGGGACGTGCTGGTGATCGACGAGGCGGGGATGATCGGCTCGCGTCAGATGGAGCGTGTGCTGGCCCAGGCGGAGAGGGCAGGGGCCAAGATCGTTCTGGTGGGCGATGTGGAGCAGCTTCAGGCGATCGAGGCCGGGGCGGCGTTCCGGGCACTCGCCGAGCGGCATGGGGCGGCCGAGATCACGGAGATTCGCCGCCAGCATGAAGGCTGGCAACGGGAGGCAACGCGAGAGCTTGCCACGGGGCGCACGGGCGAGGCTCTGGACCGCTACGAGGCGGCCGGCATGGTCCATGGCCACGAGACACGCGAAGCCGCGCGCGGCGCGCTCGTGGAAGGCTGGGACGCCGTGCGGCAGGCGAGGCCCGCGGCCAGCCAAGTCATGCTCGCGCATACCCGGGCGGACGTGGCGGAGCTGAACCGGCTTGCCCGGGCGCGGATGCGCGACGCCGGCGAGCTTGGAGGGGATGTCTCCCTGCCGACCGAGCGCGGGGAGCGGGCTTTCGCGGCGGGCGATCGGTTGATGTTCCTGCGCAACGAGCGCTCGATGGGCGTGAAGAACGGGACGTTGGGGACCGTGAAGAGGATCGAGGGTTCGAGCCTGACGGTGCGCCTTGATGGCGCGGACCGACTCGTCGGCGAGCGGCGCGAGGTCCGGTTCGACCTGAAGGACTACGCCCACATCGACCACGGCTATGCGGCGACCATTCACAAGAGCCAGGGGGTGACCGTGGACCACGGCCACCTGCTGGCCAGCGATGGGCTCGATCGCCATGCCGCCTACGTCGGCATGAGCCGGCACCGCGAAACGCTGGCGGTCCACTATGGCACGGACGACTTCAAGGATCGCGCGCAACTCACGCGCACGCTCAGCCGCGAGCGGGCGAAAGACACGACGCTGGACTATGGCGAGGCCTTTGCGGAGAGGCGGGGCCTGGTGGGCTCGGAAAGACATCTCGCGCGCGACGCGGCGCCTGGACGCTCGCCGTCCCGCTTCGCCGGATTCAAGCCGAGGCCGGCCGCCGAACGTCAGACGGGGAGGGGCCCCGGCCACGCGCCGACGGCGGGCAAAGAGCGCCCAGACCTGACCGCGGGCGTGCGCGGCTACGCCCGGGCGTTCGCCGACGTGGAGCGGATGCGTGCTGACTTCCTGCCGGTGCTGCCACACCAAGACCTGGCGTTGAAGCAGGCGGCGACGGCGCTCGCGACTGTCAACCCAGAGACCGCGCAGGATCTGCACTCCGCGCTGACGCGCCAGAGGGGACTCGCCGGCCGGATCGATCAGCCGGGCGGGCTGGAGGCGATCGGCAAGGCCTTGGCACAGGAGAGCCAGGTCCGGCGAGATCCTCAAGCCCGCGCGGAACGCTTCCTGGAAGGCTGGACGCGGCTGAAGACCCATCATTCCGAGCTTTCGGGCTGGCAGAACGCCTCGGCGCGTCGGCAAATGGAGGAGCGGATGAAGGGCCTCGCCCAGGGCCTGTCGCGCGATCCGCAGGTTGCCTCTGTCCTCTCTGGCCGTCGGCGCGAGCTTGGTCTATCGCCCGGCGCGGCTCTCGGCCGCGACCTTGGCCAGGAGCTGGCGCGATCGCTGGGGCTCGGACGCGGCCTTGGCCGGTAGTTTAGGGTGACCAATGGGCGACGACGAGCCTGACGACGCGGCGGCCGAGGCTTTCGAGGCGCTCAGGGCCGAGGTGGCGCAGCTTCGCGAGAGGGTGGAGGCGCTCCCGACCGAGGGTGCTCAAGACTACACCCCTACGCTCGGCGTCATCGCCAAAAGCCTCGCAACCATTGAGGCGCACCCCGCTTTGCGGCTGACGCCCCAGGCCCATGCCTCCGAGATGAAGTCGGCGATGGAGGCTCTCAGGCATCGGACGGACGATGACATTCAAAGGGCGCTGAACTCGATCGGCCGGGCGTCGAGCGACATAAGCCGTTTCGCTGGCGAGCTTCGGTCGCGGCATCAGCAGCGACAATGGCTCATCCGCGCGGGCGCGGTGGGCATGGTGGCCGGCGCGCTCATTTGGGTGCTGGTCTCAGGGCCGATCGCGCGCGCCCTGCCGGCACGGTGGAACGTGCCCGAGAAGCTGGCCGCTGCGACTCTCAGGCTGGACCGCGGGCAGGCTGGAGTGCGGCTCATGCAGACCGCCAACCCGCAGGGTTGGGCCCGGGTCGTTGAGGTTTCAGAGCTGGAGCGGGAGAACCATGCGGTGCTCGATGATTGCCGGAAGATGGCTGTTCGAACGGGGAGGGCGCGACGGTGCATCGTCACCATCAATCCCTAAGCCGGAGGAACCCAAGTGACGGCATCGGCTGGCTGCCGGCCACAGCGGCGGCGGCATCCGGACCGCCGTTTTTGAATCGTCTCCGACATTGAAAGGGTCCGTTTTGCGATCGGCGCACGGCCCGTCGAAGTTGTCCTAGCCGAGCGAGTCGGGTGACGATGGCGGCATGGCGCGTAAACCTACATCATTTCGGATCGTGCCCCGAGCCGTGGTGTAACTTGGGCGTCGGCGACACCGCGATCTCCGGCTAGGCCGGGATCGGTCAGGCGGCCATGTCTGGCAGGCTGACGAGGGGATTATCGCCCAGGGCGGCGACGGATTCCAGGCTCAA
>JBBRLN010000024.1:0-25679 GCA_038231315.1 Caulobacterales bacterium
CGACGCGCCCGCCCTGGCCGAGGCGGATGTGGGCATCGCCATGGGAGGCGGGACCGAGGTGGCGATCCAGAGCGCCGGCGTCACCCTGCTGGGGGGCGACCTGGCGGCCATCGCCCGGGCGCGGGCGCTCAGCGCCATGACAATGCGCAACATCCGCCAGAACCTGGGGTTCGCCTTCGCCTATAACGTCATCGGCGTCCCGATCGCGGCGGGCGTGCTCTATCCGGCGTTCGGCATCCTGCTGAGCCCGATGGTCGCCGCCCTGGCGATGTCGCTGAGCTCGGTGTCGGTGATCGCCAATGCCCTGAGGCTGCGGACGACGAAGCTCTGAACCGTTGGCCTAGCTCAAAGGGCTTCAGCCCCAAGCCGGCGCGCCACGGCGGCAAGAGAACCGCGCGACCAACCGGACCGGCGGCCTCGAACAGCGTCAGCATTCGCTCATCGGGTCATTGCCTTTGAGTTTGTGAGGTCGGTGCGGTTTTCAGGTATCGCCGGCGCAGCAGCAGATAGCCGGCCGGCACCACGAGCATGGAGAGCAGCGGGGCGGTGATCATGCCGCCGATCATCGGCGCGGCGATCCGGCTCATAACCTCCGAGCCCGCGCCATGGCCAAAGACGATGGGGACGAGGCCGGCGAGGATCACGGCCACGGTCATGGCCAGGGGCCGAACCCGCAGCACGGCCCCGTCATGGACAGCGGTCTCCACCGCCTCGGCGGACGGGCGGCCGCCCGCCGGGGTGTGCTCGGCCAGGGCGTGCTTCAAATAGATCAGCATCACCACGCCGAACTCGGCCGATACGCCGGCCAGGGCGATCATCCCGACCCCGGTGGCCACCGACTGGGCGTAGCCCATCAGATAGAGGGTCCAGATCGCGCCGGTGAGGGCGAAGGGCAGGGTGAGCATGATCAGGGCCGCTTCGTCGAACCGGCCGAAGGTGACGTAGAGAAGGACGAAGATGATCAGGAGCGTGGCCGGCACGACCAGTTTCAGGCGCGCCACCGCCCGCTGCAGATATTCGAACTGACCAGAATAGACGAGGCTGACGCCGGGGGGCGGCTTCACCTCGCGCGCCACCGCCTTTTGGAGGTCCGTCACCACCGCGACGAGGTCACGACCGCTCACGTCCACATAGACCCAGGTGGTGGGCTGGCCGTTCTCGGATTTGAGCATCGGCGGCCCGTCGTCGATGCGGATGTCGGCCACCGTGCCCAAGGTGATCTGCTGCATCGTGGGGGTGAGGACGGGAAGAGCGCGCAGGGCTTCGAGATTGTCCCGCGTTTCGCGCGGATAGCGGACATTGATCGGATATCGCGCCAGGCCCTCGACGGTCTGGCCCACCTCCTCGCCGCCGATGGCGCCGGCGACGATGGATTGGACATCGGCGATGTTGAGGCCGTAGCGGGCGGCGGCCGCTCGATCGATGTTCACATTGATATAGCGACCGCCGGTGAGGCGCTCGGCCAGGGCCGAACTGACGCCCGGGACCTTCTTGGCCACGGCCTCGATCTGGCGAGCGACCGCGTCGAGGTCGGCGAGATTCTCGCCGGAGACCTTGACGCCGATCGGAGTCTTGACGCCCGTCGCCAGCATGTCGATGCGATTGCGGATCGGCGGAATCCAGACGTTGGAAAGCCCGGGGATCTTCACCACCGAATCCAGCTGGTCGCGGAGTTTCTTCGTGGTCATCCCGCGCCGCCACTCGCCCTTCGGCTTGAACTGGATGGTGGTCTCGAACATCTCGGTGGCGTTGGGATCGGTGGCGGTGTCGGCGCGCCCAGCCTTGCCGAACACGCTCTTCACCTCCGGCACGGTCTTGATCAGCCGGTCGGTCTGCTGCAGCAGCTCGCCGGCCTTGGCGATGGAGAGCCCCGGCAAGGCCGAGGGCATGTAGAGCAGATCGCCCTCTTCCATGGCCGGCATGAACTCTCCGCCCAGGTGGGTCAGCGGCCAAGCGGTGGTGGCGAAGATGAGGGCGGCCAGGGCGAGGGTGAGCCTGGGCCGGGCGATCACCCAGGCGATGGCCGGCCGGTAGGCGGCGGCCAGCCAGCGGTTCAGGGGATTGGCCGTTTCGGCCGGCAGGCGGCCGGCGATCAGATAGCCCATGAGGACCGGGACCAGGGTGACCGACAGGACCGCCGCGCCGGCCATGGCGTAGGTCTTGGTGAACGCCAGGGGCGAGAAGAGCCGCCCCTCCTGGCCTTGCAGGGTGAAGACCGGAATGAACGAGAGGGTGATGATCAGCAGGCTGACGAAAAGCGCCGGCCCGACCTGGGTGGCGGCCTCCGTGATCACCCGCCAGCGCGCCTCGCCCTCTAGGGGCTGATCGGGGTGGTCGTTTCGCCATCGTTCGAGCTGTTTGTGGGCGTTCTCGATCATCACCACGGCGGCGTCGACCATGGCCCCGATGGCGATGGCGATGCCGCTCAGGGACATGATGGTGGCGTTGACCCCCTGGGCGTGCATGACGATGAAGGCGATGAGGATGCCCAGCGGCAGGGTGACGATGGCCACCAGGGCCGATCGCGCGTGCCAGAGGAAGAGGGCGCACACCAGGGCGACAACGGCGAACTCCTCGATCAGCTTCTCGGTGAGATTGCCGATGGCCCGGTCGATGAGGTCGGAGCGGTCGTAGGTCGGCACGATCTCGACGCCCGGCGGCAGACTCTGCTTCAGTTCGGCGAGCTTGGCCTTGGCGGCGATGATGACGGCCCGCGCGTTCTCGCCCGAGCGCATGATGATCACCCCGCCGGCGACCTCGCCTCGGCCGTCCAGTTCGGCGACGCCCTGACGCAGTTCCGGGCCGATCTGGACGTTGGCGAGATCGCCCAAGACGACCGGGATGCCGCCCGCCGTCGTCTTCACCGGGACGGCGCGGAAATCGTCCAGGGTCTTCAGATAGCCGTTGGCGCGGACCATGTAATCGGCCTCGGCCATCTCCACGACCGAGCCGCCGGTCTCCTGGTTGGCGTGTCGCAGCGCATCGACCACCGCCTGCTGGGTGACGCCGTAGGCGGCCAGCTTTTGCGGATCGAGAACCACCTGATATTCGCGCACCATGCCGCCGATGCTGGCCACTTCGGCGACGCCCGGGACGGTCTTCAATTCGTAGCGCAGGAACCAGTCCTGGATGGAGCGAAGCTGGCTGATGTCGTGGCGCCCGGTGCGATCGACCAGGGCGTATTCATAGACCCAGCCGACGCCCGTCGCGTCGGGGCCCAGGGCCGGGCGGACGCCGGCCGGCAGCCGGCTCTGGACCTGGCTCAGATATTCCAGGACGCGCGAGCGGGCCCAGTAGAGGTCGGTCCCGTCCTTGAAGAGGACATAGACGAAACTGTCGCCGAAGAAGGAATAGCCGCGCACCGTCTTGGCGCCGGGCACCGAGAGCATGGTCGTGGCCAGGGGATAGGTGACCTGATCTTCCACCAGACGCGGCGCCTGCCCCGGATCGGGGGTGCGGATGATCACCTGGACATCGGAGAGGTCCGGCAGGGCGTCGAGGGCGGTGTTTTTCACCGCCCAGACGCCCACCGCCAGCAGGACCAGCGCCGCCAGTATGACGAAGAAACGGTGCTTGACCGAGGCGCGGATGAGGGCGGCGATCATCGCCCCGGTCCGGTATCGAGCGGGCGGGCCTGGACGCCGGCGAGGCTGGCCTCGGAATCCAGCAGGAACTGGCCCGAGGCGACGACCTTTTCGCCTTCGCTCAGGCCGGCCAGGATCTCCGTCTCATCGCCCGCCTGGCGGCCCACCTCGATTTCCACCGGCTGGTAGCGGCCCCCGGGCCCGGCGACCATCACTAGGTTGCGGGCGCCGGTGCGGATCACCGCCTCGGAGGCGACGAGAAGGGCTGGCTCGCCCTGGCCGCCGAGGTGAGCGGTCGCGAACATGCCTGGCCTGAGCCGGCCGCCGCGATTGGCGAGTTCCACCCGCACCGTCAGGATGCGGCTCTCGGCCTGGGCCGTGGGCAGAATGGCGGTCACCCGCCCATTGAACGTTTCGCCGCTAAAGCCGGCGATCTCGACGCGCGCCGGCTCGCCCACGCGAACCACGCCGCCCTGAGCTTCCGGGACGGCGGCGTTCAGCCAGACGGTGGAGAGGCCCGAAACCTGGGCCAGGGTTTCGCCGGCGTTCACGCTCATGCCCTGGCGCACCTCCAGGGTCTGGATCGCGCCGCCGACGGGCGTGGAGATGGTCACGGTGTTGCGGGGCCTGCCGCTCCGCTCCACGGCCGAGATCAGCGCGTCGGGCATGCCCAGCAGGCGCAGGCGCTGGCGCGCCGCCGCGGTCAGGGCCGGATCGCCGACGCGCTTCACGGCCAGGAATTCGGCCTGCGCGCCGCCCCAGGCCGGGATCAGCAGATCGGCGATCGGCGCGCCGGCGCGGACCACGTCGCCCGGCGCCCGGGCGTAGATCCGCTGAACGAAGCCGGCCGAGCGGGCCTGGACGATGGCCACGTCGCGCTGGTTGAAGTCGATGACGCCCACCGCATCGACGGTGGACGCGAGGTCGCCGCGCCGGACCGTCGTCAGCCTGACCCCGAGGTTCTGCTCGGCGGCGGGATCGATGCGGACCCCGGCGCTCTCGCCGCCCGAGGGGCCGCCCTCGGCGTAGCGGGGAATCATCTCCATCCCCATGGGCGACTTGCCCGGATGATCGTAGCGCTGAGCGGGGACCATCGGGTCGTACCAGTAGAGGACCTTTTGGGCGCCCCTGGTCGGCGACGCCGAAGCGGTTGGGGAGGTCTTGCCCGCGCCCAGATGCGCCAAGCCGTAACCGGTCAGGCCGCCGACAATGACCAGGGCGGATGCGGCCAGGACGACGCGGGTTCTGGAGGATGACATCGGGCCGCTCATTGGGGGTCGCTCCCATAGGTGAGGACGAGGCGGGCGCCGCCGCGGGCCACCTCGGCTTCGCGGTCGATGAGGTCGATCCGGGCTTCGGCGAGGGCCAGGAAGGCGGTGAGCACGTCCGACAGGCTGGCGTTCCCGCCGGCGTAGCTGGCCGCCTCCAGCTGGGCCCGGCGGTCGGCCAGGGGGACGAGCGACTGGCGGGCCCGCGCCAGGCGTTCATCGCGCATGGCGTGGTCGGCGAGGTCGGAGTCCAGGGCTGCGGCCAGGTCGCGGCGCGTCTGAAGCCGCTCGAGAGCGGCGCGATCGGCCCGCGCCAGGTTGGCGGCGATCACCGGGTCCTGGCGGGTCGCCCCGAACAGCGGCAGGCTCACGGTGACCTTGGCCGAAACATAGTCGCCGAAACGCGGGTCGCGGTGGCTGTAGCCGACCCCGTAGCCCCAGTCGGGCCGGGTGGCCGCCCTGGCCAGGCCGGCGTCCGCCTCCGCGGCGCCGATGGCGGCGCTCTTGACCCTGAGATCGGGGAGATTGTCGAGATTGGCCCGAAGGGCGACGGGATCAACGGTCGGGTCGGGCGGAGCGCCGGCCGGTTCGTCGGCCCCGCCACCCTCCACCCAGCGGCCGAGTTCGGCGCGGGCCTTGGCGACGGCGGCGACCAGCTCGGCGCGGCGGTCGGCCAGGGCGCCGGCGAGCTGCTCGGGTTCCACCGTCTGGGCGGGACGAAGGGCCCCCGAGGCCAGCCCCGCCGGGGCCGTGCTTTGCAGGGGCGCGATAGCCGCGCCGACCTGGTCGAGGGCGGCGAGCCGCCGCTGCGCATAGTAGAGATCGATCCAGGCCAGGCCGGCGGCGATGCGCACCCTGCGCCGCTCAAGGATCTGGGCGGCCTCGGCCTGGGAGATATCGGCCGCCGCCCGCGACCGGCCGGCGCGCCGCTTGGCCCCGTTGGGCACGTCCTGCGAATAGTCGAGGGTTAGCATGCTGAAATTATCCAGGTCCGGGCGTCCGGCCAGCGGGCCTGAAATCGGAAAATCCTCGATCCCCACCGAAAGCCTGGGGTCGGGAAGGCGGCCGGCGGCGACGGCGGCCAAACGGGCAGCCTTTACCTCCAGGCTGGTGGCCTCGATCGCGGGCGCGGTCTGGTCGGCCATGTTCAGCGCGGCGTCATAAGTCAGGGGGACGGCGTTCGCGACCCCGGCGAGCAGGATCGCCGCAAGGGCAATCAGCGCTGTTTGCATGGAGAATTCCCATCGTGCGTAGTCGTTCAAAAGCGGGAACAGATTGGGGCGCGCCAATCGAAGCTGGCCTGCAAAACCCCTTTTTGGCGCGTTGCCTCGGAGGGCGGCTATCCGCGCTCGAGAGCCAAGGTGCGAACGCCGAGGATTTCTAGTCGAGACCTTGCTTGGGCGGGGGATCAAACCCAGTGGGCTCGCTTGATCGCGAGAAGGGGCTCGTCGCCGGATCCGCCGATACCGCTGTCCTGTAGATCGTAAGGCCATCCGACCGGACCGGCGTAACGGCGCTCGCCGCGCACATCATCGCGCAAGCTTTTGCGCACGGCTTGGATCCATGGCTGCAGCAGGGTGGTTTTTGGGCATGGTCGTGATCGATGGCCACTGACGAGCCCTTGTCCATCGCAGCCATCGGGTGAGCCATGGCTTCGGCGCAACCGGCCCCGGTCGCCGAAACCGCAACCGGACTGAGCGCGAAGGCCAAGGCTCCAACGCAGGCTAGGATGAACCGCACCATGTCGGCAGTCATAGAGGGCGGGACATCAGAGTCACGTTAATTCGGCTCATTGGCGCGGTTCGGCTGGCCGGCGGACGCGAGGGGGGAAGACAGCCGTAGCCGAAAGCACATTTGCCGACGTCCCCACCAATTCGCCATTGGCGGGTTGAGGAAAAACGTGAAAGGCCTGCAGGTCGGGCGAACTCAGCCGCAAGCTCGCACGTCACGCTGCGAAAGGGAGTATCGACCGATGCGTCAGAGCCCCGGTGCGCCGCCCCCGAGCGAGGTCGTTTGGTCAGGCGAGGCGGAACGACTCAACCGTGGGTGCTTCTGCGTAACGCTGGACCGCAAGGCGCTCGCCAGTGCGTTCGATCGGGAGGTCGGCGTCGTGGGGTTCGCCGAAGCGTTGCAACGGTCCCACCCTCTGCTGTTTTCCAATTCGCCAATGTTCGTGCCGGCCCGCGTCCTGGTGGAAATGACACAGGCGGTCGCCGCCGTGGAAGCCGCAACCAGCCTGCCCGGGTACCGGGAGGCGGCATTGTCCTGGGCAGCGCCCCTGGCTCACCGGGATTTCGGGCCGGCGGGCGCGCTGATGGGCTATGACTTCCATGTGACGGCGGACGGCGCCAAGTTGATCGAGGTCAACACCAACGCCGGCGGGGCCTTCCTCAATGCTCCGCTCGCGCGCGCCCAACGGGCCTGTTGCGCGCCGACGCTGGCCCTGGCCCCCAACCTTGCGGACTTCGAGAGCCAGGTGGCGGGGATGTTCCTGGCAGAGTGGGGCCGCCAAGGGAAATCTGGACGGCCGAAGCGGATCGTCATACTCGACGACGCGCCGGACACCCAGCATCTCGCGCCAGAGTTCAAACTCGCGCAGGCGATCCTACGATCGCGGGGCTTCGACACGGTCATCGGGGACCCTCGCGATCTGGACGCTGGCGAACACGGAGTATCCCTTGGCGGCCAAGCCATAGACCTCGTTTACAATCGACTGGTCGATTTCACATTCGAGGATCCCGCCCACGCGGTGCTGCGGGACGTCTACCGGCAGGGCCTCATCGTCGTCACTCCCAATCCACACGTCTATGCGCTGTTCGCCGACAAGCGGAACCTCACCTTGCTCTGCGACCTTGAACGGCTGCGTGCCTGGGGATTGGCGCCGGCGCATCTCGGCGTCCTAGGGGCGGTGGCGCTCCCGACCGTCCGCGTGACAGCGGACAACGCCGAGACTCTTTGGCTCGAGCGTAAGAATTGGTTCTTCAAGCGAGCCCAGGGACACGCCAGCAAGGCCGCCTATCGCGGCGACAAGCTCACCCATCGCGTTTGGGGCGAGGTCACCGCAGGCGACTATGTCGCTCAAGCATACGCGGCGCCTGGCCTGCGAGACGTAACCCACGAAGGCGTGCGGGCTGAGCTGAAGGCGGATGTCCGTCTTTACACCTACAACGGCCAAGTCCTCCTGGCGGCGGCGCGCTTGTACCAAGGCCAGACGACGAACATGCGCACCCCGGGCGGCGGCTTCGCACCGGTGCTTGTCGTTGCGGACGGGGCGCCGGTCGCGACGGCGCCCGAATCGCAGCTTGGCGGTCAATAGGGACCTAAATGACGTTCCGAGAGTTCTCGGACCATGGCCCAGTCCGCCCGTTTGAAGGCCGGGACGATTTTCGTCCCTGAAAACGTGGAAGCCAAGATTTGGATTGGTGTACTTCCCCTTGGGCAGGACTGGCGCGTCTGCTCAAACGAAGGGATTGAACACGCCGATTCCTTGCAAGCCGCCGCACTTTCGGACACAGCTTCCATGCGCTGCGCCTTGTGGGAGACGGTATGACGGTTGAACTTCTCGGCCAGAAATCATTCCACCTCTCGCCGCCAATCCTGCAGAGCCCGCCAGATACAGCGCCATCCCAGTCGATGGACCTCGCAAAACGCAATGCGTTCGCGACGGGAACCCCTAACGACGAGTCCCTGGTTTTGCGTCGAAATTTGCAAACCTCGTGAACACGCGCCGAGACGCGGCGCCTCGCGCCGGTCAGCGGCAAACCCTGGCTGCGGCCATCTTTGATGTCGATGGCGTCCTGCTCGCCTCGCCCCACGAGCGCGCCTGGCGCGAGGCGCTCGACGGGCTCGCGGAACCGGATCGCTTCACCACCGCGATATATCAAGCTCACGTCGCCGGGAAAACCCGCCTCCTCGGCGCCAAGGCGGCCCTGGAGGCGCTCGGTGTCGGAGATGCCGCCCGCCTGGCGGCCGCTTACGCCGAGCGCAAGCAGAAGCGGCTCGAGGAGTTGATCGATACCGGAAGTGTCTCTCCCTTCCCCGACGCCTTCCGGTTTGTCGAGGCGGTCGGCGCGTTAGGTTGGCCCATGGCGGTTGCCTCCTCGTCGAAGAATGCCAATCGAATGCTGAAACCAATCCGCCTCAGCTCCGGCAAGAGCCTGCTTGATATATTCACCGTCAATGTCTGCGGTCGCGATTTGCCGAGGGGGAAACCCGACCCGGCGCTTTTTCTGCTCGCCGCCACAGAACTGCGGGTAGCGCCCGCCCAATGCTTCGTGGTCGAAGATGCGCCCGCCGGCGTCGAGGCGGCCGGCGCAGGCCGCATGAAGGCGCTCGGCGTCGCGCGGCTTGGCGATGCGGATCTCCTGCGAGCCGCGGGCGCCGATCTGGTGGTGGCGAGCTTGGACGAAGTCGCGATCGATGAGCTTGCCATCGGCCGGCTCGACCGACGAAGAACATGATCGAGGGAAGAACGATGGAAGAGGCAATGGAGGCCACCGCCCATCCAGCCTGGGTCATCGACGAGACCGGCTGCGATCCGCTGCGGGAGAGCAGCTATGAGTCTCGCTTCGCCTTCAGCAATGGCTTCCTGGGTGTTCGGGGCGCGCGAGCGATCAATCGGGCGGCCCGGTCGGTCGGTCCGGCGCGCACCTATGTCGCAGGATTGTTCGACACGCCGGCTATCGAGCGGCCCATGCCCGAGCTCGTCCCCGCCGCCGACTGGCTTCGGGTTCGCGTACTGCTGGCCGGCGGGCCCCTTGCGCACCACATTGGCGAGGCTTCGTCGCACCGGCTGACGCTCGACATGAAGCGGGGGGTGCTCCTCACAGAGTGTCGGCTGTTGGATGGAACCGCCGTGAGCGTGCGCGCACGCGCGTTGCACCTCGTGTCGCTCAGCGAGCGGGCGGTGGGGCTGCAGCTGATTCAATTGGAGGTTGAGCACGGAGAGGTCGAGGTCACGCTCGAAGCGTCGTTCGAAGGACTGGACCTTGGACTTGTACCGCAGCGGATGGAGAAGGATTTAGGGGTGTGGCGCACCGAGCGTTCCGGCAAGGGCCTCGCCATGGTCGCCGCAGCGGCGCTGCGGATCGACGGCCATGATCTTGTCCCGACCGTCCTGGGCCAATTCCAGTGGTCCTGGAGCTGGAAGTCTCGCCCAGGCCAAGTCGTTCTCTTCGAGCGCTCCGTCGCCGTAGAACGGAGCGACGCCGGAGGTGTGGACCCTGGCGGGGGTGCGCGTGATAAGCTCGGCGTTGCGCAGCGCCTCGGCTGGCGCGGCGTGGTTGCCGAGCATGAGTCCGCCTGGGCAAGCCGATGGACGTGCAGCGATGTCCAGGTCGACGGCGACGCGGCGGCGCAGCAGGCGTTGCGGTTCGCGATTTACCACCTGAACAGCGCGGCCAACCCAACCGATGAACACGTGTCGATCGCGGCACGGGCGCTGACCGGCGACGACTACCATGGGCATGTGTTCTGGGACACCGAGATATTCCTGCTGCCTTTCTATGTCCTGACTTGGCCCGCCGCGGCTCGAGCGCTGCTGATGTATCGCTTCCGCACTCTCGACGGGGCGCGAGGGAAGGCGGCGCGCATGGGCTGGCGCGGCGCCCTCTATGCCTGGGAATCCGCCGATTCCGGCGCGGAGACCACGCCCGAGCAGGTCGTCGGTCCAGACCGTCAGGTCATTGACATCTTTTCAGGCAAACAGGAGCAGCACATCAGCGCGGACGTCGCCTACGGCGTCTGGCAATACTGGCAGACGACCGAGGATGAAGGCTTCCTGCTTGACGCCGGCGCCGAGATCCTTCTCGAGACCGGCCGGTTCTGGGCCAGCCGCGCGCAGCTTGAGGCGGACGGGCGCCGCCATATCCGCGGAGTTATCGGACCGGACGAATATCACGAAAATATCGACGACAACGCCTTCACCAATCTCATGGCGCGCTGGAACATCCGGCGCGCGCTGGATATGGCGGCCTTGTTGCGTGAGCGGTGGCCCGAGCGCTGGGCAAGCCTCTCATCTCAACTCGCTCTGGAAGACGGCGAGCTAAAAAAATGGCTGGAGGTCGCCGAGACGATAGCGACAGGACTGGATGTCCAAACCGGGCTCTTCGAACAGTTCGCCGGCTTTTTCGCCCTCGAGGACATCGATCTGGCGAATTACGCCGGCCGTTCGGTTCCCATGGACGTGGTGCTGGGACGGGAGCGAACCGGGCGATCCCAGGTGATCAAACAGGCCGATGTCGTCGCGCTCCTGGCGCTGCTGCCCGAGGAGTTCGTCGGCGAGACCGGGGCGGACAATTTCCGTTACTACGAGCCCCGCTGCAGCCACGGCAGTTCGCTCAGCCGGGCGATGCACGGGCTCGTCGCCGCGCGGCTGGGCGAGACCGAAATGGCGCTGGGCTATTTCAAGCAGGGCGCGGCGATCGATCTGGCCGATACGCATGTGGCCATTGGCGGCGGGGTGCACATAGCGGCTCAGGGCGGCGTGTGGCTTACGGCGGTGTTCGGTTTCGCGGGCCTGTCACTGCGGAGCGACGGCTTGGCGTTTGACCCGAAGCTGCCGGCCAGTTGGAGCAGTCTTGGCTTCCGCGTTCAGTGGCGCGGTCGCCGTCTCAAGATCTGGATCGAACGGGCCACGGGCCTCCTCGAAGCGACGTTGGAGACAGGAGAGCCGATGGCGCTCTTTGTGGGCGATCGACGGCACGAACTCAGCGGCGGCCAAGTGCTACGGGTCCCCGCGAACTGACGCAGACGCCAAGCGGGCGGCATGTCAGAGACCTTCCCTCGGCGCCCGCGGAAGCACCAATCGATCCACGGCCTGAGCGAATCCATCCTCTTCGTTCGATCCGGTCGCCGCGTCGGCCCGAGCCCGTACCCCCGGCGGCGACTGACCCATGGCGATGGAAAAGCCGGCGATGCGAAACATCGCGACATCGTTGGTCATGTCACCGATCACCGCTGTCTGGCGCAGGCTGACGCCGATCATGCGGGCCAGCGACCGGACGGCTTCGCCCTTGTTGGCCTTGGGGTGGGTGATATCGAGGTAGTAGAGCTGCGATCGCTCGACATTCGCGTCTTGGCCAAGGAGCCGCCGGATTTCAATTTCCACGGCGCCCAGCTTGGCGTGGTCGTCAGATACGCCGACGATCTTGTCGATCCGATCGATCACGTTCTCGAAACTATCGACGGTGGTTGGCTCGAACCCGACCGTGAGACGCTCACGCGCCACGTTGGATCCGCCGGGATCGCGCAATAGCCACGCTCCGTCGGCGAAGACCCAGGTATCGACCCCGCGGCTTGTTAGCAGCGCCAGAGTTCGCGTCGCGCTTTGGGCCGCAAGCCGATGAGTACGGATCAGCCGCATGTCCGGCGCCACCAGGCTGCCGCCGTTGAAAGCCGCGAAGGGAAGACGAACCTTCAGGGTGCGGACAAGACTGGCCATGCCGAGGGGCGGCCGGCTGGAGATCAGTGTGAACGAGACGCCGGCCTGGGCCAGGCTCGCCACCGCCGCCGCCGCGCGAGGCGTGAGGGCCTTTTGCGGCGTGACCAGGGTCCCGTCGATGTCCGAAACCAGCAACCTGACGTGCGCCGCTATTGGGAAGCCCCCGATGGAAAAAGTTCCCAGGCGTGGCGGGCAATCTGCTCGTCTTCCTGGGAGGGGAGAACAAGCACCGAGCAACGCGATGCTAGATCGTTGATGGGATTGTGCGCCGATCGGTTGCGACCTTCGTCGAGGCTGACCCCAATCCAGTTGAGGCCGCGGCAGATTTCAGACCGGGACTGGGGATCGTTTTCTCCGATGCCGCCGGTGAACACGATCATATCCGCTCCATCGAGCGCGGCGATCATCGCGGCGATTTGCTTGCGCACGGAATAGCAGAACATTTCAATCGCCAACCGCGCATCGTCGTTCGACGAGGCCGCTTCACGCAGGCTCCGCATGGCGCCGCCGATGCCGGAGATTCCCAGGAGGCCAGATCGGTGATCGACCAACTCCTCGAGCATGGCCGCGTCGAACCGCCTTTCCCGCGCCAGATAGACCAGGACGCCCGGATCAAGATCGCCGGTGCGCGTGCCCATGATCACACCCCCGGTCGGGGTCAGTCCCATGCTGGTGTCGATCGACCCGCCGTTTCCGACGGCGGTGACGCTCGCGCCGGCGCCGAGATGGGCGATGACCAGGCGGCCGGGCAGATCGCCTCCAAGCTGGCGCACGATGGATTCGCACGACAGGCCGTGGAACCCATAGCGTTGTATGCCTTGCGCGTGAAATTCCTTGGGAATCGGCAGGGTCCGCGCCACCTCGGGCATGTTGACGTGAAAGGTGGTGTCGAAACACGCCATCTGCGGAAGCTGGGGAAAATGCTCCTGGGCGAGGCGGATGACCGACAAAGCGGCTGGAATGTGCAGCGGCGCGAAGGCGGTGGCGGCTTCGAGGCGCCGCAGAACCCCATCGTCAATCAGGCGATGTTGTCGCAACTCCGGTCCGCCATGCACGATCCGATGGCCGACGGCGGCCGGCGCCGGCATTTTGGAGTCGGCGAGAAGGCTTGCGATACGAATGACCGCTTCGCGCTGACTGGGAAAGGATACCGCCTCGTCGAGCAACGCATCGCCCCTCGCATCTCGTGCATGGAGCCGACCGTCATGGTCGCCGATCGATTCCGCCTCGCCCGAGAGCAGCGTTTCAGTCCGTGAAGGGCCGACGCGGAACAGGCCGAATTTCAGCGAGGAGGAGCCGCTGTTCAGGGCGAGAACAATCCGGTCGGGTGTGGCGTCGGTCATATCCTGGGCGCGGAACGGGAGGCTTACGAGTTCCAGCGCCAGTCCTTGACCTCGGGCATGTCGTCGCCATGCTCGCTGATATAGAGCCTGTGACGCTCCATGGTCGTCCAGTAGCGCGCCGTCGCGGTTTCCATCTGACCGCTGAACCGGGGGATTCGCTGGATCGCGTCCAAGGCGAGACGATAACGGTCGAGACCGTTCAACACGACCATGTCGAAGGGCGTCGTGGTGCTGCCCTCTTCCTTGAAGCCATGCACGTGAATATTTCCATGATTGCGGCGGCTGTAGGTCAGCTTGTGGATCATCGCGGGGTAGCCGTGATAGGCGAAGATCACGGGCCTGTCGGCCGTGAACAGCTCGTCGAAGTCGGTGTTTTCCAGTCCATGGGGATGTTCCGACTGGGGCTGCAGCACCATCAGGTCAACCACGTTGACGACCCGGATGCGGATGTCCGGGACGTACTCGCGAAGCAGCGTCACGGCCGCGAGGGTTTCAAGGGTGGGCACATCGCCGGCGCAGGCCATGACGACGTCCGGATCGCCGACCTCGTTGCTGGCCCATTTCCAGATTCCGGCCCCCGCGATGCAGTGGCGAACGGCCGATTCGATGTCGAGCCACTGCCATTCCGGCTGTTTGCCGGCGACGATCAGGTTGACGTAGTTTCGGCTGCGCAGGCAGTGATCGGCCACCGAGAGCAGGCAGTTGGCGTCGGGCGGCAGATAGATGCGCACGACGTCGGCTTTCTTCGCCGCCACATGGTCGATGAAGCCCGGGTCCTGGTGGGAAAAGCCGTTATGGTCCTGGCGCCAGACGTGGGAGGTCAGCAGGTAGTTCAGTGATGCTATCGGCTTGCGCCAGGGAATGTTTCGACTGACCTTGAGCCACTTGGCGTGCTGATTGAACATCGAGTCGATGATGTGGACGAAGGCCTCGTAGCAGGAAAACAGGCCGTGACGACCGGTGAGCAGATAGCCCTCGAGCCAGCCCTCGCACAGATGTTCGCTCAGCACCTCCATCACCCGGCCATCGGCGCTCAGATCGACATCGACGTCCTCCACGTCGGCCATCCATTCCTTGCCGGAGACTTCGTAGACGGCCTCCAGCCGGTTCGAGGCGGTCTCGTCGGGGCCGAAGAGGCGGAAGTTCTGGGTCTTCAGATTGAGCTTCATCACATCGCGGAGAAACACCCCCAGATTGCGCGTCGCTTCGGCCTTGACGGTTCCGGGAGCGGTCATCTCGATGGCGTAGTCGGCGATATGCGGCATCGATAGCGGGACCAGAAGCTCGCCACCGTTGGCGTGCGGGTTGGAGCCCATGCGGCGATGACCGGTGGGCGCCAGGGCGGCCAAGTCGTCGAGGAATTTACCGTGTTCGTCGAACAACTCGTGGACCCGATAGCTTTTCAGCCAGTCTTGGAGTTGCTCGAGGTGGCCCGGGGTCTTGAACTCCGCGATCGGGACCTGGTGGGCGCGCCAGGTGCCCTCCACCGGCTTGCCATCGACGAACTTGGGACCGGTCCAGCCCTTGGGGGTGACGAAGACGACCATCGGCCAGCGTGGACGCTCTGGGCTTTGCGCCCCCCGGCGGGACCGCGCGGCCTTTTGAATCGCGCGGATGCGCGCCAGAACCTTGTCGAGCGTCCCCGCGAGCGCCTGGTGAACGAGCGCCGGGTCGTGGCCTTCGACGAAATGTGGATCGTAGCCGTAGCCGCGCAACAGATCGGTCAGCTCTTCCCGGCCGATGCGGGCCAAGATCGTGGGATTGGCGATCTTGAATCCGTTGAGATGAAGGATCGGCAGAACCGCGCCATCGCGCACGGGGTTGAGAAATTTGTTCGAATGCCAGCTTGCCGCGAGGGCCCCGGTTTCCGCCTCGCCATCGCCGATGACGCAGGAGACGATCAGGTCCGGATTATCGAATGCGGCCCCATAGGCGTGGGTCAGGGAGTAACCCAGTTCACCACCTTCATGAATTGAGCCGGGGGTTTCCGGCGAAACGTGGCTGGGAATTCCATAGGGCCAGGAAAACTGCCGGAACAGGCGATGCAGGCCGTTGCGGCTGCGCTCAATCGCCGGATAACGCTCGGTATACGAGCCTTCCAGGTAGGCTTGCGCCACGATGCCCGGACCGCCATGACCGGGGCCGATGACGTAGATCATATTCAGCTCGTTGTCCTTGATCAGCCGGTTCAAGTGGACATAGAGAAAATTCAATCCCGGCGTCGTCCCCCAGTGCCCCAGGAGGCGGGGCTTGATGTGTTCGAGCCTGAGCGGGGTTTCGAGCAGCGGATTATCCCGCAGGTAGATCTGCCCCACGGAAAGATAGTTCGCCGCCCGCCAATAGGCGTTCATTCGTTGGAGGAGCTCGGGTGACAGGGGATCGGGCATCGGGTCTCCGGATGGATCGTTGCTAAGCGTCGATGATCACCTTGAGCGCGCGTGTGTCCGCGGCGTGCCCGAAGGTCTCATAGGCGTCGAGAATGGCGTCCAGGGTGAAGTGATGGGTGATCAGGCGTTTGGGGTTCATCTTCTGGGCCTGGACGATTTCGAGCAGCATCGGGGTGCTCACGGTGTCGACGAGCCGGGTTGTGATGGTGATGTTGCGGTTCCACAGGTTCTCCAGATGAAGGGCCACCTTCGTCCCATGCACCCCGATGTTGGCGATGACGCCGCCTGGCGCGATAATTTGTTCACACAACTCGAAGGTGGCCGGTATGCCCACCGCTTCGATGGCGGTATCGACGCCGCGCCCGCCGGTCAGCTTCATGACCGCCGCCAGGGCCTTGACGTTGGCGCTGTTGATCACCGACGTCGCCCCGAAGCGTTTGGCGAGCTCGAGGCGGGTGTTGTCGAGATCGATCACGATGATCTGCCTTGGCGAGTAGAATTGGGCGGTGAGCAGCGCGGCGAGGCCGATCGGCCCCGCCCCGACGATCGCGACGACCCCCGCCGGCTGAACCTTGCCGTTGAGCACGCCGCATTCGAAGCCGGTTGGCAGAATGTCGCTCAACATCACCAGCGCCTCTTCGTCGGCGCCTTTTGGAATGTGGTGGAGACTCAGATCCGCATGAGGCGTGCGCACGAACTCGGCCTGTGTGCCATCGATGGTGTTTCCCAGGATCCAGCCGCCGGTGGTGCAGTGGGAGTACATGAGCTTGCGGCAATAGACACACTTTCCGCAGGCGCTGATGCAGGAGATGAGCACCCGGTCTCCGGCCTTGAACATGGTGACGGCCGGCCCGACGACTTCGACGACCCCGACGCCCTCATGGCCCAGAATGCGGCCGGGTTTACAACTGGGGACGTCGCCCTTGAGGATGTGCAGATCGGTGCCGCAGATGGTCGTTTTGGTGATCTTGACGATCGCATCCGTGGGCGCCGTGATTTTCGGCTTGGGCCGCTCTTCCAGGGCTTTCTTTTCGCGACCCTGATACACGAGAGCTTTCATCGATGACTTCCCTGTTCGTAGTGTTCCAGCGACCGGCCGCTGGCGATGGCGCCTGTCAATGGCTGAAGAGAACGGCCGTCCTGGTCTGAACAAAGAGCGCCCGGGTGAAGCCGCCGAACACCCATTCCCGCAGGCGCGCGTGGCCGTAGCCGCCGGCGACGATGAGATCGGCCTCGTGGCGCTCGGCGAGATCCAGTAACTGGGCCGCCGCCCCGGCGCCCTTCCCCGCGACGCCCACCTCGAAGGTGGCCTCGATGCCATGGCCAAGCAGATAGCCGGCGACATCGCGAAGACGGGCCGTCGCGACGGCCGCCCCATCCTTGTCGTCGCAGATCTCCACCACCTCGACCTTTGCGGCGGCTTTCAGAAAGGGCAATGCGTCGGACACCGCGCGGCGCGTTTCGCGGGTGTCCTTCCACGCCACCACCACGCTGGAGACCTTCAGATGAGCGGTGTTGGCGGGGGCGACCAGCACCGGTCGACCGGCGCGCAAGACCAATTCTCCAGCGGCGGCGACGTTGTATTCCGTGGCGCCGCGAGGGCTGGTGCTGGTTATCACCAGATCGGCGGCGCGCGCTTCGGCGGCGATCTCGGCGAACGGAAAGCGAGCCGCGAGCCGCCACTCCGATCCCCGCTTGACCGCGCTGGCGGCGGCCCGGAATTGTTCCTCGGCGCGTTTCAGATCCGCCGCGACGGCATCGATTTCCGCGGCGATCAAGAACTCCGATCCATATCCGGAGCCGTATTCGCTGTAATACGCCACCCTGTAGAAATCGGCGCCCATGCCGATCAGCTTGGCGCCTAACTGGTTGGCGAGGTCGATGGCCAGGGCCAGGCGGGAATCCGGCTCGGGATGGGCATCGACGGGCACGAGAAGAGTGGCGAAGGACATTCGGGGGTTCCGTGGCGAGTGTATTTCGTGGCTGATTGACGGGGGGACGGGATGGAAACCTAGTTGGAGGTCGTTCGGTGCGATGGGGTCGGAGCGTGAGCTCGTGCCAGGGCAAGCTGGTATTGTTGATTGGGACCTTCCGACGCGACTTGCTCTGCGCCGGCGCCCCGTTCAGTCATGCCTCCCACGCCCACGGAAAGGTCGGCGTAGCCGCGCCGGGAGGCCGGACCGAGCTTCCGCGGCGCGAGGCCATTTGGCAGGCCGAGGCTGATCAGGACGCCCAACGCCGCAAGGCCGGCCACAAGGAGGAATGAGGCGCTCGGTAGCCCCGGAACGTCGAACAGGAGCCCCCCCGCTGCGGAGCCCACGGCCGCGCCCAAGCTCGCCGCCGCGGTCTGCCTGCCGAGTTGCGCGCCCTGTGCGCTGCCCGCCTTGCTGGAGATCCAGTAGGTCAGGATCGGCGAGATAATGCCGGCGCTCGCCGCCACCGCCCCGATGACCACCAGCATCAGCGGGAAGTTCGATGCACGTGGAACCAGGAACAGCCCGGCGGCCAAGGCGGCGAGGGCCGGAGCGATGAACCAGCGCGTGGTCGCCGGTTTGATCCAGGGCGAGAACACGATCGCCTGCACGATCAACATCACCACGCTACACTCGGTGAACATCCCCGCGATCTGGTACTGAGTAAGCCCAAGGTCCTGTTTCCCGCGAAGCGCCAACCCGACCTCGAAAACGCCGACCGCGGCGGAAACGATGAACGCCAGGCCGAGCAGTTTGGGGACGAGCCAGCGATCCGTCATCGAAGTGGCCGAAGCGCCATGTGGGGTGGCGCCTCCCCGCTTGGTCCTGGGGATCGTGAGCAGGGCGGCCACCGCGACCATCAACGCCAGCACGGCGGTTCCCGCCAACGGAAGGGCCAGTGACCGGGCGGCGCTGACGACAGGGAGCAGGTTGGCCGCGCCGCGCGAGATGAAGACACCTGTCATCGGTCCAAGCAGAAAGCCGCTGATTCCCGCCAGGCTGACGAACGTGAGACGCCGGCCCCGCGCCTCTTCGGTCGTCGCCAGATCGCCGATCGCCGCCAGGGCGACCGGCGTAACCGCGGCGGCGAACATGCCGCTCAGAATGCGTTCGGCGTAGACTGCGGCCAAATTTTCGATGAACGCGAATATCAGCATGGTGGCGCTGAAGCCGATGAGGCCGATCAGAAGAATGATGCGCCGCCCAAACCGGTCGGACAGCCATCCCCACGCCGGGGCGAAGAGAAAAAGCGAGAGGGTGTAGAGGCCGGTCAGCAGGCCGGTCGAGCGTGACACCCGCGCCGCGCTCCCGCCCGCACCGAGCAACCGCTCGAGCAGATAGGGGAGGAGCGGCAGAACGACCCCATAGCCGATCGACACCGTGAAAACCGCCGCCATCAGCACGACCATCGTGCCCCGAGGCACGCGGGTGGCGTCGCCCCGGATAGTCATGCCGCGGCTTTGAGGGCGGTCGCGGGGAGGGCCGCGGCCTTATCCGCCGGCGTGGGCGCCGCTGGGGGCGTGGCTGTCGGCGTGGCGGCCGGCGCTGATTTCGTAGTTCGACGGCTGATGCCTTTGAGCTTGGTGCGCTTCAGCATCAGGGCATTGATCGCGACGATCGCCGTGCTGCCGGACATGGCGGCGGCGGCGATGCTGGGGCCGAGCAGGAAGGGATACAGGACGCCGGCCGCCAGCGGGAAGGCGACCACGTTGTAGCCGACCGCCCACCAAAGGTTCTGATGCATTTTTCGAAGCGTGGCGCGTGACAACTCGACCGCGCCCACGACGTCGAGGGGATCGCTCTTCATCAGCACGATGTCGGCGCTCTCCATGGCGACATCCGTGCCCGCGCCGATGGCGAATCCGACATCGGCCTGGGTCAAGGCCGGAGCGTCGTTGACGCCGTCGCCGACCATGCCGACCTTTTTGCCCTGGCCCTGGAGTTCCTTCACCTTGCCAGCCTTGTCGCCGGGCAGGACGCCAGCAAAGACGGTCTCGATACCCAGATTCTTGGCGATGCGATCCGCCGTGCCCTGATTGTCGCCTGTCAGCATGGCGACCTCTATTCCGCGCTCGCGCAGGGCCTTGATCGCCTCGACGGCGGTCGGTCGCACCGCATCGGCGATGGCGATCAGGCCAACGATCCTGCCGTCAACGGCCAGGTGAACGACCGTCCGACCGGCGCCCTGCAGTTCCTCGGACTTCGCGCCAAGCTCGCCCAGGTCGATCTTGTTTTCCGTCATCAGCAGCCTGTTGCCGAGAAGCGCCGCCTTCCCATCGACCTCGGCCCGCGCCCCCTTGCCTTCGAGGTTCTTGAATCCGGTCGCCTTGGCCGATTTCACCTTCGCGGCGCGACGCAGGATGGCCTGCGCCAGGGGGTGATCCGAACCGGCGTCCACGGCCGCCGCCGCCGAGAGAAGTTGGTCCTCCGAAGCTCCGGCCGCCGTCACCAGATCGACCACCTCGGGCTCACCCATGGTCAGCGTGCCCGTCTTGTCGAAGATGATGACGTTCAGCTTGGTCGCATCTTCCAGGGCCGAAGCGTTTTTGAACAGGATGCCGTTCATGGCCCCCAGGCCCGTGCCGACCATGATCGCCATTGGCGTCGCCAAGCCCAGCGCATCGGGGCAGGCGATCACGAAAACGGTGATCATCAGGCCAATGGCGAACAACAGCGACTGGCCGATCAGCCAGAACCAGACGCCAAAAGTGATGAGGCCGACGCCGACCGCCGCCCAGACCAGCCATTGGGCGGCGCGATCGGCCAGCAATTGCGATGGGGCCTTGGAGTTTTGCGCTTCCTGAACCAGCTTGACGATCTGGGCCAGCGCCGTCTCTGCGCCGACATTGGTTGCGCGGTACTGGAACGTGCCGCTCTTGTTGATGGTCGCGCCGATCACCCCATCGCCGACCTTTTTGGCCACCGGCATCGATTCGCCGGTGAGCATCGATTGATCGACCTCCGACGAGCCTTCCAGGATCGTCCCGTCCACGGGAATCTTGTTCCCCGGCCTGATCACGACGACGTCGCCGGAGATCACCTGCGCGGTCGTCACTTCCATTTCCTTGCCGTCGCGCAGGACGGTGGCCTTGGGCGGCGACAAATTCATCAAGGAGCGGATCGCGTCGGAGGCGCCCGCCCTGGCGCGCATTTCCAACCAGTGTCCCAACAGGATGAAATCCAGGAGGATCACCACGGCTTCGAAGAACTGCTTGCCGCCGTAGAAGAAGGTGGCGCCGACACTGAAGATGTAGCCCGTGCCGACACTGAGCACGACGAGCACCGCCATGTTGGCGGCCCCGCCGCGGAGCGATCGATAAGCGGCAACGACGAATGGCCAGACCGGGTAGAGGATGGCGCCACTGGCCAGAACGAAGAGGACGAGGTCGAGCCTCAGACCGAATGGGGGTGGCACATTGAAGGGTAGTCCCATGGGCGAGAACAGAAAGATCGGCACGCTGAAGGCAAGGGTGACAAAAAACCGGTTGCGGATGTCTCGGACCATGGACGGCAGGTCCTTGCCCGCGCCGTGACCCATTTCGTGCGCCGCCGCATCGTTTTTGCCCAGCTTTTTGTCATCACCGTGCGTCGTGTGATTCTCGGGCGCGTTGCCAAGAGCGTCGGTTTCACTTGGCGCCGTCGGTTGAGCGGTCGCTTCGATGGTGGGCACCGGAACCGCGGCCGGCGCTGCCGCGTCGGCGGCCGCCGTGGAATGGACATGCGACTTTGGTTGGACGGCCATCGTCGGGGCGCGCCCCTTAAGCGCATGTGATCGCCGCGGGTTATGTCGCCCCGTTGTCCGCCGAAGCGGGTAGGGACTCGCCATCGTCTCCTCTTCGCAGGCGTGCTTGGGGAAAGCCTCGCCCGCGCAGTGAAAGCCGCAGGCCTCGATCATAGCCTGTATCGCGGAGAGCCGAATTTTCCCCCGATCATAGGTGACCGTCGTCAAGCCGGAGACTGGGTTGACGGAAACTCGGCTAACGCCGGCGAGGTTCTGCAACTGCTTTTCAATCCCGCGACCGCCAAGGATCGAGAACAGGTCACCAACTTCGAGAGTACTGGTCGTCATTGGGCGTCTTTCCCATGCTCGTTGACTGCGCCAGTCGCCCACAGCATTGCGTCGCCCGGCGTAGACTAGAAAGTTCGCGTCGCGCGCCGAAGAGGGCGTCCTGGCCCTTTGCTGCGGTCAGGGCCGGGCTAGCGGCCCAGAAATCCCAGGGCGTTGTAGGCGAGGGCGGTCAACGCCCCGACCACACCCCCAAACACGACCGACCAACAAAGGCCGGCGCCGAAGGCGGCCAACGACGCGACGGGAGCGTTGGTAAAAAGCGAGACGTACATGTGGCTCACGTTCAGCCAGCCGAGGGTCGCCCCAAGCCAGCACAACAGAAACAACACTCCGAACACGATCACGCCCACGGCGGCGCAGCGGCGAACGGCCAAACGCCCGCCCAGAACCGCAGTGTCAGCAGGCGTCGCCATGACGTTTTTCTCCTCGATTTCTGAAAAACTCAACAGTGTCGCGACTATGTTTGTTCCCCGCCGATTTCAATAAAACGCCATCTCTGTTCGACTGCATCTGGAGAAAGTCGCGCTGCAAGACAGGGTTCTGCAAAATACCAGCTAGGGAGCAGTGTCGGTTGCCGAGTATGAACCTTCGACGAAGCGGGTCGTCCGAACCCCTCCGACGGAGCCACATCAGGAGACTAAGGTGCTTCGCGTTGTTACAGAGCCTCAGTCATCAAACGACGCTAGCCGCGCCTGCGACCAATCGCTCTCCCGGCCGCTCCTCCTCCTTTGATTTAGTCGGCAGGAGCGTTCGTCCGATGGACGCGACCGCATCTACCAAAGGGTCGCCGGAAAGGTGGGCGTAGCGTTCCGTCGTCCGCGAGTTGGCGTGTCCCAGCAGTTTGCCGACGAGAAAGAGGCTGGCCCCGTCGGCCACGGCGAAGCTCGCAAAAGAGTGTCGGAGGTCGTGGATGCGCACGTCCTCGAGGCCCGCGCGCTTGCAGACGCTCTTGAAGGGGCGGCGGATGGAGATCGAATGGCCCGCCCCTGATGGGGCCGGAAACACAAAGACCGCGGCTGCGGGGGCAACCTCGCGTCGTCGTTGGATGATCTCGACCGCCGGCGGCGAGAGCACGATCCGCCGTGCGCCTGTCTTTCCTCCGGCTTTGGTCCGTTCAGGTGGAAGGCGCAGCAGCCTAACGTCAAGGTCAACCTCAGCCCATTTCAGTCCGAGAATTTCGGTCTTGCGGGCGCCGGTGAGGAGGAGCAGACGGATTGCGTCAGCGAAGGCGGGATTGACTGCGGCCTCCGCCTCCATTTTGACCAGCGCTCCCAGGAGACTGAGGGCCTCTTCCTTGGAGAGAAATCTTTCGCGGACCGGTGGGGCCGAGAGCTTGATGCGAGAAAATGGATTCTCGCCCTTGATGCGCTTGTGCTGAAGACCCCAGGCGTACATCGCGCCAGCAACCAGCCTGGTACGCCGCGCAATCCCTTCACCGCCCCTGACAGCTATGCATCCGCGTTTCCGGCCACTCTCGGTTCGCTGTATCGCCGTCTTGCCTGCGGCGATGTCGGTGACGGCCCGAACGGCTTCCTCCGCAGTCACAGCGAAAGCGGGTCGCCGACCCAGCAGCGGCTCGATGTGACGCCTGAGATTCGATGCATCGGTAGCCCATGTCGTTTCTCGTTTTCCCGGCTTGGTGGCGGGGCCATCGGTCAAATAGCTATCGATCAGGTCCTTGACTGTCAGTGCGGCGCGGGCGGCGCGCTTTTCAACAGCGGGGTCTTCTCCGCGGTGCACCGCCTCCAGGGCCTCCTTGGCGCGGTCCCGCGCCTTCTCCGGCGTCCAGGGGGACCCATGGGTCCCGATCGTCATCAACCTTTGGGTGGAGCCCTGACGGTACTTGAGGGCGTAGACCCGTCGCCCGGTGGGATAGACCCTGAGGAAAAATCCTTTGACCGCGGTGTCCCACACGCGATTCTCACCGCTGGCTGGCGGCTTTTGGCCATCGACCACACGCTTGCTGATTCGCGCCGAAATCGCCTCCCCCAACCCCCGAGTCCTCCCATAAAATTGGCCCGATCTGATACCAACCTGATACCACGCTGACGAATCTCGGGCAAACATAAATCAACAGGCATAACTATAACATTTTGTTTTATAGCATGAAAATGTCCACCAATGAACAGTCACAAACCTGGCCAAACGTGGTGTCGCCTCATTCGTAATGCGGGGGTCGCGTGTTCGAGTCACGCAGGCGGCGCCATAGTTTTCAATGGGTTGCGGTTAGGAGTGTAGGTCGGCTGTCGTCATGAGTACGCAATAAGTACCAAGCACGCGCGATCCGCATACAGGGGTGCCGTTATTCCAAAGTTGCATCGAGCCGCGCGCTAGGTCATGACGTGACCCCCATTTCTCATCCAGCCATAACGAGAGTCCCGGGTTGATCTGAGCCTTCGTGTGGGTGGCTGGCAAGAGCCCGGTGCGCGGAACCCTCATGTCGTGCAGCGCTCCGGGCGGTCTCTCCGCGTAGAGTGCTGGCGTAGGCCCCAGGCGTCATCCATCCGAGCTTCGAGTGTGGTCGGGCCTCGTTGTAGTCCCGCCGCCAGGCCTCGAGCACGGCCCTGGCGTGCGGCAGTGAGCGGAACAGGGTCTCGTTCAGCAGCTCGTCACGCAGACGTCCGTTGAAGCTCTCGATGAAGCCGTTCTGCTGCGGCTTGCCGGGGGCGATGTAGTGCCAGCCGACCTTGCGCTCGTCGGCCCAGGCGAGGATGGCGTTGGACGTCAGCTCCGTGCCGTTGTCGCTGACGATTACCGACGGGCGTGCTCGCCAGCGGATGATGGCGTCCAGTTCACGGGCGACCCGACGGCCGCCGATCGAGGTGTCGGGGACAAGCGCCAGGCACTCACGGGTGCAGTCATCGACCACCGCCAGGATGCGGAAGCGGCGGCCGTCGGTGAACTGGTCGGAGACGAAGTCCAGGCTCCAGCGCTGGTTGGCCGCCATGGGAACCTCCATCGGCCGGCGCGTTCCCATGGCCCGCTTGCGACCGCCCCGCCGGCGCACGGTGAGTTTCTCTTCCTTGTAGAGCCGCTGCACGCGCTTGCGGTTCACCTGATGGCCTTCCCGGCGCAGCAACACATGCAGGCGCCGGTAGCCGAAGCGCCGGCGTTCCTGCGCCAGGGCTTTCAGCCGCTCACGCAAGGGCGCATCGTCCGGCTTGGTCGAGACGTATCTGACCGTGCTTCGGTCCGTGTTGATCACGCGGATCGCCCGCCGCTCGCTCATCCCATGGGCCGACCGCAGATAGGCCGCGGCCTGCCGACGCGCGACGGGCGTCACCATTTTTTTCCAAGCAGATCCTTCAGCGCCAGGTTGTCGAGCATGGCCTCCGCCAGCATCCGCTTCAGCTTGGCGTTCTCGTCCTCCAGCGCCCTCAGCTTGCGGGCCTCGGACACATCCAGGCCGCCGTACTTGGCCTTCCACTTGTAGAACGTGGGCGAGCTGACCCCGTGCTTGCGGCAAAGCTCCGCGACCGCAATCCCCGCCTCCTGCTCCCGCAGGATCGCGATGATCTGCTCCTCGCTGAACCTCGACTTCCTCATCCGTCCGTCCCTTCCTTCGCTGGGCCGGACTCTAATTATTTCTGGAGGAGTTTCAGGGGGTCACGTCA
>JBBRLN010000025.1:0-25308 GCA_038231315.1 Caulobacterales bacterium
CCGGGACGACGGCGTCGGCATGCCGCTGACCGCGCCGCTTCGGACAGGTCTGGGCTCGAGCATCATCGAGGCGTTAGCCAAACAGCTCAACGCTTCGGTGGAAGTGACGCCCGAGCACCCAGGCACCCAAGTTTCCATCATGCACACCCAAATCGCCCTTGCGGCAGATGAGCCAGAGACAGCGCCTGAGGCGCTATCGGCGACCTATTCGAAGCCCAGTGCGGTTGGCGGCTGACAACGAGAGGAATGGCCATGACCGAACAACAAGACGGCTACGCAGGTAAAACCCTGATGATCGTCGAGGATGAGGCGCTGGTGGCGATGGCCCTGCGCGACGAACTGCAAGACGCTGGATATCATGTCCTCGATCTGACCGACCGCCGCGCCGAGGCGTTGGAGGTCGCCAAGGCCGAGAAGCCGGATCTGGCGTTGGTCAACATCCGTCTCGCCGGCCGCGACGATGGCATCGAACTCTCCGAGCACCTGAAGTCACTCGGCATTCCAGTCCTGCTGATCAGCGGACAGGTCAGCCGTGCGAGTTCGGCCAAGACTGTCGCGATCGCCTCGCTGCCCAAGCCCTATAACCCCACCGACATGGTTCTCGCCGTCGCTTGCCTTCTGGCCCGTATGCAAGGCGACACATCACTGCCGATGCCCCAGGGCCTTGAGGTTTTTGACAACGATGGGTTCAACCTGGCGCCAGCGGCATAAGAAGGGGGATGCAACTCCCTCACCGACGGAGACAAGTGCGCTGGCGACCCACGAGAGAGAGACCGTCGCCCCCAATCCCGACCAAACATCGGGAGACCTGCTTCGACGTTCAGATCAATACCAGCGACAATGTCGAAGGGTGTGAAGCCCTATGCCAACAGCTCGAAGGGGCGGTTCGTGATCGCCTGTCCAGGTTCGAGGGCCGCCTGACCCGCGTCGAGGTTTACGTCAGCGACGAAAACGGAGATCGGGATGATGGCGATAACAAACGCTGTGTCGTGGAAGCGAGGCCGGCCGGCCTTGCCCCCTTGAGTGTGAGCGAGCAAGCTGACTCGATTGAGAAGGCAACCTCTGGCGCGCTGGGAAAATGGTGTCGGCCCTCGACCCGACGTTCGGGAAGCTGAGCGACCGCAAGGGTCACTGACACCGTCCGCTCCCCCACCCCGAACAGAAGTTTGGGATGTCTGCTTTGCGGATCCGACGCCCCGGTGCCCAGCTTCGCCCGGCTCCTTCCCCAGAAGCGGACCATTCAGTTGGCTGAATTGGGTGGGAAGCAGACCTCAGCCGCCGGTCGGGAAGCGGACCTTGGGCGACCAGCCGCCAGCCGCGTGCTTCAGAATCGCCGCTTTCCGGGTGACTTCACGCCATCTCAGTTCGAGGCGCGGTGAGAATGGGCGGGAGCTCGCAGGCGCGGCTTATTGGTGACATCACCGAGGTCGAGCTTGCACCGATGCCGGCCATGGCCGCGATGAACTGGTGCGCGGCGGTGGGTGCAAGAGCGGGGCTCGGCGGCGGCGCGTACGCCGCGCCGGTGGACAGGGTGATGTTGGTCCCGCCGTGACCGTCGGACGCCACGTTGAAGGTGTCGCCGGTGTAGGTCCCGGTGAGCTGCAGGGTGGCGACGGTGGTCGCCCCGTTCTTGATCACCAACTGGTCGCTGCCGTTGACCGTGGCTCTTGTGGCGACGGTCTTTAGGAGATCGATGGTCTGGCCGGTGGTGAAGCCAGCGATGGTGGCGGCGAACTTGCTGGCGTTGCCGAGATCCAGAATCGCCCCCACCCCGTTGAAGGTGGCGGTGAGGCCGCTGGCCGCGCTGCCGCCCACTTCCAGCGTGGCCCCGGCGTCGATCTTCATCGCCCCGTTGCCCTTGAGCGCCTGGCTGAAGTCGAGCGTGCCCGTGTCCACCTCGATCAGGCCGCTGTCGGTCACCTTTACGCCGATGACACTCTTTCCCACACCGCTCGATCTGATCAGCGTCCCGCTATCGACCAGGCTCGACGAATGGGACGTCCCCCGCGCGATGCCCACGTCGCCGTCGATCTTGTAGGTATCGCCCTTGCCGATGGTGAGCTTGGCGGCGTTGCCGGCGGCGTCGCCGATCGTGATCGCGCCGCTTTGATCGACCGTGCCGACATCCTTCAGCGTCGCGGTTCCCCCGACGGTGAGGCCCGCCAGGGTGGCCTTGGTCAGCGCCAAGGTCCCCGCGCCATTGACCACCGCGCCGGTGTTAAAGGTCGCCGCGCCGGTGAGGGCCAGGGTGTCGCCCGCGGCGATGGCCATGGTCGATCCGCCATCGGTGAAGGCCCCGGCAAAGGTCAGGGTCTCGTTGACGCTCACGCCCGAGCCGCCGGAGATCGACCAGGCCGATGCGCCGAGGGCCGCACCGCTGTTGAGAGCCTGGGTCCCGCCGGTGAAGGCCAGAGTCCCGCTTCCGTTGATCGCGCTGGCGATGGTCGAACCGGCCCCGCTCAGGGTGAGGGTGAAGCCGCCAAGATTGACCGTCCCGGCGCCCTGGCTCCAGGTTCCCGAGAACGCTTGACTGGACCCAAGCGTCACCGCCGCGCCGCCGGAGATGGCGACCGTGGCCGCCGTGAGGCTGGAGCCGGCCTTCAAGGCGTCGGCGCCGCCGGCGAAGACGATCTTTGTGCCGCCCAGCGCGCCGGCAAACGCATCTCCCGCGCCCGTGAAGGCCAGGCCGCCGCTGGAAGCGGTGACCGTCCCTGAGTCGGCGAACACCGAGGCCACCGTGCCGAAGCCGGTCAGGCTCGATCCGGCCACATCGGTCAGGGTTCCGCTGGTGAACGTCCCGCCGCCCAGCTGGATCTTGCCGGAGTTGGCGATGGCGTTGGCAGTCGTGTAGTTCGCTCCGCCCAGGATCTCCAGCACTCCGACCGTGCCGACGGTCTTGAGGCTCGACGCCAGGCTGACCTCTTTGGAGGTCGTGGTGTTGAGAGACTGGACCGTCGCGCCCGAACCGGCCAGATCGATGGTCGCGTTAAGTGTGACGATGGAGACGTTGTTGGCCAGTTGCAGCACGCCCCTGGCCCCGACGGTGTAGGTCCCGCCAGTGAGCGTTCCGGCGGACAGGTTGGTGAGCGATCCTCCCACCAGGCTGAGCCTCTGGTTGGCGGCAACTGCGAGCGTGCCACTGTTGGTGAGCGCCGTGGCGAGCACGCCAAAACCGCTCACCTTCCCGGTGTTGGAAAGGCCGGGAGCGGTGAAGGTCCCGCCGCCCAGATCGAGGGTCCCGGCGTTCGACAGGCTGACGCTCGAAGTCCAGTTCCGGTCGCCGAGGATCTCCAGAGCCCCCGCCTTGCCGATGGTGGTCAACGTCGATTCGAGCGGCGCGCTGCCCTGGATTACGGAGTTGGCGCCGTTCAGGATCAGGGTGGCGTTGTCGGTGACGATATGGGTCGTCGCGTTGAAACTCAGCGTGGAGTTCGCGTCCGCCTCGAAGACCCCGCCGTTCAGGGTCGTTCCGGAGAGATTGGTGAGGGAGCCGGTGATCGCGAGCGCGCCGCCGGCGGCCGCCAACGTACCGGTGTTGGTGATGGCGCTGGCGATCGTCAGCCCACCCGCGCCCGTGGCCTCGATCAGGCCGGCGTTGGCGGTGGTGGTCGATCCGGTGTCGATCGTCAGCGCGCCGGCGGCGTTGGCGTCGATCACGCCCTTGGCCTGGTTGATGAGTCCAAGGCCATTGCCGCCGATGGAGCCCTGGCCGGTGATCGTGTTGGCGACATTGGTCAGGATCGACCCGCCGCCGCTGGCGCCGACGATGGCGGCTTCGCCAGTAATGAGGTTGATCGAGCCGGCGCCGCTCAGGGTCACGCCGGCGGCGTCGATGACCACATCGGTCGCCCCGCCCGTATGGCCGCCTGTCGCCACATTGATCGTCCCGCTGTTGGCGATCGCGCCTTTGAGAGTGAGACTGTACTGACCGTTGCTATAGTTGGCCGTGAGATCCAGCGTCGCCTGGTTGGCGAGCACGACACCCGAACCGTCGAGCACCGTGTTCTGGGAACCCACATCGAAAATCCCCGTGCCGACGCTGCTCAGCGTCCCGCCGGTGATTTGCACGGATTCGAGGACGACGAGCGCGCCATCGGCGGCCAGGATCGTCCCGCCTCCGGACTGATCGACATTGGCGCCACGGCGGATATCCAACCCGTTTCCGGTGGCCGTAGTGGACTCCATGAGGCCATTGTTGGTGATTGGAAAGGTATCGACGTACAAGCCGACACCCCCCGCCCCATTGGCATTGATGACGCCCGCCGTTCCGTTGGTCAGCGCCGTGCCCGCGGTGGCTGAGCCTATGAAACCACCGCCCGCAATGGTGTTATCGACATTGTCCAGGGTCCCCGCGGTCACGCCGATGGAACTCCCGAAGCCACCGTTCATCACAATCTGGCCACCACCGTTCAGCGTCGTAACCGAACCGCTCTGGGCAAGAAGTTCGCCGTGGTCGAGCGAAATCGCGCCCCTGTTGGTAAACGTTCCACCGATGAGAAAATCGGAGTGGCCGCCCGTCACCTGGATCGTGCCTGAATTCGCCCCGCCGTAGAGGGCCTGGAAGTTGTCGTAATAGCCGATGACGAGGGTCGCGTTGGCGGCGACGGTGAGGCTGTGCACCTGCTCGAAGTTGCGGGGACTTTCCGTGACGGTGTAAGGCGTGCCCGCCAGAACGCCGAGCGTCACGTCGTCCGAGACGCCGGGAACCGTCCCGCCGCTCCAGTTCGTCCCGGTGTTGAAATCGCCGCTAACGTCGTTCAGCCAGTGAACGTTGGCCATGGCGCCTTCTCCTCGGACATGGGTGGTTCGGCGACTATAATCGTGGGCAACAGCGTCCGCATCCTTCAAATGAAGGATGCCGGGCCCGCCGGCAGGTCGGCTACTCCTCCTTCCCGCGGCCCAGCCTCGACAACAGGCGCGAGAGCTCGGCCTGATCGGCAGCGCCGGTCTTGGAGAAGATGCTCCCCAGCTGAGAACGCACCGTGCTCACGCCAACACCGCATGTCTCAGCCACCTGCCGCGGCGCGGCGCCCCGCAGGATAAGGCGCGCGACCCGCGCCTCCGCCGCGGTCAGGGCGAAGAGGCCGCGCATCCTGTCTTCGGACACGTCCACGTCGGACGTCAGGTCGGTCACACACACCAGGACCGAAGGGCCGCTGCTAACGATCGGCCATGTCTCGGCGTTGAGCGGTGTGACCGTGATCGACAGCGGCGCGCCGCCATCGGTTGTCGGCGCCGCCATGGAGCCGCCGCCACGGATCGTGGGATCGGGCGAGCCTGCGATGAGGATCAGGGCGTCGAGCGCCTTGGACACGCTGGCGGCGGCGCCGACAAATCGCCCGGCGACAATCCCCAGTCCACGGCGCTGAGCGAGGATCCTTTCGCCGGCGCGGTTGACGTGGCGCAGTCCGCCGGCGCCGTTGAATATGAACAGGCCGTCGGTGGATTGATCGAGCGCCGCCACCGCCGCGTCGCCCAGAGATCGGACGCCCGTGAACACGCGGCTCAGTTTGAAGGCGCGGATGAGGTGCGGGTGGAGCGCGGCGGCGACGGCAAGGTCATCATTGTTAAATAGTCCCTGGGACTCGGCGCGATTGATGTTGACTGTGGATGTCTCCATCCCTTGGGTTTCCAGATCAATCATCAGTACGCTGTGAACCTGCTGAGGGCGCATGAAATCATTATAGTATTCTGTGTTGATCAAGTCGTGTTTGTGGCGCCAATCGGCATCGGTCCGTATCTTGGGTCGCCAGCGGGAGAGATACTCGCGCGGATGGGAAATATTCGAGAACGGATTATGGCGCGCGTAGTATTCGACATACCGCGCCGGCATGATCGGGTCGATGCGCGCCAGCAACCCCGAACCACTGCCGTCTTCCACGCTCAGTTGGGACAACCAGGCGCTGTTGCCTCCGAGGGTGTCGGCCATGTGTTCCATGGCCGACACCCAGAGGGTCGGATCCGCTACGGCGCCGTAGATGAGGTCGAGCAGCTGACTGTACCGGCGTTCGTCCAACGGATTCGAACTCCAAGACCGAAGCGACGTGAATTTTAGCGCACGGGCGAACCAATTGGTGCGATCGCCTGAATTTAAATTTTCAGCGGATCCTTGCGCACATGGTCAGTCAAAAGGGGGCGCCTCAATTAGCGGGAGGCCCCGTGGGGTCAATTCACACCCATGCGCCCAGGAACAAACTTGGGAAACGACCTCCTGCCGGCCGCAATGCAGACTCCCCAAATGTCCGAGAAGGGTCGAACCTCGCCAGTGACGAGTCGCCGGGAAGCGGACATAACCTAATGGCGCTCGAGTGTCCGCTGTAGGGACCTAAGCCACCGGCAGCTTGTGGCGCGGAGCCGAAGCGCCGTCATGCGTGAAGATTGAACCATCCCGAGAGCGTGAAGATGACCAGGCCGACCAAGCCGCCGACGATCGTGCCACTAATGCGGATGTACTGAAGGTCCGCGCCGATCTGCAGCTCAAGCTTTTCGACCACGTTGCGGACGTCCCAAGACGCGACCACGCTGGCGATAATCCGCCCAAGCTCGCGCCGCCGCGGAGCGACAGTTCGCTGGACCGCGAGCCGCGCCCAGTCGTTGAAAATCTCGATCGCCTCCTCCTCGTCGTAAAGCCAGGCGCCGAACCCCGCCAGCCAACCGGTGATCCGCGCTGCGAACGCGCGCGCTTCGTCATCGCTCTTCGGGCACAACCGAGCTTCCAGCGCGTTGCTGAAATCGGCCATGCGACCAAGCAGGGCCGGGTGCGAGGCTATCTGGCGCTTGATTTCCTCTGCGCGAGCGCCGAGTTCGGGATCTGTCTCGAGGCGGTCGATGAATGCGTCAAGGTAGCGGTGGATCCGCTCGCGCAAGGGATGATCCGGGTCTCGCATCTGCTCGATGGTCATGGAGAGGCCGTTCAGGATTTTGTCCGCGATCTTCTGGTCGAGCCATCGCGGCAGCCAACGGTATGTGCGGCTGGCGACCTCCGATCTGACGAGATCCTCGTTCTGCGCGAGCGATTTCGCGACAAGGTCCAGGCCCGCATCCAAAATCGCCTTGCTTTGCTCGCCGCCCCCGATAGCCCGCAGCACGCCCGCCGCCAGCGGTGCCGCGGGCGTAGATGCGATAACGTCAGCCGCAACGGCGCCAACGAATCGCCGCCGCGCGTCTGGCGTGGAAAGCTCGAGCAGTTCCGGGACCAGTTTGACGAGCCGCTCGGCCACGATGGCTGCATGCTTGCGTTGCCGAAGCCACGCTGCGCCCCACCGTCCGACTTCCAGCTCCCGCAGCTTGGCCTCCAGAATTTCGGCCGTGAGGAAATTGTCGGCGATGAAGGCTCCGAGCGCGTCGCCGATCCGATCCTTGTTGCGAGGAATGATGCCGGTATGTGGGATCGGCAGGCCGAATGGATGGCGGAAGAGAGCCGTCACGGCAAACCAGTCCGCGCACGCCCCCACCGTCGCCGCCTCGGCGAAGGCTCTTAGGTAGCCTAGCCAGGGGGCACGCCACGGCCAAATGCCTGTTACTAGGTAGAGCGCCGCCATCGACGCAAGGAGACCTGTCGCTGCGAACCGCATGCGCCGCAGGCGCAGAACTTGAGTTCGATCTTGAACCGCGCTCAACCTCGTCCCTCCGGACCAGCCCGCCGCCATCTTGCGCGACCGAAAGCGACGTGACCCAGGCGGCGACCTGAACGCCGCCAGGCTACCTCACTAAGGTGGCTTTAAGCCGCGGCGGCCGACAGCTCCCGCCATTGCGGTCCGCGCGGCTCGGCAACCGGATCGCCCAGCCGACGATCGATCGCCCGCACAACCATATTGGCCGCCCATTTGTGGGCCGTGAACACGTCGGCGAAAAGAGGACCCGCGAACGGCACGGCCTCGCCCAGCGTGCGAAGTCCAAGAATGAAAGCGGCGCTCGCCAGCACTGTCGCCGGCGCCCCGGCGCGCGCGCCTTGGACAAGGATGAACGCGGCGGCACCCACGCTGCAGATCTCACCGACGGCGGGAATCCAGCTCAGCACACCATCGATGCCGAGGCTGAAGGGGCCGATCTTGACGATGCTGTCGGACAGTCGTCCGACCAGGCCAATGCTGTCGCGGATCGATCTGAGTTCGGAAGGGGTTCGGCTCATCGCGTTCTCTCCAAATCGCTTGGCGGCAGGCTTCGCGGTAAATCTAGACCCTAGGCCCGCGATGAATCATTCGGCGGGCGGGGGTTCGGTGAGGTCAGCGCCCGCGGCCTTGTTGGCCTCGCGCCGACGAATCATGGCCGTGGACACGCTGTCGGCGGCTTTGCGCACGCCCTCGTAGACTTGGTCGTCCAGCTCCGCCATCCGGCGACTGAATTTCGATCCGGGTCCGATTCCGTCATTGATCCTGCGTCCCAGCGTGCGCAACTCGTCTTGCAGCCTGCGGGTGGCGGCGTCGAAATCCCTGGCTGGCCCCCGTTCGCCAAGGCTCACGCGCACCGCCTGGGCGATGAAACCCGAGCGGGTCATGCCTCTGGCCTCGGCGGCGGCGTCCAGGCGCTGAACCAGCCGCTCCCCCAAAGATACGTTGACGCGAATGGGCGTGTCCTCGACGGCTACGTCGATCAGGAGCGCAATGATCCCGGACGCCGGGGGTATCTGTTCGATCGGCGTGGGCTTGGGCCACGCCTCCCCGGCATCGGCTGTGCGGCGCAGATGGGCGTCCAGCGCCTGCCGGGCGTTCACCAGCACCTCGGCGAGATCCGAGCCTTTGACCTCGCAATCTGGCAGGTCAGGGAACGTAGCGCGGTAGCCGCCGGCGGGATCGACGGTTGCCTGGGCGACGAAAAGGATAGTGCTCATAATTCACGCTCGCGGTTCTTGGACCCGCTGTAGATTGTGTAGTTTTGCGCAAAAACAAGTCCTGGCGGTTTCGGCGGGCGGCGTTTTCCGACCAGGGAGCAATCTCGGCAATTGGCGCTACGCCGGCCTTTGGCGACTGGTCCGCCGGAGCCCTAAGCGCGCTGGCGCGAGCTGCGTGCGAGCCACGCGAAAGTTGACCAACAGGTTCAACAGATATCCGCCGACGCCCACGACGCTCGCCACACCGATGCGGCTCAAAATCACGTCGAAGTGCAACACGCTGACGGACAGCCACATCAATAGCGCCACGGCAAAAGCGGAGAGCGCCGCAATAGCCAAGAAATAAATGAAGCCGGCCCGCATGCCCCGCTTGGTCCCGGCGAACACTAGCCATCGCGCCAGAAAGTAGCTCAGCGCGTTGGCGGCAAGGAATGCGACGACCGTTGCGACCAAGTAGTCGAGGTGGGCTTGTCGAACCAGCAGGAACAGCAAGCCAAGGTCCATAAGGAATGTCGGCAACGAAATCGCCGCGTTTCGAACGAACCGCGGCGCCTGGCCCCACGCCACAAAAACGCGCGTCAGCTCCGTGAGGCGCGGCGCATGTTCGGTAGCAGGGTCGGACGGCATGCATAAACAAGCGTCCACGTCAGTTTTCGTTGCCAAGAATCTAGCGCTTAAGCCGGACGGCTGTGAAAGGCCGGCTCCGAGTAAGCTCCTGGCCGAGCTGAGTGCCCAGGAACCTAGGAAAGTCCGATTCCCCGGCTTGGAGCTAACGTCCGTTGCTGGCGGATTGTGTTGAAAAACTCCATTTTCGTCGTTGCCCCGAGAAATTCCTGGCCCTGGGCGGGACGATCAAAAGAGGACGCGGAGGGCCACACAAAAAAGCGATAAAGCCCTGGGCGGGCCCCCAAGCTTGAGCGCGAGGCCATCGAACGCCAATCCTGACTCGAATGGCGTTTTTGCCGATTTTTCGAGCGCTCCGATTTCGGAGTTTTTCAACACAATCGGCGCGGAGCCGACTTTGCAAGCTCGGCCGGACGCCGGTCGCGCGTCGCGAAGTCTGGCGTCGGTGTACACGCTGCGGCAACCTAGCATTCTGCCCTCTGTCGTTCTCTCACGCGCGTTGACCAAGGCCGCCATGACGAACCAAACAAGAAATCCCGCTTCCGGGCCCATCGCCACCGAGAACTCAGCTCCGTCTTCTCCCAGGCTCGAGCAGCTTGATCGTGAGATCGTCAAATGGACGGCGAAGCGGGCGATCATCCTGCGGGACTTCCGGACCCAAGCACGCAAGGAAAAGCTCGCACCGCTCGACGAGAAGCTTCGAGCCCTGAGACTCACACGGAGAAACGTGTACGGCGGCCTACAACGAGCGGCGCGACGCAGGTCGCCCCAGCGAGACGCGGACATCGCCGCCGCCTACAATGCACCGGGCAGTCGCTTCGGACGCTCGCGCGACCTTGCCAACAAGCACCGGCTATCTACCGCCCAGATACGCCGGATCGCGCACGCCCAAGGCGGAAAGCCCGTGCCCACGCCTTCAGAAATCCCGGACGCCGCGATCGTGGCTAAGGTAGACCAGCCGGTCGCGAACTTGGCGCCTGCCACTCCAGACCCACCTATGCGCCGCATTGAATTGCAGCGCAGGATCGCCTCTCTCAAAGCGAACGTCGACCATGCCGTGGCCGCCCGATATGCGCTGATTGATTCCACAGGCGAGTGGCCGATGTGGAAGATTGCCATCGGCGAGGATGTGCTGAAGATCTTTGAGCGTCTGGGAACTTTGTAACAAAATCAAATCGTAAAGCCGCGCACAAGCCCATCAGGCTAATGTACAATTGCGTCGTGACGGCATGATTTGTCGGGTGGCGCCAAGGTGCGAGGACCCGATGAACAAACCTGAAAATAGTCGCGGCGAGCGCCGCCGCAGCCGGCGCGCGGAACTCGGAAGACATGCCGGAAGACCTCGCTCGTTGCCCGATCGGCCAACGTCCCAAGGTCAGCCCCCTTTGCCAGCCTGCGTCCTCGCGAACAACCACGGTAACTCTTCGACAATCGGTGAATGGATTGCGTGGCGCGTCGCGAATTTGCGCGGCGGCGATCGCGGGAATGAATGCGGTTTGTCGTCCCCGACCCTAGGCCCGAACACCGCCCGTGTGCGCGATTGCGCATGGCGCATCAGCCAAGTCGTGACGCTAATGATGTGGGCGCTTTTCGGCCAACAAGCCTCCGAGGCGCCTCGTGTCGACTTCCTCCGCTGAACTTCCCTGCGATCCTCTCGGCGCCCCGCCCGTTCCCGATCCGCTGCGGCTCCTGGGCACCGAAGAGGTGGCCGCTCTGCTCGGCGTCGCGGCCATTACGTTGCGAATCTGGAGGTTGCACGGCAATGGGCTGCGCTACATCAAGCTTGGCCGTAGCGTAAAATATCGCCGCTCCGACATCGAGGCGTTTCTCGACGCGCGATGCGTGGCCTCGACGTCGGAGACGCTGCCGTGAACGCCGGACACCGGGCCGGCCATCGCGCCACGGCGCCGCGCCGCCTTCCCCCTCACCATAGAAAGGCTCCGCCATGTCCCGCCGCGCCGAACAAATGCTCGACGTTAGCGATGTCGCCGAACGGCTGGCCTTCTCGGAGAAGCAGGTCCGCCGATGGATCGCCAGCGGCGACCTGCGCAGCCACCGGATGGGCAGCAAGATTCGCGTCTCGGAAGACGACCTGGCGTCGTTTGTCGCCATGCGAAGGACCTAGTGTCGTGCGCCCCCGCCCCGGTCGCCCCTTAATATGTCCACACATGGACCCCCATGTCATTGAAAGTAGAGGAGATGTGTAGGCGTACTCATAACTATACCAAAGCATGCTCATCCATTCTTGGGGGTGGTGTTACACCTATTGTCCCGCTATGTACCTCGTCGTCAACCTGTGGACGCTCCCGTCCACTTCCAGAAAGGATAAGCCATCATGGATAATCAGTCAAACATACTAGGACGCGCGCCCTCCCACGTTGAGCTAAGCTCCTGGGATCCGGACCCTCCTTGCCCGCCGGCGCCCGAGGCGCCGGTTGCGGAAAACGGCGGCGCCGGGACTAACCTCGTGGTCGAAGGCGCGCCCGCGAAAACGCGGAGGGCGGCCCTTCTGGCGGGCAATTCGGGTTTGGTAAGTCTGGCCCATGTCCTCGAAGCCCTGGAGGCCAATCCATCGCGTGATCGGCGACACGTGGAGATGAAGTCGGCGGTGCGCCGGCTGGGTGTCGTCCTCAGGCGCTCTCTCTTCGATATTCCCGCCGATCCGGTCGTGCTGAGGTGGATGATGGCGGAGGCTCCGCCCGCCTGCGTCGGCATGACAAAGGAGCGCTGGGGCCGGGTGAAAAGCCTGGTCAGCGCGGCGCTGCGAGATTTCGGCCTCGACATGGTGCCCGGCCGCGATATCGGCGGCGTCGATCCGGCGTGGGGCGATCTGCGGGAAAAGCTGCCGACCCAGGCGCTCAGGTACGCCTTGTCGCGCTTCATGAGCTATTGCACCCGTGCGAAGATCGAGCCGACCGGCGTGACGGCACGGACGTTCGATGGCTATCTCGACGCGCTGCACAAGCGCAGCCTTCGGTCTCATCCCGAATCCCTCTTCCGCGCCGCGGTTCGCGCATGGAACAACGCCGTCGAGGCGGTCGATGAATGGCCGCGGACGCCGATCCCGCTAGGCGCCCACAAGCGCTTCTACTCGCTCCCCTGGGCCAGCTTTCCCGCGAGCTTGACGGCGGATGTCGAGGCGTTCCTCGCCAATTCGGGCAACCAGGACGTGTTCGCCGATGACTATGTCCCGCCCGTAAAGGCGAGCACCGTCGCGCTTCGCCGCCGGCAATTGCGGCAGATGCTTTCCATGCTGGTCGCCAGCGGGACGCCCATCGACGCGGTGGTCAGTTTGGCGCTTCTGACGGAACCCGACAACGCCAAGGCAGCCCTGCGGTCCCAGCGCGGCAGGGACGGGGGCGCGATCACAACGGCCCTCGGCCAGAAAGCCTGGCTGCTGGTGGTTGTCGCGCGCTACTGGGTGAAGGACGGCGCCCAGGCCGAAGCGCTGCGCGAGATCGCCAAGCGGGTCTCGTCGAAACCCAAGGCGATGACGCCGCGCAATCGCACCCGTCTTCTCCAGTTCGACCTCAAGGCCAATCTGGATGCCCTGCTCGACCTTCCGGACAAGGTCATCGATGAGGCCCGGCGTGACAGGCTCGGAACGATCGCCGAGGCCCGCCGCGTCATGTACGCCTTCGCCGTCGAGTGCCTAACGGTTGCGCCGACGCGAATCGACAACCTCGCCGGGCTCGAACATGGCCGCCATATCCTGACGGTCGGCCGAGGACGTGAACGCAATCGTCACATCGTCATCCCGGCCGCCGAGACCAAAACCGGTGCGCCCTTCGAGATGAAGCTTCCGGCGCGTTCGGCCCGGCTGATGGACATCTACCTCGGGACATACCGGAACCGGATTTGTCCTGATCCATCGCCGTTCCTGTTCCCTGCCGAAAACGGCGGGCGCCGGAACAAGATCAGTTTCTCGCGCGGCATCGCAACCGCTATCGAACGGCAAACCGGCATCCAGATGCACGTGCATCTGTTCCGCGCGCTGGCGGGCAAGCTGCATCTCGATGAAAACCCCAACGACATCGAAACGGTGCGTCGCGTGCTCGGTCACTCCAGTTCGGCGACGACGGCGCGATACTACGTCGAACAGCGGACCGATCAGGCGTTCCAGGCCTACGACGATACCCTCGAAAAACGACGGTCCAAGCCAAAGCGAACGTCCCCGCGCCGTCCCGCCCGTAAGCCGCGCTCCCCCCGCAAGCCAGACGGCGCCAAGCCATGACCCGCCACGAGTCCCACAGGCGCTGCACGCCCGTCGAAGAGTGGCCGCGGCGCGAGCGCGAGGCATGGGCGATGGCCTTGATGTCCGCCGACCCGCTGCTTGACACGTCGGTGGGCTATGCGCTCCGCTGGAAGCCCTCGACGCGCCAGATGATCGAGAACGGCTACGGGCGTTTTCTGGGGTGGCTGGAGCGAACCGGTCAGCTCGATCGCGAAGAGACTCCGGGCGCGCGGGCAACCCGGAACCGCGTCGTCGCCTATCGCGCCATGCTGCAAAATGCCGGGTTGGCCGACAACACCATCGCCGGGCGTCTCCAGCAACTCGCCAACGCCCTCAAGGCGGTGGAACAGGGGGGCGACTGGAACTGGATCTATCGGGCGTCCTCGCGCCTCTATGCGACAGCGGTCCTTGTTCGGGACCCCGTCAACCGGATGCAACCCCCCGACGCCGTTATCGCCCTTGGGCATGACCTGATGCACGCGGCCGAGAACGATCGTTTTCGGACGCCGCGCGAGCGGGCGACACTCTTCCGGGACGGGCTATTACTCGCGTTTCTGGTCCATCGACCCCTGCGCCGGGCCAATCTGGTCGCCATGTCCCTCGGCAGCGACGTCGAGCGCAGGGGCGATCGCTGGCGTCTTCGTGTTCCCCAGGAGGAAACGAAAAACGGGGAACCGATAGATTGCGGCTGGCCGGAGCCGCTTGTCGACGCCCTGGAGCGGTATCTGCAGGCGCACCGGCCCGAACTTTTGAAATGCGCCATCAAAAAAGGACCGACCAGCGCTCTATGGATCTCGCGTCAGGGTGGAAGAATGAGCGGCGATGCGATGGCTTTTCAGGTCGGGGAACGAACGCAGGAAGAGTTCGGAAAGCCGATCAACCTTCACACGTTTCGCCACATGGCAACGACAGAGATCGCGACGGCCAACCCCGCCAGCGTCATGGACGTCAAGAGTGTCTTGGGCCACGCATCGATCAGCACGTCCGAGAAATACTACAATCGCGCGCAGATGCTTGGGGCCGGAAACGCTTTCCAGGCGACAATCGCGAAATTGCGCGGAAAACGCCGTAGGGGCGGGGGCGGCGGAAAGGGGGTCCCGGAGATCAACGCGACCAAGCCCATGGACTAGTTTGGATGGGAGCACAGCGCAGCGCTGTGGCATCGCCGTTATCTTCGGTGATTGGTCCATGGAACCGGCGTCCCGCTTCCGGCAATCGCGCGACTGAAGGGCGCCTTCGGGGGGTCCGCTTCCGATCTCTGGGGAGCGATCCGTGCCGCCCGCACACTGCGGTATCGGCGGACACCCAAAGGCGGCCCCGGATCGTTCTTGCGTCCAGTGGCCGGCCAGCGTGTTGGCAACCAGGCGCTTGGAAAGAATCGATCGGACAGTTCGGCCCGTGTGCCTAGCGGCTCCCGCCTGGGTTCGCATGGGGCTCGATGGCTGCACCAATTTTGTCCCCCTGAGAGGGATTTTTCGCGTCGAAGGCTAGCCCCCGATCTGTGTTTTGGTTGCGCCCGGCGGATGGCGGAGGGGGCGGGGGATGACGGGCGTGGAGACGATCGCGCGAATCCGGTTTGAGGATTTTAGAACCGCAGGGGATCAAGCGGATCGCCCGGGAGCCGGGGGTCGCCCGGGACACGGTGCGCAAGGTGCTGCGGTCTCAGGCCACAGATTCCAAGTACAAGCGATTGCGCAGCAGGCTCCGAAGCTGGGCCCGTGGATCGAGACCCTGGCGGCGATCCTAATTCGGCCGAGAAGGCTTGTCGCCCCGAGCCGGCTGGCGGAGGGTGGCGTAGGTCATGAAGAGGATGCCCCGGTCCATGCGGATAGCATCAACCTGCTTCCACGCCGATTGTGAGACGATGTCGGTGGGCGTTCCCCCGAGGGAGGAAACGCAGCCGTGAAGGTAGGTCAACGTCTCGTCGTCGTTGAGTTCATGCACCTCCGGCATGATGGCGAGCAGGATGTCGGCGATCTGCCCCACGGTGCTCAGAAAGTCTTTGAGCGCCGCGCGATACATGCCCGCAGCGCCCCGCCCAGAGGGCGCGTTTTCCAACAACAGACTTTCGACCGTGCTGACCGACTCCTCGGGCGGCAGGAAGGTGAACGTCAGGTAGCAGCGGCTCTCGAAATGACGCTCCTGGGCTTCGAACGCCGCCCGGCGCTCGTCATCGATCAGGTCCGAAACCGGGTCGGGGAAGACGCTGGCGGGGTATTCCTGCGACGAGGCGCGAAGAGCCTCGATATGCAGGCACCAGCGCGAGCCCAGCCGCCGCAGCGCGTTGTTCAGCCGGGCTCTCGTGGCCACAGGCTGGCGTCCGTGGAGCTGGCGAGATCGGGGCCCCGGAAGGCCAAGGTTTTCTGAAACCCGCCGTCCTTGTTGAGGAACAGCCCGGGGCCGATCAGCGCGACCCAAGGCAGGTGGTCGAACAGGCGTTCAGCCTTGGCGCGGTACTCTTTGAGATAAAGCATGACTGAACGCTGCTAAGGGGGTCAGGCGCTGAGGAGGGAGGAGGCGAAGCGCGCAGCGGAATAGACAGTGACCATGACGGCCATGGTTATGAGGACGGCGCCGCCGGGACGGCCCTCGGTGAGCGCCGGCCACATGAGGGTCCGGTTGGCGGGAAGCCAAAGCAGGCCGGCGACCAGGGCCAAGACGGTCGCTGGCCCAGCCAGCTCAAAGTTGAGGCCCTCGGCCATCACGCGTCCCAATAGGGCTTCTGTCGGATGTGCCGCTTCAGCGCGTCAAAGAAGTAGGGGTCGCGCTTGTTCAGCCAGTAGGCGCCGGCGTGGACCGCCATGCCCAGGGGAATCCCGATCACGGGGACCTGAAGACCGAGCGCCACAACGGCCGTCAGAGTGCCGTTGAGCACCGCGATCAAGCGCGGCACGCCGGCGATCGTCACGGGCTCCGAGAGGGAGCTATGGAAGCCGATCTCGAAGCCTTCGATTTCGGACCGGGCTAGGTCAGAACGCCGCGCCAGAGGTGATGTTGAAGAAGCTGGTGAGGAAGGTCGTCGCGGTGAAAGCGATGGCGAGCCCGAAGACGATCCCGATGCCTTTGCGCATCGCCGATCCGCCCTCGGCGAATGCGAAGCCCAGCCCAGTTATGACGATGGCGATGATGCCGATGGCCTTGGCCACCGGGCCTGACAGAGAATTCTGGATGGTGGTGAGCGGCGCCTCCCACGGCATGGCTGTGCTGGTGCCCGACGCCCATGCCGGGCTCGCCAGCATGAGAGTGACGCCAGCGCCGATCAGTGCGGTCTGCGACCGCTCAAACAAGCGCGCGGCAGTGCTCGCAAACTGGCGAAAAGATATCATCATGAAGTGCTTTCCTGGCAAGAAACGCCCTCAGAGCCGGGCTAGGTAGGCGGCGCTACTTCCCCGACGTAAAAAGCGATTTCTGGGCGCATGTCCGAGTTTTGTGGGCTGAATCTGGCCCACCGCTGAATTTCAGGAGTGTTTTCACCTTCGGAATGCGGTGCGTGTGCACTCTCGTCATGGGAACGGCTGGAATCCCAGCTCTCGATAGCGAGCGACGGTTGTGTCCCATCGCGTGATGTAACTGCGATGGCTTGGCCATCGTGATCTTCGCCGGGGCCGGACTGGTCAGGCTGGCATGATGGGCAGGCTGACGATGGGATTATCGCTCAAGCCGGCGACGGATTCCAGGCTCATGTAGCGTGAGCGCTGAACGGCCCATTCATCGTTCTGCTCGAGCAGGATGGCGCCGACCAGGCGGACGATGCTGGCCTCGTTGGGGAAGATGCCGACGACCTCCGTGCGGCGCTTGATCTCGCCGTTGAGGCGTTCGAGCGAGTTGGTGGAGTGGAGCTTGAGGCGGTGGGCGGCGGGGAAGGTCATATAGGCCAGGACGTCGCTCTCGGCCTCGTCCAGGAGGCCGGCGAGCCTGGGGAGCTTGGGGCGCAACTGATCGGCGACCTTGCGCCATTGGAGCTTGGCGGCGCCGGCCTCGTCCTGGGCGAAGGCGGCGCTCATGAAGGCCGAGACGACCCGCCGGCCACTTTTGCCGGCATGGGCCATGACGTTGCGCATGTAGTGCACGCGGCAGCGCTGCCAAGTGCAGTTCATGATCTTGCACACCGACGCCTTGATGCCCTCGTGGGCGTCGGAGATCACCAGCTTCACCCCGCGCAGGCCGCGCCGGGCGAGAGACCGCAGGAACTCTGTCCAGAACGGCTCCGCCTCGGACGGCCCCACCTGCATGCCCAGCACCTCGCGCCGGCCATCGCTGTTGGCGCCCACCGCCACGATCACGGCCACCGAGACGATGCGGTGGTTGCAGCGAACCTTCACATAAGTGGCGTCGATCCACAGGTAGGGCCAGTCGCCTTCGATCGGTCGGGTGAGGAACGCCTGGACCCGCTCGTCGATCTCCTCGCACAGCCTGGAGACCTGGCTCTTGGAGACCCCGCCCATGCCCATGGCCTTGACCAGGTCGTCCACCGAACGGGTCGAGATCCCCTGGATGTAGGCCTCCTGGATCACCGCGGTGAGAGCCTTCTCGGCCAGCCGTCGAGGCTCCAGGAAGAACGGGAAGTAGCTGCCCTTGCGCAGCTTGGGGATGCGCAGCTCCACCGTCCCGGCCCGTGTCTCCCAGTCGCGGTCCCGGTAGCCGTTGCGCCGCACCAGCCGATCAGCGCTCTTCTCGCCGAATCCGGCCCCGGTCAGGGCGCCCACCTCCAGCTCCATCAGCCGTCGGCCGGCAAAGTCGATCATCTCGCGCAGCAAATCCGCGTCGGCACTCTTCTCCATCAGCCCACGAAGGGCGATCATGTCCTCGGTCATCTTCGGTTCCTTGGTCTGGGGTTGAACTCAGCAACCCAACCCTACCGAAGAATCGCGGATGACCACCCGCTACGCCGCTCGCTCGCTACGGCGCCGCGGAAAGGGCGCGCTTCGCGAGCGGCTTCGCTATCGCCGCGAGCTACACCACCACCCGGGACACGACCCGAGCGACCGTATCTAGGCGCCCAGATTCGACGGTCTGTCACAAGCGCATGGGGCCTATGCGAGCCGCTTTTAGCGAGGGTTGCGACGAAGAGCCTGAGGGGCCCGAATAGGCGGAGGCCGTGCGGGTCAGGCGCCCGGATTCGTCGCCCAAACGAATCCGGTCAGAGCAATGGCCAATCGACGTCGAACGCCAGACCGGCAAGCGCGCCGGCGCAAGACTCGGTGGAGCGCATCAGGCCTCGTCATCGCTAAATCCACCTCCCATCGCCTGTCTCAGAAACCCGGCCCACTTCTCATGAACTTTATCCGCAAGTAAATTTTGACTCCTCGTGGATCAGATCCATAGGCGGGCTGGAACGCCGTAGGGACCCAGTCTTTGGTGTATGAGCCGCCGGCAAGCAGGGAGAAATCATTTTTCCCGAACAGGGCGCGCTCATACCCAACCGTTAAGGCCTTCACCCATCTTCCGTCCGCCGCGCCGTCAGTGGTCACCAGAGCCAGTTGCGTGGGGCTGATCTGTAGAATCTCAGCCCGACCATAAAAATTGTTCTTTCCCCGCTGGTAGACCGCCTCTTCCAGAAAACTGTTGAGAAAGGCGCCATGGCCCGCGCGAGCAGAACCCCAGACGAACGCGGACTTCAGGGTATCGGCACCGATCCGGTGTGAGGTTGTCAGCCAAGTCGAGATGAACTGGTTGTGCTCGGCGCCGCCGGTGTCGTCCGGCAACAGGGCATTGGCGTAGGACGCCCCCACGCGGATGTGATCGTCAATATCTTGGTTCAAACGAAAACCGTAGGAATCTGGATTGTGCAGGGGAAGGGGCCAGGTGATGTTCTGACCACTAAACGCGGTGAACTCGACCGTTGTGCGCGCGATCTGATATTCCATGCCGAGCACGGTCGAGGCGTCGTGGAAACCGTCCTGCAGCTCGTGGCCGAGGGGAGCATCGGGGTTCCCCTCCGCCGATTCGCGGTGCATGAATGGCACCGGACCGATCGCTGCTTCTCCGCGGGGCGCGAACAAGAATGTCAATCGTTGGTTGTCACCGGTACTGAGCGCCACAGCATCCCTGAACTCGAACGCCATGATGGTATCGTGGGCATGAAAATTATCGATGTGATCTGTTTGAAAAAGCTGAGGCGTTCCCTTGCCGCCAACCGTCAATTGTTCAGGGGATCCCATCACGCTGACGCTTAAATGGTTCTTTGGCGTCAGGTCGTTGTCATACGTCAGCATCCAATAACCCGGGCCGGTCAGGCGGGACGCGCCGCGCGGGCCGGAGGTGCTCGAATAGAGCATGAATTGATTGAGGTGAAACATCAGCGTGGTCTTGGGATTTGTCCCACTGGGGCCGCCCATGTTCATGCTCGAATCCATCGAACGATCGGCTGGACTTGCGGATGCCGAGGGCGGCATTTCGGCGGGGCCTGAGCCGGGTGGGGTTGTCTCGCTGCGCTGGGAAATCACCCCATTGATTTCCTTTCGCTTTGCTGGCCCCCCATCGGGCATGCACATGCCCATTTTAGGATCCCAATGTTGAATCGCTGCACACGCGGACGACGCGGCAACCACCGGCGGGCGCCATGGCGCGCTGTTCGGACGGTCCATATCCGGCGAGGACTGATCAACAGCCACATGATTGTTGCTTTGTAATGCTTGCTGACCGTGTGCGGGCAATCCGTAGGCCGTTGGCAGGATGCAAATGGCGAAAATAAAAACTCGCGTGTTCCGTTTCCGACACCACCCGCGTCGCATTTCTTGTTGCATAATTTTTCGGGCGGCCGCTTTCAAAGCAAATAAGTATATGCTGTCTTTTGTACCAGGGACATCGGTTTACACACAGACAATCCGCGCCAGGATGGGCTTTGAGCTGGCGCCTCTGCAACCTGATTCGCCTGGAATGACTGGATGAACGAACGAATGTTCGCCTGCCCCGTTCCGAGACCTCGATCCCTCGTCGCCGACGCAAGCCTTATCAAGATTGCGGGCGAAGAGCGGTGATTTCGCCGGACATCCCTTTTGCTTTGACATCGAAGGCCACCGGTTGGCCGACCTTGAGGCCGGACATCGACGCGGACGCATCGACCTTGAAGGTCATGGTCATGGCGGGCCAACCAATTGCTGGTATCGGCCCATGCTTCAAGGTCAGGGTGTGGGCGGCCGGGTCCATGGCCTTGACGACACCGATTCCCCGTCCCGTCTTTACCGCCTGATCGCCGCCAGACATCGACATCCCCGCCATATTGCCCATGCCTTGAGCCCAGGCGGGCGCCGACACAACGAGGGCGAGGGCCGACACGAGGGCGAGGTGAATTGTTTTCATCGTATGCTCCTTGGGCTCCTTGGGCTGTCAGAATGAATACGCGCCCGATCGCCGTGGCCCTCGCGCGCTTCGGGCGATCCGCTCGGCAGCCCAATGTTCAAGCCCGCCCAACGCGACAGAATTTACGCCTCCTTCATGGCCGCGCTTACGTGCCGGCGCCATTCGCAAAGACACCGACCAACCCTCCGAGGCCAGCCCGGTCGGCCCCGGAGCGAGCACACGCCGCGGGAGGTGGCGGCAAAGGTTCGGTTTTCCATCATAGACCGTTATCACGAATGTTAGAGGGCTCGTGGACGCCAGCGCGTAGGAATCTCTGACGGATGCGCCAAAGGGTGAACCAATGACGGAGGACGACATTCGAGGGCTGCTTGGCGCGGCGCCAGACCGATCCCTCGCCGGGCTGGAGGCGGCGATTTGGCGCGGCGTGGCCGCTCGGGAAGCTGCCGATCGAAGACTTTTCACGCTGGGCGCCGTCCAGAGCGGTGCGCTCGTCCTCGCCTTGCTCATCAGCCTGTCGTGGGGGGCGATAAGCGCGCGGTCGCGGGGCGAGTCCGAGGGATTTGGAATCTTCTCCCCGCACATGGCCCTGGCGCCATCGACCCGTCTGATCGGAGGGGAGGGTTGAACCGCCAAGTCGGCTTGATTGCGGCGCTGGTGATCTTGACCCTGATCGCAGGCATGGTCGGCGGCTGGTTCGGCGTGCGTTATGGACTCACCCAAGCGCGCCCCGCTCCCGCACTCGACGAGATGCTGCACCAGAACGCCCATCTGAGCGCGTCTCAGGACCGCCAGATCGGCAAGCTCGAAGCCGATTTCGCTCACCGCCGCCAAGGGCTCGAAGGTGAAATGCGCGCCGCGAACAGAGACCTCGCCCGCGCCATCGCCACGGAGCATGCCTACGGTCCCGACGCGGAACGCGCCATCGGCCGTTTTCACGCCGCGATGGGAGAATTGCAGAAGGATACCGTCATCCACATCATGGCGATGCGCCAGGTGCTGACCACCGATCAAGCCGCCCGTTTCGACAAGTCGGTCACCAAGAGTCTGGCCCCCGACGCGCCGTGATCGGAGAGGCCGACGAAGCTCTCGCGAGGAAGGCGGCGCTGGGAGACAAGCAAGCCTTCGAAGTTTTGGTTCGGCGCCACAAGGCCCCCCTCTATGGCTTCGCGCGCCGCTATGTCGGAAACGCGGATGACGCCTATGACATCGCGCAAGAGAGCTTCGTAGCCGCCTGGCGCGCTCTGGGCCGGTTCGACCCCAAGCGTTCCTTCGCGGCTTGGCTCAACGCCATCGCGCTCAACAAGTGCCGGGATTTGGCGCGGCGCGCACGGACGCGGCGGCTGTTTCTACGCGCCTTGGCCGAAACACCCGCAGACAGCGTGGCGCCCGAGCCGCGGGACGAGGCCAGCGGGCTGGCCGAGCGCCTCGATCGCGCCATCGAGACCCTGCCGGCCCTTTATAAGGAACCGCTCCTGCTGACCACGGTTGGTGGCCTGTCGCAAAAAGACGCGGGGGCGATGCTGGGCGTCAGCACGAAGTCCGTGGAAAAGCGCCTCTACCGAGCGCGGCGCAGATTGCTCGAACTCCTGAGTCAGCCAGAGGGATAGGAGACGGACACGCGTATCCTATTCATATGTCCCTAAAGCGTCAGGGTTGACCGATGAGTTTTGGATCTCCGTCCCGTCTCGACCTTGAGATGGCCCACAATCGTCGGCGCTTCGTCCAGGGGCTCGCCCTGATCGGTGGGGCGGCGGCGCTCGGCGTCGCCACCGGCGCGCGCGCTCTGGGGCGGCAACTTGACGTAGCCCTCAGCGGAAACGCCTTCGATCTGACCATCGGCGAGCAGCCAGTCAACATCACCGGCAAAGCGCGCATGGCCACGACCATCAACGGGTCGATGCCCGGGCCCATCCTTCGCTTCACGGAGGGGGAAGCTGTGACGATCAAGGTCACCAATCGCCTCAAGGAATCGACGTCCATTCACTGGCATGGCTTGCGCCTGCCCGCCGACATGGACGGGGTCCCGGGCCTGTCGTTTCGGGGGATCATGCCTGGAGAGAGCTTCACATATCGATTCCCGATCAAGCAGTCAGGCACCTACTGGTACCACAGCCACTCGGGCATGCAGGAACAGACCGGCTTGATCGGCGCGCTCGTCCTGGAGCCGAAGTCCCCCGAGCCCTACGCCTTTGACCGCGAATACGTCGTCCTGCTGTCGGATTGGACCGACGAAGATCCGATGACCGTCATCTCCAATATGAAGCAGCAGGGCGACTACTACAATTTCCACCAGCGGACGGCCGGGACCTTCTTCGATGACGCGCGCCGCAAGGGCCTGAAGGCGACTTGGGCGGACTGGACGATGTGGGGCGGCATGCGGATGAGCCCCACCGACATCATGGACGTGAGCGGGGAGACCTACACCTTCCTCGTCAACGGCCAACCGCCGGCGGCCAACTGGACGGGCCTGTTCAAGCCCGGCGAGCGGGTCCGGTTAAGATTCATCAACGGCTCGTCGATGTCGACCTTGGACGTGCGGATCCCGGGTCTGTTTTTGAACGTCGTCGCGGCGGATGGGTCCGACGTAGATCCGGTGATGGTCGAGGAATTCCGAATCGGGGTGGCGGAAACCTACGACGTGATCGTGACGCCCGCGGCCGGACGCGCCTACACCATCTTCGCCCAGGCGCAGGACCGCACTGGCTATGCGCGCGGGACCCTCGCGCCGCAGCCGGGCATGGCCGCGGCGGTCCCGCCCATGGATCCTCGGCCGATGCGGACAATGACAGACATGGGCATGGCCGGAATGGGGGCGATGGGTGGGCTGAAAGGGATGGCGGGCATGAAGATGTCCGGCGAGGATCCTGGGGCCATGCCCGGGATGGCCATGGGGACCTCCACACCCAAGGCCGAGATGTCGATGGCAGGTGGCGACATGCCGACGGCGCCAGGGCTCGCCACGGCGCCAGTCTCGGTCAACGCCGATGGCGTCAATCCGAAGACCCTCTCGGGTCAGCCCGCTGTCGGTAACGTCGCCATGGAAACGCAGAGCCGACAGAACCAGGCGGGAGACGGGCTGGACGGCTCGGATCGCCGAGTGTTGGTCTACACCGACCTGACCGCGCTTCAGCTGGATTCGGATACCCGTCCGCCGGAACGTGACATCGTCTTTCACCTCACCGGCAACATGGAGCGCTGGACCTGGGGCTTCGACGGCAAGAAATTCTCGCAGTCCGAGCCGATCCGCGTCAAGCTCGGCGAGCGTGTGCGTTTCGTGCTGATCAACGACACCATGATGGAACATCCGATCCATCTGCACGGGTTTCTGTTCGCTTTGGAGAACGGCCAGGTCGGCAAGTTGCCGTTGAAGCACACGGTCAATGTAAAGCCGGGCGAGCGGGTGAGCTTCGTATTCACCGCCGACACGCCTGGGCATTGGGCGTTCCACTGCCATCTGCTCTACCACATGGAGAGCGGCATGTTCCGCACCGTGGTGGTGGCGTGAGCGTTCGCTGGTGGAGCACAGCCGCCGGCGCTGTGGCGATTCTGGCGGCCAGCGCGGCCGTCGGCCAGACCGCGGGCACCGATCCCAACAACCCCGCGCCGTTCGGGCGTCCCGTGGACGACCAGCACATCTGGGTGCACGGCATGTTCGACCAGTTCGAGGCGCGTATCCAAAACGGCGATACCGGTTTTCGGTGGGACGGAGAAACCTGGGCCGGCCCCGACGAGTGGCGGGTCTGGCTGAAAAGCGAAGGCGAGCTGACCCGCGGCACGGTGAGCGACGGCCAGACCGAGGCCTATTTCAGCAAGCCCATCTCGACCTATTTCGATGTCCAGGTGGGCGGGCGCTACGACCTCGACTCGGGGCCAGGGCGGGGTTGGGGGGCAATTGGGATCGAAGGCCTAGCCCCCGGCTTCTTCAAGATCGCGGCGACCGCCTACGCCGGCGATCACGGCGTCGCGGGCAAGGTGAAAGCCTCTTACGACCAGCTTCTCACCAACCGGCTGATCTTGCAGCCCGAGGCGGAGGTCAACCTCTACAGCCAGGACGACCCGGCGCGTAATGTCGGCTCGGGCTTTTCGGATCTGGACGCGGGCTTGCGCCTTCGCTACGAAATCACCCGCAAATTCGCGCCCTATGTCGGTGTCACCTGGGAGCAGAAGTTCGGCCGGACAGCCGATCTGACCCGCGCCGCCGGCGAACGGGCGAGCGATGTGCGGTTCACCGCAGGTATTCGGTCCTGGTTCTAGGGCGGTAGCCGCACATTGCTCTCGAGCCCCTCGCCCGCAAGACAAATCATCGACCCGGTTTTCG
>JBBRLN010000026.1:0-25006 GCA_038231315.1 Caulobacterales bacterium
GTCGTGCCCATCTTCACCAGCGACCACGAGCGCAGGATGTATTCCTGGATCGAGGCGCGGATCCACCACATGGCGTAGGTCGCCAGGCGAAAGCCCTTGTCCGGCTCGAACTTCTTCACCGCCTGCATCAGGCCTACATTGCCCTCGGAGATCACTTCCCCGATAGGCAAACCATAGCCGCGGTAGCCCATGGCGATCTTGGCCACGAGCCGCAGGTGGGAAGTGACCAACCGATGCGCGGCGGCCGGGTCCTCATGCTCGCGCCAGCGTTTGGCGAGCATGAATTCCTCGTCTTTCGCCAGCATCGGAAACTTGCGGATCTCCGTCAGATACCGCGACAAGCCGCCATCGGGCGACATCACTGAAAGCGCGTTCACGCCAGCCATTTAAAGATCCTTCGGCCGGTATGCGCACAGGCGCTCCGGCTCTCCCACCCCTCGACAACCCATCACATACGCATTCGTTGCGGCGGGTTTAAGGTTACAGCGGCTCAGGCTTTCTACGCCCGGATTCAGAGCGTCTTCAGGCGCCCTTGAAGCAGGCGCATGTCCTCTGGCGGGACGGTTTCGAAGTGCAGGCCTTCGTCGGTTATCGGATGGCGAAACCCCAGAATGGCCGCGTGGAGCGCCTGCCGCTTCAGCCCCGACGTCTCGATCGCCGCGCGTACCGATGCCGCCGGCGGCCCCGAGCCATAGGCCGGATCGCCCAAACACGGCGCGCCCTTGTGCGCCAAGTGCACCCGGATCTGGTGGGTCCGCCCCGTCTCCAGCCGACACTCGATCCGCGCCGCGAGGGGTCGATCTTTCGGGCCATAACTCTCGGTGACCTCGTAGTGGGTGACGGCCTCGCGTCCGCCGCTTTTCAGTATCGCCATCTTCTTGCGATCCGACGGCGAGCGGCCGATCCGCCCGCCGATATCGCCCCGAGGCTCGCGCGGCGCGCCGCGGGTGAGCGCGATGTAGACCCGCTCGATATCGTGGGAGGCGAACAACTTTGAGAGTCCACGATGCGCCGCGTCGGTCTTGGCCGCGACCATCACGCCGGAGGTATTTTTATCCAGCCGATGCACGATCCCCGGCCGCGCCACCCCGCCGATGCCGGAGAGGCTCGCCCCGCAATGATGGATCAACGCATTTACCAGGGTTGCGTCAGGGCTGCCCGGCGCCGGGTGCGCGGACATACCGGCGGGCTTGTCGATCACGATTAGGTCGGCGTCTTCGTAGAGCACGACGAGGCCCATATCCTGGCCGACCGGTTCGGGGGCGACGAGGGGCGGCAGGACCAGTTCGTATATCCCCGCCGTCGCCTTCGATGACGCGCCATCGACGACGACGCCGCCCCGCGTGATCGCGCCCTCCGCCAGCAAGGCCTGGATGCGCGAACGCGAGAGGTCCGGCGCCGCGTCGGCGAGAGCGCGGTCGAGGCGGACAGCGGGCTCGAGCAACTCGATGAGGCGAACCTCTCCTTCTCCCTTTGCGGGACAGGACTTCAAGGCCGTTCCACCAGCGCGCCATTCTCGACGACGCGATAAAAACACGACTGGAACCCGACGTGACACGCGCCGCCGTCACCGCCCGGGAGCACCTTCAACCACACCGCGTCCTGATCGCAATCGACCCGAGCCTCGACCACCGCCTGAACCTGCCCGCTCTTCTCGCCCTTCTTCCACAGCGCCTGACGCGAGCGGCTGTAATAATGCGCCTCCCGCGTCTCCAGCGTCAGCCGCAGAGCTTCGGCGTCCATCCACGCCACCATCAGCACCTCGCCGGTCTCGGCGTGAGTCGTCACCGCCGCGACCAGGCCGGCGGCGTCGAATCGGGGTGCGAGCGCCGTCCCGCGCTCGATCTCAAAGGTGCTCAGGCCGGATCGGCTATCCACGGTGGTTTCCTCGAGGCTGTATCGTTCCATATAAGTCGCACGATGACCCTCCGCCTCTACGACACCCAAATCCGCGCCAAGCGCGACTTCGTTCCGATCGATCCGGCGCGGGTGACGATGTATGTCTGCGGGCCGACGGTCTACAACTACGCCCATATCGGCAACGCCCGCCCTGTCGTGGTGTTCGACGTGCTGTTCCGGCTGTTGCGCAGCCTCTACGGCGCGGACCACGTGGTCTATGCGGCCAACGTCACCGACGTCGACGACAAGATCAATCAGAAGGCCGCCGCCGAGGGCGTGGCGATCGACGTGATCACCGCCCGCTATCTCGACGCCTACCACGCCGACATGTCGGTGCTGGGCGCCCTGCCGCCGACGGTCGAGCCCCGCGCGACGCGGACGATGGACGCCATCATCGCCATGATCGAGCGGCTGGTCGCCAACCGCTCGGCCTATGCGGCGCAGGGGCACGTCCTGTTCAACACTACGGCCTATGCCGACTACGGCAAGCTCTCCGGCCGCACCCTGGACGACATGATCGCCGGCGCCCGGGTCGAGGTCGCGCCCTATAAGCAGAACCCCGCCGACTTCGTGCTGTGGAAACCCTCGAAGCCGGGCGAGCCGGTGTGGGACAGCCCGTTCGGCCCCGGCCGCCCCGGCTGGCACATCGAGTGCTCGGCGATGATCGAACAGACCCTGGGCCTGCCGATCGATATCCACGGCGGCGGCAACGATCTGATCTTTCCTCACCATGAGAACGAGATGGCGCAAGGGGTCTGCGCCGATCACGCGGGATACTCCAACTATTGGATGCACAACGGTTTCCTCAACATGGGCGACCGCAAGATGTCCAAGAGTCTGGGCAATGTGCAGCTGGTCCACGACCTCATCAAACGCTGGCCGGGCGAGGCTTTACGCTGGGCGCTGCTGTCGGCGCACTATCGCCAGCCGCTCGCGTGGACAGAGGAAGGCATCGGCCCTGCGAAGTCGGCGCTGGACAAGCTTTACGGCGCCTTGCGGCGCAATCCCGATGTCGTCCCGTCGACCGACAAGCCGTCGGAGTCCTTCATGGAGGCGTTGTTCGACGATCTGAACACGCCGCGCGCCAACGCCGAACTCTTCATATTGGCTGGCCGCTTGGAAACCGGCACGCCAGAGGAGCGAGCCGCCGCCAAGGGCGAGCTGCTGGCCGGCGGGGGCCTGCTCGGCTTCCTCCAAGGCGATCCGGAAGCGTGGTTCCAGGGCGGCGCCGATCCCGCGCTGGCGGCGACGGTGGAGCGCCTCATCGCCGAGCGTCTCGAAGCTCGGGCGGCGAAGGATTTCGCGCGTGCCGACGCCATCCGCGCGGAGTTGACCGGTCTCGATATCGAAGTGATGGATTCCGCCGCTGGCGCGACCTGGCGGCTGAAGGAGCGCGCCTGATGAAGGTAAAGATCGAACACCGCATCGGCATCCCGGCCACGGCGCCGCAGATCTGGGACGCCCTCTCCGACATCCAGTCGTGGCCGCGGTGGAACCCGTTGTACACCCGCGCCAACGGGGTCCTACGCATCGGCGCGCACCTCGACCTCGAAGTCGCCGTGCCGGGACAGCCCAAGCGCATGATCCGCCCGGTCATCGCCGACTGGGTGCCCAACGACCAGATCCACTGGAACCTGAGCATGCTGGGCGGCCTGGTGAAGACCACGCGCTATCTGGAGATCGAACAGCTCACCGACACCGGCTGCATCTTCACTAACGGCGAACTGTTCGACGGCATCCTCGGTCCGAGCATCGCCAAGCGCATGCGGCGGGAGTTGCGCCAGGGTTTCGCCGCCATGGGCGAAGCGCTGAAAGCGCGGGTGGAGGCAAGCGGGTGAGCATTTTGGCGGCGGCTTTGCGCTCCAGATGATCGACGATCTCTACTCCGCCAAGGTTTTGACCCTCGCCGCCAACATGCCGCGCCTGGGCCGGCTCGCCGCGCGGGACGGTTCCGCGGACAAAGTCGCCAAGCTGTGCGGCAGCACGATCCACGTCGAGATCACCCTCCGCGACGGCCGCGTTTCTGACTACGCCCAGGAAGTAAAGGCCTGCGCGCTCGGTCAGGCCGCCGCGTCCATCCTCGGCGCCCACGTCATCGGGGCGACGCCGGCGGAGATCGAACTGGCCCGGGACGCCTTTCGTGCTATGTTGAAGACGGGCGGTGCGCCGCCCGCAGGACGTTTTTCGGATCTCGCCATGCTCGCCCCGGTGAAGGATTACCCCGCCCGCCACGCATCGACGCTGCTCGCGTTCGACGCGACGGTGGAGGCTTGCCGCATCGCAGCCCAGAACGAGAATGCCAACCGAACTAGCTCCGCCGACGCGGCCTGAGCGCGGCTTCGCGCCACCCGTCGGCATGCCGATCTACCAGACCGCCGTCCGCGTCGCGCATCGCGCTTATAAGCTGACGCTGTCGCCGTGGATCGGCCGTTCGTGCCGCTTCACCCCGACCTGTTCGGACTATGCGGCCGACGCCCTCATCACCCACGGACCCTTGCGCGGCGGCTGGCTGGCTCTGCGCAGGGTCGCCAAATGCCACCCCTTCGGCGGCTCGGGCCTCGATCCCGTTCCGCCCCGAAAGCAGAGACCATGATCGACCTGAAATTCCCCGACGGCTCCGTCCGACAATACGACGACGGCGTCACCGGTTTCGACGTCGCCAAATCCATATCCTCCTCACTCGCCAAGAAGGCGCTGCTCGCCAAGCTGGACGGCAAGCTGCTCGACATGAAGCAGCCCCTGCCGGGTAGCGGGGCCCTGGAGATCGTCACGCGTGAGTCGCCCGAAGCGCTCGACGTCATTCGCCACGACACCGCCCACGTCCTCGCCGAGGCGGTGCAGGAGCTGTTCCCCGACACCCAGGTCACCATCGGCCCCAATATCGAGGACGGCTTCTTCTACGACTTCGCCCGCGAGACGCCGTTCAGCCTGGATGACCTGGCCGCCATCGAGACGCGGATGAAGAAGATCGTCGACCGCGACGAGCCGATCACGCGGGAGGTGTGGGACCGCGACGAAGCCATCGCCCACTTCGAGGAGATCGGGGAAAAATACAAAGCCCAGATCATTCGCGACATTCCGGGCCACGAGCCGATCAGCATCTATCGCCAGGGCGCTTGGAAGGACCTGTGCCGAGGTCCGCACCTGCCGTCGACGCGCCACGTCGGCAAGGCGTTCAAGCTGACCAAGCTGGCCGGGGCCTATTGGCGCGGCGACCAGAACAACGCCCAGCTTCAGCGGGTTTACGGAACGTCGTGGGCGTCCGAAGCCGATCTCGAAGCCTATCTCAAGCGCATCGAGGAAGCCGAGCGCCGCGACCATCGCAAGATCGGCCGGACGATGGACCTGTTCCACATCCAGGAAGAAGGCCGCGGCATGCCGTTCTGGCATCCCAAGGGCTGGACGCTCTACCGTACGGTGGAGAACTACGTCCGTCGGCGGACGGAGGTCGCCGGCTACGTCGAGGTCTCCACGCCGCAAATCCTCGACGCCGACCTGTGGAAGCGCTCCGGCCACTGGGCGAAGTTCCACGACAGCATGTTTTTCTCGGAAACCTCCGAGGGCGAGATGCTCGCCGTCAAACCGATGAACTGCCCCTGCCACGTGCAGATTTTCAACCAGGGCCAGCGCTCCTATCGCGAGCTGCCGATCCGGATGATGGAGTTCGGTGGCCTGCACCGCTACGAAAGTTCGGGCTCCCTGCTTGGCCTGCTCCGTGTACGGAGGATGGTGCAGGATGACGCGCATATCTTCTGCACCGACGCGCAGATCGAGGCGGAGTCAAAGTCGTTCATCGAGCTGCTCCAGCTCATCTATCGCGAACTCGATGTCGAACTGCACTCCGTAAAACTCGCGCTGCGTCCCGACGAACGGTTCGGCACGGACGAACAATGGACGATCGCGGAAGACACCCTGGAGCGCGCCGCCAACGCCGCCGGTGTCGAGGTCGAGCGGGTGCCGAACGAGGGCGCCTTTTATGGCCCCAAACTCGAGTTCCATCTCCGCGACGCGATCGGCCGCACCTGGCAGTGCGGCACGCTGCAACTCGACTACGTGCTGCCCGAGCGACTTGACGCGACCTACATCGCCGAGGACGGCCAGAAGCACCGCCCCGTCATGCTTCACCGCGCCATTCTCGGCTCCCTGGAACGCTTCATCGGCGTTCTGATCGAACACCACGCCGGCGCCTTCCCGCTCTGGCTCGCGCCCACGCAGGTCGTGGTCGCCACGATAACGGCGGACGCGGACGGTTACGCGGCCGAGGTCGCGGCGAAGCTGAAGTCGGCGGGGCTGCGTGTGGAGCTCGACTTGCGCAACGAGAAGGTCGGCTACAAGGTGCGGGAGCATTCGTTGGCCAAAGTCCCAGTCATCGCGGTCGTCGGGAGGCGCGAGGCGGAGGAAGGCAAGGTCGCGCTTCGGCGGCTGGGATCCGACGGGCAGAGCGTGATGAGCGTGGAGGAAGCGACGGCGTCGCTGACGAAGGAGGCCACCCCGCCCGACCAGCGGGCCTGAAGTCGTTCAGTCCGCCGGCGCCCTTGCCGGCTCATTTCGGGGCGGCAACGATGACGGCGGGACGCCGGCGGTTCGACCTCATTCGGACTCGACTTCCACCTCCGCCGGCCGATTCACCACTATCCGCCCCCCCGCGATATCCACCTCAGGCACGACCGCCTTCGTAAACGGCGCGTACCAGCTTGCCTCGCCGGGCGTAGCCGGAGCGATTTCCAATAGGTCGCCCGCGCCGAAATTCGTGGCGAACTTCACCCGGCCCAAAGCTTCGCCGATCGGTGACACCACCTTCAAGCCGACCAAGTCGACGAGGTAAAACTCGTCTTCCTCGTCGGCCGGCGGCAAGCGGTCACGCTCGATGAACAGCCGCAAGCCACGCAAGGCCTGGGCGCTTTCGCGGGTCAGAGAAGGCTGGACGCCAGCGACCACGGCGTTCTGCTCGACGCGGCCCGCGGTCAGGGTGAGCGCCGGGGCGCCGTTCGCGTCGAGCAGCGTCCCATAGCTGAGCAGAGCTCCGGGATCGGCGGTGAAGGCGGTCACCCGCACCTCCCCCTTCACGCCAAACGCGCCCGCGACCTGGCCGACGAGAATTAGCTTGCTGCCCACACGCGACAGATCAGGCTTCGGCGGCGGGCTCGGCTTCCCCAGCCACTTCCGTGGGGGTCTCGGCGGCGACCTCGGCGGGAGCCTCGGCGACAGGCTCGGGATCAACGGTAGCCTCGGCGACCGGCTCCTCCGGGCCGGCTTCCGCTACGGGCGCTTCGACTTCGATTTCGACTTCCGGCTCGGGCGGCGGCGCGTTGGCAAGGGCTTCGGCTCGAGCGACTTCGCGATCGGCGCGTTCCGTGGCGCGGGCCTTGGCCTTGGCGCCCGGTTCGCCCTTCTTCGGGTTGGAACCATGCTCCCATTTGGCGAGGCCCTGAGACGAGAGGAAACGCGCGACGCGGTCCGTCGGCTGGGCGCCCTTGCCAAGCCATTCGGTAATACGATCGCCCTTTAGGACGAGGCGCATGGCGTCGTCCTTCTTCAGCAAGGGATTGTAACTGCCGACCTTCTCGATGAAGCGGCCGTCGCGGGGCGAATGGCTGTCGGCGATGACGATGGCGTAGTAGGGGCGTTTCTTGGCGCCGCCACGGGCGAGACGAATCTTAAGCATCCAAAGTTCCTAGTTATTTCTTGAAGGGATTGAAGCCCGGCGGCAGTCCGCCGCCAAGGCCAGGGAGACCCGGAAGACCGGGGAGTGACTGTGAATTTCCGCCCGGAAGCGAGCCGGCCGATGGCGCGCCGCCCATGCCGGGCATCCCGGGCAGTCCGCCGACGCCGGCCGGCCCTCCAGCCGCACCGAACATCCCGGCCATTCGGGCGAAGCCCTTGCCGCCATCGCGGGACATCATCTTGAAGGCGTCCTGCATCTGGCGATGCTGCTTGAGCAGACGGTTGATCTCGGAAACCTCGACTCCGGCGCCCGCCGCGATCCGGCGCTTGCGCGAGGCCTGCAGAATGTCCGGCTTCTTGCGTTCCTTGCGCGTCATCGAGCCGATGATCGCGCGCTGGCGCCGGATCGACGCGTCGGAGACGCCGGACTGCGCGATCTGCTTCTTCATCTTCTGGACGCCGGGCAGCATCCCCATCAACCCGTCCATGCCGCCGAGCTTCTCCATCTGCGACAGCTGACCGTCCATGTCCTCGAGGTCGAACTGACCCTTGGCGAGTTTGCGGGCCATGGTCATGGCCTTGGCCTGGTCGAGATCGGCGGCGGCCTTCTCCACCAGGGCCACCACATCGCCCTGGCCCAGGATACGGCCGGCCACGCGGCGGGCGTCGAACACGTCGAGGGCGTCGATGCGCTCGCCCGTGCCGAGGAACTTGATCGGCAGGCCGGTGACCGCCCGCATCGACAACGCCGCGCCGCCGCGCGCGTCGCCGTCGGCGCGCGTCAACGCGAGGCCGGTCAGCGGCAGGCGCTCGTGAAAGGCTTTGGCCGTGCGCACTGCATCCTGGCCGGTCAAGCTATCAGCGACCAGCAAGATCTCCGCTGGCTGAGCGATGCGCGCCACGTCCGCGGCCTCGCTCATCATCGCCTCGTCGAGCGTAGTTCGACCGGCAGTATCCAGAATCAGCACGTCGAAGCCGCCTAGCCGAGCCGCGGAGAGCGCGCGCCGCGCGATATCCGTTGGGGCTTGGCCAGGCATGATCGGCAGGGATTCCACTCCCGCCTCTTTTGCCAGGATCGCCAGCTGTTCCATGGCGGCTGGGCGACGCACATCGAGCGAAGCCAGCAAGACCTTACGACGCTCGGTCTTGAAGAGGCGCAGCGCCAACTTCCCGGACATCGTTGTCTTGCCGGAGCCTTGCAGCCCGGCCATCATCATTACGGTCGGCGGATTCAGCGCGATCCGCAAGCCTTGCGGCTCCTCACCGCCGAGCATCTCGATCAGCCCATCGTAGACGATCTTGACCACCTGATCGGCAGGCTTGACCGAGCGGATCACCGCCTCGCCGGCGGCCTCGACGCGGGCCTTGTCGATGAACTCCCGCACGACGGGCAGGGCGACGTCGGCCTCGAGCAGGGCCACGCGCACTTCGCGCATCGCCGCGTCGATGTCTTTTTCCGAAAGCACGCCCCGGCCCGAAAGCCGGTCGAAAACTCCGGAAAGACGTTCGCCAAGATCATCGAACATTCGCTAGATCAATTCCCAAAACAGCGCACAACGACAAACGCCCCCGTGCGCGATCACGCGGACGGAGGGTCCCCTTCGCCCTCGTCTCCGGTGAACCGGAGGGTCGTGGCGTCGGAGGCGCAATTAACAAAGCGCCGGAAGAGCGGGTCTATGCGCCCGTGGACAAGCCCGGTCAAGAATGCGCTAACCCGCGCCATGGAAAAGCGGCTGCTGCAACTGGCCATCCTGATCGGCGGCGTCGTGCCAGTCTCCGCGGGGTTCGAAGGCGCGTCGCGTGGCGCGAGATTCGTGGGGTCTTGGCCGGGACAGGGCGCGGACAGCCAGTTCCGCTATCTCTCCGGTCTTCTGCTTGGCGTCGGCCTACTGCTATGGGGCTGCGTTCCGACCATCGAACGCCGCACGACCATAGTCCGCACAGCCACCTTCTTCGTGGTCATTGGCGGCTTGTCCCGCCTCTATGGCTGGATCGTCGCCGGCGATCCAGGCAACAGCCGATGGGCGCTTGGCATGGAACTTGTCGTCACGCCTTTGATCTGCCTGTGGCAGGGTCGGGTCGCACGTCTCGACAGAGGCTCGCACGCCTCATAGCCTGATGGCGAGGAACCGCCTTGGAGAAAACCGTGATCGACCCGCACTTTCAAACGATGCTGGACGCCGAAGCGGCGGCCATGACGCCGGATACGCCGCCGCTCGAATCGCTACCCCCGGAACTCGTCAGGGTCGCTTACCGGGAGCAGCGAATGAGCCAGAATCTCAGATCAGTCCCGACGGGCGTGTCGGCTCGGGACCTCGATGTTGGCGGCGATATTGGCACAGTCAAAGCGCGACTCTACGTGCCCGAAGCAACGACGACTCCCGGCCCGTGTCTGGTTTATTTCCACGGAGGCGGATGGGTTATAGGCGATCTCGATTCGCACGACGCCCATTGCCGACGGCTAGCGGCCTATTCAGGCGCCAGAGTGCTTGCGATCGACTATCGTCTGGCGCCCGAGAACCCGTTCCCCTTGGGTCATGACGACGCCCTCGCCGCAACGCGCTGGGCGTTCGATCACGCGACCGAGCTCGGCGCGGACCCGAACCGGCTAGGCGTCGGCGGTGACAGCGCCGGGGGAAATCTCGCCGCATCCGTCGCGCTGGATATGCGCGACGATCCCGATCGTCGCCTGAAATTCCAGCTGCTGCTCTATCCGGTCACGGGTCCCCACGAACCGACCAACTCTCGTCGAGATCGGGACGGTCCTCTGCTGACAAAAGGGGTGATGGACTGGTTCGAAAAATGTCTTGCCGCGGTCGGCCACTCGTCATCGAACCGTGCTCATCCGGCGCGCGCCGTCGAACTATCGCGACTGCCGCCTGCTTTGGTCGTGACGGCGGGGCACGATCCATTGGAACATGAAGGTCGCGACTATGCCGACGCGTTGCGGGCGGCGGGAACACCCGCAACCGTCCATAACTATCCAGATTTGATCCACGACTTCTTCGTGATGGGCGATATCTCCCCCTCAGTCATAGCCGCGGCGAAGGAAATCGGAGCCGCGATCAAGGCGGGTCTCGACTAGCCTTCCATGCGCGGCTCGACGGAGTGAGCGGTGAAGGCGAGCACGCTCGCGCCAGCGACAACCGACAGCGCTGAACCGACAATGACCGCAAGGCGGATCTGGTTGGCCGCCAGCACCTCGCTATTCGGCAGCGCGAGGGCGCCGAGAAAGAGGCTCATGGTAAAGCCGGCGCCGCATAGCATCGCGACACCCAAAAGTTGCAGCCAGCTTACGCCCGCCGGGCGACGGCCTATTCTTGTGACAGCCGCGATAAATGCGAAACCGAAAACGCCGACCGGCTTGCCCACCACGAGGGCGAGCACGATGCCCAAAGTCAGCGGGGAAATTACGGTCGTCATTGTCATTTCAGCGACAGAGACCCCAGCCGCCGTGAAGGCGAAGAGCGGCAGAACGAGATAAGCGACGTAGGGATGCAGGGCGTCCATGAAGGTTTTTAGGGTGCTATCTTGGTCCGCCCGCCGTGAGCCGATCGGTACGGTGAACGCCGCCAGGACGCCAGCTAGCGAAGTGCTCAAACCGGCCTGCATGGTGAACGCCCAGAGGAGGAGAAAACCAGCGCCGTAAAGCGCGAACGGGGCGCGTCGCCAACGGGACAAAGCCACAAGACCCAACAAGACAGTCGCAGCGCCGGCAAGCTCGATCAAGTGGGGAGACCGCGTGAAGACGACGGCGATAATCCCCACGGCGCCCAAATCATCGGCGATCGCCAACGTCAGCAAGAAGACCCGGAGTGATGACGGCAATCGCCGGGAGACCATCGCCAAACCGGCTAGAGCAAAAGCAATGTCTGTTGCGGTCGGCACCGGCCAGGCGGCGGGGAAGCCGTCGGGCTGAAGATTCACCGCAAGGAAAACAAGCGCCGGCACAATCATGCCTCCAACAGCAGCCATCAACGGTAGAGCGAGGCGACGAGGGCTGGACAGTTCACCGCGCAAAACCTCGAACTTGATCTCCATGCCGACGACCAGAAAGAAGGTCGCCATTAAGCCGTCTTTGACCCAGCCCGCCAACGTCAGCACTTGGCTGAACGCGCCCACACGAACGGGGACAATGGCGTGCACGATTGAAAAATAGTCCGGGGAAAATGGAGAATTGGCGGCGATTACGGCCACGCCGGAGGCGATGATCAAAAGCGCGCCCGCACCCGCCTCGGTCCGCAGAAAGTCCAACGTCGGACGCTTGGCCATGAGAGCGCCTAACATGCCCTCGCTTGCCGCGCGACCGATACCGGGCCATGTCCGGCGGATGCCATTTTCCGCACTCTACTCGCCGGATCCGAGGTTTGAGGCCCTGGGTTCGGAGTTTGCCGATCAGGTTATCCCCGCGACATTCCCCAACCTCCGCGCACGGTTTTGGAACGATCGTGCAGCGGCGACGATCGGTCTAGACACACTAACGGAAATTGAGCGGAGCGACCATTTCGCGGCCTTCGCGCCACTTCCAGCGAATCAGTGTCACGCCCTGGCCACGCGGTATCATGGCCACCAATTCCGGGTTTACAATCCCGATCTGGGAGACGGCCGCGGCTTCTTGCACGCCCAGGTCAGAGAAGCGGGCACACAACGCCTGCTCGATCTGGGGACCAAGGGGACGGGCCGCACCCCGTGGTCGCGCGGGGGAGATGGCCGCTTGACCCTGAAAGGCGCCGTCCGGGAAATCCTGGCGACGGCAATGCTTGAAGCCGTTGGAGTTTCCACCTCGCGCTCCTTCGCCATGTACGAGACAGGCGAGTCGCTGCAGCGGAACGACGAACCGAGCCCGACGCGCGGCGCGGTCCTTACAAGGCTGTCTCACAGCCACATCCGGTTCGGCTCCTTTCAGAGATATGCGGCGCTTGGACGCCCGGATCTTTCGTCGCGCCTCGTCGATTTTGTGATCGACCTCTACTATCCACAGTTGAACGACGCCAAAAATCGCCCCGCCGCGCTGCTGGATGCCGTCATAGGAAAAACGGCCGAGCTGACAGCCCAATGGATGCTGGCGGGATTCGTCCACGGCGTGTTGAACACGGACAATATGAACATCAATGGCGAGAGTTTCGACTACGGTCCCTATCGCTTCCTCACAAAGAACGATCCGAATTTTATCGCCGCCTATTTCGACGAGAACGGGATTTACCGTTTCGGCCGTCAACCCGAAGCCAGCTTTTGGAACCTCAATCGGCTCGCCGATGCGCTCGGCCTCATCAGCGAGCCAGAACCCCTGGCGGAAGCCCTCACAACCTTTTCCGACAGATATCGCTCTGCGCTAGTGAAAAACATGGTCAAACGACTGGGGCTTATTCCAAGAACCGAGGATAGTGATCAGAAACTCGCTCAAACGGCCTTTCGCGCGCTAGCCGCTGGCGGCGATCGTTTGAGGTGGGAGCCGTTTTTTTTCGATTGGTTCGGCGGTCTCACCTCTGAGTCGCGCGCCATGAACGGTCGCAGGAGCCACCTTTACAGCGATGCGGCATTTGGTGATTTCAAGTCGATCTTGAAGAAATACCAAGCCGCGCGCAGCATTAGTCTTTCTACGGACTATTTTCAGCGTCCAGAGCCGGAAGAATTGCTTCATCACGAGATCGAAATCATCTGGGCGAAGATAGCCGAAGACGATGATTGGTCGTCGCTAACGGCCAAATTGGGTGCGCTGGACGGCGCACGCAGCGCCTGGGCATTCTCGTAGAGAGCAATCTACCTTTGTTGGTTGACTACCGGACGAAAAAGTGATGCAATATGCAATGTCAGAGGACTGGGGTTCGGACGGACCACCGGTGGACCCTTCGCCGGGAATTTGAGGCGGAGGCGCTGACGAAAGCCGAAATAATTTCGCTGCTTGACACCCGGGCGAAAATATGTTGCAATATGAAAACTGAGAATTCCTCGGTTGAGTTGGCGCCCGGTTGGACGCCCCAACCCGGACCCCAGACAGCTTTTGTTGAAAGCGATGTCTTCGAAGTCGTCTACGGCGGCGCGCGCGGCGGCGGCAAAACGGACGCCGCGCTCGGGGAGTTCGCTCTCCATGCAGCCACACATGCAGCGGGAGCGCGAGGGCTGCTCGTCCGGCGAACACGTGTCGCGCTCGAACCGACAATCGCTCGCGCAAGGCAAATTTTTGCCGGCGCCCAATGGGCGGAACAGAAATCGAGGTTCACCTGGCCAAATGGCGCGCAATTGAGCTTTCGGCATCTTGATCACGATAATGACGCCGATGCCTATCAAGGGCACGACTACTCCCGAGTCTACATAGAAGAGTTGACTCAGTTCGGTAGCCCGCGCCTCGTGGACAAATTGAAGGCAACGCTTAGGAGTTCAGCCGGCGTACCCTGTCGATTTAGAGCTACCTGTAACCCTGGCGGTCCAGGCCACAATTGGGTAAAGCAACGGTATATCGACGCGGGAGCCTATAATATTGTTTCCGACAAATTTATCAACCCTTTCGACTCATCCGTGGTTCGATTAGACCGGGTCTTCATTCCCGCCAGACTTAGTGACAATCCGAAATTACTGGCGTCCGATCCACTCTATGTAGCCAGATTGCAGCAATCGGGGTCTTCCCAACTGGTGCGGGCTTGGCTCGACGGCGACTGGGGAATTATAGAAGGCGCGTTTTTCGACAAATGTCGTATGCGGAATATCGTGCCCCCCTTTGCGATCCCGCCGGACTGGACACGTTTCCGCTCATTCGACTGGGGGTATTCAGCCCCCTTCTCGGTTGGATGGTGGGCTGTCGTGGGCGACCCGTATCAGATCGGGAATGTCGTGATCCCACGGGGCGCAATCGTTCGCTATCGAGAATGGTATGGCTCCAATGGCAAAGCCAACGAGGGTCTCAAACTGACGGCTGAGGATGTCGCGGAAGGCGTCGTTCGTCGGGAACAAGGAGAAACGATTTCTTACGGCGTGGCGGACCCCTCGATTTTTTCCTCGGACGGCGGGCCCTCGCTCGCGGAACGCATGGCGCCCATCTGCGGTCGATGGCGGCGCGCCGACAACGCCCGGGTCGGGCGCAACGGAGCGCTGGGTGGCTGGGATCAAATGCGTAGACGGATCAACGGCGACGGGGAGACACCAATGCTTTTTGTCTTCGAATCTTGTCGCGAATTCATCCGGACCGTACCGGTGATGCAGCACGACCCAAATCGCCATGAGGATCTCGATACTCATTCCGAAGATCACGTCGCCGACGAGGCCAGGTATGCCTGCATGTCGCGACCACTTATGCCCAGTGTGGCTGCCCCCAAGACAAGTTCGCGAGATTTTGGCTTCGGCAGACGCGCACCCTCTATCAATAATTGGAAGGTGGCCTGATGGCGCGACGGGCGGACGAGACGCGGCCGAGTTCCGATGCGGACCTCGATAAGCTCAAGGGCTTTTTTTCAGAGGCGCAAAACAATACTCTCGAATCGCGGCAAAAGTCACTTATCTCAATCGACTACTACGATTCAGACCAGTTCACTAGAGAAGAGCTGAGCGCCCTCCAACTTCGTGGACAGCCCGCCATCACGGTCAATCGGATCAAGCCGGCGATCAACAGCATAATCGGAGTAACTGAACGGGGACGCAGCGACCCTCGGGCCTGGCCTCGAAACCCGGGAGACACCACTTCAGCCGATGTAGCGACCGACGTGCTGCGATACATCTCGGATTTCAACCGTTTCAAGCGGGTGAAACAAGACTGCTTCCGAGATATGCTAATCCCGGGTACTTGCGCCGCCCTCGTTGGGGTAGATCAGTGTAGCCAAGTCAAGATTACCCAAGTCCGTTGGGAAGAATTTTTCCACGACCCGCGCGCCCGTCGCGCCGATTTCAAGGACGCGCGCTATCTCGGTGTCGCCAAGTGGATGTACGCAGAGGATGTTCAAGTCCTTTATCCGGAGAAAGCGAACGCGGTCGCAGCCGCGATAGACGGGGCGTCATCGAGCGGTTTGCACGTCGATCAGAGTTTCCAGGATCGTCCAACCCAAACTGCTGGCCGTAACGTCTGGGTGGATGCCGGCCAGCGGCGGCTTCTAGTGGTCGAAATATATCTCAGAGAGCGCGGCGCTTGGCGTCGGTCGGTCTTTACCGGCAGCGACGTTTTGGAAGACGGGCCATCCCCTTACCTCGACGATCGTGGCTGCGCGGACTGCCCGATCGAGGCTATGAGCGCTTACGTTAAGCGCGACAACTCGCGTTACGGCGCTGTGTGGGACATGATCGGCCCCCAGGACGAGATTAACAAACGCAGGAGCAAGAGCGTTCACCTCTTGTCCACCACGCGGATCGAAGTGCGGGATCAGCAAGCGATCGACGTCGATGCCGAGGTGGCGCGGCGCGAGGCCTCCAGACCGGATGGCGTCATCCCATTCGGTTGGGGTCTGGCGCCAAACACCGTTGAATTCGCGGGCAACATGGAAATGTTGCGCGAGGCGAAAGCCGAGATTGAGCGCATGGGCCCAAGTCCGGCGATGCTTGGGCGCTTCGGCGAGAACGCCAGCGGCCGGGCACTTTTGGCCCGACAGGACGCGGGTCTGATAGAACTCAACAATCTGTATGGCGCGCTAGAAGACTGGGAATTGAGGATTTATCGCCAGTGTTGGTCTCGTGTGAAGCAGTTTTGGAACGCGCCGCAATTCGTCCGGGTCACCGACGATGAAAACGCACCCAAATTCGTGGGCTTAAATCAGCCGGTCCTCGACCCCACGACCGGCGGGTTGCTGGGGTATGCCAATGCGCTTGCAACGATGGACGTCGATATCGAAGTCGATGTGCAGCCTGACACCGGTACAATCCAGCAAGAGGCATTCGTCGAGCTTCTTCAACTGGTTGGTTCCTCGCCGATCTATCAACAACAAGCGCCCCTCGCCACGCTGATTCAACTCTCGCCCATCCCTCACAAGAGGGCCGTGCTGGATGCGATCAGGCAAGCGGCCGATGACCAACGCGAGCTTGAGTTGCGACGGCGATCGATGGCTGAAGCGTCGGAAGCGGCCAAAGCCGCCGAGACCATGGCTCGCGCTCAGCTCCACGAGGCATCTGGTTTCGCTAAAACGCTTGATAGTCTGACCGACGCACACAAAGCACACGCAAGCTCCGCGACGCGGGGCCTTGAAGCAGGTTTGGGACTAGCCGGCTAAAAGTCCATTCATTCAGAATATCGATCTACCGCCGCCGGGTTTCGGGCGCTTCGGGGCCGCCACCCGCTTTATTGGGCGCAGGATAATCAATGGAAAATTCCGACTTGTGCTTCCCGCCCAGGGAAGTCGAACACCCACGCCTGGAATCCGAGAATGAACGACCATCCAGCTCGCCTCAGCTCCCCCTCAGCGACAAAGAGACCGTTGGTTTTTACAAGGCGATGCAGGACGAGAGAGAGAAGCGTCAGGCCCTCGAACGACAATTGGCGGAACTGCACACGAGTCGTGAAACGACTGACCAGCCGCCGCTGAGCCGCGAGTTGGAAGAGACCGTCTACGCCAACAATCTTCGCGTTTCACGACGTTTCGCGGAACGAGAGTATGGCCGGGAGGTGGTCGCGGCCGTCCACGAGTGGGCCGCCGCCAAGTGCGACGCTGATCCATTGTTCAATCAACGAATGCGAGCGAGCGTTGATCCCTACGAAGACGCCAAGGCTTTCTACGACCGCGAGCACGGGTTCTCATCCCCGAGCAGTCAAGCGGCGAGAACCCCGTTCAAAATATTAGATTCCGCTCCCCCGCGTTCCCTCGCCGATGCTCCTGGCAATGGCGCCGCGGGCAAACCCCACACGCCCGTCGGTGACGGGAACGCTTACGCATCTTTGTTTAGATAGGACCCCAGAAACATGGCCGAAACCTTCCTCGCCTCCGCTTCCGAGCGGCAGGTTTGGATGACGAAATACTTTCAGGAGTACGTTCGTCAGTCCCGCTTCATGCCCTACATGTCCAACGCCGATTTCAACAAAGGCGGCGTCATCCTCACGAAGTTCGAGCGCCAGGAGGAGGCGTTTCGTACGATCAATGTTCCGTTCATCGGACGATTGAAATCCTCGGGTGTGACTGGCGCCCAAATGCTGGATGGCGCTGAGGAGGAGTTGACCAATTTCAATTGCCTCGTGACCGTCGATTGGCGACGCAATGCCGTTCGGCTTCCGAAATCGACCACCTTCCGGACCGAGATCGCCTTGTTGGACGCGGCGCGGGACGCGCTGAAGGTGTGGGAGACCGAAAAACTCCGGGATGACATCATCAAGGCCCTCGCTGCGGTGGTGGTGGATAACAACGGTTCCGCAGTCAATTTCGACAGCGCAACGCCTGCACAACTCAATACGTGGACGGCGGCGAACGCGGACCGACTGTTGTTCGGCTCTGCGAAATCGAACTACGCGCCGACCTTCAGCGTGGCCGCCGGGAATGTCTCACCGAGCACCCGCGTGAGCGTTTCCAATGTCTCTCTCGCCAAGCGTATGGCCAAGCTCGCGGATCCTCGCATTCGTCCATTCCGCGTGTCCGACGGCGACGGAACGGAATACTTCATCGCATTCCACGGCGCGCGGACGTTCCGCGATCTTAAAGCCGACACAGTCATGGTCGCGGCCAACACCCAAGCGCGCGCCCGCGAAGGCGCCGGCGTCGACAACAATCCGATCTTCCAGGACGGCGACCTCATCTACGACGGCGTGATCCACCGCGAAGTCCCGGAAATCGACGATTATTGCGCCGGAGCTGGGTTTAACGCGGTCGGCGGATCGGGAAGCGACATTCGGCCGGTCTTCGTCTGCGGCAGCGGCGCGGTCGCGATCGCATGGGGACAAGAGCCCACGCCGCGCACCGACCGGCTCAAGGACTATGAGTTCAGGCCCGGCGTAGCCATCGAGGAGCTCCTCGGCGTCAAGAAGATCAACTTCAATGGCGTTCAGAACGGGATGGTCACCCTGTTCGTCGCGGCGGCCGCCGACTCCTAACGCTTACGCTCGCCCGCGATGCGGGCGAGCGTGCCCCCTCCCCGTTCAATAGGATATCACTGATGACGACCTACAATTCTCCAGGTTTCGCCAATAAAGCGCCAGGGTACGCGCACGGTGAGGCCCGCGGCACGAACCGGCTTCATGAGATCATCGCGGTTCCCGCGACCATTGCCGCCAACGATGTCATCAACGTCGCGTATCTGCCGGCGAACGCGGTGGTTTCGGGCCTGAATCTGAAGGCCGCCACGCAGCTGGACAGCGGGGCCACTCCCACCTTGGCGATCGACATCGGCACCACGGTCAATCCGCAACTCTTCAGTGCGCTCTCGTCGGTCGGCAGATCCGCCGGCTCGTCGGTCGATACCAATCTCCTGCCTGCTGGGAGACTCTATCGAAACACCACTGGGGCGAAACAGCTTGTTGTCGCGACGGTTCATACCGCGGCGGCGACGCCGTCGGCGGGAACGCTCGAAATCGAGATGAGCTATTTCATCGAAGACGCCGCCGGCTCTCCCGCCTAGAGCCGGATGATGGCCACGTGTCGAGACGTAATCGCCGATGCGTTAGCACTCTTGGGGGCCATTGCCCCAGGCGGTGAGCCTACGATCGATGAGCTGGACGCAGGGTTGGCGGCCATATCGAGCGTTCTGCTTGGAATTCATGAGTCTCGAGGACCTCTGGCCGACATCGATGTGACAGCTGACTTCGTCGCTGGAGAAAATCAGCGGCTCAGGGTCCAGGCTGGCGCCAACGTCAAGCTAACCTTGCCCAACAGCATTTTGCGATGCAACGGCGTGCGCGTCGGAGTTTACGGCGTCGGCTGGGTGAGAGATCAAGGTGCGGTCGGGTCCATTGGACCTGCTGACGGCTTTCTCTCGCGCGCACCGAGAGATGGATCCCGCATCGAAGTCGTGGGCGACAGCCAGGCCTTGTACTTCTATCGAGCGGATTTGAACGCTTGGGTCGCGGCGAACCCGCTAACCTTGGACGGACCCCTCCCCCTCAACGCCCGGTTTGGTGAAGCAATGTCCGCACTCGTCGCTGAGCGGCTTTCTGACGCTGTGGGTGTTTCCCCCTCTCCCGGACTGCTCAGACGAGTCGCCCGCGGAAATTCGGCGCTGATGTTGCAGTCGGGGGTGACCCGCGATCCAACTCGAGCGGACTACTTCTAAGCGTTCGAACGCCCACCAAACAGTTCGCGCATTCGCGGAGCGGCTACCCCGCACCCGGACCAAACAAGGAATTCAGATGAAACGACTGACAATCCTCCTTGCGGGGGTGAGCGTGCTTGCGTCCAGCGTCGACGCCGGAGGTGTCTCCAATATCCCTGGTACGCTCGATACCACCGTGGTCGATCCCGCCCCGGCGCTCTATCCCCACTTCATCTGCGCAAGCGGGTGTTCCAGCGGGACCGGGGGAGCGGTCTCCCAATCAGGCGCTTGGAATGTCGGTGTCAGCAACTTTCCCGCCGTGCAGTCTGTCAGCGGCGCGGTCACAGTATCAAACCTGCCAACGACACAGGCGGTCTCCGGCACTGTCACCGTGGGGAATTTCCCCTCCAGCCAAGCCGTCACCGGCTCGGTGACAGTCGCTGGAGTAGCAACGGCGGCCAACCAACCGACGTTGCACGTTGATGGGCGCCTTGGCGCATATCACCAACTGGCCGGCGTCACAGGCGACCGTGGGGTCCGCTTCCAACGCCACGAGCGCGCAAGCGGCCACCACGCAAAACGTGCCAACTTCCGCCTACCTATACGGCTGGAATGGAGCGTCCTGGGACCAGCTACGAAACGATGGGCTGAGGGTTCTCTACGTGGATCCCATCGGCGCCGGCGGTGTGTCGTTCGCTCAGGGAACGGGCGCCGCGGCAAGCAACAGCACGAATGCGTACATCGGGGGCAGCATCGGATTCGGGGCCCCCGGTTCCCCGAGCACATCGGTATCATCCGTCCAGGGCGTGGCGAGCGGCACACCCATGGGCGTATCGCTAACGGACGGTTCCGACGCCACGCTGGGCGCGAAATCGGATACAGCGGCAGGCTCCGGTAGCGCCTCCGTCGTCGCCTTGTTGAAGCAAATCCACCTCGACTCTTCAGGCGCCATCCCCGCCGGCTCCAACAATATCGGCACCTTCAATGTCGGTAGTCAGACAGTATTCAACGTTCCAGTCGTTTCTGCCGTCACTGAAAGCAGTCACGTGCTTAAAAGCACACCGGGACAACTTTACTCGCTGTACGTCACCACCAGCACATCGGGATATTTAATGCTGTTCAATAGTTCCACCGTGCCGGCGGATGGCGCGGTTTCGCCCGTTGAGTGTGTCAATGTGCCCGCGAACGCCGCGACCAGCATAAGCTTCTCTGGTCTGCCACCCGAAAATTACACGACCGGTATCACGGCCGTCTTCTCATCGACGGGGTGCTTCGTCAAAACGGCCTCGGCGACGGCGTTTTTCCACGGAGCCGTGCAATGACGCGCGCCTACATCGCGGTTGCCCTTGGTCTATCGGCCCTTGCGTCCAGCGCCCGCCCCCAAGCGATCACGGGCATACCAAATTTGGCCTCGCCGCCCCCGATCGGGAATGTCAGTCCTGGACCCATCACCGCAACCTCACTTTCCGTCACGACTTCCATCGGCGGCGCGGGGATTGCGGCATTGCAAGCGTCGCCGGGTCCGATCGGCGTCACAACACCCAGTTCCGGCGCATTTACAACGCTATCGGCCTCTTCGACCGTCGCGGGCGCGGGTTTCAGCAATTATCTGGCCAGCCCGCCCCCGATCGGCTCCACCACGCCCGCCGCGGGCGCGTTCGCGTCGCTGACGGACGCCGGGATCACAGGGTCGACGCAGTGCGTGCAGGTCAACAGCCTGGGTGTGCTCTCCGGCTCCGGCGGAGTGTGCGGCGGGTCAGGTTTGCCCGGTGGGGTCAGCGGTCAAATTCAGTACAACAACAGCGGCGCCTTTGGCGGTATCGCCGTGACCGGTTCGGGCAGCGTCGTGGAAGCGACGTCGCCGACGCTCACGACACCGGTTCTTGGGGCCGCCACAGCGACCTCGCTCAACGGCCTGACGGTGACGAGTTCCACCGGGACGCTCACCGTCGCAAACGCAAAAACCGCAACCTTCAGTAACTCCGTCACCTACGCGGGCACCGACGGTACGACCATGACATTCCCGGCGACCTCGTCCACGCTCGCGGGCTTGGCGACCGCTCAGACTTGGACGGGCACGAATACTTTCGGCACGCTCAACATTGGCTCAAGCAATCGCTTCTTCCAGCTGAATGGCAACTCCCTCTTTGGTTACAGCGGAGCGAACCCATCGTGCGTGGCGACCGGCGGCTCTCCCACCTGCGTCCTGACCGCGAACAATGGGACCGCAGCGTTCGAGTTTACCCTCGGAGCCGCGGGGTCGGTCACCACGATCACCATCACCCCGGGCCTGACTGCATCGCACGGATTTGTATGTGACGGCTTTGACGGGACGACCACAACGGAACGGTTGAAACAAACCGCCACCACGGCAACCTCCGCCACTCTGACCTTCTACAACGACGCGGGCGCCCCGACCTCGCCGGGCGCCTCGGACCTGATCTGGGCAAAATGCCTGGCTCTGTAGTGCGCAACGCGCTGGTGGCTTCCGTTTTCGTCGCGCTGGCGAACTGCGGCGCAGAACCTGCATTGGCGCTCGGTCACGGGATCTCACCAACCGCGCCCAGGTCCCCAACGAAGGCCGACTACAAAGACGGCCGCGGGGCAGCGTCGGCTCACCGCGGGAGTCTCAGACCTCGAAAGTATTGGCGCACAAAATGAATCCATTTTTCGTCATGGCGGGCCAATCCTTCGCGACGCAAGGGCGCTCCGTCCTCGTTCCCGACACCGGCGTCTACCTCGCCGTGGACGCATACGCGGACCTGGCCGTGGATGAGAAGGAAGATTTCGAGATCTCGGACGGCTCGGTCTGGCTTGGTAAGACCACGGCAATCACCTTGGATATCGCCGGCAGAGAAGTAACCACTGTTCCGGCGCCCGCGACGTGATCGGGACGACCTTCGCCGACTATGTAGCGAACAACATCCCGGTGTTGTGCTGGATGGCGAATGCCGATGGCGGCATACATTGGTACAATCAAGCCTGGTACGACTACACGGGAACGACGCCTGAGGAAATGGACGGGTGGGGCTGGACCCACTGTCACGATCCGGAAGTTTTGCCCGCGGTCCTGATCCGTTGGACGTCATGTCTAGCGGCGAAGAAGCCCTTCAACATGGTCTTTCCTCTCAGAGGGGCGGACGGCGTCTACCGGCCGTTTCTCACGCGTGTGCGGCCCACGATAAGAGACGGGAAGGTCGTTTCGTGGTTCGGGTCCAACACCGACGTCACTGATCTCGTCAACGAGGATGGCGCTCTGGAAGTTGTGCTGAATTCGATCAGGGCAAGGTCGTGATGCCGCGCCCGTCCGTTGCGGCCGCCGTGATCGCCGGGCGCGATCGGGCGCAAAGAGCGCCGTCGGCGTGACGCCGCACGAATGGGGCGAGGTTGGCCTCGGCGGGGCGTGCTCCGCTCTGATCACGGCGGTCGGAGCCTACTTCGTCAAGCGTGCGGACCATGTTCCGCCACCCCCGCCTGAAATGGTGTCCAAGGCCGAGATCGAGACGGTCACCAGAGGGCTCGGCGAACTGATCGACGACCTCCAGCACGAGAGACGCGAGAACCGACACACCATTCGCAACCTTCGAATGGAGTTGGATGGGCTGAGGCAGAAGCTTGAAAAAGCGGATCTGGCTAACGCGCGAGTGGGTCGCGAGCTCGTCCGACTAAGGACAGTCCTCGAGCAGTGCGAGGCATTGCTTGTGTCCCACGGACTTCCCGTTCCGGGCCCGATCGGCTCGGAGAATTTTCTTTAAAATATCCGCAGGTCTTTCCGATGGATGACTCCGCGCTGCTCGCCGCGGCGACGCCCCTCATCGCGTCCGACGAAGGCTGCAGCCTCACGGCTTATCGCGACACCTTAGGCGTCTGGACGATCGGCTACGGACACGCCCATGTCGATCGGGGCTGCTGTTGGACGCAGGAACAAGCGGACGCCCAACTCCAAAGCGACCTGCGGTGCGCCATCGCGCAACTCGACGCCTTTTTGCCGTGGTGGCGCCTGCTTTGCGACGCGCGACGCTATGCGCTGCTGAATATGACCTTCCAGCTCGGCATCCGCGGCTTACTCGGTTTCGGCCACGCGCTGGACGCCCTTCGGGCGCTGCGCTTCGATGAGGCGGCCCGCCTGGTGCTGCAATCGAAGTGGGCGACCCAGGCGCCGCGCCGAGCCAGGCGCCTGGCGCGAGTGATCTCTTCGGGATCGTTCCCCACCCCCTAACGTCAAAGGATGACAGGCCTCATGAATACAGACCCTACGCTCTCGATGATCTTGGCGACGACCCGTACGCTGACCGCCATGGTCGGCGGGTTCGCCATCGCCAGAGGTTGGGCGACCTCCGATCAGGTTGCTCAGATGGGGGGCGCCTTGGTGGTCTTTGTGACGGGAGGGTTCGCGATCTACTCCCAATACCGCCACAAGCAGGACATCAAGGGCGCCCTCAGCGGGTCAGCGCAGAAGGTTCCGAACGTAATGGGAGCCGCTTCATGAGCAGGCCTTTCCGCGCTTTGGCGGTGATCGCGCCGCTTGCCCTCCTGGCTCCCATCGCCGCCTGCGCGGCTTTTGACAAGACGGGCGCGAGCAGCATGTCCGTCAACGCCATCAAAGGCTTCGTCGTCGCTGAAAGCGGATTTGACGCGATGGTGGAAACGGCAGACCTGGCCATTCGCTCCGGCAAGCTCTCGCCGGCGGAGATTGCCCGGATTCGGGGCCTGACCGCCAGCGGTTACGCATGCGTCACCGTTGGTCGCTCGGCGATGGAGGCAGGGAATTCGACGAAGGTGACGGCGCAAACGACGACCCTGGCCGGCCTTGTCACCCAGCTCGCCCAACTCACGCAGTTCCAAAAGGGCTGACCCATGACCTCCACCGTCAGTCTCATGCTGTCGCTCCTGGTCGCCCTTCCGAAGGAGCTGACCGCGATCGCGAACGCCTATGGCACGGTCAGGTCGGTGCTCTCGGCGCCGGACCGGGCGGCAATCGAAGCCATTCTCGCCGCGCTCGACACCAAGACCGACCAGGACGTCGCGGCCCTCAATCGCGACGCTCTCGTCGCGGCGACCACCACCGCAGGATGAGGCGCGACAGATGATCGACCGGTCGATACCGCTTCGCGGCGCCGCCGCCGTCATCCTGCTCAGCCTGGCGACGGGAGTATCGACCGCGCGGGCGGGCGATCCTCTGTCCTCGCTCTCATCGCGAGGTGCGGTGCAAGCCAGCGATCAGCTGCCGATCCTTCCCTCCGGCGCGGTCCGCCTGCAGTCGACCACGGCCGGCGCGATCCTGGGCTATGTCCGTAAC
>JBBRLN010000027.1:0-19892 GCA_038231315.1 Caulobacterales bacterium
AGGCGCCTTGGCCGCCAACGCCGGAAACCTGGCCATCGAGTGCTGGCGCGGCGATCCGGAGGCCAGGTTCGGTCTGCACTGGCGCGAATCCGGCGGCGCCGCCGCGGCGGCCGCGCGCACGCCCGAATTCAGTTCGACGCTCGTCACGAGCCTGGTGGAGCGTCAGCTGAAAGGAAAGCTTTCCTGGAGCGAAGGCCGCGCCGGCCTTGAAGCCACGCTGGCCCTGCCGGCGCTCTGAGCGCGCGAGGCGCTTAAGCGTCCAGGAAGCCGGTGAGCCGTCCGCGAATCAGCTGGCTCGCTTCCTCCATGATACGGTCGATCAGTTCCTGGCAGGTGGGGATGTCGTGGATCAGCCCGGCCACCATGCCGCACGACCAGGCGCCGGCGTCCATCTCGCCGCGCTGCATGATGGCGGGGTAAACGCCCGCCACCTCGGCGATGATGTCCTCGAACTTGAGGGTGTCGCCGAGCGCCTTTTCCTTGGCCAGCAGCCGCTCGACTCCGGCGTTGTTGAGCACCCGCTCGGTGTTGCGCAGAGAACGCATGACCAGGCGGGTGTCCAGTTCCGACGCCGCGACGATCGCCTGTTTGACGTGCTCGTGCACCGGCGCTTCGCGGGTGGCGATGAAGCGGGTTCCCATGTTCATGCCCTCGGCTCCCATGGCGAGCGAGGCGACAAGCGAGCGGGCGTCGGCCATGCCGCCGGAGGCCACGAATGGGATCTGCAGCTCATCCGCCGCCCGGGGCAGCAGGATCATGTTGGGCACGTCGTCCTCGCCCGGATGGCCGCCGCACTCGAAGCCGTCGACGCTCACCGCGTCGCAGCCGATGGCCTCGGCCTTCAGCGCGTGGCGCACCGAGGTGCATTTGTGGATGACCTTGATACCGGCCTCCTTCAGCGCCGGCAGCCAGCGCTGGGGATTGTTGCCGGCCGTCTCGACCGCCTTGATCCCACCGTCGACGATCGCCTTGACATAGCCCGGGTAGTCCGGCGGCGTGACGGACGGCAGGAAGGTGAGGTTCACGCCGAACGGCTTATCGGTCATCGCCCGGCAGCGGGCGATCTCGGCGGCCTGCAGTTCGGGGCTGCGCTGGGTGAGGCCCGTGATCAGGCCGAGCCCCCCGGCATTGGAGACCGCCGCCGCCAGCTCGGCGAAGCCGACGAAGTGCATGCCGCCCTGGATGATCGGATGGCGAATGCCGAACAGTTCGGTGATGCGCGTCTTCATGTCTCTCTCCCCGGTGTGGTCGGGGTGAGCCTATACGGCATCGCAGGCAACCCGCCATGGGCGCGTGTTTGCTGTGGAGCGCGGGCTTCCGGGCCCGCGCTTTTATCGCGCCAGCCAGATGCGGGTTGGTAGCCCGCGCCTCGAAGAGATCGGCGCCGGTTCTCGTCAGCGGCGGTGGGCACAAAATAAATGTTCGGACTCTTTCGCGAGCGGTGATCCGTATGGGGTTTGAGCCGTAGACCGACACGATGCGTTAGCCTCATGCCGGCGCCGCCTCCGGTAGGCGCGATCAGGCTTGTCGCGCCCATCGCCATGCTAATCGTATCGGCCGAAATCGAGGACTACGAACTCAAGCCGGGCAATCGCGCCCATGACCGGCGGACAACGCGGGCGCTGCAATCGAAGGAATACCAGATGAAATCGTTGAATACGATCGCCGCCGCCGCCGCGGTCTGCGCCTTGGCCGGCGCGGCTAGCGCCCAGATGACTAGCGGATCGATGTCGAACGGATCGCCGGCGCCTGCTTCTTCCATGTCGTCGGGCTCGATGTCGTCGAGCACCTCGGCGATGCCGATGAAGCATCACATGATGAAGCATCACATGATGAAGCATCACATGATGAAGCATCACATGATGAAAAAGCCGATGATGAGCGACGGGAAGTCGATGTAGTCCTCTTCCAGACCGAACACTTCCCCTCCGAGTAGATGGCCTGGAGCAGCCCGACCGCGAGGTCGGGCTGCAATCGCTTTATCTCGTTTTCGATCAACTAATCTTATTCTTGCAAATAGACTTTGGCGTCGGCACAATATGTGTTAACGTACACTAACCGCTGAAACCCCACCAAAGACGGTGGATGCCGCAACCCTCAGCTATCTGCCGGGTACGGCTTTCGCTTTGCGAGCCTCGGTTTCATTGAAGGGCCTGGTCATGGCTCCGGACGCCACCACCCCTCCCCAAGTCGCTCACGGCCTCGCCTTGGCGATCGTCGACGCCACCGACGCGCCGGTTCTGCTTCTGCAACAGGATCTCCGCGTGATCGCCGCCAGCGCATCGTTCTGCCGCGCTTACGGCGTCGATCCCACGGCGATGGAGGGCCGTCCTTTCTTCGAGCTGGGTGACGGGGAGTGGAACAGAGCTCAACTCCGTTCCCTGTTGACGGCCACCGCCAACGGCCAAGCCGCCGTCGAGGGGTACGAGTTCGAGCTCAAGCGCGCCGGCCGTCCGACGCTTTGCCTGATGGCCAAGGCGCACAAGCTGAACTTTGCGGACGCCGGTGAGGTTCGCCTCTTGCTGACCGTCGTGGACATCACCGTGGCTCGCGACAGCGAGCGGCTGAAGGCGCGCCTGGTCCAGGAAAAAACCGTCCTGATGCAGGAACTTCAGCACAGGGTCGCCAACAGCCTGCAGATCATCGCCAGCGTTCTTCTCCAGAGCGCCCGGCAGGTCTCCTCGGACGAGACCAAGGTTCACTTTCACGACGCTCATCAGCGGGTGACGTCCGTCGCCGCCGTCCAGAAACAGCTGGCCACATCGCAGCTGGGCGACGTCGAACTGCGGCCCTATTTCACCCAGCTTTGCGCCAGCATCGGCGCGTCCATGATCGCGAATCACGGCCAGTTCAAACTGAACGTCACTGCGGACGACAGCGTCGTCCCCGCCGACGTGTCGGTCAGCCTTGGATTGATCGTCACCGAGCTTGTCATCAACGCCCTCAAACACGCTTTTCCCGACGAGCGGGCCGGCCATATCGGCGTGGCCTATGCCGCGCGCGGACCCAACTGGACACTCTCAGTCGTGGACGACGGAGTCGGCATGCCAACAGGAGGTGAGGCCGCGAAAGCCGGCTTAGGCACCACCATCGTCGAGGCGCTCGCCAAGCAGGTCCGCGCCAAGGTGAGAGTCGCCAATCGCTCTCCAGGAACCGGAGGTCAAGATCGTGCACACCCAGATCGCCGCCGTCGACGACCTGGAGCCGCGCGCCGACGCCGTTTGATTGCAACCAATCCGGTTGGCGAAAGGTTTGTCACATTCAGCGGGCGCCGGAATCTACGCCCTCGGGCGGGCACTCGTGACCGACTGGTCCAAATTCTTACCGGTTACGTACATATGAATATTGATCATCAACCTGGGTGGGGGCCCTCGATCGGAACCCTGGCGTGAAGTTGAAGCCGGCTGATCTACTCCCGGAGCCGGGACTGTCCTCGGACGCGATCCTTGCGATCATTCCCGTGCTGCGCGCCTATGCGATCAGGCGTCTGCGCTCGACGTCCCGCGCCGACGATGCCATTCAGGACACGGTCGAGCGGGCATGGCGCGCCCGCGCCACTTTCATCCCGACCGCGGACCTCAAGCCGTGGATTTTCACCATCCTGCGCAATGCGATCACCGACCGCTACCACCGTGAAAAGCGCCAGGTGCAGGATATCGACGGCGCGGCGGTCTCCCGCTTGGTCACCGAGCCTGATCAACTCTGGCGCCTGCGTTACGCCGATGTGCTCACTGCCCTTCAAACCCTCAGCGCCGATCAGCGCCGAGCCATTCTGCTCGTGGCGTTGGGCCTGACGAACGAGGAAGCGGCGGAAGCCATGGGGTGCGCGCTGGGCACCTACAAAAGCCACGTCCGGCTTGGCCGGCGAAAGCTGAAGGTCGCCGGCGTCTAGAAGCGCACAGGAGCGCGGCGAACCGCGCCACGGTCAGGTTTACGTCATCTGAATCTTGCCCGTGGTCCCCTCCGGAAAGAAACCGCCCTTCGACACGCCCGATCCCGGTGTGCCGTAAACGATGTTCAGAACCTGCTGAGGCGTACGGCTGAAACAGACGCCGCCGCTGTCCGACGGGACGATATTGGCGTGGCCGTCGACTTCGATTCCCTGGTCGAGGGTCGTCGGACCGTCCAGTTTGTCGCGTAGGGCCGAGATCTTGTTGGCTCCCGCTCGCGCTTCGGGGCCCATGCGGTAGAGGAGCGCCCGGGCGCAACCGGCGTGATAGGCTTCCACCGCGTGGATACCCGCCGCCGACTGCAGATACTCCTTGTTGTGGATGAGGGGCGCGGCGCCTTTGTAGGCGGTGACGCCCACGTCCTCGAACAGGAAAGAGGCCAGCAGGAAGTTCAGATCGCTGACGAAGGGATCGAAGTTGGAGCCGAGGCCCGCCGCTTCGCCGACGGCGGAGAAGCCGGCCTTGAAGTCGATGACCGGGCGGGGGACGGCGTTTGAACCGAGGGCGCTGCGCAGGAAATAGACATGGTCGAACTCGTTCTTCGCCACGTTCTGCGCGAACATCCGCACGATCGGGCTGGAAAGCTGCGCCAGGCGCGCGCCGCTCGTGGCTCCGGCCGAAGCGCCGGCCGAGGTTGCGTCAAGTCCCTGGCCGGAGGTCGCCGTCACGTAGAACTCCGCCTCGAGGTATTCGAGGTTCAAGGCAAAGTTCAGGATGTCGCCATCGGTGAGGCCGTGACGCGCGCGGCTTTCCTGCACCGGCGTCTGAGCCGAAGCGGGGCCGAAGGCCGCCGCCGCCGTGGCGCCGGCGAGAGCGGCCGTGCGCAATCCGGTGAACATCGTCCGGCGGGAGGGGATCGCGAGTTCAGTGGACATTTTGGAGTTTCCAAAGAGAGTGCGGGAGGAATCGCAAGGCGATCAGGTGTGACGGACGACGCCGTTGATGCTCTCGGGGAAGAAGCCGCCCCGATGAACGCCCTTGTCCGGCGAGAGATAGACGACGTTGAGCACCTGCTGCGGGGTGCGCTTGAACGCGCGAGAGAATTGGTCCGATGGCGCCAGCGACAGCGAGGGCAGTTCCTCGGTGGTCACCGGTCCGTCAAGCGAATCGCGAGCCGCCGCAATCTTGTCGGCCTTCGCCACAACGTCCGGACCCTTGGTATGAAGCAGGGTGCGGATCATGCCCCCGTGGTAGGCCTCGACGGCGAGAATGCCGGCGGCGGCTTCCAGCAGGTTTTTCTGGGACAGCAGTTTAACCGCGCCGTTATAGGCGGTGACACCGACATCCTCGAAGACGAAGGCCCCGAGCAGGAAGGAATCCTCGTCGGCGAACGGATCGAAATTGTCGCCGAGCCCAGCCGCCGCGCCGGCAGCCTTGAACGAGGCCTCGAGGTCAATGGCCGGGCGGCTGGACGCCACCAGCGGCGTCCCGCTTATGGCGCGCCGCAGGAAACGCACGTGGGAGCGCTCATCGCTGGCGACCTCCGCCATCATGTCGGCGATTTCGGGGTTCTGGAAGCGGACCTTCCGCCCCCCGGTCACGCCCTTGGGGGCCGGCCCAAGGTCGGCGCGCTCAAGACCCTCGCCGGTGACGCCTCGAAGATAGTACTCGGCTTCGAGGTACTCGAGGTTGAGCGCGAAATTGAACACAGCGGGGTCGGTCAGCGGTTCGGGAGTCAGCGCCAGACCGAGGCCTTGCGGAATGATCCTCGGGACGGGGTTGGTGGCGCACGCCGACATGCCCGCGCCAAGAACAGCGGCCGACATGGCTCTTACCGTGTGACGGCGACTCAGCATCGCCTTGCCTGACAGCAACATCAGCTTCTCCTGGTGGCATAGCCGCCACATCGCCAAAAGAAGAAAAGCATCCAATTCGTTCCGTGCGGTGGAGGTAAAATAAATCTTATTTACTGTGATCCGTTTCGCGGGAAAAGTGGTATCTACCCGGTCTCGCGCGCGTAATATAATGTATTGCGCTAACAAATCTTAATCTAATCGGCCTCGATGGAGATTTGTTGTGTCTTGTTGCAACTAAAAACTAGACAAAGTGTTTGACGATTGACGTCAGACGGCCAAGAGGGGCGCGCCGATGCCTCCGCCACCATCAGACATCGGTTTCGCTCCGGGGTACGCGCCGTTCGGCGAGTCGGCCGCGCCCAGCCTCCCCGAGGCCTTCCGCAGCATCCACATCCCGCAGGGCGCGCGTTTCTGGCGAAAGATGGTCGCCTTCGCGGGGCCGGGATGCCTGATCGCGGTCGGCTACATGGATCCTGGGAACTGGGCGACGGATATAGCCGGCGGCTCGGCCTACGGGTACGCGCTGCTGCCGGTCATTCTGTTGTCCAACGTCATTGCGATGTTTCTCCAGCACCTGTCGTTGAAGCTCGGCATCGCCAGCGGCCGCGACCTCGCTCAGCTTTGTCGGGAAAGGTTCAGCCCGGGCGTCGCCATTACGCTGTGGGCGGGGGCGGAAGTGGCGATCATCGCCTGCGACCTTGCCGAGGTTATCGGCGTCGCCGTCGCGCTGAAGCTGCTGTTTCACCTGCCCCTGATCTGGGGCGTGGGGATAACCGTTCTGGACGCCTTCATTGTCCTTGGCCTGATGAACAAGGGATTCCGCTACGTCGAGGCGTTCGCCGCCAGCCTCATCGTCATCGTCGCCACCTGCCTCGGCGTCGAACTGCTGCTGTCGCATCCCTCCGTCGGCGCGATGGCCGGCTCGCTGTTGCCGACACGCCAGCTGATCGCCGATCACGGCATGCTTTACATCGCCTTGGGTATCTTCGGCGCGACCGTGATGCCGCATAACCTCTACCTCCATAGTTCCATCGCCCAGACGCGGAGTTTCGAGCGCACCGTACCGGGCCGCCGCGAGGCCATCCGTTTCAGTGGCATCGACTCCGCCGGCGCCCTGATCTTTGCCATGGTGATCAACGCCGCGATCCTGATCCTGGCGGCGTCCGTATTTCACTGGAGCGGCCACGCCCAGGTGGCCGAGATCGAAGACGCCTATCGGCTGCTCGCGCCACTGCTCGGCGTCGCCGGCGCCAGCGCGCTTTTCGCGCTCGCCCTGCTGGCGTCGGGTCAGAATTCGACGCTGACCGGCACCATGGCCGGACAGATCGTCATGGAAGGCTTTCTAGGACTGAAGATGCACCCCGTCGTGCGCCGGCTGATCACGCGAGGCCTGGCGGTCGTTCCGGCCCTGATCGTCACCGCCATCGCCGGGGACAAGGGCACGATGAACCTGCTGATCCTCAGCCAGGTGATCTTGAGCCTGCAGCTGGGGTTCGCGGTTGTGCCCCTGGTCATCTTCACCAGCGACCCGCGCGTGATGGGCGCCTTCGCGAGCAAGCCATGGGTGAAACAGGCCGGCTTCGGGGTCGCCGCGGTCATCCTGGCCGCCAATATTTTCCTCGTGCTGCAAACCCTGCACGCGATCTGACCAGGAGGTCATCATGAACCATCCCCTCAAAGCGCTCACGCTCGGGGCTCTCGCGCTGGCCGCCTTCGCGGTTTCGGCGTGCGGCACCCTGCCGATGACCACGCCCGCGCCGCCGCCGCCCGTGACCGCCGCGCCTTGATCGGGTAGCCGCCGCGCATCCGCGACGGGACGCCTGCATGGTGGGGGCCACCGAGCTTTCGCCACGCTAAAAGTCTCGCACCGAACCGCTTCGCAACGGCTTTGTGCGCCAATCGCGCAATTTCGCGTCCTGCGGGCGCATCCTATTCGGCTTTGGTGATCTTCACGATGGGCGCGACGGGCCGCCATCGCGCAACCGGGGTGTTTCATCCTGGCGGCTGAGGCGATTCATTGTCCGATCACCCCTTCATGACCGAGGTCGTGCCGCCCGTTCTGGTCAAGGACGGCGGCCTGTTCCTGGTCTCACGGCCGGACGGCGAGATTTCCGCGGAGTGCGGCGGCGGATTTGGCCTCTTCTACCGCGATACCCGCTATCTCAGCCGCTATGCGCTCAAGATAGGCGGAAAGCCGCTGCTTACCCTGATGACCAGCGCGGCGCGCGGCGACCAGGCCGTGTACGACATGACCAACGACAAGGTCAGGCAGACCGATGGCCGGGAACTGGACGTGCAGAGCACGGGCGTGCGCCTGGAAAGGACTTTGGTCGGTGAGGATCTCTGCCTGACCGATCGTATCTTCGTGCGCAACTATACGGTGGAACCCATTGCGCTGACTCTACGCCTCGCGATCGATGCGCTCTTCGAGGACCTGTTCGAACTCAGGGGCGCGCCTTCGGGAAAGCGGGGGCCGGCTCGCCGGGTGACGGCGGGCGCGCGGACACTCGATTTTCACTATGAGGGCGCCGATGGGGTGGCGAGGCGGCTGCATGTGTCGTTTTCCCGGGCGATCCGCCTGCGGGGAAAGAGCGGGGCCCAGACCGCCGACGTCGTGTTCAAACTGAAGAACCAGGCGAGCGGCGAGGTCGCGATCACCTTTAGCGTCCATGAAACGGGCGCTCCGATGGGAGCGCCGGCGCCCAGGCCCGCCTATTACGATCGCGTTGAATTCCGCAGCGACGATCCGGGATTGGACCAGACGTTCAGTCGGTCCCTGCGCGATCTGATCATGCTGCGAACCGGCCTGGAGGACACCTTTATCGCCGGCGGCCTGCCGTGGTTCGTTTCGGCCTTCGCCCGCGACAGTCTCCTATCGGCTCTGCAGACCCTGGCTTTCGACACCCGCCCCGCGGAGGGGGTGGCGCGCATGTTTGCCGCTTGGCAGGGCAAAACGATCGACGAGGAAACCGGTGAGCAACCGGGCAAGATCCATCATGAACTGCGTCTGGGCGCGGTGGCCCGGCTGAAGGAGGTCCCTCACCGGCCGAGCTATATGTCCGTGGATTCGACCCCGTTGTTCCTGATTCTTATCGGCGAGCACGCGCGGCAGACCGCCGATCGAACCTTGTTCCGCGAGCTTCGCCCCGCCATCGACGCGGCGCTGGCCTGGATCGACGGTTTTGGCGACAGCGACGGCGACGGCTATCTCGATTACCAGGGCCAGACCGATGACGGCCCGATCAATCAGGGGTGGAAGGACTCGACCCTGGGGGTCCCCCGCAAGGACGGCGGCGTCCCGCAAAGCCCGATCGCCCTGTGCGAGGTCCAGGGCTACGTCTATCTCGCCAAGACCCTGATCGCCGATATCCTCCGCGGCGAGGGCGAAGGCCCCGCCGCCGACGCCCTGGAGGCGCAAGCCGAGGCGTTGCGCGAGCGTTTCAATCGCGACTTCTGGATGGAAGACGAGGGCTGCTACGCCCTGGCCCTGGAAAAGGGCCGACGCCAGGTGACGGTGGTCACCTCAAACGCCGGGCACGCGCTGTGGACAGGGATCGCCGATCCGGACAAGGCGGCGCGGACCGCCGCGCGTCTGATGCGACCGGACATGAGCAGCGGATGGGGCATCCGGACGCTCTCCGAGAAAGAGAAAGCCTACAACCCGCTCAACTATCATCTGGGGTCGGTGTGGCCGTTCGACACCAGCCTGATCGTCGCCGGCCTGCGGCGCTACGGCCTGGACGACGCCGCCCTCGAGCTGTTCGAGAACGTTGTGGCGGCGTCGCGATGTTTCGACCGGGGCCGCCTGCCGGAATTCTATGTCGGTCTGGCGCGCGAGCCGGATTTGTCGCCCGCTCGATGCCCGTTCGCCGAACCGATGCAGGCGTGGTTGGCCGGCGCCACGCCCTACATGCTCGCCACCTTGCTTGGCCTTGCTCGGGTGGCCGGAAAATTGCGGGCGACCCGTCCCATCCTGCCCAAGACCATGCGTCGGGTTGTGGTCGCCGGCTTGTGGAGTGGGGACCGATCGGTCGATTGCGCGTTCGAACGGGGGAGCAACGGCGATCTCCACTGTCGGATCGCCCCCGCGAGGCCGCAACGACCATGACCGACAAGCCCCTCTCGGGACAACGCGCCATCGTCACCGGGGCGAGTTCCGGGATCGGCGCCGCCATCGCTCTGGGGCTCGCCGAGGCCGGCGCGGCGGTTCTGGTCAATCATCACGGCGCCGCCGCCGCGGGGGAAGCCATCGTCAAGTCGATCACCGACAAGGACGGACGAGCCGTGGCCGTCGCGGGGGATGTGTCGAAAGCCAGGGATATCGAGCGTCTGTTCGACGTCGCCGAGGCGCGGTTCGGCGGCGTCGACATCCTGATCGCCAATGCCGGAGCGCAGAAGGACGCGGCCTTCACCGAGATGAGCCTGGAGGACTGGCGCGCGGTGATCGACCTCGACCTGACCGGCGCGTTTCTGTGCGCGCAGGAGGCGGTGCGGCGATTTCGGCGCCAGGGCCTGGAGCCGAAACGCTCGGTCGCCCTGGGCAAGGTAGTGTTCGTCAGTTCGGTCCACCAGCTGATCCCGTGGGCGGGACACGCCAACTACGTGGCGGCCAAGGGCGGGGTCGAGATGCTGATGAAGACCATCGCTCAGGAACTGGCGGGAGAGAAGATCCGGGTCAACGCCATCGCCCCGGGCGCGATCAAGACGGCGATCAACAAGGCGGCCTGGGGAACGCCCGCCGCCGCGCGCAAACTGTTGAAGCTCATCCCCTATGGCCGGATCGGCGAGGTCGAGGATATCGCCAAGGCGGCGGTGTGGCTGGCGTCGGATCAGGCGGACTATGTGGTCGGCGCGACACTGTTCGTGGACGGCGGCATGTCGCTCTACCCAGCCTTCATCGACGGCGGCTGAGACTGCTCAGCCAAGATTGTCCCGCAGATCGCGCAGGCAGGCGCGCAGGCTCTCCTCCATCGTCGGATGATAGAAGGGCAGGGCGAGGACGTCCTCTACCTTCATTTCGAGCTGGACTGCCCAGGCCAGCAGGTGGGCCAGGTGCTCGACGTCGGGTCCGAACAGTTCACCGCCGATCAGTACATGATCCTCCCGCCGGGCATAGGCGCGCAGCAGGCCCGCGTCGCGATTTTGGACATGCGCGCGGCCGTTGGAGTCCGAGGCCCCGATCGCCCAGCGCCTGGCCTTTTCCGCATCGAACCCTTCGCCGACCGCGGCGATGTCCGGATCGGTGAAGGTGATCGCCACGTTCACGCCGGGCGGGCTCTGTTCCAGTTTAGGGAAATGCGCGGCGTTGCGGCCCGCCAATTCGCCCTGCAGCGCCGCCTCGTGCAGCACCGGTCGGAAATTGTTGGCGTCGCCGGCGATGAAGACGGCGCTGTCGCCGCATCGCATGGTCGCGGGGTCGAACACGGGGACGCCGTGGCCGTCCAGTTCCAGTCCCGCCAGATTGAGGTCGAGATCGTCCAGCGTCGGCGGCCGTCCGGCGGCGTCCAGGATGTAGGCGAACGTCGCCCGCTTCTTCCGGGCGCCTTGCTTCCACGACAGGACGATATTTCCCGAGGCCGCGCGGGCCGCCTCGATCGAAACGCCGAGGTTCAGCGTCATCTCGCCCCGCGCCGCCTGCTGGAGCTTCACCTGGATTTCCGGATCGTGGGCCCCGCCGATGGCATGGCCTTCGTCGAACAGGGTGGTGGCCACCCCCAGCCGTGCGAAGGCCGTCGCCAGTTCCAGACCCAGCGGCCCGCCGCCGATCACGCCCAGCGAGGCGGGCAGATCGTTCAGGTCGAACACCGTCTCGTGGGTGACCAGCCGCTCGCCGCAGACGTCCGCCAGGGTCTTCGGCACGAACGGCCGCCCGCCGCTGGCGATGACGATGGCGCGCGCCTCGACCAGGGTATGGTCGTCGATGGCCAGGGTGGTGGGGCCGGCGAAGCGGGCGTGTCCGTGAATTTTCTGGGCGGCGGGGATTTGCGCCACGTCGCGCAGCACGTCGGCGACGAAACGATCCCGCTCGCGTTGCACGCGGGCCATCACCGCGCGGCCGTCGATCCTCACCCTGCCTTGGCGCCCGACGCCGAAGGCGGGCGCGTCGGCGACGTCGCGGGCCGATTTGGCCGCCGCCAGCAGCAATTTTGACGGCATGCACCCCACGCGCGCGCAGGTAGTGCCGCCCGGGCCCGACTCGATGAGGATCACCTTGGCCCTGGTCGCCGCGGCCGCCTTGCGCGCCGCCAGGCCGGCGGAGCCGGCCCCGATGATCGCGACATCGCAGGATATCCGCTTCATGATTAAGACGTTCAGGGCCGTCTGGAAGCCGTCGCCGAACTCGACGGCGTTTCGCCAACTTGATGGCCGGCGATCATCACCGCCAGTTGCGTGACCAGCGAGGCCGCCGGGCAGGGCTTGATCCGGACCACGAGATCGGGATATCGGGCCGCTAGCTCGGGCGGGAGACCGACCCCGGTCTGAATGAGGACCGGAATGCCGCGGCTCAGGAGGTGTTCGGCCACGGGTGAGATGTCCCGATCGGTCAGGTTGACGTCGAGGATCGCCGCGGTGACGGTGTGAATTTCGAGCACGGAGAGGGCTTCGCTCACGCTTGCCACGGGTCCCACGACCTCGCCGCCGGCGTCCTCGATCGCGAGAGCTAAATCCAGGGCGATGAAGGGTTCATCCTCGGCGATAAGCACGGCCGCATGATTCAACAACGAATTTGCCCAGCCGCCGGAGAGTGAGGTCTAATCGCTTTCAACCCGTCGCGGGGTCAAGCGTTCCATCGGCGCCTGAATGCACACAACAAGGCCACTTGGCTTCCAGTCGAAGGCCACTTCGCCTCCAAGGGCGCCGACACTTCGCCGCGTCAGCAAACTGCCGAACCCTTCGCGCGCCGGTGATCCCTTCACCTCGGGGCCGCCGAACTCCACCCAGGTCAGGATAAGGCGGCCGCCATCGACCTTCCATGAAATTTCAACCCGCCCGCCGGAGCGCGACAACGCCCCGTATTTCGCCCCATTGGTCGCCATCTCGTGCAGGATCAGGGCGAGGTTGGTGACCGCTTCTCCGCCGATCGTCACCTCGGGGCCATTCAGGGCCGCCCTGGAAGACTCTCCCGACGCCGACGGATCGATGTGAGGGGACAGGATTTTGGCTACAAGTTCGCCGAGCGTGGTTTCCTGGTCGGCGCCGGCGCTGGCCGCCTGGCGCGGGCTGATCAACAGGTGGGCGGTGGCGAGGGCGCCGAGTCGGCCCTGAATGGTCTTGGCGAGTTCCTGTGGCGTGGTCGCCGACCGCGCGCTCAGCGTCACCATCCCGCCAACGATGGAAAACAGGTTCTTGACCCGGTGATCCAGCTCGCGAAGCAGAAGGGCGCGATGTTCCTCTGCGCGCTTGCTCTGGGTGATATCCGTATGGACGCCCACCCACTCCACCACTCGTTTTGCCTTGTCCAAAATCGGCGCGGCTCGAATGCTGAAGTGACGCCACTCGCCATCCTGGCGCCGCACACGGTGCTCGAACTCGAACAGGCGCTTGGCGGCGACCGCGGCCCTCCAGGCCTCGACGCTCGGTCGTGCGTCGTCGGGGTGCACCGCCTGCGCCCAACCGAAGCCTTCATACTCGGCGGGGGTCTGGCCGGTCAGGGCCGACCAGCCCGGTTGTTCCCCGGCCATCTCACCGACGGCATTGTTGGTCCAGACGATGCCTTCAACCGCCTCGACCGCACCGCGGAAACGCGCCTCGCTCCCGCGCAACGCCTCGTCGGCCACGTGGCGCGCGCTGATGTCCAGAAAGGTCAGCACCACGCCGTCGATCACGTTGTCGGTCGTGCGGTAGGGGCGGATGCGCAGCTCGAACGTCGCGCCGGTCTCCGGAAGCGTCACCTCGCGCTCGACGACGGCGAGCTTGCGCAGCACGGTCTTCACGTCGGCCTGCAAGCCGGAATAGTTGAGCAGGCTGACGATTTCCGTGACGGGTCGGCCGATGTCGGCCTCGCGCAGATGGAAGATATCCGTGACGCCCGGCGTGAAGCTCCGCACCCGTAAGAGGCCGTCGAGGAACAGAGTCGCGATCTCGGTGCTCTCGAGCAGGTTCTTGAGATCGCTGTTGAGGCTCGTGAGGAGCTCGTTCTTGCTGACCATCTCGGAGTTGATGGTCTGCACCTCCTCGTTGACCGACTGCATCTCCTCCTTGGCGGTTTCCAACTCCTCGTTGGACGATTGCAGTTCCTCGTTGACCGACTGATGCTCCTCGTTCGAGGATTTCAGTTCCTCGTTGGCGACTTCCAGTTCATCTATGGTGGACTGGAGCTGAACCCGGGTCGTGCTCAGCTCTTGTTCGAGCGCCTTGACGCCATCCGTGACCTCGCCGCCCGATCGCGCGCTCGCCGCGGAGGTCGCCGCGCCGCCGTCCTGAAACACCACGACGATGAGTCCAGACTCAGGTCCCTGGTCCGCCAGCGGCTCGCCCAGCAGCGCGAGGCGGCGCGCGCTCCCGTCGATCCGGATGGGAACGTTGTCGTGCCGAACCGCTTCTCTGGAGGCCCTGACCTCCTTCAGCAGGGCTCGCACGGCCGGACGCAGGGGCTTTCGCAGGATATCGAACAGCGCATAGCTTGGGGCGCCCGTGGCCAGTTCGACATACCGAACCATTGCGGCCCCGGAAAAGCGCACGATCTGATCGCTGCCATCCACCACGACGTGGGGAGGGTTGTATTTTTCCGTCACCCGCCGCGCGTTCTTGTCGATCCGGTCATCCGACGACGCCCTCTGCGCGCTCGTTGTCGGTGAGAGCTCCAGCCTGCGGCCGATACCCGAGAGGTCCGGCAGCGACGCGCCTTCAATTTCGCGCCGCTCGAAGATCCGGTGCTTCTTGTCCGCGACGCTGAACAGCCTCGTGGCGCGGGTCACCGATTCCGAAGAGCCCAGGAACAGCCGGCCGCCCGGCTTCAGCGAATAGTGGAAGGTTCGCATCACGCGGTCCTGCATCTCGGCGTCGATATAGATCAGCAGGTTGCGGCAGGAGATCAGGTCGAGCTTCGAGAATGGCGGGTGTTTTATGATGCTGTGCGTCGAGAACACGCACATTTCGCGAATTTCCGAGATGACGCAGGAGTCGCCACGATCTTCGGTGAACCAGCGTTCGAGCCGCTCGGGAGACAGACCCGCCGCCGGTTTGCGGTAACGGCCGAGCCGCGCCAGCGCGATGGCGCGGTCATCGATGTCGGTGCCGAAGATCTGCACCTTGGGAGTGGGCCGGCGGGTGTCCATGGCCTCGCGGATCAGGATGGCGAGGGTGTAGGCTTCCTGCCCGGTCGAGCAGCCCGGAACCCAGATGCGGATTTCGCCATCGGCCCCCTTGCCGGCGACAAGGTCCGCGATCACCGTCGCCGCCAGCGCCTCGAACGAAGCGGGATCGCGGAAAAACTGCGTGACCCCGATCAGCAGCTCGCGAAACAGCATATCCAGTTCTTCGGGCTGCTTGCGGAACCGTTCGATATAGGCAAAGGGCGTCTCGACCTGGAGGACCTGCATCCGACGCTGAAGCCGGCGCAGCAGGGTCTTTCCCTTGTATTCACTGAAGTCGTGGCCGCTTCTGGCCCTGAGCGCGCCCATGATCGTGGCCAGGTGGGTCGCCGCATCCTGGCGCAGGCCCTCGCCATCCTTGGCGCCGGCGACGCCCGTCATATGCCGGTGGTAGGCGACGATCCTGGCCGGCATGGCCTCGACGGCCAGCACCTCATCGACCTGACCCGTGGCGGCCGCGCTCTGCGGCATTCCCGCCATCGCGTGATGGTCGAATTCGGCCTGGGCGAGGGTCAATCCGCCGCGCTCCTTGATCGTGGCCAGGCCCAATGTGCCGTCGCTCCCCGTGCCCGACAGGATAACCGCGATCGCGTTCTCGCCCTGATCTTCGGCCAGCGATTCAAAGAAGGTGTCGATCGGTCGCCGGCGTTCACGAGGAGGGGCGGGACGCTCGACCTTCAGGCGCCCGCCGCGAATCGTCAGCGTGGCGTCGGGTGGAATGATGAAGACGCAGTTCGGTTTGACCTCCATGCCGTCCGTCGCCTCGATGACGTCCATGTCGGTCGTCCTGGCGAGCAGTTCGGTCAGCATCGACTTGTGGTCCGGCGACAGATGCTGGACCAGAATGAAGGCCATGCCGGTGTCGGTCGGCGTTTTGCCGAAAAAACTCTTGAACGCCTCCAGCCCGCCGGCCGACGCGCCGATGCCGACGATCAGAAACGCCTTGGGGTCTTTCTTGGCTCCAGAGGCCGCGAGCCTCGCGTCGCCGTCCCTCTTCGGTCGCGGAAATCCGCCGACTCCTTTAGGCTCAGCAGACTTGGACGCCATCGCGCGGGATCTTTCAAATTGGCGTTTCAGCGGGCCCCGGCTGTCACATACCAGATAGACCACGGATTTCATCGCACGGATACGGTGGCCCGGCCCAGAGTTTCCGGGCCGATACTTTCGTGAATCGACATCGCCACGACTATTGAAGGGTGTCAAAACCTTCGTTCAGCGGATCCAGCCATTTGCGCTCCAACACGCCGCGCAGGGGCGCCGTCTGATCCTCGGCTTCCCGCATCGCTTCAAGCCATCGCTGCCTGCCGCCGGCCGCGCCTTTTTCCGCCATCTGGCGGCAGAGCTCGGAGCGCTCGTTGAGCGATCTCATGGCCGACTCGATGAAGCGCTCCATGGCCAGGAACTGTCCGGCCAGTATCACCTCCGCGGTGTAACGATGGCCGATGTGGCATTCGTACATCGTGAGCGTGCCCAGGGCCTTTTCGCGTAGCGCGCCGCCGCAATCGGGGCACGTAACGGCAACGGGGCGATTCAGGGTGAATTCAGCGGTCATCTCCGGGACCTGGGCTTCGATTGCGGGGTGAGGGCGGAGGAGGTTCGCGCGCTCGGAAACCAGCCGCCCGAGAAGCGGGGCGATGGCGGCCAGCGGCAGGCAATGATCGACGGAGACGTGGGCCAGGGCGCTGCGCGGCATGCTCGCGCTCTGCGCCTCGTCGGGGTCCTGGACAATGGCCACGCCGCCATGCCGCTTGACCTCATAGAGGCCGGCCGTTCCGTCGTTGAGGCCACCCGTGAGAATGACGCCAAGCGCATCGGCGCCGTACTCCTCGGCGGCGCTGCGGAACAAGGGGTCGATCGCGGGCCGCGCGAAGTTTTCCCGCGGACCCTTGGTCAATCGCACATGGCCGCTGTCGAGCGTCATGTGGTGGTCGGGCGGGGCGACGTAGATCTGTCCGCCGCGGACTGCATCCCCGTCCCCCGGATGTTTCGCCGGGAGGCCGCCGGCGCGATTCAGCAGCCAGGGAAGGTCGCTCTTGTGCGCCCCGATGTGAAGGACCACGAAGACGGCGGCGGGCAAGTCGGCCGGCAGGCCGCCCGCTAACACGCCAAGCGCCTCAACGCCGCCGGCCGAAGCCCCTACCACGATGATTGACAGAGCCGCCATGGTTCACGAACGAGCGCCGCGGGCCATTGTTCCTGTAGAGCGATAGCCAACAGACCGTCCAGCATAGCCTTCCGGCCGATGAAGAGCACCGTCGCCGGGGGCCAGGAGCGGATGCTGATGAAGCTGGTGGCAGAGGCGAGATCAACCCGCCACGGTCCGGAACCGAACCCCGCTTGAAACGTACTCTATCCTACGAACCCAAAGGTCTTGGCCTTCTCCCAAGCGTTTCAGACGCCCGAGAGGCATGCACCATGGCCGAATTTGATTCGCATCTGTCTCCCACCCAGTCTCGAAGAGGCGTGCTGTTGCGCGCGGCCCTGGTCGCCGGGGGCGCCGTGGCGTTGGCCAGCGGAGCTTTCCCGGCGGCGGCGGCGATCAAGAAGATGAGCCAGAAGGCCGCGAAGTATCAGACGACGCCCAAGGGCGCGGCGCGCTGCGACGGCTGCGCTCTGTTCCAGAAACCCGCCGCCTGCCAGACGGTGGAAGGGGTGATCAGCCCGCAGGGCTGGTGCATCCTGTTTGCCGCCAAATAGTCGGCGGCGGTGTCGGTCTATCTAGGAGGGTCGCGCCCCGGGGCGGCCCGGTCCGCCTTCGCGGCGATTGTCTTTGCCCTACTCGGCCCCAGCGTGGCGCGCGCCGTGCCTTCCTTCGCGGTGCAGACCGGCCAGCCCTGCAGCGGCTGCCATGTCGGCGGCTTCGGCCCCCAGCTCACGCCGTTCGGGCGGGAGTTCAAGATGGGCGGCTATACCCTGCGGGCAAACACCTTCAACGTGCCGCTTTCGGCCATGGCCGTGGCATCCTACCTTCACACTCAAAAGGATCAGCCCGGTCCGCCACCGCCGCACTACGCCAACAACGACAATTCAGCCTGGATCAGGCCAGCCTGTTCGTGGCCGGCGGCGTCGGCGCGCATATCGGCGCCTTCGTGCAGGCGACCTACGACGGCGTCGCCCGGGCCTTCCACTGGGACAACCTGGACGTCCGCGCCGTCACCGCGACCAGCTTCCGCGGAACCAGCGTCATCCTGGGCGCCACCGTCAATAACGCCCCCACCGTCACCGACGCCTTCAATACCGTCCCGGCCTGGAGTTTCCCCTACACCTCATCCAGCCTGGCCCCGTCGGGACCCGCGGCGCCCCTGATCGGCGCCCTCGCGCAGAACACCATCGGCATCACCGGCTACGCCTGGATCAACTCGGAGTTCTACGCCGAGTTCGGCGGTTACCGATCGCCGAGTTCTCGTTTCCTTACCCAGGCGGGTGTCGACCCGACCAGCCCCGGCGGGCTGCGCGGCACGGCGCCCTATGCCCGGATCGCCTGGAACAAGAACCTCGGCGCCAGCAATTTCGAGATCGGCGCCTTCGGCATGTGGTCGGACGTCTATCCCGGCCGCGACCAGAGCACCGGCGTCACCGACGGCTACGCCGACACCGGCCTGGACGCGTCGTATCAACTCTTCCGCAAGAATAAGGATGTGGTCACTTTCAACGGTCGCTACACCCACGAGCGTCAGCACCTGTTCGCCTCGCAGCTCCTGGGCCTTGCGCAGAACGGCAGCGGCACGCTCGATGACGTCCGCATCGACGCGTCCTATTATTGGCGTAACGAGATCGGCGCCACGATCGGCGCCTTCGACACCTGGGGAACGGCCGACAACCTGCTCTATGCGGGTGACAGGACCTTCAAGCCCAACACCTCCGGCCTGGTGTTCCAGATCGATGGCACACCGTTCGGCGGCCGGGGATCGCCGCTGGGCCCGCGATTCAACGTCCGGATCGGCGCGCAATACACGCTCTACAACACCTTCGCCGGCGCGCGGAACAACTTCGACGGCGCTGGAGCGAACGCCAGCGATAACAACACGTTCAGGTTGTTTGCGTGGGTGGCCTACTAGGGCGGAATTGGCGGCGGGCTTCAACACGCGCCCTCACCCAGCCGCCATCTATTTGAAACGTGCCGCCAGCCTGATTCTTTTATTCCCGTCGAAACGAGACTAGACAGGCTCGATGTCCACTGACACGGCGCCAACGTCCGGCAATGTCGATATCCACGCGCAGGCGTTCTTTGCCGCGAGCGTCGCCTTCATGAAGTTTTTCGGCCGCTGACCATGACGACCGAGCGCTGGACGCTGGCCTCATGGAGAGAGAGGCCGGCCAGGCACATTCCCTCCGACTATCCCGATCCGGCCGCCGTGGCGCGGGTGGAGGCGGAGCTGCGCCGCATGCCGCCGCTGGTCTTCGCCGGCGAGGCGCGGCGGCTTAAGAGCCTGCTGGGGGAGGTGGCGGCAGGCAAGGCTTTCCTGCTGCAGGGCGGCGACTGCGCCGAAAGTTTCAAGGAATTTTCCGCCGACAACATCCGCGACACCTTCCGCCTGATCCTGCAGATGGCGGTGGTGCTGACCTTCGCCGGCGGCAAGCCGGTGGTGAAGGTGGGGCGGATGGCCGGCCAGTTCGCCAAACCGCGCAGCGACCAGGTCGAGACCGTGGGCGGCGTCACGCTGCCGTCCTACCGCGGCGACAACATCAACGGCATGGCCTTCGAGGCGGCGGAGCGGACGCCTGACCCCGAACGGCTGCTGAAAGCCTATAGCCAGTCGGCTTCGACGCTGAACCTGCTGCGCGCCTTCGCCGGCGGCGGCTATGCCGATCTGCACAACATTCATCGCTGG
>JBBRLN010000028.1:0-19087 GCA_038231315.1 Caulobacterales bacterium
ACTCTTAATCAGCGGGTCGTAGGTTCGATCCCTACTGCACCCACCATTGTCCGGTCAGGTCTGTTCAAGGGTAAGGTCCGGCAAGGCCGCGAGCCGCTCGTAAAGCGGCCCGAAATCGGCGTCGAGGGTGGCGCTGAGCAGCGCCTTCAGCGACGGCGCGACGAAGTAGAGCGCCTGGACGTCGTCGATCTTGTAGGGCGTGCGCATGACCCGTTCGAGATTGAAATCCAGGCGTCGGGGCGCGGGGCTTTCCAACGCGTAGACCGATTCAGTGCGCGAGGAGACAATCCCCGCGCCGTAGATCCGAACTCCGGCGGGTGTGCGCAGCAGGCCGAATTCCACCGTGTACCAATAGAGCCGCGCGAGGTTCTTAAGCTGGCCAAGGCCCAAGGCGCGCAATCCACCCTCGCCATAAGCCTGCATATAGTCGGCGAAGCTCGGATCGGTCAGCATCGGAACGTGGCCGAAGACGTCGTGGAAAACGTCGGGTTCTTGGAGATAGTCCAGCTGATCGGGCCGCCGGATGAAATTACCGGCGGGGAAACGGCGATGGGCGAGATGATCGAAAAAGACCGCGTCCGGCACGAGACCCGGCACCGCCACCACGCTCCATCCCGTCAAGGCGCGAAGTTTTTCCGCAAGCCGCTCGAAGTCCGGCACGCCCTGACCGTGGAGATCGAGCACCTCCAGCCCCCGGAGAAAGGGCTCACAGGCGCGACCCGTCAGAATCGCCGCCTGGCGTTCGTACAGTGTGACCCAGGTGCGATGTTCGTCGGGCGCGTACCGACCCCAGTCCTGGGGGATGGTCCAGTCGAGAGCCGCGCCCGGCGGCGGTCCCTGATCGCTGAGATGAGCATCCATGGGGCCTATATGGCGCGCGGCGATCAAACGTCGAGGCGCCTTGCGTAGGCCGTTAGCCGCTGTGAACGGATGCGCCTCGCGCCCACCTCTGAAAATTAAGGAGGCGGAAAAGGAACCGGTTGGGCGGTCAGGCTGACGGGGTTGATCTCATTGCCTTGCAGCGGCGCGGGCGTGGAGTTCGCGGCAGCGGTAAAATCCTTCCCGAACCCGTTGCCGAACGTGTAGGCGAAAGGAGCCGGCACGGTCACTGGCGGCACGACCGTTCCGCCACCGCCGCCCCCGCCGCACGCGGCCAGGGAAACCGCCGCGGCGGCCAACGCGGCGAGACGGAGAACGGCGCGATCAGTCTTCATTGTGACAACCCGTTGGGATCGTTGGGCACTCCAAGGCGGGCGCCGTGACCAGGAGAGCCTGGCAATGGTTGGTTGAGGTAGGGAAAGGTGTTCAGCAGATCGGTGGCGTGCACGGGCGCGCCATCCGTGAACGCCACATTGCCGACGGGCGCGTTAGAGGGCGCGCAGTAGCCAAGCTGCGTCGGGACGCCGTTGATCGGCACTGGATAGCAAAGCGCGCCCATCGCCACACGCAAGGTGATGTCCACGGCGTCGTCACCTGGTCGGCGACCGTTGGGATAGCCCGCAAGATCGTTCCCCGCGACGCCAAAGGTGCTTTGGCTGGCCTGTGGCGTCGGGTTCACCCCTGTGTTGAGCCGCAGCATTTCCGATGGCGTGACCTTGCCGAGCTGATTGAGTGTCGCGATGCCGGTCAAGAATGTCGCAACCAGATCGTTGCGTGGAAAATTGTTGGGCGCGAGGTCGGCGATGTTGGTTCCCAGGGTTTGATTGACAGGCGCGCGGAACAACAGGTTGAGCACTTCAGGGAACGTCGGGTTGGTGACATAGTCTAGGAATTGCGCGTCGCCGCTCGGCGAAGAGGCATTCCACTTGTCCTTATCCGGCAGGCCGATGACTAGCTCATTCACCAACGGCATGGCGAGGCGGGACACTTCGGTGTAGGCGCCGCCCTGAAGCGTTGTGGTGCTGTAGGTCGGCGCGGGATTCAGCAGCCGCGCTTGAGGCAGGCTTGACGTCGTCCAGGCCCCGATGACGCCATTTCCAGTTCCTGTGAGGCAGGCGATCGGAACTTCGAGCGCAAATGTATCCACATTTTTCTTACCCATGACCTCGTCGTTCACGTGGCTCTGGGTGATGCCGCCAGGAAACCCCTTACCGTCTCCCGATCCGGGTGAACTATCCCCCTCGATCGGCACGAAGTTGACCGAGTCGAAGGCGCCGCCCAAATTGACCGCGAAGGCGTCGGCGCGCTGGCCAACGAATACTTTTCCAGGCGTTGAACAACCAGGAATGTTGATCGAATATATAAACTGGCTGGCATAGGCCGCGTAGTTTGGGACGGTCTTGTTTCCGATGTTATCGATCGGCTTTGTGAAAGTCGTACCTCCACCGTTTGCGTTGGTCACAGCCTGAGCCGCCCCGCTTCGGCGATTGCCAGTGATCAACGTAAGCGTGTAACTTTCCGTCTCGGCGACGTTGGCGTTGTTTCCCGATACCGTCGGGATCGCGCGCAAAGGAATGGACTGTGTCTTACCGCCTACCGTCAGCTGTATTCCCGTACCACCGACAAGCGCATTGGACATCTTGAACTGAAACGTCAGGTGTTCGGCGGCGTCGCCGACGTTGTCGATCGATATTTCGTATATTGCATCGGGATCCAGCGTAAAATAATTGGGACCATCGCTGGGGCCCTGAAGGCCCTGATAATTGGCGAGAAAGGTTACGTAGCCAGAACGCCCCGGCTCATAACTTCGAAACATATAAAAATCAGTTCCATCGACCTTGGGCATCTTAGTAATACCCGGCGCCTCACGGTGACTGGAAGCAAACGCGGCCCCCGCGCCCAGGCCAGCCGATACGGCGACTATCGCCGCCATCGCCGTGCCGCTGAATTTGGCCATATCCGCCCCTTTTTGTGGGTTAAATCAACGATGGTTCTGGAATTCCTCTACGTCCCAATCCGCGACTGGATCACTCGGATTCATTCCAGCAAAAAATTATTTTCGCTCGCTCAAAGCGCCTCTGGTCGGTCGTCGACGCGATCCATCATGTCCGACCATCGCCAGGAACCGGAGCCGATGGCGATGATCATCTCGCCGTCTGGTTCCGGGACGAAAATGAACCTGGGACCGGTGTTGATCTGGTCGCGGCAATCGGCGCGCGCCGAGGAAACGATGCCTCGAATAGCCGACTGAACCGCGGTAAGAACGGGCGCGCCGCCCAGGACCGCGGCATCAGTCCATCGCCCATTCCAAAGCATCACGGCATCGGCCGCCGACCGATTTTGTCTGGGGATGGAGACCAGGGCTTGGTGGGTCATCGGATCGGACACCAGCGTCGACTGTATAGTCCCAGCGAGGTCGCAAGCCGCGCCCTGGGAGCCCGACGCCGCGGATTCCGACTGGGTCGCGGTGGTTGTCGCAGGGGGCGTCAGCGGCGAGGGGAGGACCGACTTTTCCGCCAAGGGGATCGAGAGGATGTCGGACACGATCGCTACGACGGACCGAGGTTTGATCGGACTCTCAAGCGGAACAGGTAGGGAGGGAGGAGAAGTCGGGATCGGAGGCGGCGCCGTCGTATGTGTCGGCGCGGGTGTGGCGCCCCTCGAGAAGCCCGCCAACGCAACATCCATGGCGCCCGTACCGACGCCCGCCCCCGCCCTGGTCCGGGGATGGCTGCTCAGAAACAGCATAAGGATCGCGAGGTGGGCGATAAGAGCCAAAGACACGGCTACCCATCGGCGCGGCGCACCCTGAGGCGCTCTTTCCTTTTCAGAGATCGGCGGTGCGTAGGAACTCACCTTCCATCTTACGCATCCGAACCTAAACCGGTTTCACGCGGCGTCCTCGTTGCGAGCACTATTACGCAATGGGTCAGTCCATATGGTCAGGTTTGTACCCGGGCGTCACAGGGGCGAATTGCAGGCCGCCGGCCAGAATGCCGATCGCGATCAGCCAGCTCGCGGCGACCTTGACCACGATGCCCCTGCCCGTCGCGACGAGCCACGCGCCCGGAATGCAGACCAGCAGAGCCGGCGCCGCTACGGCGAGATCTAGACGCGTCCCGGCGGCGGCGATCACCGCCCCCGCCCAAAGTCCGCAATCGAGGGCGAGCAACAAAACCCAGACCGATCGCGGGCCGCCAGGGAGGTGCACGAGGGCGGCAGCGCCAACCATGCTGATCCAGCAGCCGAGAAAGATCGGGTCCTCCCAGGTGGTCGCGACCCGAAGAAAACTCGCGGCGATCGCGGCGGCGAGAGCAAGTATGAGGGACGGCGCGATGATTCGGCGTGGGGCGAAGGCGAGCGCCATGCCTAACGCCGCGAAAAGAAGCGCGGGGGGAAGCGCACCACCTCTCATCGCAAAGCCAACCATAGAAAGAACAGTCCCGCCGTCGCGACGCCGCCGCCCATTATCCTCGTCAAGACGACGCCTCCCGGTCGATTATTAATCAAGCCTATCGCGATCCCGCAGACGTGGAGCATGCCCGTGGCCAGGACGAAGCCGACCGCATAGCCGACGGGATCCGCTGCCGACGGTAGTTCCTTGCCGTGGGCATAGCCGTGAAACAGGGCGAAGACGCCGACGATCAAACTGGCTGCCCAGATGGGCGCTCGCCACGCCAGCGCTATCGCCGCCCCCAGCAGTAGGACAGAAAACGCGATGCCGATCTCCGTGGGCGGTGCGGGAACCCCGGCCATCGCCAGCCCAGCGCCTACAACCATCACCGTGGGGAAGATGACCGGCAGCGCGACGATCAGCGGCCTTCCCAGGAAGGCGCCCCATAATCCGACGGAAACCATCGCCAGCATGTGATCGAAGCCCGTAAGCGGGTGCAGGAATCCGGAAGCGAAGCCTCCCGGTAGCCCAGTCCCGGTGTGAGCGAAGGCGGGCGAGGCGCAGGCAATTGCAAAAGACCCCAAAATACAGCACGTCGTTCTTCGTAGTCTCGGCGGGCGCGCTTCGCTCATGGTTCTCGCTCCTTCGTCGGGCGACGCTGCTCGCCAACCTGGAGCTTGTTACGCGCGTGCGTCGATTCGGATTGAACCTGGCTACTGTCTGCGTCGCCCTGTTGTCGGCGGGCGGCGCGGGCGCTCACGATTTCTGGCTTCAGCCTCGGAGTTTCAATCCGGCCGTGGCCCAACCCGATCCGATCACCATCGAGGTCGGTCATGGGCCGTTCCGGTCGCGTTGGTCGGGCGCGCTCGATCGGGTTGTCCTGTTCAGCAGTTTGACGTCAGGGGGGAGGGTCGATCTGAAGGGCGCCCTGCGCCCGACGCCGGAACAGGACGCCACGCTGTCGTTCCCGGCGCCTGGAACGCAAATGCTACTCTTCGAATCTACCGCCGCGCTCAGCAATCTGCCGTCGATTCGCTACAATGACTATGCCAAGGTCGAAGGCTTGACCCCCGCCCTCGCTTACCGCGCCAAGGTCGGTCAGACCGCCGCCAACGGGCGCGAGAGCTACAGCCGCCGCTGCAAAGCGTTGATCAACGTCGGCGCCGGCGGCAAACCCAATCCATGGGTCACAAAACCGGTCGGTTTCACGCTGGAGATCGTACCCGCGGTCGATCCCTACGAACTCGGCGCTGGGCAGCTGCTTCCTGTACAGGTCTTGTATCGGGGAGCGCCTCTGCGGGGCGCGTTGGTCAAACTCACCAATCTTGAATTCGACGTACGCCCGGTGTCGACCCATCTGACTGACTCCGCGGGACGCGCGTCGTTCCAGGTGCCACGCACAGGCGATTGGCTTTTGAACGTCATTTGGACCAGGCCGATCAAGGGCAACGCAGACGCCGATTTCGAAACGACGTTCTCTAGTCTCACTTTCGGCTATTCGGGATCTCGGGTGACCGCGCGTTGACCCCCGCGGCGATCATTTGCGGCTCCGTGCTGGCTCTGGCCTGCGCATCGACGCAGGCGCAGGCGCAGGTGATCGAGATCGGCGCGGGGGGCGCGGTCACGACATACGACCGGCCGACCGTATTCACGGCGCAAGGGGCGGCGCCTATTCAACGGCCGCACGCGCACACCCCCTCACGTGTGCGAGCCGTTACCGTAGAGACCGGGGAAGCGCTGGGCGCCGCCGCCAAGGGGGCCGCGCTCAGCCGGGATCTGGTCGAGGCGGTAGCTTGGCAAGAATCGCGATTGCGGGGTGGAATCGTCTCGCGCGCCGGGGCGATCGGCGAAATGCAGCTGATGCCGGCGACCGCGAGGGCCCTCGGCGTCGATCCCTGGGACACGCGCGACAACTTCCGAGGCGGCGCGGCCTATCTCGGAGGCCTGATGCGACGTTACGATGGTGATTTAATCCGCGCGCTGGCGGCCTATAATGCGGGACCGGGGGCAGTGGATCGCTATCGTGGCGTTCCACCGTTTCGCGAAACACAGGCCTATGTCGCCGCCATCATGAACCGGCTCGGCGCGCGGGCGATAGAAGGAGCGGCACCATCCGAAAGATAGTTTCCACGCCAGGCGCGACCGGAACGCGCGGTCGATCTTCAGCGCGGTTCGCATTCGCCGGGCTGCTGACGATGGCCGCCGCCTCGGCGCGCGCGCAATCGGCGAGCCTTGATCCGGCGGGGTCCAACCCGATCCTGAACGCGGTGATGTGGCTGCAAGGCACCTTGCTCGGCAATGTCGCCACGGCGCTCGCGGTCCTCGCGGTCGGCGCCACCGGCCTGATGATGCTGACGGGCCGGATCGACTGGCGGCGCGGCGCGACGGTGATCCTGGGCTGTTTCATTCTCTTCGGCGCCGCGGCCATCGTGGCGGGGATTCGTTCGCTTTCGACGGGCGGCTGATCGCCGTGGCAGCTCAACTCGAACGCGATCCGGTGTTCACGGCCCTGACACGACCCCAGATGTTCGCGGGCGTGACCTACAGCTGGTTCGTGTTCAACGCCGTCGTCACGGTGGAGCTCTTCCTGATCACCAAGTCGTTTCTCGCCCTGCTTTTGGCGGTGATCTTGCATCTCGTCGGCTATCTCGGCTGTCTGCGTGAGCCGAGGTTCTTCGATCTGTGGATGGTGAAGGCCAGTCGTTGTCCGCCCGTGAAGAACAGCCGGTTCTGGCGTTGCAACTCCTATTCGGCCTGATCGGATTAGCGTGGCCGGAACCGTCGCCCAGATGAAGCCGAGTCGCGAACAGGCGGCGGGCGCGCGGCTGCCGTACGCCCGTCACGTCGACGACGAGACGATCGAAACCCGCGACGGCCGCCTGATGCAGTTTCTGCATCTGAAGGGTTTTCCCTTCGAGACCGCCGACACCGAGGAGCTCAATTACCGCAAGACCGTGCGCGAGACGATGCTACGCGGCGTCGCCAACTCGAGGTTCGCTCTCTATCACCACATCGTCCGGCGCGAAGTTCAGCCCCAGCTTCCCGGCGAGATCACCGGCGGTGGTTTCGCCAATGACCTGGACGCGGCGTGGCGTGCGCGGCTTGGAGCAAGGAAGCTATATGTCAACGACCTCTTCCTGACCTTGGTGCGCAGACCCCTCCAGGGCCGGGTCGGCGTCCTCGAGGATATCTTCCGCATGGCGCGCGGCGCCGGCGATTCCCATCAGGCCGCCGCCTCCCTCGCGCAGGAGATGAGCGCCTTGAACGCGGCGCGGGACGGTCTCCTCTCGGCTCTGCAACCCTATGGCGCGCGGGTGCTCGCCGCCTACACGGGGCCTCAAGGCGACTGCTCGGAACCGCTAGAATTCCTCTCCATGCTGTTCAATGGCGAGCTGCGACCCGTGCGGCTGCCGGACGCCGACCTCGGCCTCTATCTGCCGTATCGGAGGGTCAGTTTCGGCCAGCGGGCCATCGAGTTCGCGCCGTCGGGGCGGCTGGAGCGATCCTTCGCGGCGATGGTCTCGGTGAAGGATTACCCGGGCCAGACCGCGCCCGGCGTCCTTGATGATCTGATGCGGCTGCCCGTGGAAATGGTGCTGACCGAAAGCTTCGGCTTCGTGGACCGGCAGCAGACCTTGGACCGGATGAACCTCGCGCTCCGCCGGATGCGCGCGGCGGATGACGAGGCGATGAGTCTTCGGCGCGACCTCGGCGTGGCAAAGGACGATGTCGCCGCCGGCCGCTCCTCTTTCGGCGAGCATCATCTGACGGTCATGGTGAAGGCTCCCACCCTCGACGTGCTGGACAAGACCGCGGCGGACGTGCAGTCGGCCTTCACCGAACTGGGTGTCATCGCGGTGCGCGAGGACATTAATCAGGAAGCGGCGTTCTGGGCTCAGTTCCCCGGTAATTTCCGCGACATCGCCCGGCGGGCGCTGATCTCCTCGGGAAATTTCGCCGGTCTCGCGAGCTGCCACAATTTCCCGGTCGGCCAAGCGGAAGGCAACCATTGGGGCTCGGCGATCACGGTGCTGGAGACGACCTCAGCGGGCCCGTATTATTTCAACTTCCATCGCGGCGATCTTGGGAATTTCACGGTGATCGGACCCTCGGGGTCGGGCAAGACCGTGGTGTTGGGCTTCCTTCTCGCTCAGGCGCAGAAGCTCCATCCCCGGACCGTCTTCTTCGACAAGGATCGCGGCGCGGAAATCTTCCTTCGCGCCATCGGCGGAAGCTATGATGTTTTGAGGCCGGGTGAAGCGACGCGCCTGAACCCGCTTTTGCTGCCCGACACACCGGCGAACCGTCGCTTCCTGACCGACTGGACAGTGAAGCTCGTGTCGGTGCGCGGGGGCGAGTTGGGCGAGGACGACATGGCGCGTATCGCCGACGCGGTGGACGCCAACTACGCGCAGCCCCGGGAGTATCGTCGTCTGCGTCACTTTGCCGAGCTGTTCCGCGGCAGCCAGAGACCGACCAGCGCCGACCTCGCCGCTCGCCTCGCGCCGTGGCACGGCTCGGGAGACTATGCGTGGCTGTTCGACAACGAAGAAGACGGCCTCGATCTCGACGTCCAGACCTTGGGCTTCGACATGACCACCATCCTCGACGACCCCGCCGCGCGGACACCGGCGATGATGTATCTCTTTCACCGCGTCGAACAGCGGCTGGACGGCGATCCGACGATCATCGTCATCGACGAAGGTTGGAAGGCGCTGGACGACGACGTCTTCATCCAGAGGATCAAGGACTGGGAAAAGACGATCCGCAAACGCAATGGGATCATCGGCTTCTGCACCCAGAGCGCCCAGGATGCGCTGACCAGCAAGATCTCGAGCGCGATCATCGAACAGGCGGCGACGCAGATCTTCATGGTCAATCCCCAGGCGCGGGAAGAAGACTATCGCGAGGGCTTCGGCCTCACCTCCCACGAATACGACCTCGTGCGCACCCTGCCGGATTCGTCGCACTGTTTCCTTATCAAGCACGGCGCCGACAGCGTGGTGGCGCGGTTGAACCTGTCTGGAATGCCCGACCTCCTGACCGTTCTTTCGGGCCGGGAAAGCAGCGTGAGGCGGCTGGACGCCCTGCGTGAGGAAGTCGGCGACGCGCCCGCCGACTGGTTGCCGCGCCTGCTGGAGCGCGGGTGATGGCAGGCGTCTGCCCGGTGTCGGGGCCCGACGATCCGATTGTCCGCGCCCTGCTCACGACGGTGGACTGCAATGTCCAGACACTGACCCACGATGGCTACGCCACGCTCTTCGCGCCGGGCGGCGGCTTTGGCGGCGTGCTCACGGTCGGGCTGACGATCTATGTCGCGCTGGTCGGCTATCAACTGCTTTTGGGGCGATCCCAGCTTCGGGTCAGCGACTTCGCGCTGATGGCGGTCAGTCTCGGCGCGGTCCTGGCCTTGGCGACGCGATGGGACACTTATCAAGCTGTCGTCTATCGGCTGTTGTTCGACGGACCCCGCCAGCTCGCGGTGACGGTGCTGGCGGGCATCCAACCCCCGCAATCGGTTTTCCGCGGCGACGTCTATGATGGCTTGCAGAGAGCCTTTGACGATCTGACGGCCTTCGCCAACGGCTTCGCGGCGCATTCCCCGGCCAACGCCAATCCCCTTTTGGGCGGCACCGGACTGGGCGCCTTTTTGCTCACGGCGTCCGCGTCGGTTCTGCTGCTCTCGACCCTCGGCGTTATCCTGGCCGGCAAGATCGTGCTAGGTCTCCTGCTGGCGTTGGGACCGCTCTTCATCGTCATGTTTCTGTTCGAGGCGACGCGCGGTGTCTTCGAGGGCTGGCTGCGGGCCACGCTCGCTCTGGCCATCATCCCTCTGCTGGCGACGCTGCTCCTCGGGGTCATCCTGGTCATCCTCGAGCCGACCCTGCTTCAGCTCGAGCAGCAGGGGTCGTCCGGCGTCTACACCCTCGCTCCGACCTATAGCGTGATGATCCTGATCATGGTTTTCGTGGGTGTCATGGCGGCCGGCGTCGTCGCGACGGCAACGATAGCCGCGGGATTCCGTCTGCCGCGCCGCAAGCCCGCCGGAGCCGAGGCCCGGGAGAGCGAGCGCCCAACGGCGTCCGTCATGGAACGCGAGGTCACCACCCAGACCCGAGCCGGGCGGACGGCGGCCGCGGCCGTAGCGCTCGATCGGCGCGACGCGATGATGTTCGGCGCCGGAAGCGGCGGGGCCGTCACGGAGCGGCGCACGACCGTCGCCGACTCCTCGCGACGAGAGCGCACGGGCGGCGAGGGCTTTCAGGCGCCCACTCGCCTGGGACAGGAAACGCGCCGGGCCTCGGGTCCGCGCACCATGAGATCGACCGGCGGCGCCGGCGGGGGACTGAGATGAGCGATCCGCAACTCCGGATGTCACGAGGCGACCGGGCGAATAAATACCAGGCCGCGGCGTCATGGGCCGCCGACGTCCACGGCGCCTTGCGCGCTTCGCGGCGGGTGGCCTGGATCGTCGCCGCTGTCGCAGGGGCCATTGCCGCGCTCGAAGCCCTCGCCTTGGTGCTCCTCACCCCACTGAAAACCGTCGTGCCCTATACAATCCTCGTCGATCGCCAGAGTGGCTACGTCGAAATGATCAAGGGCCTCAAACCCGGCCCGCTCAGCGAGACCGCGTCGGTCACCCAGTCGTTCTTGGTCCAATACGTGATCGCTCGCGAAACCTTCGACGCCGCCGATCTGCGCGAGAACTACAAGAAGGTGACGCTCTGGTCGGCCGGCTCCGCACGGGCGGGATACGAGGCGGACATGCGCAAGACCAATCCGCAGAGCCCGCTCAATCTCTACACACCCACCACCATTTTGAGCACGACGATCGACAGCGTCTCCCTGCTTACACCGACGACGGCCCTGGTGCGCTTCGAGACGGCCCGGCGCGAGGCCGATGGCGGCCTGACGCCGCAAGGATCCTTCGTCGCGGTCATGGCCTTCCGCTACACTGGCGCGCCGATGCGGATGGAGGATCGCTTCATCAACCCCCTCGGCTTCCAGGTCGTGAGCTATCGCCGCGATTCGTCGAGCGTGCCGGGTCTGGGGCCCGCGGCCTTCATCCCACCCCCGGCGAGCTTCGCGTCCGCCGCCGCGCCTTCGGTCTCGCCGACACCCGCGCCATTGACGCCGTCGTCGCCGCCCTCGGCCTTCACGCGGCTGGAGGGACCGGCGTCGCTGGGATCGCAGTCCGCCCCGCCGAACTTTGTCGTCGATCCCCAGACCGTTCCTCAGGGTCAACGCAAGTGAATCGGGTCTTCGCCCTGGTGTTGGGTCTGGCCATCACGGCGATGGCCTCCGGTGTTCTCGCCGTGCAGACGCCCCGCGCCGGTCCCCGCGACTCCCGGATTCGGACGGTTTTTTATCAGGCCGACGAAGTGGTGAGGCTGCGCGGCGTCGTTGGCTATCAGACGACGATCGAATTCGGCGACGACGAGCGGATCGAAAATGTCGCCATCGGCGACTCTCTCGCCTGGCAGGTCACGCCGAACAAGAAGGCGACCCTGCTCTTCATCAAGCCGCTCGAACAGCGCGCGGTCACTAACATGACAGTGATCACCGATCGGCGGCGTTATGTCTTCCAGCTCGTCGGCCAAAGTGGATCACCGGGCGCCGATCTGGCCTACGTCGTGCGTTTCCTCTATCCGCCGGAGCCCGTTCCCCCGACCGCGCCGCCGCCGCCGCCCCCCGCGCCGCCAGAGATGAAGAACCGGGCCTACAGCTATACCGGCTCGCGCGCTTCGCTACCGTCGCTGGTCTTCGATGACGGCAAGTTCACCTATTTCAAGTGGCCGGAAAACACTTCGACGCCCGCCCTTTTCCTGGTGGCCGCCGACGGCTCGGAGAGCTTGGCGAACTATGGCGTGCGCGACGGCTTTCAGATCGTCGAGCAGACCGCGCCGCGCTTCGTCCTGCGCAATGGCAAGGAAGTGACCTACGTCATCAACGACGGCTGGATCCCGCCGAGCGCCGGTCCTTTCGCGCCTAGGCCTCATGATCGCAAGACCGAAAAAGAAGCGGTCAAAGAAGGGGCCATTGCGAAATGAGCGACCTTCGGCCCGACCAACTCGACGATCCTCGCCAGACGCCGACCGCGAACGCGGCGACCCTGGACGATATCGAAGACGCGCGACCGCAGGTCGCCGCGACCCGGGCGCAGGGCGGTCTCTGGCTGGCGGTGGGCGGCGCCGCGGCCCTCGGCTTACTCGCCTTCGTCGTTCTCTCGGCGAACCGCAACCATCAAGCTGAAAACGCCGCGCTGCCCTCAACCGCGTCCGTGGGCGCGCGACAGGCCATGGCCGCCGCCGCGCCGCCGCCGGAACTCCTTGCCGAAGAGGCCGCCGGCCGCGGCGTCCGGACCGTTGTCGAACAGCCGCCGTACATTCCTCCGACCCCTCCGCCAGTTCCCTTCGTCAATGTCGCCGCGAGCGGGCCAGGCACGTCATCCGGTCAGCGCGCGCCGACTTTGGTGGTCGATTTCGCCGAGACCGCCGCGGAACCCGGCGTCAATGGAGCCCCTGCGGTTCCAGCTTCAACCACCGGCGCCGAGCCCGCCGCCGGAAAGCCCGGCGCTCCCGGCGCCCAAAGCGCGGCAAACGGCAACAGCAACGAACAATTCGCGACCCGCGTGGGCGCCGAGCAACCCGAACACGCCGAAGCTACTCAACTCCACGACCGCGCGACCTTGGTCGCCCAGGGCGTAACGATAACCGGCGTGCTGGAGACCGCGCTGAATTCCGACCTGCCCGGTTTCGCGCGGGCGGTGGTCAGCCGCGAGGTGCGCGGTTTCGACGGCTCGCGTGTCCTCGTCCCTCGCGGGAGCCGGGTGATCGGTCAGTACAGAAGCGCCGTCGCGCAGGGGCAGACCCGGGCTTTTGTGATCTGGACGCGAATCATCCGTCCGGACGGCGTCTCGATCCAGATCGCGTCCTCCGGCACCGATCCCCTCGGCCGCGCGGGCCTGGCGGGCAAGGTGGACACCCACTTCTTCCAGCGTTTCAGCGGTGCGATCCTGCTCTCGGTGATAGACGCGGGTCTGAACAACCTCTCGAACCGCAACAGCACCTCGATCGTGATCGGCTCGTCCAGCGACGCCGCCACAGCGAGCCTGTCCGCGCTGATCCCAACGGCAATCCCGCCGACAATCAAGGTCGCTCAGGGCTCGCCCATCCGCATCTTCGTGGCGCGCGACCTCGACTTTTCCAGTGTGAAGGATTGGCGTCCATGACCGCGCAGGCCTCGCCCACGAGCTTCGGCGGACGCGTCTATCTCGAGGCGTATCTGCGACCTCTGGCCGAATGGATGGGCCGGCCCGACGTCACCGACATCCTGATCAACGACGCCGGCGAGGTCTGGGTGGAAAGCATCGGCGGCGATATGGAGCGCCATCTCGCGCCCGAGCTGAACGAAACCACGCTCTGGCGCCTCGCGACGCAGATCGCCGCCTCAACCAGCCAGGGCATCAGCCGCGAACATCCCCTCCTCGCCGCCACGCTGCCGGGCGGAGCGCGGGTGCAGATCGTCGCACCGCCGGCGACGCGCGGGGCGATGGCCATCGCCATCCGCAAGCACGTGACAACCGACCTATCCCTGGACGACTACGCCAGAACCGGGGCCTTCGCCCGAGCGCGGGGTGTCAGCCTGGGCGAGCGGTCGGCGGATGATCGGCGTCTGGCCGAGGCCTTGCGTTCCGGGGACATGCCGGGGTTCCTGCGCCTCGCGGTGCGATCGCGGAAGAACATCATCGTCTCCGGCGGCACCTCCACCGGCAAGACCACCTTCCTCAACGCTCTGGTCAAGGAAATCCCTCTGGAAGAGCGGCTGATCATGATCGAGGATACGCCGGAAATTCGCGTGGACCATCCCAACTCCGTCGGTTTCGTCGCCGCGCGAGGCACATTAGGCGAAGCGCGGGTCACGGTGGAAGACCTTCTCCAGGCTTCACTTCGCATGAGACCCGACCGCATCATGCTGGGCGAGCTTCGTGGACCCGAGGCCTACAGCTTTTTGCGGGCCGTCAATTCAGGGCACCCGGGCTCTATCACCACGGTTCACGCCGACAGTCCGCGCGCGGCGGTCGATCAGATCGCCCTGATGGTCATCCAGGCCGGCGCCAATCTCTCGCGCTCGGAGATCATCAGTTACGTCGATGGCGTGGTCGACGTCGCCGTCCAGCTTTCACGCCGCGATGGCGCGCGCAGCGTCTCCGAGGTCGCCTTCAGCCCCCGACTGGAGATGAGCTGAGGACGGTCGCGCCTTCGAGAAACGCATTACCCCATCGTCAATCCTGTCATAGCGAAAGGCGAGGAGGTCGAGCGCATAGTTCTGGTGCACTTTCCACGGCGCGACATGTCCCTGCTTGGGAAAGCGCGACATCCCGCGTTTCACATAGCCCGAGGAGAAATCGAGCCATGGCGCCGGCTCCAGCGTCTCGTCATCGTTGACCGGCCGGCACTCGGTGAACCCTCCGCGATCCATGCGGTTGAGCAACCGGCAGACGTATTCGGATGTCAGATCGGCCTTCAGGGTCCACGACGCATTGGTATAGCCGAATGTCGAGGCGAGGTTGGGGACCCCGCTGTACATCATTCCCTTGTAGCTGAAGGTCTGGGCCGGATCGATCGGCCGTCCGTCGACTTCGATCGTCAAGCCGCCCATCAGGCGCATGTCCAAACCCGTGGCGGTGACGACGATATCCGCGTCGAGGATCCTCCCGGAATTCAACCGGAGGCCGTTTTCGGTGAAGGCGGCGATGGTATCGGTGACGACCTCGGTCTTGCCCTCCCGGATCGACTGGAAGAGATCGGCGTCAGGCACCAGACAAAGCCGTTGATCCCAAGGATTGTAGCGTGGGGTGAAATGGGTCTCGATATCGTAGTTGGGGCCGAGTTCCTGACGCACCATGGCGAGAATTCCCGCCTTGGTCTTCTCAGGCTTCTTCCGCGCCATGTTGAAGAAGAACAGGCCGAACAGCACGTTGCGCCAGCGGATGATCTGATAGGCCAGCATGGCCGGCAATCGCTTTCGCAGCCCGTTGGCGAAGGCGTCCTCCGCCGGCCGCGACACGACATAGGTCGGCGAACGCTGCAGCATCGTCACCGAAGCGGCGGTCTTGGCCATCTCGGGCGCGAGCGTCACCGCGGTCGCGCCGCTGCCAATCACCACGACGCGCTTGCCGGAGTGGTCGAGGTCCTCCGGCCAGAATTGAGGGTGAACGACCCGGCCGCGAAAAGCGCCTTCGTTGGCGAACGCGGGCCGGTAGGCGGCTTCATAATTATAGTAGCCGGCGCAGGTGAAGAGGAAGTTACAACTGATCTGGCGCGCCTCTCCGTCGGCCTCGAAACTTACGGTCCACCGCGAGGTCGCTGAGTCCCAGGCGGCGTGCTTGACCGCATATCGAAAGCGGATGCGGGAGCGAATGTTGTAATCCTCCGCCGCCGCCTTGAGATATTTCAGTATGGCCGGCCCGTCGGCGATGGCCTTCGCCTCGGTCCACGGCCGAAACGCGAAACCGAGGGTGAACATGTCCGAATCGGACCGCACGCCCGGGTAGCGGAAGAGGTCCCAGGTTCCGCCGAGGCGCTCCCGCGCTTCGAAGATGGCCCAGGTCTTGCCAGGACATTTGTCCCCGAGATGAAACGCCGCATCGATCCCGGAAAGCCCGGCGCCGATGATGAGGACGTCGACGTATTCCATGGTCAAAAACCTATATAAGTCCGGGCTCGGCGACGCCCCATAACCGCTATACCCGAAAAGACGCCGTTATCGTTTGCAATCAATGAGGATGTCACGCCACCAACGCTTGTAAGGCGCCCGGCGGCGTGAAACTGAGGAAAATGGATTTCGGGCGTGACGAGATAATCCCCCAGGTTCGCCCCTGGCTGGGCGACGATGAGCGGGACGCCGTCGCCGAAGTTCTCGCGGGCGGCTGGATCACCGAAGGACCGGCCACGGCGGCGTTCGGCTCCGAACTCAATCGATTGCTGGGATCGCCTTACGGCGTCTTCGCGCCAAACGGCACCCTTGCTCTGGCGCTTGGCTTGATGGCGCTGGGGATTGGCGAGGGCGATGAGGTCATCATTCCCGACACGACCTTCGTCGGCTCCGCGACAGCCGTCATTCTGGTGGGCGCGACGCCGGTCTTCGTCGATGTCGATCCGCATAACTATCAGATTGATATCGACCGCGCCCAGGCCGCTGTCACACCGAAAACCCGCGCGGTCATGCCGGTGCACCTCTATGGCGCCATGTGCGACATGGACGCTTGCATGGCCTTCGCCGCGCGCAACCGCATCGCGGTGATCGAAGACGCGGCTCAGGCGATCGGCGTCTTCCATCGCGGTCGCCACGCCGGCGCGCTCGGTGACGTCGGCTGCTTTTCCTTCTTCGCGGACAAGACAATTACCACGGGCGAGGGCGGCTATGTGACCTGCCGTGACGCCGGCGTTCACGACCGTTTGCTCCATCTGCGCAACCAGGGTCGGCTCGACCGAGGTTCGTTCATCCACCCGCGCATCGGCTACAACTTTCGCATTACCGACATGCAGGCCGCCTTGGGCTTGGTCCAGCTGCGCAAGCTCGACGCCATCGTCGCCGCCAAGCGCGCGCACCATGGCGACTACGTCTCGGCGCTATCGGGCGTGACCCAGGTGCGGGTCCTGAATGGCGCGCCGAATTCGACGTTTGTGCCGTTTCGCTGCGTGTTGATGGCCGACGACGGTCAGGCGCTCATGGCCCATCTGGAAAGCCGAGGCATTCAAGCCCGATCAGTGTTCGCCCCCCTTCATAGCCAGCCCTGTTTCATTGACGCGCCTGGGGTCGCGGCCGGCGACGATTCAGACTTCCCCAATGCGACCCTAGCGTTTCAACGCGGCGTCTGCCTGCCGATCTACCCCGAGCTGACGGCTCGCCAGATCGCGCGAATCGCGGGGGCGGTTGTGGAATTCTACGGCTGAGAGCATTCTTTTAATCGCCAAACCGGAAGGACCAAGATGCCCAACGCCACCAACAGCCAATTCGACATCCGCGGCGTCAACCACCTCGCCCTCGTCTGCAAAGACATGGCCAAGACCGTGGAATTCTATCGCGACGTGTTGGGCATGCCCCTGATCAAGACGATCGATCTGCCCGGCGGCATGGGACAGCACTTTTTCTTCGACATCGGCAATGGCGACTCTCTCGCCTTTTTCTGGTTTCCCAATGCGCCCACCGCGAGCCCGGGGATTTCCAGCCCCGCGCACCTGCCGACGGAGGGCTCGATGCTGACGGCCCACGGTTCGATGAACCACATCGCCTTCAACGTACCGGCCGAAAAGTTCGACGAATATTACGCCCGGTTGCAGGAGAAGGGCGTCAAGGTGACCCCCGTTCTCAATCACGACGATTCGGAATGGCAAGTCAGCCAGACCGTTCACGAGAAAGTCTTCGTTCGTTCGGTCTATTTCATGGACCCGGACGGGATCTGTCTGGAGTTCGCCGCCTGGACCAAAACCTTCGACGAGAGCGACGTCGCCCACGATCCGATGACCGCCGATGGCAGCAAGGCCCAAGGCATGATCGTCGCCGGGATGCAGCTGGACGAGCGCGTCCTTACCCCGGCCGAGTAGCGCCACCCGGTCTGCCCGCGGACAGGAAGTCCGAGGCGCTGAAGCTTTCTGGGGCGGCGATCTCGACGATCGCCTCTTCGCGGTTGTCGTATTCGAGGCGCAGCGCCTTGGTCATCACCGCGTGCATGTCATAAAGGCAGGTGATGTAGGTGAATTCCAGAATCTGGACGTCGTCCCAGAAGGTTCGCAGCTTCTCGAACACGGCCAGAGGCGTTCGTCCGCCAGCCTGGCATAGGCAGTCGGCGTACGCGAGCACCGCCCGCTCCTTTTCGTCGAAGACGTCAGCCACCGCCCAATGCGGCACCGCGGCGATCTTGTCCTCGGACACGCCGAGCCCGCGCAAAGACTTGCAGTGCTGGGAAAAGACGAACTGGCTTCCCTTCACCCAGCCCGCGCGGGTCTGGCCCAGCTCCCGCAACACCGGATCGATCGTGCGCGCCGGATTGCGATAGACCGCGAAGCCATCGACGCAATGCTTCAGGATGTCGGGCGCCAGGGCGAAGGTGGTCCACCAGTCCCCCGGCGTCCCCGTCGCCGTCCCCGGCTCAGCCACGGGATCGCGATCGCCGAAGAGGAAATCGTACATCCGGGTGACGATCGGATCCTTAGCCTCCGAGCGCGGGACCTGGCGGAGTATGGGCATGGCGTTTCCTCGGGTTTTCCACGCATAAAGCGCGACCAGCGCCCAAACGCAAAAGGCCCCTCGCGCGGGAGCGGGAGGGGCCTCGATGATCTTTGGGTGCGGGGACAGGATTTGAACCTGTGACCTTCAGGTTATGAGCCTGACGAGCTACCGGGCTGCTCCACCCCGCGACAAACTGGTGGATTGAGATCGTGAATGAAGGGTTCCTGCTCATCCGCTTCGTAGACCCGGCGACGACCTACTCTCCCGCGCCTTGAGACGAAGTACCATCGGCCCTGGGGGGCTTAACGACCGAGTTCGGAATGGGATCGGGTGGGGACTCCCCGGTAAAACCACCGGGTCGACGAAGAGGATGAAGAGAAGACATCTGATCCGATGAACGACATGCGCGCATGAGTTTTGATGAGAACGATCAAGTCTATCGAGCGATTAGTACCAGTAAGCTACACGCCTCACGGCGCTTCCACACCTGGCCTATCAACGTGGTGGTCTACCACGGCTCTCGGCGAAGCCTTGTTTTGAGGTTAGTTTCCCGCTTAGATGCTTTCAGCGGTTATCTAG
>JBBRLN010000029.1:0-16352 GCA_038231315.1 Caulobacterales bacterium
CCGGGCTGGAGAGCAACTTCATCGCCGGCGGCCTGCCGTGGTTCGTCGCCCCCTTCGGACGCGACAGCATTCTGGCCGCCCTCCAGACCCTCGCTTTCGATCCGCGTCCCGCCGAGGGCGTTGCCCGCCTTTTTGCCGCGTATCAGGGGCGCCGCGACGATCCGACGACGGGCGAACAACCAGGCAAGATCGCCCATGAGCTGCGGCTGGGAGAGATGGCGAGGCTGAAGGAGGTCCCGCACGGGCCGAGCTACATGTCGATAGATTCTACGCCGCTCTACCTGATCCTGATCGGCGCCCACGTGGAATGGACCGGCGGCCTGGCGCTGTTCGAGGAGTTGCGCCCGAACATCGAGGCGGCCCTGGGCTGGATGACTCGGGAAGCCGAAGTCGACGGGACGGGCTATCTCGACTACAGCGGCGAGACGCCGCAAGGGCCGATCAACCAGGGATGGAAGGACTCCACCTTCGGCGTTCCCCGCAAGGATGGCGGCGTTCCAAAGTCGCCACTCGCCCTTTGCGAGGTGCAGGGCTACGTCTTTCTCGCCCAGTCCTTGATCGCGGCGGCGCTTCGCCAAGCCGGCGAGACGGCGAAAGCTCACCGACTCGAGGCGACGGCCGGCGCCCTGCGAAAGCGCTTCAACCGTGAATTATGGATGGAGGAGGAAGGCTGTTACGCCCTGGCTCTGGAGAAGGGAGGCCGCCAGGTGACCGTCGTCACTTCCAACGCCGGTCAGGTGCTCTGGTCCGGCATCGCCGACCCCGACAAGGCGGCGCGGACGGCCGAGAGGATGCTGCGAGCGGATATGGACAGCGGATGGGGAATAAGAACCCTCTCCACTCTGGAAAAGACCTACAACCCGCTCAACTATCACCTCGGCAGCGTCTGGCCGTTCGACAACGCCTTGATCCTCGCCGGACTGCGGCGATACGGCCTCGACGAGGCCGCCGTGAAGCTGTTCGACGATCTGCTGGACGCCGCCGGATGCTTCGCCCTTGGCCGCCCGCCGGAGTTCTATGTGGGTTTTCAGCGTGAGGCGGACCTGTTCCCGGCCAGGTGCCCGTTCGCCGAGCCCATGCAGGCATGGTCGTCGGGCGCGATACCCTACATGCTCGCCACGCTGCTGGGCTTGCGCCGAGGGCGCCTGGGCGTGGAGTTCGAGCGGCCGCTGCTGCCCAGCCGCGTAACCCGCCTGAGCCTCGCCGGCCTGACCATGGGTCGCGAGCGTTTCGACTGCGATGTCGTGCGCGGTCCGTCCGGCGCGATCGTGGCCAAGAGCCGAAAGGCGAGGAAGGCGGCTTCATGAGCGACAAGCCTCTGGCCGCCCAGAGGGCGATCGTCACCGGGGCCAGTTCAGGCATCGGCGCGGCCATCGCCCATGCCTTCGCCGACGCGGGCGCGGCGGTGGTGGTCAATCACCATGGCGCGGAAGAGGCCGCGAAAGAGATCGTCGACGCCGTTCTCGCCAAGCAGGGCCGCGCGGTCGCCGCCGCCGCCGATGTCTCTCGCCCCGCCGATATCGAGCGTTTGTTCGACCTGGCGCACGAGCACTTCGGCGGCGTTGATATTCTGGTCGCCAACGCCGGATTGCAGAAGGACGGCGCCTTCACCGAACTGAGCGTCGAGGACTGGCGGGCGGTGATCGACCTGGATTTGAGCGGCGCCTTCCTCACCGCCCAGGAGGCCGTGCGCCGTTTCCGCCGTCAGGGGCTCGATCCGAAGCGCTCCAAGGCCATGGGCAAGGTGCTGTTCGTCAGTTCGGTGCACCAGGCCATCCCCTGGGCTGGCCACGTCAATTACGCCGCCGCCAAGGGCGGGGTGAAGATGCTGATGGAGACCATGGCCCAGGAGCTTTCGGGCGAAAAGATCCGCGTGAACGCCATCGCCCCGGGCGCCATCAGAACGTCCATCAACAAAGCCGCTTGGGCGACGCCCGCCGCCCTGCGCAAGCTTCGCAAGCTAATCCCCTACGATCGGATCGGCGAGGTGGAGGAAGTGGCCGCCGCAGCCGTCTGGCTGGCCTCTGACGCCTCAGACTATGTCGTGGGCACGACCCTGTTCATCGACGGCGGCATGAGCCTCTACCCCTCCTTCGCCCACGGAGGGTGACGACCCCCGCAACCCTAAGCCGAGAGCTGGCCTTTGGCGGCCCGCAGGCACGCGCGCAAATCTTCCTCGAGTGTGGGGTGGTAGAAGGGAAGGGCGAGAGCGGCTTCGATGGTCATCTCCAGTTGCGCCATCCAGGCAAGCATCTGCGCCAGGTGTTCGACCTGCGGTCCGAACATCTCTCCCCCGATGATCACCGAATCCTCGCGGCGGACATAGACGCGCAGCAGGCCAGGGTCGCGCCCATCAACGCGAGCGCGTCCGTTGTCGGCCGAACAGCCGATGGCCCACGCTTTCGCCCGCTCGGGGTCGAATCCCTCGCCGACTGCCGCCATGTCGGGGTCGGTGTAGGCAATGGCGAGCTTCACCTCGGGCGGTCGCTTCTCGATCTTGGGATAGCGCGCCGCGTTGGATCCGGCGAGGGCGCCCTGGGCCGACGCCTCGTGCAGCACCGGCCGGGCGTTGTTGGCGTCGCCGGCGATGAATATGGCGCTGTCGCCGCAGCGCAGCGTCGAGAGGTCGAACGCCGGCGTCCCGTGCGCGTCCAGGCTGAGACCGGTCATGCGCAGATCCAGTCCGTCGAGCGCGGGAGGTCTGCCGGCGGCCGAAAGCACGTATTGGAACATCGCGCTGGCCGCGCGGCCTTTTCCCGCTCTCCACGACACACGGACATCGCCGTCGCCAATCCGTTTCGCCTCCACGGCGACGCCCAGATGCAGCGGCAGTTCGCGCCCGAGGCTCGCCTGGGCGGCGGCTTGCACCGCCGGATCGGCGAGGCCGCCGATGGCGCTGGCTTCGTCGAACACCGCGACCCGTGCGCCCAGCCGCGCGAAGGCCACCGCCAGTTCGACGCCCAGGGGCCCTGCCCCGATCACGGCCAGCGACTTGGGTAGTGTGGAAAGCTCGAATATCGATTCGTGAGTCAGTAGGCGCTCGCCGCAGGCCTGCGAGAGGGCGTGGGGAACGAAAGGCCGGGCGCCGGTGGCGATGACGATGGCTCGCGCCTCGACGCGGGTGTGATCGTCCACCGTCACGCTGGCTGGGCCGTCGAAACGTGCCTGGCCGGCGAGTTTCTGCTTGGCTGGAATGGCGGCCACGTCCTTCAGGACCGCGGCGACGAAATGGTCCCGTTCACGACGCACGCGCGCCATGACCGCGGGGCCGTCGATCGCCGGCTCGGCGCGCGATCCGGCGCCAAATTGCCGGGCCGCGCGCCCATCCCTCGCCGCTCGAGCGGCGGCTAGCAGGAGTTTGGAGGGCATGCAGCCGAAGCGGGCGCAGGTCGTGCCTCCCGCTCCCGCCTCGATAAGCATTGTCTTGGCGCCGGCCTCGACGGCCTCCCGGCGCGCCGCGAGACCCGCCGACCCGGCGCCGATGATTGCAACGTCGCATGATACTCGTTTCATCCGCCTCGTCCCTCGCGGCCACCCAGTCCGTAACGCCTCGCGGCGTCGATCGGCCCACCCCGCCGAGCAATGTAAGACTTTTCGGCAAGACAGCTGCAGAGTCTCACAATCTGCATTGCCGACGGAACGCGCGGTCGCCCGTGACATTGCGAAAAAGTAACCTCGGCGCCGCCGGGGTTCAAACTCGCGCGGGGGGTAATTTCTCTCGTCAACAGGAGATCTCTAGATGAACTTAGTGAAATCGGCCGCGTTCGGGTTCGCCACGATTGGCCTCGTCGGGCTTGCCCTGCCCGTCTCGGCGCAAGGCATGATGTCCTCAAGCATGTCCTCGAAGGACAAGTTGCATTCTTGCATGGCCATGACCAGCGACGCGATGATGGCCGATAGCGGCTGCATGGCGATGATGAAAAAGATGCACATGTCCGACGCCGACATGAAGATGATGATGTCGTGCAAGGCGATGTCACACGACGCCATGATGGCGGACAAAGGCTGCTCGGCGATGATGAAGAAGCATCCGAGCATGGGTAAGATGATGAGTTCAAACCCGATGTAGCTGCTTTATGGCCGGTCCAATGGTTAGGCCGGCGTCGCTTAGTGCTGTCTCGGAGGGAGAGGTGGCCGCTCTGAGGGTGTGTCCAATTACCTGGAGGCGGCGCGCCCGATGGATCGAAGGCGAGGAAGGCGAGGCAAATGGCTAGGTTCCGCTGGGGTTCGCACGTCACGGTGTCGCTTGGGGCGCTTGGCCTAGCCGCCGCGCTCCTGGTCGGCGCGCGGGAGGAAAGTCGCGCGCAGGGCGACGCGGCGCAAACTGAAAAAATCGCTCCGCCGCATCCCGGGCTGCCCGGCCATGCGAGCGCCGGGCGGGACGTGTTCCGCTTCGAGACCTTCGGCAACGAGGGCTTCTGGACCGACGCGGTGCGCCTGCCAAAGGGGATCATGGAGGCAAAGGTTACGCCGCTCGACGCTCTCAAGCTCGGCTTGGTGGTGGATATCGACGCCGTGCCCGCCGATTTGCGCGGTCCTCTGGCCGCGGAACTGACGACCGATCTTTCGCCGCGCCACGCGCCGCTGCTCAACGATCCGGCCACGACGATGAAGTTGATCGCCGCCAACGCCATTCCCGGCTTCGTGCCCAAGGGTGACAAGGTCGGCGCCTCTTGCGCGCTTTGCCACACCAGCACCGATGCATCGGTGTTCAACATGCCCGGCGGCGGCTCGATCGGCCATCGGCAGGATGGCCGGGCGAATCTCATTTTGAACTTCGGCAAGATCATCGCCACGGCCGACAATCCATTGGCCTTTTATCCGTTTCTCCAGACGACCCTAGGCGGGAAGACGATCGGCCGCGCGCCCAAGGGCCTCAACGCCAATTCGAGCGAAGCGGACGCCAAGGCCTACCTCGCCAATCCCAGGAATTACCCGGTCGGCATGTTCGACGACACCCCGGATGGCAACGGCAATCCAGTGGTGACCTCGCCTTTGTTCAGGCAGGATCTCGCCGCGCCGTTCGGCAGCGCCGGCGAGCAACCCGGCGTGGAGGGCTTCTCCAACGGCGTCTACACGGTCGCCTTCGATCCCACCTCGCTGACGACGCCCGAAGGTCGAAAATTCCTGACCATCGTCGGAGGAAAGGTTGGAACCCAGCTGTCGGATGACTACTCCAAAATTCTAAGAGCGACCCATGTTACCGGTTATCCGTTCGTCACGGCCATGACTGGCTACAAGGTGGGTGATCCGGCCAGTTTGGTGGGACGCAGGGTCGATGAACAAAAGCTCGCCGATCTGCGCGCCTACCTCGAATCCTTGCCCGCGCCCGCCGGCGCGAGGGTAAATCCGGCCGTCGCGTCGCGCGGTCGGCGGGCATTCGTCGCCAACTGTTCCTCGTGCCACAACCCCGATCAGAGCAAGCCGGTCAGTCCAGACCAGGTGGCCATGAACCGGATCTGGCCGGGCTACCGCCCGACGATTTTGGCCCTGCGCGATCCACCCTTGGATCCCATCCAGAATGCGCCGGGAACCTTCGACGACAAGATGATCGTGGTCGACGCCAGCCCGGGCGGCGGCCATCGCGGCAACGCCATCCCCATGCTGCTCGATCTCGCCAGCAAGCCGATGTTCCTGCACGACGGTTCGGTGCACAGCCTGGAGGAACTCCTCAATCCGCGCCGCGGCGGCGCCTCGCCGCATCCGTTCTATATAGCCGACGCCAAGCGGCGGGCCGAGGTGGTCCAATTCCTGCGCGGCCTCGACACCAGAGGCGGGTCGGGACGCTAGTTTCCATCCCTGACTTCGGCGCGTGCCGATGGCGGGGGACGTTGCCAAGGTGCCTCGGGCCGACACCCAAATGCACTCCGACATCGTCCCGCGCCCTACCCTCTTCACCGCTCCCGGCGCGGCTCCAAAATCCTGGTGCAGAGCTGCGGCCAATGCGCTGGCGAAATCCGGGAGGTCGCTCGCGGCCGCCTCATTCGGAAAAGTTTTTCCTGATTCTGACCGAAGGATTCGGTAGTTCTTGGTAAAAGACATTCACCCACAACTCCTGCGATGCTGCTTTTCGACGCCGATCACCCCCTAAAGGCCTAAAGGGGTCCCTGTTGCGCGCCGATCCACAATCGAACGTCGCCGCAGAGGGCTCTCGATCGGGTCAGCTGCCTTGATGGTTGGCGTCGACGAAGGCACGCTTGCGCGGTGGGAGTCTGGCGACTGGAAACCGACCAAGCGGACCATGCCCAAGCTCGATGCATTCGCGGGAATGTCTTGCAGGGAGGCGTTCCCTGAGGATGTACGATAGGTCTTCGCCCAGCCATGAGCCTCGACGCTACCCCTTTTTGGGTCAGGTTCTTAGTCGTCTCGCCGGCTATGCGCATGATCGCCTCGGCGATGTCCTCGGGCGAAAGCACAAAGTCGATGCAGCGGGTGTCGATAGCGCTCTCCGGCATGTCCGGCTGCTGGGCAGTATCGAGCCTCTGGGCGATGGTGACGCCCCCGACTTCTTTGATCTCTCGCAGCGCCGCCGCGCCGCCTCCATCGTAGCCGGAGACGATGACGGCGATGAGCTTGCCACCCCAATTCCGAGCGAACGAGCGCAGGAATACAGTGATCACATCTGGCCATCCCCGAGGCTTGGAGATCGGCTTCAGGCGGAACTCGCCGTCGAGTACGTGCAGATCGCGCTTTGGGGGGATGATGAAGACGTGATTTGGCCGAATGAGGAGCTTCTCAGTGATCAGCTCGACCGGCATCTTCGTATAGCGGGGAAGTATCTCGTGAAGCCGGGTGGCGACGATTCTCAGATGATTGACGATGACGATGGCGCCGCCCATGTCCGGCGGTAGATTCCGAAGCAAACGTATGTAGGCGTCAAGGCCTCCCGCAGAGCCGCCCACGCAAACCACGGGGAAATCTCTCGATGGACTCTCGGCTTTCATTGAGTCATGCCATTAGACGGTCGATAGGCCGGCGCGTTCGGCGTAGATGACGCCCACACGACCAGGCCCTCCGCTCGGTAGGGGGGTGCTTGGTATTTGACCCTCACCATGTCCGCGCCCTTGGCATCTTTGTTTAATCCTCGATCACATAGATGGCCGATAGGCCATCGCGCTCGGCCTGGTCGCAAGCGGCGTCAACCACGGCGTCCAGCTTTGACGGCCTCTTCCGGACGGGAGCGCGATTCGGGTTCACGAGCTTCCAGTAATCCGCCACGGACGTAATTCGATACCCGTCCTTGTTGAAGGAAGGCCACACGACGAGGCCGTCGCCGTGCCTGGGAGGCTTCCTATAGGTGATGTCAACCACCGCCCCGATCCGTGCTTCAGCCAAGCATAACCGATCCCAACTTTGCGGCATAGCTTCCCGCCGGAACCTTTGTCGCGGCCGCCGTGGCCTATTCACGTCCTTCGAACCCGCAGGCATCTCACGTGATAGCTGTTGCGGAGAAATCGGTCGCGCCGATTGCGATTTCGACTGAAAGGATTTCTGGCAATACGTCTGGCCGCCGCAGCTCCTCCGAGGACCAATCCGGCGTTGCCAAAGTCGCACCGTTGCGTTGCCATTTGTACGTCTGGGAGTCAGAGTGCGCCTCTGCGCAAAGCGCCCGGACGACGCATCGAAGTGACGCTCGTTCCTGGCCATGTCCTTGCGCAAGAGACGCCGCAAAGTGGCACTTTCACGGCCTGCCGCCGCAGTCTGCATGGACACCTCGGAGGAGACCGTTCGAAACTGGGAGAATGGCAGGAGCCCGCTGGCGGCGAACTATCCGAAGATCATCAAGTTCCTCGGCCACGATCCATGGCCCGCGCCAACCACCCTCCCCCAAGCCATTCGGGCCGCGCGCCGGCGCGGCGGGCTTCGGGTCGAAGAGGCTGCATTTCATCTCGGCGTCGATCCGTCGACGCTGTGCGAAGTGACTGCGGCTCGGACAGCACATCCCGCGCCAGTTGCTGGAGATCATCGACGTTGGGCCCCCGCAGCGCCAAGCGCTGGCAGATACTGGCGGCGAAGTCGGGTGCCGAGAACATCGACTTGCGGCCTACGTAGGTTGGTTGGCGCCGTATCCCCGAAGTGCGTTCTTCGGACGTTCGCTAGGCGTCGCGTCTTGATATAGTAGCTCGGAAATCAGAAGCGGATTACAGACGGCAAGGTCGCCGCGGAGGCCGACCGAGACGTTCTGTCAGGGTGGTGGGCGAGCGCGAGTCGGCTAACTCCAACGCCCACTCGAAAGAACCTGCATGTCGACCGACCAAACCGTAGAGATCACATGGGACGCCAAGCGCCTGCGCAGAGCGATCGATGCGGCAGGCGTAGCGCTGTGGTCGTGGAACGTGGACACCGACAAGCTTACTCTCGATGACCACGGCTACGGACTTTGGGGTGTTCCGAAAAGCACTGACGTTTGCTTCGAGGACTTGTCGGCGCACATTCATCCGGCCGACAGAGACAGGCTGAGAGCAGCCTTCGCCGCCACGCGCGGCATCGTGGGCCCATACGAGATCGACTTCCGCGTGACTGTCGGAGACGAAGTTCGCTGGATTTCGGCACGAGGTCAGGGCGACGACGCCGACATCGTTGACCGCGTCATGTTCGGCATTTTCCTCAACGTGACCGGTCGGAAGCAAGCCGAAGAAGCGCATGAGCTACTTGCTGGCGAGATGAGCCACCGCGTCAAAAACCTGCTGGCGATAGCGTCGGGGCTGACAGCAATCACTTCCCGCTCGACATCAACCACGGCGGACATGGCCCGTGAACTTACGCAGCGACTTACCGCCCTTGGGCGCGCGCACGATCTCGCGCGGCCTCTTCGCGGACAAAAGGAAGCGGTCGTTTTGTTAGGCGACCTCCTGACAGTTCTCTTGGCGCCTTACGACGACCTGGGACCTTTCAGCGGCCGTATCCGCGTTTCCGTCCCTCGCCTCGGCGTGGGCGACGCGGCGGCGACCACCCTGGCGCTCGTCGTTCACGAGTTGGCCACCAACTCCTTGAAGCACGGGGCGCTGTCCGCCGCGAGCGGTACGCTCGACGTATCCTGCGAGACCGCTGACGAAAACGTGGTGGTTGTGTGGACGGAGCGAGGCGGGCCACCTACTGCGCCGCCCACAGGCCCTCTGGGCTACGGCAGCCAACTGGTCACGCGGGCCATGTCCCGTCAGCTTGGCGGTTCGCTGGATCATCAGTGGCAAGAGGATGGAGTGATCGTAACTGTGCGGATGAACAAGAACGCACTCATGGTCTGATGCGTTGGAGCGTTCTGGTATAGCCGAGGCGGCCTTCCTGTACCGAGGACCAGAGCAGAACATTCAAGATGCCAGGGTTCTAAAGTAGCGTTCGTTGGTGGCTTAGAGCGCATTCCCAGGCTAGGTTGATACGAGCAACGATGGAGGCTCCGTGGGCGACGCAGAACAGAGCGGCCAGCAGGACCTGCTTCGGCAACAGACCACGCTCGCTCGGTTCGGCGAACTGGCCCTGAAGTCCGACGACCTCGACGAGATTCTGACCGAGGCGTGCCGCCTGGCAGGGGAAGCCATGGGCACCGACCTTGCCAAGGTAGTGGAGTTGCAGCCGGACGGCCAGACCCTCCTGGTGCGTGCCGGCGTGGGATGGAAGCCCGGCGTCGTTGGCGAGGCGACGATCCGGGCCGCGGAAGACACGTCGGAGGGCTACGCCCTAAAGACGGGCAAGCCGATGATCTCGCGCAACATCGAGACGGAGACGCGGTTTCGCTATCCGCCCTTCCTCATCGAGAACGGCGCCAAGGCGGTCGCCAACGTGCTCATCATCGGCGGCAAGGATCAGGCGCCGTTCGGAATCCTGCAGGTTGATAGCCGCGAGCCGCGCGATTTCACCGATGCCGACACCACTTTTCTCAGCGGCTACGCCAACCTGATCGCCGCAGCGGTGGCGCGCCTGCGCACCGTCGAGGCCGTACGGGCGGAAGAGGCCAGGCTCCGCCTCGCGTTGGAGCAACAGGTCGAGGAGCGGACGGCGGCGCTCGCCCAATCTAACGCTCAGTTGGACGCCTTCGCTTACACGATCAGCCATGACCTGCGGGCGCCGCTGCGAGCGATGGAGGGGTTCGCGCGCATTCTCCTGGACGATTTCGGCGCGAGACTGGGAGCCAAGGGCGGGGGCTACGCCGGACGGATCGTGACAGCGGCCGAGCGCATGGACAGGCTGATCACCGACCTTCTCGCCTACAGCCGCCTGCAGCGTTACCAGTCAACCAGTCGCGTGGTCGATCCGAGCCGGACGGCCCGGCGTGCGTCCAACGAGGTCGGTACAGAGTTCGGGGACGCCGTTGAGATCCAGGTCATGTCGTCAATGCCCATGATCCTGGCCGAACCTGTCGTGCTCGGCCAGGTGCTGTCGAACCTTCTCAGCAACGCCGCCAAGTTTCGACGCGAGGGCGCCCGAGCGCACGTGACCATAGGAGCCGAGCCCCGCGGAGATCGCGTCCGGCTTTGGGTGGAAGACGACGGCATCGGCGTCGCCCCTGAGCACCAAGCCCGCATTTTCGACGTCTTCGAGCGCCTGCACGGGCAGGAGGCCTACCCGGGCACCGGGATCGGGCTCGCGATCGTCAAGAAGGGTGTCGAGTGTATGGGCGGAGCTTATGGGGTCGAGTCCGCGTTAGGGCATGGCAGTCGCTTCTGGATCGAACTTCCGGCCGCGGGGGACAGCGCCGAGCAAGCTGAACAGGAAGGCGCGGCGCTGGCATGAACGACGAGTCCTCCATTCTCCTCGTAGAGGACAACCCCGACGACGCCGAGCTGGTCCGCTACGCCTTCGAGAAGGTCGGGATCGGCAATCCTCTTGTCAGCCTCAGCGATGGCGACGCCGCCGTGGACTTTCTCAGTGGAGTGCGCGTCTACGCTGACCGGAAGCGCCATCCGTTGCCGGCGCTGATCCTGCTCGATTTGAAGCTGCCACGGCGTTCCGGTTTCGAAGTTCTGCGCTTCATCCGCGACCAAGAGCCAACCCGGCATACCCCGGTGGTCGTTCTAACCTCGTCGAACCAGCAAGACGATATTAAGCGCGCCTACGACGACGGAGCGAACTCTTACCTCGTGAAGCCGGTTAGCCGAGACGCGCTCATAGAGATGGTGCGTTCGCTTGACGCCTATTGGATTAAGCTCAACCAGGTGGACGCCCGATGAGCGATCTGCCCTCTGGTATGCGCATTCTCGTAATCGATGACAATCCTGACGACCGCCAACTCGTCCAGCACGAAGTGGAGGAGCTCTTTCCGGGTGCAGACATCCTCGAGCCGACGGATCTTCCCGCCTTGGAGGCGGCTTTCGAAGGCCCTCCGTTGGACCTTGTGGTCACGGATCTCGATCTTCGCTGGTCGAACGGTCGGGACGTTCTCGCCGCCGTAAAGCGGCGACATCCGGGCTGTCCGGTCGTGATGTTCACTGGCACGGGCGATGAGATGATTGCGGTCGATCTCATGAAGGCCGGGCTCGACGACTATGTGGTGAAGTCGCCGCGCCAGCTTCCGCGCCTGCGCGTCTCGCTCACGCTCGCGATTGAGGTCGCCCGCTCGCGCTCGGCGCTTTCAGATCGCGAAGCGCAGCTAACCCTGATGGTCACCCACAAGGAAACGATCGTCCGCGAGCTCCATCACCGCGTGAAAAACAATCTGCAGACGGTCGAAAGTCTGTTGCGACTGCGGGGTGGAAAATCAGACCCGGCGACCCGCGCTCACCTCGAGGAAATCGCCGGGCGCATGCGCGCGCTTGGGGCAGTCCAGTCGCGGATCTACGAGGCCGACGCGCTTGACCGGGTCGATTTCCGCGCCGCGCTCGCCGATATCGCCAAGGGGCTGGTGGCTGTCTACAATTCGGCCGAGTTGGAATGCGATTTTGATGGGCCGCTCGAGTTGGATGTCGGGCGGGCCATGCCGCTAGCGCTGCTCTGCTACGAGCTTATTCTCAATGCGTTGAAGCACGCGTGGCCTCAGGCTCGACGCGGTAGGCTTACGGTGCAATTGCGCGCCCAAGACGGGACTTCGGAAGTGCGCATCCGCGACGATGGCGTAGGGTTTGTCGACGGCTCGGTCACCAAGGGGCTGGGCACACGTCTTGTGGGCTCCCTGGCTGATGAGGCGCGCGTCAAAGTTGACCTCATGTCCGCCCCAGGCAGCGGAACGACCGCAGTGCTGAGGTTGATATGAAGGACGCGCCGGCACGGGTCGTGCTCGTCGTGGAGGACGAAGCGCTTATCCGGATGCTGCTCGCCGACGTCTTTGAGGATGCCGGGTTTGTCGTGGTCGAGGCGGGTGGGGCCGACGAAGCCATTTCTATCTTCGGGGCACGCGGGGACATAGAAGTTGTCGTCACTGACTTAAGGATGCCGGGCACGATGGATGGGCTCGGCCTAGCCGGCTGGATGGGTGAACACGCGCCATCGGTTCCCATCATTATTACATCAGGCCTCGCCACTCCACCTGATGCAGAGGCCAACCCCTGCATCGTGCGTATCGTCACCAAGCCCTACAAACCGACCGACGTCGTCGACCTGGTTGTCGAGCTTTTCGATCCTGCGAATGACGGAGAGCGCCCGCACAGCGTCCACGAACCTCGTATCTGAAGACTATATGCTGCGAAGCGGTATTCTGACCTGCTCTTAGCTTGCAATAGGCCCCGTGTTTATACGCAGCTGACATTCGCTGAACGGCCTATATTTGGCCCCAATTTATCCAGAGCTTTTCGTAAGCGTCGTCACTCGCCCTCGTTCGCGCGGTGATCTGATCGCCGAGTCTGGCCGTCGATGGGTAGAGAAGTGATGATAGTCCCCGGCGCGACGTTGGGGTTCAACGTCAAGTTGCGGATGCCACGCCAAGGTCACCTTCTGGCGCAAAGCGGCAATCAATGTCATCGATAAAGATGGCTTACGCTCGGACGCTTGGCGCAAGGGTTGTTCCGGATAGACTAAACGCCCAGCCCCCTATTCCGCCCGAAGCTCCAATCCACTCTGCCCCCAGGCATCATCACGCCAGCCACCTGCCGCCCAATCTGCTGTTCCAACACCGGCCTCCACGGCACGAGCTGAAAGCCCAGGCCGTTGTCGATCATGGCGAACCGCCCTGACGACAGTGTGACGCGCTGGCGGTAGACACCGGCGACATGATCGCCCTCGGCCGAGGGGCTGTGAGCGAGCCCGGCTTCGACCCCCAAGGCGGCGGTGGCTTGGTCAATGTCTCGTCGGCGAAGGGTTTCGAGTAGATCGCGCGCGAAGTCGATGCGTTTACCTTGTCGCTGCGCCAGCCCGTCGCCGACCAAATGATCGACACGCCGATCCATCGCCTCGCGCACTTCCGCGCCGAACCCGCCACCGCCGATCGCCGGCTCGCGGGCGAGAAGCTGGCGGTCGAGCCAGGTCGCGCCAGGGGCGGTCACCTGGGCCTCGATTGCGAGGTCGGAGCGCGTGGCGAGCGACAGCCGCGCCCGGCCTGTCGCATCCTCGTACGACCGCGCTTCGACGATCGCGCCTGGTCTGGCGTCGCCGGTCATCTCCAGATCCGAGAACCGAAGATGATGGGTGCGTCCATCGACGCCCTCGACGATGGCGTAGGCCGAGCCCTTCAGCTCATCGTGCAGTCCGCGCGCGACGAGTCGTCCAAGCACCGGGTCGGCGGCGGCTTCGCCGTGCAGGGCGAAGCCAGCCACATGCGGCTCACGCCCGCCGGCCGTGATGGCGCGGTGCATGGTCTTGATGATGTCGCCCCGGATGGAGAGATCGCGCAAGGTCTCCTCAAGGCCGGGCTTCAAGGTCCAACAGGCCGGCCCGACCGGTTCGGCGAGCCCCAGCCGCTCAAGTTTGGCGGCGCGGCCGAGCATCAAGCGGCGCAGTTCGGGATCCTCGCTCGGCGCGCCAGGTCGCAGGTCAACGATGCCGGCGCCTTCATCGGCGGCATTGCGCAGCGCCCGGTCGAGGTTGGTCCAACGCTCGGCTTCGACCTCCTTTTCCAGGGCCGATCGAATTTCGTGTTCGCTGCGCGGTCCCAGTTCCAGGGTGACACGACTTGCAGCCCGGTCACGAAAGCCCCGGCTGATGTAGTCGCGGCTGATCACCAGGTCCTGGCCATCGTCGGCGCGGCCCCGGACCAGGACGTGGATGTGCGGGTTGTCGGTGTTCCAATGATCGACGGCGACCCAGTCCAACCGAGTTCCCAGGTCCCGCTCCGCGTCGGTCATCACCTCGCGCGTGAAAGTGCGCAGATCCGCCATATCCGCCGCGTCCTCCGGCGAGATCGTGAACCGGAAATGATGCCGGTCGTCCTCGCACCGTTCGGCGAAGGCTCTTGTGTCCGCCGCGTCCGATCCGGCGTCGAACATGCGCGCATCGTGGCCGTCCCGCGTCACCCCTTCCCGCTGCAGATACGCGATGTGCTTGGCCAGCGGGGCCGACCTGAAGCGCGCGCCCTGGTGGCGAACGATCCTGGCCATGACCACGACACGCCGCCCGGGCGACTTCATCGATAGGGCCAGCGCCGCTTGGCGTCCCCGTCCGAAGGTGGACCGCCCCTTGTTCCCGCCCGCGCGCCCGAAGTTCTTTCCGGTGTGGCCGGCTTTCTTGGCCGCCCGCATGACCTGGCCGACGAAGCTCTTGGTCTTGCCGGCCCCGCGATTGCCATGGCGAACGCGGCCGGGGCGCGGTCGAAAGGTCTCCTCGCGCTCGATCATGGCCATACGCCGCAAGGAAAACGGCTGCGATGGCGCTTCGGGCCTTGATTTGTCTGGAGTTCTTGGCTGAAGCGCCAGCTGGGTTGGGTCTCGAATTGCCCGAAATACTCAAATAAACCAACCACATGCGCCCGACAACAGTCGGCGCTTTTATCTTGCCGTCTCTGGCTGATCTCTTCCCGCCCACCCTGTTCCCCTCCCAAACCCGCGCCAAGGCCCGATAGACCCCGATGAAGCCCGCCCATGCTCATGGTCGTCGACTCCCAGCGGACGACGAAACGAATAGGCCGGTCGATGACGAAGGGAATGCCGTTTGATCTTCCCAGTGGCCGGCGGTTGAGGAAGGTCCGGGTTGTGGATCGGAAGGCGGCCGAACATCAGTCGATCCGCTTCCGGTGCGCGCTACGAAGAGCGGCGCCTGCGTCCATGATCGCGTTGCGATGGCGACGATCGTTGCGCCATCGACGTCACCAAGACCGATCATCGGGGCGAGATGGGCGACGTAAGCGCGCGTCTCGGGGGGCAGCGATCGACCGGTCGCCAGGTGGTCCTCATAGCGACCGGGCCCAGCATTGTAGGCGGCAAGAAAGCCGGGCGAGCCGTAGCGGTCATGCAGCTCGCGAAGGTAGGCCGCGCCGCCCAGGATGTTGTCATGGGGGTCGAAGGGATTCGCACCCAGGCCGTAGCGGGCGCGAAGGCCCGCCCATGTCCCCGGCATGATTTGCATCAAGCCGATAGCGCCTTTGGAAGACAGGGCCCGCGCATCGGCGGCGCTTTCGACACGCATCACGGCGCGAATCCACGATTGCGGCACGCCGAACCGCCGCGACGCCTCGGCGACGAAAACAGCGAACGGATCGCTCGCAGGCGTTGTCGCCGGCGACGACGCGAACGGCGCGGATTGGGCGTGTGCGTCGCAGCCGCCCATCGACGCGCCGCCCGCCAGGATCGCAAGGGCAAGCGCCGACGGCAGGCGATGCGACAACAACGCCTGACGTTGGGCGGCGCGGCGCATGGCCGGGACGGGGAGAGGGATCGACGCTGAAAACCGCAATGAACTGGCGGAGGAACGAGCTGTGTGCGCCACGTCAGCCCTCCTCGCGTGTCCAGATGGGTTGCACCCGGCCGATGATCGCGGCGGCCGGCAGCGGGCCGAAATATCGCCCGTCGAAGGAGTCTTTCGGCTGACGGTTCATCAGGAAGACCTCGCCCGGTCGGATCACCCGGCAGCCACGCCAAACCGGCAGCGGCCGGCCCCGGCGATCCCGTTCGAGGGCGTCGCCCACCGCGATCCCATCGACGGTGACGGTGCGCCCTGTACGGCAGACAGCTTGACCGGGAAGCGCGAGGATATGCTTGAGCAACAGCACTCCCGCGGGTAGATAGCCGCGCTTCGCAAGGAAGCTCGCCAGCGGCTCCGGCGGCCTGAGCGCGACTACCTCCACGAGACGCAGACGGCCGGCCGGCCGCACGGCGTATAGGCCGATGGGAACACTCGCGCTGGCGTTCCAGATGAGCGTCGGCGACGGCTTGATCGAAGCCTTCAGCCCCACGAGCGTGATCGCCAGGAGCGTGAAGACGAGCGGTCTCCAGCGAGTCCTCACGGCGCCAACTCCCGCCGCTTGAGCCAAGCGGCGTGGCGCTCGGGCGTGTAGG
>JBBRLN010000030.1:0-14076 GCA_038231315.1 Caulobacterales bacterium
GCCAGAGCGCCGCGTAGTGGACGTGCGAATAGCCCGCGTCGGGCGATCCGCCCACGGTGATAAACGCGGGCCGCATCCCGAGCACGCGCACGATCGACGCTCCGAGCATCGCGACATCATCACAATCGCAGCTCGCGACGCCGTTGGCGGCGATCTCTCTGAGCAGCTGCGCCGGATGCCGGAGCACTTCACGCCCGAGCGTGTCGGGCTTGAAGTGCACGCACTCGCGCAGGAACGCGTCGAGCCCGAGCAGCTGCGCCCACTTGTCGCGGTTGGGTGCCTTGGCCGCGATGGTGCTCGCCGCCTGGTGCACGAGTGGCGAGCCCGCCGCGTCGTGAACGATCGCGCGCATCGCCGCGATCGTCTGCTTCGTGGCGGTGTCGCCCTGGCCGAGTTCCATGTTGAGCGTGGCCGCGTGGCCGCGCTGGTCGGTGTTGAGTTGCTTTATCACGGCGGCGGCGGTCGGGTTCATGCATCGCATGTGATGGGTCTCCGTAAACGCCGCGCGGTTCTTTCGAGCCCGCGCGGCGCGATCATGGCTCGATCAATTGACCTCGGCGGCCTTGGGCTTCTCGGCCTTTGGCTTATCGCCATCGCTCGCTCCGCCCGCAGCCTTCCACGCCTTCGTGACGGACTCCACGTCCTCGGCGACGGCGTATTTCGCGCCGCCCTTGCAGCGCACGAGCGATCCGCGGTAGCCGTCCGGGTGATCCTGCACCTGCGCGATCGTGTTGGCCGCGATCGTGACGGGACTATGATTCGTGCGAGTTGTGAGGCAAACAAGGGACATGTAGGACTCCTGCAAATGCTGCCACGCGGTCACGGCGCAACGTGCGCCGGTTCCTCGATGGCTGTTGTGGTGGATTCATCGAACAAGGGGCACGTGAGCAGCGGCGGCGTGCCCGGCGCGCTTGCGATGGCTTCGAGCGACGGCGGCTCGCCCTGGGCGGGCTTCTCCTGCTCGCGGTTGAACTCCACTGCCAGCCATTCCCAGAGCTCGCGAAGCTCGCGCCGCTCTTTCGAGTCGAGTCGGCGGTACATCGGGTGGGCCTTGTCGTACAGACCGTAGTCCAAGTCTTCGAGCACGAAACTCGCGAGATGGCCGATGCCGCGCCGTTTGATGCACGTCCATTTCATGATCGGGCCTCCCGCCTGTGCTTCTTGCTCATGTGCTCCACGTCGCGAATCCAGCCGCGCCGGAACTGCACAGCGCAGAGATCGCGGACGGCGTCCCTTGCGTTGTTGGTTTCGTCCTCGCACATGAGAGAGCCGGTTATCAGCCGCATGATGTAGCTTCGCTGCTTCTCGGCGTCGTCCACGCTCCGCTCATCGAGTGTCTTCGCGTTCATTCCTTGCCTCCTGGTTGTGCGCCGGGACCGCCGTCCGCGCTGGGTTCGTCTGTGTCCTCGTCTGGCTCATCAGGCCGCGCGGCGAGCCGCAACGCGCCTTCGAGCATCGTGAGCCACACAAGCCGCTCCTTGAAACGCGGCTCGATGGCCTGCATGGTCATGGCCAGCGCTCCGGGCTCGAACCGCGCGAGCAGTCCACGCACCAGAACGATGTCGGTGTCATTGAGCGCGACGGCGGCGGCTTCATCCGCGGTGGTCTTGGGCGCGGTGTCGAGCTCGTCGGCGATCTTCTTGGCCGCGACGGCGACGATCATTCGCAAATCATCCGGCATGGCCGGAACCGGCTTCGCCTCCGGCTCGGGGCTCGCGACGGGCCGCGCGGGCGCTGCGGGTGCTGGTGCTGGCTGCGGAAGCGCCGCCGCTGCTGGGCTCGTCACACGCGGCGGCGTGGGCTGTCCTGGTGCGGCGGGCTCGCGCATGAATCGGCTCGCGAGCCCGGTCACTACGGGGTGGTCAAGGATCTTCATCAGAGCTTCACTCTCGCTGTCGGCTGCGGGCGCTGCGCCGCTCCCGCCGCGCCGCACCCGGTCGCCAAGGTCCATCAGCGCCGCGATCTCCTGGACGTTGCTCTTGGGCTTAAAGTGATTGATGAGGGGCACGATGACGGGGAGCGCCGCGAGAATCTTGTCGAGCGTGAACCCGGACGCGGGCGCGGCGGGCGGCGGCTGGATCGACGCGCGCAGCTCGTCGAGCGTCATGTCCGCGATCGTGCGCCGTTTGCCCGCCGCCTCTTTGACCTGAGCGAGTTCTTCTCGCAGCGCCGCGAGCGCCGTCATGAGCTGCGCGGTGTTGGCGTCGTTCCCCTGGGCGGTCTGCGGCTTGGCGCTGGGTGCCTCGTGCACGCGGAACGTGTCCGTTCCGGCCATGCGCCTGCCGCGCGGCGCGATGATGAGCCCCTTGTACGCTCCCGCGCCGTGGTCGCGGGCCACGTGCGCGGTGTCGAACGCTGCGGCGGGATACTCGGGGAAGAGTTGCGTTTCGATGCCGTCGTCTTCGATTCGGAACACGCGCACGATCTTCGCGCCGTTCCCGGCCTGCACGGAGACCTTTTCCGCGAACGTGAGTGCATCGAAGTCATCGGGGAGCTTGTCAACCTGGTCCGCTGGTGTGGGCTGTGGATTTGTCATGGTGCTTTCGGGGTGATGGGTGGAGATATTCGCGCAGTGGCGTGGCTTTGTCGGACGATCAGAACAGCGCCGGTTGCTCCTCTTCGCTCTTGCATTCCTCGGCGTCGATGGCGAACGCGGTGCCGGGGATCATGCCCGCGCGGCGGGCGGCGCTCACTGCCTCGCTGCCGGTCCACGCCTGGAACTTCCCCGCGACGCGCTTCTCGCCGGTCGCCGCAACCTGCGGGACCATGGCGCGCAGCTTGTGCGCTTGGTCGCGCGGTCCGTCCTGCGGCGCTTTGTGCGACGGGATGAAGTAGCGCACTACGAAATACGGGGCGTGCTCGTGGTCGGAAACGGTGTGCATCGGGCCTCCTGGTCAATGGGTTGCGGCGGCGAGCTTGGCGCTCGCGTCTTCGGTTTCGAGTTGAGACAGAGCGAGCGTGCGCAGCTTGGCGCTGAAGAGCAACCGCTCGCCGACGTGGCTGCGCATGATCGCGCGGCAGGCGCCGGCTTCCTGCTCGGAAAGTCGCGCGATCGCGCGGGTGATGAGTCCCGCGATCTGGGAATAGGGCAAGTGGGAAAGCGCGTGGCGCTGCGCGGCGTATGCCTCGGCCTCGCGCCGCCGTTGGGATTCCTCGGCGGTCTGCGCCGCGATCTTGTCTGCGTGGCGTTTGCTCTCGCGTTCGCGCTTCGTCTCCGCTTGCACGTGCGCGTCGATCCACCCGGCCCAGTCCTGGCAGAGAGCGCCGAAGAACTTTCTGCGCGGGATCTCGGTCATGTGGCCGTGCTCTTCCTCGACGTACTTGATTTGTGCGAGGATGTAGTCGAGCGGGCACAGGTCCGCGATCACTTCGGCGCAGCGCCGCTCTATGAGCACGGTGTTGTCGGACATGATCGCGAGGGCCTGCTCTCGCGTCGCCGGGTCGGCACCTGGCACCCTGCCCGCTTCCAGCTTGGCGACAAGCTCGTTGTAAAGCCGCTTCCGCCCACCCCGATCGAATCCCCTGTTGTGGTCGGTCCGATCAGCAGCATTCCCCGCCATGTTTGCTTGCTGTTGAGGCGCGCCGTTGTCTTCCCTCCGGGCAAGGGGGAGTGTGAGGGGGGGCACGCCGTTTGCAGTACAGAGCGCTGGCGCGCCATTAGAGAGCGCTGGCGCTCTGTGATAGCGCGCTGGCGCTGGCGCGCTGGCGCTCTGTAAATGCGCATGAAAATACGGGCTTTCCACGACCGCGATGGCACCCATTGTGGGGGGCAGAACATACATTATCGGACGTTCGGTGTCGCCGTTGGTGGGGTGGGTTTCGCGGCCTGCTGCAAGCATCGAATCCACTGCCTCCGCCCTCGTCACGGCGTGCATCTGAGGTGCATCGTCGTTCACCTGGGCAGCCCCCCGCGTTGCTTGCGAGCAGGTGAGGCGGTACACGTTTCCTCGACGCGTGCGGTCTTTGGTGACGTGGTTTGACGCTTCCAGCGTGAGGATAGCACGGCGAACGACGGACTCCCCTAGTCCGAGCGGCAGGCCGATTTCTCGCTGGTTTCTGTCAACCATGCCGGATGCATCGGCCAGTTGGCACATTTTGAGCAGCACGCGGATGGTTACTCCGCTAATGCCGTCAAGTGATTCGGGGGACGGGTATTGAACTGACACGCTGCACACGCCTCCTTGACATGCGTGTTCCGATCGGGTATAATCCGATTCGGACACACGACCTGTAGCGGTGACTCCCAAGCCCTCCGCTACTGGTGCCTCCTAGTGTGCGCCGCCCGCGTCCGTTTGTCAAATTGCGGGTCCGATTCCTACGCCGCCCCGTGCTCGCAGAACGGGGCGGCGTCCTTTTTGCCATTGTCGCCACGCTGCCGCGTCGTCATCGCCGACCCCCCGGGGGTGCGTCCTTGCCCTTGCGGCGGCTGGGCGGGGCGTCGTGGTCGATGTTTTCCTGCTACCCGTGCGGGCGTCCGTACACGTCCAGGCGGAGCGCATCTTGCAGCGAGATCAGCGTGATGGTGCGTCCTGATGGGAATGTGTACTGCTCGACTCGAACGCGGCCCTCGCTCGCGGCCTTGGTCAGTGCCGACTTGCTCACGCCCGTTATGTGGTGAACCCACGAGGCTTGCACGTAGCCGGGCCGCTCGATGAGCCACTGCCGGAACGCCTGGGCGAGCTCGCGCCGCTTCATGCTGCGGCGGTCCTTTGGTTTGGGCTGCCAGTCCACGCGGCGAGCATCCGCCGCCTGGCGAGCACGCCCGCCAGGACGATCGCGCCGGTGAGGAACAGCCACGCGGGGAGAGTCGCCGCGCTGGGCGGGCGGGCCGCGCCCCCGCCGCCGCCCTGGGTGTTGGGCTCGGATTGATGGCCGGTCCACGGCTCGGCGGCGCGGTCGCGCGTCCCGCTGTGGTCGTCGGGGCCGGGGATGACGTACGGGAATCCTGCCGCCGCGTTCCTGGCGTAGTTGTTCGCCTCGGCCTAGTGCTGGATCGCGGGGAGCACGCCCCACACGCTGGGAGAGAATCCGTAGGGCATGGCGAAACCTCCATCAGATGACGGTCACGGCGAACAGTTCGGAGATGGCGTCGTTGGACCTGCCGCCCATTGCGGGCGCTGTGAAATACTGAGCCGCGTTGAATGACGTGATCCCCTCCGGCCCCGCTTCGGCTCCCTGATTGGCGCAGGTGAGTTGAATCTCGTCGGCTCCATCGGTCAGCGCAGCGTGGAAGGTGTATCCAGTGCCCGCGGCGCGCATGGAGCCGACGGCGAGTCCCACGGCGTCCGGCCGCAGATAGACCGTGCGGTCGAAGGTCAGAGTCGCCTTTTGTGTGCCCGTGTCGAACTGGATTTCGAGCAGCCGCGGCACGCTGTCACGGGTTCCCTTCGCTGTGGCCAACGCTCCCTCGAGCGCGTCAAGATGGTTATTGGCGTCGTTGTAGCCCTGGTCGAGATAGAGCATCGTGTGGTCGATGCCTCGATCGCGGTTGGCGTAGAGGCGGTCGATGATGTCGTCTTTCGCGGTCGTGTGCGTGAGCAGTCCGAACGTCGGCACCTGGCCGCGATGGGCAAGGTCGCGTACACACTGCGCGGTGTCTCCAGCGCCGTCGAAGGGGTAGAGCCACGCGGAGATGTCCAGCGCGGGCTGGGTCTTTGAGGTGTGCCCGCCGTTGTAGTCGAACCAGTATTCCTCATGCGATGCCCGGCCTCGCCAGTACATCACGTTGGGCACGCCGGTGGATGCGTACAGAGCGGCGATGGTCGCGGCGGTGGCTTTCCGCACGAACGAGTCTAGAACCTTGTACTCGGGATAGAAGCCCCCGTAGTTGAGCCGCGCCAGTTCGGCGGTGATCCGCGGCTGCAAGACTGCATCCACGAGCCACCCCTGGTACATCGTGACCATGCCCAGCGCGGCGTGTCCGGTGCACACGTCCCAGATCGGGTCATACTCGATGTCGTGGTACGTCGCGTCCCAGCGAGCGCCGCCCCAATTGGAATCCAGCCGCGCCAAGATTCCCGGCAGCACAAGGGCCAACCTCGCGGCCTCGGCGGCGTGCGCGAAGATCCCGGCAACCACGCCGTTGTAGAGATCGGTCTGCGTGGGCTGGGTCGCGTACGTATGAGCGATGGCATCAAGCAGCAACGTCTCTGCCAGCGATGCGAAGATTTCGAGGATGACGGGCAGACCTGCGGCCTTGCGGGCTCCGATGAAGTCGGCGATGTTGACGATCATCGTCGCGGCGTCGGACTCGATGACATAGCCGAACGTCGGATCGTACGTGTTGCTGGCGAAGCCCTCAAGGTGCAAACCCGGCATGAGCAGCACCGTGCCATCGACCACGAGAGGATGCTCGTTGACGCAGCCCGCTCCCATGTAGGTCGCGCCCATCGCGTGAACGTACATGCGAGAGAGGGTCGCCGCGATCTGCGGGCGCTGCTGGTGGTGCTGGTCGTCCTGGTGGCACGCGGCGGCGCAGATGAGGGCGGCGTCGTTCAAAATGGAGCCTCCGCCATGCCGTCGATCGTGTTGTCACGCGGCACGTGCCGCGCGATCGCTTCATCCTTGGGCGTGATGAGGTACACGATGCGCGCCTTGGTTCGGTCGTACTGCGTTCCGCCCTGCCGCCGCCCGCTGCCGTCGATCTTGGCGGGCACGCCCCACGCGCGGAAGTGCCGCGTGATGGTGTCGTAGAGTCGCCCGGTGTGGCTCTCGCCGATGTAGAGGACACGCCCGCCCTTCCTGGACACGATCGCGTAGACGCCGCTGGCTTCGTAGCTGCGAAGCTCGGCCAAATGCGGGTGATACGCTCCACCCTGAAGGGCTGGGAAGGCGTCGGCTATGGCGAGAGTGGTGCTCATGCTATCGCTTTCAGCCCGTGGTACGTGCGGTCGGGTGTGTCGTCGATGTGGTCCTGCATCCAGAGCGAGTGGGCGGCGGGGCACGGCTTATCACATTCGTCCTGGTCCTCGTCCGCGGACGGCGTTGATCGCGCATCGTCGGGAGTGGCGAGCACGCCGGCGGGCTCGCCGGTTCCGGCGATGGAAGATCCCGGCGCGGCGTCCTCGGCTGCCTTCTGCTCGTGGAGGAAGCCGCGTACCTGGCGGTAGATGGCTTCGGGCGTCTGGCTCATCGGTTGTTGAACTGGCCGGTTCCGATCGTGGTGCCTAGATGCAGCTGGATGTTGCAATGTCCGTTGATCGAGACGGTTCCCCCGGTGAACGTGCCCTTGCGGAGCACAAGGAAGACCTGTAGCATCTCTCCTTCGCCGATGCGCTTGCCGAACGCGCCGAAGGATCGCGGCACGACGCGCGTATAGGGTGTCGTGTCGCTCATCGAGCCTTGCACCCATCCGAGCGTGAAGAGCAGATTCCGGCGGCTGCCTACGCCGTTCACTCCGGCGCTCACGCCGCCGCTGTTCGTCCAGTCGAGCACGCCGCCGCCTGCGTCGCCCATGCCCGGATAGTTAAAGGGCATTTCGACCGGGAAGGCGTTGGGGTTGTTCGATGCGATGGCAGGCGACGTGCCGGGCACGTTCATCGCGATAACGATCGCCGCGCCGCGTCCCCACTTGTCGCCCCAGGCGATCGGGGTTGCGGGGCCGAGCGCGATCGCGGCGGTGTCGGCGCTCATCTGCTCGATGGTCATGCCGTTGAGGAAGAGCTCGTAGTTGAGGTCTTGCGGAACGACCCGCCCGAGCTCGATCCACGCGGGAAATTTGAGATTCGAGAACGCATCGACGATCAACGAGCTAAAGCCGAACTCGTGGTTGACCATCTCCGGCAGATCATCGAGCAGCGCCGCACGTGCGGTGCCGCGTGGCGTCGATTCCGGCAACGTGGAGCCGTCGCGGCGCTCCGCAGCTGTCGGCTGGCCCACGGTGTGCCCGGCGCGTGCCAGGAGAGGATTGGGGTGCGGGATGCGGCTCATGCTTGCTTCTGGCCACGGAACACGAAGGAACCCAGGAACGCGGTCGCCGATGCGTTGGTGACTTCGATGCGAACTTCGGTCTTGAGCGGGAGCGTCCACGGCTCGACCAGGATGCGCGGGAACTTGAAGGAACCGAAGAGCAGATGCGGGAAAACGCCCACATTAGATACCTGCTGGTCGTCCAGGAAGAGCTTGATCGTGAGCGCGCCGATGCCGATGGCGGTGTTGTTCGCGCTGTTCGGTCCCCCGTCCATCGCGATCGGGTAGAATGGTGTCACGTTCGTGCAGACGTCACACACCATGTCCCGAACCACGAAGGCTTTGTCAGAAACGGTGGCTTTGAGGATCGTCGTCGCGCTCGCGGCGATCGTGCCCGCGATGGTCAAGTTGTATTCGAGCTTCGGGCTGGCCATTGGCGGCGCTCCTGCTGGCGTGGTGTGTGGTCGGTCCGGTCGGGCGTCTCTGCGAATCCGCCGGCGCCTGGAGAGACCAGGCGGCGGCGGCGGTCTTGAATGTGCCGCTTCGAGAGCGGACTAGGTTTTGGGTTTAGCGCTCGCCGTCGGTGATGCGGGTGCCCCACACGTACGCGCGGATCGCAACCGTCGCGGTGCCGGGCATGGCGATCGCGGTGCCGTAGCGCACCGAGAGATTGAAGATGTCGTCGTTCTGCAAGACGATGGGCGTCTTGAAGTTGCGGCGGTTGGCGATCGACGGGAACCCGTTGTTCACGGTCGCGCCGGCCCAGTTGATTGAGGCGGTTGTGGTTGCCGCCGCCATCGAGACGTGAGCGCCGAAGCCAGCGGGCCAGCGACCGAGGGCGATGTCTTCCAGGACGAGCTTGTCGTTGACAAGCACGGTGATGTACCCGTTGTCCAGGTAGTTGATGAGCGCCTGCGCCACATCGCCAGCGGTCAGGTCGTCGTCGATCTGGTTGTCGCCCACGGGGCGCACCGTGAAGGCCATGCCCTCGGCCATGAACAGCCCGTTCTCCACGAGCTTGCCGGGGTTGCGCAGGTTGGTCGTCTGCGGGCTGTAGTTGGCGGTGAAGAAGTCGATCGGGGTCGTGACGCCCGCCTGGGCGACCGCCACGGTGTCGTACTTGCAAACCTCCGAAACCGTGACCTGCTCGCCCTCGCCGGGGAGCACGATGCCGAGCTTCTGCCGGACCTGGTTGACGCGATCGCTCATGTTTCCCATTGGCTGAACCTTCCGAAAAGTGTGGTGTGTGGGTGTGCGAGTGAGGGGGAAAATGCGGCGCGACGGGCTGCAAGGCACGGCGCTCCGCCGAACCGAGGAGGATCAGATCAGAACCCGGGCATTGAGCCCGCGAGCCGGTTGCTGTTGGCGGCGACGTTGAAGCCCATGCCGCCGCTGAGGGCCGCGAACTGCTGGGGCGGGATCGACCCGCTGTAATCGTCGCTGCCCGTCAGCGTGGCGGGAAGGATGCCAGCCGGGGCGTAGCGTGCCGCCAGGTCGTACAGGCAGTTGACCGCGCCGCCGATCAGAAGCCCGTGGGCGATGTCGCGCATGCCCGCCATGCGTGCGCCCATGAAGAGTGCAACGGTTGCCGCTCCCTTCATCGCCAGCCGCTTGTTGGGGTTGGCGGACCCGTCGGCGTTCTTGGTGAGAGACGCGGGGAGCGCGTCGGCGATCTTGACGACGCCGACGAATCCGGCGGTCGCCGCGAGCGCCGTCGGTGCCACGGATTTGAGATCGCCGAGCAGCCCGTCCGCCATGCGGAAGACTCCGCGTCCTCCGCCGCCGCGCGGCGCGGACGAGTATCGCTTCCCGGACGATTTGCCCTTCTTCTTCTTATTGGCCACGGTGGTTCCCTTTGTGCTGGTGGTGCGTGTGGATTTGTGCGTGTGCTTGCGCTTGGTGCCGTTCTTGTTGCCGTAGAGCTGCGCAAACTTCTTGCGCCATGCGATCTGCTTGGCCGTGCTGTGGCGCTTGGTCTTCTTCGGGGGATTCATGACGGAGAGAGAGAGGCTCATGTGTTCAACCCTCGATAAAAGACTTGACGCGCGGGCCGGTGATCCGGAGCTCTCGCGTCGGGTGATGGAAAGACAACCGGGCGTTCTTCCCGAAAAAGTGCTTGTATGTGCCGCTGTGGGCGTGCACGTACTCGATGCTGCTCGGGTGCGCTGGCATGTGCGCGGCGAGCTTCCAGAGCTCCCTGCCTCGCACACGCATCGCCTTTCCGTCGCGTTTGAACTCGATAGCCGTGCCGGCGCTGAAGCCGCAATTGATCCGCGTGCCCGCCACGCTGCGGAACACGAGCCGCTTGGCGGTCCCGAGCGTGATCCAACCGCTCGCGATCGACCCTCGCCGCGTCTGGCGGGTCGAGCGCTTCACGCGCCGAAACTTCTTCGCCATTTTTTGACGCGCGAACGCGCTCGCCTTGGGCGGGTTGGTTCGCAGCACGCCGACGGTGTGCTTGCGCATGAATGCGGATGGGTCGCTCACCTGCGCCTCCGCTGAGTGAGGAACCAGATGCCAGCGCCGACGGCTCCGAGTGTGAGGATGGCAGCAACCGCCTTGCCGATCTGGTCGCCCGCGCCGTTGCCGTTGTTCTGGCCCGAGTTGTTGACGACCTGGCCGATCAAGTCGGGGCGGTTGAGCCGAATCGCCGCGTTCATCGCCTCTTTGTGCGTCAGATAGGTGCGGATGTTCGAGACCGTGGCGGCGTAGCTGAGATACTGGCACACGATGAACACTGCACCCACGGCGACGACGGCGACGATGATCAGCGGGGCGACACCCAGACCGACGTCGTTGTCGCGGATGGTGATGCCGTGCCCGTCGTCATACGCATCCGCGGCCGCCTGGCGTACCGCGCGGTCGATCTCCTGGAGCTTGGCGCTGGCGGCGTTCATCCGCTCGATGAGCTGGTCCCTGAACTCGCTATCAGGGACGCGAGCGATCACGTCGCTGACGAAACCCAGATAGATGGCTTCCGCCGCGAGTCCCGCGACAAACGGCTCTAGTACCTGCGCGTCGGTTGGGTTGGTCGTCTTCCAGACCTGGTAGAGTGACGCCTTCCACGTGCGCGTGATGAGGTTGCCCATGCCCTCCTGAGTTTGAACGCGGCAGTTCATCGGCGCTTCCCCTTCTTGCCGCTCATGGTCATGAGTACGGCGATGCCGACGACGGCGGCGATGCCGATCGCCGCGGTGCTGCTTCCTGTCGCGCCGCCGCTGGACTGCGGCGGGTTGACAACGATCGGGGCGAGCGCGTTGCGGGATGGCTGTGCATCTACCCGCGCGATCCCGGCGGCGCGCTCGCGTGCGGTGGCATCGGCGTCCACAACCTGGGCGATCACTCGCGTCTGCGTGGCCTCGGTGCTGTTCTGCACGTCCTGCACCTGCTGACGAAGGGCCGCGTTGTTGGCCCTGTACGTGGCGTTGTTCCGCTGAGTCCACTCGCGAATCTGACGCTCGAGCGCTGCAATCTCGGCTTGCATAGCTACCACCTGGTCGGCTCGCCGGTTGGCCTGCTCCACGGCTGTCTGCTGCCGCTGCTGCTCGGCTGCGAGCTGCGCCTCGGTCGGGCAGTTGGGATCGGCTGGCGGTGTCGGCGTGGGTGTCGGGGGCGTGGGTCGCGGCGTGGGGTTTGTCGGGATGGGCCGCGAGCGCAGCGCGTTGACCTGGCTGGTGATGTCCGCGATCTCCGCCCGCATGGCCGTGATCTGACCCTCTCGCTTGCTGACCTGTGCTTCGGCGGTGCGCTGCCGCTGCTGCTCGGCGGCAAGCTCGGCAGCGGTCGGACACGCGGCGTCTCCCAGACCACGCGCGGCGTAGTTGGGGAAGGGCTTGCGGGGTTGCACGCGGATGGCGTTCATGCGGTTTGGGCTTGCAGGGCTGTGAGCTGAGCGCGGAGACGATCACGCTCGCTGGTCAGTGTGGTGAGTTGGGCCGTCAGGGTGCCCGCTCGCTGGCCCGCCGCGAGTCGCGCGGTGTTGGCTGCGGCGAACGCAGCGGTTGTGTTGCACGCGCCAAGGCCGCCCATGCCGCGATCAGGTCGATACGTCGTGCTGTTGCGAATCGCGATGTTCATTGGTTCACTTCCTCGTGAGCAGCACAACCCCGAGCAGCGCCGCCGCTCCGATTGCGATCGTGGTGCTGTCGAGCTTGAAGCCGGTGCCGTTCTGGATGATGGTGGGTTGCGCGGGCGCGGCGGGAGCGAGCGATTGCGCCGGGCGGTTGAATGCCGAGATGAGATTGATGATGTCCGAAACGCTGGTGCCGCCCTGCGGGAGCGTGGGGACGGCATAGGGCGAGTACGCGGGCTGTCCCGCGTATGTGGCGTTCTGCACGGGCTGCGGCTGCTGCACCTGGCCGCTGCCTCCGCCACTGGCGATGCCGCCGACGAAGGAACCGATCGCGCCGCCGATCGGACCGCCGAACACGCTCCCGGCGACGGTCGCGATTGGCGCGATGACATCGCTCAGATGCTCGCCGGTGATGCTCTTGAACGCCGACGATAGCCAGGAGCCCATGCCGGACTGATTGGCCCAATGCGCGAGCGCCGCAAGCTCCGCGTCTCCCATGCCGTTGAGCGTTCCCGGGTCGATGTAGTCGCCCGATGGCTTGCCCTGCCTCTGGCATGTGCACGCTCGCTTCACGACGGCCCGCTTGGCGATCGCGGCGGGCACGTCCTTGGTCTGGCGCGTGGCGACGTTGATCCGCCTTGCGTTGAACGATGCGGGGTACTGGGCTGTGCTCGTCGGTGCGTTCATGCCTCGTCCTCGCTGCCGTCCACGTCGCCGGGATCTTGAATGCCCATGCGATCCGCGATGCGCACCGTCAGGCGGTCGATTCGGTCCACCTTTGTGCGCAGGTGCTCGACCTCTCGCTCAACGTGGCGGAGCCGGGCTCCAAAGTCCCCGTGGATCGCCGCAAACCCGAGCAGGGGAATGCCGATCGCCGCCGTAAGTGTGAGCGCGTCCATCAGCGTCATGCGTTCCCCCGCGTATCGCCCTGAGAAACCGCCGCGCCACTGTCCACGCGAGCAGGAGCAATCCCATCACTGCCAGCGCGTCCCGTGTCGCTTCCCACGCCGTACGCGCGATCGTCGCGGAACCCGGTGGCGTAGGGATTGGGCTTGGCGGTGCGTTCGGCGATGATGACGGGCGCGGCTCGTGCTGCGCCTTCTTCGTAGGCGGCGTCGATGTAGGCCTGCTGGTTGGCTCGGTCGCGATGGCCCTCGTCGTATCCGGTGTTTGCGGCCTCGGCTCGGACGGCGCGAGTGGTTGCGTCTCCGACCTTCTTGGCTCCGATGAGTCCGACGATGAGGGCTGCGATTGATCCGCCGACGGTTGCGCCTGCCGGTCCTCCGAAGAGTCCGCCGACGATTCCACCTGCGGTAGTGGCGGCTTCTGCCGCGCCGTCGGGGAGCTGCGCCCCGACCTGAAAGCCAACCACGGTCTTGCCGTCCACGCTCCTTCCGCTGGCGCATCCGCACAGGAAAAACGCGGCGGCGATCGCGGACACGATGACGAGCCGCACGGCTACATGGCGGAGCTGCTGGAACGTGATGGCATGGCGGCTCGATTGCATGAGAAAAAAATATGCACGCCGCTTCGCGAGTCCACTGGTGGGGTCAGTTATGTACTAGGGTCACTTCTGACCCCACCCCCGGCGAACGGCGCAGGCGCAGCACGCCGACCCGCTCCATCTCGGACAAGCTCCGGCGCACGGTTCGGCGGCTGATGCCGCTCGATTGCGAGATGGCATTGATGACGAGCACGCCGCGCCCCGTGGGCACGCTGAACGCCACGTACACGGCGACGGCCTGGCTGTGCATCTTGAACCGTCCGAGCGTGCCGCGCGCGACCATTCCGGCAAGCCATGTTACGCCGACGGTCGGGGATGTGGGGGGGTTCGCGTCCATGCGAAGTGATATCACTTCAAGCCCACCAACCCGCACGCCGCGCCGCCGGGGTCCACGTTCCCGGCTGGATGCGCTCCTGCGGATCAAACGGGATGAGTCGCGTGGTTGGCATGGGCCAGAGCGCCGCGTAGTGGACGTGCGAATAGCCCGCGTCGGGCGATCCGCCCACGGTGATAAACGCGGGCCGCATCCCGAGCACGCGCACGATCGACGCTCCGAGCATCGCGACATCATCACAATCGCAGCTCGCGACGC
>JBBRLN010000031.1:0-12795 GCA_038231315.1 Caulobacterales bacterium
GCGATGCACACCGGTGATGTGACCCTCCAGATCGGTGACGGCGGCGATGAGCGCCGGCCACGTCTGCGTCGGCGAGTCGCGATCAGGGCGATAGTAGCAGCGGGGGTGGAATCGCAGGGCGGCGGTGTCGTGGAGAGCCGTAAGGCCGCGTTTGCGTAAGTACGTCACGGCGATGGTGTCCGAAATCGGCTTGGCCATAGCGAACAAGCGACGTGCGGATTGCGGTGATCCCATCGGAGCGGGTGGTTGTCGATCAAAGCCCTCGGAAGCCCGCTCGGGTTGCGGCTGGCGTAGGAACAAGCGCGCTTCGTCGAGGACATCGCGCAGGCTGCGGAGGTCTCGGTTCATGGCGATGAGATCGAGGAGATCGCCGTGATCGCCGGTGGCGGCGTCGGTCCATTTGCCGGCGGCGCCCTTGCCGCGCTCGGGTCCTTTCAAGCGGACGAAGAGGCTGCGCCCCGGGGTGTTGGCGATATCACCGACCAGCCAATAGCGCCCCTCCCGGCGACCGTTGGAGAGATAGTGGCGGCACACCGCCTCGGCCTCGCGCGCGAGACGGTGGGCCAGTTCGGCCGCTGGCGAGGGCGCGGCCATGTCAGGCCGCCGCCTTGTCGGCGATACGCACGAGCGGATGGCGATCCAGCAGGGCGGTCAGAATCGCCGGTCCCTGCGCACCGGTGGGAATGAAAAGACGCAGCTTCCAGGCGATGATCTCGGAGACCAGACCCATGGCTTTCAGGCGCTCGACCATGCCGTCGGTGAAGCCGGTCAGTTCCACGCGATAGGCACCCATGACCAGCGAACGGCGGATCGCCAAGCCGTCGACCAGTTGCAGCGCCGCGCCGCGAGAGAGCACCGCGTGCCAGGCGTCGATCGGCGTCACCGCAGGCGCTGTCGTCCCCAGGACGTCAGCGATCCAGGTCTCCGACACCAGTCGTCCGATCACCCGCTCGCCCTCGTCGGTCTGCATGCGGTAGACGCGGCAGCCGTCGTCCGGGAGCCGGCGCCAGATCGGCAGCAACAGGCCGGTGATAACGTGGAAGGTGCTCTCCACATATTCCGGCAGGGCCTCGATCTCGTTCCGCCAGGCGGTCGCGAAGGCTGCTTCATCGACCTCCCGCCAAAGCGAGCCGGTCAGCGCCTCGAACGGCATGGCCCGCCGCTCCAAGGGACGCAGCAGGCGGATGCGGCGCTCGACCTCGCCGTCATCCAGGGTGACGCTGGGCGCCGGGACCTGGACGGCGCCGTGGCCCGACTTGGCGTTGATCAGAAGCCGTGAGCGCAGTTCGCCGCCGCGTGCCAGCGCATCGTCGAGGCTCAGGGGCCTGTTGCGATCGCGCCGGCTCACGGTGAAGGCCTGGGTCTCCGCGCCAGTCGCCGGGTGGGTGTAGACGGTGCGACGCTCGACGATGGAGAGCGATTCCGCCGTCACCGTCTCGACGCCGAGGTCGTAGGTCCCCGCCGCGATCGCGGCCTCGACGCGGGCGGTCAGAAGCCCGTCGAAAACCTCGAAGAGGAGGTTCTGCAGGTCGATCCGCAGGGCCAGGACGCGGTTGAGGAACTGGGTGATGGGCGGCATGTCCTCGCGGATCGCGCCGCCCTCAGTGATCAGCGCGAGTCCCGTGGCGTCCTCGAAGGTCTGGAGCGGGCAGTCTTCCACCTTGCCGAGGATGACCAGGGTGTAGAGTTGGCGCAGGGCCGCGCGGGCGTAGTCGCTCTCCAGATTATCCGAGGCGCGGAAGAAGCCCTGGCCACCGGTCTGGCGTTGGCCGCGGGTGATGGCGCCCAGGGTATCGAGCCGCCGGGCGATGGTGGAGATGAACCGCTTTTCGCCACGCACGTCGGTGGCGATGGGCCGAAAGAGGGGCGGCTGGGCCTGGTGGGTGCGGTTGGTCCGCCCAAGCCCCTGGATGGCGGCGTCGGCCTTCCAGCCGGCCTCGAGCAGATAGTGGACGCGCAGGCGCTGGTTCCTGGCCCCGAGATCGGCGTGGTAGCTACGCCCGGTGCCGCCCGCTTCGGAGAAGACCAGAATGCGCTTGTCGTCATCCATGAAGCTTTGCGTCTCGGCGAGATTGACGCCCGCGGGGCGGCGCTCGACGGCGAGGCGAGTCTCGCCATCGTCGCCGTGCTTGCGGACGATCCGGCGCGAGCGGCCGGTGACTTCCGCAACCGCGTCGGTCCCGAAGCGTTGCACGATCTGGTCGAGGGCGCCTTGCACGGGCGGCAGGGCGGCCAGGTGCTCGATCAGGCGGTCGCGCCGCTCGACGGCCTCGCGGCATTGGACCGGCTGGCCATCGCGGAACACCGGACGGGATGAGAGATTGCCCTCGCCGTCGGTGAACGGCTCGTAGAGCTGGGTCGGAAAGGCGTGCGCGAGATAGTCGAGGACGTATTCGCGCGGCGTGATGTCGATCTGGACATCGGCCCATTCCTCGGCGGGGATCTGGGCGATGCGGCGCTCCATCAGCGCCTCGCCGGTGGAGACGATCTGGATGACGCAGGCATGTCCGGCGGCCAGGTCGGCGTCGATCGAGCCGATCAGGGTCGGCGTCTTCATGGCGGTGATCAGGTGGTTGAAGAAGCGCTGCTTGGAGCTCTCGAAGGCGGAGCGCGCCGCCGACTTGGCCTGGGCGTTGAGGGTCTTGCTCCCACCGTTTGCCGCCCTGCCGGTGACGCCGGTCGCCTCCAGGGCGGCGCCCAGGTTGGTGTGAATGATCTGAAACGCGCCGGCGTAGGCGTCGTAGATGCGGGTCTGCTCAGGGGTGAGGGGGTGCTCGACCAGTTCGTATTCGACGCCGTCGTAGGAGAGCGAGCGGGCGGTGTAGAGGCCCAGCGCCTTGAGGTCGCGGGCCAGGACCTCCATGGCCGCCACCCCGCCGGTCTCGATGGCGGCGACGAACTCAGGCCGCGTCGCGAACGGGAAGTCCGCCCCACCCCACAGGCCCAGGCGCTGGGCGTAGGCGAGGTTGCGCACCGTGGTCGCCCCGGTCGCCGAAACGTATAGGACCCGCGCGTTCGGCAAGGCGTGCTGAAGGCGCAGGCCGGCGCGGCCCTGTTGCGAGGGGGCCTGGTCGCCGCGAGGACCGGCGGCGCCGGCGGCGTTCTGCATGGCGTGGCTCTCGTCGAAGACGACGACTCCGTCGAAGTCGGAGCCGAGCCATTCGACGATCTGGCGCACCCGCGAAACCTTGTCCGCCTTCTCGTCGGTGCGCAGCGTGGCGTAGGTGGCAAATAGGATGCCTTCTTCCAGCACGATGGGCGCGCCCTGGCGGAAGCGCGACAGGGGCGTGACCAGGAGCTTCTCCTGACCGAGCGCCGACCAGTCGCGCTGGGCGTCCTCGATCAGGGTGTCCGACTTCGACACCCACAGCGCCCGGCGCCGGCCTTTCAGCCAATTGTCGAGGATCACGCCCGCGACCTGGCGGCCTTTGCCCGCGCCGGTGCCGTCGCCCAGCATGAACCCACGCCGGAAGCGCACGGCGTCCTGAGCATCGTCCGGGGCCGCGGCGACGCCGTCATAGGTCTCGTCCACACTCCAGGCGCCGGCCAGCTGGCCGCCATGGGCCTCGCCGGCCTGGATCACCGTCTCCAGCTGGGCGTCCGACAGCAGGCCATCGGCGACGAAGCCCGCCGGTAGATGCGGACGATAGGTGGGCGCCGGGGGCGCGACGCTGGCCATGGCGGCGGACTGGACGAGTGGCGTCGGGTGGGCTTGCGCGCCCTCGACTCGGATCGTCTGTAGCCGATAGGGTTCGTAGAGAGCCTCGGTCAGCCGAGTGTTGGCAGCCGGCGCGGCCGGGGCGATCTCATAGGCCAGTTCGACGGCGTCGGCCGCGACGGGCGCGAGGCCGCGCGCCGGCGAGGGCGGGCGGCGCGCGGGAAGAGACCGGGAGGGGATGGCCACGCCGGCGGCCGAGGCGACGCCGGCGAGCGGGGGACGGCTCGGAACGAGCCGGGTCACCCAGTCGAGCAGGGTCGCCAGATCCGGCGCCATTCCGGGCGAGGCCGGAAAGACCTCGGCGTCGTCGGCCGGCGCGCGGTCGATGACCGTCAGGCGCGTGTTGGTGGTGGCGCCATGGCGCGCATAGACCCGGCCGTCAATCGCGGCCGAGAACGCCACACGCGCCCGCGCCTGCAGGCGGACGAAGGCGCCGCGCCAGGCGGGATTGTCGGGGGACAGCGCCGCGCCGGTGATCGCGACCAGACGCCCGCCCTCGGCGAGGCGCGCCAGCGCCGAGGCAAGGTGGCGCGAGGCGGCGTCGGCGACGCGGCCCTCCACATGCGCCGCCGCCGAGAACGGCGGGTTCATCAGGACGACGTTCGGACACACCGTTGGGTCGAGGTGGTCGTCGATGTAGGCGCCGTCGTGGCGGGAGACGGGCGCGGTGGGAAAGAGGCCGCTGAGCAGTCCGGCGCGGGTTTCCGCCAGCTCGTTCAGGACCAGCGATGCGCCCGCGAGCTCGGCGAAGATGGCGAGCAGGCCCGTGCCGGCGGAGGGCTCCAGCACGACGTCGCCCGGCGCGATCGCGGCGGCGAGGCTGGCGATGAATCCCAGACCGATCGGCGTCGAGTACTGTTGCAGCGCCTGGCTCTCTTCCGACCGGCGGGTGTGGGACGGCAGGAGTGCGGCGAGCTTGGCCAACATGGCGAGCTGGGCGGCTACGGTGCGGGCCCGCATGGCCGCCCCGAACCGGCGCAGGAACAGCACCTGCGCGACCTCGCCCGCTTCATAGGCGTCCTTCCAGGTCCACAGGCCTTCGCCGTCGGAGCCGCCGAAGGCCCGCTCCATGGCGGCGCGGAGGGAGCCCGCGTCCACGGCGGCGCCGCGGGCGAGGTCCGGCAGGATGAAGGCCGCCGCCGCGAGGAGGCCGGCGGGGCGGCTATTGGAGACGAGTGGAAGCGACGGGGCCGCGGGCGCGGCCTCGGAGGCGATGAGCGGCATGGTAGTGTTCCTACGAGAGCTTGGAAGGGGCCGAGCCGGACGGGCGCTCTCTCTGACCCCGCCGGCTCAAACCCGTCCCGGCCGACCTCTGCCTCTCGCTGGGCCGCATGAGAAAAGGGTCCGACGCGGCGCGTCGGACCCTTCAAGGTCTCGCCCTTACCGGCGCCGACTATGCGTTCGGCTCGCCGATCAGCCGATAGTCCCGGGTCTTGAGGCTCGGGATGCGGTAGAAGCCGCCCAATTGTGGATCACGAAACACCACACTCCGATGGGTCCGCCCATACGCGACCACCTCGAGTCGCTCGAATGTGTGACCGTTCGCGAAAGCGATCGGCGTCTCGAACACGATCGTCTGGCCAGGCCGGGGCTTGGGCTTGGCCGACCGGACCTGGCGGACTTCGGCATTGGTCCGGCAGCGCTCGCGCCACGCGAGGGCGTATCCATGGTCCGTGGGCGTCAACAGATCGAGGATGGCCGTCGGGCAATCGGATTCGCACGGCCCCATGGCCTCGGTCATGTCCTTGTAACCGAAGATATAGCCTTCGCGGTCGCGCGGGTTGTAGCGGACCAGGCAGACGAGGGCGAAGACCTCAAATTGGCCCGTGACGCGGACCTGTTCGACGGCGGCGTAGTAGACCCGCATCTTGACCAGGGCTGGGCGCAGTACGCGCGAACAGCCCTCCGGTCGCTGATACGTGAACTGGTCGTCGAGATATTGGCGCGGGCCGGAGTGGCAGCCGAGAGATTTCATGAAGAGCCAACCCATGGTGGTGTCCTTTTGGGTGAGGGGTTGAAACGAGAGGAGCCCGGCGCGATGGCCGGGCTCCTCGAGCAGGGTCTTGGGTGTTGGCGCCGCGCGCGGCGCCAAACATCGCGGCGTCACGGGGACCAATCGAAGGTCGGTAGCGCCGCGAAGGCAGGCCGGTCGTGAGGATGGATGGGTCGGTCAGGCGTGTGCGGCGCTGGGCGACGAGGCTGTTCAGGGACCGAGCCTGGCGCTCAGCCAATGCTCGCAGTCGGTCCAGGCGAGGCTCTCGCGGGCGCCAAGATCGAGGACCTGTGCTCCGCCGCCGAAGCTATCGACACGCGGCCGCGAGCAAGTCAGCGCCCAAGCGAAGCCCCAGCGACCGGCGAGATCCAAGGCCCCTGCGCACCGCAGGACGAAGTCGATGACGTGCTCCGGCTCCCCGAAGCCGCCATCGTCGCGGATCAGGAGGGACCCGACGGTGGTCGGATCGACGATAACCTCGAAGCCGATCGCGATGTCGTCTCGCTCCAGGGCCTTCGCCATCTCGTTGTGGATGGCGAGCGCCCGGGCCGCGTTGTGGGACGTGCCGACCTCGAGCCGGCAGGAGAACTGGGTGAGATAGTCGGCCATTCGCAAGCCTCCTTGAGATGCGAAGAGCCCGGCGGGGCGGCCGGGCTCTTGAAGGGTTGATATCGGGGAGAGGTCAGGTGACGGCGGCGAAGGGATCGACGTCGCGGTGGATCGGCTGGGCCCGTCCCATCCAAGGTTCTGGGCGGATGGCGCGGACCCAGTCGGCGAAGCTGGGAATGAAACCCAGATCCTCGCGCACAGGCTGTTCGCCGATCAGCCGCACCGGCACGATCCGGCCGGTGCTGACGGCGATCGTCGCCCCGAAGAAGCGTTCCAGCATGAAGATGCCTTCGGCATGATGGCGGAGGGCCCGGTGGCGGAAGTCGGCGGTGATCGCCTTGGACTCGTCGAACCATTGGTGAAGGGCCAGATAGTCCTCCGCCGCGCCACCCCACTTCCTGACGGAGGAAAGGGCGTGGTGGTAGCAATGTCCCATTTCGCCCTCCTTTAGAATTGATGTTCGAAATAGTCGGATGTCAGCACCCGCTCGTTGTAGGCGAGGGTGATGGTCTGATGGGCGACGTCGAAGGTGAACTCGCCATAGGCGCCCTCGTTGTCTTCCCAGCCGCCGTGGGTCTCTTCGAGAAAGTCGTAGGCGAGCGCCTCGATCGCCACGCGCAGCGGACAGGTCCGACGCTCCACGCCCGAGCCGTCCCAGGCGGGTGAGGCGATCTCGACATCGACGGCGGGAAGCTCGGCGGCGATGCCACCGGCGTAGCCGTCGATGGAGTCGATCTGGCCGGAGTCGCTTGAGCCATCGAAGAGGACGACGACGATGGTGAGGCCCGCGACGGCGAGGGGGTCGAAGACGGCGGCCTTGTTGGCGGGACGGACCTCGTCGGCGAGGCGGGCGCGGGCTTGCTGGTGATAGAGGTTGAATTCAGACGTGACCTTGGGCGTGGCCGGGATGTCGGTCATGGTGAATCTCCTGATGTGAGAGGGTGCGGGGCGGCCAAGGGCCGCCCCGCTTAAGACTCGACTACTCGGCGGCGATGGCGTGGGCGCCGAGCGCCGGTTCGGGTTCTTCGAGTTCGCCCTTCGGCTCACTCGCCTCGTCGCCGTCGAGAAACGCCGGCAGGCTCTCGGGTTCGCCGGCGCCTTCGATCACTGATGCCGCATCCGATTCGCCGGCCTGATCGACGGGTGTGCGGAGCGGCTCGGGCAGCCACGCCGTGTCCCCGAGCAGCCGCTGCGCCTCCTTGGCCATCTCCGGCTTCTTAAGGTGGTCGAGAAGCTGCGCCGCCTGTTCGCCCTTGGCCTCGCGCACCGCATCCAAAATGCGCGCCTTGGTGACACGGCCAAGATAGTTGTCGGCCGTGGGCGCCCACCCCGCCGCCGCCATGTCGAGACCGACGGCCTGGGCTAGGCTGTCGGCGTGGGCGAGCCGTCCGGGCGAGCGGTTCCATGGCTCGTGCGTGGCGTTCACCGTCACCGACGCGCAATGGGCGAAGAGGGCCGATCGGCTGTGGCCGTCGAAACCTCGCAGCGCCTCCCAAAGCTCGCCGGGCTCCTTGGGAAGCTGGTCGGCCCAGGCCTGCCCCCGCGCGGTGATCGCCTTGGCCGAGACGGTGTCGTTGAGCCCCGGCCCTTGCGCGGTGAAGCCCGCGCTCTTGGCCTCGATCTCCAGGCACGAATGGGTCCCGAAGCGATAGAAGGCCTTGAGCGCCAGGGCGTGGAGGACGGCGAGGAAGGCCGCGTCGGGATCATTGGCTAGGGCGTCGCGCAGGGCCAGGGTGCGATGGGCGGTCAGCTCCGTCAGGAGCCGCTCGGGGATGGGCCTTGGGCCCTCGTCTTCCTCCGACTCGGGCTCGTTCGCGACCGCGCCGCCAATGGCGCCGACGGCGCTTTGTGCAGCCGGCGCGGTGGCCCCCGCTCCCGAGTTGTGGACTTCTTCCCCGTCGTCCCGGGTCGAGTTGGCTTCCACCGCCGGCTCGTCCTCAGGCCGCACATAGCCGCGCTCGATCCGAAGGGCGCCCGAGCCGTCGAAGCTGACGAAGACGCCGGCGCGCGCGACCTCCGCCGGATCGTATTGGACGGGGCGGTTCTGGAAGGCCTCCAGCGCCGTCTCGATCTCGCCAAGCCGCGCATCGACCTCGTCTGGGAAGTCCTCGTCGCCCTCATACTCGGCATGCAGGCGTTCCATCTCCTCCAGGAGAGCGGCGCGGGACGCCTCGTGCTCGTCGTCGGGCGCGGCGGTCTCGCCGACCAGGCGGCGCAGGCCGTTGGTGTGGCCATAGGGGAAATCACGGTCCACCTCGACCCACTTCCAACCCTCGGCCGCGAGGGGCTCGGCCTCGCGGGCGAGCCTCTCGGCCACCAGCCGGTCGAGGAGAACCGGATCCTGCAGCCAGCCGCCGTCATCATGCTGGAAGAGATCGCGCAGAACGACGCCGCCAGCCTGTTCGTAGGTCTCGACGCCGACGAACTGCGCCCGCTTGTCGCACGCCCTGATCGCGCCGTCGGTGAGCATGCGGCGGATCTGATAGGGCTCCTTGTAGCGTCCATGCGACAAGGCCTCCCAGACCTCCTCCTGTCGCGCGTGGTCGGCGGTGACGGTGAAGGCCATCAGCTGCTCCAGGGTCATGCCGTCGTCGGCGTAGATATCGTGGAGCTTGGGCGAGGCCGAGGCGAGCTTGAGACGCTGGCGCACCACCTGGACCGGGACAAAGAAGCGCGCCGCGATCTCTTCCTCGCCCGCGCCTTGCTCGCGCAGGGCCTGGAAGGCGCGGAACTGATCCAGAGGATGGAGCGGCGCGCGCTGGACGTTCTCGGCGAGGCTGTCTTCCTCGGCCGAAACGTCTTCGCTCGAGCGCACCACGCACGGGACCGGCGCGGTCCGAGCCAGACGCTTCTGTCTGACCAGCAGTTCCAGAGCCCGGAAGCGGCGTCCACCGGCGGGGACTTCGAACATACCGGTCTCGACGTCGGCGGCGTCCAGCACCGGCCGTACACTCAGGCCTTGCAGCAGGGTGCGGCGGGCGATGTCCTCGGCCAGCTCCTCGATCGAGACGCCGGTCTTGATCCGGCGGACATTGGACTGGCTGAGCACCAGCTTGTTGAAGGGGATGTCCCTGGACGAACTGAGGGCGATCTTGGCGACTTGGGCCATGGGGGGTTCTCCGCGACGGACGGCCAGAGGGACTCTCCCTCGACCTCCAAACCCGTCACGAAGACCCCCTTCGATCCTCTCACTCTCTGATCGCCTCACCCGCACCGGCGGGCGGCAGGTTGAACACCTCCGCGCCCGCCTTGCGGTAGGCCTCCGCCACGACCGCCAGCGGCGCGAAGGAGAAGGCGTGGTAGGGCGGCCCGCTCACGCGGTCGCGGACGGCGATGATGGACGCGGTCGGACGCCGACCGACGGCCCCGTGCGCCGCCCTCAACGCCGGCGTCGTCGATTGTACGCCGGCGCCGAGGCTCAACGCGCGCAAGCGGATGCTGGCCCCATCGCTGACCTCCGCTTAATCGCGCCCGCTCGGATGGGCGGCCATCACGCCGCCTCCCGGTCTGTAGTCGCCGACGACTCAGTTGATTCGGCGCCCGGACGAAAGGCGAGGAGGAAGTCGGCGGCTTTGGAGGCGGCGCCGGCGGCGCGTACGATGGCGTGGTCGTCCCCGCGCAGCACCTCCAGCCAGTTACCGATATAGTCGGCATGGCGGACGGTCGGGATGATTCCGAGGGTGGCGCAGCAGAAGGCGGCGGAGATTTCAGCTACCAGTTCCTCGCGCGCGTAGGCCGACGATCCGAAGTCCGTGCAAAGGCCGCGGGCGAGGCGAGAGGGGTGACCTGTCCAATGGGAGAGTTCATGCAGCGCCGTGCGGTGCCAGTTGATGGGATTGTGATACTGGCTGAGGTGGGGCACATGGATGCGGTCATGGGCGGGTAGATAAAATGCCTGATCGCCGCCGATACGGAAGTCCGCCCCACTCGCGGCGATCAGCGCCTCGACCTCGGGAAGGATCAAATCGGCCCCCCGGGGCGCCGGTGGAGTGTCGTCGCCATCCAGGCCGTCGCATTGATCGCGATTGAACACCGTGAACCGTTTCAGAAAGTGGATCGATCCTGGCGTCTCGCCATCGCGCGCGGCGCGTTCGCGCTCCTTGTCCGGCGTGAAACGATCAGCGTAGACGACGGTGGTCCCGTGTTCGCCCTTGCGCACGTTGCCGCCGAGGCCGAGCGCCTGGCGGAAGGTGAGCCAGCCCTGGCCGGTGAAACCGCCTTCGATGGCGGCGATCCAGAGGATGAGCACATTCACCCCCGAATAGCGACGTCCCGTCGCCGCGTTCCTCGGCATCGCCAGCGCCGCTTTGGCGGCCACCATCCCCCAAGGCTGGATCCACGGAACGCATCCGGCCTCCAGCTCGGCGATGATCTTGTCGGTGATTTCTCGGTAGAGGCCCGGCCGGTCCTGACTGGCCCGACCACAAGCAGCTGAACGAGACATCACGGATCTCCGCGACGGGCGCCGCGAGCCTCTCTCGCGAACCTCAACCCGTCACGGCCGATCCGGCCCGACTCTCACTCTTGGGGAACTGGGCGTCCCCACCCCCGAACATTCACCACGAGCTGCCGCGACCGCGCGCATCACCCGCCGCCAGCGATGAAGGGAGAACCTCGATCGGCAGATCGCGCTACGACTATCGTAGCGCGACGCGCGACACGGCCGCGAGCGCTACCAAGAGTAACAGGATAGGGATGGCCACCACGCCCCAGCCGGTGGCGCGCGCCTCGAACCATCCGCCAATCTTGACGGAAAGAGAGGTCGCCGGTGCGGTCTTGGAAGGAGGGATCGAGTCGGACATTGGGAGCTTCGATTTGAAATTGCTCGATGGCGGAAACTAACACGCAATCAAGAGAATAATTGCGTTTTGCAATTGAGAGGTTTGGCCTCGCAGCGGACCCGCCTGAGGACTAGCTCGCGCGGGAGCAATCCTCGCGCTGTGCATCGCTTGCCGCAGGGCGGCCTCCAGGCATATCGCCCAGCCGTTGTTGAGGTCCTAAAGCGGATTGATAAGAAGTCCGGCGATCTCCGTGGAAACACGCTCGACGGCCAGCCGAAGTGCCTCATCGAGGTGAACATAGCCTTGAGTCACTCCCCGAGCGGCGTGGCCGAGAAGAGCGGCGATTGTCAGTTCGGAAAACCCGAGGTCGCCTGCGACGCTGCCAAATGTATGGCGCAACGTATGGGGGGTGACTCCCGAGATCTTCGCAGCGGCGCATAAGCGCGCAAGGCAGCTCTTCGCCGCCGTATAGTGGCCATCACCCACATCGGCCGGGAAGACGTACGCGCAGTTCCCCCGGGTCGGCTGGCCGGCCACGAGCTTGACCGCCGACGGCCCGATCGCACGCACCTGCCCGTCGCTTTTGGTATCGGGGAAATGAACATAACCCTGATCCGCATGCAGCCACTCACGCCGAAGGCCTTGGGCTTCGGAAATCCGAAAGCCGGTCAAGAGCAGGAGGCGGACAGCGGCCAGGGCGATTGGGTGCTCCCCATTTCGTTCGGCGACGCACATGGTTTCGCCGAGCTTTTTGATCTCAGTGACGCTTAGGCGACGCTCTTTCTTCTTACCGGCAAGCTTGCGCACGCCGACCGCGGGGTTGGATGCAATGACGTCTAGGCGCCTGGCGTGAGCAAGGAGGCTTTGGAGCGTCGAAAGAGTGCGCGCGGCGACGCCTGCACCGCCCGTGGTCACGCCGCCGCGACCCGGTCCCCGCTGCTTGGCTGTCTTCCCGGCCGCGATGTCTGCCTGCATGCCAGCAATGTCGGCGAGCTTGAGTGCGCGAACCTGACGTCGGCCGAGCAGCGGTTTGATATGCGTTTCGATTCGGCTTCGATCCATGGCCATGGTGGACTGTTTGATCGGGCGATTGCGGCGTCCGAGGATGTGGCCAGCTTCAGCTTCCGCCAGATACCAGTCGCAAATCTCCGCTACCGTGATCGTTTCCCTTGGACCGGCCTCCTCTGCCGGATCACAGCCGTCAGCGACAGCACCGAGTTTGATCTTCGCCTTATCCCGCGCTTGCTCGACCGTCAGGACGCCAAACCGACCTAGGACGATCCGTCGGCTTCGGCCCTCGGCGTTCCGGTACTGAAGGACGAACGTCTTGAGACCTGACGGAATCGCGCGGATGCCGAAGCCTCTCAGCTCCCCGTCCCATAGGAAGGTTTGCCCCTTTTTGGGTGTTTCCAGGTCCTTGACGGCCTGCTTCGTCAGCTTGCCCATGATCCGCTCGCCGCGCATTTCGAATTTGCTTACACTGCCACGGTCGCGACAGAATGTAAGCACCTTGTAAGCAGTTCGGATGGGGAAATGGGATATCTCGGCGTGCTTTTCGGATAACGGGTATCGGAATTATCACGAAGCTCCTGATAGATAGCGGGCTTCCGGATAGACGCGGATAACGCCGGTATAGAGTCTAAAGAACCTTGCCAAGGTTGGGGTCGAGAGTTCGAATCTCTTCGCCCGCTCCA
>JBBRLN010000032.1:0-10885 GCA_038231315.1 Caulobacterales bacterium
CGCTCATCTGGATCAAGAACAAGGTCGATTCGACTCTGACTTTTCGCCGCTCGTGTCGCGAGGGCATCTGCGGCTCCTGCGCCATGAACATGGACGGCACGAACTGGCTGGCCTGCACCCGGTTCATTTCCGACATGAGCGCGACAGCGGCGATCTACCCTCTCGCCAATATGCGGATCATCAAAGACCTGGTCCCAGACACGACGCACCTATTCGCGCAGTACGAGATGATTGAGCCTTGGCTCCACGCCAAGACGCCGCAACCCGAGAAGGAGCGGCTCCAGTCGCCGGGGGAGCGCGGTCAGTTGGACGGATACTACGAATGCATACTTTGCTTTTGCTGCACGTCGGGATGTCCGAGTCATTGGTGGAATGGCGATCGCTTCCTGGGCCCAGCCGCCCTGCTCCAGGCCTGGCGTTGGCTGACCGACAGTCGTGACGAGGCGGCGGAAGAACGGCTCGACATCCTCGAAGATCCGTTCCGCCTTTACCGATGCCACACCATTCTCAATTGCACCCGGACCTGCCCCAAGGGGTTGAATCCCGGCAAGGCCATCGCCGAGATCAAGAGGTCTGCCATCGAGCGCGAGAGGTGACATTGAACCGGAAACCCACCACTCCCGGACCGTTGGCGGAACGCCGGCGCCCGCTTTCTCCCAACATTCAAATCTACCGACCGCAGCTCACTTCGGTCTTGTCGATCGTCAATCGGATCACGGGCGTGGTCTTGAGTCTGGGCGCCGTTGGGCTGGTCGTCTGGGTGGGCGCCGCAGCTGCCGGACGACGACCTTTTGACGCCATTCAAGGCGCGATCACGTCTTGGGGCGGTCAGATCGTGCTCTTCGGCTGCACCTTTGCGTTCTTCCTGCATCTGTGCGGCAGCATCCGCCATCTGGTCTGGGACACGGTTCGCGGTTTCGAACTTCGGTCGATCTACATCTCGGGCTGGGCGATCGTCGCCGCGAGCGTAGTGCTCACCGCGGCGGCCTGGATCGTCAGTTCGTTTCTCGCGAGGTAGACCGATGGATCGCCGAAGCAGACGCTCACCCTTGGCGGCAGCCACGGGGCTTGGCTCAGCGAAGGACGGCGCCGCGCGATGGTGGGCCGAACGGGTAACGGCGGTCGCCCTCGTTCCGCTGACTGTTTGGTTCGCCACCTCAATCGTCGCCCATTCCGGCAACGACTACGCAGCGTTCGTTACCTGGTTGAGGTCGCCGTTGACGACCAGCCTGATGATCCTGTTGTTGATCGCGCTCTTTCACCACACCGCGCTCGGCCTACAGGTAGTGATCGAGGATTACGTACACTCCGGAGCTAAGTTCGCTGCCGTGATCATCGTCCGTTTTAGCTGCTTTGCCCTCGCAATCATCGGTATTGTCGCCATCCTGCTCATAGCGTTTCGCGCCTGAGAGCAGCGCGGCATGCTGAACGGTCGCTCCATCGACGCGTCATTTTTCTGGTTAATCGGTCTGAGGGTGTTGGGCCGGGTAGACCACGGTCTTATCTTCTCGGACGACTGCGCCAGGCGTCAGCCGCGCCTGGTCGACCTGCGATGGGCCAAGAATGTGCATCACGCGTTCCCCCGCGGCGAGGAGGTAGTCGGCGATGATCCGTCGGTGGCAGCGCCACCAGAGTACCTCGGCGCACATGACCGCGCATCGACGCTGGGCGCCACGTTCCCGAAGACGCGCCAGGCCGGACGCGAACGGCCCTGTCAGAGCGTAATCAGCGTAATTTCGAAAGCTCCGAACCCTCCAATACCCGTTGGCTGGAGGCCCTGAAAGACGCTGGCGGCCGCGAAGGCCCCCGAGTTCGGCTACGTGTTCGTAATCGATCTGCCATGGCGCGAGCCCTTCCGGGAGGCTTTGCTGATTGAACTGCGGGTTGGTGCGCGATCGCGGTATGGATCTTACGTCGACAACGAGATTTATGCTCGACTCCTGGAGGAGTTCGACGAATTCGGCGAGGGTTCGCGTTGAGTGCCCTATGGTGAAAAAGGTGTTCGCCATCGCTCCAGCAGGCCGACAAGGGCGGGATTCTGAAATCAAAGCGCCGAGCCATCCGAAAAGGCAATCGCTCGCCGATCCGAGGTAACAGGGGTCACTGCAAGAAAGTGAGTTGACTGTACGCTAAGAAGGAGGCCGTCACTTGGGATCCTCCGGCTTAGGGATTGACGGCGACGATGCACCGCTGCGCCTCTCCGTTCGAACAGCCATCTTCCGGCAATCATCCAGCGCCGCATGGTTTTCCCGCTCCAGCTCTGAACCCTCTACGACCCGCGCCCAACGCTGCGGGTCAGCGCTCTGCATGAGCCGCACCCCAGCCTCCCCGCGGTCCAGCCTGAGAGTCGCCGCGGCCAGCTTCTCGGGCACGTGCCACCGGGCCGGCAGGGCGCGCGCGATCGGCCCTGAGACAAGCACCCAAATGAGCGCGCCGGCCACCATGCCCACCGCGACCGCGCCGATGAGCCATTGTCGCTGCTGACGCCGAAATGATAGATGGCCACGGCGGCTAACCCCTGACGGGCGAGGCTCTGGTCGAGCGGCTTTCGAGCTGGGAACCCGCTAACGCCTTGCGACAGGCAGCCGCCAGTGCTCGCCGCAGGATCGGCGCTTCCACCGCGGCAAGCCGCACCCTCGTGGAGCCTCGCGCACCGGATCCGCCGGGCACCGCCGAAAACGCATTCGGCGCCAAGGCCACAAACTGCGCCTGGTCCTGCGGTGAAAGCTTGATCACCGCCCGCGTGACATCGGGTGAGCCGAGTGTCGCGAACGTAGCGCCGGCAACGCGGAACTCTTCGTTCCCCAAGCTCGTTGCGGCCTGGACATTCGGCAGGCTCAGCGCCAGCGCTCGGAAATCTTCAGAGGTCACGAGCATCTCCACATAGTCCGCGCCACAACCTCGCTTAAAAGCGCACGTTACGGACGGTTGGACGCGGGACTTTGAACTAGAGCGGGAGCACTTTAGCATGGAGCGTATCCTGAGTTGACGAGGTAGCGCCCGCATTCGTCTGGGGCGAAGCGGTCGAGGAGGGTCCCTATTCGTCTCCAGGTTGTTTCGGGAGATCGCTCGGCGGCTCGTCGCATCAGGTGTTTGAGCTTGGAGAACACCTGCTCGATAGGGTTGAGGTCGGGGGAGTAGGGCGGCAGGAAGAGGAGCCTGGCGCCGGCGTCCTGGATGGCCTTTCGCACGGCATTGCTCTTGTGGCTGCCGAGGTTGTCGAGGATGACCAGGTCGCCGGGCCTGAGCGTGGGAACGAGCTGGGTCTCGACGTAGAGGCGGAAGCTCTCGCCGTTGATGCGACCGTCGAAGACGAAGGGGGCGACGATCTGGTCGTGACGCAGGGCGGCCAGGAAGGTCATGGTCTTCCAGTGGCCGTAGGGCGCCTTGGCGCGGAGCCGCCGGCCGCGCGGACCCCAGCCCCTAAACGGGGCCATGTTTGTCTTGGCCCAGGTCTCGTCGATGAAGACTAGGCGGCTGGGATCAAGCCTGGCCTGATAACTTTTCCACCGCGCCCGGCGCCGAGCGACGTCGGGACGATCTTGCTCGCTGGGCAGCACGCTTTTTTTTGAAGCTGAGCCCCTCGCGGTGCACGAAGTTGCGCAGAGCGCTGTAGCTGACCGCAACATCCCGATCGGCCAGTTCGGCCACCATCTGGCGAAGCGTCACCTCCGGCTCGCGCGCGATCCGCTCCATGACCCAGGTCCGTTCGCTATCCAAAATGGGCTTGCGATGGCCACCCATCTTGCCGGGCCGCACATTCCCTCTCGCCCGCCAAAGCTGCGACCAGCGCACCACGCTCGCCACACTCACCGTGAAGACAGCCGCCACCGACCGCACGCTCTCGCCGGTCATCACCCTAGCGGCAACCCGCTCACGAAGATCCAAGGAATACGGCTTCATCCATGCCAGCCTCCATCCGGCCAGCAGCTTGAATCAGACTCGCCCCAAAAGGGGAATCCCAAATCGATTCAATCAAGCCTCCCCCCCTCTAGAGGCGCGGTCGCGCACGAATCTTCGGACCTTGGTGCATCCTGGAGGGCTCGATCCGTAGGCCTTCGCCGGTCGCCATGTGGAATTGACACGAAGCCGGCGGATCGGCGGGATCTATGGCCATACAATGTCGTCGCCCCAGCGAATTCGGCGGCGCCCTGCCCGTGTATTGGACGGCCGCGTGATTACGTGCGCTCGACGCGCTGAAACCGAGCGCGAGGTCGCCAAGCCTGTCCATGGCGTGCCGCCGAGCCAAAGAGACGTGTTCTCCTCCATCTCCCGTCTGCCATCCACCGACCCCAGGCAACGCCACGATAACCGCGCCAGCCTTCTCGCCGTGTCAGAAAAGATGAGGCGTGTGGCTTGAAGCCCTTGAACGCGGTTATGTCGGGAGTACGTTCGGGAGCTTGAGACGGACGCCCAAATCATCGGCTTGCGCAGGATCCATGAAGGCGTGGCAGCCATCTAAGACCGTACGCGTCTCGTCAACCTCAGTCCATGGAACCGCGCCGACCCACTTCTGAGCGAAGTCCAACGTCCGCACCAGGGGGGTGGGACTGCGCACGTTCGAGAGGGCTTTCAGAGCGCTGAGGTAGTTGCTCCGGAAGATCGTCGGAATGACGATGCGCTCTTCCCCCGTCGTGACCAGTTCGGCGTTCATCATGACACGGGCGACGCGGCCGTTGCCGTCCGCGAAGGGATGAACCTCCGACACCAGGAACATCATATAGACGGCTCGCGCGAAGGGCGTGTCGAGGTTGCGGTAGAGATCGAAGCCCTGGGCGAGAGTTCCCTCGACCTGATCGGGCGCGACGAAGACCGTCTGACCGGCCCGATTGGCTTCGCGTTTGAAGACGCCGGGATCTTTGTCCGACCGCGCGGCCATCAGGGCTGCGTGTCGGCCCTTCAACAATTCAATCAATGACGCAGCGTTTCGCGGGGTGCGCGCCATTTCCACGGGGTCGGACACCAGACGCCACGTGCCCAGGATATCGTGGGCGTCCGCCGGACGGTCACGGGGAATGACATTGCGAAAGACAATGTCGGCGGCCTCGCTCACCTCGAACTCGGTCCCTTCGATGAAGTTGGAAAAGTAGGCTTCAAAGAAAGCCAGGGTGGCGCGGCCCTCGCCGCCCCGCGTCGGGACAAGGCGGCTGACCGGGGCCGTCACGCGAAGCTCGCGGTGCAGGCGTTCGAAGAGATCCATGCGATCTGGATCGTAGGGGGCCCCGGCGTGGCGCGCTTTCCCCCGGTCCGTGACCAGCGCGTCCTGCCGCGTGCCGAGCAAGGCGCCGATCAGGGTCTCGAAGGCTTCTAACTCAGCCTCTCGCCCAAGGTCCGGCGCGACGCGGCGCGCTTCGTCGCGCAGGGTGTTCAACGCACCCACCCCACTGCGTCGAATGAGATCGTCGAGCCGGGTCTCAATCTCCTGGCGGCTGAGGGTTCGGCTGACTTCACCGCCGCGCCGGCGCGAGGGGGCCATGTTGTCGAGGTAGGCGCGGGCCATGGACGACAGGAAGAGGCCGCCGATAAACGGCTGGTCGCTTGCCAACGGTCCGGGTCCCTTTCGCGGCCGGATCGTCACTCCAGGCAGAACGATGTCACGCTTTCGATCCGAGATGATGAAGATCGAGCCGTCCCGGGCGGGGACGTTCTCGATGGCGGTGCGGTCGGCGATGAGGGCGCCGGGGGCGTAGCCGCCCACGATCGGCCACAGATGGCGGCGCACGATCTGTTCGGGTGCATCGACCAGGTTTTTGGTGTAAAGTTTCGACCCGATCCGCCGAAGCGTGCCTCGGTTCACGGCGCGGGATGCCGCCGCCGATGTGGCGGTCGTCGAAACGAATACTTCGGGCAACGTATCGAGACGGTTTTTGGGCAACTGGCGAACTCCTGACCCAGCCAATAGCAAATAATTGGGGTTTAAGCTCGGAATTTTGGAAACTTCTGGGCCATAAGGCTGGCGACGGTCGGGCGTACGCTTGGACGAGCCGTCGATCGTGAAGAGGCCGAGCTCACCACGACGTCCGATTGCGCCGGCGTTCCAGCCCATCAAGGGCCGCGCCGTATGTCGGTTAACATTGAGATCCCGGTTCAGCTCGCCACTACACGTCTCGATCGGAGGGCAGCGCGCGCTCCGCGTCGGCGTCAACGACCTAACTGTCGCCGATTCCAAGGACGATCGACATCCGCTATTCTGGTCCGCGCGCCGAGGTGGTGGTGGAAGGCGCGGCTGTTTCATTCCTGTCACGGAGACCACCATGCTCGTCATCGGCATTGTCTTGAGTTTCGTTGGCCTCGGATTTTTCTGCTGGCTGTTGTTCACGCTCACCGTCCACGCGCTGCCCTTCTTCGCGGGGGTCACCGCGGGGCTCGCCGCCTACCATTATGGTTCGGGTGTGATCGGTGTGATCGTCGTTGGCCTGATCGGCGGCCTCGTGACCCTCGCCGCCGGCCGGTTCGCTTTCACGGCGGCCCGTTCGCCCCACATCCGCGCCGCGATCGCGTTCGTCTTCGCGGCGTCGGCGGCCGTTGCCGGCTACCACGCCACCCTCGGCCTCGCCCAGATCGGCGTGCCGGCCGGGAGTTGGCGACAAGCCTTCGCCCTGGTTGGCGCGGCGATGGTGGGGATGACGGCCTGGGTGCGTATGGCGCTCAACGAGCCGCTCGATGTGGGGCGGGGCGTGGTTAGGGCCGGCCTGTCACCGTTTGGCGGCGGCGGGTAGCACAGGTTCAGCCGCCGTTTCGGCGTCTCTTCAGGTTGGGCGCCGGGCGTTTTACTGGCCGCCAGCAGACCGAGAATGACACACCCTTCGAAGCGCTTCGATCGGGCGCCCGAATCGTCTTTGGCCGACGGCGGCAGCGCCGCGTGGGGGCTTTGCCGTTGGCCTGGCTGGCTCGGGGACGTGGCGGAGCGGCCTTTTCGCGCGCCGGCGTTTCTCTTCCTCCTCCCGATGGGCCGGACCTCTTGCAAAGAACAACCGACGCCCGCCGGGTCTTCTCCTTAAGGAGGCTGTTCGGCGCGCGACCGAGGCGGCCTCTTAAATGGCTTGATCTGGCCGAAGGCCGGCTGCGCCTCGATCGCCCAAGACGCAACGGCGGCGGCAAGACTTTCTTCCCCTGGGCTGACGCCCATTCCTCGCGCTGGCCAAGAAAGTCCCGCCGCCGCCGTCCTCCGCTTCGCTCCGGCCCGCGAGGGGGTGCGTCGTCGATCGCCTCCGGCCCACGGATCGCCATCGAGGCCGCGGTGGTCGCGGCTTCGAAACAGCAAAGGAGAAGTGACATGGCCAACATCGGTTCCTTCAAGAAGTCCGGCTCGGAATATCAGGGCGAGATCGTCACCCTGAGCGTCCAGGCCAAGGGTGTCCGCATCGTCCCCGAGGCCGACCGGGCCAACGACAACGCCCCCAGCCACCGCATCTTCGTCGGCCGCGCCGAAATCGGGGCCGCCTGGTCGAAGCGCTCCAACGAGGGCCGCGACTACCTCTCGGTCAAGCTGGACGATCCGAGCTTCAACGCTCCGATCTACGCCAACCTCTTCGACGACGAGGACGGCGAAGGCTACACCCTGATCTGGTCCCGCCCCCGCAAGACCAACGGAGACTAGGCCGGCCCCAGCGACGCCCCGCCCGAACCCTCGGGCGGGGCGTTTCCTCTCGATCCGCGAAACTGGACCAGGGCCGCCAGCCCGGCGGAGCACCGCCCTAATCGATGCGCGGCGGCCTATTGTTTCGCCGCTAGGCCTCCCCATCAGGCGCCACAAGCGCCCCATGTTCGACGCCGAGCGCCTGAGCGAGCTCGAACAGGGTCACCACGGTCGGATTGCGGCGACCCCGCTCCAGATCGCTGAGATACTGCTGCGTGAAACCCGAAAGCTCCGAGAAACGCTCCTGGGTCAGGCCCTTTTCAAGCCTGAGGCGTTTCACGTTTCGTCCGACCAGTCGCCGCATATCCATTGCGGCAAGTTGACCGGCTACACACTATGAGGTTTATCCCCTATAGTATGTAAGACGAACTTGGGGTCCCCATGGTGAATTCGGCAAATGTGGACGATAATATGGCCGTATTCCGTCGCCGCCTGGGGAGCCCGACGACTTGACCACTCGACCCTCGTCGCCCATCGCGGACGCCGCGCCTTCCGAAGCGCGTCTGACCGACTATGATCGAGAACACCTCACGACCTACTTGCGTCTGCTGGACGCCGCGGAGGAGGATGCGCCCTGGGATGAGGTGGCGCATCTCGTGCTCGGCATCGACGCCTCACGCCAACCCGACCGAGCCAGTCGCGCCCACGAATCGCACTTGGCGCGCGCCCGCTGGCTTACCGACCACGGCTATCGCGAACTGCTTGGAGCGGTGAGGGCGAGACCTGAAAACGAGGGCCTCTCGTAGACCCGCGACCGGGAGCGCCTTCGGTTCCCGAAGGGGGATTGCGACCTGAGTTTCGACCACGCTCCCCCCGGGACGCCAGGGGCGTCCCTCCTTGGGGCGTGTCCCTTCGGGGCGCTTCGCGCTCGAAACTCAGATCCCGCCGCTTCCCGGACGCGAGAGGGCGTCCTCCTTGCAGGCTGTTTCTTTGAGGTTTCACAACGGGTCTGCCGAGCGAATCCGGCCGCCCAATATCTCCGGATTCTCGCCGATCCTCAAATTCCGTCATGCGGATTGGGCATGACCCCATGCCGCGTTCGCCTCTCCCCAAGTTCGGGGCCTCTGCGCCAGAATGACCTTGCGTCAAACGGCGGGTGGGCATTTTCCCTTAAAGGACGGAGACGAAACCATGCCGAAGGAGGATTGGCGCTTGCCCGCCGCCTACGACCGCGCCGCCCAATTGGACCCCGCCGGCGTGGCCTGGGAGTTCCTTCGCCGCAATCGCGATTATCAGGCTGCGTTCGACGCCGCCTCAAAGGACGCCGATCTTGGGACGGAGGGTCCCGCGGCGCGCTGGGGGTTGCGATTTCCTGGCGGACCCGAGCCGGCGCGCCGACGAAACTGACATCTTCTGGCGGCCCGATGAGCTGGCGTCCGCCGTCATCCTGACGGCGGCGCCGGTCGAGACGCCGGCGATATTCTTCGCTCCAGCGGGTTGGCCGGGCGACCTGGTGCGCCGGGACGCCGACGATGGCGCGCACATCCTCGTGCGGGCGCCTAGCGTCACCCATCAACTCTGGCTGCCCGATCCTCCCGCCGAGGGCGCGCCCCTGGCGGCGATCATCCCGCTCGACGCCAGCGCACCCGTGCGCGCCGAAGCGGCCATGCGCTTCTGGCGGCTGGTGGCGCATGGGCGACTTCGAACCGGGCCGCCGAAGCCGCATCGTCTCGATCGCCTCGTCGCGGCGCTTCGCGCGCTTGACGGTCGGCTGGACGGCGCAAGCTACCGCGCCATCGCCGAGGTTCTGTTCGGCGCGCGCCGCGTCAGCGCCGAACCGTGGAAGACCGCCTCGGTCCGCGACACCGTGATCCGCCTGGCGCGAACGGGTCTGGCCACGATGCGCGGCGACTACAAGACCCTGCTCAAGCCCAAAGGCCCCAATCGCCGGCCCGGCTGATAGGGCGCGAGCCTGCTTCGCCGGGTGGTGAATAGGCTTCATCCCATCTTCGCCATCCCCCTTCGCGGCCCCGCTTCGCCACCGTGATCGCTGACCGCCGCCAATGTCCGGCGGCCTTCCTCAAGCGCCACGGAGGCTCACTGATGTTCGCCGCAAACTCCCAACTCCCGCCACGCTACCTGCGCACGCCCGAGGCCGCGCGGTTCCTGGGTCTCTCCGACCGCACTCTGGAGAAGCATCGCACCTACGGCACCGGCCCGCGCTACTCCAAGCTCGGCGGCCGCGTCGTCTATCGACCTGAAGATCTCCAGGCCTGGGCCGAACTTGGCGCCAAGGCCTCAACCTCCGATCCCGGCGTCGGCACGGTCCTGCCGGCCAAGCGCCATGCGGCCGTCTCGCCGGCCTACGGCCGCCGGCCGGCGCGCTGATCGTCTCGGCTGAGTTTGGCGATGCCGAGGATGAACCGACAATCAAGCGCCGAGCGCGATCAGCTCGAACTCTTCCGCGCGCTCCCCGGCCACCTGGCGCCCCGCGACGCCCAGGATCTCATGGCCTATCCCTTCTTCAGCCTGGCGAAATCGCGGCGCACCGCGCCGATCGATTTTCGCTCAGGGAAGATCGCCATCAAGGTCGAGGCTGCCGCCGATCACGGCATGGCGACGATCTGGGACGCCGATGTCCTGATCTGGGCGGCCTCGCAGCTCGTCCAGGCGCGCGACGGCGGCCGGCGGACCTCGCGGCTGATGGCGACGACGCCCTATGAGATCCTCACCTTCGTCGGACGCGGCACGAGCGCGCGGGACTACCAGCGGCTGAAGGCCGGGCTCGATCGGCTGCAATCGACCACCATCGCCACCTCTATCCGCCAGTCCACCGAGCGGCGGCGTCACCGCTTCTCGTGGATCAACGAGTGGAAGGAGACCGCCGACCCGCAAGGCCGCGCGCTCGGCGTCGAGATGATCCTGCCGGACTGGTTCTACGCCGGCGTTTTGGACGAAGCCTTGGTGCTCACCATCGACCGGGCCTACTTCAAGCTGACCGGTGGCCTGGAGCGCTGGCTCTATCGGCTGGTGCGCAAGCACGGCGGTTGGCAGGAGGGTGGCTGGAGCTTCGACTTTGGTCATCTCCACGCCAAATCCGGCTCGCTCTCGCCGCTCAAACACTTCGCCTTCGATCTGCGCGACATCGTCCGTCGTCAGCCCCTGCCCAACTACCGGCTCGAGATCGAGCGCGACCGCCTCGGCGCCGAGCGGCTCGCCTTCGCTCCGATCCTGTTCGACCCGCTGGAGCGCGCCGCGCGCCGCCTTGACCCTTCACCCCATCCTGGGGACAGGCTGTGAATCGCC
>JBBRLN010000033.1:0-9349 GCA_038231315.1 Caulobacterales bacterium
AACAGCGGCGGCTGCAATTGGTTGGTGCGGTTGGTGCGGCCGAGACCTTGAATGGCGGCATCCGCCTTCCATCCGGCTTCCAGCAGATAATGAACGCGGAGCCGCCGGTTCTTCGCCGACAGCTCCGCATGATAGGAGCGACCGGTGCCGCCTGCTTCCGAGAACACGAGGATGCGCTTGCCGTCATCCATGAACGCCTGCGCCTCGGCGAGATTGGCTGACCCCGCGCGGTTCTCGACCGCGAGTCGGTCGATGCCATTCGAGTCTGTCTTGCGGATGATCCGGCGCGAGCGGCCGGTGACTTCGGCCACCATGTCGGTGCCGAAGCGCTGCACGATCTGATCGAGCGCGCCATGCACGGGTGGCAGTGACGCCAACTTCTCGATCAGCCGGTCGCGGCGCTTAACTGCCTCCCGGCACTGCACCGGCTGGCCATCGCGGGTGACCGGACGCGACGACAGATTGCCCTCGCTATCGGTAAAGGGCTCGTAGAGCTGGGTCGGAAACGAGTGCGCGAGATAATCCAGCACGTATTCACGCGGGGTGATGTCGACCTGGACGTCGCCCCATTCCTCAGTGGGGATTTCAGCGAGCCGCCGCTCCATCAGCGCCTCGCCGGTCGAGACGATCTGGATCACGGCGGCATGGCCCGCCATGAGATCACGATCGACGGCTGCGATCAGGGACGGCGTCTTCATCGCCGTGATGAGGTGGTTGAAGAAGCGCTGCTTGGCGCTTTCAAAGGCCGAGCGCGCGGCGGACTTCGCCTGTGCGTTCAGCGTGCCCGTCGAGCCCGTGATATTGGCCGCCCGCATCGCCGCGTCGAGATTATTATGGATGACACTGAACGCACCCGCGTAGGCGTCATAGATGCGGATTTGCTCCTCGGTGAGCGTATGTTCGACCAGTTCATATTCGACGCCCTCATAGGAGAGCGAGCGGGCCGCATAGAGCCCAAGCGCTTTCAGATCGCGCGCCAGCACCTCCATGGCCGCGACGCCGCCGGCTTCGATCGCCTCGACGAACTCGGCGCGGGTGGCGAACGGGAAATCCTCACCGCCCCAGAGTCCAAGCCGCTGGGCATAGGCGAGATTATGTACCGTGGTGGCGCCGGTTGCCGAGACGTAGACGATGCGCGCATTCGGCAAGGCATGCTGAAACCGAAGGCCTGCGCGGCCCTGCTGCGACGCCGCCTGATCGCCGCGTTCGCCTTTACCGCCGGCGGCATTCTGCATCGCGTGAGACTCGTCGAAGATAATGACGCCGTCGAAATCCCTGCCCAACCAATCGACGATTTGCCGAACCCGCGAAACCTTCTCGTCACGCGCGTCGGAACGTAGCGTGGCGTAGGTTGTAAAAAGGATGCCTTCCGCGAGCCTGATCGATGTGCCCTGACGGAAGCGCGACAGCGGCGTCATCAGCAACCGTTCCTGGCGGAGCGCCGACCAGTCGCGCTGGGCATCTTCGATCAGCTTGTCGGATTTCGAGACCCAGACCGCTCGGCGGCGACCCTTGAGCCAGTTGTCGAGCAGGATGCCGGCGACCTGGCGGCCCTTGCCGGCGCCGGTGCCATCGCCGAGAAACCAGCCGCGCCGGAACCGGACTGCGTTCTCGGCATCATCGGGCGCGGCCGAGACGACATCGAATGTTTCGTCCACCGTCCACGATCCAGCGAGATTGCCGTTATGGGCTTCGCCGGCATAGATGACGGATTCAAGCTGCGCATCGGACAGCAAGCCGTCCGACACGACATGCGCGGGGAGGTGCGGCTGGTAAGAGGGAATCGGCGGTGCGACCGAAGCCATGGCCGCCGATTGCACCAGCATGGTCGGATGCGCCCGCGCTCCGGGAATACGGATCGACTGCAGCCCGTACTGTTCATAGAGCGCTTCGGTGATGCGGCCATGCTCGACCGGCTTCCACGCCACGGTTTCGTAGGCGAGTTCGATCGCCTCGGACTCCATGGTCGGAGGCAAGGCGGAGGACGGGCGCATCGGATAGGCGCGCACCGTTCGCGGAATGACCGGACCTGCGGTCGCGGGAACGGCAGCGGAAGCAAGAACCGGCAGCCGTGGTGGAATTTTCTCGGCAATCCAGCCGAGCAGCGTACCGACATCAGGCGCCATGCCAGGGGACGGCGGAAACGCCGTCGCATCGTCGGCAGGCCCCTTGTCGATCACGGTCAAGCGCGTGTCGATGTTGGTGCCGTGTTTTGCAAAGACCGCGCCGTCAATGGCGGCCGAGAACACGACGCGCCCGCGTTCCTGCAAGGCGATGAAGGCGTCCGTCCATGCGGGATTGTCGGGCGCGCAGCTCGCAGCCGTAATCGCGACCAGACGACCGCCTTCGGCCAGACGCGCCAATGCCGAGGAAATATGACGGAGCGCCGCGTCGGCCATGCGACGATCGACGTTCGCCACGGCCGAGAATGGCGGATTCATCAACACGACGCTTGGCACAATAGCAGGATCGAGATGATCATCGATCTGCGCGGCATCGAAGTTGGTCACCGCGAGGCCGGGAAAGAGACGAGACAAAAGTCCCGCGCGGGTTTCGACCAGTTCGTTGAGTACCAGCGATCCACCTGACAGTTCGGCAAGGATCGCAAGCAGCCCGGTGCCGGCGGAAGGCTCCAGTATAATGTCAGCGGGCGAGATCGCGGCGGCCACGCTCGCCGCGAAACCGAGATGAATTGGCGTGCTGAACTGTTGAAACGTCTGGCTCTCTTCGGAGCGGCGAGTATGGGTGGGAAGAAGGCTGGCGATTTTGGCCAGCATCGGCAGCATGGCGGCGGGCGATATGGCGCGGGAGCGCATCGCCAAGCCGAACTTGCGCAGGAACAACACCGTCGCGGCTTCGCAAGCGTCGTAGGCGGCTTTCCAGTCCCACGCTCCTGCCGCATCCGTATCGCCAAAGGCGGAGTCCATGGCGGCGCGCAGCATTGGCGCATCGATGCGACGTCCACGTTCGAGATCAGGAAGCAGAAGCAGCGCGGCGCGAAAGACGGCAGCGGAACAGTCTGCGATATCCGGAGCGGCAACGGGCGGCGTAGCCGCGAATGCAGCGGTGGAAGCGGATTTGTTTGTCATGAAGGCAGCCTCGGGAGAGCGGAAACGGGTCGAGCCGCGGGCGCTCTCTCTCGACCTCGCCGGCTCAAACCCGTCCCGGCCCTGCTCTGCCTCTCGCTGATCGGGCCAGGCAGCGCCGATCGAGGAGCCGCGGAAGGATCCGCGCACTCACCGGCTGTGGCTGATGAAGCCGCGCCACCACGCGACCCGCTGGTCGCGGGTGGTATTGGCGAGCCAAAGCAGAAGATCGCCATGACAAGCGAGTGGTGCGCAGAAGCAGACGAGATCGCAGCCGCGCAGTTCGTCGAGTGCGCGAAGCAGATAATGCTGTTCGCGCAGCCAACGCTCATATTTGGCGATGACGGTCGTGCGGTCGCCGTCGGAGCCGATCCGGGACGGATTGCCCCATTTGCTGCCACGGCCGATGTAGACGGCGTCCGCCGGAACGCCCGTCTTGTGCTTGTTAAGAACCTTGCACATCACTATTCCTCCTGATCCGCCTGTTGCGATGGACCGGCGTAGGACGCGGTTCAGGGTCGCATGTCACACATCGCCCTTAAGCGATGTGGGAACGGCTTGCCCGTTGACCTGCGAACCGCCGCGTCCAGACAGGTCACGACGCGACAAGATCAGGTTGGGGCGGATCGAGCTGAGGTTCGGACGGCGACGTATAGGCGTTGTAAGGATCGCCGCCCGCGAGTGGCCACAGCGAGTGAAGGCTCATTGCGCGTCTCCGGTCGCCGTGTGGCGAAGTTCGGCCTTGCGGATCGCGGCAAGCGCCGCGCGAAATTCGGCCGCACCTTGTTGCTCTGACAGGTCGCTGTGTTCGGCGACACTGAGACAAGCGGCATGGATATCCGCATCGCTGACCGCGTCCGCGGCAAGGTGGGTGAGCGTGGGGTCGGTCTCGATCATGGCTCCTATTTGTGCCCTGACGGCACCTTCCCGAAGTCGAAGCAGAACGTGCGCGCCGTCGATGGGGGCGGTTCTGGCCTCTGCCAGAAAATCCTCCAGAACATCGTTGGTGGATTTGCCCTTGATGGCCTCAGCGGTGATGAGTACGGCCATCCCGCCGAAACCATCAGGCCGCATCCTGGTGCAGGTGAAGGCGGAGACCACAGTGACGTGATCGAGGCTTCTCGACCTCCGTACAATATCCTGAAAGATGGCCCCCAGCCGTTGACGCTGAAATCAACCGTGAGACTGGTGTCAGAGCCGGCCAGCGCGTCGAGCCGGTCCGTGAGCCAGGCGTGTAATGTGCTTGGGACATCCACTGATTGCGCGCAGGCGGCGCGCGAGCGATCGACCGGCAGATCGAAGCAGTCGCAGGGGCCAATCTCTGCGAAGAAGTATGTCCCCTCGCCGTCGGTCTCGGCGTCGAAAATATGACCGAGAACAAGCCTCTCCAGCGGCGTCATGTCGGCATTGGGAATCGTCGGTTGGATGACAGTGGGGATGTGATAGTCGGCCATTAGGGTGCTCCAGTTGAGAAAGCCGGGCGCGATGGCCGGGCTCGGGAAGGATTGTGTTTGGGTCGAGTTGGATCTTCAGGTCGGCGCCGCGAACGGATCGACCAGCGGATGAATGGGCTGGGCGCGGCCCATCCAGGGTTCGGGTCGGATGCAACGGACCCAGTCGGCGAAGCTCGGGATGAAGCCGAGATCCTCGATGACATGCTGCTCGCCGATCAGCCTCACCGGCACGACGCGGCCGGTCGAGATCGCGAGCGTCGTGCCCCAAGTGCGCTCCAGCTCAAAAATGCCTTGGGCGTGATGCCGGAGCGCGCGGTGGCGGAAGTCGGCGGTGATCAGCTTGGACGGCTCGTCGAACCATTGATGTAGTGGCAGATAGTCCTCGGCCGTGCCGCCCCATTTCTTCACCGAGGACAAAGCATGATGATAGGGATGTCCCATTGCCGCCTCCTCAAAAGGTGTGAGAGTAGTGTTCGGACGACGTGTAGCGCTCGTGGTAATCGAGCACGATCGTCCGCTCGGCAACGTCAAACGTGAACTCGCCATAGGCGCCGTCGTCGTTCTCCCAGCCGGAATGCAACTGGCTAAGGAAGCCGTAAGCCAGGGTTTCGATCGCGTCGTGGACGCTCTGAGTCAGGCGCTCGATCTCGGCGGTGCGCCAAACGGCCCGGGCGATCTCGATCGTGATCGACGGGAGCGCGACAGTTTCCGCGCCGGCCCTGGCGTCGATGCTCTCGATCTGGCCGCTGTCACCATAGCCATCGAAGGTGACGGTGACTGTCTCAATTCCAGCGGCGGCGAGCGTTTCGAACAGAGCCGACGTGTTCGGCTCAAGAAGTTCAGCGGCGCGGCGTTCCTGCTCCCGCCACTCTTGCTCGAGTGCAGCGTAGTCAATCGCGGGCGTGGGGATCGGTTGCGGATCGGTCATGATATCCTCCTGAAACGGGAAGAGGCCGGCGCGACGGCCGGGCTCGATGAGGTGAACGGGGTGGTTGTGGGGCGTAAATCAGGCGGCCCGGCCCTCGACGACATCGGCGCCAACTTCATCCTCGGTCACACCTTCGAGGCGCACGCTGGAATAGCGATGCTCCGTCAACCAGCGTTCGGCGGCATCATGGCTTTCGGCAAGATGAAGCAGTTCGGTGTTGTCGCCATGCTCCTGGAGGATGCGCACAGCGCCGATGGCGGGACGTTCGACGATCTCGAAGCGGAGATCGCTGTCGACCGAATAGGTGCGCCTGACCGTCAGCACCACCACGCCGCCGCTGCCGAAATCGCCTTCGTGCAGCGTTATGCCGGCGGGCGACGTCCAATTCGGCTGGTCGCGGGGCGGCTCCTTCCTGATAAGACGCCCGACGCCGTTGCGATTTTTCCAGGCGGCGAGCTTCCTGGTGAAGCGCGCTGGTGGCCTCAGTGTGCCGTCGGAGTAGCGAATGAGCGAACCGAGCGGTGCATTATCGTAGATAGTGTGCGCAGACATGGTCGTTCTCCTGAAATGATGACAGCCCGGCGCGTCCCTGTCGTTGTTGGGAGCCGGCTTGCGGATTGGGCGGGATGAAGTTGGAAAGATGCGGAGCGGCTATCGCCGCCCCGCCTTCCTCAATCATTCAGCGGCGATGACGCGGGGCTGGTCTTCGTCCGCGTCAGTCTGGAGCTCGTCGTCATCGGCGAGGAAGTCTGGCAACGCGTCGGCTTCGCCAGCCGGTTCTTGCTGCGCGTCGTCCAAGTCTTGCAGACGCAGCGGCTCAGGCAGCCAGCCAGACCCGTCGAGCAGGCGCTCGGCTTCACGGGCCATGTCGCCCTTCTTGAGGTGGTCGATCAGCTCCGCCGACGACTCACCCCTGGCTTCGCGGACCGCTTCGAGAATGCGAGGCTTGGTGACGCGGCTAAGATAGTTGTCGACCGAGGGCTTCCAGCCGGCTTCCACCATGTCCAGACTGACCGACCGCGCCAGAATGTTGGCATGGTCGAGCCTGCGGCGAACGCCGTGCGCGGAGACGCGGCCGTCATTGTAGCGGTTGGCCGGCTCGTAGAGCGCGTTTACGCCGAACGAGGCGCAATGCGCGAACAGCGCCGCCTGCTCGTTGCCGTCGAACGCGATCAACGTCTCCCAGAGATCGCCTTCCTCCTTCGGCAATCGCGCATTCCACGCATCATGGCGCGCGTCGATGGCCTTGGCCGACGCACTCTCGTTGAGACCTAGCGTTTGCATCGGAAATGCCGGGGTGCGAATCGAGATTTCCATGCAACCGCTCGAGGACGCGTAGCGGTAGAAGGTAGCCAGCACGAAGTTGTGCAGCACTGCCGCGAACGCCGTGGCGGGGTTGTTCGCCAGCGCATTGCGGAGCGCCAGCGTCCGATGTGCGGTCAGTTCAGTGATGAGCCGGTCGGGCAGCGGCTTGATGACGTTGTCGTCCTCATCCTCCGCAGGATCGGCCGACGCGCCACCCATCGTGATGACGCCGCGTTGGACCGGGCGATCCAGCGCATTGCTGTCAGTTCTATTGCCGTCGGTTGACGTTTCAGAATCAGGCTCGCTAGCGACGGGTGCCTCGTCTTCCGGCCGCACATAACCGCGATCGACCGACAAAGTTCCCTCGGCGTCGATGCTGACAAAGGCACCGGCACGGGCGATGTCCGCCGGATCGTAGACAGCCGCGCGTGTTTCGAAGGCCGATATCGCCTCCTCGAGCTCGCCGAGACGCTGATCGATCTCATCGGGCAGTTCGTCGGCGTCCTGGTAGTCAGTCTCGATCTTGGCGTATTCGGCGTTGAGGGCATCAAGGGTCGCTCGCTCCTCGAGCGTCAGATCAGCCGGTACACCGTCCAGCTCGCGCAGATCATCGGTGTGGCCATAGGGGAAGTCGACCGCCACTTCGATCCACTTCCATCCCTCGGCCGCGATGATCTCCGCCTCGGCCTTGAGCTTTTCGATCACGAGACGATCGAGCAGCGGCACATCCTGAAGCCAGCCGCCGTCGTCATGCTCGAACAGATCGCGCATGACGGCGCCACCAGACTTTTCATATGCGTCAATCCCAATGAACTGCGCGCGCCGATCGGAGGCGCGGACCGTGTTCTCGGTGAGCATGCGGCGGATCTGATACGGTTGATCAAGCTGAGAGCGACTGACGTTGTCCCAGACCTGCTCCTGGCGCGCATGATCGCCGATGACAGAGAAAGCCATTAAATGCTCAAGCGTCATACCGTCGCCGGCGTAGACATCAAGCAGCTTCGGTGAAACCGAAGCCAGCTTAAGGCGCTGCTTGACGATCGCGGGCGTCGCGAAGTGCCGGGCGGCGATGTCCTCTTCGCTCATGCCCATGTCGTGCAAAATCTTGAAGGCACGGAACTGGTCGAGAGGATGCAGGCCGATACGCTCGTCGTTTTCTGCAAGCGAATCGTCCTCGGCGATGCCCTCCTCGCGGATAACGCAAGGCACCGGTTGGGTCTTCGCCATCCGCTTTTGTTTCACCAGCAGTTCCAGCGCGTGGTAGCGCCGCCCGCCTGCCGGCACCTCGAACATGCCGGTCTCCTGGCCGTCGGCATCGACGACGGCCCGGACGCTGAGACTTTGCAGCAGGGTACGAAGCGCAATGCTCTCCGCGAGCTGCTCAATCGAGACGCCTGTCTTCACGCGGCGAACGTTGGACTGACTGAGCATCAGCTTGTTGAAAGGGATGTCGCGCGAGGAACTGAGTTTGATCTTCTGAACGGCGCTTGCCATGTCGGATTCTCCACAACGGGCGGCCGAGAGACTCTCTCTCAACCTCCAACCCGCCACGAACCGGCCAGCACTCCTCTTACTCTCAAGGCCGCCGCGGCGGAGCACAACTGCCGGAGCGAATTTCGCTGGGCACGCCACGCATGCCGGCGAAAGCCGAGCCAACGGGTTTCGCATCACGCGGCCTCGCCCGGGCCTTCGTTGACTTCGCAATTCGAACCGGCCATTGTTGGCAAGAAGCTGAGCAAATAGTCGGCGCTTTTCGAGGCGGCGCTGGCGGCGCGCACAATGGCGCGATCGTCTTCGCGCAACACTTCGATCCACGAACCGATATAGTCGGCGTGGCGCACGATCGGGACGATACCGAGCGAGGCGCAAACGTAGGCCGAGGAAATTTCCGCGATGATTTCTTCGAACGCGTATTTCTTCGAGCCAAAGGAGCCGCTGAGATCCCGGTCGAGGCGGGAACGGTGGCCACTTGCGTGCGCGGCCTCATGTAGCGCCGTCCGGTGCCAATTAATCGGTTCAAAGTACGCCTGCGGCGGCGGCACTTGTACAAAATCATGAACGGGATCGTAGAACGCCCGCGCTCCACCGATACGGAAATCGATCCCGGTCGCAGCGATGAGCGCTCCAACCTGCGGCTCGATCAGACCCGGAAGAGCCAGCGGCGCGAGAGCCGCGATATCTTCGGGTAAGCCGTCGCATTGATCGGTATTGAAGACCGTGAAGCGCTTCAAAAACGGAATTGCGCCCGGCGCTACGCCCGTTTCTTCGGCCCGTCGACGCTCATCCTCAGGCGTAAAGCGGTCGGCATAGACGACGGTGGTGCCGCGCTCGCCCTTGCGGACATTCCCGCCGAGATTGAGCGCCTGCCGAAACGTGAGCCAACTTTGGCCGGCGAAGCCGCGCTCGATGACCGCGCCCCACAGAATAAGCACATTGATTCCGCTGTAGCGTCTCCGTGTCGACGCGTTCTGCGGCATAGCGAGCGGCGCCTTCGCCGCCGCTGTACCCCAAGGCTGAACCCAAGGCACGGATCCGGCTTTCAGCTCGGCGATAATCTTGTCGGTGATTTCCTGGTA
>JBBRLN010000034.1:0-7795 GCA_038231315.1 Caulobacterales bacterium
GCAGATGCGGCTCTATCGCCGCCCACTGCTCATCCGTCAGCCAAAACAACGCGCTCATGATCACCTCCAAGAACCGAGATGACCCTCGGAATCCTGATTTGCCCACCGACATCAACCATCTGATTGGGTTTGGAGCCTAGGTTCTGTTGACGAAGTGCCTCACCCATGGTCGGATGGATGCGACGAGGATGAAGCCGAGGTAGCTGTCGGCGGTCTTGTCGTATCGGGTGGCCAGTCTGCGACTGTGTTTGAGCTTTGAGAAGCACCGCTCGACCAGATTTCGCAGCGCGTAGAGATGGCCATCGATGATGGGCTGGACCTTTCGGTTGCGCTTGGGCGGGATGATGGCGGCGACGCCCTTGGCTTCAAGGTCGGCCAGTATGGCGTCGGTGTCGTAGCCCTTGTCGCCGAGAAGGACCTTGGGCTCGGGGCCCGGCTCGGCCATGACCGGGCCGTATCCTTTGGCGTCAGAGACCTCGCCGCCGGTCAGGACCACCGCGACCGGCAAGCCCAGGCCGTTGCTCCTCAGATGGATCTTGGTCGAGAAGCCACCGCGCGAACGGCCAAGACCTTCGCCCTGAGCGCCCGCTTTTTTTGGGCGCCGGCGGTATGCTGGTGGGCGCGCACGATGGTCGAATCGATCATCTGGACGCTGTCGTGGCCTTCGCCGCTATCGTTCAGAGCCGCCAGCATCACGTCCCACACGCCCGACAGCGTCCAGCGGCGGAACTGCTTGTAGACCGTGGTCCACTTGCCAAAATAGTCGTGCAGGTCCCGCCAGGCCGAACCGGTTCGCGCGAGCCAGAAAACCCCGTCCAGCACCTGGCGATGGTCCCGGGGCCGACGGCCACGCCGCGGACCCGTCTCAATCACGAACGGCGCGAAGAACGCCCACTCTTCATCCGACATCAAGCCGCGAACCAAGGCCACTCTCCTCAAAGAGAAGCCTTGAAACAGCGATCAGGTGATTTGGGAATCCACTTCGTCAACACAACCTAGCACCCTCAGCGGGAGCTCAGCCGGAGGCTCTGACAATGCCGCGCCGCGTTGTTGTGAAGCCCACGCAACCTGGAGGCCTCCGCCCGAAACTGACGCATGTGTGCGTCATTGGTCGGACATGGCCCAGATCCAGACCTCATTCACGCCCGACACACGCTTACGACAGAACCGGACTTGCCCGCCACATCTCAAGATACCATCCTTCCTGGATCGCCCGGTAATCCGTCTTAACCAGTCAGCACCTCACGAAGTCTCGCTACAGCGCTGGACTGCAATGTCCGCGCCGGCTGGAGGAGTGAATCGCGAAGCGGGAGTTGATTTCGACGTCATGAAGCAGCCAAAATTCCGAAGACGTGACGCCAAAATGGACCGTTTTTTGGGACTTCCTCTGGAACATTCAGCAACCTAACGGGGGGCCTTCTTGTTCACGATGGCGCTTTCCCAGGTTTTGATATTTGGCCCGCACCGAAACGTTGTACGCTCCCCATGCGTCCCAAATGGCGGGTGGGGTCCTTGCAACGGATGTTTGCCGCCCGGAGTCGGCATCCTCGGCTGTGGGGACACCATAAAAGAGGGTCGAGATCCGGCAGCAAGCGCGAGCAGGCAAGCAGGGAGGGCTACAAGTCCCATGGCGTTGTGCGGCAGCGCCAACCTCTCCACCACAATGAAAGGGACCTACATGCGCGACCGGTCCAGGATTGACCAAATTCTCGAGGCTATTCGTGATCAGTGGGTCAAAGATCCCGAGTTGCGCCTGATGCAATTGCTAACCAAAATTTTAGGTGTTGGTGAGCATCTTCACCTGGAAGACGGCGAAGTGCTGAGGCGACTCTTGCGATCTCCTCAGGAGAGGCCGTGATCCACGGCTGCTCTAAGACCACCTTCGCTGGCGCTGTCGAGGCAAATGAGTGTAGCCAATTTTTGGCCGAAAGTCGCAGCGGGCAGACCGAAATTCCTCGGCGACAATAGTGAGCCGGTGATTCCCCCTGGGGTAAAAAAGCCCAGTATAGAATTTGGTTTGACAACGGACGACAGAGGCCCCTGTCGGCGACTAAGCAATCCTGCTGATCAGAACCCAATCCTCCGCCGCACGCCCCCGGGTTTGGCGGCCACCTCATCTGCCAACATCGCCACCAGCTCCGCCGGCACGACCATACCCAACAACCTCGCTTTCCGCGCCACCAGCGCAAAGTCTCCCGGCGCCAAATTCTCCAGCCGATCCAGCGCGCCCGACGGCTCAGCCTCGAAACTCCGCCGAAATGCCTCGCGCGCTTGCGCCCTCGTCTTGGGCAGGAACCGCACCTTGAACAGGAACCGGCGCAGCGTGGCCGGATCGAGACGGTCCATCAGATTCGTGGTGCAGGCGAAGGGGTAAGGGTGGCGCTGGTGCTGTCAGTCTAACGCCAACTTCTCTCCGCCAGGCGCAGGACGGCCAAACCCAGGTTAATTTTATCCCATGACTGCGCGCCACTCGGTCAGTGCGGCCGAGCGTCTCTCCTTGTAGATTTCCCGGCTGACGAGGTGGCGCTCCTGGTTGAAATGATTGTGGACTGAGCCGTGGACCGAGGCGAATTTCTGGAGTGTTTTCATCCTCCGAAATCGTAGCATGGCCCGCTCTCGTCGTCGGAACGGCAGGTGCGAATTCTCGACCCGGTTGTTCAACCAGCGCCCCGTCTCCTGGTGATCGGCGGCGCCGATCTCCTTGAGGGCGGCGCCATAGGAGCGCAGCCCGTCGGTGACGATGGCGCCCGTCCGGCCATGTCGCTTCATGGCTTTCTTGATGAAGGTGAGGGCAGCGGCCTTGTCTCGTTCCTTCGTCACAAAGGATTCCAGCACCTCGCCCTCGTGATCGACGGCGCGCCAGAGGTAGCGCATCTCGCCGTTTATCTTCACGTAGACCTCGTCGAGATGCCAGCGCCAGTGCGTGTAGGCCCGCATGTGCTGAACCCGCTTGCGGCGGATCTCGCCGGCGAACATCGGACCGAACCGGTTCCACCACAGACGCACCGTCTCGTGGCAGATGTCGATCCCGCGCTCGAACAGCAGGTCCTCGACGTTGCGCAGCGACAGCGGGTAGCGGACGTACATCATCACCACCAGCCCGATCACCTCCGGCGAGCTGTCGAAGTAGCGGAACGGGTTCTTGGCCTGGGTCATGCGGCGGGCTAACCCGTCACCCGTTAGCCAGGCGTGAAGTTTGGGCTGACAACACCCTTGGGCGAGCTCGATGAGCGCCGGAAGCGGGAAGAGGCTGACTTTCGCCGCGAAGCGGAGGACCTCGAGACGCGGCGCGCGGCGGCGCAGAGCGCCTATGTCGCGGCCCGCAAGGTCGGCACCTCGAAGGTCGTGGATGCCAGGACCGCTTACCGGAAGGCCGGCGGCGCGGACTGACCTCAGCTCGCATTGCGGGCCCTGGCTTTCGCCAGCGGCTTGGCAGGCTTGGCCTTGTCGACGGGTTTGGCGGCGCCCTTGTCCTTGGCGCTTAGGCTCGCGCGCAAGGCCGACATCAGGTCCACCACGTTGGTGTCATCGGGTTCTGCCACCTTGGCAGGCTTGTGGCCCTTCTTCTTGTCCTCGATCAGCGCCTTCAGCGCCTCTTCGTAGCGATCGACGAATTGGCTGGGGTCGAACGGGCCTTCTTGCTGCGCGATGATCTTCTCGGCGATCGAGATCATCCCCGCATCGGGCTTGGCGTTGCTGATGCCGCTGAAAATTTCATCGGGCTGGCGAACCTCGGCGTCCGATCGGATGGTGTAGGCCAAGATCCCTTTGCCCCGCGGCTCGAGGGCCAAAATCCGTTCTCGGGTGGCCATGACGATGCGCCCCAGGGCGATTTGGCCGGATTGCTCCAGAGCCGTGCGGATAACGCCGAACGCCTCCTGGGCGAGCTTGCCGTCCGGCGCGAGGTAGTAGGGGTTGTCCCAGTAGATGCGATCGATCTCATCGCCCGGTACGAACCGCTCGATGTCGATCGTCTTTGTGCTCTCCAGCTTGACGGACTTGATCTCCTCCTCGGTGAGCAGGATGTATTCGCCCTTGGAGACCTCATAGCCCTTGACCAGCTCCGAGCGCTCGATGGGGCCCGTGTCGGGGTCGGTCGTGATCATTTTGATCCGGTTGTTGGTCTTGGGATTGATCAGGTTGAAGTGCACGTCGCCGCCTGAATTGGTGGCGGTGTAGAGCGCGACCGGGCAGGTGACGAGGGAGAGCCTCAGGTGACCTTGCCAGCTCGGGCGATACGCCATGTCGATCCCTCCGGTGGAGCCGTGAGTGGCCGCCCGGGCGACTCAACGACTTTCCCGGTGATTGGTTCGACTAGCCACATGGAGCGGCTGCGCCGGACTCCAAATCGATCTTGAAACAGTGCTCGTGGCCGGTCCCGACCTCACGCACGATCACACTGATCTCATCTTCCTCACCCACGGGTGGATGGAAGTCTTCGACATAAGCGACAGCCGCCGCCTCGAACGAACCTTCTTCCACCAACCGCGCGTGATGGCGGTCCACATGGCGGGCGTGGACGGCGAATTGGCGGGTCGAAGCGGCGATTCGGGTCATGTCCTGGTCTCCTGGTCTTTCAACGCGCCCGGGCCGGAAAGGATTCATGCCGGACTACAGCGCCGCTCGGATCGCGTGGCCGCGGTGATCGTTGAGGATGTTGATCTTAAGTCGGAGCGAACCATGGCCACCCCCAAACTCGCCAAGTACCAGGAGATGCGGGACTTCAGCCAAACGGCCGAACCGTCGGGCCAAGACGCGAAGGTCGTGGCCTCGAAGGCGTTGCGATTCGTCATCCAGAAGCACGCTGCCAGCCACCTGCACTTCGACCTGCGGCTCGAATACGAGGGGACCTTCCACTCCTGGGCTGTGCCCAAGGGGCCTTCCCTCGATCCCAAAGATCGGCGCATGGCGATGGAGGTGGAAGACCACCCGCTCGATTACGGCGACTTCGAGGGAACGATTGCCAAGGGTCAATACGGCGGCGGCACGGTCATGCTGTGGGACCGAGGCTACTGGGCGCCGGAGAAGGGCTTCGAACAGATCGGCCAAGCTCTGGCCAAGGGCGAGCTAAAATTCGTCATGGAAGGCGAGCGGATGCACGGCTCGTGGGTGGTCGTGCGCACCAAGCGCGACAGCCGCGGCAAGGCCACCTGGCTCCTGATCAAGCATCGCGATGAGGGCGCCGTCGAAGGCAACACGACCGGGCCGACCAACGACGATCGCTCCGTCGCTTCGGGGCGGACGATGACCGAGATCACCGACGGCAAGGTCAGGACGGCGTCGCCGTTCATGACCGCCAAGGGCGCGGCGGCCGGATCGGTGTGGCAGAGCAATCGCGACGGCAGCGCGCTCGCCGGCCTGATCGCGCCCACCAAGGCGAAGGTATCGACCGCGAGGACCAAGACCGTCGCGGCGCTGCCGGCCTTTGTCGAGCCGCAGCTCACAAAACTCTTGGACAAGCCGCCAGCCGGCCCGGGCTGGGCGCACGAGATCAAGTTCGACGGCTACCGGATGCAGCTGCGCAGCGTCGGCGGCAAGGCCACGCTCCTGAGCCGCAAGGGTCTCGACTGGTCATCCAAGTTTCCGGAGATTGTCGCCGCGGGCGCCAAGCTCGGCGACGGCATCCTCGACGGCGAGGTGGTGGCGCTGGACCAAACCGGCGCCCCGGATTTCTCGGCCCTGCAGGCGGCTATCTCCGACGCCAAGACCAAGGACCTGGTCTTCTTCGTCTTCGACCAGATGTTTGACGGAAAAGAGGACCTGCGGCCGTTGCCACTCACCGAGCGCAAGGCCCGGTTGGAGGCCCATGTCGAGGATGCGCCGCCCAACATCCGCTATGTCGACCACTTCATCACCGCCGGCGACGCGGTGCTGCTCTCCGCCTGCCGCATGGAGCTCGAAGGCATCGTCTCCAAGCGGCTCGACGCGCCGTACCAGTCCGGCCGCAGTGAAAGCTGGGCCAAGTCCAAATGTAGGCAGGGCCACGAGGTGGTCATCGGCGGCTGGACGACCACGGGCGAGAACTTTCGGTCGCTCATCTGCGGCGTGAACCGCGATGGCGGACTGGTGCACGTCGGCCGCGTCGGCACAGGCTTCGGACCCGACACCGTCGCCCGCATCCTGCCGAAGCTGAAGGCCCTGGAGATCGACGAGAACCCGTTCAAAGGCAAGACCGCGCCCAAAAAGGCAGCCGGTGTTCACTGGGTGAAACCCGACCTTGTGGCCGAGATCCAGTACGCCGGCTTCACCGGCGACGGAACCCTGCGCCAGGCCTCCTTCAAGGGCCTGCGCGAGGACAAGCCGGCCGCGGAGGTCGAGGCTGAAACGCCCGCGCCGGCGTCGACGACCGAACTGAAGGAGCCAGCGCCGACCACGACAATCCACACCAAGACCGTGATCCCGCGCGGATCGACCCCGGTCATGGGCGTGACGATCTCACACGCGGACAAGCCGCTCTGGCCTGATGCTCACGACGGCAAGCCGGTGACCAAGCTGGAGCTGGCGCAGTACTATGAAGCGGTCGGCGAGTGGATGCTGCCCCACGTGAAGGGCCGGCCTTGCTCGATGATCCGCATGCCGGACGGCATCCAGGGCGAGCAGAACTTCTTCCAGCGCCACGCCGCCAAGGGCCAGTCGTCCCTAATCACCGAGGTCGAGGTCTGGGGCGACCGCAAGCCTTACATCCAGTTCGACCGCGTCGAGGCGCTGGTTGCGGCGGCCCAAACCGGGGCGTTGGAGCTCCATCCCTGGAACAGTGAACCCTTCTCGCCCGAACAGCCGGGGCGCCTGGTCTTCGACCTCGATCCCGCGCCCGACGTCGCCTTCGATGTGGTCATCGAGAGCGCGCGCGAAATCCATGACCGCCTGGAGGAGCTCGGCCTGGTCAGCTTCTGCAAGACCACGGGCGGCAAGGGCCTGCACGTGGTGACGCCGCTGGAGGCCGAGGGGATCGATTGGGCGGTGGCCAAGGCCTTTGCCCGGGACGTCTGCAGAGTCATGGCCGCCGAGTCGCCCGACCGGTACCTGATCAACATGGCCAAGAAGGAGCGCACCGGGCGCATATTCCTCGATTATTTGCGCAACGACCGCATGGCCACGGCCGTGGCGCCGCTCTCGCCCCGCGGCCGGCCGGGCGCGCCGGTCTCGATGCCGCTGACCTGGACCCAGGTGAAAAAGGGTCTCGATCCCGCCAGCTACACGGTGCGCACGGTCCCCGCGCTGGTGCGCAAGCTCAAGGCCTGGGAGGACTACTGCGACGGCGAGCGGCCCTTGGCGGGCGCGATCAAGCGCTTGGGCAAGGTCTGACGCCCCGATGGCGGTGATCAGCGCCGGCGTCCTCGTCTACCGCCGGCCGGGCCCTCGCCCGGAGTTTCTGCTCGGCCATCCAGGCGGGCCGCTTTGGGCGCGCAAGGACCAGGGCGCCTGGATGATCCCAAAGGGCCTCATCGAGGCGGGCGAAGACCCCGCCACCGCTGCGGTCCGGGAGTTTGAAGAGGAGACCGGCCTGACCTGTCCGGCTCTGTCCCAACCCTTGGGGCCGCTGCGCCAAGCCGGCGGCAAGATGGTACACTGCTGGGCGGCAGAGGCAGACCTCGACCTGGCGGCCTTTCGCCCTGGGACGTTCGAGATGGAGTGGCCGCCGCGCTCCGGGAAACGCGCGAGTTTCCCCGAGATCGACCGGCTGAGCTATTTCGACGACGCCGAGGCGCTGCGGCGGGTGCTGCCGTCGCAGGCGCCGCTGCTCGCTGAGGTCGTCGCCATCCTTCGCGCGGCGGCCTGACGGGTGCGGATCGCA
>JBBRLN010000035.1:0-7439 GCA_038231315.1 Caulobacterales bacterium
ACGAAGTCGAACTCCTCGCCGATTGGCAGTGCGTCAAGGATCGTGGCCGCTCGCGAGCGGATCAGCGGCTCCAGTTCGGCCACCGACGGGCTCGAGAACATCGGCGCCGCTGCGCGGCGCTGGGCGTCATGGCGGGGCGGATCCAGTGAGATGAAGCTGGCCCGCTCCTCCGAGCGCTGCGCCGGGTCGCTTCCCTCCGGCGGCTCGAACAGGGTGATGCCACCGTGTTCCGACGAAGATGATAAGCGCGCCACGTCGCTCTCACAGGCGACGATGTCGGCATAGCGGGTGATCGACCAGTAAGGGCCGTATTCACTCGTCGCCGTGTAGTGAACCGGGTCCTCCGCGCGTAGTCGCTCGAACCACGGCCACAGTGTGTCGGAGGTGAAGTGCTCGATGGCGTGCGGCTGGAAGTCATCGAGCGGCGTCGCATAGGCTTTCGCCCGCGCCTCCTCGGCCAGAGACCTTCCGGTGTCAGGCCCAGTGTCTGGCATCGAGTCTCTCCCACAGCCCGTCCGGACAGCATGCGCTACGCTAGCTTCGGCCGCCAAGCTAATTTGCTGCAGCCGCTATGATTGGCCTGATCAAATGGCCGACCTTGCGAACGTCTGTCCTGCGTCGACACCAGCCTCGCGGATCCGGCCGATGTCCGGACATTCACGGACGCTTCGCCCAAGGTCGCGTATCCGGCAACTCCTCAATGCCCGCTTCTGGCGCACTGCCGCCCCAGCGCCGATAGGCGGTAAGCCGGCAGGCTACGCGGGCCCAGCGCGGGCGACGGCGTCCGCGCCAGCTGGCAGCCGCATGGGACAGGTGGGGTCGGTGGCGGCACGCCATACGGCCTCTGAGACGTCGCGCGAGTGGGTGACGTCGCCGCCGGCCCCGAAGCGGGCGAACATCTGCGCCGCCAGCGCCTGGTAGGCGTCGGGGATGTTCAGGCCCATGCGGCCCCGCGCGTTGTCGCCGAAGGGCGTCTCGGGGGCACGGCCAGGTATGACGATGCGGGCGCGAATGCCCAGTGGCTCCAGTTCCAGCGCCACGGACTCGGTGAAGGCGTTCACCGCGGCTTTGCTGGCCGTATAAATCGACATCAGGGGCAGCGGCTGGAAGGTCACGCCCGACGTCACGTTGACGATCACGCCCGACCCCTGCTCGCGCATTTGCGGCAGCACGGCCTGGGTCATGGCAATCGTGCCCAGGGTGTTGGTCTCGATGAGCTCGCGGATCTTGTCCATCGAGACGCCCTCGAGAGGGCTCACCATGCCCACGCCGGCGTTGTTGACCAGCACGTCGATCGGGCCAGCGGCGTCGACCGCCCGCGCGATGCTGCCGGCGTCGGTAACGTCGAGCGGCAGGATTCGCAGGTGGTCCGAGGGCGGCAGCAGATCTTCTCGCGGGGTGCGCATCGTGGCGATCACCGTCCAACCGCGGTCCAAGAAGTAGCTCGCGGTGTCGAGACCGAAGCCGGAGGAGCATCCGGTGATGAGGACGATATTCATCGATGTTTCTCCCGAGCGCAGGCGGAGCTGACGGCTTGCAGCGCCAGTTTACGCGCGGCCGGGAGCGCGCACCACGAGACAAGGTCCGCTTCCCAGCGCAAAGGCAATGTCCGCTCCGGGCGCATCCGAGACCTGTCGCCGCGGCTGATGCCTTGAGCAGCCAACCGGAACCCCTTACACGCCTTCAACCTTCACGCCAACGAGAGGACTGCGTCGCCGCGCCCTAGATGTGGATCCCGCCCGCGACTTCGATCCGCTGGGCGTTGACCCAGCCGAGATCGTCGGACAGCAGAGAGGCGATCACCGGCCCGACATCCTCGGGAAGACCCGCTCGCCCCAACGCCGTGCGATCAGCGATGGCCTGGTTGAGCTGCGCGTTGTCGCGGACCATGCCGCCGCTGAAGTCGGTGGCGATCGCGCCGGGCGCCACGACCTTGACCGCGATGCGGCGCGGGCCGAGTTCCATCGCCATGTATCGGCTCAGCGACTCGACGGCGGCCTTGATCGGGCCGTAGCCGATGCGGCCCGGCGACGTGAAGCGGGTAAGGCCGGAGGAGATATTCACGATGCGGCCGCCATCGTTCATCAGCGGCAGGAGCTTTTGGGTCAGAAAGAGCACGCCCTTGAAGTGGACGGCGTAGAGCGCATCCATTTCCGCCTCGGTAATTGTCTGAAGACTCGCGCTGGAGGACGTCCCAGCATTGTTCACCAGGTAGTCGAATCGCTCCGCACCCCAGGCCTCGAGCGCTTCCCCAGCAGCGTCGGCGAAGCTCGCGAAAGATCCCGTGTCCCCAATGTCGAGCTGCAGAGCAACGGCCGGCGCGCCAGCCTCTGCCGCCAAGGCGACAACCGCTTCAGCTGCCGCACGATTGGCGTTAAAGGTGAAGATCGTTCGCACGCCCCGCCTGGCGAGACAGAGGACAGTGTCGCGGCCTATGCCGCGGCTGCCGCCGGTGACGATCGCGATTTTGCTGTCTGACATTCTTTCTGTTTCCATAGGCTGGTTTCACGCTGACAGGCCGACGTCGCCTTCCAGGACGCGCTGGACGAGCTTTGGCCGCTCGCCGGCCCGCCAAAGCCTGGCGGTGTGGACGACGCGGTAGCGGAGTGGCCCGCCGTCCGGCCGGTCGCTCCGGACGATGGGGCGTGGGATGCATACGAACTCGGTGCGCATCTCCTCGCCGGTGAGCCGGACGGTGGCGTAGCCGTGCCCGCCCAGATCGATGAACTCGAGGTGGGGGGCAAGGTCGGGGTTCGACAAGGAACGCGCGCGCTCCACATCGAAATTCTTCGCGTATTCGAGGCAAGAGCGGACGCCGTGCTTCAACAGCATGTTGAACGTCCAGTCTGGCCTGGCTTGGCCGGGGCGGTCGGCGAGGAACAGAGCCCGCAGCGGATGAGTCTTTGGGAAAGTGTGTTCGTACGCCTCCATGGTTCCTGCGCTTGACAGCGAGGCGCCGACGAAGCTCAACCCGACGGGATCGAACTTGCCTGGCGGCAGTTCCGACGTCGCATACCCAGACCAGAAACTGTGGCGGTCGCCCGAGACGATCGCGAAGCCGGTGATCTTCGCATCGCGGACAAGGTCGTAGATTTCGGCGCGCTCTGCGTAGGCCGTGCCGTAATCGCCCGTGCTGAGCGAGGCATAGGTGGTATTGGGCCAGGTTTCCTTGGTTAGGCCGGCTGGAAGATTTTGCGGGTCAGCGCGCCAATCGGGCGCGCCTTCCGAATTGCCCCAGATCTTCCACGTCGCCTTTGAGCTGCGAAGCTGGTCCTTGAACCACGCTTTTTGCTCGGTGCCGAGGATGGTTTGAGGGGGTGCGTTGCGCTGCGGATTGGCAGCATGTGTATCGTTGAACGTGACTTCGGCCGGTGGATTGCCGCCGTTGAAAGTGCGGCCGCCGTCGAGAATCTGCGCCGCATCCTCGGGGAACATCTCCGGGAACTCCGGACCGAACTTCCCTATCGCCGGGTCGCTGAACGGGTCGGCGCTGCGATAGCTGTGCTGGTCGGTGATGATGAGCTCGAGGTGCGCGCCATAGCGCAACGCGCGGTAACCGATCAGGCTGTTGATGGCGGCGAGATTGTTCGGCTCATCGCCGAGCCCGTTCTCGTCCCACTTCTCGATCGCGACATCCTTCACCGCGGGCGGATCGAACTTGTCGAGCGATGCTCCGCTGACCTTCTTGCAGCGCGACGGCAGGTATTCCCACCAGGCCTGATTGGCGGCGACTTTGATGCTCGGTCCTGGGCGCTCGGGCCCGCCCGCCTTCTGGATGCTTTGCCAGCCCTGCCAGGAGAACTCGTGATTGTCCCACATTGCCACGAACGGCCACCGGGCCCTCGCATCCTGCAGGTCCGGATCGGCAAGATAGCCGCGGTAGATGGCGCGATAACCGTCGACGGTTAGCGGATAGTGGAACTTGCCCGTCTTGCCGCCATCGGGGATGCGCGCGACTTCGTAAATCGTGCGGTCGTAGCGCGTCTTCACCTCGTCGGGATATTCGACGACTTCGTAGATGAAGTCGCCGAGGTGAAAAACGAAGCCGAGCTGGTTCGCCCGCGGCGCGCGTTCATCCTCGAAAATCATCCGCCGATAGGCGTTGAGCGTGCCCTCATTGACGTCCTGGCAGCTGACGAAGGCGAAATTCACCGGACGCGGGTCGTTCGGTTTAGGCGCGGTGATGGTGCGGCCGATGCGGCTGCCGTTGCCTTGCGCGTCGGTGAAGCGGTACCAATAGGTGTGCGCCGGCTTCAGCCCGCCGACGAGGACTCGGGTTGTCCAGTCCGAAGCAGCCGACACCGGCGAAGGTGCTTGCGACACCACCCGGCGGAACGCGTCGTCTTCGGCGACCTCCAGCGTCAGCAGATGGCGATCGCCCTGATCGAACGGGCGGCGGGTCCACAGGATGACGCTGTGGTGATCGGGATCGCCCGACGCGACGCCCTGCGGATAGAGCGTCCGTTGCTCGCGCCATTTCGAGCGCGAAGCTCGGGCCGGCCCCGTCCACACCCAGGCCGCGCCCATGGCCGCGGCGGATTGAATGAGCCCGCGGCGGCTGAGCGTCATACTCCAATCCCTCTCGAGGTTCAGCACGCCACCGACCGCGGCGCATGCTCGCTCCAGCCTGAATTATCATGTGCGGCGAGCGGGAAGTCGAGATCGCGGCAGACGTCGTCAAGCCAAGGCCCACGAATGTCAGATGGGGAGTGATCCGCCGTGAGCTTGTTAAGCGAACGTCCGCTTTCAGCCAGCAATCCAACGTCTGCTCCTGGCGAATCTCGGACACATACCAGCGCCAGCGCTCCCACGGCCGCCGTGCCGACCGCGCCTAAGCGCCTTTATCAGAATGTGGCCCTTTACTACCGCTAGGCATGGAAACTCGGTCTTGAGTTTGAATTTGGCCTGACCTGCCCAACTGGCGGGTTGGCACTGTCAAACCAAACCGGTCACGGCCTAAATGTCACATTTTGTTAGGTCCTGTGCCTCATAGTTAGCGGGCTCGGTCGCTGCGTCTCCCCTCGTGTTTTCTTGGAAGAACAACGGTTGCTGCCCGAAATCCGGGGCAGCAGCTGGGCGAAGCCTGCACCAGACCGTTTGGGCTGACAGTGCCGGCCAGCCGCTTGTCGATCTCGACGGTAAGCGGACCAGGTCCCTCCTGGGCTGCGAGTTCCATCCGCAGGCGCCGCTTCAAGTCCACGCGCGTGTCGGCGACGTTGGCCAGGATTTCGGCCAGCCGCTCAGCTCCGAGGCCCAACAGGGTCTCGGCCGTGACCTTCTTGCGACTTCCAGAGCTTCGCCGCGCCATCACTATGTAAATGCCGTGCGCTCGCCCGAGGTCCCTGAAGAGCGCGACCTGTCAGCCAAGCTTGGGCGAAGCCGGCCACGACCTATTTATTGGATCCAACACACGAGGTCATCAAACCATGGCGACAGGCTGGGCGCACGAAGGCGCGGTCCTGGACCAGATACACGACACGATCACCGATGGCGTGCAGAACGCCCGGGCGCGACTTCCGCAAGGCCCCTCCGCCTTGGAGTGCGTCGAATGCGGCAAAGAGATTCCCCAGAAGCGACGCGACGCCCTGCCCGGCGTCACCACCTGCATCGCCTGCCAGACCGGTCGCGACGCCCGCGTCGTCCACACCATGATCAATCGGCGCGGCAGCAAAGACAGCCAGCTGAAGTAGCCTAAGCCTGGTGTCAGAGCCCCGCTCCCGCATCCGCGTCATCGACTTGGAAACCGCTGGCAACGGCCCGGACGACGTCTGCGAGATCGGCTGGCAGGATGTCGAGCAAGGTGACGACGGCCTCTGGCGCCTGAGCGACGCCCCGGGATCCCGCTTGGTCAATCCGGGCCGGCCTAACTCCCTGGAGACCATGGCGGTCCATCACATCCTCGATGAGCAGGTCAGCGGCGCGCCGTTCTGGAAGGCGGTCGCGCCCGAAATCCTACGCCGGAAGGCGGCGTCTTGGCGTTGGCCGCCCATCGGGCGACGTTCGAGCAGCGGTACTGCCGGCCCCCATCTCACCGGCGGCGCCGGATGGATCTGCACCTGGATAAGCGCGCTGCGGCTCTGGCCCGAGCTGCCGAGCTTCTCAAACCAGAGGCTGCGCTATCAGCGCCGACCGGAAGGCCTGGTGCACGAAATGGGCCTGCCGGCGCATCGCGCGCTGCCGGACGCCTACATCACCGCGCATCACTTGCGAGACATGCTCAACGAGGCCTCAGCCGATCAACTGCTGGCATGGAGCCAGGAGCCGGGCCTGCTGCCGCGTGTCCCGGCCGGCGCCGACCGCGGCAAGGCTGTCCCCGACCTCGGGGACGAAGCGCTCAGGGCGCTCGCGCGGGACCGCGACGCCGACCTCCGCTTCTCCGCCGAGCCTGAGCTCCGGCGACGGGGCGAAGCGCCAACGCCCCCGCCATCAGGGCAACAGAGCCTCCTTTAAGGACCGACCCGCCTACCGGCGCTTGGGACGCGGAGAGGCCCGGCCGGCTAGCCGCCGCGAGGGCGACGGGGCGCCTTTTTTGCCGGCGCGCGCGAAAGCTCGATCCAGGTCGGCGCGTGGTCGCTGGCGCCCTCCTCGCCCCTCGTGGCCCGGCTGACGCCGGCGGCGACCAGCCGCGCCGCCAGATCGGGACTGACCAGCAGGTGATCCAGCCGCATGCCTTTGTCATTCGGCCATCGATGACGCAGATAGCCCCAGAAGGTCCAGAGCGGGCCCTCGGGCTGAAGCGTCCGCAGCGCGTCGGTCCATCCCTGGTCCAGCAATCGCTGGTACGACGCGCGGCTCTCCGGCCGCAGCAGGGCGTTGTCCTGTTCGTGGTGTCCCGGCCAGATGTCCGCCTCTGTTGGAACGACGTTGTAGTCGCCGGCCAGGACCACGGGCACACCGGCCGCCATCAGCTCCGCGGAGTGCGCGATCAGCCGCTCGAACCAGGCGAGCTTGTAGGCGAACTTCGGGCCCGGCTGCGGGTTGCCGTTCGGCAGGTAAATTGACGCGACCAGGATCCCATTCACGGCGGCCTCGATGTAGCGGGCCTGGTCGTCGGCCGAGCCTCTTGGCAGTGCGCGCCGCGTGATCACCGGTGTCGCGCCCCGCGCGAGGATGGCGACGCCGTTCCAGGTGCGCTGGCCCCGCCAGACTGCGCCGTAGCCCGCCACCTCGATGGCCGCAATCGGGAAGGCGCGATCCTCGGCCTTCAGCTCCTGCAGGCAGACCACGTCTGGCTGCGCGACATCCAGCCAGTCGATCAAGTTGGCTAGACGCTTGTTGACGTTGTTGATGTTGAAAGTTGCGATCCGCACCCGTCAGGCCGCCGCGCGAAGGATGGCGACGACCTCAGCGAGCAGCGGCGCCTGCGACGGCAGCACCCGCCGCAGCGCCTCGGCGTCGTCGAAATAGCTCAGCCGGTCGATCTCGGGGAAACTCGCGCG
>JBBRLN010000036.1:0-7261 GCA_038231315.1 Caulobacterales bacterium
AAGCGTGCCCAGGACACCCAGACGACGCAACCTCGGAGCGAAGGCGAGGCCAGCGAATGAGGCGGCCGAATCGACATCGTCCATCCCACCAGCTACCCTGGACAGCAAGCGAGACACAGATGCACTTGACCCATATATGGGCCAAGGTGCTAAAGTAGGTCTATGCTCAGTGTGGCGAAGCTGACCCCAGGCCAGGAGGCCTACTACGAGCGGTCCGTGGCCGCCGGCATCGACGATTACTACGCGGGCCGAGGCGAGTCGCCGGGTGTCTGGGTCGGCAAGGGCGCCAGTGAACTTGGCCTCCAAGGAGTCGTCGCTGATAACCAGCTCGGGGTGCTGATCCGCGGCGACCACCCCGCCACCGGCGAGCGCCTCCGGCGCCGACATCCGAAGGCTCGAACGATCACGATCGAGAAGATCGACCCGGCGACCGGCACTCGCCGACTCGAGCAGAAGACCCTGCGGCCGGTGGCCGGCTACGACCTCGTCTTCTCCGTCCCCAAGAGCGTCAGTCTGCTGCATGCGCTGGGCGACGACGAGACTCGACACGCGGTCAGCGGTGCCCACCTGGCAGCGTGGCAGGCGGCCCTCGCATACCTGGAGGACGAGGCGTGCGTCGTCCGGCGAGGCACCTGCGGCATTGCTCGCGAGAGCGCGCCGGGGTTCGTCGCCGCGGCCTATCAGCACCGAACGTCGAGGGCACAGGATCCTCATCTCCACACACACGTGATCGTCGCGAACATGGCGCTTCGACCGAGCGACAGCGAGTGGCGCGCCCTGGACGGTGAGGCGATCCTGAAGACCTATCGCCTGGCCGCGGGCTATCTCTACCAGGCGCACCTGAGAGGGGAGCTCACCCGCTCGCTGGGGGTCGAATGGGAGACGCCGCGAAAGGGCATGGCCGAGCTGCGGTCGGTGCCGAGTCGCGTCCTCGCCGAGTTCTCGACCCGGCGAGCGCAAGTAGTAGCGCACCTGGACGAGCGCGGGTCGACTGGGTTCTACGCCGCTCAGCGCGCCTCGCTCGACACCCGCGAGCGCAAGGAGTATGTCGATCTACCCGGCCTACGCAAGAACTGGCGAGCCCGGGCAGCCGAGCACGGGTTCGGACAAGCGGAACTCTCCACCGCTCTTCACCGCGTCCGCTGGCAGGAGCCGTCCTCGCGAGAGCTGCTGTCGATGGCCAAGCAGATGGTTGGTCCCGAAGGGCTCACGGAGAGGTCGACCGCGTTCTCCGATCCTGACCTGGTCATGGCCTGGGCGGCAGCCCACGGGCAAGGCGCCTCTGGCGAGAGAGTCCGCCGGCTCGCCGAACGCTTCTCGGCCGCTCCCGGCGTCGAGCAAGTGGGCGACATGCCGGCGCCCGGCAGACCTGCCAGGTACTCCACCACTGAACTCATCGCCGCGGAACGCGACGCGCTGAGACTGGTTGCCGCCGGCCGGGGCGCCGGAGCGCCGACGGTGGCCGCCGAAGTCTTCGAGGCCGTCGCGACCCCCCAGCGTGCCATGTCCACCGATCAAGCGCAGATGGTGCGCGAGGTCGCGTCCAGCCCGGACCGCGTGGTCTGCGTCGTCGGCCTCGCGGGCGCAGGCAAGACCACCGCCACCCGAGTGATCGGTGAAGCGTTCAGTGCGGCCGGAATCTCCGTCCTCGGCGGAGCACCTTCTGGCGTCGCGGCCGAGAAGCTTCAGGACGAGACAGGCATCGACTCGACCACCCTCTATCGCCTCCTGCGCGCGGAGATCCCGACCGGCTGCCTGCTTGTGATCGACGAGGCGGGCATGGCAGACACGCGCATCCTCGCCCCGCTGCTCGCACGAGTCGACCAAGCTCAGGGCAAGGCCGTCCTGATCGGCGACCCGCACCAACTGCCGGCCGTCGGGGCGGGCGGACTGTTCGCCGGCATCGTCGAGCGTCACGGCGCGATCGCCTTAACCGAGAACCGGCGCCAGCACGATCCGGAGGAGCGACGAGCCCTCGAAGCTGTCCGAAATGGCGTCGGACGCGACTACCTGGCCTTCGCCGAAGGCAAGGGGCGATTGATCGCCGCCGAAACGTCCGTCGACACGAAAGCACGGCTACTCGCCGATTGGTGGGCCTCAGCCCGCGATAACACCGCTGACAACGTCATGGTCGCACTCCGCCGCCGCGACGTCGCCGAGCTGAACCGCCTTGGGCGTGCGCTCATGGAGTCCCATGAACACCTTGGTACCGAGCGGCTGACGATCGCTGACCGCGAGTTTGCGGCAGGGGATCGTGTCGTCTGTCTCCGCAACAGAGATGCCCTTGGAATCAAGAACGGCACTCGGGGCACGGTCGACTCGGTCGATCCGGCGAACCGGCGACTCGTCGTGCGCACCGATCGCGGCGTCCTTGTCGAACTCACTGCCCAGTACCTTACGGCGGGCCACGTGAGCCACGCCTATGCCATCACCGGTCACTCAGGCCAAGGTATTACCATCGAGCGCGCTTTCGTCCTGGCCAGCGGAGGCGCTCGTCTGCAGGAGTGGGGCTACGTCGCGCTCTCCCGCGCGCGTACCGAAACGCGGGTGTACCTCACCGCCGATGCCCGAGAGGTGGAGAGCCATTTCGACGACCAGAGTGACCGCGACGAGATTACGCGGGTAGCGCAGGCACTGGAGGAGTCGTCGGTCGAGCGGCTCGCAGTCGATCAGCGCCCAACATCCGGTCGGCCGCGCCAGACGCGCCCCGAGATCGAAAGGCCACCCCAACCCAATGAACAGGACGCTCGGCTGACGTTCATCGAACAGCAGCGGCGTTCGGTGCTGGAAGTGCGGGCCGATGCGGAGCAGAAACTCCAGGATGCGGAGCGCAGATTGGCGAACCTCGGAAGATTTGACCGAAGCGTGCGAAAGCGGGAGCTGCGATCGGAGATCGCTCTGAGCGGTGCCGTCATCCGCGGAGCTGACTCCAGATTGCTGGTCCTAGGTGCGCAGGCGCGAGGGATCCCCAGGCCCCACGCAGCCGATGATGCCCTCCGCCTCTTGTTGTCTGATCGAAATCAGGCGGAGCAGGCGCCGTCCCTCGCCAACCAACGGACCACAGAGATCGGCGTTGAGATTTGAAGTCTGGCTCCCCGATCAGCGACGGCGAACCAGTGGGCAACCGCGTCGCACGGGTCGCCTCGTCCCCCGCGAAGTCCTAGTGCAGCGTTCCTGAAGTGGCTTGTTGTTTGATCGCTTTGGCGAGGATCTGTTCGGGTGTCTTTGTCCAGATGAACGGCTGGGCGCGGCGGTTGTAGCCGTCGATGAAGTGGTCGATCGCTGCGATCAGTTCGGGGACGTCGTGGTAGGTGCCGCGGCGGACGTGCTGGTTGGTGAGGATCGAGAACCAGATTTCGACCATGTTCATCCAGGAGGCGCCGGTCGGGGTGAAGTGGAAATGGACACGCGTGTGGCGTTTGAGCCATCGCTCGACCTCGGGTGTTGAATGCGTCGAGGAGTTGTCGAGCACGACGTGCAGGCGCCGGCGCGGGTAGGCCTTCACGAGCCGGTTGAGGAATGCCAGGAACTCCTGGTGGCGGTGCTTGGGGTAGCAGGCGCCGGTGACCTCACCGGTCGCGATCTCCAACGCCGCGTACAGGCTCGTGGTGCCGTTGCGTTTGTAGTCGTGGGTCATCCGCTGCGCCTTGCCGGGCTTTATCGGCAACGTCGGCTGGGTGCGGTCAAGCGCCTGGATCTGTGTCTTCTCATCGACGCAAAGCACCAGTGCGCCTTTGGGCGGATCCAGGTAGAGCCCGACCACGTCGACGATCTTCTCCGCCAGTTGTGGGTCGCGGGAGAACTTGAACGACCGCACCTGGTGTGGCTTGAGCTTGTGATCACGCCAGATCCGGTGCACCGTCGTGGCAGACAGACCAGTCGCCGCCGCCAGTCGGCGAACGCTCCAATGTGTGCTGCCGTCCGGCGGGGGCTCAAGTGTCATCGCAAGCACTCGCTGAACCTCGTCGTCGTTGATCTCCCGCGGCCGACCCGAACGCGGCGCATCGAGCAGACCGTCCAGGCCGCGCTCAGAAAAACTCCTGCGCCACAACCCCACCGTCGGCAGCGACACCCCGGCCTCCAAAGCGATCTGGGTGTTGGTCGCGCCCTCCGCCGCACGCAACACGATCCGAGCCCGCAACGCCTGCTGCTGAGACGCCGACGGCGTCCGCAACACCGCCCGCAACTCGCGCTGCTCACGCTCAGAAAGCTCAATCTCGACAGCGGCCCGTGCCACAACCACCACCGTACCGCAACTCCCCTACAAATACAAGAGACTAACGGAACGCTGCACTAGGAGGCCGTCTGAAAATCGCGGAGCGGCACTCCGTGGTCGTCCCAGGCATCCTCGAATGCCTCGAGTGGCATGTCTGAGCGGCGAATCGAGTCGACCGTCCCGGCGAGCACCGAGTTGAGCGGCGGCACCTCGAAAGTCTCGTCGTCGTCGCAGATCACTCGGGCGTGGAACGCGCGGGCCGTGTCCGGAGGAAGAACCCGCCACTGAGCATCGATGTCTCGCTTCTCGAGCTCCTCAGCGAACCGCTCAAAAGCTCTTTTCGTCTTCGATGACAGGTTCGCCGGGCCCGACATCAATCGCACGCTCGTAATGCCTTGAGGAGGCAACTCATCGGTCAGTATCTCGAGCGCCTTGCGATCCATGTGCTGCTCATACCAAAGGACGCTGCCCTCAAGCTTTCGGATCAGGCGGCGGATCGCCAAGTCGTTCGAAAACGGCCTATCCGGATGAAGATAGACGTCGTCGGTACCATCGGAGACCCCCTCGCCGCCGGACTCGACCCACACCGCCACCGGCGCGGCACCGATGCGTTCGAAGCCCGTGCGGATGACCTGGGCGATCATCTGTCGTCGCGCGTCCAAGAACTCCTCGTAGGCCATCTTGTGCCAGTCATCGGGAAGCGCGTGATGGAACAGATCCTCAGCGCTGAACTGGTCGGTATAGGTGGGCCAGTAGTCCTCCGGAGCGGTGTCCGAGACCTCGATGTTGTCGGGCCATTCGAGATAGGCGAGGTTGGCGATCTGATTGACCCGTCGGGTGCCTGAGATGCCAAGGCGTTCAAGATACTTGCGAGGGAACAAGTGATGCCGGTCTATCGGCGACTTCTTCGGCTGCAAGACTGGGTCGAACAAGTCGCGAAGGTAGAGGGAAGCTTTCTGTTCGCCCTCAGCGCCTGGTTCGCCGAACGGGGGAACTCGTGCGTTCAAGAGACAGAGCGAGGCGGCATACGCAAATAGCTCAGGGCTTCGGGCAGCTGAGGTCGCGAGCTCCTGGGGGAGCGTGATCGACCAGTAGTCGGGCGTGAGTGTCGTCTCGATCGCCTGCCGTAGAAGCTTCAAATACTCCTCTCCGGTGTCAGCTGCCGTGAAGGCCTGGGCGTCCGCTGTGATCTGGGTCTCGAACGAGCCGGTGTAACGCCCGGTGAGCGCCGACATGAAGAAATACCGGGCGATCGTCGTTCGCAGCTCGCTGTGAGACAGGCCGTAGCGACGCCCGACCAGATACAGCGCGTAGACCAAGACGACATTGTTGACCGATGAGATCTCCGTCGAGCGCCTGAAACCGCCCGCCATCAGGGCCTTTAAGTATTCGTGCCAGCTTGTCAGATCGAGCGTCGCGTCGATCGCTTCCGTCAGCGTGTCGAGCTGACCCTCGCGATCGATTTCGTTCAGCGTGGCGTCGCCTTCTAGGCTTGCCCCCCGTAAAAGTGCGAGCACTGACTGCAGCCGGCCGCGATGGAAACCGACCAGAACAGCGACGCGCAGCAGCTGATCTGCCGCCGGGGTTACGAGGTGGTTGTAGGCGCTCGCCTTGCCGTCGCTCGGAACGATCCGCGCTGTGCGAGCGAACTGCTCGAGCCTGCGCCGGTCGCTCTCGCGGAAAACCGAGAGGAGCGTCAAGATGAAGTCGGCCTGCGTCAGCGGCGTGCCGCCGCTGTTGACCCGCAAGAAGATCTCGGCAACGCGCTCCTCGTCGACTTCGTGGCCGATCTGAACCGCTTGAAATGGGTAGTCAGCAAGCGCGACCAGCCGCCCCAGAGCACCTCGAATCACCCTCTCGCCACCGTCTTCAAGCGCCTCAGGTTTTCCTCGGCGCAGGCGGTCGAGGAATTCGTCAATGACCTCCCAGTCCTCGCCTGTCCAAAGCCGGGTGACATCGGCAAGGTAGTCGGGGTCCTTTTCGATGGCCGCGTCGGTCACGTCAAATCGTCCATCGCGAGGCCGAAAGGCGAGATTGATCCGGCCCGTGGTGAAGTCCTTGAATGTGACCTCCGCGCCTTTCATCACAGCGTACAAACTCGTCAACCGCTGCTGGCCGTCGACAATGAACTCAGTCGGCGTGTGCTGCTTGCCGTCAATCCCAATGAACTTGCTGTCGACCTCGGCGGCGTTCCAAAGCATCAGATAACCGACCGGGAAACCCTGGTACATCGAGTCGAATAGGTCGCGGACGCCTGACTTCTGCCAAACGAACGGCCGCTGGAGCTCCGGAAGCGCGAGCTTGCCGAGCTCGATGTCTCCGAGAAGCTGGCTGAGCTCATACGAGACAGGCTTGAAGAGTGTCTTCGCCATCAGGCCGGGAGGCTACCTCAGCACGCGCTGGCGCGGCACGCGGACCCGGATGAGTCAATGTCCGCGGAGGCGCTCAGGACGGACTGCCCGGATCTGAGGGCAGCGGGCCAAATGGGTCGGACTCCACCAGGAACGGATCCGGGGCGTCGTTGCCGTCCAGGCAGGCGGACCGAGCGCCCACGGAGGCGTCTATCCGGCCAGGCGTCGCAGCCCGCGGTCCTCAAACCACGGCCGAAGAGCGATCCGCGCCGGCGCCAGGTGTCCGTAGACCAAGAGTCCGCTGCCTGGGCGCATCTCGCGGAGCGCGTTCGCAGGCGCCAGGCTCCGGTAGGCGGTCGACTCGGTCTTCGACCGACGCCCTTCTGCACCACTCGTCGACGACACGCTCTGGACTTCTTCATCGCCGAGGAGGCGACCCACATAGTCAAGAGTCTGGGCGTCGGCGATCCCCGACAGGATCACCTTCGCCCGGTGGTTCGAGATGATCGTGGGCGCCCGGTCGCGGACGTACACAGCGTTGATCTGAGCCATGTCCTGAAAGACGGAGACGAGTTGGATGCCCTGGCCGGCTCCAGTCGAAGCGAGCGTCGCGAGGTCACGAAGGGGCGCGATGTTGGCGCACTCGTCGAGCACGAGCAGCAGCGGCGGATCAATCGGCTTGCCGGTTTCGGAC
>JBBRLN010000037.1:0-7122 GCA_038231315.1 Caulobacterales bacterium
ACCGAAGAATCGCGGATGACCACCCACCGCCCGTCGTGACGGCCCGCGCAGCCGCTCGCTCGCTACAGCGCTGTTGGGAAGCGCGCTTCGCGAGCGGCTCCGCTACCGCCCGCAGCTACACCACGTCCCGGGACACGACCGCAGCCTGGGCGGGGAGCGATGTAGGAGGCCATTTCACGGGCCAGTTCGAGCTGTCGATCCGAGGCCGTGGCAAGCACCGAAATCAACAGGTTCTCGAGCGCGATGACCCGCACGTGCAGCGCTCCCACCTCGGCGGGTCCATTTTCGGGCATCCGGGCCTGGCCTTCGACCGATGGCGATGCCGTCTGCGGCCCGCATGGCTCGGCGCCTCCCTCGTTGTCCCACCTGGAGAGCGCCCGTTTACGCTGCTGGAGCGGGTCGTTTCGGGGCTCGGAGCCATGGCGAGACACGCGGCTATCTCCTTGCAGTCGGGCGGCGCACTCTATTGATAGCCGACGTTCCAGACGTAGTCGCAGAGCATCTTTTCCTCGTCCTCCGCCTCGGTGAGCAGGTTCGGTAGGGCATCCCGCGCATAGACGATTCCGACCGGCTTGCCGGCTTCGTCGACGACGGGAATGCGCAGCAGGCCGCGATCCTTGATCACCGACCAGACATCGCGCAGCAGATCGTTCGCTCGGCAGGAGACGACATCGCGGGTCATGATCGTGTCCACCCGGCCAGTGCAGGCGCCGCCGCCACAGCGTCCCATCTGAGCGACGAGGTCGGTCTTGGTCAGGACGCCGACCATGCTTCCGTCCGGCCCGCGGACGACGAGGAGTGCGACGTGCGGCTTGGACATGAGTTCGGCCGCTTGCCTGATCTGAGCGCCGGCGTCGATGACCGCGAGACGCTCGCGCGTTTTGGGCAACATTTGTTGGACGAACATTCCCATTCTCTCGCTCGACCCAGGTGCCCGCGTCGGATCGACATGCGGTCGCCGCAAAAACCCGCGCTGCTTATTGTAGCCGGTCCGACCAAACATTTCCCGCGTTCTCTTACTTTCAAGGCACAAGAGCGGCCGGAAAGCTGGTCGATATGGGCGCGACCGTAAGGGCAAGCAGCCAACGCGCATTGCAACCAACAGGCGGCCCGACCGACGCCGTCATGGTCCCTCGCACCGCCGCGTTGGTCCATGGCCTGAGGCTGGCGCAACCGCGGGGGCGCAAGAGTCTCGAGTTGCGGCGGCGCGAAGGGCTTTCACCGCTCCATTTGCGACGCGCGATCCGGCGGGCGACAACGATCGGGCTCGCCGATCACTCTTTAGACACCGACGCAACGTCCCACCTTCTGAGGAATTGAAGGCCGAAGAGCAATCGGTGGGATTGCGCGGCAAGGGACGATCCCATGACCGACGAGAAGGCGCTCTTCGGACCCGATCTCACCTTAGGGGTTGAACTCTCGGCCATTGCCGAAGGGGCCATGCTGCTTGGCCATGCGCTCGGCGAACCGGTGCTCCTTGTCCGGCGCGGGGATGAGGTGTTCGCAATCGGGGCGATCTGCACGCACTACGGCGCCCCGCTCGCAGCTGGGCTCCTCGTGGACGATACGGTTCGTTGTCCCTGGCATCACGCCTGCTTCGACCTTCGCACCGGCGAGGCTCTGCGGGCGCCGGCGCTGAATCCGGTTTCGGTCTGGCGAGTCGAACAGGTGCGCGACGTGGCGCGCCAGTTCACCCCGCTCGAACAGACGATCGGCGCGGTGTTTGTTCGGGAAAAGCTGACACCGGCCGCGCGGCCCCAGCGACCAGTGGCGAGCGGCAAGCCGCAATCGGTCGTCATCGTCGGCGGGGGCGCGGCGGGGAACGCCGCCGCCGAGACGCTTCGCGGGGAAGGTTACGGCGGGTCCATCACCATGCTCAGCGCCGATGCGTCGATCCCCTGCGATCGGCCCAACCTGTCCAAGGGCTACCTCGCCGGCACGGCCGCCGAAGAGTCCAATCCCCTCCGGTCGCTGAAGTTCTACGAGGAGCACGGCATCGATCTGAGGCTGGGCGTCGAGGTCGCCGCCATCGACACCGCGAGCCGGGAAGTGAGACTCGCGGACGGCGGTCGCCATGGCTATGGCGCCCTCCTTCTCGCCACCGGCGCGGCGCCGGTGCGGCTTGAACTTCCCGGCGGGGATCTGCCGCACGTCCACTATCTGCGCACGCTCGCCGACAGCCAGGCTCTGGTCGCGAAGACTCTGACCTCAAAGCGAGCGGTCATGATCGGCTCGAGCTTCATCGGTCTGGAGGTGGCGGCTTCGTTGCGGGCCCGCCGCCTCGAGGTGGACGTGGTCGCGCCCGAGGCGATACCGATGGAGAAGATCTTGGGGCCCGAGGTCGGGACGTTCATCCGCGAGCTTCATCGGTCGCATGGGGTGACCTTCCATCTCGGCACAACAGCCACTGCGATCGACGAGAAGACCGTCACTCTGAAGAATGGCGAAAAGCTCCAGGCCGATCTGGTCGTTGTCGGGATCGGCGTGCGACCGAGGGTGTCATTGGCGGATCAAGCGGGGCTCGCCATGGATCGCGGCGTCACCGTCGATACCTATCTCGAAACGAGCGCGGCGGGCGTCTTCGCGGCCGGCGACATCGCCCGCTGGCCAGACAAGCTCACTGGCGAGAAGATCAGAGTCGAGCACTGGGTGGTCGCCGAGCGCCAGGGCCAGACCGCGGCGCGCAACATGCTGGGCGCCAAGGAGCGTTTCGACGCCGTGCCGTTCTTCTGGACCGAGCAGTACGATTTCGGCCTCGCCTACGTCGGCCACGCCGAACACTGGGACAGCTCGAAGATCGACGGGAGCCTCGAGACCAGGGATTGCGCGATAACCTATGGGCGCGCCGGCAAGAAACTGGCGGTCGCGCTCGTTCACCGCGATCTGGCCGGCCTGCGCGCGGAAGTCGAGTTCGAACGGACCATCGGCTCGCGGAGCGGCAGCCTCGCCGCGTGAACGCCACCAGGAGGACACTCGATGCGTAGCCCCGCAAGTATCGCCAAACACCCGATCCATCCCATGCTGGTAAATTTCCCGATCGGTCTTTGGATATTTTCGCTGATCTGCGACCTGATCGGTCTGAAGACCTCCGGTTCGAATGTCTGGCACACGGTGGCGCTCTACACCATGGTCGGCGGCCTGATCGGCGCGCTCGCCGCGGCGGTCCCGGGGTTGATCGACCTGCTCTTCTACAAGGGCGGCGCGCCCCCGGTGAAGAAGATCGCTCTCACCCACATGACGATCAACCTCACCGTCGTCGTGCTCTACGCGGTGAACATCTGGCTGCGCATCGGGAATCCGGATGGTCTGAAGATTCCGATCATCCTCTCGGTCTTTGGCGTGTGCATGATCGCCGTCTCGGGCTGGCTCGGCGGCCAGATGGTGCACGTCTACGGCGTAGGGGTCGAAGGCCGTGAATGAAGTCGAGGGCGAGCCGGCCGTCACTTGGGAGGATGGCATGGCAACGTCAACGTTTGACGTCGTCGCGTTAGCCTAGGAGCGGCGGAAGATGTCGCAGAGGAGATAGACCATGGCAGAAAAACGATTCAAAGTCGGCGATCACGTCACCTGGAATTCGGAAGCGGGGCACGTCAGCGGCAAAATCATCAAGGTGCATACGAAAGACACCGACTACAAGGGTCATACCCACCACGCCAGCGCCGAAGAGCCGCAGTACGAGATCAAGAGTTCCAAGACCGATCACGTCGCGATGCACAAGGGCTCGGCGCTGAACAAGGCGAAGGGCTGAACGCCCGCCAACGTGGTTTGGGAGATTTTCGGATGAGCAAGGCGATCACCGCCGGCGCCGTCCGGTTGAAGCGAGCCTACGAGCCGGCCTCCGCCGAGGACGGCCAGCGGATATTGACCGACAGGCTCTGGCCGCGCGGCGTCAAGAAGGCGGATGCGACACTGGATCGATGGATGAAGGATCTCGCGCCCAGTACGGAATTGCGCAAGTGGTTCGGACACGACCCGGCCCGCTGGCAGGAGTTTCGCCGCCGTTATGCCGCCGAGCTGCGCGGCCAGCCGGTCCCACTGGCCGAACTGCGCGCCTTGGCGCGGAAAAGCCGGATCACCCTGATCTATTCGGCCCATGACGAAATCCGCAACGACGCGGTGCTGCTGCGGGACGTTCTTCTGGGCCGGCCCCCTTGAGCGAGCGGCATGACCCCCTCGCGGCGGGCCTCAGCGGCGCCGACGACCGGCTTCGGCTGAGCCACTGGCTGCCGCCGCAAGAGGGCATAGCGCCGCGAATCCGCCTCGGGCGGCGGTGGATCAGCACTCTGTGGGCGCTGCCAATCGGCGCCGCCGGTCTGGTCGTCATGATCAGCATCGCGCAGTACCTGCGCACCCTTGCGAGCGTGAAGAGGTTCATTCTGCATAACCCGGGGATTGCCCAGGGAGCGCCGTCGATCGATTCCGGCTTTCCGTGGTGGCTGGAGGTCCAGCATTTCCTGAACATGTTCTTCATGTTGTTCATCATTCGGGCCGGCATCCAGATCCTCGCCGACCATCCGCGACTCTATTGGAGGCGCGACTGCACACCCGGGACCGACTGGTTCCGTTTCCAGGTCCCGGTTCCGAAGGGGCGGGTTTGGACCTCGAAGGACGACTCGGTCACCCTGCCTAAATGGTTCGGCATTCCGGGTCTTCGCCACACCCTCGGCCTTTCGAGATGGTGGCACTTTTCGGTCAATCTGCTGTGGGTGATCAATGGGGCGGCCTTCTACATCCTGATCTTCGCCACCGATCAGTGGCGCCGGCTGGTGCCGCTGACCTGGAGCGTTTTTCCGGCCGCGCTATCGACCGCTATCCAATACGCGTCGCTGAATTTCCCGGTCGAGGACAGCTGGACGCGCTACAACGGCCTCCAGCAGCTGACCTATTTCGTCACCGTGTTCGTCGCCGCGCCGGTCTCGATCGCCACCGGCCTGATGCAGAGCCCGGCGATCTCGAACAAGGCAGGCTGGCTTGGCCGTCTGCTCAACCGGCAAGCCATGCGGTCGATCCACTTCCTCTCGTTCTTCTGGTTCGTGTTTTTCATCATCATCCACGGGGTGTTCGTGTTCATCACCGGCCTGCGCCAGAACACCAACCACATGTTCGCCGGCGTCGATAACGCCTCCTGGGCCGGACTGCCCCTGTTCCTGCTGGCGATGGCGGTGCTGACGGCGACCTGGCTGGTCGTCTCGCCGTTCACGCTCAAGCATGCCCGGCTCGTACAGCGCACGGGAACGTTCATGGTCGGCTGGCTCAAGGGGCTGGCCGAATGGTGGAGTCCGAGCACCCAGTACACGGAAGCCGACATCTCGCCCTACTTCTGGCTCAACGGCACGCTGCCCAGTTCAGATGCGTTCAACGCCCTGCTGGAGGGCGACTTCGCGGACTACAGCCTGCGCGTGGGCGGCCTGGTCGAGGCGCCACGCGAGTTCTCCTACGCGGAGCTCAAGGCGATGCCGAAGCTGGAGCAGATCACCGAACACTTCTGCATCCAGGGATGGTCCGGCGTCGCCAAGTGGGGCGGGGTTCCGATGCGTCACATCCTCGACATCGTGCGGCCGACGGCCCAGGCCCGCTATGCGGTCTTCTACTCGTTTTCCGAAGGGGCGGACGGCGGCGGCTACTATGACGTTCACCAAATCCACAACATGCGGCACGATCTGACCATTCTCGCCTACGAAATGAACGGCGCGCCGGTGAGCATGCTTCACGGGGCGCCGCTTCGCCTGCGCTGCGAAAACGAGCTGGGCTTCAAGATGGTCAAATGGATCGCCGCCATCGAATTGGTCCACGACTTCGCTGATCTCGGGGCCGGCCAGGGCGGCTACAACGAGGATCACGAGTTCTATGGCTACCGCATGCCGATCTGAGCCTCCCAGGCGATAGCGCGTCCGGGCGTTCCACCCTCGGACGCAACCTGCGCTCCACTCGTGGTTTGTTACTCCTTCGCCCATCTGATGAGACGACGTCAGGCGGCAGAGACAAGCCATGCGATCATTCCTTGGCCCCGCTCGCCACGGGAAGGCCCCAGCCGTCATCGCTGACGGTCAGGGTGTAAAGTCTTCTTCGTGACGCTGAACGCCACCTCGTTTCCTCCTTTCGTCCGATACTGGGCCCCGGTGCTGCCAGCGGCCGGCGACAAGATCCAATGTCTAAAGAACCATCGAGCCGACGGTTGGCGGGGAACGAAGATGCGTGCCGAGTCTTACAACGAAGAGGGCGCGCGCTCCTCGTGAGCCGGACGTCATGACCGCCGACGCAGCACAACAAAGAGTCCGCGAGCCGTCGGGCGGTTCGACACAGTGGACGGGCTTCAGGGCGCCATCGATGAATTGCTCAGCTCGGGCTTCGACCGTGCCGAGCTCAGCCTCCTGGCCTCCGAGCGCGCTGTCGAGGTGACGTTCGGCTTGGCGGCGTTACGCAGGATCGAACTAGAGGACAATCCCGCCACGCCTCAAGGGGTTTACGTCTCGCCGGACGCCATCGGCACGGCTGAAGGCAGTCTCATCGGTGGCCTGGCGTATCTGGGCGCCGTGGCGACGGCGGGCGTGGTCGCCCTCGCGGGCGGGCCACTGACGGCGATCATCGTGGGATCGCTTCTGGCCGGTGGGGCCGGCGGTATCCTTGGGACCGGCTTGGCCGAACTGGTCGGGTGCCGACGCGCCTCCTATTTTCAGGAACAGTTGGATCGTGGCGGACTTCTGCTTTGGGTTCGCACCTGTGACGCGCATCGCGAAAACCGAGCGGTCGAAATCCTCAGGCGACATTCTGGAGCGGACGTGCACGTCCATGATTTCCCCAGCACGACCGCGTCGCAGCCGCGGATGGGCAGCGAAGGACGAGGGTTGACGCAATTTCGCGACGTTCCGGACTCGGTCGTGTCCCGGGACGTGGTGTAGCTGCGGGCGGTAGCGGAGCCGCTCGCGAAGCGCGCTTCCCAACAGCGCTGTAGCGAGCGAGCGGCTGCGCGGGCCGTCACGGCGGGCGGTGGGTGGTCATCCGCGATTCTTCGGTAAGGCTTGGGTTGCGACGTCAACCCTGACCAAGGAACCGAAGATGACCGATGCCATGATGAACCTGCGCGCGGCGATGGAGAAGAGCGCGGACGCCGACGTGCTTCGC
>JBBRLN010000038.1:0-6781 GCA_038231315.1 Caulobacterales bacterium
GCCAGCCTATTCGATCTGTTTGCCGGGCACGAGATCGGCCGCGAGCTGATCAAGATCATTCGGGCGATGCTGGCCTATCTCGATGAAGCGGCGGCCCAAAACCCCCTGGCCGCCGCAGTCAACGCCTATGTGATGCAGGTCGAGAGCCAACATGTGGCCTTCGGACGCCTCGCCCTGTGCGACTGCGTCTTTCTGGCAGGTGACGCTCCCGGCCGACGATGCGGCCGACCGACTGGCCTTTGCGGTGCGCTGGCTGCTGCTGCCGGGCCTCACCCTGCTGGCCGGGGTCATCGGCGCCGGCCGGCGCGGCTTCTACCGCGACGCGATCGAGGGCACGTGCGCGCCCACGAGCTACAGCCTCGAAATCAACCTGCGCCACAATCAGAACACCTTCGAACGGACCGTGCTGGCGGCCAACGCCTGGATCGGCCTGTTGCTCGCGCTGCCCCACGATCGGCTCGTCCTGATTCCAGTCATGGCGATGCTCTTCGCCTTTGGACGCGCCGCCTTCTGGATCGGCTATCTGTTGCACCCCCCTGGCGCGCGCGTTTCGAATGGTGCTGACCCGTCTGCCGACCCTCGCCGCCGACGCCTGGCTTGCATGGCGGTGGGTGGGGTGGAGGCAGGAGAAGGCGCGCGATTGCCGAACTCGCGGCGGTGATGAGCCCGCTTATGATCCAGACTACTCAACGCCATCCCGTCTAAAGGTCGCCTCGCGCGGCCAGAGCTTTGATCCGGTCGGCGGCGCGGCAGGCGAGGGCCTGGATGGTCAGTGAGGGATTGACCCCGCCCACGGTGGGGAAGACCGACCCGTCGCAGACCCACAGATTTGGAATATCCCAACTGCGGCAGTCGGCGTCGACCACGCTCGTCCGCGGATCCTCGCCCATGCGAGCGGTGCCCCCGAGATGGCAGGTATCGACGGGGTCGTTCCACAATTCCCGCGCCCCCGCTGCCGTGAGGCTCCGTCCCATGAAATCCAGGGCGTGCTTCACCATGCGCCGATCATTTTCGCAGAACGAATAGGTCACCCGGGCGATAGGCAGGCCAAGGCGATCAGTCTCGTCGGCGAGGGTGACGGCATTGCGCTCCTGGGGAAGTGATTCGCCGACCATCTTCAGCCCAACCTGATGGTTGTATTTGCGCATTTCGCTTCGGAGGGCCTCGCCCCACAGGCCGCGGCCGGCCTGAGCGTTGGCCCAGGAGACCGGAAGCCGGCCCTGGCTCATAAAGGCGTAACCGCCGAAGAAGTCCTTTCCCGCGTCGTGGTAGTTCCAGTGCTCGCAGACCGCCAGCGACGGCGGCCCTCGATACCACCGCATCTCCTCGTTCATCACGCCCCAGACGCCATGGTTGGTTTGGGCCATCAGGTATTTGCCGACGAATCCCGAACTGTTGGCCAGCCTGTCCGGAAACCGGGGGGTGGCGGAATTGAGCAGCAGGCGGGGTGTTTCGATGGCATAGCCAGCGACGACCACGTTCGCCGCCCTCTGGAAATGCCAAACGCCGTCGCGATGGTAATGAACGCCGGTCACCCGGTCTTGGTCATCGGTTTCAATGCGCCCGACCATGGCGAGATCGCGGATTTCCGCGCCGGCCTTCAGCGCTCGCGGTAACCAGGTAACCAGCACGCTCTGCTTGGCGTTGGTCGAGCAGCCGGAGGTGCAAAAGCCGCGATAGGCGCACGGACGGGCCAGACCGCGCGGCGCTGAAAGCGTGGCGAGCGGCGTCGGGCTCCACGCCACGCCCATCGCCTCGGCCCCACGAGCAAGCACTTGGGCTGGTGCGTTGAGCTCGTGCGCGCGGTAGGGATAGCGCGGGCGCTTCGGGCCCCAGGGATATCCGAGGGGTCCCGAAACCTTCAGCGCCTGCTCGACCTGTGCGTAGTAGCGCCACATCTCGCGCCAGTCGATCGGCCAATCGACCCCATAGCCCAGCAAGCCGCGGCTCTTGAACTGTTCGGGCCGCAGACGCAGCGACACCATGGCGAAGTGGACGGTCGAGCCGCCCACCGAGCGGCCGCTGTTGTTGACGCCCAGTGTCAGCGGATCTTCGCCATCGCACAGGCGCTCCTCGTTCCAGAACAGCTTGGACTGATGCCGCTCGTCGGAGGCGAAGTCCTCCAGCGGTCGCCAATAGGGACCGGTCTCGAGCACCAGCACCGAAAATCCCGCTTCCGCGAGCCGGCAGGCCAGCGTGCCGCCGCCAGCTCCTGAGCCGACGATGACGAAGTCCGGCGTTTCGGATCGGGCGAACTGGCGCATCGGTGTCCAGCCGCCCTCGCGCATCACGTCCGGCGCCCGGCCGCCGGCGGCGCGGAGGGCCGGCGCGCGCAATTCGCTCAGATCAGCGGACACGGCGATTGACCCGGGCGGCGAGCGCGGCCCGTTCCGGGCGTGCTTCGACCGCTTCCCAAGGATCGCGCGACCCTGGGCCCATGCGGACATAGCCTCTAGGCCCGGCGGGGCCGCCGAAGCCGATCTCGTTCCAGGCCGTCGGATGGGCGTAGTAGACCGCCACCACGTCGGCCAAAATGCGGCCCGTGAAAAACACCTCGCACGGCATGCCCCCCCACGCCGCCGCCTTCAGCAATCCGGCCTGCATGGCTACCAGCAGCGCATCCTGCTCGGCGGCGAAGAGATCGGCGAAGGGCTTGCCATGGAGGCCCAACGCTTCGACTTCCAGTGCCGCCAATCCGCGCCGCCAAGCCTCCCGCAGCGGCGGCAATCGCGCGTCGCGATAGCCGTCGCGGGCGTCGTCCGCGACCTTTTCGTCGACCATGGCAGCGACCGGGATCGGCGGCCGGCCCTTGGGTTGGGGCGTGATGCAATCGCACAGCGCCGTCAAGGCGCGCCACTCGGCGGAATCGAAAAAACGCGGCTCGATCGCCATCGCGAGACGCGCGTCGACCACCCGCCTCGTCGCCTCGTTCCAGGACGGCGTCCGCCGCTTGGCGAGCACGTCATAGCCCGGGTAGGGATCGGACCTAGCCATCGGCCCGCTCCATCAGGCCGAGCGCGGCGAGCCCCGTCAAAGCCAGGGCGGTAAACGCCGGGGGTGTGGAGACCGGAGGGCCGACGAGCAGGGTCTGACGCCAGTTGGGCCAGCCGCCGGGATGTCGCGCCACGCCGCGAATGTGGAAACCGACGCCCGCGATTCCCAAAGCGGCGGTCAGTCCGAGCCAGAACCGTGTGAGGGGTCGCGGTCTTCCCACCGGCGCGCTCGCTGCGAAAGCCAGCAGCGCGGCGGCGACTGGCGGCGCCGTCACCGGCGCGAACATTGCCGGATTCTGGAACGCGCCCCGGAAATGCAGCAGACCCGCCTCGCCCACCGTCCCCGCCATCCCCATGGCTGTCAGGAAGCCCAGAACGCGGCCGGCGGATCGGTCCAACAGGCGCGGCGCGGCGCCCGGCGGGGTGGCGCGCACCCGCTCGGCCGCCGCGCCGAATACACCGGCCAAGCCAAGCGCCGCCGGGGCACCGGGGGGCGCGGCGTAAAACAGATTGAACCAGGATAGGCCCCCTGGCCGCTTGGTGATGTTGTAGGCGTGAAATGCCGTGCCGACGATTCCGGCCGCCGCGGCCAGCGCATAGGCGCCATCCCTCGCCCGGCGGCGCCGCGGCCTGGCGTCCCCCAGCCCATGGAGGCTCACCGCCAGACTGAGCGAAGCGACAGCGAGCGGCGTGTACATCGCCTTGTTCTTGAATGACCCGCGATAATGCTCCAGCCCGCTGTCCAGCAACACCGACAAGGAGAGCAACGCGGAACCCGCATTGAGCAGGCGCGCTGACACGATGTGTTCATTCCGCCCCGGCGCGCGGCGATGCCCGCTGCTTCTCATCGAGCGCTCTTCATGCGACCCGGTAGGGTTCGGCGTCGGCGCCCTTGAATACCTGCCCAAGACCCGGGAGCGTGAGGTCGGGGCGAATTACGCCCGCGCTCGCGACCGGCGCGCCGTCGAACAGCATCTGTTCGATCCTCACATGGTCGTGGAACCATTCCTGATGGCGAAGGCGCGGCGCAGCGCAGGCGGCATGCAGGTGGAGTGACGGGGCGCAATGGGCCGACAAGTCGGTGTGGCTCGCTTCGCAGAGAGCGGCGATGCGCAGGAAGCCTGTGATCCCGCCACAGCGGCTGGCGTCCGCTTGCAGCACGTCCACCGCGTCGGCGTCCAACATGGCGCGTGCATAGTCGCAGGTGTAGGCGTATTCACCTGCCGCGAGTTCCATCCCCGCCGGCAGGCGTTCCCGCAGGCGGCGCAGGCCTTCCAGATCGTCCGAGGAAACCGGCTCTTCGAACCAGCACACCCCCTCTTCGGCGAAAACGTGGGCCAGGCTCAGCGCCTGCTCGACCTGGTAGGCGCCGTTGGCGTCGACGAATAGTGAAGCCTCGCCAATCGCCAGCTTGGCCGCGCGCACTCTCGCGGGATCGCGATCCGGCCGCGATCCGACCTTCATCTTTACCCAACGGCAACCATCCCTGCCGACCCAAGCGGACAGCTGTTCGCTAACTTCGTCGTCGCCATAGCTGGTGAAACCACCGCTGCCGTAGATGGGCACGGCCTCGCGAAGGCGGCCGAGCAGGCTGGCCAGCGGTAACCCGACGAGCTTGGCCTTCAGATCCCACAGCGCCACATCCACAGCCGAGATGGCGGTCGCCGCCAAACCCTCGCGACCGAGATTGCGGACGCCGCGCCGCATGGCCAGCCACGCGGCCGGCGGATCAAGGCAGTCGCGTCCAACCGCCGCATCGGCGAGCACGTCTCCGATCAGGGCGACGATGCAGGAATGGGAATAGGTATAGCCCACGCCCTTTGCTCCACCTCCTTCGACCTCGACCACGATGAGAGTGGTTGAGGTCCATTCGAGCGTGCCGTCCCCCTCCGGCTTGTCGGTCGGTATGGTGAAGGCTCGCGACCGGACAGCCTCGACGGTCGCGTGAGGCGTCATCAGTCCGACTTGTCGCGGTGCGGGAGGATCCGGCTGAACACCTGCTTGGCCGCGCCCAGCAGCATCGGACCTTCGTCTGGATCGCCGCCCATGGCCGTCTTGGCGAAATGCTTCGCCTGCTCAAGCGTAATGTGCGGGGGAAGCGGCGGGACCTCGGGGTCACACTTCACCTCAAGCACCACCGGTCGCGACGCCGACAACGCGCGCTCCCATGCTGGACCCAAATCTTCGGGATCGTCCACGAAGACGCCTTGGAGTCCGATCAGTTCCGCGAACTTGTGGTAGGGCACGTCCGGCAGACTCTGGGCGTTCTCGAACTTTGGATCGCCCTCCTGGACCCGCTGTTCCCAGGTCACCTGGTTCAGGTCTTCATTGTTCATGACCATGCAGACCCAACGCGGATCGTCCCACTGTTTCCAGTACTTGGCGACGGTGATGAGTTCGGCCATGTTGTTCATCTGCATGGCGCCGTCGCCCACCAGGGCGATCACCGGCCGGCTGGGATAGGCGAACTTAGCCGCGATGGCGTAGGGGACGGCCGCGCCCATTGAGGCGAGGCCGCCGGAGAGCGAGGCCATCATTCCGCGCCGCATCTTCACGTCGCGCGCATACCAGTTGGCGCACGAGCCGGAGTCGCTGGTAAGGATCGCGCCCTCCGGCAAGCGAAGCGACAGCTCGGTGAAAATCCGCTGGGGGTTGATAGGGTTGGCGGAGACAGCCGCCCGGTCCTTCAACGTCTTTTACCAAACGGTCCTCCAGCCGTCGATCTTGCGCCTCCAGCCATCGTCGGCCTTCGCGCGCAAGAGCGGCAAAAGCGCCTTCAAGGTCTCCTTGGCGTCGCCGACCAGAAGCGCTTCCATGGGATAGCGGAGGCTGAGCATGCCTGGATCGATGTCGATCTGCACGCCGCGAGCCTGTTCGGGTTTGGGCAGGAATTCCGAGTAGGGAAAACCCGAACCGATCATCAACAGGGTATCGCAGCGCGCCATCAGCTCCGAACTGGGCTTCGTTCCCAACATGCCGATCGAGCCGGTGACCCACGGCAGATCGTCCGGCAGCACCGCCTTGGCCAGCAACGCCTTGGCGAGACCGGCCCCCAGCACATCGGCGACGGCGATCACCTCCTCGGCGGCTTCCTTGCCCCCGACACCGAGGAGGATAGCGACCTTTTTGCCCGCGCTGAGGATTTCGGCCGCCTTGCGCAGGTCTTCATCGTAGGGCACGACCTTCGGCTTCGAGTAGCCCACGCCCGAATGCAGCGCCCCCGACTTGCGCGGCGGCTGCTCCATCTTCAGCACCTGAACATCCTTGGGGAAAACCAGAGCGGTTACCCGCCGCTCGGCGATCGCGATGCGCACGGCCCGATCTATCAGGTGAGGCACCTGAGCCGGCACGCTGGCCTGATGGACGAAGGCCCCGGCGACGTCCTTGTACATGCTGACAAGATCCACCTCCTGTTGGAAATGGCCGCCGATCGCCATCCGTGCCGTCTGGCCGGCGATGGCCAGGACGGGCATATGGTCCAGGCGGGCGTCATAGAGCCCGGTGATCAGATGCGACGCGCCCGGGCCGGAGGTGGCGATGCAGACGCCCAGTTCGCCGGTGAACTTGGCGTGCGCCGTGGCCATGAAGGCGGCCATCTCTTCATGGCGGACCTGAACGAATTCGAACTTGTCCCCCGCCCGATTGAGCGCTCCCATCAGGCCGTCGTCTCCATCGCCTGGGTATCCGAAGACGCGGCGAACGCCCCATTGATGAAGGCGCTCCCAAAAGAAGTCGCTGACGGTCTGACTCATGGAGAGCTTTCGGTTTGCGGCGGGAGGGGGCGTCCC
>JBBRLN010000039.1:0-6263 GCA_038231315.1 Caulobacterales bacterium
AGATGCGGCTCTATCGCCGCCCACTGCTCATCCGTCAGCCAAAACAACGCGCTCATGATCACCTCCAAGAACCGAGATGACCCTCGGAATCCTGATTTGCCCACCGACATCAACCATCTGATTGGGTTTGGAGCCTAGGATAACCGGCGTTCGCCCATGGCTGCGAACACCGCGCCGATGATCGCTAGGGCGCATCCACTCTGGCTGATCATTGAGCGGATGGCCATCTTGTCCAGATTCGCGACCGGCGACTGCGGGGCGAAGGCGGCGATCAGATAGGCGCGGGCCTCCTCATCGGACATACCCCGAACGCCGGCGACGGCCGAATGGACCAAGTCGGCGGCGTCGCGGACGACCGTGACCGGAAAAAAGAACGATCCGACCATTAGGGCGAGCCCGATCACCAGTAGCAGATAGCCAATCTTGCGCATATGCGGGTCCCTGAATCCATCGCCGAATCGGTCGACCGTCTCCGGCCATTGCCTGATAAATTTTTTCCAAAGTTCGCACAGAAATAGATAGTTGCGAAACATTAAGCAATTGAAAATATTATAGAAATATGAAAGCTCGGTGTTGGCCTTTTTGTTGGCTTTCGGCAACTGGGATGTCAATAAGTATCTGTAATAACAGGATAATTTTTTGTTTTTTGGTTCCCGCTACCCGCTCCAGGCCCAAATATCATGTCCGCGAATTAAGCTGTCCTCGGCCCCCTGCCGCGTTAGCCTCGCCTCTCCGATTGGGAGGAATGGCGATGCGAGCAATCTTGGCCCTGGCGGCGATGGCGGGCGTGGCCCTGGCGGGGCAGGCGGCGGCGGCGCCGTCGGTGGATATCCGCCGCGCGGTGGCGCGGGTGACCATCATCCCGGAGAACCGGCCGGACGTCGCGATCACCGTGGTCAGGGCCAACCCGCGCCTGCCGCTTCGGATCAGCCGGGTCGGCGATCAACTGGTGGTCGAGGGGGATGTCGGGATGCGCGTGGGCGGCTGCGGCTCTTGGCTCGGCCGGCCGCGCGTCAAGGTGTGGGGGGTCGGCGACGTGGGCTGGGGCGACATGCCGCAACTGGTGATCCGCACCCCCATGGAGGTCCGCGCCAGCGCCTCGGGGGCGGTGTTCGGGGTGGTGGGCCGGGCCGCCAGCGTCGATCTGGGCAACGCCGGCTGCGGCGACTGGACGGTGGCGGACGTGACCGGCCCCCTGCGGGTGCGTATCTCCGGTTCGGGGGACACCCGCGCCGGGGCCGCCGGCTCGGGCGACCTGAGGATTTCCGGTTCGGGAGACATTTCCGCGCGCCGGCTCGCCAACGGCCTTTCCACCGCGACGTCCGGCTCGGGCGACATCCAGGCCGGCGAGGTGAACGGGCAGGTGCGCGTCCGGGTGGCCGGCTCGGGCAATGTGCGCGCCCGCGGCGGCCAGGTCACCGACATGGACGTCTCGGTGGCCGGCTCGGGCGACGTCAGCTTCGGCGGCGTGGCCCGGAGCCTTTCCGCCAGCGTCGCCGGCTCGGGCGATGTCACGGTGGCGCGGGTGACCGGCCCGGTCGTCAAGCACGTCGCCGGTTCGGGGGATGTGCGCGTCGGAAGCTGAGTTGGGTTCGCGCCGCCGATGTTGACGGCGGGCGGCTCGGCGCGTATCACCCGCGCTCTTTATCCAGGCCACGCCGACGGCCCGATGAACGCCGACGCCCCCTTGGCGGGGATGCGCGCCGAGCTCGCGACGAGCGGTTCGGCGCGGTTTGGTGTTTATCGGCCGGCGTCGAATGTGGCGCGGGATGTCTGAAGACGAACGAAAGAGCGAATGCCGACCGTCAACCAACTGATCCGCAAGCCGCGCGTGAGCAAGGCCCCGCGCAACAAGGTCCCGGCCCTCAAGGGCTCGCCGCAACGGCGCGGCGTCTGTACCCGCGTCTATACGGTGACGCCGAAAAAGCCCAACTCGGCGCTGCGCAAGGTCGCCAAGGTGCGCCTCACCTCGGGCATCGAGGCGGTGTGCTACATCCCTGGCGAAGGTCACAATCTGCAGGAGCACTCGGTGGTCCTGATCCGCGGTGGCCGGGTCAAGGACCTTCCCGGCGTCCGCTATCACATCCTGCGCGGCGTCCTCGACACCCAAGGGGTGAAGGACCGCCGGCAGCGCCGCTCGCTCTACGGCACCAAGCGGCCCAAATAAGGAAATAGCCCAGAATGTCCCGCCGCCGCCGCGCCGAGAAGCGCGATGTCCTCCCCGATCCGAAATTCGGCGACCTCGTGCTCACCAAGTTCATGAATTACGTGATGTACGAAGGCAAGAAGGCCGTCGCCGAGAACATCATCTACGGCGCTTTCGACCTCATCGAGGCCAAGCGCCGCGACCAGGGGCCGCTGGAGACCTTTCACTCGGCGCTCGAGAACGTCTCGCCGTCGGTGGAGGTTCGCTCTCGCCGGGTCGGCGGCGCCACCTATCAGGTGCCGGTGGAAGTGCGTCCCGACCGCCGCCGGGCCCTGGCCATCCGCTGGCTGGTCACCGCGGCGCGCAAGCGCGGCGAGAACACCATGACCGAAAAGCTGGCCGGCGAACTGCTGGACGCCTCCAACAATCGCGGCTCGGCGGTGAAGAAGCGCGAAGACACCCACAAGATGGCCGAGGCCAACCGCGCCTTCTCGCATTACCGCTGGTAGGCGCCCATATAGGCCCTTCGCTTCGTTAAACACCCTTCTCGCCGCGAGCGGTTTGCGTTAGACCGCGCGCGCTTCATCGTCGGCCCGCCGACGCAAGCACACTTGCAAGATCGCCACCATGCCCCGCACCACCGACATCAAGGACTATCGAAATTTCGGCATCATGGCGCACATCGACGCCGGCAAGACGACGACCACCGAACGGATTCTCTACTACACCGGCAAGAGCCACAAGATTGGCGAAGTCCACGATGGCGCGGCGACCATGGACTGGATGGAGCAGGAGCAGGAGCGGGGGATCACCATCACCTCGGCCGCCACCACGGCCATGTGGAACGGCAAGCGCCTGAACATCATCGACACTCCCGGCCATGTGGATTTCACCATCGAGGTGGAGCGGTCGCTGCGGGTGCTGGACGGCTGCGTCGCGGTGCTGGACGGCAATCAGGGTGTCGAGCCCCAGACCGAGACGGTGTGGCGCCAGGCCGACCGCTACGACGTGCCGCGCATCGTGTTCGTCAACAAGATGGACAAGATCGGGGCCGACTTCGAAAAGTGCGTCGAATCGATCCGCGACCGCCTGGGCGTCAAGGCGGTGCCGATCCAGCTGCCCATCGGTTCGGAGGCCACCTTCAAGGGTCTCATCGACCTGGTGCGGATGAAGGCGGTGGTCTGGGAAAGCGAGGGCCTGGGCGCCAACTATCACGACGAGGACATCCCCGCCGATATGAAGGCGCTCGCCGACGAGGCGCGCCATTTCATGGTGGAAAATTCGGTCGAACTCGACGACGAGGCGATGGAATCCTATCTGAACGGCGAAGAGCCGTCGGCCGAGGTGATCAACAAGTGCCTGCGCAAGGCGGTGCTCACCGGCGCCTTCTATCCGGTGCTGTGCGGCTCGGCGTTCAAGAACAAGGGTGTGCAGCCCCTGCTGGACGCGGTGGTGGAGTATCTGCCCTCGCCGGTGGACATTCCGCCCACCCCCGGCCTCGACTACAAGACCGGCGAAGCTGTGGTGCGTCGGGCCGCCGACGACGAGCCGCTGTCGGTGCTGGCGTTCAAGATCATGGACGACCCGTTCGTCGGCTCGCTGACCTTCTGCCGCATCTATTCGGGCAAGCTCGAGAGCGGCATGGGCCTGCTCAATTCCTCGCGCGAAAAGAAGGAGCGGGTGGGCCGGATGCTGCTCATGCACTCCAACAACCGCGAGGACATCAAGGAGGCCTTCGCCGGCGACATCGTCGCCCTGGCCGGCCTCAAGGACACCCGCACCGGCGACACCCTGTGCGATCCCGCCCGCGCGCCGATCCTACTCGACAAGATGGATTTTCCCGATCCGGTGATCGAGATCGCCATCGAGCCCAAATCCAAGGCCGACCAGGAGAAACTGGGCGTGGCCCTGCAGAAGCTGGCGGCCGAGGATCCGACCTTCCGCGTCTCAACCGACCAGGAAAGCGGCCAAACCATCCTCAAGGGGATGGGGGAACTGCACCTGGACATCAAGGTCGATATCCTCAAGCGCACCTACAAGGTCGAAGCCAACATCGGCCAGCCGCAGGTCGCCTATCGCGAGACACTGGGCCGGCGGACCGACATCGACTACACCCACAAGAAGCAGACCGGCGGCTCGGGCCAGTTCGCGCGCATCAAGCTGACCTTCGAGCCGAGCGAGGCGGGGGCCGGCTATGAGTTCGAATCCAAGGTGGTCGGCGGTGACGTGCCCAGGGAATTCGTGCCCGGGGTCGAGAAGGGGCTGGCGTCGGCCAAGGAAAACGGCCTGCTGGCCGGCTTCCCGGTGATCGACTTCAAGGCCACCCTGACCGGCGGCGACTACCACGATGTGGACTCCAGCGTGCTGGCCTTCGAGATCGCGGCCCGCGCCGCGTTCCGCGAACTTCGCGACAAGGCGGCGCCGAAATTGCTGGAGCCGATCATGAAGGTGGAAGTGACCACGCCGGAGGATTATGTGGGCGATGTCATCGGCGATCTGAACTCGCGCCGCGGCATGATCCAGGGCACCGATCAACGGGGCAACGCCCAGGTGATCATCGCCATGGTGCCGCTCGCCAACATGTTCGGCTATGTGAACACCCTTAGGTCCATGAGCCAGGGCCGCGCCAATTTTCATATGGACTACGACCACTACGAGGCCGTGCCGCAAGCGGTGGCCGACGAGGTCGTCAAGAAGTACGCTTAACGAAAATCTGAACCCCCCCGCCCTAGAAAAAGCCCACCCTGGGCTTGGAGCTCGAAGAGAAATGGCCAAGGCAAAGTTTGAACGCAACAAGCCGCACTGCAACATCGGCACCATCGGTCACGTCGATCATGGCAAGACGACGCTGACGGCGGCGATCACCACGGTTCTGGCCAAATCGGGCGGCGCCACGGTCATGAAATACGCCGACATCGACGCCGCGCCGGAAGAGAAGGCGCGCGGCATCACCATCAACACCGCCCACGTGGAATACGAGACCAAGAACCGGCACTACGCCCACGTCGATTGCCCCGGCCACGCCGACTATGTGAAGAACATGATCACCGGCGCGGCGCAGATGGACGGCGCCATCCTGGTGGTGTCGGCGGCCGACGGCCCCATGCCCCAGACCCGCGAGCACATCCTGCTGGCCCGTCAGGTCGGCGTCCCGTCGCTCGTCGTCTATATGAACAAGGTCGATCTGGTCGATGACGAAGAGCTCCTCGAACTCGTCGAGATGGAAGTGCGCGAGCTTCTGTCCAGCTATTCGTTCCCCGGTGACGACATTCCGATCATCAAGGGCTCGGCGGTCGCCGCGCTGGAGGGTAAGACCCCGGAGATCGGCGAGAACACCGTGCTCGAGCTGATGGCGGCGGTGGACAGCTACATCCCGCAACCGGAACGCCCCGTCGATCTGCCGTTTCTGATGCCGGTGGAAGACGTGTTCTCGATCTCCGGCCGCGGCACCGTGGTCACCGGCCGTGTCGAGCGCGGCGTGGTCAAGGTCGGCGAGGAAGTCGAGATCGTCGGCATCCGCCCGGTGCAGAAGACCATCTGCACCGGCGTCGAGATGTTCCGCAAGCTGCTCGACCAGGGTCAGGCGGGCGACAACGTCGGCGTCCTGCTGCGCGGCACCAAGCGCGAAGACGTCGAGCGCGGCCAGGTGCTTTGCAAGCCGGGGACGATCACCCCGCACACCAAATTCACCGCCGAGGCCTATATCCTCACCAAGGACGAAGGCGGACGTCACACGCCGTTTTTCACCAACTACCGGCCGCAGTTCTATTTCCGCACCACCGATGTGACCGGCATCATCAAACTCAAGGAAGGCGTGGAGATGATCATGCCCGGCGACAACGCCGAGCTGGACATCGAGCTGATCACCCCCATCGCCATGGAGGAAAAGCTGCGCTTCGCCATCCGGGAAGGCGGTCGCACCGTCGGCTCGGGCGTGGTGGTCAAGATCGTCGAGTAAGATGGCTGCCTCCCTTCCTCCATAAAGGGGAGGGAGGCGCCGCCGCTTTGTGCTAAGGAGCCCGTCCGTTCGAAGGAGTGTAGCTCAGCTGGTAGAGCATCGGTCTCCAAAACCGAGGGTCGTGGGTTCGAGTCCCCCCACTCCTGCCACTTGTCCGTC
>JBBRLN010000040.1:0-5010 GCA_038231315.1 Caulobacterales bacterium
GTTAGCTGACCGGATTCCAGATGATGACCTTCTTGGCCGGATCGTCGCCGGGGGCCGGCGCGATGTTGCCGTAGATGGTGCCGAACTCTGGCGCGGAGAGCGACACCGAGATGTACTCCTCGCCGGTGTTCTTGCTGATCCGCTTCCAGCCGGCGCCGACCTCGAAGCTGTTGCGGCGGCTGATCACCCGGAAGTCGGGCTCGTTGTCCTTGGCCTTGCGCGTGTTGGGCACAAGGGCAATCGGTGCGCTGACGCTCAGCGTGTGCAGGGTGCCTTCAAGGTTCTCGCCCTTCTGCGTCAGGGTTGCGATCGTGGTAGCCATGATGATTCTCCTTTATCGGCCGGGGACCATCCCCGGTGACGCCCAAGGAGGGTGCCGGTCGCCGCCGTCACCGGAGCGCAGCGCAGGGGAACCCCCTTGCGGGGTTGACGGCATGAGGCGGCCGCGCGCCCTACACCGGCGTCATGGTCAAGGGGATGGTTGCTTGCCGATAAAGGGTGGAAGTTCGTCCTGGCGACGGCGACGCTCGACCGATGCAAGGGCGGACTGGACCGACCGCCCTGCCCGCGTGTGAGGATGCACCGCCCGTCCTGTGCCAGCGCATGATGATAACCGCCCTGACGACGGATGCCGAAAGCCGAGCTTCGACTAACGCGCCGCGTCCGCGGATCAGCCTGCGAGAGAGAGAATATTTCGTCGCCGGAGGCTAAAGTCGGAAACTACGCACATCCGCACGGCCGAGGCTCGATACGGCAAGCGGCAACCGATCCCATCCGGTCAGATCACGTCACCGCTGGCATTGCCAGCGAGGCGACGCTTCCTAACGACCACCAGGTCGACGGGACGGCGCAGGCGCGACCGGCCGAGCCGCGCGGCATTGCGATAGAATGCGCCATGGAACCGATCAGCCTGCCAGAAGGTTAGCGCAAATCAAAGAAGATCGCGTTCGGCGACGAGTGATTCTATTAAGTATTTCTTGTAAATATTTGCCGCCCGTTTCGCGCGTTCTGCGGTTCCGCATGAAATCAGAGCCCATTCGAGAGAATAAATGAAGCACCCTACCCGCCCGTTCGTGGTCGAAATCAAACGCAACCGAAAATTCCAAGCTCAGCTTAGATCTGTCTTTGACGACGGGCGACGCGATCTCAAGGGTTCATTGAGCGATGGCATGAACGTAGCTGAGCCGCGCGACGTCGGTGCGACGGCTCAGCCAAATGGCAACGCCATGACGGGGTCGAAGCCGAAGGCTCCGCTTACGCGGCTCCCTCCGCGTTGAACCGCCAGACGGGAATGCCAAGCTTTCGCGCTTTGTCGGCGAGGTTGTCCTGGATGCCGGTGCCGGGGAATACCATGACGCCGACCGGTAGCACGTCGAGCATCTGGTCGTTGCGCTTGAAGGGTGCGGCCTTGGCGTGCCGGGTCCAGTCGGGCTTAAAGGCGATCTGCGTCACCTTGCGGTGATCGGCCCAGCGGGCGGCGATACGTTCGGCGCCCTTCGGCGATCCGCCGTGCAGCAACACCATGTCCGCGTACTTGGCGTGGACCTTGTCGAGCGTGTCCCAGATCAGGCGATGGTCGTTGCAATCGAGCCCGCCAGTGAAGGCGATCCTGGTGCCCGCGGGCATCAGCGGCTCAAGCGCTGTGCGGCGCTTGGCGGCGAGAAAATCGCGGCTGTCGATCATGGCCGCGGTCAGGGTGCGGTGGTTCACCAGAGATCCTGAGCGGGGCCGCCAGACTGAGCCGGTCTGGCGCTCGAACTGCTCGGCGGCTTGGTCGCGGAAGAACTCGAGTGCGTTGCGGCGCTCGATGAACGTCATGCCCTCGGCGGTGAGGCGCTCCAGTTCGACCGAGCGGATCTCCGAGCCATCCTGTTCCTTCTGGCTGCGCTTTTGCGCCAGTTCATTGCCATCGAGGTCGCGCTCGATCCGTTCGGTGCCGCGATGGAAGAGATTGACGGTCGACCACAGCAAGTTCTCGAGATCGGGTTCGAGGCGGGTCTCGCTGAGCGTCGCGATCAAGGCGTCGAAGATGTCGGCGACGGCGATGGCCACAGCGCGCGCGTCGGGCAGCGGCCTCGGGTCGGGCTCGTCCTGGAACGGACGGTAGCCGTGAAGCTGGAGTTCCGCGAGCAGATGGTCGGTCGGGGATACCGTGTGCGGCTGCTCGTAGGTGATGTCGTCGTGGTCGGTCGTCATGGCGCTTTCCTTTGGGGTGGATCGGCCGCGCCCATCGCGGCCTTCATGGCGACGACAGGCAGCAAAGCGGACGGCCCAGAACCGCGGAAGCGAAGCGAGAGCGGCCGAAGCGGAGCGGAGGATGGCAAGCGCCCCGCTATTTTGCCTCGCGATGCAAAGCGCCCGCCCAAACGGCCTCCATCGCGCTTGCGATGGAGCGGGCGGGTGCTGCGGAAAATAGCGGGGCCGAGCCATTGCCGGGCCGGCCGCTTTGATGCGTCGATCGCCCTCTTGAAGGCCGGGGCGCGGCCCTCTCCGGCCCTTGAAGAAAGCAACCCGCGACCGAAAAAGACATCACACTGGCGACGCGCACCTCACCGCTCGTACGATAGCGTCTCAGAGCTGCATGAACCGGTCGACGTCCTCAGGCACGAGCTGCGTGCGTATCGCCGCCCGCAGTGCGCGCACGCCGCATTGCCGGAGATCGGTATTGAGATCGCCGCGCGAGGCTGACACGACCAACGTCTCGATCCCGGACTCGCTGGCGCGATCGGCCAACGTCTTCGCAGCCCCGTCACCGGCCGGGTCGTCGTCGCGAATGATGTAGAGACGGCGCAAAGAAGCTGGAAGGAGAATGGCGGCGAGATGAGCGGACGAAAGTGCGGCGGCCATCGGCATGGTCGGCAAGATACAGCGCAGCGACAGCACGGTCTCGATGCCCTCCCCTGCCGCCATGACATCATGCGCCATATCGAAGCGGACGGCGTTGCCAAGGAGATGACCCATCGCGCGGCGTGGCGTGTCGATCGGCGCCTTGTCGCGCCCGGCCGGATCGAGCCAGGTGCGGTGCACGCCGGTGATGTGGCTTTGCAGGTCGGTCACAGCCGCGATCATCGCGGGCCAGGTCTCGGTCTGCGCGGATGGATCAGGACGATAGTAGCAGCGCGGATGGAATCGCAGACTGCCGACGCCGTCCAGGTCGACGATGCCACGTTCGCGCAGATAGGTTTCCACGACCGTGCCGGCAATCGGCTGCGACATCGCGAACAGACGCCGCGCCGATTCCGGCGAGCCGATCGGCACCGGGGATGGACGCGGCCGGCGATCCGATTCCGGTTGAGATCGTGGCAGGCTCAGGAAGCGGCGTGCCTCGTCAGCGACATCGTGGAAATCGACCAAGCCACAACTCTCGCGGATGACGTCCAGCAGATCGCCATGTTCGGTCGAGGCGGCATCGGTCCATTTACCGGCGACGCGCTTGCCCGGAGCGTCGCCTGCCAGGCGCACAAACATGGATCGGCCTGGCGTGTTCCTGACATCGCCAACCTGCCAGTAATTGCCGGTACGCCGGCCGTTGGAGAGATAATGGCGGCATACCGCCTCGGCGTCGCGCGCGAGGCGATGTGCAAGTTCGGCAGCACTCCCCACGGTTACGCCGCCGCCCGATCAGAAGCACGGGAGAGCGGATAACGTTCCAGCACTTTCGCGAGGATTGCCGGCCCGGCCGCGTCCGATGGCACGAACATCCGCAGCTTCCACGAGATGATCTCATGAAACAGGCCGTAGGTCCGCAGCCGGTCCCGCATCACATCGGAAAAGCCTGTGAGTTCGATTCGGTTGGCGCCCATGACGCGAACGCGGCGAAGCTGCAGTCCTTCGGCGAGATCGAGGATGGTCTTACCGTCCATCAACGCGTTAAACGCGGCTTCGGGAGTCAGCGTCGAACCCTCCATCGATAGCGCGCCTGCGACCCAGACCGGCGAGACCTTGCGGCCGACGACGCGCTCGCCAGTATCGAGCTGGAGCCGGTAGACTCGCGTCGATTCGTTCGGCAGGCGCTTCCAGATCGGCAACAATAGTCCCGACACGATGTGGATCTCACTGTCAGTAAAGTCAGGGACCTCGGCGACCTCGGCTGCCCATGCGCGGGCAAAGGTGTCGCGGTCGGCTTCTCGCCAATGGGTCTGCGGCATCGTCGCCAGCGCGACCATTGGATGCTCCATCGGGCGAATGAGCCGTACGCGGCGTTCGACCTCGCCGTCGTCCGTCATCAGGCTGCGAGCCGGTACCTGCACAGCCGCCCGCCCCGACTGGCTGTTGACCAGGAGCACGGCTCGCGGATCGGCGACGAGACGATCCAACGCTTCGTCTGATGTAATCGGCCGGTTGCGATCACGCCGGGTGATGGTCAGGAGGCGGGTCTCGGCCGACGTGCCCGGATGGGTGTAGATGGTCTGACGGCTGGTAACGACGAAGGATTCCGCTGTCAGCGTCTCCAACCCGACATCGTAGGTGCCACCAGCGATTGCGCCTTCGATCCGCGCAGCCAGTAACTGCTCAAACGCGGTAAACAGGATGTTCTGCAGATCGATGGTCAGCGCCAGCAACCGGTTGAGGAAGGTCGTGATCGGCGGCAATTCGTCCTTGATGCCGTTCGTATCCGTAAGCTTCAGGCCTGTGGCATCCTCGAACACCCCAAGCGAACAATCCTCGACCTTGCCCATGACGAGAAGAAGGTAGAGTTGTCGCAGCGCGTCGCGGGCATAATGGCTCTCCAGATTGTCCTCGGATCTGAACAGTCCTTGCCCGCCGGTCTGACGCTGACCTTTGGTGATGGCTCCAAGCGTGTCGAGACGCCGTGCGATGGTCGAGAGGAACCGCTTCTCGGCCTTGACGTTGGTCGCGATCGGGCGGAACAGCGGCGGCTGCAATTGGTTGGTGCGGTTGGTGCGGCCGAGACCTTGAATGGCGGCATCCGCCTTCCATCCGGCTTCCAGCAGATAATGAACGCGGAGCCGCCGGTTCTTCGCCGACAGCTCCGCATGATAGGAGCGA
>JBBRLN010000041.1:0-4579 GCA_038231315.1 Caulobacterales bacterium
GTCCCATAGCCGGCCATCCAGGCCGATCGGTAACCTTGTCCGCTTTCAGGCGATCGGCAAGCGAGCCGTAGTGGCCGAGATTAGAGCGCGAAGCTGACGATAAATCCGCAAGTCTCGGCCTAGTCTCCCCTTCGCCGAGGGGGTGCCGTTTTCGACAACACTGTCTTCGGACTCCCTCCCTCCTTGAGCGCTTCGCCATGGTGCTCGTCACGACCCGCCGCTTTTCCGCGGCGCGCCACGACGCCCGAGGAGCCGCACCATGTCCGCCAATGCCGCCGGCCTTCCGCCGCGCTACCTGCGAACGCCCGAGGCAGCGCGCATCTTAAGCCTCTCGCACCGTACCCTCGAAAAGCATCGCTGTTACGGGACCGGCCCGCGCTACTCGAAGGTCGGCGGCCGCGTCGTCTACCGGCTCGACGATCTCCAGGCGTGGGTCGACCGCGGCATGAAGTCGTCGACCAGCGATCCCGGCATCGACACCGTGCTACCCGCCAAGCGTCACGCTGCCATCGCGCCGGCGTACGTCGGCGGCGGTCGCTGAGGCCCGCGCGCCGTGATGCCAAGCCCGCGATCATCCGAGCGCGATCAGCTCGAGCTGTTCCGCCCGACCTCGCGCAACATTCCCCCGCGCGATGCGCAGGATCTCATGGCCTATCCCTTCTTTAGCCTGGCCAAGTCGCGGCGGACCAAACCAATCGATTTTCGCACCGCCGACATCAGCTTGCGCGTCGACGCCGACCATGCGTACGGCATGGCAACGATTTGGGATGCCGATATCCTGATCTGGGCAGCGAGCCAGATCGTCGACGCCCGCGACGCCGGCTTCCCTACCTCGCGGCTGATGGCGACCACGCCGTACGAAATCCTGACCTTCATCGGTCGCGGCACTTCGGCGCGAGATTATCAACGGTTGAAGGCCGCGCTTGACCGCCTGCAGGCAACGACGATCGCAACCTCAATCCGGCAGCCTACCGCCAGGCGGATGCACCGCTTCTCGTGGATTAACGAATGGAAGGAGCGCGCCGATAGCCAAGGGCGCGTCACCGGTGTCGAACTCATCCTGCCCGACTGGTTCTATTCTGCGGTGCTCGACGATGCGCTGGTCCTGACGATAGACCCGGCGTATTTCGAGCTTCTCGGCGGGCTGGAGCGCTGGCTCTACCGCGTTGTCCGCAAGCACGGCGGCCATCAGCGCGGCGGCTGGCAGTTTGACCTCCGCCATCTGCACCTGAAGTCCGGCAGCCTGTCGCCGCTACGGCGCTTCACCTTTGAACTTCGCAATCTTGTTCGCCGTCAGCCGCTGCCCGGCTACCGTCTGGGGCTCATCACCGAGCCGAGACGGACCCTGCTGACGTTCGCGCTTGCCTGTGGACAGGCTGTGGAACCGCTCGTGCTATCGGGAACATCCAGGCACGTGCTACCGGGAACGCCCGGCTCGTGCTATCAGGAACAGAAATCGGGGTTAAGCCTCGGATATCATGCGGCGATTTCGCTCCGTAACTTAGAGTCTAACCAAGAATCTAACTTGGTTGTAGAGCGCCGCCGATCTGGGGACGATTCTTCAGCGACCCGCCCGACCCGCCGGACAGCCCGATGATCGTCGCCTTGCTCAACCAGAAAGGCGGGGTCGGCAAAACTACGCTGGCACTACATCTTGCCGGTCGATGGGCCGGAAAGGGACGGCGAGTTCTCGTCGTCGATGCCGATCCGCAAGGGTCGGCGCTCGACTGGTCGGAGCAGCGCGCGTCACTAGGCCATCCGCGCCTGTTTGGAGTTCTGGGGTTGCCGCGCGAGACGCTGCATCGCGAGCTTCCGGCAATCGCTACCGATGTCGATCACGTCATCGTCGATGGTGCGCCGCGTATCGCCGGCGTCGCACGCTCGGCGCTGCTCGCCGCCGATGTCGTGCTCGTACCCGCAACGCCGTCGCCGCTCGACGGTTGGGCGTCGGCCGAGATGCTGCGATTGCTCGACGAAGCGCGCGTGTTCCGGCCCGACCTGATTGCGCGAATGGTACTCAACCGCTGCGCCTCGCGCACTGTCATCGCCCGCGAGACCGCCGAAGCGATGGCCAACCAGGAGCCGCAGGTACTAAAATCCCGTGTCGGGCAGCGCGTCGTCTTCGCCGAGGCCGCCGCGAGTGGACAGCTCGCGCAAGAAATCGATTCGGGCAGCCTCGCCGCAGCCGAGATCGCGGCGCTGGCGGCCGAGGTCGAAGGGTTGCAGCGGTGAGCGCTTCCCGACAGTCCGCTCGATTCACGGTGCGTCCCGGCAATCCGGACGCATGGGTGAAGGCGAGCGGGGCGGGCGCATCGCCAGCCAAGGCTCCCTACGATGCCCGGCTGACCGTAGACATCACGACGGCGCTCCGCGGGCGGATCAAGGTCGCCGCGTTCAGTCGCGGCCTGACCGTCGCCGACATGCTGCGGACGCTGCTCGAGCGCGAGTTTGGCGACGACGAGGCGCCAGCGTCATGACCGAGCTGACCGAAGTCGAGCTTACCCACATCCCTGGCCGCATCGAGCGATGGCTTCGATTTGGCGAACCGGTGCGTGAGCGCATCGTTGATCGGCGACGGCGGGTGCTTGAGTTTTTGCCCGGTCAGGTCTTCGCCTTCGTTCGCTGGGCGGCGAACGATCATGGCACCGTGGTCAGCCGGATCGACATCATGCGCACCGTCGAGGTGGGCCAGCCAGTCACGACCATTCCATGCGTGCGTCCCGGCGGTGATAGCCTGCTGCGCCAGTCGGGCTGGCCAAAGGTCGAAAAGGTGTTGGCCGCTATCGATGCTGTCGAACGCGTCGCGCAGGCGATCGCGGTCTGCCCTGATCACTGGTGCCACATTCACCAGCGGCTTACCGTGGGGGAACCAAGCCGGACGTACTCGGCAGCCCAGCATCGGGCTTGGCTGCTTCGCCAGCGGATCGGCTCGTGATGCGCTTGCAGTCAGTGCTCGGTATCGCCAGCACCGCGTCCTTGGTAACGGCCGTTGCGGCAACGGTGGCCATCGACGTGCCGCGCCCCATGATCTGGAACCTGTCGGCCAGTGTGCCGCTCGGTCTGTACGTGACGACGCCGGTGCAGCGGCTTCGTGTCGGCGAACTGGTCGCGGTCAGAACGCCGGAGAAGCTGGCGTCGTTGATGGCCTCCCGCCGCTACCTCGGCTTGAGTGTCCCGATGCTGAAGCGTGTCGCGGCGCTTCCCGGCCAGCTCGTCTGCAGGCAGAGATTGCAGGTGCGGATCAATGGTCGACCGGTCGCCGTCGCCCGGTTGAGGGATAGCCGTGCGCTGCTGTTGCCGGACTGGCGCGGCTGTCATCGATTGGCGGATGACGAGGTGTTCCTGCTGAACGCCACGGTCAAAGACAGCTTCGACGGACGCTATTTTGGCGCGCTGCCACGATCGACGGTTATCGGGCGTGCGATCCCGGTCTGGACATGGCGGGCGCGATGAGCCGACGACATGGACGCCTCACGGTGCTGGCGCTGGCGGGTGTCTTCGACTGGCAAAGTCCTGCGTTCGGCGAGACGACCAGCCCTCCAGCGTGTCGCGACTTCGTGGTAGAAGCCGCCCAGATCGCCGGCTTGCCCCAACCATGGGTCGGCGCTGTGATGCGTGCCGAGAGCGGCGGCGACGCTCGCGCGATCTCGTCTGCCGGCGCGCTCGGTTGCATGCAGGTCATGCCGTCCACTTGGCGCGATCTCCAAGGCCGCGGCGTTGCCGGACCCGATCCCTTCGACGCCCGGACCAACATGATTGCCGGCGCAATCTATCTGCGCACCATGCACGATCGATACGGTTGGCCGGACGCGCTCGCCGCGTATCACGCTGGACCCGGGAGGTTCGAAGACTATCTCGCCAGCGGACGAAGGCTGCCAGCCGCGACCTTAGTTTATGTCGACCGCATCTCGTCATGGCTTGGGCAGGTCAGGCCGGCGACGGTCGTATCGTCCCGCATCGTCCTGATGAAGCTTTGGACCGAGGCGCCAATCTTCATCGCCAACGGCGTTCCGCGACAAAGCGTAAGCGGAGATGAGGTCGGGCAGACCACTGCTCCGCTTGCCGGTGAAGCAACAAAAATGCCCGTCGAGCAGGTCGAGCAGAGCCCGCGAAACACGATCTTCGTGGTCCATCGCCCGTGATCGAACCCTACCACATCGATCGTAGGATTTCGTACATGGGAAGGTTTGTGCGTGGGGTGAAGCTCCTTGGAAGAGCAAAGATAAGGGAGGGCAGGATAAAAGCCGCAAGGTGCGGGGCGGTCGGGAAGTCATTTTACGCAGCATTTTCAAGGCGCGCTCGCACCTTGCGATCGATCATGGCGATGTTTGCCAACGCGGAAAACGTTAGTTTTCCGCCATTTGACGCACCTTGCGTCGAAAATTGCCATGTCGACTGACGACGAACTTCGCATTCGCCCTGGACGCGTCAGGGCCGGTGGCCCTCGGATCGAGACATTCCTGAACAAGGCCCTCCGCGCCGCTCAAAAGGCGGGCGGACCCCGGGCCAGGTCCGGCAAGGCTGGTCGCTTTGGTCGCGGCCGATCGGCGACTCTCGCAGCTATCCACCGGCTCGGCGA
>JBBRLN010000042.1:0-4493 GCA_038231315.1 Caulobacterales bacterium
CAGCCCCGCCGACGCGGTCGCGGGCGATCCCAAGGCCGCCAAGCTTCCGCCAGGCGCCAAGCGTGCCCCGGACCCGCGCGATGTGCTCGGCGGCGTCAACAACCGCACCAAAAAGCGCCAGTCGCTTTATTTGGCCGCTGGTTCCGCCGTCGTTCTCATTGCCGGCTCGATGTACGTGTTTTCAGGCAACGACAAACCGAAGGGCTTTGATCCGACAAAGCCGATCGAGGTCAAGATCGACACCGACGCGATGACCGGCAAGAACATGGCCGACGCAGGGTGGCGGCAGAAAAATGAAATTCTGCTCAATGAACAGAACACCCGGCTGAAGGCCGTCGAGGGGCAAAACTCCAAGGTCTCCGAGATGGCCGGCCAGATCGCCACCCTGCAGCAGCAGAACGAGGCGATGAAGGCCGATGGACAGCGCGTCCTGCAAGTTTATCAAACCGAAAACACCAAGCTCCGGGCCCAGGCTGCCAGCGCCAGCGCTGGCGGGGCAGGGGGCACAATCGGGACGCCCGGCGGCGAACCCTTCCGCGTTGCGGGAGGCAGTCCGCCCGCTTATGGCCCGGCAGGCGGCTATGATCAGCAAGGGCGCCCGATCGCGGCGGGTGGCCCGGCGGGCGCTCCCGGAATGGCCGGACCTGCAGAGGTCAAGACGATCAGCTTTATCGGTGCAAGCGGTGCAACCGGAACTGCGGGCGGGGCTGGAGCGCCGATCGGCTTTCGCGGCGAGCATCCCGATGCGCCGCCAACGGTCATCGAAGACTCGCCTGACTATCTGCCGCCCAACTCCTATGCGACGGCGCGGGTCATCGTCGGCGTCGACGCCAGCGCCGGGGTCAGTTCGCAAACCGACCCCCTGCCTGTCGTGCTGCGCATCACCGGCCCGGCGCGCTCGGTCATCAACAATGGCAAGGTGCTGACCACCAGGCTCGAGGGTTGTGTCGTCAATGGTGCGGCGCGCGGCGATCTCTCGGCCGAAAAAGTATACGTCAAGCTTGCCAAGATGACCTGCGACCAGCCCGGCGGCCGGGTCGCTGTATCCGAGGTCAAGGGGTTCATCAGCTTTGGCGGCAAGACCGGTGTGCGCGGGCGCGTTGTCACCCGCGAAGGCGGTCTGATCGGCCAGGCTTTTCTGGCGGGGATAGCCGGTGGTTTCGGGCGCGGCTTTTCGGCCAACGCCAATGCCCTGTTTCAGGGCGCACAGACCGTCATTAATGGCGAGCGCCAGCAGTTGAGCCCAGGCGAACTGGCGAAGGCCGGTCTTGGCCAGGGCGTCGCCCAATCCGCCGATATGGTCAGCAAATATCTGATCCAGCGCGCCGAGCAATATCAACCCGTCATCGAGATGCCGACCGGCATCGAGGTCGAGATCGTCTTTCTCGATGGCGTCTATGTAAGGAGCAGCAAATGAAATTGGCCTTTGGAGCAATAGCGATCGGCCTCGCGCTTGTCGTGCTCACGTCCTTCGCCGCCGCTTCTGATGCCCGCGAAACCGCCACGCCATCGCCGTCCGTGTCGGCGGTCAAGGTGGCGCTGGCTGCGCGTCTCCCAAAGACCAAGATCACCAGCGTTCGCTGCGACAAGCTCGGTGGTCTGTGCGAGGTCGCTGCCGGAAATACGCTGTTCTACACCGACGCCAGGGCGCGTTATCTGGTCATCGGCCGTGTCTATGATATGCAGACCCGATCCGATCTGACAGCGGCTCGCCTGCTCGAGATCAGTCCGTCGACGCTCCTGGGCGCTGCTGCGCGCAGTGATGACGGCCCGGCGGGGGAGGGGAGGGCCACCCCCGCCGGCGCAGCGTCGGTGCCGCTCGGCGAGCTTCCCAAATCCGGCGCGATCGCATGGGGCCCGGTGGGTGCGCCCAAGGTTGTCGTGTTCAGCGACTTCCGCTGTGCCTATTGCGCCAAGCTCAGCCAAACGCTGGCCTCGATGAATGTCCGTGTCGAGGAGCGGCCGATTTCGGTGCTCGGCTCACGCAGCCTGTCGGAGAAGGTCTATTGCGCAGCTGACCCGGTTGCTGCGCTTCACACCGCCTATCAGCACGGCGAAGTCGGCGAAGCGAAAGCCTGTGACACGGCAGGCCTCGATGCCAATGAAGCCTTTGCCAAAAAACACGGGTTTGCCGGCACGCCCGTTGTCGTGCGCGCCGACGGTGCGGTTATCGAAGGCTTCAGGCCAGCGCCTGAACTGACGGCCTGGCTGAAAGCCAAGCCCGCCGCATGACACAGATCTTCATCCTGTCGGGCGCGCTCGTCGGCACGGTCTTTCGTCCATCCTGGGTGCTCATGGCGTCGGGCGTCGCTGCAATCATCGACGCGCTTTTTTCGGGGAGGTGGTAATGAAGTCTCAGCCTGTTCTGTCGCGTGGCCTTGCCTTGGCACTGCCGCTGATGCTCGGTGGTTGCCTCACCGGCACTAACGTGCACGGCGATTTCGCCTGCCGAGCCCCGGGCGGCACCTGCGCACCGATGACCAGCATCGATGCACAGGCGATCGCGAGCATGGGCACAGCATCGCCGGGCCAGTCGATCGATGCCATGCCGACCGTATCGTCGCCGGGCGGTATCTATCGGCCGCGTGATCTGGGCAGCAACCCGGCGCGCACCGCCGATCGTGCGTTCAAGATCGTTTTTCCGGCTCATATCGACGGCAGTGGTATCTACCATGATGAGGCTTCGGCGCATGTCGTCGTTGAACGCGGCGAATGGACCGATGGGCTGACCGGCGGTTCGCGTTCAGCCGCCATCGTTGTGACGGCAACCAGTTCCGGCCCGGTCCTTTCGGTAGCGCCGGGGACAGGCGCAGCGCCGGGCAGCGTCCTCGCCAGTCTCGATGACGTCGTTGCGTCGCGCAGCGCCAAACGGGCTGACGCAAATGCCGAGCCCGGGGCGGCGGCGACAGAGGGGCGCGGCGCATCACCGCCAGCTAGCCAGTCCGTTCCTTCCGCTCCAAGCACATCCGCCATCTTGCCCTCGAACTATGTCCGGCCCAGCGCCTGGACCTCTCCGCCGATGACCCCATCGGCGCCGTCGTGGGGGCCATCTGCATCGCCCCAGGCGCAGTCGCTTCGCGAGGCTGTGGCCGGAAGCGATGGCGGCAAGATCAACAAGCTTGATGGCAGCTATGATACCCCCGACGTCAGGGCTGCAGCGACCTCGAGCGATCCTGTCGCAATGTCGCCGGCGACAGCGGTGGTCGCTGCGATGACCCGCAAGGTTCGTTGGCACGGCCGCCTTTACGAAGTCCCCGTCAAGCATCCAACTACCGCATCGCCGACACAGGTGGCTTCGGCATCAGATCTAGCCCCTGCTTCCGCTCCTGCGGCATCGGTCGCGCTCAATCAGGCATCGCTGGCCCGCAGCAACCCCGCTGCGACGAAGGCCGCGGACCCGACGCCGGTAACGGCGGCTGTGCAAACGGGTGCCATCCTGGCGCCGGTCATTCCGGCTTATGCCAAACCTTATCCGCTGACCGCCGATGCCAAGGTCGCCGCAGCGCGGGTCCGCACGATGGCAGCGCCGGTGATCGAAGGTCGGGTGGCGGCGGACCTCGCGGCCGTTGCGAGTGAGCCGGCGCTGGGTGCGATGCTGAGTGGCATGGCGGGTCTGTCGTCGACTGCAAACACCTTCTCTGCCGCTGCCGGCGCGGTGCTGCCAAATTCGGAACCCCGGCCATGAACCCGTTCACCTGGATTGCTCAAAACATCTTTGGCGACGATGCGGCTCCCGATGGCGATCGCCCGATCATCCATCTCGACATGCTGTCATCGTTCCTGCCCTACCGCGCCTATGATGAGCGCCGGCAGCTCTACATCAACCGCAATTCGATGGGGTTCGCGCTCGAAATTCCGCCGTTCGTCGGTTCGGACGAACGTACCGGCGAGATCATCTCGCAGTTCTTTCAGGAAGCCATGCCGGCCGGCGCGCACGTTCAGGTGCTGTCGTGGTCGAGTCCGCGCATCGCGCGCACCGTCGCTGCCTGGTTCATGCCGCGCTATCAGGCGGGCCCCTTTTACAAGCGCATGGCGTTCCACCGCACGGCTGCCTTTTACGATGGCGTCTATAATTCGCTGTCGGTCGACTCGCCGTTTTTTCTGCGTCAGCACAGGGTCATCATTTCGCTCTCGGTGCCGCTGCCATCGAACGTCACCCACGATGAACTCGCCGCCTGCCGCGACAGCCTCGTCAGCGTCATGCGCTCGCTGGACTCGGATGCAACGCCGATCGAACCCGCAGCGCTGATTGCCCTTGTCGATGACCTTACCTCGCCGACGACGTCGAGCGAAGAGGACCGGGTCGACTATAACCCGATGGATGCAATCGCTGATCAGGCGGTGCGCCGCGATATCCGGCTCGAGATCGAACAGAACCGGATGATCCTGTCGACCGAGCGCTTCCGTCCGACCGGCGAGATCGAGGACGGTGTCGCCGAGATCGGCGAAGTCTTTCCCGACACCTTCGACGTCCGGCATTTCGGCGTTCGCAA
>JBBRLN010000043.1:0-4456 GCA_038231315.1 Caulobacterales bacterium
ATTGGCGCGCTCGGAGCGATTCGAACGCCCGACCCTCAGATTCGTAGTCGAAGAAATCGCTGTTTTTGGGCGTTCCAGGCGATCCCGTGCCGTTCCAAGAACCCGTTGATTCAGCTTGATTATCGGGTCAGCGCACGTATCATTGCGCTTCAGGCGATGCCGCTGCAGCCGACTTAATCTGTTGCCCCAGTGTTGCCCCGAGGAGACCCTCAGATATGCGACGGAACCTCACCGCCAAAGCAATCGAAGCGCTGAAATCCGCGCCCGCCGGCGGTCGATACGATGTCGCCGACGGGATCGTGCCGGGCTTCGGCGTGCGGGTGACGGACAAGGGCAAGAAGTCCTACATCCTCACCGCCCGCTTCCCGGGCAGTGCGAACCCGACGCGACGGACCATCGCAGACGTAGGCGCGATGGGCTTGGCCGAGGCGCGCGAGGTGGTACGCGCCTGGTTGGCGCAGATCGCCGCCGGGCTTGACCCCCAGGCCGAGCGGGAGCGGGCGCGGCAGGAGGCGGCCAAGCGTCCGCTCACCTTCGCCGACGTGGCCGAGCAGTTCATGGCGCAGCACGTCCGCCGCAACGCGCTCCGGTCGGGCGACGAGATCGATCGGCTCTTGAAGAAGGACGTGTTGCCCGCCTGGCGGGACCGGGAGTTCGTATCCATACGGCGCGGCGACGTGGCGCGGCTGCTCGACGGCATCGAGGCGCGCGCCCCGGTTCATGCCGACCATGTGCTCGCGGTCCTGTCGAAGCTGTTCAACTGGTATATGGCGCGCGAAGAGGACTACCTGTCGCCCGTGGTGCGCGGGATGCGCCGAACGGCGCCCAAGGACCATGCCCGCAGCCGCGCGCTGACCGACGGCGAGATCAGGTTGTTCTGGGCGGCGTCCGGCGAGGCCGGCATCTATGGAGCCTTCCTGCGAATCGCGCTGCTCACGGCCCAACGTCGGGCCAAGGTCGTCGCCATGAAGTGGAGCGACATCGACGACGAGGGCGTCTGGACCATCCCCGCCGAGCCGCGCGAAAAGACCAATGCCGGGTCGATCAAGCTCTCCGAGTTGGCCTTGTCGATCATCGGCGAGCTGCCCCGATGGGAGGACTGCGACTATGTGTTTGCGGGCCGGGGCAAAGTTCCGATCAATGGCATGAGCAAGGCCAAGAAAGCGCTGGACGCGGCAATGACCGAGGCCTGCAAGGGGCCGGTCGCCAACTGGACGGTGCATGATCTTCGCCGCACCGCCCGGTCGCTGATGTCGCGAGCACGCGTCCGCCCGGATGTCAGCGAACGCGTGCTGGGCCACGCCATTCCCGGCGTGGAGGGCGTCTATGACCGCTACTCCTACGACCCGGAAAAGGCGGACGCGCTGGCGAAGCTTGCGGGGCTTATGACGCGGATCGTGGAGGGCGACGCGAAGGCGGCCAAGGTCATTCGGCGGCCGCGGCTTGAGCGCGCCAGCCGGCCGGGTCTGCGACCCAGCGTTCGATCTCAGCCTCGCTCCATCCAGCGCCATGCACGCTGATCCTCAGCTGCGGCGGGAAGCTGCCCTCGCCGATCTTGCGATAGAGGGTGGAACGGCTGAGTCCGGTGCGGTCTAGGACGGTCCGCAGGCGAATGATCCGGTTCGGCATAGGTCGGGTCTCCATCGGCTTCTATGGCATCGACGAAGACTGAGGTGGCGTGACCGCTTTGCCGGGCAAGTTAACTGTTTTTTCAGTGGAAACAGTGGCGGGGCCGGGCGTGCCATGGCGGATTTCAGCGCGTAGATTGTCATGTCGACAGCATCGACACGACCTTGAGATGTGTCGATGAATACCCTACTCGTCGACATATGAGCTTCGACGCCAATCGCCCGTTCAACGCGCTGCCGCTTCTACCACCGCGCGCCAAGCTGGAGACCGCGCCGGCGTTGAAGGCGTGCATTGCAGCGCGGGCGGCGTTGGCCGAGCTGAAGGCGCTGGGCGGCCTCATTCCCAATCCGTCGATCCTGATCAACTCCATCCCGCTTTTGGAGGCGCAGGCGAGTTCGAAGATCGAGAACATCGTCACCACCGGCGACCGGCTCTTCCGCTTTGCGGACGCGCCGACCCAGGCGGGCATCGACCCGGCCACCAAGGAGACGCTGAGCTACCGCACGGCGCTGGCGCAGGGGTTCGTCAGCTTGGCATCGCGCCCCCTGTCCACGCGCACGGCGATCGACATCTGCAGCACGATTAAGGGCTTCGAAATGGAGGTGCGCCGCACGCCCGGCACGGCGCTCGTGGGCGAGCGCGGCGGGGCGGTCGTCTACACGCCGCCGGAGGGTGAGGCCCACCTGCGCGACCTGCTCGCCAACTGGGAACGCTGGCTGCACGATCATGGCGAGGTCGATCCGCTCATCGCGCTGGCGGTCCAGCACTACCAATTCGAGGCGATCCACCCCTTCACCGACGGCAACGGTCGCACGGGCCGCGTGCTCAACTTGCTGTACCTTGTCGATCAGAGCCTGCTCGACATCCCCGTGCTGTATCTCAGCCGCGCGATCATCCGGCGGAAGGGAGAATACTACCGCCTGCTGCTGGACGTGACCACGCGCGGGGCGTGGGGGCCGTGGTTGCTGTTCATGATCGACGCGGTACGCGAGACGGCAGTATGGACTTCGGCAAAGATCAAAGCGATCCGCGAGCTGCTCGACGAAACAGCGGCGCGGATGCGAACGGAGGCGCCGAAGGTCTACAGTCAGGAACTAGCGGAGCTGGTCTTCGTCCAGCCCTACTGCCGCATTGGCAATGTCGTCGACGCCGGCATCGCGCAGCGGCAGTCCGCGTCCATCTACCTCAAGGCGTTGGCGCGGATCGGCGTCCTGGAGGAGCGGCAGGCAGGGCGCGAGCGGCTGTTCATCAACCCGGCACTGATCGACCTTCTGACACGCGATTCGGATTGACGGACTCAGCCTCGAATGCGCGATGTCCCCGCCGTCCCCACAACACAAGCGCGCGCTCGCGATCCTCACCACCAAGCCAATCGGCGACCGCGAGAAAGGCGCCGTAGAGCACCGCGCGATCGCCGCTCGTCAGATCGACTAGCCCGGCCTTGGCAACAAGCCCGCCGAGTTCGATCAGCTGGCGGGTGCGCTCGCGCCGGTTCACGACCCAGACTCGCGTGTCATTCCGCGCCTGCCGGGCTTCCGCTCGCCGCCTCGCCGCCGTGGTCCGCTTCACCGCCGCGTTGGCTGCCCGCAGCTGCCCGGCCAGGGCCGCGTGTCCGGCGCTGAAAGAAGGCTTGGCCGCGTTTGCGCCAACTCTCCTTCCGGGCGGCGTCGTTCGCCTCGATCATCGCCAACAGACCACCCGCGAGCGTCTCGATGTCGAGCCTGTCCGCCCCTGTCGCCGTCACCAGCTCGCCAAGATGTGCGACCTTGCGCGCCCTCAGCTTTTCGGCCTTGTCGTTGAGCGCCTTCAGTTCGGCATCGTAGTCAATGTGTTTGCGCATCGCAGTCTCCACGTTCGAGCAAGGCGCCGATTGTAGTGCGCCTCCTTCGCGGTTGCTGTAGGATCGTGTGTACGGCGCGAGACGGCCTGGTCCCGAACAAGATTCTTTCTTGTGAGGGCGCGCTTATACGTCGTGCCGACGTAGCTTCCTCAGGGTAGCTGGATCGCCGTCATGGCGATCTATCACTTCTCGGCCAAGGTTATCGGCAGGGCCTCGGGCTCCAGCGCCGTGGCCGCGGCCGCCTATCGCTCCGCCTCCCGGCTCGACGATGAGCGGCTCGGACGCCATCACGATTTCACCCACAAGGTGGGCGTCGTGCACTCCGAGATAATGCTGCCGGAAGACGCCCCGCCGGAACTCGCCGATCGCGAGCGGCTGTGGAACGCCGTCGAAGCCGTCGAGGCGCGCAAGGACGCTCAGCTCGCCCGCGAGGTTGAGTTCGCCATTCCCCGCGAACTGACACAAGAGCAAGGCATCGAACTCGCCCGCGACTTCGTCCAGCGCGAGTTCGTGACACGCGGCATGATCGCCGATCTCAATGTGCACTGGGATCTGGGCGCGGACGGTCTGTTCAAGCCGCACGCCCACGTCATGCTCAGCTTGCGCGAAGTGGATGGGGAGGGCCGGGGGGCGCCGGGCGCCTTCGGGGCCAAGGTCCGCGACTGGAACCGCACCGACCTCCTGAAGCACTGGCGCGAGGCGTGGGCGGACCACGTGAATGCCCGACTGGCCGAACTCGACATCGACGCGCGGATCGATCACCGCGGCTTCGCCGAGCAGGGCGTCGAACTGGAACCGCAGCATAAGATCGGCGCGGCGGCCGAGCGGCGATGGGAGAGCGGTGCGAAGTCGGATCGTGTCGAGGATCATCTGCGCATCGCGCGGGAGAACGGCGAGAAGATCATCGCCAACCCGCGAATCGCGATCGACGCCCTGACTCACCAACAAGCCACCTTCACCCGGCGCGACATCGAGCTGTTCATCCAC
>JBBRLN010000044.1:0-4321 GCA_038231315.1 Caulobacterales bacterium
CCGGCTGGGGCTGCTGGTTGGTCTGGGCAAACAAGCGGCTGACGCGCGCGGCCTCGGTCTCCTGAGCCAGTCGCTGAGCCGCCGGATCTGGCGTAGTTGCCGGAACGCTGGTGTTTGGCGCGGCGCCGGCATTGAGGATCGGCTTGCCGAGGTCGCCGGGCAGCGGGGGCCCGAGGGGCGGCGCCTGCCGCGGCAGGCCGGTATAGTCTTTCGGCAGCCCGGCCAGCCCCTCAGCCGAGGGGCGGTTCTGGGTGCTGAGCAACTCTTGCCCGGACTGTCCCTTGGTGTGGGTTTGGAGCGCGTAGCCGAGCGCGCCGGCAACCGCGAGGGCCGACACGGCGCCGAGCGTGATCAGCACCTTGCGCGAGAGGCGGGTCACGCGCGGTCGCTCGCCCCGGAGCCGCAGGTCGGGCGGCACCACCGGCGCCGGCTGGTGCTCTTCCGGTTCGTCCGTCATGACCGAGGCCTTCCATCGGTGCGGACGATACGGACACGACGCTCGCTGTCCTTGTCGCCGAGGCGCAGCTCGGCCGCGGCGAACAGGCGGTTGACGATGTAGTAGTTGGCGCGGACCCGGTAGTTCACCAGCTCGGAGCCGCCGGCCGGACCGATGACGAAGAGCGGCGGCATCTCGCCCTGGCGGATGCCGGACGGGAATTCGATGTAGACCTTCTGGCCGTCGTCGAAGGCGCGCAGCGGCCGCCATGCGGGATTGTCACCTTCGATCGCATAGCGGAAGTTGATCGCGGCGAGATCCACGCCGGTGGCGATCGGCGCGGCCGTTTCGGCAGCCGCATTCTGCCGGCGCAGCGCGATGAGCTGGTCTTCGGGATATTGCCAGGACACGGAGGCCATGTAGGTCTTCTCGGTCGAGCGCAGCTCCAGCAAATAGGTCCGTCGATCCGTGTTGATGACCAGGTTCGTCATCAGGTCGGGCCGGGTCGGCTTCACGAGGATATGGACCTTCTTGGTCGCGCCGGCGCCGCTTTCCGTATCGCCGATTATCCATCGCACGGTGTCGCCGGCGGCGACTGGCCCCGTGCCCACGAGCTGCTCGCCTTCCTGCAGGGCGATGTCGGTGATTTCGCCGGGCGCGGTATAGGCCTGATAGAGAGCGCCCGCCGAATAGGGATAGACCTGGACGGCGTTGATGAAGCCGTTGCGGACCGGCTGGATGCGGGCGGCGGCATTGGCCTGGTTGACGCGCACGGTGGGATCGGGCGCTTCCGGGGCAGGCTTGCCCGTGCCCACCGGCTTCAACTGGCCAGGCAGCGGCAAGGGCTTCGGCAGCTCGACGATCTTCACCGGCGGCGGCGGATCGACAGAGAGCGTCGCCGGTACGGCGCTGTCGTAGTTGATGTCGGGCGGGATGAACGGGTGCGCGCAACCCGCGAGGGCCGTGACGGACATCAGCAGAGCCGCGAAGCCGGCTTTACGGAAAGGCGCATGTCCGCCTTTCCGGCTGCGTGCAGAAACTGAAAGACGTGAAGCCGGATTGCCGGCTTCCATGGAAATCGGCGGGGTCATTGTCCCAGCTCCTTCGACCAGTTGATGGCGGTGACGTAGATGCCGAGCGGGTTCTTACGGAGCACGTCGGCGGAGGTTGGCGGCTGGATCGCGACGGTCAGAATGGCCGTCCAGCGTGAGGTCTCTGCGAGCGCGCCGTCCTGGTAGCGGTGCTCGACCCACTCCACCCGGAAACTCGACGGCGAGGCGCGGATCACGCTGGAGACGTCGACGGCGATCTGCTGATGCCCGAGCTTGGCGAACGGATCATTCGCCCGGGCGTAGTCGTTGAGCGCCTGCGAACCCGAGGTGGTGGTGAAGTCGTAGGCCTGGAGCCAGTTCTGCCGCACGATGATCGGATCGGAGGGCAGCGAGCGGACCATCTGGATGAAGTGGGCCAGATACCAGGCGATCTGCGGATCGCTCGGCGAATAGTCCGCGGTGGCCGGCGCCACGGCCTGAGCCTGGCCGAGCTTGTCGACCTGGACTACCCAAGGGACGACGCTGCCATGGGTCGATTGCCAGACGAGCCCGCCGGCCAGGCCCACGGAAAGCGCCAGCGAGCCGAACGCCATCAGCCGCCAGTTCTTCGCCTGCACGCGCGCCGAACCGATGCGGTCATCCCACGCTTGGGCGGCGCGTTGGTATGGCGTTTCGGGTTCTGGGGTGCGGCCGTAACGGACCGTGGACCGGCGAAAGAGCGCCATTGTCTATTCTCCCGAAAGATCGACGGAATGGCCGCCGCCATGGCTGTCGCCGGACCTGAGGACGTGGGCTGCGGTGGTCGCGCCCTGGTGGATGGATTGGTTGCGCCGCATCCGTTCCGCCCAGGCGGGTGGACTGGATCCGCTGGAACTCGGCGCAGGGCCGCTCGGGGTGGCTGCCTCGCCTCCGCCGACCGTGCCCTGGGTCGAGGAGCCGCCCGTGTCCGCGAAACTGGACCGGGCGCCGGCGGCGAAGCTCTCGCGCATCGAGCCTGCGGCGCGGGCAGCCGCGCGCCGCGCCGGAGCCGCCGCTGCCGAAGCGGCAGCGCGGCCGACACCGCCGAGCCCAGCGGCCACGCCCGAAGCGCCAGATCGGCCGGCAGAGGCCAGGCTGTAGGCGGAAGAGGCGCCGCCGGCCATCGCCGCGCCGCCGCGGGCGGCAGCGGCCGTCCCAGAGGCAGCCGCCATCGCTCCTCTTCCGGCCAGTCCGAGCGCGCCAGCGCCGGCCATGGCGGTGCCGGCGACGGCGAGGCCGGTGCCGACAGCAGCCCCCGCGCCAAGCTGAGGCGCGCCAGAGACGAGGCCCGTGGCGATGCCGGGGCCGAAGATGCCGAGGCCGAGCATGGCCAGCGCCGCGAGCACGACGGAAAGGGCCTGTTCGATCGTCGGCTGACCGCCGGCATAGGTCTGGGTGAACTGCGAGAAGAGGCCGGTGCCGATGCCGACGATGACGGCCAGCACCATCACCTTCACGCCCGAGGAGACGATGTTGCCGAGCACTTTCTCGGCGAGGAACGCGGTCTTGTTGAAAAGCGCGAAGGGAATGAGAATGAAGCCGGCGAGCGTCGTCAGCTTGAACTCGATCAGCGTGACGAAGAGCTGCACCGCCAGGATGAAGAAGGCGATCAGCACCAGCAGCCACGACACCATCAGCACCGCGATCTGAACGAAGTTCGCGAAGAAGCTGGTGAAGCCCATCATCTGGCTCGCCGCATCGAGCAGCGGCTGGCCGGCGTCCAGACCGACCTGGGCGAGATGGCCGGGCTGAAGAAAGGTGGCTGTCGAGATCGTCGATCCGCCCGCCTTCAGGCCGAGACCGGCGAAGCTGTTGAACACGATGGCGGAGAGATTGTTGAAGTTGGTGATGATGAAGGCGAAGAAGCCGATGTAGAGCGTCTTCTTCACCAGGCGCTGGAGGATGTCCTCGTCGGCGCCCCAGGCCCAGAATAGCCCGGCCAGGGTGATGTCGATGACGATCAGCGTGGAGGACAGATAGGCCACCTCGCCTTTGATCAGGCCGAAGCCGGAATCGATGTAGGTCGTGAAGGTGTTGAGGAAGGTGTCGATGACGCCGACGTTGTTCATCGCGCATCTCCTGAAGACGGGGTGGCCGGCGCGACGGCGCCCAACGTCGTCGTGGGGGGCGGCGTTTGCGGCAGCGGCCGCGCCGGCCGGCCGAAGAAGCGCCGACGGTTCTCCTCCCAGACCGCCACGCAACGCGCGTCTTCGGCATCCTGCGGGCCGAGCGCGCGACAGCGGCGCAGCTCGGCGGTGAGGTCATCGGTTGCTGGAGCGGTGATGGTCGGAGGAATCTCGGCGACCGGCGGCGTCGGACGCCGGTTGATCGCCGCGAGGGTCGCGACGAAGCACGCGATCAGAGCGACGATCGCGGCAGCGCGGAAAATCTCCGACCGGCCCAGCATCGCCAAGCCTCAATTGCCGCTGAACATCGTGACGCTGCCGGGCTGGTAGCCGCTGCGCGTCGAGAAGGTCTTGTAGTTCTGCTGGCCTTGCGCCTCGGCGGCGGCGACCCGCGCCTGCTCCAAGGCATCGGCGCGGCCTTTCGCCGACAGCACCGCGACGACATCGGAGAGTTGCTGGGATTGCAGGGCAAGAAGCTGGTTGCCGGCCTGCGCCGCCTGAAGCGCGCCCGTCGCGCTCTGGCTGGCCGTGACCAGGGAGGTCATCGCGCTGGAATTGGTCGGGATGTTGCCGACGACGCCGGCCTGGACCTTCAGGCTGTCCTCGAAGGCCGCGACCGAATTTTGCCAGCGCTGCTGAGCATTGGCCACCATCGTCGTGGTCGAGCCCGTGCCGGCCGCGCTGCCGTA
>JBBRLN010000045.1:0-4206 GCA_038231315.1 Caulobacterales bacterium
GGTCGGCCGTCCGCTGGATGCGGTTTGTATTCCAGGCCATCACGATATTCGCCAGCAGGGTCAAGGCGCCCGATATCGCCTCGAGTTGCTGGGTTGTCCGTCCGCGCTTGGCGGGGATGGCGCCGTTGTGGATGGCGCGCTGGAGGCTGTGAACGGCCTCGCCCTGGTTGAGAAGATCCAGGATCCAGGATCTCGGTTCGGAACTCGCGGTTGCCGAGATAATCGCACAGATAAAGAGTCAACAGCAGCTTGCCGAGGCCGGCTCCGGCTTCATAGACCGCGTCGCCCCGAGCGGCGGCGCCGTACCGCTCCAGGGCATCTGTCGCTGGATACCAGCCGTCCTTGACCGAAGCGCCAAGCCGCAGCAGTTCATCCCACCCGCGCCCGATGACCCGTCGCGAGATAGACGTCGGCGCGATGAGCGGCTTGAGAACCTCTGGGATCGCACCGCCGAACCCCGTCGGCAGATGAAACTTGCGAGTCTTGAGGCGCGCTAGCCTCGGGGTCAGATCGAAGCCCACGACCTTGGCCAAGGCCATGGCGAAGTGACTGTGGCCGTGGGTGTCGACTGCCACTTTCTCCAGGTGATCGACCTGCCGCTGCCTGAGCGCCCCCTCGATCGCGGCGCCGGCCTGCCGACGGTTTAGAACGATTGGCTGATCATAGAGAACGCCCCACTGATCCAGCACATGAGCGTAGGTCCCGATCGCGAAAGTCCGCCGACGGGGATCCAACCGCGCCGACCAGAGATATCGCGTCGCCTCCAGACTCATCATGTCGGCGGACGCATTGAGGCCCCGCCCCCAGAGGCTCGCCACGGGGTGCTGGCGCATGAAGCCAAGAACGGCCTCATTGGCGGCGCGCAGGCGCCCATCGCTCTCCAACCTCAGGACCATCTGTCCAAGGCTGTCGGCGTCGACCGATGGAATCATCCGCGCCAACTCCGCCACGGTCAGGTCGGACCCCAGGCCGAGCAAGCCCCCATACAGGGTGACAAGCTCCCTTTCCGACCTCGCCGGGCGGCCCAGGAGCTTCCACGAGAAGCGCGTGAGCCGATCAACCTCGATCATCACCGAGGACAGCTCATGGATTCCCATGGACGCGGTCATACCGCGCCGCGCGGACTCGACCCGAGCATCCTTTGGCCCGGGTTTGCGGCGTGGCAGGCGGACGGCGTCACCCTCGATGGAAATCTCGCCGGCCTCCACCGCGGCGGCCAAGGCGCCCAACCCTGCTGCCAGCCCAACTTCCAGCCGCTGGAGATATTTCTCGGCAGTGGACGGAAAGGACAGGTTTCGGACCAACCGTCCTCGATCACGATCCCAGCTCGCCTTGGGAATGAGCCGGTTCTCGGGAGCCTGGTGGTCCAGGCTGTCGGGCGCGGTGACCGAGCGATTTCGGATCGCCCGTTTCAGCAGCATTACCGTCGCGGCCCGATAGCAGTTCAGCGCCGCCTTGCGATCAGGCTGTTGCAGGAGGTCGCGCCATGACGGCCCGAAGGGGTTGGCGGCGTCCGTCGGCAGCACGCCCGCAGCCGTTCCTCCCACCTTCTCAAGGACCGCCAACGCCTCGGCAAGCTTGTGGCCGGGCGGGGTCTGCAGCTTCGCCGTCTTCGCCGCGCGCAGCAGGCGGTCCAATTCGCCGTGCCGCTGCGCGAGTTCGCCCCGGATCGCGGCCACCTGAGAAATCTGAAGCTCGGGCTGGAACGGATCCACCAGCTTGAGGAGCCGCGTCCGCAAAGCGTCCGCGTCCAACGACTCATCGCCCGCCAGCGTCGTCAAGTCCCCGATCAGACCGCGGAATCGTTTCAGGCGGCCGGTTTGGCCATCGGCGGCGCGCTCGCGCGCCTCGCGCCACTGGGCGGCGATTTGATGGTCGAGCAGAACCAGGCTTGCATCCATCAGGCGCTGCAGGGTCAGCCGAAGGAAACTGGCCAGCTCTATCGTGCGCCGCGGCTCCTTGATGAGCCCAAGGGCGCCGACCTTCCTGGTCATTATCCGCTGGCCATAGAACTCCAGCCCGGCAGAGGGCAGGTCGGCCACGCCCACGCGATCGGCGCCCAGGCCTCGCAGGAACTCGACCTTCTTGAGCTGCGCCTCAAGCGCCCGAGCTCCCCTGGTCGCCGGCGTCGCAGTCAGCCATTCGAGATGCGTGGTCCGCTCGGCCTCCCGCGTCTCGGCGAGCTTCGGCGCCCAGTCCTGGCGCAATGACGAAGGGACGGCCACCTCGATCGCGGTGAAAATCCGTTGCTCCTGGTGTCGCCGAGCGGCGACGACTTGGCGCCGGATGTCCCGCTCCCGGGGCAGAACATAGTGCCTGCCGACCAGCCAGGCGCGGGCCCGCGTCATGAGTTCGCTCACATCATAGGCGGCGGCCGCCTCGCGTCGGAGATAGGCGGTCAGGCCGCGCTCGGCGTGATCGTTGAGCGGACCCCGGCCGAGCGCCTGGCGAGCGGATTCCTGATGGTCGAACAGTGTCCGGCGGCGCAGGTAGAATGCCCGGATCGACGCGACCCGTGGCGGAGGGGCGCTGATCTGGCGGCCAAGGTGTTCGAGCACCGCGGGCGGCACGATATCCACTGAGTTCAATGTCCGACCGGTCATCTTCAGAAAGCCGAGCTGGAGGGCGAAGGCCATGCGGTTCACCGAGGTGCGTCGCCCCGATATCGCCGCCGCTTCACCCGCCGACGCGGTGAAGAAGTGCTCTATCTCAAGCGGTGACAACGCGTCCGGAAAGGCCCCAAAGCCCAGGTAGCGTTGATCCCATCCGCCCATTCCCCGCACTCCGCTAGACGACCCGCGCTCGCAGGTCCAAGCCAATGCCGCTCAGGCAGCGGCGTCAATCGGCGCCGACAAACAGGTCTTTGTCGTGGACAGCGCAGGGAGACCCGAATGGGCGCATCGGCAAGCCGATTGACCCCCGAAAAAGCCAAAATAATCTATTGCCGAAAAGCTGATCATCGAGGATATTTTTCGTGACGAGATTGGTTCGCTGAAGGCGAACGGCCGAGAGGATGACACGGCCCATGCCAACGGTGTTGAGTGTTTCCGGGTTCCGCTTCTTCTTCTACAGCCTCGAAGGGGTGGAGCCGCCGCACATTCACGTTGAGCGTGACCAATGCACCGCCAAGTTCTGGCTCGATCCGGTTCAGCTCGCCGGCTCGCGTGGTTTTCGATCCCACGAGCTGAACCGCATCCGCGCCCTGGTCATCGAACACCGGGTGGCATTCAAGGAGGCCTGGCATGGGCATTTCGGCACTGAAGCTTGATAGCGACGCGGTCGATGTCCAAACGACCGATCTCGCCTTGCACATCGTCCTGGCGGACGGACGAGAACTCGACGCGCCTTTGGAGTGGTTTCCGAGGCTTCGGGACGCCACCCCCGACCAGCGCAAGCACTGGCGGCTGATCGGCGGTGGCCAGGGCATCCATTGGCCCGACATTGACGAAGACATTGCCGTGGCCACGCTCCTGCGGTCGAGCTGACCGGCGAGCCCCAATGGCTTTGATTGGATATGCCCGTGTTTCGACACGCGAAGAGCGGCAGGTTCTCGATCGGCAGATCGACGCGCTTACGACCGCGGGCTGCGAAAAGATCTTCGATGACCGGCTCAGCGGCGTTCAGGCCGATCGACCCGGGCTGAACGCCTGCCTCGGCTATCTACGCGCCGGCGATGTGCTGACGGTTCTCGACCTGGATCGGCTTGGGCGCAGGGCCCGCGATCTCATTGGGATGATCGAGGACCTCGAAAAGAAGGGTGTCGCCTTCAAGGCGCTCAACTCGCCGATGGACACGACAACGCCGGCAGGGCGCGCGTTCCTGCAGATCCAGGCCGCCTTCGCGGAAATGGAGCGCAATCTGATCCGTCAGCGGGTCAACGAAGGTCTCACCGCGGCGCGCGCCCGAGGCCGCCAGGGCGGTCGTCCTCGCGTCATGACGCCGGAGCGGCTGCGCTTCGCCCAGCACCTGATGGCCGACAAGACCAGAACGATCCCTCAGATATGCCGAGAACTGGGCGATATCCCGTCAAGCACGCTCTATCACTACGTCCATGCAGACGGGACGCTGAAGGATCCCGGTCAGCGATTGCTCGCCTCTGTCGCGGCGTAGGTGACCCCGACCAAGCCAGGCCCCGAAAAGCTGAATACCCTTGTTAATCAATACGTTTCCTGCCGGCAAGGCCGGAACCCATTGAAAACGCTATAC
>JBBRLN010000046.1:0-4028 GCA_038231315.1 Caulobacterales bacterium
CCCTTCGAGAGACGCACTTCGGCGCTGCGATCGGCCTTCAACCTGCGTCGGATAGACCCAAGGACCGGTTCAGTGGGTGATCGAGAGCCTTGCCGGAGGGCCTTTGGGAGCAAAAAAGTGCGTTTGAACTTCCTATCCTCATCCTCGCCGACGGGGTGATCGCGGAAGTCACCGTCAAGCCCGGCGACCAGATCGACAGCAAGGATTTGCTGATCCGGTTCGAATGAGGGACAGGTTCGACAAACCATCTTTGGCGAAGCCGATCAGCTTCCGCGAATGAGTCTCGCCACCACATAGGCGGCGAGGACCACGAACACCCATAGGTCAGACGCCATCGCCCAGTTCTCGCGGGCGTTGCGGTGAGGGCTTCGCAGATGCAGGCCGCCCGCAAGACCGTAGTAGAGGCCCGTCACGATCGCGGCGGGTAGCACGAAGTCTGGCCGGATGATCGAGGCGATGCTGAGCACCCCCATTGCGGTATTGGCGAAACCGAGCTCGATCACGATCTTTTCGGTGCCGGGCGTCTCGATCTCGAAGATGTCCCTCGCGGTGAAGGCCGGGTTGGCCATCTGGCGCACCCCGGCGATCAACAGCCGCAGGCCGCTGGCCCAGAACACAAACCATCGGCCGATCAGGAAGAGCCAGTCGGCATTGGCGATGGCGTGCTCGATGACAATCGAGGCGACGGGCAATACGCCCATCAGCAGGATGATCATCGCGTAGTACATCTCGCCGGCCCCGTTTTGGCGATTCTAGCCGTGCCGCGCCATATGGTCTAGGGGCGCCCACACAGTGAGCCGTCGCGCCATAATCCCGCCATCTGCCGAGACGATATCCGTCCCATGCACAGTTGACCCGACCCTGCACCCGACCTCCGCCGCGCGCAATTCCGCGCGCCCGCGAGTCCGGTGCAAGGAGATCGACTTGGAACGTGCAGCACTCCCCTTTCTGCTTATCGCCAGCCCCGCAGCCCGGCAGATGCTGGGACGCGACCTGCACAAGGTCGCCGTGATGGCGATGCAGGCATTGCTCAGAAATCGCCGCGGCGTCGAGGTGGCGCTGCAGCAGATCGACTATCGAAAACGTCCCATCGCCTTCTCGTCGCGGATCGGCCAGATGGGCGACCTGATCCTCGAACTCGACATCGGCAATCCGGCGCTGGCCGACCGGCTGTTTCTCGAACAGGATCTGAGGAAAGCGCTGGCGTCGGCCACGGCGAACAAACGGCGATAGCCTCTAGAGGTCGGCGCCCATCGCTGCGGCGATCAGCTGGAAGTCGTGGGCGCTAATTTCGAACAGGCCGAAGCGCATCTGGTAGCCCCAATTGGCCTTCCCGGCGGTGAACTCGAGCTGGTCAAGCAAAGGCGCGATGGAAGCATCCGTCGAAGGCGCCCAGTCCACGTCGCGCCGATGGGCGATCCAGTCGCCCATCTCGCCAGCATAGATGTCGCCCGGCCGGACGCACCCAATCAGCGTGAAGGCCTGGAGTCTGTCCTTGCTGCCAAAGATCGTCGTCGGGGAGTAGTAGGCGACACCGTCGCCGGGGTGGATGCGCCGCAGCGGCGCGGCCTTGCCGTGATTGACCTGCATGAAGCCGCCCGTCCCGCCGCGACGGGTGTGCTCGGCCGATGCGACGGCGATCCAGTATTTGCTCAATTTCGTCTCCCTGGCGTCGGGAGACGCTAGCCGTTCGCGCTGCCAGAAACTGGCAGTGGGTTACAGCCGCCGGTAGTCACCCTCGATCACCGGGGCGCCGTTGCGGTCGGTGGTCCGGGTCTGCGCCCGGGCTTCTGCGCGCCTGGGGAGCATGCGGACGATGAAGCTCACCAGCAACGGGATGACGATCGCGTCGTCGAGCCAGCCGGCGATCGGGATGAAGTCAGGGATCAAATCGATCGGGCTTACCAAATACAGCGGCACGAACAGCATCAGCACCTTGAGGTGCAGCGGCGTCTCGGCGGCAAAGAATGCCTGCCAGAGCGCAACCAGTTCGCGGCGAAATTGAAGCAAGCGGCCCATCGACGGTCCTCCCTGGGTCCCAAATAGATGGCCCTGCTGTCCCCCGATTCAAGAGGCTGCGGCAATCACGATTTCGCTCGGTCTTTCAGCAGCTTGACGATTGCCATCGCGTGGCCGTGGCCGAGCTTGTAATCGGCCTTCAGCCACTCGGTGATCTCAGTCGCCTTGGTGCCGGGCCTGGTGAACCCCTTGGCGGTCGCCAGCTTGACGAACCCATCGGGGGAAACCCCGGTCTGCTTCTCGATATTGTCGAGATAGGCCTGAAACGTCATGCAGTCGTCTCCTTGATGTGAAATTCGACGACATTGCACCGTCTTGCGCAACAGCATATCTGTGACCCAATGAGCATCTTCGCACGCAAACAAACTGTCGGGGTCAATGTCGGTGGCGTCATGGTCGGCGGCGGCGCCGATGTCGTCGTCCAGTCGATGACCAACACCGATACCGCCGACATCGACGCAACCGTCAAGCAGGTGGCGCAGCTCTGGCGCGCCGGGTCGGAACTGGTCCGCATCACCGTGGATCGTGACGAAAGCGCCGCGGCCGTGCCGCATATCCGCGACAAGCTTGCGGCGCGTGGCATCAACGTGCCGCTGATCGGCGATTTTCATTATATCGGTCATAAGCTGCTGACCGATCATCCGGCGGCCGCCGAGGCGCTCGCCAAGTACCGCATCAATCCGGGCAATGTGGGCTTCAAGGCCAAGCGCGACACGCAGTTTTCGACGCTGATCGAATTGGCGCTGCGCTGGAACAAGCCGGTCCGCATCGGCGTCAACTGGGGCTCGCTCGACGAGGAACTGCTGACCAGACTGATGGACGAGAACGCCGCCTCTCCTGCACCGATCTCGGCTGCGGCCGTGCAGCGCGAGGCAATCATCCAGTCGGCGCTGCTCTCGGCGCAACGCGCCGAGGAGATCGGCCTGCCGCGCAACCGCATTATCCTCTCGACCAAAGTCTCCGATGTGCAGAACCTCATCGCCGTCTACCAGGATCTCGCGGCGCGTTGCGACTACGCGCTGCATCTGGGCCTGACCGAAGCCGGCATGGGCACCAAGGGCATCGTCGCCTCGTCCGCCGCCATGGGGATCCTGCTGCAGCAGGGGATCGGCGACACGATTCGCATTTCGCTGACGCCCGAGCCGGGCGGCGATCGCACCCAGGAAGTGCGGGTCGCCCAGGAACTGCTCCAGACCATGGGCTTTCGGCAGTTCCTGCCAGTGGTGGCGGCGTGCCCCGGCTGCGGCCGCACCACGTCGCAGACCTTCCAGGTGCTGGCCAAGGAGATCCAGGATCACCTGTCGACATCGATGCCGGAATGGAAAGAGCGCTATCCGGGCGTCGAGGCGCTGACGGTCGCGGTCATGGGTTGCATCGTCAACGGCCCGGGCGAAAGCAAGCACGCCGATATTGGCATCTCGCTGCCGGGAACCGGCGAAGCTCCGGCTGCCCCGGTGTTCGTCGAGGGCAAGAAGGTCGCAACGCTCCGCGGTGCCGATGTCGCCGACCAGTTCAAGGTGATGGTCGCCGAGTACATCGAGAACCGTTTTGGCGCTGGCGCCAAGCGAGAAGTCGAACCGGCCGAATAGGCCTACGGCCCACGACCGTCCACATCTGTAGAAGCCGTCTCGGGAGCGAACTTCTGGTAAAGCCGCGCCGACAGCGACAGCCCGAGCTGGATGACGACGAGTACCGTCGCGACAGCGATCAGCAGGGCCACGAAGGCGCCCACCGGCTTGCCGAGCGCGATCGCCACCACCGCCTGCAGGATCCCTGAGAGCAGGGTCAGCGGCAGGACCGTTGCGATGCTGGCCCCGATGATGAACCAGAAATGGCCCCGGCTTTGCGCCAGCGCCTCTTTCAGCGTGACGGCGCGCTCCATGGCGACGCCCGGCAGCAGGGTCAGAACCCGGGTGGCAAAGACCCACACCGCGAGCAGCAACGCGAAGGTGACCAGCGTCTGCGGCACGTTGACCGGCGCCGTGCCGGTGCCCGTATAGGCCGGCCAG
>JBBRLN010000047.1:0-3989 GCA_038231315.1 Caulobacterales bacterium
CGACCAGGTGGCCGTCGTCGTCGATCTCAAGCCCCGGGTGCGCATTCTTCAGGCCCTAAAGTCCACGGGCGGACATGAACCGCCGACCTTCGCGGCCGAGGGCCAGACCATGGCCCTGGAGTTCGCCCTGGCCGAGCCCGACCTTGCGGAGGCCGGCTGATGACGGTCGATGATCTCATGATCCTGCTTGAGGAGAGCCCCTCGCACTGGCGGGTCATGGCGGTGCTCGATAGCGAACCGCCCAAGGCCTTCCGCGTCTACGCCTTCGGGGCCGGGCCAGACGACAGCGACGAAGGCGGCACGGCCTGGATGATCGCCGACGTAACGGACGAACCCGCGCCCGAGGCGCTTCTCGACCCAAGCCAGATCGAGGCCGGCAATGCAGATTGATCGGGCGGCCCGCGTTCGGCGGCTCAACGATGCTCTCCGCTGTGGCGGCCTGGGCGGGTCAATCCACGTCACGACGGGCATCTCGGGGCTTGGAGCGGCCGGCGTGCGCGAGGTTCTTGCGGCCGTCGCCGGTTTCGACACGTTCACCGCCGACAACGATCCATGGCGTGAGCACGATTGCGCCACCCTGACCGTCGCCGGTCACACCATCCTCTTCAAGATCGACTACTACGACCTGGCCCTGGCCGGCGGCTCCGAGGATCCTGGCGATCCCCACGTCACCTGCCGCGTGCTCACCGTGATGCTTGCCGAGGAATATTGAACGCTAGCCCGGTCGAAGCGGATATTCCCAGCGCCCGTGAAGGGTGGAGAGTTGCCCTGAGGCTCCCGACGGCAAGCAGACACCCCGGCAGGTAGCACCCGCTCAGATCAGCGCCCAGGTCCCGCCGGGCCATGGACGCTGCGCCGGCCCGATCAGGGGCAAACGCACTGGGCCAGGTCGCGGCCGTGGCGATCGACCTGGCGTGGGCGTCTGGCGCCGACTGCGTAATCCGACAGGCTCGCGGCTTATATCGGTTGTCGGCTGGGCCGATGGGCCAGCGTCACGGCCGACCGATCGCCAATGAAGGCCGCCCACACACCGCCCGGTCGCCAGATGGACTCCAGGGCGGCGCGCGCCTTCACTTCGTCCATGCTCCGGACGTCGCGGTTGTAGCGGTAGAAGAAGGCCGAAACGCGGGCGTTCACGATGCAATGGACATGGACGGGGTCGTCGCCGATCTGCGCCATGGCGCCGCAAAAGGCCTCAAAATCAGCCTCGGTGGGATGATCGAAGGCCACTGGAATATGGACGTAGGTCATGCCCAGCGCTCTCACACTGGCGGCCTCGTCGGGCAACGCCTTCTCATGGCTGTGGAGCGCGAGGTTTACGATGTGGGTTACGCCGAGAGACTTGATGTCGCGCAACTGATTTTCGGTGGGCTGGCCGGACGTGGTCACCCGCTCGTCGAGCCGCTTCCACATGGCAATATCGGCAGGATCATTCATGGCAGGCTCCGGCGTGGAGAGACGGCGCCGCACCATAGCGGAGATGGCCATGGGGCGCCCCCCTCTTTGGCCCGGCGGTGCGGCGGTGGGGAGGGTTGGTGTAATCCGAGAATGGTCCTGTGGTGAGAATTTAACGGATGGTCCCCAGCCGACGAGCGGACCTTCCGAATGACGGAGTTGGGTGGATTTTTACCATTCGATCGCGCCCTGACAACGGACATTCCTGGCAGCACAGCGTCGCCGCCCAAGATCGACCTTCCCGGTGGCGAGTTGGGTGGAGGCTGTGCAAAAAACGCAAAGGTCGGCCCCGGAAGCGAAATATCGTCCAGGGAATATTGATTTGACGCGCCGGCCTTTCATTTCAGGCTGACCGGCTTATCCACGCCGACGGGCGGCTGGACGGGCTGGAATTGCGTTAAAGGCCACGGGGCCACGCCAAAATGGCGGAAATCGGCCCTCGAGAGCCGCGCCGTGCAACTTCGGCGCGGCCCCGAAAGCTCGCCACCTCGATCAGGGCGCGAGGCGGACCGCGTCGGACCTTTCCGTGAACTCGGCAACGACGTTTCCCTTCAGATCGAAGACCTTGAAATCCGAGATGCCCACATAATGGGCATAAGACACCCGAACCGTCTCGTTCTGGTCGAAATAGCCACTCAAATTGCCGTTGTTGTAGAGCCAACCCATGTGAAAGCGCGAGACGTGGAGCGCATCGACCGGCTTCCAGGCGCCCAGGCAGATGTTGCCGCCAAGGACCGGGAAGTTGATGTTTTCGAACTCCGTGCCGTCGCTATGCCATTCGATCAGGGCTTGGCCGGCCGGCATGCCCCTGACCTGATAGCTCACCAGCCAGGTGCCCACGATATTCTGAGCGGCGTCGCCCGGATGGGCCGACGCCGACGACGCGGAGTTCGCCCGCAGGTTGGCGATGGCATATGCGGGGATCGTGGGGATCGAACTAGCCTGTATCGCGCGCGGGTCGGCGCAGCCGGCGTGGGCGGACACCGCCCCGACCGCCAAGGCGGCGACCGCTGCGGCCAGGGTGACGGTGTGTTTCATGACAATAGCCCTCCTTGAGGAACCGGCCCCGCCAATCGGTGCCTTGTCCCAAACCGATTAAGGGTCGAAGATCGCCGCTCGGGAAGGGCGGGGAGCCGATCAATTGCCGATCAATTTCCGATCATCGGTGCCGGCGGGCCCATGAACGACGCCGTCGCCGCCATCGCCCTGGGGCGCAGGATCGATCTGACGCGTGAGGCGGATTTCGTAATCGGCAGCGTGCAAGCTCGGCCCACCGCCTGCGAGGTGGTCGCCGGCGTCAGACGCGTCCGGCTGCAGCCGCGGGTCATGCAGGTGCTGGTCGCCCTGGCCCGGACCGGCGGAGAGCCAGTCTCACGCGAGGCCCTGACCGAGGTCTGCTGGGGTCGGGTCAGGGTCGGCGACGACGCCCTCAACCGCTGCATCCAGAGGTTGCGCCGCCTAGCGGAGGCTGAATGGAAAGACGCGTTCACGATCGAGACAATTCCCAGGGTCGGCTACCGGCTGAGCGTTTCGAGCGCCTCGACCGAAGGGTCGATGGAGCCGGAGACGGGCGGGGAAGCGGCGCGGCCCCCCATCGCATCCAAGCCATCCATCGCCGTGGTCCCGTTCGCGAACCTGAGCAATGACCCGGAACAGGCTTATTTCGCCCAAGGCATGGTCGCGGAGATCGTCGGAGCGCTTTCTCGCTTCAAGTCGGTATTCGTCCTCGCGGCAAGTTCCAACGTCTATTTGAAAGGCGAGGTGGCCAGCCCCCAGGATGCCGCGCGTAAGCTCGGCGTGGGCTATTTGCTTGAGGGCAGCGTTCGCAAGGCCGCCGGCCGCGTTCGCATCACGGTCAATCTGATCGACACCAGCAACGGCGCTCAAATCTGGACCGACCACTTCGAGGACACCCTGGAGGACGTGTTCGCGCTGCAAGACCGGGTTGCGCTGCGCGTCGCGGGGGTAATCGAGCCGACGGTGCGAGACGTCGATGTCCACCGGATGTCGACGCGCGCTACGGATAACATGAACAGCTATGATCTCTATCTGCGCGCCGACGCATTGTTTTGCTCCTTCACCAAAGACGACACCTTGCTCGCGATCGACCTTCTCGGTCAGGCGATCGCTCTGGATCCGAACTTCGCCCTTGCTTTGTCCCAATCCGCTGTATGCCACCGCCAAGTGATCGACTATGCGTGGTCGGACGATTTGGAAAGCTGCCGTCTCCGGGGGCTCGAACTAGCGGAGATGGCGCTTAGCCTGGGCTGCGGCGACGATAGAGTGCTAGCTCAGGTCGCGATCAGCCTCCCGGGACTGGAAGGAAGACTGGACCGGGCGCTCTTCCTGATCGAGCGCGCAATAGTCCTGAACCCGGGTTCCGCCTTCGTCTGGCTAGGCTCCAGACTCATTCACAGCCAGTAAGTGAGGAGCGAGGCGAGGGCGACGGCGGATAGGAAGTTGGCGGCGAGCTTGTCGTATCGGGTGGCGACGCGGCGGAAGTCTTTGATGCGGCAGAAGGCGTTTTCGACCCG
>JBBRLN010000048.1:0-3935 GCA_038231315.1 Caulobacterales bacterium
GGCGGCGCGGGCAGCCCTGCAGGCTTGGCAGCGCCAGGAGCGCGAGGCCGCTCAAGCGATCGCAGCTGCCAAGGCAGCGATCGACGCGGCGGCTGGCGCCGCCACCTTCAACAAGGAATCCCCGTGACCGACGAGACAATCCTTGATCGCCCGGCAAACCCGAAGGAAACACGATGAGTCCCGAACAAGCAACCGCCCTCGACGCGTTGCCCGACGCGCTAATGGTCACCCTTCGCCGGCCGGTCACATTCCCGGCCACCAACGGCGAGGTCTATCTGGCGAAGGCGCTGTGGCGGCCTGTCTAGACGGCGGTTGGCGTGGGCGCCTCCACGCGGCCGATCAGAAAACCGTCGAGCCGTACCGCGATCGCGCGGGGATGCGGCGGTTGGTCCAGCTTATGGCGGGCGAACTCCAGAGCGCGAGCGTCGCCGGGGAAGGTCGCGTAGAGGACGGACGAATCCGGCCCTTTTGCGTCCTCAAGGTTCAAGACGTAATCTTTCATTTGCCCGCGCATGACGGCGCCCCGATGAATGGCGGGTGAACGCCTTCCAGGGCCGGGGCAACCTTCCTGATCCGACGTGGACGGGTTCGCCCTAGAGCCGCTTCGCCAACTCCCGCCACGCCCGGTTCATCGCCGCGATCTCCCGCCACAACCGAAAGGTGTGGCCATCATGGCCATACCCTCCGGGCGCTTTCGCGAGGGCTTGAACGGCTTGCCACCGAAGGAGCGACCTCGCCTCAGGACCGTTTGGAAGGAGCCCCCGTTCCAGGCGACCCGGCAGGTGAAGGCGCGGCGGATCGCCCGGTCGCCGCGAACGGCTGATAGCCAGACCGCATGGCCAGAACGGCCACGAACACTGTCACAATCAAGATGCCAATGGCCGCCCAGAACAGCGGCATGGCGGTCTCGCGCCTTTGCGCCCGCGCCTCCTCGCCGGTCGGCAGCATGTCGTCACCACCCGAACCACCACTCCTGCGTTTCGGCCATCTGTTTCTGTCGGGCCGCATGGACTCAATCGGCGCCGGGATTTATCGATACGGGATCGCTGGCCGGAAAAGTCTCCTCAAGCCCGTGGTCGAGCTGCTTCTCGACGTGAGGTTTCGCCTTGGCCCCTTCCCGGTCCTCGCCGTGTTCCTCAGTGTCATCGCCGGTTTTGGTTCCGTCCGCCATGATGGTCGAGTCCTTTGGCCTTGGTTGGGAATGGCTAGATGCGCCAGACGATTGGATGGTCTATGCGGCCACCGTCAATTCGTGCTCATCCATGTCCGAAGTCAATCTGTCGGTCAGACAGGCTGGAGGCAGAGATCGCCCGCCTCAAGTCGTTAGCTTGGACGCGAAGCGGCGCCACCTGGAAAGGGTGGGAACACCCGGCGGACTGTGTGCATAGTAGGCTTCCTACTACTTAAACAGGGAGAATACTATGAGCGGGAAATGCCCGAAGTGCGAGAAGCCAGCGGATCGGGCGAGAATGGCCCCGCTTGATGTGAGTGATGGAACCCTCGTGATCCTCGCCTTCGCCGCGTCATGTCCCCACTGCAATACCATCCTCGGCGTGGTGCCGGACCCGCGCCCACGCGACGAAAAATTGGACCTCATAATTGCAGCACTCAATGCGCCCGGGGCCTAGCCGAATATACTGGCCTCGCCGGCCCGTTCGACGGCGATCACGCCCTTCAGGCCAGCCCTCAGGCACGGCGCGGGGTCGGCGGTAAGGTCAGCCAAGTCGCCCACTGATCGGGCTCCAGCACCACCGGTTGGCGACTGTGATAGGGCTCGCAGTCGGGTCCCGGCGCGGTCGTTACGATCGTGAAGCTCTCGATCCGGCCATCGGTGGTCTCCGCGACATCCCACAGGCCGGGGAAGCAAAAAACGTCCGCATTGGCCTTGCTGAAACGCCACGTCGTCTTGTCGCCCTTGGGGCCGGTCCATTCGAAGAAGTGGGTGGCCGGGACCAGGCAGCGCCGGCGCTTGAACGCCTCGCGAAAGGTCGCCGTGGTCGCCACCGTCTCCGCCCGCGCGTTGGTGCACATGGGCTTCCATTCCTTCACCGGCCCCTTGTGAAAGAACGGGATCAACCACCACCGGGCGTCCACCAACTCCACCCCGACGAAGGGATCGGCCGGATCGAGGGGGCGGATGATCGGCGCGGTGTTGGTTGGCCGGATATGCTCACGCGGTTGGATGTTCGGAATCGCACCATCCTTGAAAACGAGGGGGATGCGGACCTGGCTGAACTCGTCGACCAGGCGAGAGATCGGCGCGAGGCAGCCGTAGCGGTTGCACATGCGGGCTGGCTAGCGCGAAGGGGCCTTTGGAGTCGAGGGGCGGGCAGGCGCCTTATGTTCGGGCCAGGGAGCGACCAGGGCCTCGAACATCACCATGCCGGGGGCCTTGGCTTGGAACTCCACCACACCGATGCAGCCGAGGCGACGGCAGCGGCTTGTACGATTCCACAGGCTCGCTGCGGGGCCGCTGACCTTCGCCACCAGAGCGAGATTGACGGCCATGATCAGTCCGCACTGGCGGCAGTTGCTGATCACCTCCCAGCGGGCCTGCATCATGTCGGCCACCGTCTCGCAGCCGGCCCGGCGGTAGGCCAGGGGAACGCGGTCGGGATTGCGGTGGCCCATGGTCGCCCTCGGATCGAGCGGCGAACCAAAGCAGAACTTTGGTGGGTTGGCGAGTCCGTGGAGACGGCTGACCCTCGTTTTGCTTGGACGTGATGGACAGGGTCGATAACCTGCCCTGGATGCAACTCAGAGGGGCCGGGAGATGAGTGGGATGCGCCATGGAGCAACCGCCATCCTGATCGCCCTCGCGGGCGCCGCCGTGACGGGATGTGCATCGGCCAATAGGCCCGCCCCTCGATCGCCCGATCTTACGCCCGTCGGCGGCTCGCCGGCGCCGTTTCACGGCAAGCTCTACGCCGATTGCATCGAGCAGGCAGTGTCCACGGCGGCCTATGACCGCACTGCAGATTCCGGGACCTACCTGTTGAGGTTCACCTGTTCAGGCGCCCCGGCCCAAGCTTTCTACGTGGAGCTGGGCGGCTGGAGCGCCAAGGAACACTCTGAATGGGTCGCCGACAAGCGAACCTGGCGCTCGACCAGCAAGGTGGTCCGCAACCTTTTTGGCGTGGACTATTGCTCGTCAGACAACGCGTCGGACTACCAATGCGTCGTCACCCTCAACGTCGGCAAATTCCTCGCGAATTGATCCAGCGCCAACGTGTCCAAGGCAGGCCCGAGCCGCCAGGGCAAGGATCGCCCCGGCCGCCCACCGCCCATCAACGCTTGATGGCGTTCCCGACCTTATCCTGGGCCTTGCCGACCTTGTTCTGCACGGTTCCGGCCGCTTTTTCGGCCGCGCCCTTGGCTTGCAGGTTGGTGTTGCCGGTGACCTTGCCGGCGGCTTCCTTGACGGCTCCAGCGGCTTTCTTGGCCGCGCCGTCGATGCGGTTTTGGCTCATCTTCACCCTCATTGGTTCGTGTTTTAGAGCCCCATGAACGGACCCGACGGCCGGACGGTTCCACCCCTTCGATGGCGCTGAGCGATTCTGGCGAGCCTGGAAAGGAACTGTGCGCGGCGGAGCAAAAGTAACTCACCGAATGCGTCACTTCCAGCGACAACGGCTCCGGAGAGACGACCCCGCACGCCGACAGAAGTGATCGAGCGAAAGCCGGATCACACCTGAGCTCCTCCTCCAGAAGGAAGTCGATCCAGAACTCCTGGACGCTGCGGCTCGATCGCAGCGCAGGGACGTCGGTATCCATTGGTAGGCAGCTCCCGTTTTGGTCGTGTCCCGGGACGTGGTGTAGCTGCGGGCGGTAGCGGAGCCGCTCGCGAAGCGCGCTTCCCAACAGCGCTGTAGCGAGCGAGCGGCTGCGCGGGCCGTCACGACGGGCGGTGGGTGGTCATCCGCGATTCTTCGGTA
>JBBRLN010000049.1:0-3902 GCA_038231315.1 Caulobacterales bacterium
GGCCAGAACCTCATTCTTCAGATTCCCAACACCAACTATACCCGCTCCAACTTCGGCGGTTTCAACCTGAAGATCCGCGGCATCGGCGTCGATGTGGTTTCCTACAGCGGCACCACCGGGGTGAGCATCAACGAAAACGAACTGCCGGTCGCGGCCAACAATTTCGCCAACACCGACTTCTTCGACACCCAGCGCGTCGAAGTGGTGCGCGGCCCCCAGGGAACGCTCTACGGGCGCAACGCCGTCGGCGGGGCGGTCGATATCATCACCAACAAGCCCACCGACAGCTTCGGCGGCTACGCATCGGCCGAATACGGCAACTACAACACCATCCGCGCGCAGGGCGCGGTTAACATCCCGATCGGCGACGCCCTCGCCCTGCGCGTCGCCGGTTTCCGTCTGACCCAGGACGGTTTCGGCGAAAATCTCTATCTGAACCGGCGGGTCGATGGGCGCGACCTTGGGGCCATCCGCACGACCTTGAGCTTTAAGCCGAGCGACCGGTTCGACGCCTATCTGCTGTATGAGCACTACGGCGAGGACGACAACCGCAACCGGATCGGCAAACAGCTCTGCATCAAGGACCAAGGCCCCTCCAGCGTCGGCGGTGTGCCGATCGCCCCGGCCGGCGGTCCCATCTTCACCAACTACGCCGCCTTTCTGAACCAAGGCTGCGTGCCCGGCTCGCTCTATCAGGACGCCGCCTACGGGACGGTCAACAGCAACGCCACCTTCCTGGCCACCGGCAACCTGTTCGGCCTAAACAACGGCACCGACGTCTTCGCCAACCACCCCTTGCAAAATCACAACCTGCACGACATCGAGTCGGTCGTTCAGCCCAATTACAAGGTCAATCAGGATCTGATCGATCTCCACATGGAGTACCGGCTCACCGACAACCTCACCTTGACCTCGATCACCGGCTACAACCGGGACGTCGCGACCTGGTCCGAGGACTATAACCGACTGGTGCCTCTGACCCCCTTCACCCCGACCGACACCGGCATCCTCCAACTGTTCGGCCTGGGCGGCATTCCGCTTCTCGCCTTCCCCAACGGCGTCGTGAACGACCCGCAGACCGGGCATTCAAACCTGTTCACCACCTTCGACCTCAGCACGGCCGAATCGAAGGAATACACGCAGGAACTGCGCCTTCAATCGTCGTTCGCGGGGCCGCTTAATTTCTCCGCCGGCGCCTTCTACAGCGAGGTGACCAGCAATCCCGGCGCGAATAATTACTATGTCATGAGCAACGCGCTCACAGCCTCGGCGATCATCAACAACATCGTAAACGGGGCTCTTCTCGGCGGCCCGACACATATCGATCCGAACTTTCCGCCGGACGGCTCGGGCCATAACTATTACGACGCCCGCAGCGGCGGTGGCTATCTGAAATCATATGCCGCGTTCGGCGAAGTCTACTACAATATCACGCCGACCCTTAAACTGACCCTCGGCGGTCGCTACACGGTCGATCAACTCCTCAACATCTCCTATCCGATATCGGTCCTGGTCGGTGTGCCCAACGGAACTCCGCTGTTTCCCAACACCACCGGCAATCCGTTCTTCCCGGACGGCGGCGTCGGCGGCTTCCCGACGCAGATCTGCACCACCTCTCTGGCCGAGTGCCTGATCGCCCAGAAAGTCACCTACCGGGAATTCACCGGCCGCGCCAACCTGGATTGGACCCCGACCCTGTCGTTCACCGACAAGTCGCTGTTCTACGCCAGCTATTCGCGCGGTTATAAGGGTGGTGGATTCAATACCCCTTGCCAGGCGGGCCTGGGCACCGTGGGCTCGGTGGGCAACTCCTGCCCCTATCCGCTCGCCTATAACCCTGAATTCATCAACGCCTTCGAGATCGGCACCAAGAATACCCTGGATGGCGGCAAACTCACTCTGAATGGCGACGCGTTCTACTACGACTACAAGGGCTATCAGGTCTCCACGATCGTCGCTAAATCGTCGGTCAACCTTAACATCAACGCCAAGATCTACGGCGCGGAATTCGAGAGCGTCTTCGAACCGATCCGCAACCTGGCTCTCAACGCCAATATCGGCTACCTCCACACCTCGATCGACAACGGTCAAAGCCAGGTCGATCAGATCAACCTGACCCAGGGCAACCCCAACTTCACCCTGATCCATGAAGCCGACGGCACGGCGTGCCTGGCGCCGACCGCCCTGCTGGCCGCCGCCATCGCCGGCGGTGAGCCGGCGCCGTTCCTGGGCGGCTTCGCCGCGCTGGGCATTCCCAACATCTGCGATGCGTCGGGCGCCTTGAAGAACGGCGTTCCGGTGGACCTGGGCGGCAAACAACTGCCCAATACGCCGAAGTTCACCGTTTCGGTGGGCGCCCAGTACGTCTTCGAACTGCCGAACGACTGGCTGGCGACGGTGCGCGGCGACTGGTATTGGCAGGACGACAGCTTCGCCCGCATCTTCAACGCGGTCAACGACCAGCTCAGAGGCTACTCCGTGACCAACGCCACGCTGACTTTCTCCAACGTATCCGATGGTCTCGACGTGCAATTCTTCGTCAAAAACGCCTTCAACGCCCAACCGATCACCGGCACCTATCTCACCAACGACACCTCGGGCCTGTTCCAGAACGTCTTCACCCTCGATCCCCGCACCTACGGCGTCCAGATCACCAAAAAGTTCTAGGCGCGAGGCCGATCCCCCCTCCCATTCATCGGGAGGGAGGGACGGTGAAGGAGCCTGACGCACCCATCCACCTCATCGCAGGCCCCACCGCCAGCGGCAAGTCGGCCCTGGCGCTGAGGCTGGCGCGTGAAATCGGCGGGGAGATCGTCAATGCCGATTCCATGCAGGTCTACCGCGACCTTCCCATCCTGACCGCCCAGCCGACGCCGGCCGAGCGGGCCCTCGCCCCGCATCATCTCTACGGCGTCGCCGACGCGGCCGAGGCATGGTCGGCGGGACGCTGGCTGGCCGCCGCCCGCGAGACCTTGGCCAACATCGCCCGGCGCGGCCGGCCGGCCGTCGTGGTCGGCGGCACGGGCCTCTATTTCCGCGCCCTGACCGTGGGGTTGGCCGACATGCCGCCCGTGCCGCGCGCCGTGCGCCAGCAGAGCGGCGCGCTGTTCGACGGCCTGGGCGAGGCTCGGTTTCGCCGGCGCCTCGCCGCCGTGGATCCCCAGGCCGAGGCGCGCATCGCGCCTGGCGACCGCCAACGGCTGACCCGCGCCCATGAGGTGTTCGCCGCCAGCGGCGCGCCCTTGAGCGCCTGGCAGGGGGCCACCACGCCGGCTCTCGCGCCTGGCTCATGGCGCGCCCTGGTTCTGGAGCCGCCGCGGGCCGAGCTTTATCGTCGCTGCGACGCGCGCCTGGTGACCATGATCGAGGCCGGCGCCCTCGAGGAGGTCTCGGCGCTGATGGCGCGGCGCCTGGATCCGGGGCTGCCGGCCATGAAGGCCCTGGGCGTGGCGCCCCTGGCCGCCCATCTGGGCAGCGTGCTTTCCGCCGACGAGGCCCTCGCCGCCGCCCAGCGCGACACCCGCCGCTACGCCAAGCGCCAACTCACCTGGTTCCGCAACCAGGCGCCCGATTGGCCCCGGCGCTAGCTTTTCCGTCGCCGGTCCTTCCTCGCGGCTCCGATCGCGCCTATATGGAGTGGGTCCGTCACTTGCGGACTATGGAGATAAACGCGCGCGCAATAAGCGGACTGGACCCGGGTGCGATTCCCGGCGGCTCCACCAATCGCCCTTCCCCCTCGCGTTATCGGCGGGGATTTTCGCGGGGCCGATCAGCATCGACAGACGTCTAAAGGCGTTGCTTTCTCCCGGCGTGGCTCACCGATTCGGGCCTTAAACTAAATGCGAACGATAACTTCGCTCAAGAGTACGCCCTCGCCGCGTAAGCGGTGCGGACTCACTCGA
>JBBRLN010000050.1:0-3896 GCA_038231315.1 Caulobacterales bacterium
ACCGGTGCCCTTCGTTGACCTCATAGTCCTCCAAACCTAGGGTTGCGAACGGGAAGGGTGGCCGAGTGGTTTAAGGCAGCGGTCTTGAAAACCGCCGTGGGGGCAACCTCACCGTGGGTTCGAATCCCACCCCTTCCGCCACTTCGGTACAAAGCTGGGCACTGCGCCCGATGCTGTTCCCGCCCCGCCTACGGCGGCGAGCGTCCGCAACAGGTCGGACTTCGATCCCATGATGCGGGCCTCGCCTTCGGCAACCTCGACGCGTTGCGCGAGTGCGCGAAGGTGGTCGCGGCGGTAGCCGCCGCCGGGCAGACGCATCCGATGACGCGCTGTTTGCGCGAACTTGGCAAGCATTGGAGCGGTGATCGCCTTCTGGCCCGCGCTTTCCAGCATCGCCGATGCCCGGTCGGCATCGACCCGCGACTGATCGCGGATGGCCTTGAGGCTGACGATGCGGTCCTTGAGGTCCGGGTCGTCGAGATCAGCGACGCCGCTCTCGATGGCGTCGTAGAGCCGCTTGAGGCGTAGGTCAGTCTCGGTCGCCCGCTTGTTCAGCTCGGCGATATGCGCGTGGCGACGCTCGGTGCGCTCTTGCCTCCGGTCGAGAACAGTCGCCAGCACCTCCTCAAGCCGCGTCGGATCAAGCAGCCGGTCCTCCAGATGCCCAGCGACCAAGTCGTCCAGCTTCTCCATAGGGACCGTCATGCCGGTGCAGGCGGTCGGTCCCTGCCGTGCCTTGGTCGAGCAGGCGTAGTAGCGGTAGCGCCCGCCCTTGCCGGTCCTGATCGTCATGGCCCCGCCGCACTTGGCGCAATGGATCAGGCCGGTCAGCAGCGTTGGGCCGCCGACGACCTGCGGCGGCGTTACCTTGGGGTTCCGGGCTTTCATACTGGCTTGCACGGCGTCGAACACGGCCTGGTCGATGATCGGTGGGACCGCGACCGGGATGACTTCCTCGTCGGGCTTGTTCTCGCCGTTCTTGGTGCGCCGGTTGAACTCGTGTTGCCCAATATAAGTCCGCCGGGTCAGCATCCGGTGGACCGTGCCGATGCCCCAACGTCCGCCGTCTCGGGTGAAGATACAGTGTTCGTTCAGATGCTTGGTGATCGACTTGACGCCCATCGGGCCGGACGTGCCGTCACCCTCCAGCGCGAGCCGGAACGCCAGCCGCACGGTGTCGGCGTGGAGCGGATCGATCTCCAGCTTCTTCTTGGTCTTCGCACCACGTTGCTCGGCAGCGACGACGCGGTAGCCGATTGGCGGCAGCGAGCCGTTCCAGAAGCCCTGCCGGGCATTCTCCTTCAAGGCACGCAGGACGTGCTTGGCGTTCTCCTTAGATTGATATTCGTCGAAGAGCGCCATGATTTGGCGCATCATGACGTGCATCGGGTCATCGCCCATTTCCTGGGTGATCGACACAAGGCGAATGCCGTTCTTCGCCAGCTTGCGAACGTAGAACTCCAGCTCGAAGTGATCGCGGAAGAAAAGCGAGAAGCTATGGACGACGACGACCTCGAACGGCGCGGGCTTGGCCGTCCCGGCCTCGATCATTTGCTGGAACTCAGGGCGACGGTCGTTGGTGGCGGATGCGCCCGCGTCCACGAAGGTCTCGACGAGCTGGTAGCCCCGCGCGGCGCAATAGGCTTCGCCTTGCTTGCGCTGATCCGGGATCGAAACGTCATGCTCGGCCTGCCGCGCGGTCGAGACGCGCAGATAGAGGGCGGCGCGCAGCGGAACGGCAGCGGTCACGCTGCCTTCTCCACCACACGGAGCCGCCCGCGCTGGCGGCTCTTGGGCGGTGCCTTGACCACGATGTCCACGTCCTGACCAAGCGCGGTCAGGCAGCGCAGCAGTCGATCGCTGGAAAAGCCGGTCAGCCGGCCGTTGATCAGCGCCGACACCTTGGGCTGGTCGAGTCCGACCAGCTCGGCCGCCGCCGCCTGGGTCAGCCTCCGGCGTTTGATCGCGTCGCGGATGTGGCTGGCGAGCTGCGCCTTCGCCAGCTCCTCCTCGGGCTCGGCGACGGCAAGGTCGGCGAACACGTTACCGGAGCCTTCGGTCACCTTCATGTCGTCCTGCTTGCTCGCCATTGTTCGTGGTCCTCTCGGGCTCGCTTCAATCTCTGTTCGATCAGCTCGATCTCGTGTTTCGGCGTCGCGATCCCGTGCTTCGACTTCTTCTGGAAGGCGTGGAGCACATAGACGACGCCCGCGAAGCGCACGGTGTAGACGGCGCGATAGGTGTCGCCGTCATGGTCGTCGACCACCTCCAGCACGCCCGCCCCGTCGAACCCCTTGAGCGGCTTGGCCCATCCGGCCTTGCCGCCGGTCTGAGCCTCCCACAGCGCCCCGCCGACACGCAGTCGGACGGGCTCGGGGAACTCACGCAGGTCATCGCGGCTGCTCCCGATCCACCTGACAAGTTTGCCGCTTGGCTCATCTGACACTCACCTGCTTCTTATGCCAAATATAGCATGATCGCGGCGTTGGTCAACCGCGCTGATCTGTTGTCGGTTGCTCATTGCTGCCCGAACAGTTCGTCGAACAGGTCGCCAAACCAAGCCTTAAAGACGGCGATCTCGGCGTCCGTGACCGGGACCTTCTCGTGCCAGTCATCGGTGACGCGCCAGGTCGGCACGTCATGCCGGGGCGGACGGCCGGAGAACGGCCACGGCTCGCCGAGCAGCGCTTCAAGCTGCTCGGAGGCTGTCTGCTGATCTGGGCGCGAGGCGCGGGGCATCGCGCCAGAGTCGGCGATCTCGCAGCGACGCGGAACTACGCATCTCTACGCCTCGCACTCCCGCGCGCAGATACAGGCGAACGGCGGCCTACGGCGTGCCTCAACCACGCTTTTCCGACGTTCTTCGGTTCGGCGTGGGAGCGTTCTTCCGTCCCGGCGCACCCTTTCCACGCGGCGGAGAGGCGGCGGCGGTCCAGGCCGGCGCGAACCGCGCCGCCCGAAGGGCTTGGCCTTGACGGCCGTCGCCTGTCCGCCGATGCTGACGGGGCCGGGCGATCGAGCGTCGGTCAAAGCCCCAGCCCTCGACTTCGACCGAGCGTCCAATCGATCCCGCCGCCGGGCATGGGGACGCCTTCAACCTGCTGGCCGAGCCGTTTGGTGAGGGTGTCGTTCCACGGCACGAGCTGGAATCCCATGCCGTTGTCGATCATCGCGAACCGCCCACTGGCGAGCTGCGCTTGGCCGACGAGCTTCCCGGACACGCGCTCGCCCGTTTGGCTCGGTTTCCAGTCGAGGCCACGCTCGGCGGCGAATGCCCTGCCCGCCCGGCTGATCTCGGCGTTTTCTAGTTGGGCGATCAGGTTAGTCGGCGCGCGAAACTTGCCGCCGCCCAGGTCGTGCACATAGCCCATCTCCGCAAGCGCTCGCTTGCGACTTTCCCACGCGGTACGAACGTCGCCGCCAAAACCTGAATGGGGCACGGCTTCGCGACCGTCTCCTACCATGGTGCGGTCGAGCCAGGTCGCGCCCTCATGCCGTATCTGACGATCGAGCGGCAGGTGGGATAGTTCCTCGATGCGGGGGCCGCTGCCAAACCGCTGGCGGTCATGCGTGAGGCCACGCTCGGGCAAGTCGGCGGGAATGGTCCAATGCTCTGCATGGACGCGCTCGACGATGCCCGCGCGGCGCAATGCCTCCAGCCTTCTGACATGGCTGCGGACATAGGCGTCGGCGTCATTGCTCCCAAGGCGTGCAACCGCCTGTTCGCGATGCGCCGCAGGGCTGTAGACGCCTTGTTTGTCAAACGGCGTTCAAAGTTGACCCCCTATGTGCGTCGAAAATTGACCCCCCTTTTTGCTGGTGGCGGACGGCGGTTGCGGAGCGGCGCTGCGCGAAGTTTCTGCATTCACGCAGCGCGGCGCCGTTCCGCAACCGCT
>JBBRLN010000051.1:0-3874 GCA_038231315.1 Caulobacterales bacterium
GCTCGACGTTTCACGCACCCCTGCCGGGGTGCCTTTTCATGCCCCTGCAAACCGGTGGCAACGCCTCCGGCGTGGCCACCGGCTACCTTCACGCACGCCTCTGGCGTGCTTTCGTTACGCCACGAAACGTCCAATCTCCAGACGCCGACTCCGTCGGCGCTCGAAACGTCCAATCTCGACGGGCACAGACACTCTTGTCTCTGCCCGTCGTGAGCCAATTCCACACTGCCGCCTGAGAGCGTTCCACCGATGGACACCATCTTCCAGGGAACCTGTACTAAGGCGTGATGCGTGCTCCAGATCGCGCGCGATGACGCCAAATCCGCCAATCAGAACGTAACCGAGCGCAAGCCGGCCCATTTCTTTGAGCCGCCCAACCACCTCCCCGAGCGCAGAGAGGGGGAAGGGAGGCGCTCGCGCACTGCGAAGTCATCGCGGTCTGGAGTCCTAATCAATGACCGCCAGCCTTGCCGCGTTCTGCCGTGCCCTCTCGGCATTGTCCGTGAGCCCGACTGCCGAGTACCCGCGCGCAGCGGACTCGAAGCAGAGGATCGCCTGCCGGCGGTCGCGTCCCTGTTCGCCGGCCGCCATTTCCTCGTATGCGATGCCGAGGTTGTATTGCGTCATCGCCCAATCCGCAGGGAAGTCGCGCTCCGTCCTGACCCGCAGCGCCGCCTCGTAAAAGGCGATCGCCTTCGCCAGGTTCTCCCCTCGATCGCCCGTTGGCAGATTCCTGTATGCGATGCCCATGTTGTTCTGCGTCGTCGCCCAACCCGCCGGGAAGTCGCGCTCCGTCCTGACCCGCAGCGCCGCCTCGTAACAGGCGATCGCCTTGGCCAGGTTCTCCCCTCGATCACCCGTTGGCAGATCTGCGTAGGCGTTCCCGAGGTTGTTCTGCGTCGCCGCCCAATCCGCCGGGAAGTCGCGCTCCGTGCTGACCCGCAACGCCGCCTCGTAACAGGCGATCGCCTTGGCCAGGTTCTCCCCTCGATCGCCCGTTGGCAGGTTCCAGTATGCGAGTCCGAGGTTGTTCTGCGTAATCGCCCAATCCGCCGGGAAGTCGCGCTCCGTCCTGACCCGCAGCGCCGCCTCGAAACAGGCGATCGCCTTCGCCAGGTTCTCCCCTCGATCGCCCGTTGGCAGATTCCAGTATGCGAGTCCGAGGTTGTTCTGCGTCGCCGCCCAATCCGCCGGGAAGTCGCGCTCCGTCCTGACCCGCAGCGCCGCCTCGTAAAAGGCGATCGCCTTCCCCAGGTTCTCCCCTCGATCGCCCGTTGGCAGGTTCCAGTATGCGATTCCGAGATTGTTCTGCGTCATCGCCCAAGCCGCCGGGAAGTCGCGCTTCGTCCTGACACGCAGCGCCGCCTCGTAGCAGGCGATCGCCTCGGCCAGGTTCTCCCCTCGATCACCCGTTGGCAGATTCCAGTATGCGACCCCGAGGTCGTTCTGCGTCATCGCCCAGGTCCCTGGGACCGCCTCGGGATCGATCCGGCGGATCAGCGTTTCATGGAGACGGACGTCCTCGGAGAAGCGGCATGTCTGGCTCAAGTAGAGTGCGAACGCTGCCACGGCGCGCTCGAAGAGCTCAGGTTCGCTCTCCTCCGCGTACGCCACCGCCTGCCGGACGTTCTCGTACTCGGCGTCGATCCATCGCCGAGCGGCGTTCTGCGCCTGGCCGCCTTTCGCCTTTAACGCGTCGTCGGCACGTTTGAGACGGGTGATGAACCAGTGCGTATGGTTGGAGGCGAGTCGTGACTGCTCGTCAGCGCCGAGGATCTGGCGAGCGAACTGTCGCGTGGTGGGGAGCATCGAGTAGCGCCCGCTCTCCCGATCGAAGCGGAGGAGCGAGGCATCGACGAGCACGTCGAGGCTTTCGAGCGGGGCCGCGGCGACCGCCTCGGCTGCCTCCGCGTCGAAGCCGCCCGCGAAGATCGCCAGCCGCGGCAGCGCCTGGCGTTCCTCGGCCGGCAGCCGCGCCAGCGCCCATTCCAGACAGGCCACGACACTGGCATGTCGTCCGGCCAGGCGCTCGTTCGCTCCGGGCGCGCGGACCTCTTTCAGGCGCGTCTGCAGCTCGCCGGCCAACTGCCGCAGCATTCGCTTCGGTGCGACTGCGGCGACGAGCTCGATGAGATACGGCAAGCCGTCAGTCGCGGCGATCACCTCGCGCATCGCGGCGTCGTCGTCCGGCTGCCACCTGGCGTCGCGCTGCTGCGCCAGACCGAGGAAGAGGCGATAGCTCTCCAGCGTCGCGATATCCCCACGGGTGGCCATCGGCTCGAGCTCGACGACGCGCTCGCCCATCAAACCGAGCGCCTGCTGGCTGGTCACCAGAAGGCGCACGCCAGGGGTGGTGGCCAGAGGCGGCACGAACTCCGCCGCGCTCTTCACCGACTCGAAGTTGTCGAGCAGCAGCAGCCGGTCGCCGCCGTGCAGGTGGCGGCAGAGCGCGGCCAGATCGGGGGCATCGACCTCAGTGAGCGCGACGGCGTCGCGCACGGCGCCGAGAAGCCCCTCGGGCGCGTCGGGAACCTGATCGAGCGAGACGAAGACGATCTCCCGCGGAAGCCCTCCGCCCCGCGCCAGCAGCGTCTCCACCGCCAGCCGCGTCTTGCCGACACCGCCGGTGCCGTGGAGCGTCACCAGCCGGCTGGCGCGCAAGGCCTCGTCGAGCGCCGCCATCTCGCGCTCGCGGCCGATCCACGGCGTCAGCCACGGATACGGCAGCCGTTCGTGCGGCTGCCCGGGCGGTGCCGGCTGCATGGCCTCGTCCCAGAGCACGTCGACGATCTCGACTTTCACGGAGACTCCCTTGAGCTCATACGGACCGTAGCGGTGGTAGCGGATGCCGGGGGCCATCTTCGCGAGCGCCGCGGTCTCGCTGGAGCAGTAGATCCGCCGGCCGCCCTTGAGCAGGCTCTCCACGCGCGCGGCTATGTTGACCGTGTGACCGTCATAGTCGGGCTTGCCGTCGCGTTCGACGTATGTGGCGGCGCCGGTATGCATGCCGATGCGGACCGCGAGCGGCGCGCCAGGATCGTCCGTGGCGATCGGCTCGCCACGCAGGCTTCGCTGGATCTCCGCGGCGCACACAACCGCGTCCTCCGCCTGCGCGAACGCGGCCATGAAGGAGTCGCCGTTGGTCTTGACCTCGAACCCGCGATGCCTTGCGAGGAGGGCCCGGATGCGCGCGTTATGCGGATCGAGGAATCGCTCGCGGTACTGACGATTCCCGTCGCCATCGCCGTGTTCGACGATGAGCGTATCGCGCAACAACGTCGAGCCGACGATGTCGGTGAACATCAACGTGACGATGCCGTTGGGCGGTTCGATGGTCAGACCTGCTTCTCTTACGGAGTGACGCAATCGAGAACTTCCCTACCCTCTGGCCCCACGCCGGTGCGGCGTGGATGATCGATCTGGATGGCAGGGCCTGGTCGTACTGACCCGCGTTCAAGCGCGAGTGCTCCCCGGAAGATGGTGTCCAACGGCGGAGCTCTCTCCGCCGGCATCGTGGACCTAACCCACGACGAGTTTGGAGGTTCCGACCACCGACGGAGTCGGCGTGAGATCCGTATCCCCCGGCTTCAGCCGGGGGTATTGGAGTTTGGACGTTTCTCGGCACCCCAGCGGGGTGCGTGAGGATAGCCGGTGGCCACGCCGGAGGCGTTGCCACCGGTTTGCTTGTGTTAAGAAATGCACCCCGGCAGGGGTGCGTGAAGTGCTGCAACTCATTGAATTCGTCATCGTTTTCTTTGGGGGAGGAGCCGTAGTTTTTCTCGCACCCCTGCCGGGTCCCCTGCCGGGGTGCCTTTGCAGGCGACTGAGAACCGGTGGCAACGCCTCCGGCGTGGCCACCGGCTACCTTCTCGCA
>JBBRLN010000052.1:0-3870 GCA_038231315.1 Caulobacterales bacterium
CCCTGGTTCAGGGGTGCCGAATCTTTCGGTGGCGATACCCCGCGCGATCCTGCAGCACGGGACGGTCTACGCCTACGTGCTGTCGTCACAGAACGTGACGTTTAACGGCAGCTGCACCGATTCCTTTAGTCTCTACCAGGGCTCGGGCGCGTCGAAGGTCGTTCTGGATTCTCACACGATCCATACGTATGCGTGCGCGCCTGGCACGACCTGGGAATGGACGATAAACGGCAAGCCCATCCCCAACTCGCCTGGGTTGGCCACTCTCCAAGGCGTCGTCACATTTGGCGGGGCCAAAGTAATCACCAAGACCACCGTGCTTATCCAATAGCCTTGCCAGGCAGGGAAACGGCCGGCGCAACTAGGCAATCTGGGGGCGTTAATTTGCGACAAATCCGGCCGACCAGGGGAACCTTGACAACAGGCCGTTAGACGCCTTCGCCAATCACCAGACCGAGGGCACAACCACGTCTTTCTCAAGTGTCTTGCCGTTGCGGGTGAGAACGATATGGTTGCGCGCGTCGAGATGAAGCAGTTGACGGACCGCATTGGGATCGTCAGCGACATTCCCGTTGATCTCGCGAACGACATCCCCTGGCAAAAGGTCCGCCTGATAGGCTGGCGAGCCATGACGCACCGCCCTGGTGAATATCCCCTTTTCCGACCCTAGGGCCTGAGCCTCCGTCGCCGTAAGGGAGCGAGATAAAATGCCCAAGCCGGTTCTCTTCAGTGGTCCAAAGAATATGGCCTGTTGATCAAATCGCGAGACTGAATAGGGGATGAAGGTCGTTTGACTCCCATACGTCGTCGCCGTGCCAGAGTAGTTGCCAGACGCGTATCCGCCTGAGCCGTAGGTTCGGACGGTCCCATTGATATAACTTGTCTGCGACGTAGGCATTGTCAGCGGCACGGCTCCCGAAACCGTGTTTGTGTATTGGTGACTCACCACCACGAACGTTGCGCCTACCTTTTTGGCCTGCACCAAGGCTTCTTGAATGTTCCGCGCCGGCCCGTTGAACGTGACGTAGCCAACCGCGCCATAGCCTTCGATATACATGGCCTCCACGTCGCGGTCATGGTCGCCTGTACTTACTCGGACGGTCGGTTGGACAATTTGGGATGGTGGCTCGAACAAGCTCATGTTCGGATTGGCTTGGTAGAATGTCTGATAGTCGCTCGCGCACCCGCCGACCCCCAATGCGGCGGCCAGGGCGGCGATCAAAGTGATTGCGACAGACTTGGTTTTCATGTGCAACGCCCCCGTTAACCCCCACGGCTCCCGCTGACAGAACGGCCCGCGTGTGCGCGACATCCGCACCGCTCCCGGCGGCTACTCCGAGGGCGACGAGCTCAATATGCGCGCGGCGGGGCGTGGGGGCGAGTGCTATCCGCCTGGTTTCTTGAGCCGCACGCCAGGGCCACCGCCGTTCTCATCGATGAACACCACGCCGGCAGCTTCCAGGGCGCGCTTGATCGCAAACACAGTCCCGACCTGGGCGGCAACCATGCCGCGCATTCCTTCCAGGCGCTTGATTGTCTCGACGGAGACGCCGGCGGCGGACGCTAGGGCTGATTGCTCGATCCGCGCAATGGCTCGCCCACCGCGGATTTGTTCGCCCGTCAGCATATTTGACACCCTACGTGTAAAATGTTTGCCCTGAGGGGTTGACGCCCACGGGGCATGTTGTTACACCCCGAGTGTAATCAATACCCCAGGGAATGCAACCCATGTCCTACCGCACTGGCCGCTATAATTCCTACGGCCGCTGGACGGCTCAAACTACCTCACGCGCCAGCGGACCGGCGACGGACGCGGCCTGGCTCAATTCGCCCGCTGTCCTGGCCGCCATGGCGAAGATCGACCGCGCCTGCGGCGGCAAGGATCGTCCCCAATGACCGCGCCCTCTTTCTGGCACATGGGCGGCGGTCTCTACACCGCCGTCGATGGCCGCGCCGAAATCGTGCCCTATATGGATGCCCGCGAGCTCGCATCCGATCTCTGCCGCTACGCCCTGGTCGAAGCCGACGCCGCCCGCCGCCAGGACATCGCCAGCACGGCCGCATCGATCTTTGCGGCGATCACCGAACGCGGCCGGTGGATGCGATGCGCGGGCTGGCCGCCGGAAGACATTGGGCAGGGTGGGGCGGGTGAAAGCCAACGGAGAATCAACTCCCTCCCGCCCCTGGCCACGGGCCGTTACGTTGGGGGGCTAGGCCTGTGACCGCAGACCCAACACCGACGCCTCCGAGTCGTTCCGGGCCATATCCTGCTTCCCGCCGCCGCCGACCATCGTTCCCCTGGCCACCCTGGCCATGGATCGCTACCTCGCCGATCCGGTGCAGATGCATGGCCTGTCGGCGCGCCAGGTGTTCGAGGCCGGCGCGGCGCAGCGCTTTGACGCGACCCGCCTTCGCCGCCTGTTCATCGAAGGGATGCTTGAACGCCTCGCTGATCTTCGCGACTCCCTTGTCGCCAAGCTGGACGCCCTGGACGCCGATCCCGACATGGAGCCGTTCCTGAGCGCGTTCGAGCGCTGGGATCAGCGTCGGTGGACGGCCGGGGTGGACGACGACCGGGAGTGCGGCGACGATCTTGAGCCATATCTGAGCGCCACGGCCGCCATGGATCGACGGGCGTGGTCGCAGGGCGGCGCCACCGACAACGAATGGGAGCACGACGGCAAGGAGCCGTCCATGGGCTGGGGCGAGCCCGCTGTAGGCACACCGGCGCCCTGGCTTACCGGTGGCGGGATCGCCGCGGATGCAGAGGAGGGGCGGCCATGACCGCGCCAACCCGCGACCTGGCCCTGTGCCTGGAGGTCTATGACCGCTTGATGGCCGCCTACCACGCGGGGCCGGCCGGTGGTGTAACCAGCGCCACCGATCCTGCCGACGCGATCCTGGCGAAGGCAATCGAGTATCGAGCGCTGATCCTGCAATGCCCCGTGCCGGACTCAGGGAACCCGGTGGAGTCGATTGGGGGGGTTTCCCCCATCCTGCAGCCTGCGAGTCGTAACGCCCCTCAGCTGCCTTCCCTGAGCTTGCCGGCAACCCTACCGACGTCAGGGCGTTAGTCGGCTGGTCCGCGTATCTCCCCCTTCTGGCGCGAGACCGGACTCCTGGGCCGTAGTGAATGGCGGGTAGTGTCTCAGTTTGAAATCCGGCGCCGTTGACAAACATGGCGCTGTCGGCCCCGTCGCCCTATGATCGGCGGCATGACGATCCCAGAACGTATCCACGGAATCCTAACCGAACGCACCCCAGCGCCAGTTTGCGACGACTGCATTATGAAGGCGGCGGCTATCACGCAGCGGCAATTTGTCGTCCCGATTACGGCTGCGTTGGGTTTGACCTCAGATTTTGAAAAGGCTCCGGGCTCCTGCTCAATGTGCAACAGCACCAAGCTGGTCACGTGGTCGCGTCGATATGCCTAAAGGACCGCAAGGCCAGAAACCCCCCGGCGACATGATCGGCGCGGCAAGCCACATGGGACGACGCCACGCCAGCCGGACGACATGAATTGCCACGGACAGCGGCTAAATAGCCCGCGCTGGACTCAGGGTGGCCCGTGGAGTCGGTCGGGGTCGTTCCCGCTCCCTACAGCCGTGCGGCCGGCAAAGGCCCTCAGCGGACATCCTTTGGCCTCGCTGGCAACCCTGCGAGCGCTAGGGCGTTAGGCGGCTGATCTCGCGTCTGTCTTCCCCCCTTCCGACTGACGCAAGGTCGGGCCTCCTGAGTCGTAGTGAATGGCGGTTCAGGAGTCCTTGCCCTTCCCAGCGCCGCTGCCTAGGCGCCGGAAGCAAATTTGGAGACACTCGATGCGCACCCTACTTCTCGCCGCCACCCTGGCCTTTGGCCTCGCCACGGTCG
>JBBRLN010000053.1:0-3733 GCA_038231315.1 Caulobacterales bacterium
CAGCCGATCTGACCCGCGCCGCCGGCGAACGGGCGAGCGATGTGCGGTTCACCGCAGGTATTCGGTCCTGGTTCTAGGGCGGTAGCCGCACATTGCTCTCGAGCCCCTCGCCCGCAAGACAAATCATCGACCCGGTTTTCGACCGGCATAAAGGGAAATCGAGCCTGTCGGGGTGGGCGTCAAGCGCGTCTCCGCCACGTCGATAAGGCCGGCCTCAACGACCAGCCTTGGCAGAATCCCTTTGGCGTTGAGGCCGGTTCGTTCCCAACCGGCGCGGGCGATGGCCAAGGCTTCAGGAGCGGGAACGACGGCAATCACCCGCGCGGACGGGGCTTGCTGTTTCCAGGCCGATTGCCAGAGAACCGGTTCCGGGCACAAAGTCGATGATGACATCGTCACCTTCGGGGGCGATCATGTCCAGAAGCACCGTTCGCCAGCGACTCTCCCGCGTCATGACTGCGATCACCCGATCGGAGACCCCCGTCAGGTCTGATCGGCCAAGAGCCGGCACAAATTCAGGTGTGCCCTTCAAACGCGTCATGCGCCACCAAATCGTTCAGCTTCCGCACAGGCCTTGACCACTGGCCTTTGCCCATCGGGGATGACGAGCGCTTTCCCAATTCAACGCACATCGATCACCACCATCAGCCCGCCGCCACCCATCTGCTCGGTGTTGTTGTTCTCGGTGTGATGGGGAATGTGGCAGTGGATAAGCCACTTGCCGGGACGACGGGCGGTCCAGATCACATCGTAGCGCTGGCCCGGGCCGACATTCACCGTGTCGGCGAGGAAGCGCGCCGATGGCGGAATCGTCTCGCCGTCGCGGGCGACCACCTCGAACGGTCCACCGTGAATGTGCATGGGATGGATGAAGCCGGTGTTCGTGCCGATGAAACGGACCTTCAGCGTCTCTCCCACTTTCATCCGCACGACATCGGTAGAGGGGTAGGCCTTGCCGTTGATGGTGAAGTAGTTGGGCTGCATGGCGTCCATCGGCATGGCCGGAAAGGTCAACCCGTCCTTCTTCAGCCATTCCTGAAGCTCGACGACGTAATCGCGATCCGCCGCCACCTCGTCGGCGGGATTGGCCGGGTCGATGATCAAGGCGCCGTAGAGGCCCAGCGCCTGCGTGCGGTCGGGCTTGGCGTGCGGGTGATAGAAGTAGGTCCCGTGCTGGACGGCGATGAATTCGTAGCGGTAGGAACCGCCCGGCTTGATCGGCGCCTGGGTGACATAGGCGGGGCCGTCCATCTGGTTGGGAACGATCAGGCCATGCCAGTGGACCGTGGTGTCCTCCGGCAGCCTGTTGTGGACGTCGATGCGCACACGGTCGCCCTGCCGGAAGTGGATTCGCGGCCCTGGAATCATGCCATTGTAGGCGTAGGCATCGACCGTCACGCCCGGCAGGATCGTCCACTTCACGACCGAAGCGGTGAGATCGAAAACCTTCACACCGTTCTCGAGGCGAAAGGGAAGTTCGCGATCCCCGCGGGCGCTGAGGGGATATGTGGTGGCGACGAGATTGGGATTTACCGCCGCCATGTCCTTCATCGCGTCGCCGGAGAGATTGCGCTCCATCACCATGCCCGGCGGCATGATCGCCCCGCCGACATCGCGGACGGAAACGGTCATGTTGAGCCAGTTCCAGGGAGCGATCATGCCTGTCGCCAGGGCGAAGAGCGACACTAGCGACAAGGCGGCGACCTGCGGCCCCGTCGCGTCGGATTTCATGGTGTGCCCGGCGGCCTGGCCGCCGCCGCGTTGCCGGCCCGCGCCGCCACCGGCGGCCTTCGCCGTCGTCTTCGGCTTCGACATCGAAGCCATGTCGCCCTCGGACATGGTCGCGGTCTTCCCTTCCGGCGCCGGCGCCTCGGGCGTCTTTTTCCGATCGAACTTCGAGCCCGGCTTCCGCTCGGTCATCAGGCCATGCTTCAACGACATGGCGACCATCCAGACGTTGGATGGAAAGGCCAGCGCGAAGCCGGCGACGATGCCCAGGCTCATGACGCCCCAGAACAGGAGTTGGGTCGGCTCCATGGCGCGCATGTCCCGCCCCATCATCGCGAAGCTCATGACCGGCGCCATGGCCGCCATCATGAAATTCATGCTGATGAATTCCGGCATGAAGCTGCGCTTGACGTTCTCCAGGTAGGAGCCGCCCATCATCGATTTCATGAACAGCGACTGGAAGATGAACAGGCCAAAACTGAAGCCGGCGATATATTCGACGATGAGGTCGATCCACATCGGCAGCCCGAGCGCCGCGGTGATCGCGGCCGCCAGAATGATGCCGGTGGCGTCCCCGGCGATGCAGTGGATGGTGGATCCCACGCCCTGCTTCCACAGTGGCTTTGTGAACTGCTCGTGCTCGCCCGGCCGGGGTTCCTTGTCGGCCAAAACGTAGAGCAGCAGACCGAGGGGTCCGGTGTAGAGCGTGACGAGGATGAAGCCCCACTTCATCACCACGGGCTCGGGATTGTTCGCAAACTGATCGATGGCGACGTAAAGGGCCGAGGCCAGGGCGACGGCGAACCAGGCCGCCAGGAAATAGTCGATCGGCTGGATGAACATCAATCCGTTCTCCGTTGGTCAAACTTAGCGACGGTTCTATTACACACCCGATCCGCTATGGGCGGGTCGATGTCGAGACGCCAACGCCCGGACACCGGCGCCCTCGCTCGAAGCAGGCTCGGACCGTGTCTCCCGGGGCCGGGTGCCATTTGACCGAAGCGTAGTAATGTTCACATTGTTCTGGGTACCTAGCCGACAGAAGAGGCAGGTAGGCGTCGGCGACGTTGCTTATCGTCGTTGGGCGAAACCTCTTCCAATCGGACGTATTCTGGCGACAGCAGGGTAGAAAAGCCCCGCCGACAGGCTCGGCCTTCGACCGCCGCGCCATCTGGTTTCGCCACAAACACCGGCCTGCCCAGATCGAAATTCTCCGAACCGAAAGCCACTGAATCGGTCGGTAAAATCGGGGCGGCTGAGACACACGAAGCGGCTATAAGCCCGCACGCCGCACCGGCGATCGGGTTCAAGGCAGGCAGACCACGCAAAAACCAAGTCGTCGTCACTATCTTGAAAACCTCAACGCTGCAGTTCAGATACGCGCCGCCGTGACCCAACCCCTCCCGGAAGGAATGCTGGTCTTGGAAATCACGAACTCTGCGGGAGAAGCGTAGGGGAGCAGGTGATGCGCAACACGGATCAGGGCTACGCTCAGAGCGCCATTGACCCGACTTGCCAGGCGTCTCACCCCGAAGTCAGGAGTGAATTAAGTCGCGAGGGGTCAAAGCGGCCAGCGCGTATTCCCGTTAGGTGGGAATTTTCGGAGCCGACCGGATTGTCCTTCCCACAAGGAGCTTCCTCCAAACGGGACGCGATAAATGGCCGATCGAAAACTTCCTGATGTGCGCCGCCACTTCCCCAGTTGGCCTTTCGTCGGCTTGGGCGCTCTGGTAATCGGAGCGTTGGTGGGCGCCTTCACCTTTGTCGGGGTCTACGACATTGGGGCTGACGCTCCCCATACGCCGCTAGTCCACTGGTACATCGAGAATCTCCGAGATCGGTCCATCGCGGTTCGCGCTGATGGCGTCAGCGTGCCTGCCGATCTGGGCGATGCGAAGCGCATAGCGACGGGCGCCGGCCTTTACACCGAGATGTGCAGCGGTTGTCATCTGGCGCCCGGCATGGAGAAGACCGAGATCAGCCAGGGCCTCTATCCGCCCGCGCC
>JBBRLN010000054.1:0-3705 GCA_038231315.1 Caulobacterales bacterium
GTGGATGAACAGCTCGATGTCGCGCCGGGTGAAGGTGGCTTGTTGGTGAGTCAGGGCGTCGATCGCGATTCGCGGGTTGGCGATGATCTTCTCGCCGTTCTCCCGCGCGATGCGCAGATGATCCTCGACACGATCCGACTTTGCCCCGCTCTCCCATCGCCGCTCGGCTGCCGCGCCGATCTTGTGCTGCGGTTCCAGTTCGACGCCCTGCTCGGCGAAGCCGCGGTGATCGATCCGCGCGTCGATGTCGAGTTCGGCCAGTCGGGCATTCACGTGGTCCGCCCACGCCTCACGCCAGTGCTTCAGGAGGTCCGTGCGGTTCCAGTCGCGAACCTTGGCGCCGAAGCCTTCTTCGTTTGCCTCGCGTAGGCTGAGCATGACGTGAGCGTGCGGTTTGAACAGACCGTCCGCGCCGAGATCCCAGTGCACGTTGAGATCGGCGACCATGCCGCGTGTCACGAACTCGCGCTGGACGAAGTCGCGGGAGAGCTCGATGCCTTGCTCCTGGGTCAGTTCGCGGGGAATGGCGAACTCGACCTCGCGGGCGAGCTGGGCGTCCTTGCGCATTTCGGCGGATTCGACGGCGTTCCACAGCCGCTCGCGATCGGCGAACTCCGGCGGGGCGCCGTCCGGCAGCATGACTTCCGAGTGTACGACGCCGGCCTTGTGGGTGAAGTCGTGAGCGCGTCCGAGCCGCTCATCGTCGAGCCGGGAGGCGGAGCGATAGGCGGCCGCGGCCACGGCGCTGGAGCCCGAGGCCCTGCCGATAACCTTGGCCGAGAAGTGATAGATCGCCATGACGGCGACCTGAGCTACTCTGACAAAGCTACGTCGGCACGACGTATAAGCGCGCCCTCACGATAAAGAATCTTGCTCGGGACCACCCCGTCCCAAGCCCCTCGTCGAAGCCGGCGCGATCATGGGCGAGGCCGATTACACTCTCCGCATCACCATGGAGAGAGACGACCATGCGCAAGCCGCGCGACCTCGACCAGGAGCTCAACACCCTCCTCGCCCGCGCCAAGGGATTGCGGGAGCGCAAGCTTCGGCAACTGGGCGAACTCATCATCGCCACCGGAGCGGACGCCCTCGACGCCGAGACTCTCGTCGGCGGTCTCCTCGCCCTCGTCGACAGCGCCACGCCGGAACGCAAGGAGAGCTGGCGCAATCGCGGCCGCGGGTTTTTTCAGCGACGGACACGGGCAGCTGGGCGACAAGCTCAAGGCAACATCAGCGGCGATCAAACGGGCGACAGCGGCGAGGCGGCGACTGGACGCGAGCCGGGCGCGGCATGACACGCGAGCTTGGCAGGTGAACCGCCGCGAGCGAACCCGGCAGCTGATCGAACTCGGAGGCCTCGTCGCCAAGGCCGGACTCGTCGAGCTGACCAACGACGATCGCGCGGTGCTCTACGGCGCGTTCCTCGCCGTCACCACCCGGCTCTCCCAACACGATGGCGAGCTCGTTCGAAACGCGTGGCGAGAGCGCGGACGCGCGGCGTTTGAAGAGGACGAGGCCAAACGCGCGCGATGACCGGCAATCGACGCGAGGCGCGAAATCGTCGGCGCGATCCTCTCGGCTTGGATCGAGCTTGCTGGAACAGGGCGCCGCACGCTCGGATCGACGGCTGGCCCAAGGTAAACTGGCGTCCGAAATCAGGGAAGGTGAAGGTCCGCCCCGCCAATCGTTTCTATTCCTATCCGGCGGTTCGACCGGCTCCCGCGCGATCTTGTGACCCCGGCCGCGTTGGTCGATCTGCGGGAAACCACATTATTGAGAGTTGTCGTCGATGCCCAAGCCTGACCGCATCCTGCGCATCCGCACCGTGCTGAACCGCACCGGCCTCAGCCGATCCACGCTCTATCGAAAGATCGCCGACGGCAGCTTCCCGCGCCAGTTGAAGATCGGCGAACACAGCGCGGGCTGGAAAGAGTCCGCGATCAACCGCTGGATCGACAATCCATCCGAATACGTGAATCTCCAGGCTCGCATCGAGTTCATGCCCTAACGCGGCGGGGCGACGCGTTACGCTTCGGCTCTCGCTCGTCTGGAAGGTGGACCGAGCGTCGAGGCGCTGAGGTTCTGAGCCACAACTCTCGCCGCTTGAACTTCCAGTCGCCGAAGAGCTGATCTTGAGCCGCATCGGGCGCGGATCACGTCCGGGTCGGCCCCGAGCAATTCCGCCATTTGCTCGCGACTTGTGCTGTTGAGCCATTGGCTGAGTTGATCGCTCGGGCGGCGGCCGCTTCCGACCACCCGGCCGATGATCGTGCTGGAGATCTTATCCTGCTGTTGTCGCAGATGGTCGCGCATCAGCTTGGCGCGGGTGATATAGCCAGCGTTCACTCCCGGCAGGGAGTGATTCATCAGAAGGTGCATATCCATTTCCGAAATGCCGGCGGATTGGCCGATCGTCCGGAACGTCTGTCGTAGGTCGTTGCCCCAATGGCTAAGAACCGCGCGCGCCTGCTTGTGCTCTTCGAGGTGGCCGCTCGGAGATTGACTTGGAAACAGCCAGGTGGCCGCCGCCTCCGGATAGATGATCGATCCCAGACGACGGAGCCGAAAGATCGCATGCAGCATCGGTCGGGAGAGCGGAATGTCAAAGGCCTTGTCAGCCCCGCCCTTCGGCTTTGGCAGGTGCAGCGTCCGTTCGGAGAAGCTGATGTGTTCCAGCCTGACGTGCTTGAGCGCGTCCGGCCGCGACCCGCTGAGAAGCAGCAGGAGCTGGAAATCCCGCCGGATCGGATTGGGAATGGCCGCCAGTTGCTCGAACCACGCCGGCAGATCGGCTAGGCCCATGGCCGAGTCGCGCCTTTTTTCAGGGTTCCAGTCCACGCTGGAGGCGGGATTGTCGGATGGTAGGCTGCGACACGTCTTGCGGGCGTGATTGTAGACCGCGCGAAAGCTCCGCATCGCGGAGTTGGCGATCGCGGGTCCATTCTGTCGCGTCATGTCGTTATGACGGTCCGCGACGATGCGAGGATCGTCGCCGAGCTCCTGTAGCGGGCGGTCGAGCCAACAAGCCAACAATCGTTCAATATGGTCGGCGTAGGTCTTCACCGTGGTGGGGCTCCGCATCTTCCGCAGCATGTGGAGATCCCGGTATCGGCCCCAGGCTTCTCGCAGCGTGGGCGAGGTCGCAGATTTGGGTTCAGGTGAGCACACAGGCTTTGGCGTTCGTGGATCGATGCCGGAGGCAATCCGACCGAGAAGGGCGCGCGCCATCGACCGCGCCTCCCGCGCGTTTACCTTCCCTACCCCACCGACCTTCATGCGGATTGTCTCTCGGCCGCCCGGAACGCGCAGATCAGCCTGGATCATGAAGGTCTTGGACCGGCTTCCGACGAGTAGGAAGAAGCCCGCCTGCTCCGCGTCGCGGACGATGTACTGATGCTCGGGCGCCAGCGGCAGCGCCACGATGTTGCGATCCGTCAGATTGGAACGGAGGCCAGAAATTTTCATTTTCAAGTCGCTAGAACGGTGGGTCCAGAACGGCGCTAGAACGGTCTTAGAACGGCAAAGTGCGGATCCCGGATGAAACGGCACCAGACCCCATGAGACAACATTAGGTCTAAATTTTTAAATGCGCAATGGCGGCAATGCGCAAAGAGTACCTTGGCGAACGACAGCGTGTACTAGCGTAAACGGCCATAAGTACTCTTAATCAGCGGGTCGTAGGTTCGATCCCTACTGCACCCACCA
>JBBRLN010000055.1:0-3234 GCA_038231315.1 Caulobacterales bacterium
GCCCGAGTCCCCGGCGGCGTCGCGCATCTCGCGCAGCAACGTCTCGTAGAGCCGTCCGAGGGTGTGGATTTCCTCCGAACTGTCGAAATGGATGGCGTCGATCAGGTTGACGACATCGCGCAGCAGATAACCGCTTTCCATACGGTTCGAGACGCCCCGGAACACGGTGGCGATCACATCGCGCCGATCGCGCCCGCCGTTCATGCCGCGTAGCCCTCGAAGGTAGGCGAACAGGCCCGGCCCGCGTGTGCCGTCCGGGCGCGTCGCCTCCTCGCCGTTGATGAAGGCGAGCAGGTCCGGGCCGGTGATCCCGTCCTTGTCGGCGGCCCAGTCGCGCCAGCGATAGGGCGGCTCGATGGCGGCGTGAAAGGGCGTATCCGCCAGCGCCGCCTCGTCTTCATGCATTCGCTCGAGATCGTCGAGGAACTTGAGGAACATGACCCAGGTCAACACCGGCAGCCGGTCGAGGTCGCCGTTCAGGCCCTTGTCTTTGCGCATGATCTTGCGTGCCGACTTGACGATGCTGTCGAGGCGCTGGGCGGTGGTCTGCACTGCGACGGTCTTTTTCTGGCGGGCCATTCTTGTCCTTTGGTCGGGTTCAGGCCGCGTAGAGGTGTTCGGTGAGCTCCGCCACCGCCGCACGCATCCGCGCCGCCCCACCGAAGCGCCGCGCGATCTCGCTGGGATTGCCGAAGTCCGATACCGGCACGACCTTGAGCGCGGCGGGCAATGTGAGCTGGTCCGGCCCTCCGGCGGCATATTTCTCCAGCAGCGCGTCCAGCACCGCGCGGGCATCGTCGCCGTAGCGGGCGAACAGGTCGTGATCGGCGGCGCGCAGACGTTCTGCCCGCTCCCTGCGGGTCAGCAACGGCGCGTTCCACGCCAGATGACACAGCAGGTCGAACGGATCGTCATCGGGCCGTTCCGCGTCGGCCAACAGCGTTGCAAGGTCGATTCCGCGTTCCGCCAGCGCCTCGACCACCGCCGCACGCTTTTCGGGCAGCGCCCATTCGGCGCGAAAAGCGGCGGGCGTGGGATAGAGCGTTCGCACCTTCTCCCCGGTCCAGTCGGTCAGCTTGCGGCAAGTCAGGCGCTTGCCGTCGGAATCAAGGTCATAGACCAGGTGCGCCACGACCTCGACCGCGCCGCCGTCCACATAGAGTTTGCGCGGCAGGGCGGGGTCGTCATCGGTCGGCAGTTCGGCGGGTCCGCCGCCGCCTTCGGTTGGGAAGCCCGCCCAATCGGCAGCCTCCTCGCGCACCTCGGAAACGACGGCACCGGCCTCGTCGATCTCGGTGCGCACTTCCTCGACCGGCTGGCCATCAAAGGTCTGGTCGGCGAACTTCTCGGTCGCTGTCCCGGTATAGTCGAGGATATTGAACCACAGTTTCCCGTAATCCTCGCGCAGGCGCGTCCCCCTGCCGATGATCTGCTTGAACTCCGCCATCGAGCCCACGACGCGCGCCAGCGCCACGTTCTTGCACGTGGGCGCGTCCACGCCCGTGGTGAGCAACTGCGAAGTCGTCAGGATCACCGGCGTCTCGGCCTCAACGTCCTGAAACCGGCTGAGCTTGCCCTTACCGATATCGCCCTCGTCGGAAGTGACACGCGCCACGTAATCGGGATGGCGGGCAACAAGGTCGGCGTTCAGGTTGACCAGCGCCTGGCGCATCTCGCTCGCGTGATCCTGATCGACGCAGAATACGATGGTCTTTGAGAAACGATCAGTGTTCTTGAGGAAGTCGGTCAAATGCCTGGCGATGGCCTCGGTGCGGGCGCGAAGGGCGACCACGCGCTCGAAGTCGCGGGTCTGATATTCCTCGTCGGGCACTGCGCGACCATATCGGTCGAGTTCGCCCACAGTCGGCCGCCAGCCGGCGGCGTCCAGATCGGTGACTATCCGGTGGACACGGTAGGGGGCAAGGAAGCCGTCAGCGATACCCTGCGCCAGCGAATAGGTATAAAGCGGCGCACCAAAATAGGCGTAGGTGTCGCGGCTCTCCTCGCGCAGTGGCGTCGCGGTCATGCCGATCTGATAGGCCGGTTCGAACCATTCGAGGATTTCGCGCCACGAGCTGTCCTGCCGCGCGCTGCCGCGATGGCACTCGTCGATGACGATCAGGTCAAAGAAGTCACGTGCATATTCGCGATAAACGCCCTCGCGTCGCTCATCCTCCGCGATCGCCTGGTAGGTTGAAAAGTAGATGTCGCGGCTGTGCACGGCACGGCCTGCGCCGATTTTCCACCGCGCGTCGCCGAACGGCGCGAACGTCTTGTCCTTGGGATCGTCGATCAGGATATTGCGGTCGGCAAGGAACAGAATCTTGGGCTTGCGGTGATCGCCGCGCTTGTTCCAACTCGCCGACCAGAGGCGCCAGCATAGCTGAAACGCCACCGCCGTCTTGCCCGCGCCGGTGCACAGGTTGAGCAGCGCGCGCCGCTGGCCACCGAGAACAGCCTCCAGCGTGCGGTTGACGGCGATCTCCTGATAGTAGCGGAGCGGTCGTTCGGCGTCCGGATAGCCCGGCGTCAGCAGCTTCGTTTCGGTCGCTGCGTTGGGCAGGTCGAGCGAGTCCCGCTGCCGTTGCCAGAGCTCGTCCGGCGTCGGGAAGTCGGAGCGTTCCACCTCCGTGCCCGCCGCGAGGTCGATCTCGATGATCTCGCGCCCGTTGCTGGCATAAGCGAAGCGGAGGCCCAACACCTCCGCGTAATCGCGCGCCTGTTGAACGCCGTCTTGAGCCGATTGATACCCGGATTTCGCCTCCACGACCGCGATCGGATAGTCGGGCCGGTAGCGGAGAATGTAGTCGGCGCGCTTGCGCTTGCCACGTCGGGCAGCACCGCCGACGAACATCACGCGCCCATCGGTGAAGCTGCGCTGCTCATTGATAGCGCAAGGCGCGTCGTCCCAGCCGGCGCTCTGAAGCTTGGGAACGATGAACTTGCGGCAGGTGTCAGCTTCGGTGTTCACGGTTAAGACATAGCAGAACTGACGTTACGCTATCCACCCGCAATCAGGCGCTCCCCGCCCGTGGCGGTCGCGCATCATAGTGCTATGGCGTAGACGTAGTTCTCACTTTCATCCAAAGCTGCGCGCCATTTCTAAGAAATCGCCGTCGACCGTGAGGTTAGCTTGGGCTGCGTCCCTGTTTTGAACGGCGACGACTCGGCCCGCGAAATTGTAGACCGATCATAGCGACCAGCTTTCGAGCATCACCTCATCAGGTAGCGAGA
>JBBRLN010000056.1:0-3036 GCA_038231315.1 Caulobacterales bacterium
GTCACCTGCGTCGCCGCGCCGCCGCAGTGCCGACCGTCGATGCGGCCGGTCATCTGGAGGATGCCCGCGACGGCGAGCTGGTACTTCGCGCCCTTGGGGAAGCGCCGCAGGATCTCGGCGGCGTTCTCGCTCGAGCCGAGGCGGAGCGTCCAGGCCGCGGGCGTGTGAAACATCGACTCCTGGACGTCCCACGACTCCGCGATGACGATCTCCTGGCCGTTCGCCTGAAGCGTCACGCGGTCGTCCTGAAGCGCCATCAGGCGGCGGGGTAGTAGACGAGCTGCGTCAGGGCGGGGATCGCGAGCGCGCTCTGGAACTTCCCCGAGTTGAGGGCGAGGAGCTCCGCGGTGCGCGAGGCGTCGTGGTAGAGCGCGATCGCGACGTCGTTCATCGTCATCTGCTGCGGGGTCGTCCACCGTTGCAGGAGTTTCTGCTTCCCTTGGACGTTGTCGGCGAGCCGGTTGGCCGCCGCCCAGAGCTCGTGAAGGGCCTGGACGATCGGCTGGCTGCTCGTCGACTGCATCGACCGGAGGCCGTCCGCGCGCTCGCAGAGGGCCGCCAGCTGCGCGAGCTTGGCGCCGTACAGCTGGCCGTTCAGCGCCGCGGTGTCCTGGATGGCGAAGACGGCGGTGGCGAAGGCGCCGATGGAGTCGAAGATGTCGCGGTCGGAAGCGGTGACCCCTGCGCCCTTCTGCGCGGCGCCCAGCGAATCGCCGCGCGCGATGGCCTCCTTCACGCGTGCGTCGAGCTTCAAGGCCGCCGACTGCACCTCGAGGGGGTGGTCGTCGACCAGCGCGTTCAGCTTCGTGTCGCCGCGGTCCTCACGGAACTCGAGCGTCACCTTCTCGCCGCTCCGGATGCGAACGGCGCTCGAGCGGCTCCAGTTCACCGCATAGGCCTGGTAGGTGCCGGACTGAGGCACCACGAGATCCGACGTGAGCCCGCGCTCGAACTTGTCGATGAGCGTGTCGAGGTCGCGCGGGTAGAGGTTCGGGTACCCGCGTAGCGTGTCGTGGAAGTTCGCGACGATCCGGAACGTGTAGAGCTTCCGGCCGAGGAGCTCGGGGTCGCCGCCGTCCGCGTGGGGGTACTCGTGCACGTGGTCGCGCACGCCGCCCTGAATGTCGATCGACTCGTAGGGGAACGGGATGCCCGCGAAGGAGCAGCGGGGGAGGAGGTCGAAGTAGCTCACTCGTGACTCGTGAGGGAAGTGTCGCTCGGGTTCTGCCGTCCCTGGCTAGTCACCTTCGGGAAGGTCCCGGGCATGTTCTTGACGATGACTTCCTGCGGGACGAGGCGGCCAGAAAGGAACGCGTCCTTCATCGTCGAGATGGCATCGGTGAGCTTGTCGTTCTTCTCCTCGAGGCGCGCGAGCGTCTGCTCGTCCTGCTTCAGGTTGTCCGCGCGTCCTTGCTGCGTCACAAGGCCAATGCCGAACGCGTCGCCGACGTCGTTGCCGGTGCCTCCGAGGCGCGTGGGGAGATGCTTCCGTTCCTCCGCAATTCGAGCTTTCGTGGCGGCGATCTGCTTTTGCACTTCGGCTTGGGCGTCGACGTCACCACCAAGAATGCCCTCGGGCGCAGCCATCGGTCCCGGCACGCTGTAGGTCCCGTCCGCGTTCTTCACGACGCCCGCGGTGAGAGCGTTGGTGATCGGATTAGAAGCGCCCAATGCGTTCTGCGCAGCGGCTTCCGCAGTGAATGCGTCCTTACCGCCCTGATCGATCGGCGTGTGGCCGGTCAGGTTCATGATGATGCGGTTGATCTCCTTTGCGCCGGCGAGGAACGCGGGCGCGAGCGCCTGCAGCGCGGGGAGCAGTTCCTTCTGGGAACTCCGCGCGATCTCCTCCATCTGTGTGTTGAAGTTCTGGACCTTGCTCTCCGTGGTGCCCATCGCCGTCGCGAAGGACTGCGTCTCCTCGCTGGCAGAAAGTGTCGCGGCCTCCTGCTTGCGCATCGCCTCGCGAACGGCGGCAATGCCAGCCTCCCCGCCGCCTGCACTCACGTACGCGCTCTCGAAACCGAGGGTCTCCCGTCGTGCGCCTCGCTCCGCGAACATCTTCCCCATGTTCAGGTTCATCTTGGAGAGCCCGCCGTTCTTGGCGGAGGAGGCGGCAACGATCGCATCCAAAATGATCGCGTTTGGGTCCCGTATCTTGTTGCCCGCGCCCGTGGTGCTCACTCCGAAGTTACGGAACTCCTTGAGCCTTGCGCCCTTGGTAAAGGTGCCAATGAAACTCTGAACGCCCGTCGCTGCCTGCGTAGCGCTCGACGCGCCGCCATGGGCACGCGCCTCCTGCGCAAGCGCCGCGAACTTCCGGATGTTGTCGGCGGCGTTCCCTTCAAACAGGTTCGCGCTTGCCGCCACCTTCGCCATCTGCGTGGCGAGGTCCCTCATCTCGACAGCGCCGAGCTTTCCGCCGCCCGCGACCGCGCGCATCACCTGCTGAATCGCCGCCGCCTTGTCGGGCATATCGCCGAGTGCGGAGCTCACATCGCCCGCCGCGTCAACGGCGTCATCGAGGCCCGTGCCAGTCGCTTTCGCGAGCACCGCCATGTCCTTGAAGATGGCGCGGCCCATCTCAAGATCCCCAGTCTTGGCAACGAACGCGGACAAGCCGTCGAGGGCCTCGTTTGTGTCGGTGGCAGTCGCAAGCGCGACGGCGCGCGCCTGCTGGATGATCGCCTCGGGATCCTGACGCTTGGCGTTCGCCCCGGTCCCCGTCTCCATGTAGCCCGCGTTCGAGAGGGCGGTGGCCTTCGACTCGAGCGAGACGTTTTTGCGGACGACGTTCGAGAGGTCCATCTCCACGCCTGCGCCCGAAGCGAGGTCGCCGGCCACGCGTGCCCCGAGATTGAGCGCGCCGCGCGCGATGGTTGTTCCGACGCGGCCGGCAATGCGCCCGGCGGATCGCGTGCGCGCCGCGGCCTCGCGTTCAGCGCCGCGCGATGCCTGCTTCTCCGCCCGCTCGATGTCCCGCGCGCCCTTCTCGACTTCCTTGGTCAGTTCCTTGAACCGGCGCTTGGTCTCGTCGAA
>JBBRLN010000057.1:0-2726 GCA_038231315.1 Caulobacterales bacterium
CCCTTGTCCGAACCCTTGGTGTCCTTGCCGGTTTCCAGAGAGGAGGCGGCGGCCAGGGTGACGCCGGCGCGGTCGTCGATGACCTGGGCGTAGATGTTCTTGGCCGAACGGAACACCGACAGGCGTGGCCGGCCGCCGGCCAGGCTCTTCAGGCGCCGGCGGACGCGGCGCGCCCGGTGCTTGGCCGTATCGCGGATTGAAAGCGCCATGACCTACTTCTTCTTGCCTTCCTTGCGGCGAACCTTTTCGCCGGCGTAGCGGACGCCCTTGCCCTTGTAGGGTTCGGGGGGGCGGATCTTGCGGATGCGGGCCGCCGTCTCGCCCACCAGCTGCTTGTCGATGCCGGCGATCCTGACCTCCACCGGGCGGGGCACGGCGAAGGCGATGCCGGCGGGCGGCGCGATATCCACCTCATGCGAAAACCCGAGCTGCATGGCCAGGGACTGGCCCTTCAGCGCCGCCCGATAGCCGACGCCCACCAACTCGAGGGTCTGCTGATAGCCGTCCGTGACCCCGACCACCATATTGTTCACCAGGGTGCGCGAGAGGCCCCACATGGCCCGCGCCCGGGTGCTCTCGTCGCGCGGGTTGAAGGAAATCTCGCCCGCCTCGTGCTTGACCGCGATATCGTCGCTGACGGTCCAAGAAAGTTCGCCCTTGGGACCTTTCACCGTGACGCTCTGGCCCTCGACGGCGACGGTGACGCCGGCGGGAATGGAAATCGCTTTCTTGCCGATCCGGGACATCTCAATACACCTGACAGAGAACTTCGCCGCCGACATTGGCGTCGCGCGCGGCGGTGTCGGACATCACGCCCTTGGGCGTCGACAGGATCGAAATGCCCAGGCCGTTCTTCACCGGTTTCAGATCGCCGATGCCCGAATAGACGCGCCGTCCCGGCTTGGACACCCGGCTGATCTCGGCGATCACCGGCTCGCCGTCGAAATATTTGAGCTCGATCTCGAACTCGGGGAAGGCGCCGGGGTGCTGAACCAGCACGAAACCGCGGATATAGCCCTCGCTCTGGAGGACGCCCAGAACCCGTTCGCGCATCCGCGAGGCGGGCGTCAGCACCTTGGAGCGCTTGCGCATGGCGGCGTTCTTGATGCGGGCGATCATGTCGCCGATGGGATCGTTGACCATGGTTAAGCCCTCCTCACCAGCTCGACTTCACGAGGCCGGGAATCTGGCCGGACGAGCCCAGGTCGCGCAGGGCGATGCGGCTCATTTTCAATTTTCGATAGAAGGCGCGCGGGCGCCCGGTCACCTCGCATCGGTTGCGGATACGGCTGGGCGCGGAGTTGCGCGGCAGCGCGGCAAGCTTCAGCCGGGCGTCGAAGCGCTCTTCCAGCGACAACGCCTCATTCTCGGCGGTGTCCTTCAGCGCCTTGCGCTTGGCGGCGAACTGTTTGACCAGTTTGCGGACCATTTCGTTACGATTGACGGCGCTCTTCTTGGCCATGATTAAATCTTTCTGTCCCGTCTATGGAGTGGTGAACGGGAATTGGAATTCCTTGAGGAGCGCACGCGCTTCCTCATCGGTCCTGGCGGTGGTGCAGACGATGATATCCATGCCCCAGACCTGATCGATCTCGTCGTAGTTGATCTCGGGGAACACCAGATGCTCCTTGAGGCCCAGGGCGTAGTTGCCGCGGCCGTCGAAGCTGGTCGGCTTCAATCCCCGAAAGTCCTTCACCCTGGGCAGGGCGACGGTGATCAGGCGGTCGAGGAACTCATACATCCGGTCCTTGCGCAGGGTGACCTTGGCGCCGATGACCATGCCTTCGCGCAGCTTGAAGGCGGCGATGGAGGTGCGGGCCTTGGTCGGCAGGGGCTTTTGGCCGGTGATGGCCCCCAGATCCTTCATCGCCGAGGCGATCTTCTTGGAATCGGCCACGGCCTCGCCGATCCCCATGTTGACGACGATCTTGTCGAGCTTGGGGATCTGCATCTCGTTGGAATAGCCGAACTGGTCCTTCAGCACCTTGCGGATGCGCTGACGGTATTCCGACTTCATCCGCGGCTCGTAAGCGGTCTCAGCCATTGATCACCTCCCCGGTGGTCTTGGCGACGCGCACCTTCTTGTCGCCGTCGATACGAAAGCCGACGCGGGTGGGTTTGCCGTTGGAATCGGCGATGGCGACGTTGGAGAGGTGGATGCTCGCCGCCTTGCTCTTGATGCCGCCCTGAGGGTCGGCCTGGGTGGGACGGGTGTGCCGCTGGACGAGGTTGAGCCCGGCGACGAAGACGCGCCCTTCCTTGGGCAGCACCTTGGTCACCTGGCCGCTACGGCCCTTGTCCTTGCCGGTCAGCAGTACCACCTTGTCGCCCTTCTTGATCTTGGCCGCCATCACAGCACCTCCGGGGCGAGGGAAATGATCTTCATGTGGTTCTTGGCCCGCAGTTCGCGCGGCACCGGGCCGAAGATGCGGGTGCCGATCGGTTCGGACTGCTTGTTGACGATCACCGCCGCGTTCTTGTCGAAGCGGATCACAGAGCCGTCCTTGCGCTTGATGGCCGACGAGGTGCGAACCACGATCGCCTGCAGGACATCGCCCTTTTTCACCCGGCCGCGTGGGATGGCTTCCTTCACCGAGACGACGATCCGGTCGCCCACGCCGGCGTAGCGGCGCCCCGCGCCGCCCAGCACCTTGATGCACATGACGCGGCGGGCGCCGGAGTTGTCGGCGACCTCGAGGTTGGTCTGCATCTGGATCATGGTTCAG
>JBBRLN010000058.1:0-2703 GCA_038231315.1 Caulobacterales bacterium
TGTACGCGGCGGAGCAAAAGTAGGCCATTGGAGCGGCGGCGCAGTGCGGTCGCGGGCGGAGTAAAACCCGGCCAGTGGTAGGCGGACGACCCAGAGAGTTTGGGGAGTGCGCCGGGAGATGTTTGCGGTGGAGTCATACGCGGCGGTACGGCGTTTTGTGTTTGTGGAAGGTCACAGTCGCCGGGAGGCGGCGCGGGTGTTTGGTCTGAGCCGCGAGACGGTGTCGAAGATGTGCCGGTTCTCGGCGCCGCCCGGATATGTGCGGGCGCGGCCGGCGACCAAGCCGAAGCTGGGGCCGCTGATCGGGATCGTCGAGGCGATCCTGGAGGCGGATCGGACGGCGCCGGTCAAGCAGCGGCATACGGCCAAGCGGATATTCGAGCGCCTGCGCGACGAGCACGGCTACGAGGGCGGCTACACGGTGGTCAAGGACCTCGTTCGGCGTCAGAAGGCGCGAGGCCGGGAGACGTTCGTGCCGCTGTCGCATCCGTCAGGTCACGCCCAGGTGGATTTCGGCGAGGCCGTGGCGGTGATCGGCGGGGTGCGCCAGAAGATCCATTTCTTCTGCATGGACCTGCCGCAGTCGGACAGCGGCTTTGTGAAGGCCTACCCCCGCGAGACGACCGAGGCGTTCCTGGATGGACATGTGTCGGCGTTCGAGTTTTACGGCGCCGTGCCGCTGTCGATCCTCTACGACAACCTGAAGATCGCGGTGGCCAAGATCTGCGGCGACGGCAAGCGCGAGCGCACACGGGCCTTCACCGAACTGGTCAGCCATTACCTGTTCAAGGACCGGTTCGGCCGACCGGGGAAGGGCAACGACAAGGGTAAGGTCGAGGGACTGGTCAAGTTTTCCCGGTCCAACTTCATGACCCCGATCCCGATCGCGGCCAGCTATGAAGCGCTCAACGCCATGCTGGCCGATCGTTGCCGTAAGCGCCTGTCCGAGCGCGCCGGGCGCCACACTGAGACCATTGGTCAGCGCCTGGCGGCGGACCTGGCGGCCCTGCGCGCCCTGCCGGCCGTGGCCCTGGAGCCGTGCGAGAAGCGCGTGGCGCGCGTGTCGTCCACGGCGCTGGTCCGCTACCGCGGCAACGACTATTCCGTCCCGACCGCCCACGGCTTCCAAGCCGTCCTGGTGAAGGGCTTCGTCGATGAAGTGGTGATCCTGTGCGACGGCGTATCGATCGCCCGTCACGCCCGCTCCTACGACCAAGGCGCCTTCGTCTACGACCCCTTGCACTACCTGGCCCTGATCGAGACCAAGCCGGGCGCCCTTGATCAGGCCGCGGCGCTGCAGGCCTGGGATCTGCCGCCGGCGTTCCAGCATCTGCGCAACCTGCTGGAAGCGCGCATGGGCAACCGCGGCAAGCGCGAGTTCATCCAGGTCCTGCGGCTGATGGAGATCGCGCCCAAGGAGGTGGTCGCCGCCGCGGTGACCGACGCCATCCAGTTGGGCGCCATCGGCTTCGATGCGGTCAAGCAGATCGTCCTGGCCCGGATCGAGCGTCGCCCGGCCAAGCTCAACCTGGCGGCCTATCCCTACCTGCCCGCGACCGACGTGCGCACCACGCGCGCCGCCGACTATGCCCTGCTGGTCCAGGAGCAGGCGGCGTGAGCGCGCCAAGCCAAGAGCCCATGCCGGGCGGCACGACCCAGGGCGCGCCGCAGGTCCTGCTGGCCCACCATCTCAAGCAGCTTAAGCTGCCCACGGTGCTGCGCGAGTACGACAAGGTGGCCCGGGAAGCTGCCCGCGACGGCGTCGACCATCCCCGTTACCTGCTGCGTCTCGTCGAGCTGGAGCTGATCGACCGTGAGCGCCGTCTGGTCGAGCGGCGCATCCGCCAAGCCCGCTTCCCGGCGACCAAGAGCCTGGACACCTTCGCGTTCACCGCCATTCCCAGTCTGAACAAGATGCTCGTCCTGGAGCTGGCCCGGTGCGAGTACATCCTGCGCCGCGAGAACATCATCGCCCTGGGCAACAGCGGCACGGGCAAGACCCACGTCGCCCTGAGCCTGGGCCTGGCCGCCTGCCAGAAGGGCTTCAGCGTCACCTTCACCACGGCGGCGGCCCTGGTCCACCAGTTGATGGAAGCCCGCGACGAGAAGCGCCTGATCAAGCTCCAGCGGGACCTGCAGGCGGTCAAGCTGCTGATCATCGACGAGCTTGGCTATGTGCCCCTGTCGCCGACCGGGGCGGAGCTGTTGTTCGAGGTGTTCAGCCAGCGCTACGAGCACGGCTCGACCATCGTCACCTCGAACCTGCCCTTCGAGGAATGGACTTCGGTCCTGGGGTCCGAGCGACTGACCGGCGCCTTGCTCGATCGGCTCACCCACCACGTCCATATCCTGACCATGAACGGCGACAGCTACCGCTTGGCCCAGTCCTCCGCCCGCCGCCGGTTATCAGCCAAGTCCAGTCAGGCAGCCATCGACGCCCCTGCCGAAAAGATCGACCCGGACACCGGCGAGATCCTCCAGGCGTAGTCCTCAACTCGACTTATCCACAGGTTGTTCAACCTCCCCCAGACCCCCCTCCGGGCGAAGCTGACACGTCAGTGGCGCACCCCGCGGCGATGCTCTGCGCTACGCAATGGCTCCGCGCATCGCCGCTCGGCATGGGAAAAAGGGAGCGCGGTGGCGCGCCGTCAGTGGCCTGGTTTTACTCCGCCCCAATGGCCTGGTTTTGCTCCGCCGTTGACA
>JBBRLN010000059.1:0-2679 GCA_038231315.1 Caulobacterales bacterium
TGCGCGGCGACAATCAGGGTGAGAGTCAGCGTCAATCAGGATGAGAGTGCGCCGGGGATGGTCTGACGGAGGGAGGGCGTAGCCCGACCGCAGGCAGGCCATCCCCGGCGGCAGGCAAGGAAAGCCTTCTGGCGGTTATGAGCGACTGGGCCAAGATACTGATTCGTCTCAGTTTTATGAGGGATCAGTTATTTGCCCGGCCTCCATATCACCGACCACCAGATGAGGCTGTACATGACTTACCGAAAGAGCGACGGCACTTCCGTTGCCGCTGCCAAAGCCGGCTTCTCGCCGGCGACCGGCTTTCGCATCAACAACGATCCGGGTCTGCCATCTCAAAAGCAGGCTTCCCGCAGCCGTCGCCGGCCCGATCCGCTCGCTGAGGTGTGGGAGGACGAGATCCTGCCGCTTCTGAAGGCGGCGCCCGGTCTGCGCGCCATTGCGGTTCTCGAGGAGATCCGGCGCCGCCATCCCGAGATCGGCCCTGGTGTGCGGCGCACGCTGGAACGGCGGATGCGGGCCTGGCGCGCCTTGGCCGGGCCGGAGCAGGACGTCATCTTCCGACAGGAGCACGAGCCCGGCCGTCTCGGCCTCTCCGACTTCACCGACACCAACGGGCTCGGCATCACGATCGGCGGCGTCGCGCTGGACCATCGTCTTTACCACTTCCGGCTGGCGTTCTCGGGCTTCGAGCACGCTCACGTCGTGCTCGGCGGCGAAAGCTTCGTGGCTTTGGCGGAAGGCTTGCAGAATGCCTTGTGGGCGCTCGGTGGCGTGCCGCACGAGCATCGCAGCGACAGCCTGTCGGCGGCATTCTGCAATCTCGACCGCGACGCCCGCGACGACCTCACCCAGCGCTATCAGGGCCTGATGCGCCACTACGGCATGACGCCGACACGCAACAACCGTGGCGTGGCGCACGAGAATGGCTCGATCGAGAGCGCGCACGGCCATCTCAAGAGGGCGCTCGAAGATGCCCTTCTGTTGCGCGGCAGCGGCGACTTCGACGATCTCGACGGCTACCGCCGCCTGGTCGACGAGATCGTCGGTCGGCGCAATGCCCGGGTCCGCAAGCGGATCGAGCTGGAGCGGCCCATGCTGACCCAACTGCCGAAGCGGCGTACCACCGACTACGAGGAGAAGATCGTCACGGTGACCTCGAGCGGCGGCTTCATCCTGCGCCGCGTCTTCTACACTGCGCCGTCACGGCTGATCGGCCATCGATTGCGCATCCACCTCTATGACGACCGGCTCGAGTGCTTCCTCGGTTCGACGCCGATGATGACGCTACGGCGCGGGCGGCCGCTGTCGAACAACAAGGGCGGCCATATCATCGACTACCGGCACGTCATCCATGCGCTGCGCCGCAAGCCGATGGCGCTGCTCAATCTGGTCTACCGCAGTCAGCTGTTCCCGCGTCCGGCCTACGCCCGGGCATTCGAGGTCTGGCGCGCTGAGGCCGGCGACAAGACGGCCTGCAAGGTGACGGTCGAGCTGCTGGCGCTGGCCCACGACCGCGGCTGCGAAGCCGAGCTGGCCAGCGCGATCGACGCCGAGCTCGAGGCCAGCCGATTGCCGGATCTGGCGGTGATGCGCGGACGGTTCGGGCCAACCCCGGGGTCTCTACCGGTGATCGAGGTCAAGCTCGTGCCGCTCAACGCCTACGACGCGCTGGCGGCGGTCCATGCCGTGGAGCCGGCCTCTAGCCTGCCGACCTCCAGCCTGCAGGTGATCGTATGACCAACTCCAGCACGATCGACGCGGCGCGCGTCGAACTACTGCTCAGCGAGTTGCGCCTGCCGGGCGTCAGGTCGATATGGACCAGCCTTGCCGGGCAATCCGACAAGGAAGGCTGGCCGGCGGCCCGCTTCCTGGCCGCGCTCGCCGAGCACGAGATGGCCGATCGCAGCCGTCGCCGCATCGAGCGGCACCTGGCGGAGGCGAGACTGCCCGCCGGCAAGACGCTGGCCACCTTCGACTTCCTGTCCGTACCCATGGTCTCGAAGGCCCAGGTGATGGCGCTCGCCTCGGGCGATGTGTGGTTGGACAAAGGCGCCAACATCCTGCTGTTCGGCCCACCCGGCGGCGGCAAGAGCCATCTGTCGGCAGCCCTCGGTCTGGCATTGATCGAGAACGGCTGGCGCGTGCTGTTCGCCCGAACCACCGATCTCGTGCAAAGACTGCAGGTAGCACGGCGCGAGTTGGCCCTCGAAAGCGCGATCGCCAGGCTCGACCGCTATGACCTGTTGATCCTCGACGACATCGCCTACGTCACGAAAGATCAGGCCGAGACCAGTGTCCTGTTCGAGCTGATCGCCGCGCGCTATGAGCGACGTTCGATGCTCATCACCGCCAACCAGCCGTTCGGTGAATGGGGCAAGATCTTCCCCGATCAGGCCATGACACTCGCCGCCATCGATCGCCTCGTCCATCACGCCACAATCTTGGAGATGAACGTCGAGAGCTATCGGCGGCGTGCCGCGCTTGAGCGAAAACGCGGGCCAGGACGGCCGCCCGAACACGCGACAAGCAAAAGCACCGAACCAGGTCCGCCTGATTGACGCGCGCCGTCAATCAAACCACTTGTCAACATCGCGGCCAGCGTCAATCATCAATCCGCTCGGCCGCTTCCTCTCATCCTGATTGACGCGCCGTTCTCATCCAGATTGTCGCGCTACA
>JBBRLN010000060.1:0-2667 GCA_038231315.1 Caulobacterales bacterium
CTCCGTCTTTGCCTTGGTCATCGGCCACCACACGCGAAATATCTCCCGCAGCCCTTCGTCGGTCACGGGAATCTGGAGGGCTCGGGCGGCTGCGAGCATGGCTTCGGTGGGCTCGGGCATGGCTGCAATGGCAACGCGGGCCAGCTCATCCATATCGACCGCATCACAGTCGTAGGCATGGCTGGCAATCCGGTGTTCCAGCGCACGCGCGACGCGCTCGACCATCTCGGTCATCGCGCTTTGCCCCACTCTAGCTCCATGCCGCGACGGAGGGCGGAGAGGGCGATAACCATCAAGTCGCGGTGATCGTTGTCGCCCTTGCGGTAGCCCGCCGCAGTATAGGGGCCGGGCCTCTTGTCATACCATTGAGCGCACAGTTCCCGCGCCTCTTGCAGGAGGGGGTCCTCGGGGGTCCACCCCTCACGGGCGAGACGCGCTGCGATGAGCGCGGATGTGACCTGCCTACCCGTCTCGCCTACGGCGTTAAGCCGATACCAACGGTTATAGGCCTCGTCCGCCCGCGCCTTGTCCAGTTCTTCGTTGGTCATGCTGCTTTCCGAGCTTGAGGGGTCGCAAATGAGGGGAGAGGTCATGCCGAGGCCCGCTGGCTGTCTTCGGGAGGGTCGCCCCAGGTCGAGCGCCATTCGCCGGTCTCGCGGTAGTGGGCGAGGCGCTGGCGCTTCACGTCGTCGGTGACGACCAAGGCTGGGCGGGGGCGATCCGGCTCCAGCCAGTCAACGTGTTTGCCGTCACGCAGCCAGCGATCCATCGCCGGGGCACCCTTACCGCCCCACGTCACGGTCACGTTGCGCCGGGCGCGTTCGCAGGCTTGCGGCAGTGCGGTCCGTTCGGGTTCGGGTAGCTGTTGCCAGTGGGCTAGCGAAGCAGCCTTCGAGGATCGGCCGACGACGTGGGGGTAAGCTCGCCAAGCCTCCTCGAACAGTTCGGGCGGGGGCGGCGCGCTCGCGCGCTTCTTCTCTTCTTTCTGGCTTCTGGTATCTGGCTTCTGGATAGGCTTAAGCTCCACTTGAGCTAAGTCGCTGTTTTCGTTGTGGTCGACCATAATTTCGGGCGCGTTTGAAACCGTTTTCGAGGCGTTTTCGGCGCGTTTTCGGCCGGTTTTCGAGGCGTTTTCGGCGCGTTTTCGGCCGCCTTTCGCTCCGTTTTCGGCGCGGTTTTCCGTTTTCTCGGTCGAGGCGGCGATCTCTTTGTCCGACCTTTTGTTGCTCAGAACGCCATCCTGAGCCGTCAGCTTGCCGGTCTCGATCAGCCGGGCGCGGAGGCTGGCCCACTTGCGGAGCGACACGCCACAGACGCCAGAAAGCCAGCGTGCGTCGTCGGGGATGGGGCCGCCGCGATCATAGATCAGGTCGAGGCAGAGGCTGTAAGCGCCCTTTTCCTCAAGGGTGAGGCTCATCGTTCCCAGCACGAAGTCGCCGCCGTAGCGCTTATACCAGGGGCGGGCGCTCATCCGAACCTCCGGTCACGTTCGGGCAAGTCGCGCACCGCATTGGACGCCACGTCGATCCAAGCCTTCACCGTGCAGATCGGGCCGCTGCGGTTCTTGGCGACGATCAGCTCAATGTCGTGGGCAGCCGCAATGGCCTTCATCTCGTCGTCGGGATCGGGCGAGCGGGAGAGGTAGTAGGCCTCGCGGTAGAGGAGGCACACGAAGTCCGCGATCTGCTCGATAGAGCCCGACCAGTTCAGGTCTGCCATCGTGGGGCGCTTGTTGTCCCGCCCCTCCGGCCCACGGTTGACTTGGGCGAGGCAGATCAGCGGGCTCTTGAGCGCCTTCGCGATGCTCTTCAGCTCGTTGACGATATCGGCCGTCTCAGCAGCCTTGGAGTCGCGGCGCTGGCCTTCAGCCTTCACCAGGCCGAGGTGGTCGATCACCACGGCTCCGGTCGGAACCCCGGCCTTCTCCCATGCGCGAAGCTGGCGCTGGGCTTGGCTGCGGATGTCCTGAATAGTCAGGCCGCCCACGTCGATGACGTTGATCGGGAGGGACGCCAGACGCCTTGCAGCGGCTCTGGAGCGGTCTCTAGCGCGAGCGTCGCCCTTGCCCTTCAGGAGGTCGCCGTAGCCGATATTCGCGTCGTCGTAAATCCGCTCGGGATTGTAGGCCATGTCCGCGATAAGGCGGCACTGCACCTCACGCAGAGGCATTTCCAAGGAGAAGAACAGCACCCCCCTTCCCTGCTCTGCGATGCCACGCGCGAGGCTCAACGCGACGACGCTCTTGCCCATGCTGGAGCGGCCACCGATCACCCACACGTCGCCAGGGCGCACGCCGTTGGTCACGCGGTCGAGACAGTCAACGCCAACCGGCGCACCCTTGAGTTCCCCGTTCCAGGCGCGCTCCAGCATGTCGGCAGCAGTGAGGCCGGCAGCTTCGGACAGGGCTTTGCGGCCCCCGTCGCGGGCGATCCGTGCAAGTTCGGCTTCGGCCTTGGCGATCAGCGTCTCGGTGGGCAGTTCCTTGCCCGCTTCGTCCGCGAGGTCTTTGCCAAGCTGGGCACATGCCCGGCGACCGGCGTGGTCGATCACTTGGCCCGCAAGGTGTTCCGCAAGGTGCGTCGGCGGGGCCTGGTCAACGAGGTCCGCGAGGTAGCGGACACCCCCCAAGGCTTCCAGCGCGGCGTCCTGCTTCATGCGGGAGGCGAG
>JBBRLN010000061.1:0-2646 GCA_038231315.1 Caulobacterales bacterium
AGATGACTTTGAGAGTAGCGCCTTCCATCAAAAGATCGGCGTCTGGCGGGATCACGTAGACACGATTGCGACGCACCATCGTTCCTGTGGTCGCCACCGTGACGATCATCTTCGTGTGACGCGACAAGATGAGCGCCAGCTGGCTACTGGCGTTGGGCAAGGGGTCTGAGTAGCAGCGGAACAGAAAACCTACATAAGGCCCCAAAGGAGGTCGGACACGTCGCAACAAACCCCGGTTTGATGCGATCGCGATCAGGAACGCCGCGGGGGACCCAGAATAGGTCTGGATTTCGCATAAACCCAGCTAATAACCTATGGCCGACATACCATAGCCCGATGTAGGTTTCTGGAAGGGGAGCGCCAGACCAGATGTTGATCGGCTACATGCGGGTGTCGACGGGCGAGCAGAGCTTGGACCTGCAGCGCGACGCCCTCGCAAACGCCGGTTGCGACCGGGTCTACGAGGACGTCTGCTCGGGTCGAGCGACCGACAGGCCCGGCTTGTCGAAAGCCCTCGATATCGCGCGCGAGGGCGATGCGTTGGTGGTGTGGAAACTGGACCGCATCGGCCGCTCGCTGCCTCATGTCGTCGGCCTGGTCGGGGACCTGCACAAGCGCGGGGTGGGGCTGAAGGTGCTTACCGGCGATGTCGACACGACGACCGCTACCGGAAGGCTCGTCTTCGGCATCTTCGCAACCCTCGCCGAGTTCGAGCGCGACCTGATCCACGAACGTACGATGGCGGGGCTGGCTGCGGCGCGGGCGCGGGGGCGCGCGGGCGGCCGACCGCGCGTCATGACCAAGCCCAAGCTCAAGGTGGCGATGGCGATGATGGCCGATCGCGATAACGCCGCGCGGGACGTCGCCGCTCAGCTCGGGGTGTCGCTCTCGACGCTCTACGCCTACGTCGATGCTCGCGGACAGCCGCGCCCACGCGCCGCCGAGCTGCTCGGCGACAAACGCCAGACTAAACCCGCGCCGGCGGCGAAGTAGTCTCGCCGGGTGCCCGTCGGCTTCCTCACCGACGATCAGACCCGTCGCTACGGCCGCTTCGTCGACGATCTGACGTCCGACCAGCTCGCGCGCCACTTCCACCTGGACGACGCCGACCGCGCCTTCGTCGCCGAGCACAGGGGCGACCACAACCGCCTCGGTGTCGCCATCCAACTGGGGTCGGTGCGCCTCTTGGGCGTCTTCCTCGATGATCCCGCCACGGCGCCTGAATCAGCTGTGCGGTTCTCGGCCGACCAGTTGTTGATCGCGGGATCGACCGATCTCATCGCCACCTACGCTGCGAGCAACGGTCGCTGGCGTCATGGGCCACGCATCCGCGAGCGCTATGGCTACCGGGCCCTGACCGAGTTCGGCCCAGCATTCCGCCTCAACCGCTTCCTCTACGCGCTGTGCTGGACGGGGACCGACCGACCATCGACGCTGTTCGACCGAGCCGTGGAATGGCTGCTCGCGGCCAAGGTCCTGTTGCCGGGCTTATCGGTGCTTGAGCGCGCGATTGCGAAGGTGCGCTCCCGCGCCAGCGCGCATCTCTTTCGGCGCCTGGTGGAGCGACTTACGCCCGAGCAGCGGGAGCGACTGGACACATTGGTCGCGGTGTCCGAGGGCGGTCGCCAGAGCCCGCTCGACCGGTTGCGTGACGGGCCGTTTATCCAAAGCGGCCCTGAGATCGGCCGCGCGGTCGCCCGTTTGGATGAGATCCGGCTCTTCACCGCAGGCCTCCCAGAGGTCGACCGGCTGCCGCCGGGCAAGATCGCGGCGCTGGCCCGCTTTGCGGGAGCAGCCCGGGCCCAGGCCGTCGCGCGACTTCCTGACGATAGGCGTGCGGCGACGCTGCTGGCCTTCATCCGCACACTCGAGGCCAGCGCGAGCGACGACGTCGTCGACCTGTTCGATGCGGTTTCGACCACGATGTTCTCCCAGGCGAGCGCGGCTTCCAAGGAGGCGCGGCTGCGCTCGCTTCGCGACCTCGACGCCGCGGCGCTGAGGCTGCGCGACATGGGGTGCATTCTTCTGGACGAGGCGACGCCGGACGCCGAGGTGCGCGCCGCCGTCTTCTCGCTCATCGGCCGCGACGCCATTGAGGACGCCGTCGAGCGGATCGGCGCCCTCGTGCAGCCTCCGGACGACGCATATTTCGCCGAGCTCAGGACCCACCAGGGCAAGCTCCGCTACGCGCCGTCGCTGCTGCGCGGACTCGACCTCGGAGCCGCCCCGGCTGGCAGACCGCTGCTCGAAGCCGTGGAGCACCTGCGCGCGGTCCACGATGGGCATCGGCGCACCGGCCCGGCGCCGACCGCGTTTGCGCCCAAGAGCTGGGCGGGTCAGCTGGAGCATCCCGACGGCTCGATCGACTTGGCCGGCTACCGTCTATGCGTGCTCGACGGCCTGCGTCGCGGGATCAGGCGACGCGACGTCTTCCCGGTGCGTTCGATCCGATACGCCGACCCCAGGAAGGGACTGCTCTCGGGCGCGGCGTGGGAGGCGGCTCGACCTGCGGTCTGCCGTACTGTCGGGGTGTCGGCCTCGGCCGACGAGGAGCTCGGCCGGCTGTCGGAGCGCCTCGACCGCGCCTACCGCGAGACGGCCGAGCGCGTGCCTGAGAACCCGGCCGTCTCGATCGTGAACACCCCC
>JBBRLN010000062.1:0-2636 GCA_038231315.1 Caulobacterales bacterium
TGCCGCGCGACAATCAGGGTGAGAGTCAGCGTCAATCAGGATGAGACTCGCCGCCGCTGTTGATCCGTAGGGAGGGCGTAGCCCGACTGGAGGAGCGACATCGGCGGCGGCGCGATTTCCTTCGGGGGATCGGGCCGCCTGGCAGTCGTGGCCGACCGAGTAAGGAAGGGGCTTCACCTCAATGAGGAAGCCGCCTTTGCCCGGCCGCCATGTCACCGATTGCCAGATGAGAATGTACATGACGCTCCGACAGACCCACACGGCGGCGATCTCGGCCGCCAAGTCCGGCTTCAGCGCCGCCAGCGCATATCGCCTTGAGAAGGATCCGCGCCTGCCTTCGGGGAAGACGGCGCCGCGGGACCGCCGCCGTCCCGATCCGCTCGCGGCGGTCTGGGAGAGTGAGATCGTCCCGCTGCTGAAGGCGGCGCCTGGCCTACGGCCGGTGGCGATCTTCGAGGAGATCGGGCGTCGCCACCCCGAGATGGGCGATGGCGTGCGCCGGACCATGGAGCGCCGGATCCGGGCCTGGCGGGCGCTGTTCGGGCCAGAGCAGGAGGTGATGTTCCGCCAGGTCCACGAGCCTGGTCGCATGGGCCTGTCGGATTTCACCGACATGACCGACCTGGCGATCACCGTGGCGGGTGAGGCGCTCGATCACCGGCTCTATCACTTCCGACTGGTCTACTCTGGCTTTGAGCACGCCCATGTAGTGCTGGGCGGAGAGAGCTATGTCGCCCTGGCCGAAGGCCTGCAGAACGCCCTGTGGGCGCTGGGCGGCGCCCCGCATGAGCACCGCAGCGATAGCTTGTCGGCTGCCTTCCGCAACCTGGATCGGAACGCCCGAGAGGATCTGACCCGCCGCTATGACGCCCTGTGCGCCCACTACGGCATGGAGCCCACCCGCAATAACACCGGCGTGGCCCATGAAAACGGCTCGGTCGAGAGCTCGCACGGGCACCTGAAGAAGACCCTCGAGGACGCCGTGCTCATGCGGGGCTCGCGCGACTTTTCCGATCTGGCGGCCTATCGCCGGTTCATCGACGAGGTGGTCGGACGCCACAACGCCAAGTTCGGCCCACGCATCGATGTCGAGCGGGCGGCGCTCAAGGACCTGCCGGGGCGCCGGACAGCCGACTATGAAGAGGCCATCGTCACCGTGACGTCGTCCAGCGGCTTTGTCCTGCGCAAGGTGTTCTACAGCACGCCATCGCGCCTGATCGGTCACCGGCTGCGGGTACGACTCTACGATGATCGCCTCGACGTCTATCTGGGCGCCAGCCTTCAGATGACGATGCCGCGGGGGCGCGCGCGTCCCAATGGCAAGCATGGTCACGTCGTCGATTACCGACATGTGATCCATGCCTTGAAGCGCAAGCCCATGGCGCTGATGGGGTTGGTCTACCGCGACAAGCTCTTCCCCCGTCAAGCCTATGCCAGGGCCTTCGACGCCATGGTCGCCAGACTTCCCGGCCGCGCCGCCTGTCGCACTATGGTCGATCTCCTGGCCCTGGCCCACGACCGGGCCTGCGAAGGCGAGCTTGCCGAGCGCATCACGCTGGATCTCGACAGCGGACGCTTGCCGGACATGAAGATCCTGCGCGCGCTGTTCATGCCCGACATCGCGGCCCTGCCCGAGATCGTCGTCTCCTACACCTCGCTCAGCCTCTACGACGAGCTGGCCACCGTGTTCACCGGAGTGGCCGCATGAAGACCGCCGATCCCATCGACGCCAGCCGTCTGACCTTGGCGCTCAACGAGCTACGGCTGCCGGCCATCAAGACCATCTGGCCCGACTTCGCCGTGCGCGCCGACAAGGAAGGCTGGCCGGCGGCGCGCTTCCTGGCCGCGCTCACCGAGCACGAGCTGGCCGAGCGCGCCAGCCGGCGCATCCAGCGCCATCTCGACGAGGCCCGACTGCCTCCCGGCAAGACCCTCGACAGCTTCGACTTCGACGCCGTGCCCACCGTCAGCAAGGCCCAGGTCATGGCGCTGGCCGCCGGCGACAGCTGGCTCGACAACGGCGCCAATCTGCTGATGTTCGGCCCGCCGGGCGGCGGCAAGTCGCATCTGGCAGCAGCCCTGGGTCTGGCGCTCGTGGAAAACGGCTGGCGCGTGTTCTTCGCCCGCACAACCGATCTGGTCCAAAGGCTGCAGACCGCCCGCCGCGATCTGCAGCTCGAAGCCGCCATCGCCAAGCTCGACAAGTACCATCTGCTGATCCTCGACGACCTGGCCTACGTGACCAAGGACCAGGCCGAGACCAGCGTCCTGTTCGAGCTCATCAGCGCCCGCTACGAGCGTCGATCCCTGCTGATCACCGCCAACCAGCCCTTCGGCGAATGGGGGCGGATCTTCCCCGACCAGGCCATGACGCTCGCCGCCGTCGACCGCCTCGTCCATCACGCCACCATCTTCGAGATGAACGTCGAGAGCTACCGCCGCCGAACCGCCATCGAGCGAAAACGTGGACCAGGGCGACCGCCGATCAGCGCGACAATCAAGGCCTCAGCCTGATCGCCGCTCCGACACGTTAAAGGGCTTGCGCTCGTGTCGCGCCGCGACAATCATCATCCCGCTGCGACTGACAATTCTCATCCTGATTGTCGCGCGCCTCTCATCCAGATTGTCGCGCCACA
>JBBRLN010000063.1:0-2593 GCA_038231315.1 Caulobacterales bacterium
TGTAAATGCTGATCGAAAACGGGAGCACTGGCTGACTCGTTCGCGCTGATCGAAAACGGGAGCACCCCGACTATCCCCGGGCTTGCTCGCACCGGCTCTCAGGCTCGCCTGGAGCTGGGCGAGGAGACGGGAGAAAGGGTGCACACCGATATGGAGATGTGGACTGAGATCCGGCGCAAGGTGCTCGTCGAGGGCGTGTCGAAGCGCCAGATCAAGAAGGACTACCGGGTCGGCTCCGCGGCGTTGGAGAAGATCCTCGCGAACGCCGAGCCGGTGGGCTACCGCCAGAGTGTGGCTCGCCCGAAGCCGAAGCTCGCGGCGTTCGTTGGGGTGATCGAGGAGATTCTCGAGACCGACAAGACCGCGCCGGCGAAGCAGCGTCACACGGCGCGGCGAATCTTCGAGCGGTTACGCGACGAGTACGGCTACACGGGGTGCGCGTCGCAGGTTCGCGCCGCGGTGGCGCGGACCCGACAGCACTCCAAGGAGGTGTTCGTCCCCCTCTCGCACCCGGCGGGTGAGGCCCAGTTCGACTTCGGCGAGGCGACCGTCGAGATCGACGGTGAGCGCTGCAAGGCCGCGTTGGCGGTGATGACGTTGCCGTACTCCGACGCCTACTTCCTGTCCGCGTATCCGCGCGAGTGCACTGAGACGTTCCACGCCGGCCATGTCGCCGCGTTCGAGTTCTTCGGTGGTGTGCCGACCCGCACCAGCTATGACAACACGTCGATCGCAGTGAAGAAGGTGGTGGGCCGCGACCGGGTCCTCACGACCGAGTTCCTGCGTCTCGAGTCGCACTTCTTGTTCGACCACCATTTCTGTCGGGTCGGGCGCGGCAACGAGAAGGGCCATGTCGAGACCCACGTCGGCTACTCGCGGCGCAACCTGTTGGTCCCGGTCCCGTCGTTCTCGTCGTTCGTCGAGCTCAACGAGTACCTGACCGCGGCGTGTTACGCCGACCTGTTCCGATCGGTGCGCGGCAAGCCCGACACCAAGGCCGAGCGTCTCATCACGGATCGGGCCGCCATGCTGGCGCTGCCGTGTGAGGCGTTCGAGCCTCGCCGGGTCGAGCAACGCGCCGCGAATTCGTTGTCGCTCGTGCGTTTCGACCGCAACGACTACTCGGTGCCGACCGCGTTCGCGCACCACGACGTCACCGCGGTCGGCGGCATCGACGACGTCCGGTTTCTCGTCGGCGCCGATCTGGTCGCGACCCACCCGCGCTGCTGGTCCAAAGAACAGGTCGCGTTCGACCCGTGTCACTACCTGGCGCTGTTGGAACGCAAGCCCGGCGCGCTCGACGTCGCCCGACCCCTCGAAGGGTGGGACCTGCCCACATGTTTCTCGGTCCTGCGCCGGCGCCTGGAAGCCGACCTCGGATCGTCGGGCACACGTGAATACATCAAGGTGCTGCGACTCATGGAGTCAGCGACGCTCGCCGAGCTGGCCGGCGCCGTGACCCAGGCGCTGTCGATCGGCGCGACCGGCGTCGACGCCATCGGGCTGATCCTCGCGCATCGAGCCGAACGCCCAGTCGGGCTGTTCAGCCTCGACGGCCACCCCCACCTGAAGTCGGTCACGGTCGACCCGCCCGACGTCGGCGCCTATCGGGCCCTCACCGAGATCGGGGCCTGAAACCACACCCTCTCGGCGCAGATCGCGCCAGAAAAAGAAAGGAACATCACCATGAAAGCATTGGAGACCAAGTCCGTCGTGCTGCTGCACCACCACCTCAAGGTCCTGCGTCTGCCGACAATCGGCGCGGAGTGCGAAAAGGTCGCGAAGCAGGCGGCCACCGACAACGTCGACCACCTCGCCTACCTGCTCCAGCTTCTCGAGCTTGAACTCCTCGACCGGGAGAAGCGCGCGGCCGAGCGCCGCCTGAAGGCGGCACGGTTCCCGACGATCAAAACTCTCGACACGTTCGACTTCGCCGCCCGCCCATCGGTCAACAAGATGCTGATCGCGGAACTCGCCCGATGCGACTACATCGACAAGCGCGAGAACGTGATCCTCGTCGGCAACCCCGGCACCGGCAAGAGCCACCTCGCCACCGCCCTCGCCGCGCAGGCGTGCGCCAAGGGCTACCGGGTCCGGTTCTACCGCACCACAGAGCTGGTCACCGCGCTCATCGAAGCCCGCGACGAACGCAGCTTTTTGCGATTGAAGAGCCAGTTCGCCAAGCTCGACCTGCTCGTGCTTGACGAACTTGGCTATGTGCCTGCCTCCAAAGTCGGCGCCGAGTTGCTCTTCGACGTCATCTCGACCGCGTACGAGCGCACCAGCCTGATCGTGACGAGCAACCTGCCGTTCGAGTCCTGGACCGAGGTCCTCGGATCCGAACGACTCACCGGCGCCACCCTCGACCGGCTCACCCACCGCTGCCGAATCATCGAGACCAAAGGCGAGAGCTACCGGCTCTCCGACGCCAAAGCCCGCAACCGCCGAACCACGCCCACCGCCGAGACACGAACCCGCCCTTCAGCGGCCGCCCGCCAGCCCCTCGACCCAACCCCCACAGCCGAGTAACTTCCCAACCCAAGTGCTCCCGTTTTCGACCGGCGCGCGCTCCCGTTTTCGATCAGCATTCACA
>JBBRLN010000064.1:0-2578 GCA_038231315.1 Caulobacterales bacterium
CGACAGACGGTGAGCCTCGCCGTCTCGAATACCGGGGACCGTCCGATCCAGGTGGGCTCCCACTACCACTTCTACGAGACGAACTCGGCGCTCGCGTTCGAGCGAGAGCGCGCCTACGGCTTTCGCCTGAACATCGCCGCCGGCACCGCGGTGCGCTTCGAGCCCGGGCAAACCCGAGACGTGGAACTTGTAGCGTTCGCCGGCCTTCGCCGGGTGTACGGATTCCAGGGAAAAATCCAGGGAGCGCTGGAGCCTTCCCGATGACCGTCATCTCTCGCGCAGCCTACGCGTCCATGTACGGACCGACGGTCGGAGACCGCGTGCGACTCGCGGACACGGATCTTTGGATCGCCGTCGAGGAAGACCGGACCGTCTACGGCGAGGAAGTGAAGTTCGGGGGCGGTAAGGTCATCCGGGACGGCATGGGCCAGAGCCAGCGCGGCCACCGGGAGTCCGTGGACCTCGTGCTCACGAACGCGCTCATCGTCGACCACTGGGGCATCGTCAAGGCGGACATCGGCGTCAAGGGCGGCCGCATCGCCGCGATCGGCAAGGCAGGCAATCCGGACGTGCAGCCCGGCGTCGACATCATCGTGGGCCCCGGCACCGAGGTCATCGCTGCGGAGGGTCACATCGTGACGGCCGGCGGCGTGGACGCGCACATTCATTTCATCTGTCCGCAACAAATCGAGCACGCCCTCATGAGCGGCGTCACCACGCTCATCGGCGGTGGCACGGGGCCGGCGGCGGGAACGAACGCCACGACGTGCACGCCCGGCCCCTGGAATCTTCATCGCATGCTGGAGGCCTCCGAAGCATTTTCGGTGAACCTCGGTTTCCTCGCGAAAGGCAACGCCAGCTTGCCGGCCCCACTCGAGGAGCAGCTTCGCGCGGGCGCGATGGGCTTCAAGCTTCACGAGGACTGGGGCACGACGCCCGCGGCCATCGACAACTGTCTCACCGTGGCGGACCGCTTCGACGTCCAGGTGGCGATTCACACGGACACGCTCAACGAATCCGGCTTCGTCGAAGACACGTTCCGCGCCATCCGCGGCCGCACCATTCACGCCTACCACACCGAGGGCGCAGGCGGCGGTCACGCGCCCGACATCATCCGCGCGTGCGGCGAAGCGAACATCCTACCCTCCTCCACGAACCCCACGCGCCCGTACACCGCGAACACCATAGATGAGCATCTGGACATGCTCATGGTTTGCCATCATCTGGATCCCGAGATCCCCGAAGACGTGGCGTTCGCGGAGTCCCGCATCCGTCGAGAGACTATCGCCGCCGAAGACATCCTGCATGACCTCGGCGCGTTCAGCATGATCGCGTCCGATTCGCAGGCCATGGGGCGCATCGGCGAAGTGATCTTCCGAACGTGGCAGACCGCGCACAAGATGAAGCAGCAACGCGGCGCGCTCCCTGAAGACACCGCCAGCGTCGACAATTTTCGCGTGAAGCGTTACGTCGCCAAATACACCATCAACCCCGCGATCACCCACGGCGTGTCGAAGGACGTGGGCTCCGTCGAGGTCGGAAAACTCGCGGACCTGGTCCTGTGGAAGCCCGCGTTTTTCGGCGCGACGATGGGCAGGCCCTGGGCATTGGCGGCCGTTGTCAGCGCCAGCAGGCGGCGCCAGTGCTCGGGCGCCGAGTGGCGCTGCGCCAGTGAAAACGACAGCGGCCGGCCCGAGGCCGCCACCAGCCGGGTCAGCATCGCAAACTCCTCGTCGAGCGAGGGCCTGTTGAAGTCGGAGATGAACTGCAGCACGCCGCGCCCGGCGTCTTGCAGGCCCAGCGCGATGGCCATCAGCTCGTCCTCGCTGGCGCGCAGGCTGGGCGTGGGTTCGCCCTTGATCGACCGGTGATTGACCGAGCGTGAGCTGCTGAAGCCGATGGCGCCGGCCCGCACCGCCTCGGCGCTGAGCTGGCGCATCTGCCGCAAGTCGTCGGGCGTGGCGGCTTCCAGCCGGGCGCCACGCTCGCCCATCACATAGACCCGCAGTGCGCCGTGGGGCAGCTGGGCGGCGATGTCGATATCGTGCGGGCGCTGGTCCAGGGTGTCCAAGTAGTCGCCAAAGCTCTCCCACTGCCAGGACAAGCCCTCGTGCAGCGCGGCGCCGGGGATGTCTTCCACGCCCTCCATCAGCTCGATCAGGCGGTTGCGGTGCTGGGGCCGCACCGGCGCAAAACCAACGCCGCAGTTGCCCATCACCGCCGTGGTCACACCGTGCCAGCTTGACGGGTGCAACCGGCTGTCCCAGGTGGCCTGACCGTCGTAGTGGGTGTGGATGTCGACAAAGCCGGGGGTCACCAGCTTGCCTCGGGCGTCGATCTCGTCACGGCCGCGGCCAGCCACCGTGCCCACCGCAACGATGCGGCCATCGGTCACTGCCACGTCGGCTTGGCGCAAGGGGCCACCGTCGCCGTCGGCCAGTTCGCCGCCGCGTATCACCAGGTCGTATTGCACGGGATGGGCCTTTCAGGGGGTGCGGAACAGGGGATGACGCAGCGTGGCGCGTCAAGCGACGACGGGTGGCAGCAGCAGTTCCAGCTCATGGCGCTTGACCTTGCC
>JBBRLN010000065.1:0-2558 GCA_038231315.1 Caulobacterales bacterium
TCCACGTGATGGCGGGCGCCGATTCCACGCGATGGCGGGCGGTCTCTGGAGGTTGACCGACGGGTTGTTAGGGTCAGGCGTTTAGGCCGGCGTCAAGGCTTCGCTTGCCGTTGGCGCGGCGCATGCTCTCACCGGTGAGGTTGAGGCGGTGAGCGTTGTGGACGAAGCGGTCGAGGATGGCGTCGGCGAGGGTTGGATCGCCGATGACGTCGCACCACTGATCGATGGGAACTTGGCTGGTGACGAGGGTGGACCCCCGTCCGTTGCGGTCCTCGAGGATCTCGAGCAGGTCGATGCGCTGAGCCTGGGTGAGAACCTGCAACCCCCAGTCATCGAGGATGAGCAGGTGGGTTCGGGCCAGGGTCTTGAGGAGCCGGGCGTGACGCCCGTCGCCGCGGGCGAGCGCCAGGGCTTCGAACAGCCGAGGGACGCGCTGATAGAGAACGGTGCGGCCGTCGCGGCAAGCCTTGTGGCCGAGCGCGCAGGCGATCCAGCTCTTGCCGACGCCGGTGGCGCCGACGATGGCGAGGTTATCGTGGCGGTCGATCCAGTCGCCGGCGACGAGCCTGGCCATCAGGGCGCGGTCGATGCCGCGCGGCGTGCGCAAGTCGATGTCTTCGACGCAGGCGTTCTGGCGCAGGGCGGCGAACTTGAGCCGGGTCGCGGTGCGCCGGGTGTCGCGATCAGCGGCTTCGCGGTCGGCCATAATGCCGACGCGCTCCTCGAAGGAGAGTGCGAGCACATCGGGCGAGGATCGTTGTTCCTCGAAGGCTCTCGCCATGCCGCCTAGGCCGAGGGCGATCAGACGTTCGTGGGTGGGGTGGGCGAGCATGGTCTCTCCTTGGGTCAGTGGAAGTAGGTCCGCCCACGGATGTTGCCGTGGCGCAGGGGTTCGGGGTCCGGCTCCGGATCGAGGAAGGCGCGGTCGAGACCGGTCTTGAGGATCGAGCGGACGGAGCTGACCGAGCGCGCCCGGATCACGCCGGCGCGCTGGCAAGCCGCTTCGATGCGGTCCTGGCCATAGGTCTTCTCCAGCGCCAGGATGCCCAGGCAGGTGCGGAAGCCCTGCTCGGGGTGAGGCCGGTCGGTCATGATCGCGGCGAACAGGGCCGCGGCGGCGGGACCGATCCTGTCGGCGGCGGCCATCATGCGGGCCGGCGTCCAGGCGGCGTGACGGCGATGGCTGGAGGGCATGTGCTCGGGAACGGTGACGTGTCCGCGCCGCCCCGGCGACTTGGCGTGGCTGGCGACTCGCTCGCCCTTGTGGAAGGCTTCGATCGTGCGATCGGCGACGCGCACGTCGACGGCCTCGCGGATCAGCCGGTAGGGCACAGAGTAGAAGCAGCCCTCGACCTCGACGTGGTAATCGGGCGCGACGCGGCAGCGCTTCCAGGTGGCGAAGGCGTAGGGCTCGGCTGGCAAGACCTTCAGCGCCGGGGCGTCGATCTGGGCGAACAGCTCGGCGCGGCTGGCGCCGTAGCCGCGCATCACCCGGGCGTTGAGTTCGCCGACCAGTTCGGCGATGGCGCCGTTGAGTTCGATTAGGCTGAAGAAGCGCCGGTTGCGCAGACGGGCCACGACCCAACGCTGGGCGAGCAGCACCGACTGCTCCACCTTCGCCTTGTCGCGCGGCTTGTACGGCCGCGCCGGCACGACGCTGGTCCCGTAATGGCGGGCCATCTCCTGATAGGTGCGGTTGATCGCCGGCTCGTAGCGATCGGGCTTGGTCACGCCGGACTTAAGGTTGTCGCAGACGATCATCCCCGGGACTCCGCCGAGGAAGGCGAACAGCCCGACGTGGCAGCCGATCCAGTCGGCGAGCCCTTCGCCCGGCCGGGCCTCGGCGTAGATGTACGACGACGCGCCCATGGCGGCGACGAACAGCTTCATCGGCCGGGCCGCGCCGGTCGCCGGGTCGATGATGTCGATGGTGTCGCCGGCGTAATCGACGAACACCTTCTCCCCGGCGCCGTGGCGCTGGCGCATCGTCGCCGACACCCGCCCCTTCCAGGCGTCGAAGTGCTGGCAGAACCAGGAGTAGCCGAATCCCTCCGGATGATCGGCGCGGTACTCCTGCCAGAGCAGCGCCCGGGTCACGCTCTTGCGCCGCAGCTCGGCGTCGACATAGGCCCAGTTGGGCTCCGGCCGTCCCGCCGCCCCGGCGCTCGGCGGCCCGGGAAAAAGCCGCCGTTCGAGCGCCGTGTCGCTAAGATCCTCCGGCAGCGGCCAGCTCAACCCCGCCGCCGCGAGTCGCCCGAGGTAGTCGTGAACCGCGCCCTTGCTGAGCCCCAGCGATGCGGCGATCACCCGGCCCGGCAGGCCGTTCTCGAACTTCAGACGCAACAGCTCGCGTATGTGGCGCATCGACAATCTCTCGCTGGGCATCCGGCCTCCTCGTGAAAAACGAAGACCCAGGTAGCCCGTCGGACTGTCAGTCTTGCCTCCATCACCCCGTCAGACGGAGCGCCCACCTTCCCGTGGAATCCGTGCCCACCTTCGCGTGGAAATCATGCCCACCTTGCCGTGGAATCCGTGCCCGCGATCCCGTGGAATACGCA
>JBBRLN010000066.1:0-2540 GCA_038231315.1 Caulobacterales bacterium
CGGTACGACCAAGACGATAGCACAACGGGGCGTCCTGTCTTGAGATGAGGGGTTCGCAACCTCCATCAAGACAGGAGCATCCCCCATGACCGATAAGGCCATAAGCCCGCTGCGGCAGCGCATGATCGAAGACATGACGATCCGCAAGTTAGCGTCGAAGACTCAGCATGACTACGTGCAAAGGGTCAAGAACTTCGCCGCGTTTGTTGGGCGATCGCCCGATACGGCGACTTTCGAGGACGTGCGCCGCTACCAGCTGCATCTGGCGTCGAGCGGTGTTGGCGTGTCGACCCTCAATCAGGCCGTATCGACCCTGCGGTTCTTTTTCCGGGTCACGCTCAAACGTCACGATATCGTCGAGTACACCCATTTCGTTCACGAGCCGCGCAAGCTGCCGGTGGTGCTCAGTCCTGAGGAGGTGGCGCGGCTGCTCGATGCCGCGCCCGGGCTCAAGTACAAGGCGGCGCTGAGCGTGGCTTATGGCGCGGGCCTGCGTGCCGCGGAGGTGATCTCCCTCAAGATCTCCGACATCGACAGCAAGCGCATGATCATCCGGGTGGAGCAAGGCAAAGGCGGCAAAGATCGTAACGTCATGCTCTCGCCGAGCCTGCTCGACCTGCTGCGCACCTGGTGGAAGGCAGCGCGGCCGCAAGGCTGGCTGTTCCCGGGCCGCGATCCGGCGCAGCCGATGACCACGCGCCAGCTCAATCGCGCCTGTCATGCCGCAGCCCAGATGGCAGAGCTCAGCAAGCGCGTCTCGCTGCATACCTTGCGGCACAGCTTCGCCACCCACCTGCTCGAGCAGAACATCGATATCAGGGTGATCCAGGTGCTGCTCGGCCACGCCAAGCTCGATACTACGGCGCTCTATACCCGCGTCGCCACCAAAACCATCAGCGAAGTCATGAGCCCGCTCGATCGCATCGCGGGCAAGCTCAAGGAAGGCGCCGAACCGCCCGCCTGAAGCGCGGCACATGCCGCGTCCATCGCTGGAGGTCGCGGACATTTTCCGCGGCCACGGCCCGGCATGGCGCCGGGCCAATGCCGGCCATGTCAGCCTCGGTCAACTCAAGGTGATGTCGGCGATCGAGAGCTGCCGCACGGCAGCCCTCGGCGGCCATGTCGCGCGCTGCGAGAACTGCCCGCATACCCAGATATCGTACAACTCTTGCCGCAACCGGCATTGCCCGAAGTGTCAGGGCGCGGCGGCAAAGGACTGGCTGGCCGCGCGCGAAGCCGACCTGCTGCCGGTGCCGTACTATCATGTGGTGTTCACACTGCCGGCGGCCACCGCCGATATCGCCTACCAGAACAAGGCCGTCATCTACGACCTGCTGTTCAAGGCCTCGGCCGAGACCCTGACCACCATCGCGGCCGATCCCAAGCATCTCGGCGCCCGCGTCGGCATCACCTCGGTTCTTCATAGCTGGGGTTCGGCCATGACCCATCATCCGCACGTCCACATGATCGTGCCGGGCGGCGGTATCTCGCTCGACGGCGAGCGCTGGGTGGCGTGCCGGCCCGGCTTCTTCCTGCCGGTGCGTGTGCTCTCGCGCCTGTTCCGCCGGTTGCTCCTGGAGAAGCTGATCGCGGCCCACAAGGCCGGCCGTCTGAAGTTCTTCGGCAATCATGCCGCCCTCGCCAACGCGCAGGCGTTCGCGGCCTATCTGGCACCACTGCGCCGAGCCGAGTGGGTCGTCTATGCCAAGCGCCCGTTCGGCGGGCCGCAGGCCGTGCTGGCCTATCTGTCGCGCTATACCCACCGCGTCGCCATCGCCAACAGCCGGCTGATCGCCTGCGACCGCTCCAGCGTCAGCTTCCGATGGAAGGACTATCGTGCCGATGGTCGCGAGCGCCAGAAGGTCATGACGCTGGCCACCGGCGAGTTCATCCGCCGCTTCCTGAGCCACGTCCTGCCGCACTCCACCGCATCCGTCATTACGGCCTGCTCGCAAGCGGCACGCGCGCCGACAACATCGCCAGAGCGCGCAAACTGCTCGCCGTGCCGGCGGCACAGTCCGAGACCGCAGATACCAACTGCGCCGAGGCCAACGAGCCCAAGCCGAACCCGTGTCCGTGCTGCGGCGGTCGCATGATCATCATCGAGAGATTCCAGCGCGGCGCCTCGCCGCACTACCGTCCCGCGGCATCCACCGCCGCGATCAGGATCGACACATCATGATCAAGGTCGGCGCGCTGCAAAATTACAGGACTGCATCTCTGCTTCGCCGAATCTCGACCGGAAATGATCAGGCTCGACCTCGCACCGCCCACGATAACCGTCGCGCGGTTCGATCTCGCGCTGGCGACGCAGGTTCTGCCCACCGCGACCGGCCAACCGGGTTCGTCATACCCTTGATCGCTTCCCACACAAGCGTTCAACAGACCTCGGCGACAGACCGCCGACGCCGAAATCCCCATAGCGTCTGACGCGACGCCTCGCCAAACCTCCCGCGGTTTCCTCCCTTGGAGGTTTGCGTACGCCGGCCCCGCTGTGCGCCGCGCCACCGTCATGGGGCCGGCATCCGCAAACCTTCACA
>JBBRLN010000067.1:0-2538 GCA_038231315.1 Caulobacterales bacterium
CCTTAAGGTTTCTTGGACACCCGCCATGCGCGGTGGTTCGATTGGCGCCGAAGGCGGGTGTCCAAGAAAGCTGGATGTCTGAACCGCGGGATGCAGCGCGGGCCTTATGGGGATTTGGCCACGCTGGTGGGTGGGTGTAGCCGCTGAGGTTGTGGTTGAGTGTCCGGGAGTTGGCGCCGACGGGCGGATTTATCCGATGTGGTCTTGGTGATGGGAGGCGGAAGGCGTCGTTTTTGTCGTCGAGGAGCCCAGGGAACCGGGCTTTGGCGCAAGCAGCCACAACGCCGTCGTGCGGCGAGATGATCGGGACTACCGTTTGGGTTGGAGCGGCGTGGGCGTGTCATGAGCTGTCGATACCGAACGCCGGTGTTGATGGCGCGGTGCGTGGGGAATAGCCGCGCTCGAAGACCTCGACGAGGACCATGCGGCCACCGCAACAGGGACAGGTGATCGCCGGCTTCACGGGCGCATCGGCCTCGGGGCTGTTATCGGGCACTGGAGCCGGCGCGGGCGCGTCGAGCAAGGCGCGGGCCTTGGCGAGATTGGCGGCGCGGGCGGTGTTGGCGAACAGGCCGTAGTGCCGGATGCGGTGGAAGCCGCTTGGCAGAACGTGGATCAGGAAGCGGCGGATGAACTCGGACGGGGCGAGGGTCATGGTCTTGCGCCGGGCCGCTCCGTCCTGGCGGTAATCCTTCCAGCGGAAGGTGACGGCCTTGTCGTCCCAGGAGACCAGCCGGCTGCTGGAGATGGCGACGCGGTGAGTGTAGCGGGCGAGATAGGCCAGGACCGACTCCGGCCCCGCGAAGGGTCGCTTGGCATAGACGACCCACTCGGCGCGCCGCAGCGGCGCCAGGCGAGTGGCGAAGGATCCCCGGTCGGCGAGGCCGGCGAGGTCGCCGAAGAAGACCAGGCGCCCCTCGGCGTGGGCCTCGAGGAGGCGGTCGAGGAACAGGCGCCGGAACAGCCGCGAGAGCACACGCACGGGCAGGAAGAACCGGGGCCTGCAAGATATCCAGCTCTGGCCGTCCGGCGAGAGGCCGCCACCGGGCACGATGCAGTGCACATGCGGATGGTGGGTGAGGGCCGATCCCCAGGTGTGCAGGACCGCGGTCAGGCCGATGCGGGCGCCCAGATGCGCAGGGTCCGCGGCGATGGTCAGCAAGGCCTCCGAGGCCGCCTTGAACAGGGCGCCGTAAACCACCGCCTTGTTCTGGAAGGCGATGTCGCCGATCTGAGCCGGCAGGGTGAACACCACGTGATAGTAGGCCAGCGGCAGCAGCTCGGCCTGCCGCGCTTCCAGCCATCGCTGAGCTGCAGCCCCCTGACACTTCGGGCAATGCCGGTTGCGGCAGGAGTTGTAGGCGATCTGAACGTGATCGCAGTCCTCGCAGCGCTCGACATGACCGCCGAGTTCAGCCGTTCGGCAGGCCTCGATCGCCGACATCACCTTGAGTTGGCCCAGGCTCAGGTGGCCGGCCTGGGCCTGGCGCCACGCGGGACCGTGGGCGCGAAAGATGTCGGCGATATCCAGGGCCGGGCGCATCGGCCCGGCTCCGCCTCAGGCAGGTGGCGGCCTCAGCTTCAGCAGATCCAGCGGGCTGTCGATCCCATCCAGGGTCTTGGCCACGACGTGGGTATAGACCGCCGTGGTCTCCAGCTTCTTGTGGCCGAGGAGAACCTGGATCACCCGCACATCCACGTTCTGCTCCAGCAGGTGCGTGGCGAAGCAATGCCGAAGCGTGTGCAGGCAGACGGGCTTGTCGATCCCGGCTGTCTGGGCCGCCACATGGAAGGCCCGGTTCAGCGAGCGGGGCGTCACGGGGTTGAAGGGCGCGTGCGGGCTGGGAAACAGCCACACTGGTGGCCGCGCCGCCTTCCACCAGTTGCGCAGGACCCCGAGCAGATGCGGCGAAAGCAGCGCGTCGCGGTCCTTGCGTCCCTTGCCCTGTTCGACCCGGATGCGCATGCGCCGGCTGTCTATGTCGCCCACCTTCAAGCCAATGACCTCCGACGCGCGAAGGCCCGCGCCGTAGGACACGCTGAGCGCCGCGCGCCACTTCAACCCCGGCGCCGCCTCCAGCAGACGCGCGACCTCTTCCTGGGTCAGGACCACGGGCAGCCGCTGCGGCTCACGGGCCATGGGGATGTACTCGAGCGCCTCCGGGCGATGCAGCGTCACCCTGAAGAAAAACCGCAGCCCCACCATCGCACCGTTGACGCTGACCGGCGCCAGGCCGCTCTCCAGAAGATGCAACTGAAACCGCCGCACATCCTCGAACGTCAGCTTCGTCGGCGCCCGCCCACAATACTGGCAGCACGCCCGGACCGCTCGAATGTAACCTCGCTGCGTCGCCTCGCTGAGATTGCGGGCCGTCATGTCTTCGATCATCCGCCGCCGCAGCGGGTTCATGGCTTCTTCCGCCATCACGTCTCTCCTGTCTCGAAGATGACGTGGCCAATCCACGTGCATCCTCAGACAGAAGGCGCCCGATGAGCTCAGATGCTCAAACCACCCCTACCGCGCGAGCGGTTTAGTAC
>JBBRLN010000068.1:0-2515 GCA_038231315.1 Caulobacterales bacterium
AGGATCTCCATCGCGGTGCGCTGGCGCTGAACACCGGTGGTGACCGCCTCGTCGAACGCACCCGCCATGCCTTTGAGGCCGAGCCCGCGCATCGCGTCGATCATCTCATGCCGCTGCATGGAGACCTCGCAGGCTGTCATAGCGGGCGCAGTTGGCGACCGGCGGGTGCATCAGCGCCAGATCCTCGGGCGTGACGATGGATGCGGGTCGGGGCGGTTCTCGCCGCCGCGACAGGATGTTGAGCACGACCTCGTCGCTGACAGCACCGGCGTCGAGCGCTTCGCGAACGGCGCCCTCGACGGCATCCAGGCCGTCGCTGAGGACGGCTGCAAGCACGCGAACGAACCGTCGATCAGCGTCGTCGTCATTGCCCAGCTTGCGCCGCAGCCGGGTGAGTGCGGCCGGCAGATCCCAGTCCTGGAACGGTGCCCCGTTCCTCAGCGCGCCGGGCTTGTTCACCAGCACCGGCAGATAATGCCAGGGGTCGTAGATCGTCTGGTCGCGGCCGAAGAACCGGGGATGATCGGCGATCACTTCGTCGCCCATCCGCACGACGATCCGGTCGGCATAGGCCCGGACCTGGACGGCTCGACGCACCGCCTTGGCAGCGACCGAGTAGCGGTTCCGGTCGAAGCTGATCAGGCAGGTGCCGGTCACCGCATGCTGCGTCTCATGGAAGCCGTCGAACGGTGCGAGCATCGGCTGAAGCGCGGGCCGCTCCAACTCCAGCGCCTGCGCGACCGTCATCTCCTTATGCTCGGGATGCGCATGCAACGCCGCCCAGCGCAGACACTCGGCCTCCAGCCAGCCGTTCAGCTCCTCCAGGCTCGCGAACCGCAGTCGCGGCTTGAAGAAGCGGCCCCGGAGGGTCTGGACCTGATGCTCGACCTGGCCCTTCTCCCAGCCAGCCGCCGGCGAGCAGGCGGTCGGCTCGACCATATAATGGTCCGCCATCACCAGGAAGCGGCGGTTGAACACGCGTTCCTTGCCGACGAACACGGTCGTCACCGCGGTCTTCATGTTATCGTAGATGCCGCGCAGCGGCACGCCTCCGAAGAAAGCGAACCCGCGCGCATGCGCGTCGAACACCATCTCCTGCGTCTCGCGCGGATACGCCCTGACGTAGACCGCCCGCGATGCGCACAGCCGCACATGGGCGACCTTCACGCGCATCGGCTTGCCCGCGATCTCCACGTCTTCGTGGCTCCAGTCGAACTGATACGCCTCGCCCGGCTTGAACAGCAGCGGGATGAACGCCGCCACGCCGTCGCCGGGGTCCTTGCGCCGCGCCTCGGCCCAGCGTGTGGCGTAGCGCCGGACCGCATCGTACGATCCCTCGAAGCCTTCACGCTGCAGCAGGTCGTGGATCCGCGTCATCCGCAGCCGGTCGCGGCGAGACCGCACCACGTTCTCGGCCAGCAGCGTATCGAGCTGCTCCTGGAACGGTCCGATCCGCGGCAGCGGCTGTACCGAGCGATGATAGTCGAACGAGCCTTCCGGCGACCGGATCGCCTTGCGGATCACCTTGCGCGACAACCGCAGGTCCCGAGCGATCTCCTTGATCAGCTTGCCGTTGGCGTGCTCACGCCGAATCCGAACCACGGTCTCCACCACCAACATCCCGATCTCGCCACCTGAAAGTGCCCAGGTGGCCGATTAAACCATCGAAATGAGGGGTCCCTGTTGGACGCCGATCACCCCGCTAAGGGGGTCCCTTTTGCACGCCGATCCACAGGCCGCCCGGCCGCGCGACACCCAAAACTGCCGCTGACTGACGCGCCGCGACAATCACCGGCTCACAACCCGCTTGCGCGCGTCAATCACCGCCAGCATCATGCATCGCCGCGACACCAGACTCGCATCCTGATTGTCGCCCGCCTCACATCCAGATCGTCGCGCTATAGGTACGCAACGGCGGGGCGGTGGGGCCGGCCAGGTTCTTGGCTGATTACGCAACCACAGGTCGATCCGGAACCATAGTCGCACAAGCACTGTCAGAGCACCGTGCTGGTGTGCAATTAGGTTTAATCTTGAACGAGGGTGGCAGGGCCGGCCCTCTGATTAGGCGGACCTTCGTGCCGGCCTGGAAATCGACCGCTATCCTGGCGACAGCTGCCGACCCCGACAGTTCATCCCATACCCAAGGCGCCCGCCATCAAAGCTACTTGGCGGGAGCGGCCGTCTGCTTAACGTCAGTCCTGCCTTGGTAGCCCCCAGGCGGAGCTTTGCTGACGCTGATGATCGCGTCAGTCGGTCCGATCACCTCTCCGATGTCTGTGATCCGAACGCTACTGCCGACGGTGACCACAGACCCTCTTCCAGCGCCGTACGGCGCCCGGACCTTGTGATGCGATCGAGCCAGAACGGGCGACACGACGAGCAGCAAACCTGCCGCGATGGCGAGTGATGTTTTCATGTGCCCACTCCTAACTGTGACGAGTCCGCCTTGATCTCTGACCCGGGCCGGAGGTCAAGTCGTTTCACTCGAGGACCAACGGGCAAACTGGAGAGAACA
>JBBRLN010000069.1:0-2457 GCA_038231315.1 Caulobacterales bacterium
ATCGTAAGCGTCGTCCTCAGGCCACGCCCGACTTGTATGTCCACGGCAGGAGTTCGCCGAGCCGGCTTTGGGGATGTCCCTGCACGATGCGGGTGATGGTGTCGGCGAGATAGGCCTCGGGATCGATGCCGTTCAGCTTGCAGGTTTCGACGAGCGAGGCGATGGCGGCCCAGTGTTCGGCGCCTCTGTTGGAGCCGGCGAAGAGGGCGTTCTTCCTGGTGAGCGCGATGGGTCGGATCGAGCGTTCGACGGTGTTGGAGTCGATCTCGATTGTGCCGTCGGCGGTGAAGCGGGTCAGACCTTCCCAGCGGGCCAGTGCGTAGCGGATGGCATCGGCGAGTTTGCCTTTCTGACTGACGGTCTGGAGCCTGGCGCGGAGCCACGGCTCCATCGCTTCGAGGATGGGACGGCTTCGCGCCTGCCGCGCGGCTTGGCGCTGCTCGGAGGGCATGCCCCTGATCTCGGCCTCGACGGCGTAGAGGGCTTTGATCCGCTCCAGGGTTTCGGTGGCGATGGGCGCGGGGCCGGCGGCGGCCAGCTCGTAGAACGGGCGGCGGACGTGCGCCCAGCAGAAGGCGAGCTTCACCTCACCCTTCTCTGCCAGCGGGCGATAACCGCCATAGCCATCGACCTGCAGCACGCCCTTGAAGCCAACGAGGTGCTTGATCGGCTGCTCGGCCCTTCGGTCGGGTGCATAGACATAGGCGACGCCAGGCGGATCGACGCCGCCCCATGGCCGGTCGTCGCGGGCATAGGCCCAGAGCTGGCCGGTCTTGGTTCGGCCTCGCCCCGGATCGAGCACCGGCAAGGTCGTCTCGTCGGCGAACAGCTTGGCCGAGGTCTTGAGCTCTTCCAGAAGCCTGACGTGCACGGGACGGAGAAGGAAGGCGGCGCGCCCGACCCAGTCGGCCAGGGTGGAGCGGTCGAGGTCCACGCCCTGGCGGGCGAAGATCTGGCTCTGCCGATAGAGCGGGCAGTGGTCGGCGTACTTGGCCACCAGCACATGGGCGACAAGCGCCTCGGTCGGCAGTCCGCCCTCGATCAGCCTGGCCGGAGCCGGGGCTTGGACAACGCCCTCTTCGCAGGCCCGGCAGGCGTATTTGGGCCGGCGCGTGACCAGCACCCGCAGCTGGGCGGGGATAAGGTCCAGGCGTTCGGCGACATCCTCACCGATCCGGTGCAGAGCACCGTTGCAGCAGGGACAGGTCTTGTCCTCGACATCCACCACCACCTCGACCCTGGGCAGGTGAGCGGGCAGTGATCCACGGTTGGCTCGGCGGGTCCTGGCGCGCGCGGCGCGGCGTTCCACATCTACCGTCTCGACGCCGGCGGCATCCTCGGACTCACCCTGCTGGACCTCCTCCAGAGCCAACTCCAGCTGGTCGATCGGCAGGGTCTCGGCGCGACGGCCGAAGCGGTGACGCTGGAGTTCCTTGATGATCTGCGTGAGCCGTTCCACCTCGGCGGCGTGCGCGGCGCGCTCGGCGATCAGCGTCGCCTGGAGCGTCGCGGGATCGTTCGGCAAGAGAGCGGCCAGCACCGTCATCACCTCTGGACAACAGCATATTTTACCGGCTCTGAGGCGCCCCCACGTGCACGGTGAGTCACCGTGCCGCAGGCCTCCGGGGTCAGGCGGTCGCCACGGGAACCCGTGTTCGGCGGCTCTCGTGAACACGTCGCCAGTCGAGGCCTTCCAGCAGCGCCGACAGTTGCGCCGCGCTCAGCCGAAGCGTGCCATCCTGGGCCTTGGGCCAGCGGAACTGACCATCCTCCAGCCGCTTCGACAGGAGGCACACACCCGTGCCGTCCCACCACAGCAGCTTGATCCGATCCGCCCGCTTGGCGCGGAACACGAACACCGTCCCCGAGAACGGGTCGAGGCGGATCTGATCGAGCACCAGCGCCGCCAAGCCTTCGGCGCCCTTGCGGAAGTCCACCGGCTTGGTCGCCACCATCACCCGCGCTCCGCCGGGCGGACTCCCCGCGAAGGCGGGGATCACCGCTTGCCCCGCAGCGCCCCGAGAAGAGCCAGCGTCATCCCGATGTCCGCGCCGGGGCCGACCCTCAGCCGCGCCGGCCCGATCTCGACTTCGATCAGGCCCTGACCGCCACCACGACCATCACCGACCGCCTCGTCCACCACCACGGGCGTGAACGTCATCCCGCCCCCATGGCCGCGACGTGCGTCGCGTCGCCAGGTGAAGAGCTGCGTTGCCCGCAACGCGTGCCGCTCGGCCGCCTCGCCCACCGACGTCGCGTAGCTCTCCGCAATGATCCGCGCCTTCTCCTCAGGACTCCATCGCCGCCGCCGGCCCGCGCCGGTGAACACCTCGATGCGTCGGACCGCGGGCATCGACAGCACATCGTCACCAGACATCATCACCTGCCTAACCGAACCGTCGGTCAGACTCGGCGATCAGATCACCGCGCGAAAGGTGGGAGTGGGACGACGCTTAC
>JBBRLN010000070.1:0-2423 GCA_038231315.1 Caulobacterales bacterium
GTAAGCGTCCTGCCGAGCACCGGTTGAAGGCATAGATGTCGTAGCGATAGGCTATGACATCTATGCCGCGCTATGCCGCGATTTTGTGGAGGGGCTGGCGGGATCTGGCCCAAGCGGCGGGGAGGATCTCGGGGAGCTGGTGGTTCTTCATGTCCGGGAGACGGGTGAGGACATCCTTGAGGTAGGCGTAGGGATCGAGCCCTCTGCGGCGGCAGCTTTCGACGACGGTGTAGAGGATGGCCCCTCTCTGGCCGGCTCCGGCTTCGCCCATGAACAACCAATTCTTTTTGCCGACCGCCGTTGGGCGGATGGCGTTTTCGACGCGGTTGTTGTCGATCTCCACCCGGCCGTCCCCGAGATACACTTCCAGCGTGGGCCATTGGCCGAGGGCGTAGTCGATGGCTTGGCCGAGGAGGCTCTTGGGCAGGTGCCGCGTTTTGTGCCGGATCAGGGCGCGGTGGAGGCGTTCGACGTTCCAGCGGCTGGCGCTGGCCCGCAGGGCGGCGCGGAGTTTGGGGCCGGCTTTCTGCTCCCGCAACTGGGCTTCGACCTGGTAGAGCAGTTGGATCTGGCGCAGGAACCAGCCGGTCACTTTGGGGCTTTGTGCGCGGGCCTCGTAAAACTTCCTTCGGACGTGCGCCCAGCAGCCGGCGAGCTGGATGGGCTTGGGGTGTTGCCGGGCGAACGATGGATATGCCGCGTAGCCGTCGCACTGCACGATGCCGGTGAAATCGACGGGCACAAGGTTCGCCAGGCACGCGGCGGCGCGGCTGGTCTCCCAGTGGAAGACGGCGTCGCCCTCGGGTTTGGCGCAGACCCACAAGTAGCCTTGGCCCGTCTTTCCCCGCCCCGGATCGAGATAATCCACCGGCGTTTCGTCGATCTGCACGTAGCCGCCGGCCATCACGCCGGACTTGATCTCACGGTAGATGGGCTGGAGCCAGTCGGACGCGAGTTCGACCCAGCGGGCCAACGTCTGCCGGGGCAGGTTCACGCCGTGGCGGCGGGCGTAGATCTTCTCCTGCCGATAGAGCGGAAGGTGGTCGCAGTATTTGGAGACCAACACGTGGGCCAGCAGGCCGGGTGTGGGCAGGCTCCTGTCTTGCAACCGAGCGGGCAAAGGCGCGATGAGCGGGGCCGCGTCGCGGTCGTCCTTGCGGACATACTTCGGGCGGACGAGCCGGCGACGGAGGAAGCGGCCGGGCTCGTAGTCGAGCTGTTCGCTGACTTCCTCGCCGATGCGCCGCCATTGCTCGGGCGCGGCTTTCACCAGCTCGGGGTCGAGGACTTCTTCGACGACGGGCAGGTGTTCCGGAAGGCGCGGGGCGCGTTCCTTCTGGGGGCGGGAGACGTTTTGTGGGGCGGGCTTCTCGGCGGCTGCGGCGACCGCCGGTGCGGTCCCGGACAACGCGAGGAGCAGCTCCAGTTGGCCGGGCGAAAGCTTCTCGCTCGTCGAGCCGAAGACACGCCGGACGAGGAGGTCGATCTTCTGCCGAAGGAGCGCGTTCTCCCGGAGGGCCATCTCCAACTGGCTTGTGAGTTCGGCTTCGCGCGGCGTCATCTTCGGTGCTCTTCTTATAGGATAAAGAGCCTCCCGTTGTCAGCGACGAAGTGCCTGGAACGCCTGTTTTTACACGGTTTTATTCGCGCTCATACCACGGCCGCAGCTTCGGTCCGCGCAGGTCCACCCCGTCGGTCAACAACGAGAGCGCCTCCGGCGTCAGCCGCAGCTTCGACACTCCGCCATCCGTCGGCTGCGGCCACGAGAACGTCCCTTCCTCCAACCGCTTCGTGCAGACCCACAGCCCCGTCCGGTCCCAGAACAGGATCTTGAGCCGGGTGCGCCGGCGGTTGGTGAAGACGAAGAGCGCACCCGCCTTCGGATCCTCCTTCATCCGTTCCGTCACCAGCGCGTGGAGCCCGTTGAAGCCCTTCCTCATGTCGCACGGCTCCACCGCCACGAACACCTTCAGGCTCCCCGCGAAGCTCAACATGAGGCGAGGCTCCGGATCAGCTGCACGGCCAAAGGCACCTGGCCGGCCTCGGTGATCCTCAGCCGCGCGCCGCCCGGCACCTCCACCTCCAGGGCGGTCGACGATGGATCGGCCTTCGCCACCACCGCCTCCAGGAAACGCACCTTCTGGGCCGGCTTGACCGGAGCTTTTCGGCCATACGTCCCGCGCTCGCGCCGCCGTCTCTGGATCCAACTGGCCAACGTCGGATACTTGATCCCCACCAGCTCCGCAAACTCGCCTCCGCTCACCCCGCTCCCTTCGAACTCGTCCAGGATCTCCTCCCGTTTCGCCCTCGGCGTCCGCACCCGCCCCAGCACGTCCCTCTTCAACAGCTTCATCGATGCCATAGACCCATCCCTATGACATCTATGCCGCCGCTCTAACAGAGCCGCTCCGCAGGACGCTTAC
>JBBRLN010000071.1:0-2377 GCA_038231315.1 Caulobacterales bacterium
ACCGGCGGTCGTCTTCGAGGGCAAGGGTTTTGGTCTCATCTTCGTTCCTACGTCACTGCGATGAGACCAAAACCCTCCGCTAGCAGGAACCCTGAATCTGTCTCATTGGTGCTGACGGCGGACACGCCAGCGAGGTCGATGTCGATGATGCGTGGCGGGCGGCCGGTCGGCAGATCGACGCTGCAAAGCGGGCCCGCGCCCGACGTCCGCTTGCGCAGCCTGACGGGCTGGCGGCCTTCAGCGCCACGCCGCCGGCCGTCGTGCGCCGCCAAGTCTTGCGCTTCGAGGCGCCAACGCCGAGCGGAAGGCGACAGACCTGGGCCGCCGTTCTTGAACGCGCCGGGTGCAAGATTGATGTCTGCATTGTTCAGCTTGAGCCTGGATGCGCGGTTTATGGCGACTTCGCCGGGCTAGCCACTTGGGCCGCCCGCCGCTTCTTTGCGGCGCCATGGTGGCGAGCGTGGGCATGGCGGCCGCCTCGCCAGCTTCAATTTTACAGTTATGTCCCTTGGGGACTGCACCCGGCCGGTAGTGAGAGCTTTTGCGCTCGCGCGTTGGACTGGTCGCAGGGGCGATTTGAAGAGGAGTGGGATCGCCGGCGGTCCTTCGCCTGCGTTCCGCCGCTGTTGGCGGGCCTTGATCCTAAGCCGACCGGCCCGCACCTGCTGATGCCGTTTGACGGCTCAGGGACGTAGCGTCTGACTTCGCCGCCGTTCGTCGCCGGTCGTGAAAAACCTCAGGCAGGGGAGCTCCTGCGAGGGGGTGATGGTGTTCAACGCGGGGACGGTTTGCTCTTGCTGATGAAAGCGCAGAGGCCAGGTCGCACGCCGGGGCGGGCATCAGGATCAGCCTCTATCGCTGGCAAGGGAGCTGGCGATCCCTGCGGCCCAGGCAGCTTCCATGCGGACGGCGACGTCTGTGAAGGCGGTATGATCCTGTGCGTAGGCCCGCAATTCCACAAGGGTGTCCGCTAGGCCGTCGGCGATGCGCTCGAGGATGGCGCGGACCCGTTTGGGGGCCCCAATGCCGCGGGTTTCGCCAAAGGTCCGCAGGCGCTTGGCGTCAGGCCAACGGGTGGAGCCGTCGAGAGTCAGGGCCATGCTGTCGGCGGGAATATAGGCTGTGGTGGTGACCAGATCGTAGGCCGGCGCCAGGGCCACGGTGGCGTCCATGTCATCGTAGACGACACCGAAATTCTTGAGGTGGGCGTCGCCGTTGCGGATGGCGCAGTTGAGCGCGATCAAGGTGAACAGCCGCTCGGCGTCGCGCGTCGCGACATCGGCGGAAACGAACTGGCTGAATCGGCGCAACACGGCGGTCTCGTAAGACCCTCTGTATTTCTCAGCGGTCCCTCGACCGTTCAGAACGCAGAAGTCCTCGAACCCGCGATAGGACCCATCGGGGCGCAGGTCGAACCGGTCGATGACCAGCGCCTGGCCATCCTCGGCAAGACGAAATCGCGGGACCTCAAGGCCGCAACGCTCGGCGGCGCGCAGGCAGAAATATTCGTTGGCCGCCAGCTGCGGATATTCGGCTTCCCAGAACTTCACGATGTGGGTGGCGCCTCGGAAACTCGTACGATCGCCAGGCGCGGCGCCGGCGAAGGCCGTTTCGTCTCGAACCATGAATTTGGGCTGTACGCCGCTGACGCCGGAGAAGGTCGCGAACTGATCGAGGAGATAGGCGAACAGGCCGCCATCGCGTCGGCTGGCCAGAATCTCGTCGACTGACTGGAAAGGGACCGCCTCGTCCAAGGCGTCATCGACGCCCGTATAACGCAGGCGCCCGACTTGGGAGCGGCCGACGATGGCCAGCATATCGAGATCGTCAAAGGATCCCGTGGCCTTGGCGAAAGCCAGTCGGAGGCGCTCGCGCAGCGCGCCTTCCGGAAGGTTCATCTCGAAGATGGGAGCCAAGCCGAATTGAGTGTCCCATGACGCCAGGCGTACAGGCATGGTCAAGGAGACGGCGCGTCCGGCGCCCGCATCGGGGCTGTACGCGAACACCGATCCGCGCTGTCCGAAGCGATCGAGTCGGCCGGCCTCAGCGCCGCTCGTCCAGACCTTGATCATCGTCTTCCTTCAAAAGGTCTTCGAGCGTGGGGCGGCCGCGGGCGGCTTCGGTCAGTTGAATGTCCAGCTTGAGCGCCGACAGGATGCGCGCGATCTTAGTGAACCCAAGTTCCGTCATGCGGCCGTTCTCAAGGGCGTCGATGGTGGAGCGACCAACCTTGGCGCGGTTCGCCAGCGCGGTCTGAGTGAGCTTCAGCGCCTTTCGCTGCTGTGCGATGCGTTCGCCGAGAGTGGGAAGGTCTAGCATTGCCTTATATAAGAGGCAAAATACGAATATGTCAACAAGATGCCCAATATATAAGGCA
>JBBRLN010000072.1:0-2318 GCA_038231315.1 Caulobacterales bacterium
CCGTGGCCCTTCACGTCTCCACCGACATGCTTCTTTTCGAGGAAGCCGAACGCGGACCCGACGAGGAGTTCAAGCACTTCCTCGAAGCCCTCAGCACCTTCGGGGCGGAGGAGAAGGCGACCGCCAAGGCGGTCCTCCAGGGCCTCGTGCTCCAGCACCAGGCCAGGCGCTGGGCCAAGGCGTCCTGACGGCCGCCGCCGCCCGGCGGCTACATCGCTGCGCCGACCCACAGGGGACCGTCCCAGCGACGCCCCTGGCGGAGCCTTTTGGCCGTTCTAAAAAAGATGATCGGCGACGCCGACCGGCAGGATGGCCCCTCGTTCTCGGCCGGCGCTTCGTTCCGAAGCGGATCGCGCCAGCGATCATGCCAAGCCCAAGCGGGGCCGGGCGGACGGGTCAACCCCGAGGCCGAAGGCCGCGGCCCGCAGGGCGCGCCAGCGGGGTTGAGGCGGCCGGCCGGCCCCGCTCCGCCGCCACGACGGCCCCCGGACTGAGGGATCGCTAAGGGCGCCAGCCCTTGGCCCAACCCCCCGGCCGACGCCGGCCGATCAGGGGGATTGAGGGCGTCGGGCGGCGCCTGACCGCACAGGGTCGATGGGCGTAGCCCAAGCGACCCGTATATGCGCCATTGTCCACAATCGACCCGCCACGACTCTTCGCCGACGCTCGCCGGGACGACCGCCATACGCCGCCGAGTCCCGATTTCATGCAACGGCCCAAGCGGCGGCGCACCCTGGCGGGCGGGCGGCGGGCGCACCTCGCGCCGATCCGTTGCGTTTCAAGGGATTGCCCGGCTCGCGCACCTCGCGCGCTTTGGCGGCGATGTGTCCCGCAGGACGCGAGGGCGTTGATTGGCCGGGGCTTTCCAGCCGACCCCAGCCCGCACACCTCGCGGCTTTTATCTTGCCGTTCACCGCAAGACCCCCGGCCTCCCCCAGATCAACCGTCCAGCGGGGCATTTCGCGGGAGCCCTCGCTCGCGGCATTGGAAAGATTGAGGAATCCGGCAAAGCGCCAGCGCACCCGTGTCGCCAAGCCTCGAAGCGCCGTCGCCGTCAGGGGCTAAAACTTCTGAGAAGACAGTCACTTGCCAACCACACCGCCCCCAGCCGACGGCGGGGCTTTTATCTTCCCTTGCGTTCTGACGCGCGATTTTGGCCGAACTACCGCTCTCGATCATCAAGGGGATTGGGGCGATTTCGACCCAGAGGGAGCTGCCGTTCGATGAACGGCGATCCCTGCGTCTCGCAGCACCTGATCAACGCATCGGGTGAGATCGGACTCCAGACAAGAGCCCTTGGTCGCGCCCAGAGCCTGATTCCCCGATCCGGAGAATTCCACGACGAATGCTGCGCTCCCCACGTTGACTTCGAGATTGGTCGGCACCGTTACGACCAGATCGACCGGCTCCCCGTTCTTGGCCCACACAAACGATCCGGACCTACGAAACGCCGCTTCAAGGGCGGCACCAAACCTCTGGCTGAGCCCATCGTCCGCATTCACGCGGACATCCACCGAGATCGGCCGCGACCGCATTGGCGCCTCCGCACACGCGCTATTTTCCAGCAAGGCGGCGAAGGCCGCCGCGAGACCGAACGCCTTTATGAATTGTTTCAACATACGGGAATACGCGAACCCGTCGCGACGGTGCATTGTTTGGTCGTCGGATTTGTTTTGGCCTCTTGAACTTGACCCGACGTGATCGTCGTCCCGCTTCTGGAAGTCATTATGTTTCTATTCGTGTAACCAGGCGTCGGAGTACTGGTTCGGTTGCCCTGTGCGTCTCGCGAGCCTTCTTGATATTGATCCTTAATTCCCGCGAAGTGCAGGGTGTCATGGGCTCCCGCGTCCGTTGCCTGGGGATTGTCACTGTTGATATGCGCCCGGTTTCCACCCAGACGATTGACGCACTCGCCTGCTCCTCCGCACATCTTGGTGTTGTAGCCGGGGCTGAAGTCCATTCGGTTCAAGATGCCACCGATTGGCCGGTTAGTCGGAACAACCTGGATGTTTGTTCCGCCGCCCTCGATCGTCAGACTGTTCGCCCGCTCAACGATGGCCGCGACATTCCCAGGGGTCGCGCCCTGGCCAGTATATTGGACGGGGATCACCAACGTTGTCGTGCCGTCTGGGTTGGTCACCCAAAGGGCATCCGTCCCAGCTGGGTCCGTCTTATTCACCGGATCGTTTCCCACATAGGCGTAGAGGTTGATCTGGTCCTTGTAGCCGACGGGGTCGGTCTGGAGGGACTGAGGCCCCCGACGTGCGGCGGTCGTAGCCGGGCCGGTTTTGCTGAGGCAGTTCCTGGGGTTAGTCGAG
>JBBRLN010000073.1:0-2122 GCA_038231315.1 Caulobacterales bacterium
CTAGTGTCCTGGACGCTTGAAGCGCCGTGAAAAGTGTTGGGTCATGCGGTTGCTCGTTCGTTGATGGCGGTGCAGTAGCCGGCCAGGCGTTCGAGGATCTGGTCGGCGGTTTTGTGCCACACGAACGGGGTGGGGTTCTCGTTCCATGTCGCGGCCCACGCCTCGATGTCGACGGCGAGTTCTTTGACGCTGCGATGCGCGGAGCGTTGCAGTTTCTTGGTGGTGAGCGCGGAGAACCAGCGTTCGACGAGATTCATCCACGACCCGTAGGTCGGCGTGAAATGGAAGTGGAAGCGTCGGTGTCGCAGCAGCCAGCGTTGCACGGTCGGGGTCTTGTGCGTCGAGAGATTGTCCAACACGACATGCACATCCAACTCGGTTGGGACGTTGCGGTTGACCTTGTTCAAGAACGCGACGAAGTCGGCTGAAGTGTGGGTTTTGCGGATGTCGGTGATGACCTTGCCGGTGGCGATCTCGAGCGCGGCGAACAGATCACATGTCCCGTTGCGTTCATAGTCATGCGTGGCCCGCGTCGGGGTGGTGGGAAGCATCGGCAGTGTCGGCGCGGTGCGGTTCAGCGCCTGAATCTGTGGTTTTTCGTCGACGGCGAACACCGCGGCCGCGACGGGCGGGTTCATGTACAACGCGACGATGTCGCGGATCTTTTCGATGAGCTGCGGGTCCGGAGACACCTTGAAGGAGTCCTCCCGCCACGGCTTGAGCCCGAACGCCCGCCAGATCTCACCGATGGTGGTGTGACTGATCCCATGCTTGGCGGCCAAGCCCCGCGTCGACCAGTGCGTCGCATCCGGCGGTGCGGTCTCCAGCGTTTCGACCACGACCGCTTCGATCACGTCATCACCGATCGTGCGGGCCGCGCCCGGCCGAGCCGCGTCCACCAGGCCGTCGAGACGGTCAACAGCGAAACGGTGCCGCCACTTACCGACCGTCACCGGATGACAACCCAGATCGGCCGCGATTTCAGCATGCGTGCGGTCCCGATCGGCGCACGCCAACACGATGCGGCAACGCAATGCCAGCGCCTGCGACGACGAATGACGTCGCGCCCAACGCGCCAACGTCGTGCGCTCATCGCTGGTGAGCGAGATCTCAACGGTCGGTCGTCCGAGCTGTGCCATGGTGTCCCTCCGATGTTGGTCGACAACACCAGACCAACGCGGCCACCCCACCAAAATTCCCGGTCAGTCAAGATTTATCAGCGGAACAAGCGTCCAGGACACTAGGAGACTGTTGAACTATCCGCTTTCCGGCGGGCGAGGCGGGTCTGGGTTCCGGCCGAGGGGCTGGTGTTCGAGGTGTGAGCGGGCAGTCCTGGAGAGCTCTTGTGGTAGCTGAGGTGTGGTTCCTTGCTTGTCAGGTCTCGGACCCGCCGTTCGTGAGGATCCATTGGGGTCCGTCGTTGGTGAGGCCGAGGTTGATGAGTCGGCGCAGGTTGATCGCGGCGACGCGCACGGAGAGGCCGAGTTGGTTGCGTTCGATGCCGCGGTAGCGGACGCGGCGACGGCCGCGGGCGACGAGCCAGGCGATGGATCGTTCGACCATGGGCCGCCATTGCTTGTAGTCGTCGGTGAAGTCGCCGTCGCGCCAGGCGCGGCGAGCTTCGACGAGTTCGGCGTCATGTTCGCCGATGTGGAGGGTGCGGCCTCCTTTGGCGGTGGTGCAACGTTCGCGTCGTGGGCATGCCCGGCAGCGAGAACCGAAGGTCGCGGCACCCTTGGCAGCGATGGTCACGGTGTGGCCGGCGGGACAGGTCGCGGTTCGGGCGCTGTAGTCGATCACGAAGTCGTCTCGGTCGAAGCCGCCAGGCACCGCGCGGCGTAGCGGGATCGCTTTGATCGCCTGGTCATGTTCGGCTTGGCGCAGCGTCGCGCGGGTCTCGCCACCGCCGTAGGCGGAATCGGCGAGCACTTGCAGGCCGGGCCGTTCGCCGGTGAGGAGCGTGACGCCGGTGGGGCCGTCGGCCGCGTTCGCGGGGGTGAGCGCGCTCGCGGTGATGAGCCCGGTCTCGGGTTCCACCGCGATGTGGGCCTTGTAGCCGTCGCGGTATGCGCTGACGCTTTTGTGCATGTGTCGGGCGTCGGGATCAACAGTGGAGATGATC
>JBBRLN010000074.1:0-2114 GCA_038231315.1 Caulobacterales bacterium
ACGCTGGAGACATTGCTGCGGGTCCTGAAGGCGGAGCGGTGACGCCGGGCGCGGGCCTGCCCGCGGGCGTGAAGGTGCTGATGGCCACCAAGCCCGTGGATTTTCGTAAAGGAATGAACGGACTCGCCAAGCTGGTGAAGGACGACCTTGGGGCCGATCCCTATTCGGGCGTGGTCTACGTCTTTCGGGCGAAGAGGTCCGACAGGGTGAAGCTGCTGTACTGGGATGGCACGGGCGTGGTGCTGTACGCCAAGCGGCTCGAGCAGGGTGGGTTCCGCTGGCCGAGGATCGCCGACGGGGCGATGCGGCTGACACCGCCGCAGATGGCGGCCCTGCTCGACGGGATGGAGTGGACGCGGATATTGGCGCCGCGTCGGACGCGGGCGCCCCAGGTGGTCGCCTAACCGCCAGGCTGCGACGGAATGACTCAGGGCGCACGCGGGGGCGCCTCAAGAGACTTCGAACATGATCTACTTGGATCGTGGAAGCGCAGCCGTCCATGGATGCCAACGCGATCTGGAGCCTGCTCCTGGCGGAGCGGGTGCGCCACGCCACCGACCTCGAAGAGCGCGACCGCAAGCTCGCCGCCCATGAGGACGCGCGGGCGGCGGACCACGAACTTATCGTCCGCCTGAGCCGCATCATCCGCGACCTGCAACGCGCGACTTTCGGCGCGCGGTCGGAGAAGCTCGACCCCGACCAGCTCGGCCTGGCGCTGGAAGACCTGGAGCAGGAACTGGCCGCCGCCGAGGCGCGCCTGTCGACGCCGGACGAGAAGGCGGCGACGGCGTCGATCCGGCGGGCCAACCGGGGTTCGCTGCCCGCGCACTTGCCGCGCGTCGAGCAGGTCATCGATATCGAGGACAAGACCTGCCCATGCTGCGCGGGCGCGCTCCACCGGATCGGGGAGGATGTCGCCGAGCGGCTGGACGTGATCCCGGCGACCTTCCGAGCCCTGGTCGTCCGCCGGCCCAAGTACGGCTGCCGGGCATGCGAGGGCGTCGTCGTGCAGGCGCCGGCGCCGTCTCGCCTGATCGAGGGCGGCCTGCCGACGGAAGCAACGATCGCGCACGTCGTCGTGGCCAAGTATGCCGATCACCTGCCGCTCTATCGGCAGGCTCAGGCCTATGGCCGCCGCGGCGTGGTTCTGGACCGATCGACCCTGGCCCACTGGACCGGCTCGGCGGCTGAACTCCTGAAGCCGGTGCATGCGCGCTTGCTGGAGCGGCTGAAGGCCTCCGGCAAGCTCTTCGCCGACGAGACCCGCGCGCCGGTTCTCGATCCAGGGCGCGGGCGCACCAAGCTCGGGCAGTTCTGGGCCTATGCCCGCGACGATCGGCCGTGGGGCGGGCCGGAGCCGCCGGGCGTGGCGTTCGTCTATGCCGGCAACCGGGCGACATCCTCGCCCACCCTCCACCTGGCGGGATATCATGGCGTTCTGCAGACCGATGGCTACGGCGCCTACAAGACGCTCGCCAAGGCCGGCGCGGTCGAGCTCGCCTTCTGCTGGTCCCACGCGCGCCGCTACTTCCATAAGGAACTGAACAAGGATCCCGCCAAGACGCCGATCGCCGCCGAGGCCCTGGCGCGGATCCAGCAACTCTACGTCGTTGAGGCGGATATCCGCGGCCGATCGCCTGCGGAACGTCAAGTTGCCCGCCGAGAGCTCAGCGCGCCGATCCTCGAGGCCATGCGGCCCTGGCTCATCGAGCGCCTGGACTTGCTGAGCCGCAAGGGCGACCTCGCCAAGGCCATCCGCTATACGCTCAATCACTGGGAGGGGCTGAATCGCTTCATCGACGACGGCCGCATCGAGATCGACAACAACACCGTCGAGCGCGCCATCCGCCCACTGGCCATCGGGCGCCGCAATAGTCTCTTCGCCGGCTCCGAGGGCGGCGCCGAGCATTGGGCGATCCTCGCCTCCCTCATTGCCACGTGTAAGCTGAACGACATCGAGCCCCAGGACTACATCACCGACGTCCTCACCAAGCTCGTCGGCGGCCACCTGCAAAGACGTCTCGACGAACTCCTGCCCTGGGCTTACGCCCCAGCGCCCATCGCTATCGCCGCTTGAGCACGGCTCAGCGCCGTGTGCTCACGGCACCGCTTAC
>JBBRLN010000075.1:0-2107 GCA_038231315.1 Caulobacterales bacterium
GCTAGGTGACGTGTGCTTGAGCCGGGCACACGCCCGAGACCGCCGCTCCGGTCGAGAAATGAATTTCCCCCGCCAGCCCTTGGGGCTGTGGTCGCGGGTCAAATGGCCCTAGCCGCTGCGGGTGGCAAGCGAATTAAAAAGGCTCCCGGACCCTTTCGCGCTCCGCGCCCTCAAGTCTCCGCGCCCGCTGGGAACCTCTCCGACGCTTCGGGGTTTGCGGTTCTTCACCGACCATTTTCATTATCCAGGGAGAGACACGACCATGGCCACATCGGCGATCACCAAGGCCCGCAAGGCGGCGGCGAGGAAGGCGGCTGAGCCCGGCGACGCCATCGCGCTCCTGAAGGCGGACCACAAGGAAGTAAAGGGCTGGTTCGAGGACTATGAGGACCTTGAGGACGACACGGCCAAGGGTGCACTCTCCGCCAAGATCTGCAAGGCCCTGAAGGTTCACGCCAAGATCGAGGAGGAAATTTTCTACCCCGCCGCCCGCGCCGCGACCGACGACAAGCCCCTGCTCGACGAAGCTCAGGTAGAACACGCCGGGGCCAAGGACTTGATCGCCCAGATCGAGGCCATGCAGCCCGGCGACGACCTCTACGACGCCAAGGTAAAAGTGCTGGGTGAGCAGGTGGTGCACCACGTCCAGGAAGAAGAGGGCGAGCTCTTTCCGGAGGCCCGCGCCGCTAAAATGGACCTTGCCGGTCTGGGCGAGCGCATGGCGGCGCGCAAGAAGGAACTGATGGCCGGCGCGGCCTGACCCCCATCGTCCAACCCGAAGCTCAACGCCGCCCACCCCCTCGGCGCGAGCTGCTCGTGTGCGAACGGGCTGGGCGAGATTGGCCGCCTGGGTATGCGCTACCCTCGTTCCGGATCACTGGTTAGATGCAAGGCATTGGCGGCGACGTGACACCGTTCCTCACCTCATTGGTCGGCCTCCTCCTGCTTGGCGCCGTCCTTCAGGACGCCTTCGAGGTGATGCTGCTGCCGAGGCGAGTGAAGCGTCGCTGGCGCTTGACCCGGTATTTCTTCAACTGGACCTGGCGCCTTTGGTCCGTGATCGCCGGGATCGTTCCGGCCGATGGCCGCCGCGAACGATTCCTCGGCATCTATGGGTCTCTGGCCATGACCCTTCTGTTCAGCTTCTGGGCGATCGCCTTGATCCTGGCCTTTGGCCTGCTGCAATGGGCGGCCCAGCAATGGGGCGGCGTCAAGCCGGCGTCTGATCTGGCCGAACAGATCTACATGAGTGGCGTGACCTTCTTCACGCTCGGCTACGGCGACGTGACGCCCCACACACCGCCCGCGCGCATCCTGGCCGTGGTGGAGGCAGGCGTGGGCTTTGGCTTGATCGCGGTGGTGATCGGTTATCTGCCGGTTCTCTATCAGCTGTTTTCCCGCCGCGAGGCGCATGTGCTCCAGCTTGATGCGCGCGCCGGATCGCCCCCTTCGCCGATCGTCCTGCTTTGTCGACATGCCGAGAGCGGCGGCTTGGACAAGATCGACGAGGTGCTTCGCACCTGGGAAATCTGGTGCGCCGAGCTTCTCGAAAGCCACCTTTCCTATCCGATGCTCGCCTATTATCGCTCGCAACATCATGACCAGTCCTGGCTCGGCGCGCTGGCCGCGATCATGGACACCTGCGCCCTGATCTTGATCGGCGTCGAAGAACTGAAACAGCTCCAGGCCCGAATGACCTTCGCCATGGCTCGCCAGGTCGTTCTGGAGATGGCGCGATCGTTGGAAGTCTCGGCGCGCACCGATGCGCCAGATCGCTTCCCGCCCGGAGACTTCGACAGGATGCTGGACGCCTTCAAGGAGGCCGGGCTGACTTGGAACGGCGGCGACGCGGCGCCGCAAACGCTCGCGGCCGTGCGCGCCACATACGAGCCGGTGGTGCAGGGTCTCGCCGAGTATCTGCGGATTCCATTGTCGGGATGGGTGGCCGCGCAAGACACGCCCGATCATTGGGAACGCGGCGCGCGGGGGATTATAGCCAGTCGCCTCATCAGCGGCCTTGCCGATGGGTCTATTTCCGAAGCCTCGGCAGCGACCGATTCTGGGCGAGGTGGGTGGGTTCGCCGCGTGCGCAAGCGGCAACGCCCAC
>JBBRLN010000076.1:0-2056 GCA_038231315.1 Caulobacterales bacterium
AAGGCTTACCGCTGGAGCCGTTCACGGTACATGACTTGCGCCGGACCGGATCCACCCTGCTCAACGAACTGGGGTTCAACAGTGACTGGATCGAAAAGTGCCAGGCCCATGAAGATGGGCGGTCCTCGCGCGGCGTCTACAAGAAGGCGGCGTACGAGCATCAGCGGCGGCATATGATGCAGGAATCGTCTGATATCATCGATGCTTGGGTGGCGGGGCAGAAGCGCGTGCCGGTCCTGATTCCGCCATCGATGCCTATGCTCGCGCCTGATCCGGCGCTTTGACGGGACGCGCCTTGCGCTTGCGGACATCGGGATGTGGCGCCCGGTCGATGGGTGATCGGCGGGCTGTCGCTAGGCGCTCAGTCAGCCAGGCTTCGACCTCGGCCAGATCCCACACCACACAGCGCGGGGTGAGCGCAAAGCGACGAGGGAATTCGCCGCGCTGTTCCATCTCATAGATGGTGGTGTCGGCCAGCGGTACGATCTGCCGAAGCTCATGGCGGCGGATCATCCGTTTTTTGAGGGCCTCAGATTTCGTCGACATTACTCTACTCCAACGAGATTGGCGTCTGATGCCGATTGGAGCCGATAGACCCGACATGAAAAGAGCGAACACACCGGCGTAGGGCTCGCGGCGGCAATAGCGCACAAATCGGCGGGTCCATGGCCGAATGGATCGCGGCATGATCGCTTTGGAGCGCGCCGATCATACCGGGTCTGCGCTTTTCAGCCGCTGCACTCACGGGATTATCGCGCATCTCAGATGCGTGATAATTCTTGCATGTGAAGCTGGATGGTGGGATTAACGCGCATCTGAGATGCGGGATAATCTTATGGCTCTTCATTTAGTCGGTGAGACAATTGACGCCAAGCGCGCGCATCAGCGCGCGCAGGCCGGTGAGTTGATCCAGCTCGTCCGCGGGGTTTACGTCGATCACCAAGGGGATATCGAGGCGACGATCCTAGGCCATTCGGTCCGTATCGCCCACTATCTCTATCCCAACGCCTATCTGTCGTCGGCAAGCGCAGCGCTGCTAGCGCCGACGCCGGACGGGCGGCTATTCATCAGCGGCCGCCGCAACCAGCGCACGCGGTTGCGGACGCTCGAGATCATCCAGAACGAAGCGCCGAAGCATCCATCGACGGCGATCGCGATCATCGGCGACGACTTGGGCGAATTGCGCATCGATGCCTCATCGCCGCGCCAACGCTTTCTCGAAGCGTTCCGCCTGCGCAGCGAACATGCGAGCGCGGTAACCGCCGACATGCGCGCGCAGATGGCGGCGCGTCTGGTGGAGGAACATGGGACGCCACAAGCCGCGGCCGACGCCGTCTGGGTGCTGGCGCGTGAGAACGAATGGTATCGCGAAGGCGAAGGCGCCGAACGCTTTCTGTTGGCTCAGCCGGGCGTTGCCAAGGCGCCGGTCAATAAGGCGGCGCTTGATCTCCTCGTCGCCTGGCACGGTGAACCGCTCGGCCGGCTGACCCACGATGGATTCGAATGGCGCTGGAAGCCTGGGCGTCGAGCGGGACCGGCCCTCGTGCGCGAGACCACGCCGGGCAAGCTGCCGGCCTTCATTGAATCGCTGCTGCCCGAGGGCTGGTTGGCGCAGGTTCTCCACGAACGCGATGAACGCGAGGCGCTCCGGCGCGGACGGCGATATATGTCGAACATCGTCATCGTCGAGGGCCGAGAGGAACTGGCGGCGCTGCCTGCCGACAGTCTCACGACAACACTGGCTGGACACATCGACGCCGGTCGCTTCACCGGCCGCTACGCCGGTCCGGCGCGCGGTGAGATCGAGGAGACCTTCGAGCAGAACCTGGCGCGCATCTTCGCGCGCGCGGAAACGCCGCGCCTGTCGGGTGTCCAGATCAAAGCGCCAATGAGCCTCATGCCTGATGGCGCCCTAGTTCCGGCCATCGATCAGCCGTTCACCCATATCCTCAAGCCCGCCGGCACGGCGGGCTTCGAGACGTTGCCGGTCGTCGAGTGGCTTTGTCTGGAGCTTGGCCGCTCGGCCGGGTTCGATGTGCCTGATGCCGCGCTGCTC
>JBBRLN010000077.1:0-1958 GCA_038231315.1 Caulobacterales bacterium
ACGATCTGCTTCGGCTGATGGCATCCGACCGCCGCGAGAACCACGAGAACCAGACCACGCATTCGCATCGATGAAACCTCCGGGTGGGGTGTGAGAGTTACTGGCACGCGTAGGTCGACGGGGTGACGGTCAGGTCGTGGAACTCGGCGATGTAATTCCCGCCGATCTGGAAATGAAGGTTGACCGGCCCGCCAGAGACACGGCCCTTCGTGTCGAACGTTAGCGACGCGCCGTAGTCTGGGCTTGTGGCCGGCGGAAGACCGCGCTCTTGGCAGCGAGTCTTTCCTCGTGCTTCTCCCGCGGCGAGGACGTAACCCGGGCCCGCCTCCGCGTGCTGATAGACGAGAACAATCATGTGCCCATGCTGTGTGGTGACCGGCACGTCACTGAACGCGACCTCGATCGTGTCACCGTACTGGAGCGCGTAAATGTTCAAGGCGACGGGCGTGAACGGCGTTCCGGCCTCGCTCGTGACTGTGCCGCCGGAAGCCCCGCCATCCGCCTCACCGCCCGCATCCTCCGAGGTCGCCGCTTCCGAGCTCGCCGCGCTGTCGCTCGCATCCCCCGCGTCGCTCGGCGTGAGCGTCGGATCGCCCTTGTTGTCCCCGGTGGGAACCCCGGCCCCCGTCCCGCCATCCGCTCCGGACGAGCATCCCACGAGCATCATCGCGACCGCCGCCCACGACCATTTCATCGCCATCATCAAAGAGTGTCTCCAATCGCATCGCCCGGAAATGGGCAGCCGTCGAATCCGTGCAGTTTGCAGCGACCCGCACCCACGCGCGGGCGCTGGTGTAGCGTTCAGGTGGGCGTCAGGAGAGATCGTCCCGCGCGTACATCGCCGCCTGGACCGCGAACGCCAGGTCTTCGCCCACGAGGTGCCGCTCGAGCAGCGCAATCGCGGTGAGCCGGAACCGCGGCGGTGGCTCGTGCAGCCGATCGAAGAGGGCCCCAGCGGTCTCTGCGGGGACGCCGAGCCAGATCGCGAGCGTCTCAACCCACTCCTCGCGCTGAGGCTTCGTGGCTGTCGCACGGAAGCTGGCGGTCTCTGCGTCGCAGTCGGCGCACGGCAGGCCCCCGCGCGCGGTGCAGGGGATGGCGAGGGCGGCGTTGCAGGGCGGCGCCTCGAAGGCCATGCAGCCGCAGTCGTGGGCGCCGCTCACGTGCCGGCCTTCGCCGCGAGGAACCGATTGTACTCCTCGGTCCACTTCCATGGCTTCCGGAGCATGTAGACGAGGTCCTCCCCCGTCGGCGCCTCGTCCTGCTCGAGCAGCCACTCGTACAGGTTGGCGATGTTGCCGAGGTCGTCACACCAGTCGCGCTCGTCCGTCATCGTGACTCCTTCCAGGTGAGAAACCGTTCCGCAGCCGCCCACACGAGGAGCCACTTCAGCGCCACCGACTGCCCGTTGTCCGGCAGCTGGCCGCGCGCGCCGGCGACGTAGATCCGCAGCATCCGCATCGACGACACGCGGGCCTTCCGGACGATGGGGTCCGTCGGCTCGTCCTCCACCGCGCAGGCGCCGCACTCCGCCGGGGCGGGCTCGCCGTCGTGCTCGTAGGTGAACGCCCGGCCGCAGGACTGGCAGACGGGGACGCAGCGGCATGGGGCGCCGGTCATGCCGAAGCCGACGATCCGGCCGGTGCCGAGGCAGCCGTAGCAGTCGGGGTCGGGCTGGACCGCCGTGACGGCCGCGCTCACGCCGCACCGCCGATCTGGGCGATGTCCGCGGCCCGGACGCTCACGCAGGTCCAGGCGGTCGCCGTCCAGGTCGTCCAGATCAAGACCGCGGACCCGCTGGAGAGCGCCTTCTGGAGCCGCTCCCAGCCGCCCGCCACCGGCAAAAGACCGCCCGCGCCCTGGACGCGCACGCCCTCGTAACGAGCGCCGGACTTCGTCACCAGCGTCACACGAAGGTCGGCGCTCACGACGCGCTCCGGCTGATGCACGGGCAATCG
>JBBRLN010000078.1:0-1929 GCA_038231315.1 Caulobacterales bacterium
ACGGCTCTCCACGACACCGCCGCCCTGCGATTCCACCCCCGCTGCTACTATCGCCCTGATCGCGACTCGCCGACGCAGACGTGGCCGGCGCTCATCGCCGCCGTCACCGATCTGGAGGGTCACATCACCGGTGTGCATCGCACCTGGCTGGACCCATCCGGCAAGGACAAGGCGCCCATCGACACCCCCAGGCGCGCCATGGGCCATCTCCTCGGACACGGGGTCCGCTTCGGTGTGGCCACGGACGTCCTGGCGGCCGGCGAGGGCATCGAGACCATGCTTTCGCTGCGATGCGTGCTCCCGACTCTCCCCATGGTCGCCGCCCTCTCGGCCGCTCACCTCGCCGCTCTCCTTTTCCCGCCCGACCTTCATCGCCTCTACATCGCGCGCGACGATGACCCGGCCGGCGACGCGGCCATGGCGACCTTGATCGAACGGGCCGACGCGGTCGGGATCGAAGCGCGCTCGCTCAATCCGACCCTGGGCGACTTCAATGAGGACCTGCGCCACCTCGGCGTCGATCATCTTCGGGGAGGCCTTCGCGCGCAGCTCGCCCCGGACGACGTGGCCAGGTTCACGAGGTCGCCGAGGATGGCCAGGACGGGAAGAGGATTCGCGCGAGGTCTCGCCGGTCTCGATGCCGCGGCGGCTCGCGGGTGATCTCCCTCTTGCCGGGAGAGCCGCACCACGGCCTTCTAGAGGGCGATCAGACGGCGGGCGCCCTTGAACCCGCAACGGCGGGCGGCGACTATTTTCCGCCGCGCTAAGTGTCCTCATCCATCGCTGACGCGATGAGTCCCCAAGGCCATGGCGCTTTGCATCGCGAGGCAAAATAGCCGCCGCCCGCCGTCCTCCGCGTCCGCTGCGGCCGCTTCGCGGTGCGGAACCCAGGTCGCCCGCCGAGAGGATCGCCACGAAGGCCGCGATGGTCGCGGCCCTACCGACCAAGGAAGAACCCCATGGCGACCCACCACGACGACACCGACTTCGAGCCCCCGCACGCCTCCTCTCCCACCGATCACATCCTCAGCGAACTCGCACTCCATGGCCACCGCCCGTCACCAGACGATCCCGACACCCGGCCCCTCCCGCAGATCGACGCCGCCGGCGCCGCCGTGGCCGACATTTTCGACGCCCTGGTCTCGACCCTGATCGACACGCGCCTCGAACCTGACCTGGGCGAACTCCTCTGGTCAGCGGTCAACCTCTTCCACCGCGCGGCCGACCGGGTGCAGCGCAGGCTCGACGACAACGAACAGGCCCAGAAGACAAGCCAGCGCGAACAGGACGGTTCGGAAATCCGCTCGGTCGAACTCGAACGACTCCTGGAAATGGGTCAGACCCTCATCGATCGCCGCGAGACCCTGGAGTTCCTCCGCGACCAAGCCGCCGATCAGTTCGAACGCCACACCGGATTGACTTGGCGACCGCGCGCCGGGTCGATGGTCAACCATCGCGCCCTGACCTCGGCGGTGATCGACTCCCGAGACTTCCTCGCCGCCAAGCGACGCGCCGAAACGGCGGTGCTCATGCCCCCCGGCGCCAAGATCGCCTTCACCGGCGGCCTCGATTTCAACGATCACCGCGCCATCTGGGATCGGCTCGACAAGGTCCTCGCCAAACATCCGGACATGGTGCTGCTGCATGGCGGCAGCCCCCGAGGCGCCGAGCGCATCGCCGCCTGCTGGGCCGACAACCGCAAGGCGCCCCAGATCGCCTTCAAGCCTGACTGGACACGCCATGCCAAGGCGGCGCCCTTCAAGCGCAACGACCAGATGCTGAACGTCCTGCCGATCGGGGTCATCGCCTTTCCGGGCTCGGGAATCTCAGCAAACCTGGCCGACAAGGCCAAGGCGCTCGGCATTCCGGTGTGGAAATTCGGCGAGGGCGGCGCGTGAGCGCCGCCATGTGTGATAACGGACATTATCA
>JBBRLN010000079.1:0-1905 GCA_038231315.1 Caulobacterales bacterium
CACGTTGCCGCGAAGGGTAATTTTCATTCCACACGCGCGTCAATCGGACCATATCGTGCCCGATGCCGCCGGCGAGCGGCCATCGAACGCTTAAGGAGACGCGCCGTCCTTGACCCTTCCCGCGAGCCCCGCCGATCCGCGACTGTCGCTGTCCACCCGCCTCTTCTACGGCCTGGGTTCGGTCGCCTTCGGGGTCAAGGACAATGGTTTCAGCTATCTGCTGTTGCTGTTCTACAATCAGGTCGTGGGCCTCAGCGCGCAGAAGGTCGGCCTGGCCATCCTGATCGCCATGCTGGTCGACGCCTTTCTGGACCCCATCGTCGGCCAGGTGTCGGACAACTGGCGTTCGCGCTGGGGCCGTCGCCACCCGTTCATGTACGCCGCCGCCCTGCCGGTGGCGGTGTCCTACCTGTTGCTGTGGAGCCCGCCGCACTGGTCCAAGGATCAACTCTTCTATTATCTGGTCGGCGTCGCCATCGTCATCCGCACATTCATCACCTTCTACGAAGTGCCAAGTTCCGCCCTCGCCGCGGAACTCAGTTCGGGCTACGACGAGCGCACCGTTCTGCTCAGCTACCGCTATTTCTTCGCCTGGGTGGGCGGGTTGGCGCTGTATCTGGTGACGTTCACCTTCCTGTTGGTGCCCGACGCCCGCCACACCGTCGGCCAGACCAATCCCGCCGGCTTCGCCCGCTACGGCCTGCTGGCGTCGGCGATCATGTTCCTGGCCATCCTGATCTCCTCGGCGGGCACGCACCGGCACATTCCATCCTTCCGCGTGCCGCCCCGGCGCCGAATGAGCGTCCTGGCCATGTTGAAGGAGATGGGCGCCACATGGTCGAACCGATCCTTCCTTTATCTGACCCTGGCCGGCCTGGCGACGTCGATGGCCGCCGGCCTCGCCGCCTCGATGAACATCTACATCAACACCTACTTCTGGGAGTTCACCTCGAAGCAGTTCGCCCTGCTGGTGCTGGGTGTCTTCATCTCGGCCTTCCTGGCGCTGGGCGGCGCGGCGCCCCTGTCGCGGCGGTTCGGCAAACGAGGTTCCGCCATGACGCTGATCGTGCTGTCGGTGACCGTCGGTCTTTCGCCCATGGTGTTGCGGCTGGCCGGCGTTCTGCCGCCCAATCACTCGCAGGGGCTCTTCATGATCGTCCTGGTCCAGTCGATCGTCTCGACGGCTCTGGGCATAGCCGCGGCGACCATGGTCTCGGCGATGATCGCCGACGTCGTCGAGGACAGCGAGTTGAAGACCGGGCGCCGAGCGGAGGGGCTGTTTTTCTCCGCCTCGACCCTGGTGACCAAGGCTGTGTCCGGCATCGGCATCTTCGCCGCTAGCAGCATCCTGGCCTTCATCCACTTCCCGGCGGGGGCCCGTCCCGGCCACGTGCCGGAAACGGTCATCCGCCAACTCGGTCTGGTCTATGTGCCGGCGCTGATCGTGCTTTACGCCGCGGGCCTGGCCCTGCTGTTCGGCTATCGCATCACCCGCGCCAGCCACGCGCGCACCCTGACCCAACTGGCCGCCATCGCCGATCAGGCCGTGGGCTGATCTCTAGCTCTCGGTGTCGTCAAGGGCGCGCAGCCGAGCCAGCCGGCGGTTGGCCAGGATAAGGCCACGCAGAGCGCTGCCGATCATGGCGAAGCCGATCAGCATCAGGGCCCAGGTCGCCGGTTCGGGGAGACTTCCGAAGTCCTTAATGCCCATTTGTCTCATAAAGGTCCTCGCCTGGGATGCAGGCTTGGGCGTTGGGTCCGACACCGGCGCGCCCGCAGGCGCCAGGCCGCTGGGCGTATAGGCCATGCCGTCCCGCACCACACTCAGGGGGGCGAAGCCGTCCAGCGGCGTTTCCGCCGCCGAGCCATAGGGGGCGTCGCCGTCCTTCCCGGCCAGGGCGGAGG
>JBBRLN010000080.1:0-1851 GCA_038231315.1 Caulobacterales bacterium
ACGGCGCCTTCGGTCAACATGCGCCGGATCTGATAGGCTTCCTTGTAGGGGTTGCGCGCGAGCGCCTCCCAGACCTGTTCCTGGCGCGCATGGTCGTTGGTGACGGTGAAGGCCATCAGCTGGTCCAGGGTCAATTCGTCCTCGGCGTAGAGGGCGAGCAGCCGGTCGGATACGGACGCCAACTTGAGGCGCTGGCGAACGATGGCCGGTGTGACGAAGAAGCGCGCCGCGATTGCTTCGTCGCCCTGACCCTGTTCGCGCAGGGTCTGGAAGGCACGAAACTGGTCGAGCGGATGCAGCGGCTCACGTTGACTGTTTTCGGCGAGCGAATCCTCCTCGGCCGAGATGTCCGCGCTCTCGCGGATGACGCAGGGCACGGGTGCTGCCCGCGACAGGCGCTTCTGTTTCACGAGCCGTTCGAGCGCACGATAGCGCCGACCTCCGGCCGGCACCTCGAACATGCCGGTTTCATTGCCTTCGGAATCGACGACCGCGCGGACGTTGAGGCTTTGGAGCAGGGTCCGTCGTGCAATGTCCTCGGCAAGATCTTCGATCGAGACGCCGGACTTGATCCGGCGCACATTGGACTGGCTCAGCACGAGCTTGTTGAAGGGGATGTCCCGCGAGGGGGACAGGACGATTTTCTGGGAAGCCTGGGTCATGGGATGTTCTCCGTGACGGGCGGCCGGGAGCCTCTCTCTCGACCCTGACCCGTCACGAAGTCCGTCTCGACCCTCTTACTCTCCTGAACTCCGGCCGAGTTGGCGCGCAGCGGGAGAGTTCACGCCGCTTCCCGATCCTCCTCCCGTGCCGCACTGGGCGCGAAGGCGAGGAGGTAGTCCGCCGCTTTGGAGGCTGCGCTCGCCGCGCGCACGATGGCGCGATTGTCCTCGCGCAGGACGTCGAGCCAGGCGCCGATGTAATCGGCATGGCGCACGGTCGGCGCGATGCCGAGGCTCGCGCAGCAGAAGGCCGACGTCATTTCGGCGACGAGCTCCTCGCGCGAATAGGCCTTCGACCCGAATCCACCGCTCAGGTCGCGCGCGAGGCGTCCGGGATGGCCCGACCAATGCCCCAGCTCATGCAGGGCCGTGCGATGCCAGTTGATCGGCTCGAAATAGGCCTCGGGCCTGGGGATCTGAATAAAATCGGGACCCGGTGCATAGAAGGCCTTGTCTCCGCCCAGACGCAGGTCGGCGCCGCTGGCACGAATGAGCGCCTCGACCTCTGGCACTATCAGACCTTCGGCAATGGGTGGGGGCGGCGCCGATAGCCCGTCGGGCAAGCCCTCACATTGGGCGACATTGAATACGGTAAAGCGCTTGAGGAAGGGAATGGCGGCTGGATCGTCACCATTGTCCTGTGCCCGGCGACGCTCGTCATCGGGGATGAAGCGATCGGCATAGACGACGGTGGTGCCGTGTTCGCCTTTGCGGACATTGCCGCCTAGCCCCATAGCTTGGCGAAAGGTGAGCCAGCCTTGCGTGGCGAAGCCATGTTGGACCACCGCGCGCCAGAGGATCAGGACGTTGATGCCGGAATAGCCACGATCGGTCGCGGCGTTCCGCGGCATAGCAAGTGGCGCCGATACCGTGCTCGAGCCCCAGGGCTGGACCCAGGGGAGCCGGCCTGCCTCCAGCTCGGCAATAATCTTGGTGGTGATCTCGTCGTAGATGTTCGAGCGCTGGACTCGGGCATGGCCTTTGGAAGCTGGGCGTGTCATCGCGTATCTCCGCGACGGGCCGGCCAGAAAACCTCTCTCGACCTTCAAAACCCGTCACGGCGACAGCCGCAGCCCTCTCCCTCTTATGTGCGCCGGCGGATCCGTCAGCTACCTAGTGACCGACACGC
>JBBRLN010000081.1:0-1792 GCA_038231315.1 Caulobacterales bacterium
GGGCGCACGACACGGTCTGTAATCAGCTGGCGCGTCGGTAGGGGCGCTGCCCTGTCTGCTGTGCCTGGCGGCGCTCCCAGAAAGCTACCAGGGGCTGGTCGTCGCTCAGGTGGTCCGCGCGCAGTTGGAGGATCGCCTCGGCCCCTTCTTCGCTCCAGAACTTCTCCGTCCCCTTTACCCGCTGGTTGAACTGCTTGACCGCGCTTTCCACGTAGCTCGACGTGATCGGCAACCCTTGGCGGCGGTATTCGTCGTACCGCATCCGCTCCGCGTTGTTCCGCAGATACGTCACCGCCGTGGCGACGACCTGCCGGGGACTCGTCTCCTTGTCCTGCGCCGTTGGGGCGCCCAGCTCCGCCTGCTGCTCCTGCAACTCGCGCAACACCAAGGCCACTTGGCCCTGCCAAACCCAGCGGATCCACCGCGCGTAGCACCGCCACCCCGTGGCACTGTCCCGCCCCGCGTGCGCAGCCGCGTACACATAGGACAGCGCGTGGATAAAGTCCAGCACCGGCACGAACGAGGAAAAGTGGGCACGCCAGATCGACCAGTTGTTCTCTGCCCCGTCGCCGACAAAGGCGCGTCGGGACGCCGCGAACAGCCCCATCGCCCAGGCCGCGGCCGCCACCAGCGGCCCCACGTCCTCCCAGGGCCGTCGTGAGGCGACCAGACGTTTGTGCTCGACCGTCGGCGGCTTCCAGGTCGGCCCCGACTCCGGGAGTACTTCCCCGAACGTCTCCGGGCCGGCGGCGGGCGGCGCCGGCTCCTCCGCGACGGGTACGCTTTTGCGCAACTCGCGCACCATTTTCCCCATGCGCGTCGGGTCAAGGAAGCCCTCGGGAATTTCGGGACACGGGTCCGCCGCCGACACCTCACTGGTCATCGTCATCAGCAGCCCGATCTTGTCCTCCCGCCAGTGCCGGCCGCGGCGGGTGGGGTCCGTGCCCGCCGTCTCCCCGGCGGGGGCCGGCGGGGACGCCATCGAGGAGCCGTCGGTCGCGGCGGCGGCGGGACGGTCGCGGATTTGCAGGCGTCCGCCATCGGTGCCGACCACGGCCACGGCGGGCACGCACGCCCCCGCGGGGGCCCCTTTCCGCTGGACCAGCGGCAAGGACTGGTAAGTGGCGGTCGCTCGGTCGCGTTCCGCGCAACGCTCCTGGCCGATGCCCTTGACGACGCGCTCGACCTGTTTCGCGGACACGTCGGCCTCGGCCAGCTTGGCCAAGTCTTTGCGGGCAGCCTCGAAGGAGGAGTTGTTGACGCCCGCGTAGAGGATCTTGTCCTGGAGGGCGGGGCTGCAGCCGGTGCGGTCAAGGCCGAGGCTCTTGGATTGAGGGAAAAAAAGCCCGCCGGCAACGGGGGCAGTAGGTGACGGGTTCGTCCCAGGTGACGGCCCCGGGACGGGTCTGGATGTCGCGTTCCTCCGGGGGCCGCGGCTGGAGGGGGCCGGCACACGCGGGACAGGCGCGGAGATCGGGGGGCCGCTCGGTAGGGGCCTGCGTCTGAAGGGCGGTGTGGAGAACCTCCCGCGAGAGCTGTTGGCCGACTTGCACGGCCAAGTCTTCCAGCTCCGCGAAGCGGGTGCCCCAGGGCATGCCGTCGGGACCGAAGGCGTGGCGGAGAACGTTTTTGGCGGCCGCCTGGAGGGCGGGGGCTAACGCATTCAGCAACTCCGATGCTTCTTGCTGGGCCATGAGCTTGCTCCGCAAGCGGTTACGGCGAATGGGTTCCCGAACTTCCGTAGAACATGATAGGAAGTCGCGCCGCCGCTCGCAAACCGTGTCGTGCGCCC
>JBBRLN010000082.1:0-1724 GCA_038231315.1 Caulobacterales bacterium
TAGTAGGCCACGTCCGCCGCCGCCCCCTCGCGATTGGCCTCGGCGGAGGCCTCATAGCGGCCGACGCGCTGCAGGATGTGGGCGGGCATGTGCTGCAGGTGCCCGGCGCCCGGCATCATGTTCTTCAGCCGCTCGGCCGCCCTCACGCCCTCCTCCGGGTGAGGCGAGGCCTCGACCGCATGGATCAGATAGTGGTTGGCGCCGGGGTGGCGGGGGTCCTTCGCCAGCACGGCCTTCAGCTGGACGATGATCTCTTCCGTGCCGGGTACGGCCTTACCGTCCGCGGTCCAGAGTTGCCACGGCTTTAGCGTCATCTGCGCCTCGGCGGACATGGTCTGGACGTCGAGGTCGTTCGGGAAGCGGCGGGCGAGGTCCTTCATCGCCTCGGCATAGGCGGCCAGCACGGGCGCGCTCGACATGGGGTCCAGCGGCTTCGGCCCGGCGAACCGTTTGGCGATGGCCTCGATCAGGGCGCGTTCTACCAGGCTGGCGCGGCCCTCCAGCGCCCGGGCCCGTTCCACCGCCTCCCAGCCGACGCGCGCGCGCGCTTCGGCCATCATCGGCATGTTGTAGTTGGGGCCGAGGGTCAGCGCGACGCCCCAGAAGCAGGCGGCGCAGGTTGGGTCGATCTCCGCCGCCCTGGCGAAGGACCGCGTCGCCTCGTCGTGGTTGAACGCCCAGAGCAGGCGCATGCCCTGGTCGAAATAGGCCTGCGCGAGAGGCGACTTAGTGCTGGCATTGCGGTGAAAGCCCCCGAGGTTTTGATAGAGCCGCGCGCCCTTCGCCCATTCGGCGAGGCTCGCCGGCGCGCCCGACGGCGGCATCGCCATGCCGGAGGGCGACATGTCGTGTGTGGGCTGGGCGAGCGCCGCCCCCCCGGCGGACAGCGCGCCCGCCAACGCCAGCGCCCACGCCGCTTGCCCGATCATGCTCCGCTCCAGCTTGCCCAAAGCGAGGCTATATTGGAATCTCTGGGGCAGCAAACTGTGGGTTGTAGCGATCTTCTCCTCCCCCTCGTTAGGGGGAGGTGTCGACGAGCACAGCGAGACAACCGAAGGGGGCATCACCGACGAGCGCGCCCCCTCCGGCTCGGCATATATCTGCCTCGCGACCCCGCGACGCGATCCAGCGGATCCCGCAAAGTATGATCCGGAAATCGTCTCGTATGGGCCGAGCACAGCGCGGGTAGCATTAAAGGCAACTTTAGCGAAACAGCGTCTCGACGAGCCCCCCGGCCTCGCCGACATCCAGAATACCAAGATGCTTCCTCGCCTGCGCGGGATCAGTCTTGGAGGAGGCCGATGAACCAGCGTCCGCATTTGGGAAGCGCTCCCGGAAAGCTGGATGACCGAGACTGGGTCTTCGCGCATTATTGCGCGAGCTGAACGAAGGTCCGCTTTCGCCCTTGGCCGCCCGGAAGCGGCCAGTCCGCACTCGGCCCCCTGCCTGCCACCGGCTCGTGCCGCCGCCAGTCGCCCACATGACTCAGGGGGCGGCCCGCCTTTGGGTAGAAACCGGATGTTGGCTTCTGACGCACCGCCGCTGGCCTTGCTTCCTCAACCCCCGTAGCATCATTTCAAACCAGGGCGGCGGGCGATGGACATTCACAAGCCAAAATCAATGCATGGTCTCCGTGAATTTCTCTCGGAAATTGGCGTTGTCGTCTTGGGGGTGCTGATCGCATTGGGAGCCGAGCAGGGCGTGGATGCCTTGCACTGGCAACA
>JBBRLN010000083.1:0-1721 GCA_038231315.1 Caulobacterales bacterium
ACCTCCGGCGCGAGGCGCTCGTAGAGGTGCGGGTCCTCGCGGGCCAGGCGCTGCCGGATGAGGTGGCGCAGGTGCGCGGCCAGGGCGAAGACCGGCACGAGGAACTCCTCGTTCTTGGGATGGATGAGCTGACAGCCGTCCTCACTCAAGGCCACGGCCGGGATGAGGATGTGGACGTGGGGATGGAGTTGCATCCGGCGGGTCCAGGTCTGGAGGACGGCGAGGAAGCCCACTTCGCCACCAAGATGTTTGGGCTGGCGACACAGGTCGCGCAGCGCCTGGGCGCTTTGCGTGAGCAGCAGGTCGTAGAGCGTGCGAGCTTCCCGCCGGCAGTGCCGCCGCACTTCGGCGGGCACGGTCACGGTGAGCAGGTAGTAGGGCACCGGCAGGAGCTTGGCCTCCTGAGCCGCCGCCCAATGTTGCCGATCGCCCGCGCCGCATTGCGGGCAGTTGCGATGGTGGCAACTGTGGAACTGGTAGTGGCGGCGGGCGCAATGCGGGCAATGGTAGAGGTGGCCGCCGCGTCTGGGCGTACGGCAGCTCAGCACGGCCTCGACGGCGCGCCAATGGTCCGCGGGGATGGGACCCGCGGCTTGGGCGACGTAACGCGGCCAGTGCGCGCGAAGAAGATCCGCGAACTTCACGGGCGATGTGGCTGGCGGTGGAGAGGGCGGTGACTAGCTGGTGAGGACCTCGGCGAGTAACTGGGCCTGGACGGCGCGGCCCTTGGCTTCGCTGATCTCGGTGACGTGCAGATAGATGAGCGTGGAGTAGAGATTGGCGTGGCCGAGGTAGGCGCTGACCTGGCCGATGGAGACGCCGCCTTCGAGGAGGTGAGTGGCGAAGCTGTGGCGCAGGGTATGGCAGGTGGCGGGCTTCTTGAGGCCGCAGGTGGCCGTGGCCATGCGCATGGCGTTTTGCACCGAGGCGACGCTCATGGGGTGGGGGGCCTGCCCCATGGCGGCGGCCAGGCAGTGGCCACGATCCTTCCAGCCGCGGCCCACGCCGGGAAAGAGCCAGCGCGGATTGCGATGGGCTTTCCAGTAGCCGCGCAGGCGCTCGATCATGGCCGGGGCCAGCGGCACCTCGCGGTTCTTGCCGCCCTTGCCGTCGAGGATGCGCAGGACGCCGCGGGCCGCGTCGATGTCGCCGGGCCGGATCTTGACCGCCTCACCCACGCGCAAGCCGCAATGGTAGATGAGGCTCAGGATGGCTTTGAAGCGGCCGCGCCGGATGCCGGCGAGCAGGCGCCGCGTCTCCTCGCGGCTGATGACCGAGGGCAGCGGCTGATCGCGCCGGATCTCGAACTGGCGCCAGAGCTTCCAGTCGCGCTGGAGAAAGTCCTGGTAGAAGAGGCGCAGGGCGACGACGGCCTGGTTGAGGGTGGACGGACGCAGCTTCTGTTCATCGCGCCGGAAGATGAGGAAATCGAACACCTGCCGTTCGGTGAGTTGCTTGAGGGAGCGCTGGGGATAATGCTCGGCCAGCTTGCGGACTTGCCGGAGGTACTCGGCCTTGGAACGGCCGCGCAGGGATTTGGATTGGACGAAGACGACGTAATCCTGGTAGACTTTCGAGGTATTATTCATAGGGGTGCGAGCCTAGTGGCTCGCGCCCCGCTTCCCCTTTTCGCTTCCCTGCCATGCGCCCGCCCTCCCGCTCCCCGCGTTCAGATCGCGCGCCGCTCCTCCGCCACGCCGCGCCAGCGGCTTCGTTCAACC
>JBBRLN010000084.1:0-1720 GCA_038231315.1 Caulobacterales bacterium
CCTCAACCAGCGCCGCGCAGGCCTCGGGAGTGGACAGGTCCGCGTGGACCGCGACCGCGCGGCCCCCGCCGGCGCCGATACGCTTGGCCAGTGCCTGCGCCGCCTCCGCGTCACCACGGTGATGGATGGCGACGGCATAGCCCAACGCCGAGAGCTCCTCCGCCAAGCCCGCGCCGATGCGCCGGGCCGCGCCCGTTACCAGGGCCGCCTTCACGCCCGTCTCATTGGGGCCGTTTCCGGAACCACTCGACGCCCGCGCCCTTCGCCTCTGGGAAGATGTCGGGCTTGATCACCTTCAGCCGGCAAGCCTCGACCAGCGGGTCCCCGAACACGAAGTCCGTCAGGCCGGCCAGCAGGGTCTCTAGCAGGTCGGTGTGCGGTCGGCCCGGCCAGGTGGCGAGGTGATCGCGCACACGGTCGTAGTCGAGGTAGCCGGCGACCGTGGCCGGGTCGAATGGGGCGGTGGTGAACAGGCGCACGGAGACCAGCAGCCGGTTCGGCCGCTCGGGGTCGCGCTCCCAAGGGTGCAGGCCGCAGCGGACGTGAACCTCCACGTCCTCAAGGATCGAGGTCTGGCTCTCCTGCAGGTGGAGCCAGTCCATACCTAGTCGAGGCGGCCGAAATCGATGAAGTTCAGCGTGGCCATGACGGCGAGGAAGGCGACGATCAGTCCGATGCCGAGCATGGGCACTCCGTGAGCTTGACGCCTGCGGCTTTAGACGCGCCCATGCGCCTCGGCAAGTTCGCTGTCGCGCGGCCGTCGCGCTTTTCCAGCATTGACCCGGCGTCGGGGCTTCCCCCCCTGATCGCTGATCCCTAAAATGGTTGTTTGAACGGCGGGGCGATATGGCGCCCTCGGCCACAAAGAAGATCGCCAGGAGGACGTCATGCGCGAATACCTCAAATTCTACATCGATGGGGCATGGGTCGATCCGGCCGAGGGCCTGAAGACGCTCGACGTCGAGAACCCGGCCACCGAAACGGTCGCCGGCAAGATCGCGATGGGCTCGGCCGCCGACGTGGACAAGGCGGTGCGCGCCGCCCGCGCCGCGTTTGCCAGCTACTCGCAAACCACCGTGGCCGAGCGTGTGGCCCTGCTGGAGCGGGTGATTGCCGAGTACCAGAAGCGCTACGCCGACATGGCCGCCGCGATCACCGAGGAGATGGGCGCGCCGGTGCTGCTGGCGCAAAAAGCGCAAGCCGCGATGGGCCTGGGCCACCTGCAGACCGCGCTGGCGGTGCTGAAGGACTACCACTTCCAGGAGCTGCGCGGCAGCACGATGATCGTCAAGGAGCCGATCGGCGTCTGCGGCCTGATCACGCCCTGGAACTGGCCGATCAACCAGATCGCCTGCAAGGTGGCGCCGGCGCTGGCCACCGGTTGCACCATGGTGCTCAAGCCGTCCGAGATCGCGCCGTTTTCGGCCCAGATCTGGACCGAGATCCTGCACGCCGCGGGGGTGCCGGCCGGCGTTTTCAACCTGGTCAATGGCGACGGCCCGACCGTGGGTGCGGCCATCGCCAGCCACCCCGAGGTGGACATGGTGTCGTTCACCGGCTCGACCCGTGCCGGCATCGAGGTGGCGCGCAACGCCGCCCCCACCGTCAAGCGGGTGCACCAGGAGCTGGGTGGCAAGTCCCCCAACCTGATCCTGCCGGATGCCGACTTGAAGCGCGCCATCACCAACGGCGTGCGTGGTGTGATGGGCAACTCGGGCCA
>JBBRLN010000085.1:0-1705 GCA_038231315.1 Caulobacterales bacterium
GGGGTGCAGGACTCGCTTTGCAGTGCAGACCCGGATCGGTTATGGGATCGGGTAGATTTTCGACTCCCGGTTCGGATCCGGGGTCGGATCGCGCTTCCCATCTTGCGCAGGATGCCCCGATGCCCTTCCGTGGACCCACCCCCGCCGACATCGACCGCGCCGTCCGGGCTTGGATCGACACCGAGTCCCCCCTCGACGGCGAATTCGACTCCGCCGAAGCGTTCGTCGATATCGAACAGCTCGCCAACCGCATCGGCCGCTCCATGGCCCGCCAACTCGCCGAACGCGCCCTGCACCGCCAAGCCGACGCCGAACCCGCCGAAGGGCCTTGTCCGCAGTGCGCCCGGACCTGTCGGCTGACCCGCCACAAGAGGTTGCTGACGACGGTGGCCGGCGAGGTCGCCTACTCGGAACCCGCCTCCCACTGCCCGGCTTGCCGACGCGATTTTTTTTCCGGGACGTCCGAAGTTGCGTCTCGATGAGCGGAGCTACAGCCCCGATCTCCTGCGGCGTCTCGCCGAGGCGACACCGGCTTCCAAATCGTTCGTCCAAGCGGCGGCGCTGGCGAAGTGCTGGACCGATCTGACGCTGTCGGCGCGGCACGTGGGCCGGGTCGTCGAAGAGCTCGGCGCCGAGTTGGCGGCGGAGCGGGACGCGGAGGTCGACGGCTTCGTGCACCACCGGCGCGGGCCGGAGGGCCCCGACCCGGAGCACGAGTTGGCGGCGGTGTTCGTCGACGGGGGCCGGGTGCAGACGCGTCAAGCCGAGTGCGGCCCCGGGGTGCACGGCCGGCGTTGGCGCGAGGACAAGATCGCGCGGTTGCAGTCGATGACAACCCGGTGTCATTCGGAAGATCCATGCCCGGAACCGCCGGCCTGCTTCGGGGACCTCGGCAAGCTCGAACGCTTCCTCGACGCCGATTCGACCCAAGAAATCCAGGCTTCAGAACGAGAGTCCCCCGCGTCGGAGCCGGTCGAACGCTGGCAACCCGAACCCTCGGTGCGCACCTGCGTGGCCACGATGCGCGGCATCGGGGACTTCCGCTGGATGGTGATGGCCGAGGCCAAACGCCGGCACTTCTACGCGGCGAAACGCCGGGCCTTCGTCGCCGACGGCGCCCCGTACAACTGGACGCTGCACGCCGGGCAGTTCCCCGACTTCGTGCCGATCCTCGACTTCCTCCACCTGGCCGGCTACCTCTACGCGGCGGCGAAGGCGCTCGATGCGGCGACGGTCGCCCCGCGCTACCGGCGTTGGGTGCGCGACGCCTGGCAGGGACGCGCGGCCGAGGTGCTCGCCGAACTGCGGCGGGCATTGAGCGAGGCGGGCGTCGGCGAAGAGACGCTGCCGGACGAGCACCCGTGGCGACCGGTGCAGAAGGCGGCGAACTACTTGGCGAACCACGCGGACAAGGTCGATTACCCGCGCTACCGGCGCGAGGGACTGCCGACGACGAGCAGCCTGATCGAATCGCAGATCAAGGAGTTCAACGCACGGCTGAAGGGGACGGAGAAGTTTTGGAACGGGGCGAACGCGGAAGCGCTGTTGCAGATCGTGGCTTGGAGCCTGCGCGAGGACGGCCCGACTCTGCGGGATCACTTGGCCAACCGCCCCGGCTGCGCCTTCCGACGACGCCCCCGAGAGAAAGCGTCCGTCGAGGGGTCAGGCAGCGTTACCTAAATTAACCGAAGCGTGTCTTGCACCC
>JBBRLN010000086.1:0-1692 GCA_038231315.1 Caulobacterales bacterium
CGTATCCATCCGGCGTAGGCCGCAGGGGTCCTATTTATCGCGGTCCCAGCGCTTGAGCAGCGTAGGGTCTGCTTTGTACATTTTGATGAGATCGATGAGGTTTTCGATTCCGAAGTCCGTGAAGGCCATAACACCGTCCTCGCCGACACCGTAGACCCAGATCACGCCGTCTTCGATCTCCATTTCGCAGGCGACATCTAAGAGCCAGTCCTCGTCCTCCCCGAGGTCCTGGGCGACGCGAGTTATCGTTGTGACGCAATGGACCTTGTTGACGTGCACGGTCAGGCCGCTTGAGCAAGAGCTGATGAAGCTTGCGGCGCCCAATTCCAGGGCAGTAATTCGTCCAGCCGATGGGCGGGATGGGTGGCGATGCGGGAGAGGACATCGGTCAGCCAGGCCTGCGGGTCGACGCCATTCATTTTGCAGGTGATGATAACACTGTACATAGCTGCGGCGCGCTGTCCGCCGCGATCAGATCCGCAAAACAGCCACGACTTTCTGCCGAGGGCAATCCCTCTCAGCCCTCGCTCGGCGGCATTGTTGGACAGGCATACGCGCCCGTCCTGAAGGAACAGGGTGAAGCTCGCCCAACGCTTGAGAATGTAATTGAACGCTTTGAACAGGTCGTGCCCACGGGAGAGCCGGGCGGCTTGCTCCCGCATATAGACATGAAGATCGTCGACCAATGGCCGGCTTAGCGTCCGTCGAACGGCCAGGCGCTCTTCCGCGGTCTTGCCGTTGATGGACCGCTCGATCTCGAACAGCGCGTCGATCCGGCGCACGACTTCGATCGCGATGGGCGACATCGGGATTTCCTTTTTGCCCTGAGCCTTGCGCCGGGCGTTCTCCTCGATGTCGGCCATTGCGAAGAACGGGCGCCTTGCGTGGACCCAACACGCCGCCTCCTGGATCGGGCCGGGATTTCGCCCAGCCAGATAGAGATGGTTGTAGCCATCATAGGCGTCCGCCTGCAAGATGCCGGCATATCCGGCCAGATGCATCTTCGGATGTTCACCCTTGCGGTCGCGTGAGTAATAAAACATCGCCGCCGGCGGTCCCGTTCCGCCAAAAGGCCGGTCGTCCCGAACATAGATCCAGCAACGCCCCGTGTCGGTCTTGCCCTTGGCCAGCACCGGCACAGTCGTATCATCCCCATGAAGGCGCTCGGCCGCCATGACGTGGGCCTCCACAAGGCGACGGATGGGATCAAGCGCCGCGCAGACTGAGCCCACCGCGTCGGCCATGGTCGACAGGGCGATTGGCACGCCTTCCAGGGCGTAGCGATCGGCCTGACGGTTCAGGGGCTGATGCTGACCGAACTTCTCGAACACGATCATGGCCAGCAGGCTGGGACCAGCCCATCCCCTTGCAATGACATGGAATGGTGCCGGCGTCTGGCTGATCTTCTCGCAGTCCCGGCAGGTAAACTTCTCCCGCACCGTCTCGATCACTTTCCACTGACGGGGTATCGATTCCAGCGTGCACGTCACGTCCTCGCCAAGTTTGCGCAGGCGATTGCCGCCACAACACTCACACGCCGACGGCGGATCGATTACCACGCGCTCGCGGGGGAGATGGTCAGGGAATGTATTGCGTTCGGGACGCTGGCGCGTAAATCCGCGTACAGAGGTTACCTTGGCGACCGCCTTCTCTGCCGCAAGCTCGTCTTCCGTGGCGCGGGCCTCCGCCTCC
>JBBRLN010000087.1:0-1673 GCA_038231315.1 Caulobacterales bacterium
GCCCGAGCGGTACCAGCCGATCATCGTGCGCGCGGCGAAGGTGTGGCGCAGATCGTGGATGCGCGGCCCCCGGCCATGTCGGCCCTCGCGCTGCGGCGGTCGCAGTCCGAGCTGCTGGCAGACCTGGGCGAAGTTGTAGCGAGCGCCACAGTCGCCAAGGCGGCCCCCGTCCTCCTTGACGAAGAGCGCCGCGGGCGAGACGCCCAGGAGGCGATCGCGCTCCGCGAGGTATGCGCGCAACCGCGCGGTCACGCTGGGGTCGACCGGCACGAGGCGCGCCCTGCCGAGTTTCCCCCGCCGGATGGTGAGGACGCCGGATTCCAGGTCGAGGTCGCCCACGTCCAGGGCGAGCGCCTCGCTGATCCGCAGCCCCGTCGTCGCGATCAGGCCGAAGAGCGTCGCGCAGGTGAGTCCACGCAGCCCATACACCGAGGGCAGCTCAGCCGCGGCGCTGACGATGCTGGCGATCTCCGCCTCGCTGTAGATGTAAGGGCGCGGGCGCCGGCGCCGGTATGGGATCAGCCCGCGCGGCGGCGGCTCATGCACGGGATCGAGCCCGTGCAGCCATTGGGCGAAGAGCCGGACTATGGTGAGCCGCGCCGCCCAGGTCTGGCTTCCAGCGTGCCCGAAGGCCTCTTGCCAGCGCATGAAGAGGTCAGCCGTGAGGTGGACGACACCCTGGCTGTCGGCGAAGCCGACGAAGCGGCGGAGCACTCGCGCGGAGGTGTCCAGATCGTAGCCGAGGCTGCGGCGGATGGTCAGGTAGCGATCGAGCTCTTGGCGCAGCGGGCTCATTTCGCACCGCCCAAGGTGGGCCACGGCTGCGCGATTGAGCGGAGCCCTTCGATATCGAGCTTGGCGTAGATCAGGGTAGATCTGCGCGAGCGGTGCCGCAGCATGTCGCTCACCTCGTCGAGCGACGCGCCCTGCCGCACGAGGTTGGTCGCCAGGCTATGACGCAGGACGTGGGATCCGACGTAAGGACCCGGCGGCGTCACGCCCGCCCGCGCGAAGGCGGTCCTCAGGATCTCGTTGAGCACTGCGCCGTTCTTGAACGGTCTGTGCGGCCCACGCCCCGTCACGAAGAGCACGCGGGAGGTGGAGACGCGGTCCTGGCGGATGTAGGCGGTCAGCGCGTCGCCGACATCGGGCGGGATCGGTACACGATCGTGGTTCTGACCTTTGCCGCGGACGACGAGCTCGCCCGCTCGCCAGTCGAGGTCTTCCAGCCGGACGGCGACGACCTCCGGCGACCGCAAGCCCAGCCGCGCCATGAGCAGCACCATGGCGTAGTTGCGCCGGCCGAAGCGCGCGTCCGCGCGTACCGCCTTCAGCACCGTTTCCACCTGATCCGGGCTCAGGTGACGAGGCAGCCGCGCGTCGTAGCGCTGGGCGATGCTGGGGACGCAGAGCGCCAGGTTGGTCTTCGTCAGCCCGGTCTTGAAGAGATACTGGAAGAAGTTGCGCAGGTGGGTCGGCGGCGTCTTGTCCCTGTACGGCGCCTTGCTCGTTGTCAGCTTCTGCAGGAAGGCGACGACGTCGGCGGTCTTGATCGCCTCATAGTCGATGTCGGTCTGGTCGAAGCGGAAGTCGAGGAATCGGTCGGCGAAGCGCCAGCAATGCCCGATCGTCCGCTCGCTCAGACCACGGTGCTGACGCAGATAGGCTTCGTA
>JBBRLN010000088.1:0-1671 GCA_038231315.1 Caulobacterales bacterium
GTCGCCGGCTACGCCGAGGTGATGGAGACGGTGTTCGCCGCCTGGCAGGATCTTGCCTTCACGGAAAACCACATCCGCCAACTGCATCGCGACCTGCTGGTCTACAGCGAGAAGGACGCCTGGCATCGGGGCTCCTACAAGACCACGCCCAACAGCGTCGCGGCCTTTGACGACACCGGCAAACAGGTCGGCATCGTCTTCGAGACCGCATCGCCCTTCGACACGCCGCGTCGGATGGAGGAGCTGGTCACCTGGCTGAACGAAGTCAGGACCGAGCGGGTGTTGCACCCGCTTCTGATCGTCGCGGTCTTTGTCGTGGTCTTTCTGGAGATCCACCCGTTCCAAGATGGCAACGGCCGCCTGAGCCGGGTCCTGACCACGCTGCTGCTACTGCAAGCCGGCTACGCCTATGTCCCCTACAGCTCGCTCGAAAGCGTCATCGAGCAAAGCAAGGAGGGCTATTATCTGGCCCTTCGTCAGACCCAGGGCACGATCCGTTCCGAAGCGCCCGACTGGCAGCCGTGGCTGCGGTTCTTCCTACGTGTGATGCAGCAGCAGATGCGGCGCCTGGCGAACAAGGTCGAGCGCGAGAAGCTTTTGCTCGCCTCCATGCCCGATCTCGCCCTGCGGATCGTCGATCACGTCCGCGACCATGGCCGCGTCACCATTGGCGAGGCCGTCACGCTGACCGGCGCCAGCCGCAACACCCTGAAGGAGCACCTGCGGATGCTCGTCGAGCGCCACTATCTCCTGCAACACGGGGTCGGCCGGGGCACCTGGTACGGCCTGCCTTAGATCGGGCGGGGAGGGGCGGGCGCCTCCATCCCACGAGGCCACCAAACCGTCAGTTTCGGGTGTTTGCGGGTATCCTATCGGGTGGAGCGCTTCCGCATCGCCGATTACGCAGGCGGTCTGCGGCGGCCCGAAGGCCGCCGCGACGCGGGCTTATGCCCGCGCCTTGACTGACTGGTGACGGATCCCCTTCTCGCCGGCCTTTTGGCCGAGATTGAGGGCTGGTCCGAAGGGCTGCATTCCAGCGCCCCGCTCGGGGTTGAGCGTATTGGTCAGGGTCAGGATGCACACCGGGTCAAGGGCGATCAGTTCGTCGTTGGCTCGGAACGGCGCCGCGCGGCCATGCCTGTCGAAGTCAGCCTTGGCGAGCACGAGAGTCACGTTCTTCTGTTTGGCCCACTTGATGGCGATCTTCTCACCGCCCTTGGCGCCAGTCGTGGCCAGGGCCATCCCGGGCCATTGGACGAGAGCCCAGTTCAGGGCGTCGAAGATGCGGTTCGCATCGTCTGCGGTGTCGGCCTGCGGGGCTGCCCGGAAGGCGACGATCAGCGCGCCCGGGTCGGTCGCGGAGTGCTTGCGGGCCTTGGCGGAGCGGATGGCTTCACGAGCCTCGATCTGGGCGGCCGTGGTGCGAGAAGCTTTTGCACTCCCCTTCCAGGGGCTCCAGACATCGCCGGTCGAAGTCGTATAGCTGGCGGCCGCTGCGTCTCGGACCATCTCAAGGGCCAGGGTGGCGACGTCGGCGGCGCGGGCCTTTTGGGTTGCGGCCTGCATCTCGGTGTCGGCGATCTCGGAGCCGTCGAAATCGCGGGCGAAGCGGTTGAGATCATCCCGGGCCTTGTCGGCTTCACGCTCGATGCGCTGGGCGGCGGAATGGAA
>JBBRLN010000089.1:0-1658 GCA_038231315.1 Caulobacterales bacterium
GCCCGAGGCTGTGGAAAAACGCGCCACAGGACATGGGCGACGCGCTGTGTTTCGCAGGCGTGAGGGTCGAGAAGCCTTTGGATCGACTGTCGTGCGCGGCTTGAACGAGGCGATCAGGTTCTGATTGCCGCCATCAGCGGTGCTACCCCGAAGATCGTGATCATTCGCTTGAAGTTGTAGGCCAGGACGTGGAGGCTCATCTCGGTTCGGACCTTGTCGAGGGTCCGGGTCAGGAAGTGGGTAGCGCCCATCCAGGCCTTGAGGGTCCCAAATGGGTGTTCGACGGTCTGTCGTCGCACCCCCATGGCATCGGGCATGCGGTCGAGGCGGTCCTGCATCCTGTCGAGCACGTCCTCATTCACCCAGCGCTTGATGCGCCGCAGCTTGGTCGGCGTGCACCGGGATCTGAGCGGACAAGTGAAGCAGGCGCTCAGGTGGCGGTAGAAGTCGAAGTCTTCGGTGTGATCGGCCCGGCGCTTGGCCTTGGTGAGTTTTGCGCCCGCCGGGCAGGTGTAATGATCGTGCTCGGCGTCGTAGATGAAGTCCTGCCGGGTGAAGAAGCCGCGTTTGGCCCCGCTCGACGTCAGGGTCTTGGGCACGATCGGCGCGACCCCCGTGCCTTCGCACGAGAGGACCTGGTCGCCGCTGAAGTAGCCGCGGTCGGCCAGGGCGGTGATCTGCTCGCAACCCGTCGCCTGCTGCGCCTTCAACCCCATGGGTGCAAGCTGGTGGCGGTCGTACCCCTGATTGGTCACCTCGTGAGCCACGATCAGATGGTGCTGGGCGTCGACGGCGATCTGTACATTGTAACCGACGGTGGCGGTGCCTTTGCCGCTAGTAGCCATCGATCGAGCGTCGGGATCGGTCAGCGAGACCTGCTGATCGGGCGCGTCCTGAACCGTCTGCTCCATCACCTTCAAGGCCTGCATCTGCCGGCGCAGGCCGGCAATCTTCTCCTTCAGCCGGCCCGACTTGGCCTCGGCGATATCGCCCTCTTCGCGGTCGGCCTGGTCCAGCGCCCTCAGGTAACGCGCGATGCTGGCGTTGACCTGTTCCATCCGTCCGGCGACCTTGGCGACCGTGTAATTCTTGTCGCGATTGTTCACCGCTTTGAACTTGCTGCCATCGATCGCGACAACGGCGCGCGTGAAGAGCTTGAGCCGACGGCAAAGCTCGACGAACTGTCCGCACACCGCCCGGATCGCCTCGCCATTGTCCCGGCGGAAGTCGGCAATCGTCTTGAAGTCAGGCGCGAGCCGCCCGACCAACCACATCAGCTCGATATTGCGCTGGGCTTCACGCTCCAGGCGGCGGCTTGACTGGACGCGGTTGAGATAGCCGTAGAGGTAGATCTTCAACAGCGTTGAGGGATGGTAGGCCGGCCGGCCCGTCGCCGCTGGCGTCATCCCCGCAAACCCCAGGGCCGCAAGGTCCAGCTCCTCGATGAAGACCTCGATCACCCGAACCGGGTTCTCCTCGCTGACATAATCTTCCAGGCTGTTCGGTAGCAGCGTCTGTTGCATCCGATCTTCGCCATCGATGAACCGATGCATCGCCAAGCCCCCGAAGTCCCCAAGCTCCAGGATTCTAGAACAGCGGCGCCCAGGGCGGAATCGGCCACCACCACAATCTCAGCCCGTTTCCACACAGCCTGGCCC
>JBBRLN010000090.1:0-1605 GCA_038231315.1 Caulobacterales bacterium
GTAACTCCCAAGCACCCCTGAGGTGTGGGTCATTGTCGGTCTTGGGGTGAGTCCGATTTGCCATAGGCGGCGCTGTGGTTTTCGGTTTGGTCGGAATTTCGTGGTGCTGGGTCGAGACTTCTGAATCAATGATTGGGTGGATCGGACCGCGTCCCTCGAACAGCACCTCATCACGGCTCTGCGGAGGAACGCTGAGCTCGAAGAGAAACTGGTGGCCATGGCGCAAGAGATCGCCGATCTTCGCCGCCAGCTTGCCAGGAACAGCGACAATAGCAGCAAGCCCCCGTCGAGCGATGGGTTGAAGAAGAAGCCCCCAGCGCCGCGTAGCCTGCGCGGCAAGTCGGGGAAGAAGAGCGGCGGTCAGGCGGGTCACCGGGGGAACACCCTGCGCCAGACGCCGACGCCCGACTTTGTGGAACAGCATGAAGCCGCGCGCTGCGGCGCTTGTCAGAGCGCCCTGACGGCGGCGATGGCGAAGGGGGTGGAGCGGCGCCAAGTGTTCGACTTGCCCCAGCCGCGTCTGGAGGTCACCGAGCATCAGGCGAGGATCTATTGTTGCGGCCATTGTCGAACCCTGACGACGGCCGCCTTTCCCGATGGCGTGAACGCCCCCGTGCAATATGGCCCGCGCATGCGGGCGGCGGCGGTCTATTGCAATGTCCAGCAACTGATCCCCGAGGATCGGGTCTGCCAGCTCCTGCGCGACCTGTTCGGCGCCGTCAGCCTATGCGCGGCCAGCGTGACCAACTGGGTGAACGGCGCGGCGCGGACCCTGGGCGGCGTGGTCGAGCACATCCTCGCCTGCCTCACCGATGGCGGTGTCCGACATCTGGACGAGACCGGCCTTCGTGTCGCCGGCAAGCTGCATTGGCTGCACTCGGTCTCCGATCTCGCCTTTACGCATTATCGTGTCAGCGCCCGGCGCGGTGACGTGCCAAGCTTTCTCAACGGCGGGACGGTCGTCCATGACCACTGGAAACCCTACTATGCCCATATGAACGGGGTGGCCGCCCATGCCCTGTGCGGGGCCCATCACCTGCGCGAACTCAAGGCCATCGAAGAGATCGACAAGGAGCCGTGGGCCAAGGCGATGAGCAAGCTGCTCGGCGACGCCAATCGTCGCAAGCATGAGGCGCTGGATCGAGGCGAAACCAAGCTCTCCGTATCGGTCCGCCAGCGCTTCGTCGCCAAATACAAGGCCATCATCGCCAAGGGACTCGCCTTCCACAAACGCCAACCACCGCTCGGCGGAAAGCTCGGAGCCAAAGGCCGAAAAGCCAGGCGACCTGGGAACAACCTGCTTCTCCGCCTGCGCGATTTCCAGGACGACGTTCTGCGCTTCATCGCCGACTTCGCCGTCCCCTTCACCAACAACCAGGCCGAACAGGACCTGCGAATGATGAAAGTGCGCATGAAAATATCCGGCGCGTTCCGCACCTTCGACGGCGCCCAGACATTCGCTCACATCCGGTCGGTGATCTCCACAGCCCGAAAACACAGTCTCAATATCCTCGATACCCTGACCCAGCCCCCTGACGAAATCATCGCCCGACTCTAACGGCAGGCTACGCCGAACCCTCACCAGCGTGCGTGCTTGGGAGTTAC
>JBBRLN010000091.1:0-1580 GCA_038231315.1 Caulobacterales bacterium
GGGTGTGGCAAATCTTTTGGGAGCGCCTACGTTGAGAGGAAAGCTCTGCCGAGGAGGCCGGGCGCGATGCCCGTTTACTTGCCTCACAGGAGCAGTCCATGTCTTGCGAACCTGCCTTGTCCGCCGACGCCCTCCTGGAGCAGTTGCGCGGGCGCTTCGAGCAACTCTGTCAGGACGTGACGGCCGCGGTCAACGCCGCCCCCGCCGGCCAGGTCATCAACGCCAGCGAGGAGAAAGTCCGCGACCTCTTCGCCGACCTCCGACGAGCCACCTATCAAGCCGCCGTCCAGCTCCGCCTCGATGCCGCGCAAGCGGCTTTTTCCCCCTCCGCTGCATCCCCAGACGGCAAAGCCCCTCCAGAACAAGGGGCGGGCTGAGCGCACCGTCCTGACCGTCAACGGCCGCATCTCCCTCTCCCGCCGGCGCTACGCCGCCCCCGACATCGGCGGCTCCTACCCCCTCGATTCGTGGCTGGACCGGGCCGAGGACAGCCTCAGCCTGGGCCTGCGCGAGATGGCCTGCCGGCTGAACCTCGCCTCGCGCAACTTCGACAAGGCCGCCGAGAACCTGGGACGCGCCGCCCAGGTGCATCTCAGCGGCGAGTTCCTCCGCCAGGTGGTCGAGTCGGAAGGCAAGGCGGTCCAGGCCGCCGCCAAGGCCGGGGAACTGCCCATCGACTGGTCAGCCATCGACTGCCCGGCGCGGGACAAGGAAGGCCACCCGACGGCGAAGTCGCGCGTCTACCTGGGCAGTGACGGGGTCATGGTGCCGCACGTCACGGAGAAGGAGAAGCGGACGCGGCGCGACCGGACCAAGGCGAAGCGCCGGCGCTGTGGCAAGAGGCGGCGGGCGTTGCCCAGGGCCAAAGTGGGTGCGGACGGGCCGTTCAAGGAATTCAAGATCGTCACGCTGTACGACGACGCGGCCGAGCACCGCCTGGTGTCGGTGACGAGGGGCGACTGCGAGCAGGCGGGGCGGCTGATGCGGCGCGACGCGGGCCGCGTCGGGCTGGACGGGGCGGACGACAAGGTGGGCGTGGTGGACGGGTCGGACTGGATCAGGAACCAGGTCGAGCGGCAGAGCCTGCCGCTCGACGCCCTGGGACTGGACTTCTATCACCTGGCGGAGAACGTCCACAAAGCGCGGCGGGTGGTGTTCGGGGAGGAAGACCCCGAGGACGAGACGGCGCCGGGCCGCGCCTGGGCGGCCGGGGTGCTGCATACGGCCAGGCACGAGGGGTACGAGAAGTTGCGTGACGAGCTGCAGGTGTGGAAGGCGACGCTACGCGCGGCGAACCACCTCCAGGCGGCGGGGCAGGTGCTGAACTACGTCACGGACAGGCGGGAGATGATCCGGTACCCGGAGTTCCGAGAGCTGGGCCGGCAGATAGGCAGCGGGCCGACGGAGTCGATGTGCAAGGCGACGACCCAGCGCATCAAGGGGCGGGGGATGCGCTGGGAGGGGGTCAACGCCGAGAGCATCATGTCGCTCGAAGCGCTGGAGCAGAGCGGGGCGTGGGACGCCTACTGGAAGGCGCAACTTTCCCTCGCCGCCTGACTCCCAAAAGATTTGCCACACCC
>JBBRLN010000092.1:0-1485 GCA_038231315.1 Caulobacterales bacterium
TTGGACTGTAACCCTTTTTATCCGTCGGGCTGACCCCGCCTCGGCGGGAAGCGGCCGGTCCTCTTGTGCCAGTGGTAGATCCGCGCCTCTTCGTTCCGCCGCAGAACACGACTCACTTCTTCCGCGATCTGCCGGGCGCTCGGCGGACGCCGCTGCAGTAACCGGGCAAACACTTCGCGCATCTGCGGCACGGTCAGGGACGGCACTTTTTTTTCACGCGCCGCTGCTCCACGATCAAGAACCACAACGCCACCAGCGACAGCGTCATGTGGTGGTGCCAGCCCACCCAACTCCGTACCTCATAGTGGGCCAGGCCTACTTCGCCCTTGCCTGCCTGCAGCACTTCCTCCACCCCATGTCGCCGGCCCTGCGCCTGGACCACCCGCACCAGCGCGATGTCCGCGCGGGCGTTGGACAGCACGTACCAAACCCGCGGTTCCGTCGCCACGCTCCGGATCACCACCAGCCGCTCCCGGGGACCGACCCGGCCGTCCTCGTCCTTGGTCTGCACCCACGCTTCCAGGGCCCGGACCACTTTCGGCCCCCGCGCCCCGTCGCCCCGCACGATCCGCCGCCACCGCGATCGCGGCTGCGCCTGCGCCCACTCGTCCACGCGCCGCCACGGCGGCACGCGCCCGCCCGCGGCCGGCGCCGCGCTCAGGTCGCGGACCAACGTGTTCGATGGCACGTCGAGCGCGTAGCGCCAATGCCGGGCCCGCAGCTCGGATCGGAACTCCGAGGCCCGACCGAACTCATCATCACCGGCCACCCAACCGAAGGACACGTCCGCGCTCGAGCGCTCCAGGAGTTTCAGGGCGATCCGCCAACTCTCCTGAAACGTCACCTCCTTCGGGACATGGGTGGCCTTGCGGCGTTTGCGGTCCGCGGCCCACTCCCGCGGCAGGTACAACTGCCGGTCTAGGGGAGCGTAGCCGTGGGCCGTCACATAGCTCAGGAAGACGCCGACCTGACAGTTCTCGACCTTGCCCAGCCGACCACACCACTGGCGCGTCACGCCGCAGGAGTCGATCCCGGACTTGGGGAAGGCGCTGGGATCGACGACCACGACGGCGTCGGGATCGGCGTCCTCCTCGGCGACGTGCTGGCGCAGTTCGGTCATCACGGCCTCATCGTCCCAGCCGCCGGCACCGACGAAGTGCTGCACCGGCTTGCGGGGGCGACCGGCCTGGGCCGCGATGGGCTCGGAGGTCTTGCGTTGCAAGTGGCTGAGTTTGCCCTGCACGACCACCCGCGCCAGTTCGTGCTGCTCGACGCGGTAGAAGCGGGGCAAATAGCGCTGCAAGAAGTCGTCGAGGCGTCGTCGGCAGCCCGTCACGGCGGCCGGAGAAACCTCGGCATCGGCGAGCAGGGCTTGAGCGGTGGGGTGTGCAAGCAAAGACATCCAAGTCACTCCGAGAATTGGCCTTCCGCGGCGGGGCGCCAGTCGGATAGCATACCGCCTCAAGAAAAACGGTTACAGTCCAA
>JBBRLN010000093.1:0-1470 GCA_038231315.1 Caulobacterales bacterium
CTTGATGGCCTCGGCGCTGAACCGGCCGAGCACGCGCTGGGCCAGGGAGACCTGGACCTCGCCGCCTTCGGCCACCGCCCGCAGCGTGATACCGCGCGACGTGCCGCAATCCTCCTCGGTGATGATGCAATCCTGGGCGACGTCGACCAGGCGGCGGGTCAGATAGCCGGAGTTGGCGGTCTTGAGCGCCGTATCGGCCAGGCCCTTTCGCGCCCCGTGGGTGGAGTTGAAATACTCCTGGACGGTGAGGCCTTCCTTGAAGTTGGAGATGATCGGTGTCTCGATGATTTCGCCGGAAGGCTTGGCCATCAGGCCGCGCATGCCGCCCAGCTGCTTCATCTGGGCCTGGGAGCCGCGGGCGCCGGAATTGGCCATCATCCACACCGAATTGATCTCGGCTTCGCGGCCGGCGCCGTCCTTGGGCGCGGTGGAGATCTCGGCCATCATCTCGTCGGAGACGCGGTCGGTCGCCTTGGACCAGGCGTCCACCACCTTGTTGTATTTCTCGCCCTTGGTGATCAGGCCGTCGGCGTACTGCTGCTCATACTCCTCGACGAGCTTGCGCGTCCCTTCGACGATGGCCTTTTTCTGGGCCGGGATGATGATGTCGTCCTTGCCGAAGGAAATGCCGGCCTTGGCCGCCTCGCGGAAGCCCAGGCCCATGATCTGGTCGGCGAAGATCACCGTCGCCTTCTGGCCGCAGTGGCGATAGACGGCGTCGATCAGGTTGCCGATCTCCTTCTTGGTCAGGCTGCGATCGATGAGCCGGTGGCCGATGGCCGGGTGCTGCGGCAGCAGGGCGGCGATCTTCATACGGCCGGGCGTGGTCTCGATCACCTGGCGGACCATCTTGCCGTCGGCGTCCATCTCGGTGAACCGCGCTCGGATCTTGGTGTGCAGGGTGACCACGCCGGCGCCCAGGGCGGCTTCGATTTCGCCCACATCGGAAAAGGCCTTGCCTTCGCCGGGCTCGCCGGCGCGGGCCTGGGAGATGTAGTAGAGGCCCAGCACGATATCTTGCGAGGGCACGATGATCGGCTTGCCGTTGGCCGGCGAGAGGATGTTGTTGGTGCTCATCATCAGCACCCGCGCCTCGAGTTGGGCCTCCAGCGACAGGGGCACATGGACGGCCATCTGGTCGCCGTCGAAGTCGGCGTTGAAGGCGGTGCAGACCAGCGGGTGAAGCTGGATCGCCTTGCCCTCGATGAGCTTGGGCTCGAAAGCCTGGATGCCTAGGCGGTGCAGGGTGGGGGCGCGATTGAGCAGCACCGGATGTTCGCGGATCACCTCCTCGAGGATGTCCCACACCTGCGGCTGCTCGCGCTCGACCATGCGCTTGGACTGTTTGACCGTACCCGACAGGCCCTTGGCGTCCAGCCGCGCATAGATGAACGGCTTGAAGAGCTCGAGGGCCATCTTCTTGGGCAGGCCGCACTCGTGCAGTTTCAGTTCGGGGCCAACCACGATCAC
>JBBRLN010000094.1:0-1466 GCA_038231315.1 Caulobacterales bacterium
CTCAGCTCGCGCTGGATGAGGCCGCCAGGCGGCGCTGGGCAATCGCGGGATTGGCGCCCTTTTTGGTTGCGGCGTGACGACGAATATGAGTCAACCTATGGGTGACGCCGCCGCCCGATTTTCCCGACAAGGACGCTTTGATCGCCGCTTTGATGGCGCGGATCGAGGCGCTCGTGGCGCGGGTCGCGGAACTGGAGGCCAAGCTCGGCCTGCCGCCGAAGACGCCGGATAATTCGAGCCTGCCGCCGTCTTCGGGACAGAAGCCGTCGGAACCGTCGCCGCCGAAGCGCAAGGCCAGGCCGCACGCCGGCGCGCATCGTCCGCTGCACCCGAACCCGACCTCGAAGCGCGATGTCTTTGCGGACGCTTGCCAAGCCTGCGGCGCCGATGTCACCGGCATCGCGCAGGAGCCGTGCGAGGTCTACGACCGCGTCGAAATCCCCAAGGTCGAACCCGACGTGACGCGGGTGTCGCTGCATGGCGGCATCTGCCCGTGCTGCGCCAAACGCTTCAAGGCCGAGCCGCCTGAAGGCCTGGAGCCGGGGTCGCCGTTCGGGCCGAACCTGCGGGCTCTCGCGATCTATCTTCGCGCCATCCAGGGCATCCCGCTGGCGCGCTTGCGCGACGTGCTGCGCGACCTCTTCGGCCTCGACATCAGCGAGGGTGCGCTGGTGAATATCCTCGCCGCCGCTCGGGAGCCCTTCGCGGCGCAGACGAGCGCGATCAGGGCGCGGCTGATCGCCGGCACGGCGCTGGCCTCCGACGAAACCGGCCTGCGGGTCGGCAAGGCGAACTGGTGGCTGTGGGTGTTCCATCACGAAGACAGCGCCGTGTTCGTCGCCGCCAAACATCGCGCCAGGGCGGTCGTGGAGGCGTTCCTCGGCGATTGGCGCCCGGACTATTGGATCTCGGATCGCTACGGCGGCCAGATGAACTGGGCGCGGCGCGAGCATCAGGTCTGCCTCGCCCACCTCATCCGCGACGCGCAATACGTGATCGACACCGGCGACCTGATCTTCGCGCCGGGGCTGAAGGGGCTGCTGAAGCGCGCCTGCGCCATCGGCCGGCGCCGCGACGCCCTCGCCGACGCCACGCTGAAGGCCTACGCGGCTGACCTCGATCAGCGGCTCGACCGCCTGATGAGCCTGGTCCCGACCGACCGCGCCGGGATCAGGCTTCAGAAGATCATTAGGAAGACCCGCCGCCACCTCTTCGTCTTCGTGACCAACCGCGCGATCACCGCGACCAACAACGGCTCGGAGCGGGCGTTACGTCCTTGCGTGGTCTATCGCAAGATTACCAACGGCTTCCGCAGCGAATGGGGCGCCGCGCTCTACGCAGACATCCGCTCCGTCGTCGAGACAGCCCGGAGACGATCGATCCGCGCCATCGACGCCATCCGCCTCACCCTCAAACGCGAGGCAATCCCGACCACCGCGTGAACCGACTGACAGGTGAGCAATTAC
>JBBRLN010000095.1:0-1449 GCA_038231315.1 Caulobacterales bacterium
CCTGGATTATTCATAACCGGGAGTTGTGAAGAAGAAGCCTCATTCGGTATGGTCGAGTTGCTGAAACACCGATCAACCGAGGAGGCTTCTTCATGACTGATTCTGCCATACCGACGTTCCACTTTGAAACCCTCGCCCCCCTTGCTCTTGAAGCCGCCTTCGACGGTGGACTCCTCACCTCGGACGGCGGCTTACCCTGGCTCGCCGCTGCCGACGCGGAGATCGGCGTCTGCGCCGAGATTGCCGCCCATCTCCCGGACGGGCGGCGCGAGGCCCGCGCCCATCCCCTCGCCACGCTCATCTGCCAGCGCGTCTATCAGATCGCCTGCGGCTTCGAAGACCAGAACGATGCCACCACCCTGCGCCACGATCCGTTGCTCAAACTCGTCTGTGGTCGTTTGCCTGACGATGCCCCGCTCGCCAGCCAGCCGACCTTCTCGCGCCTCGAAAACGCCGTCACCGCGCGCGATTGCTACCGGATCGCCCGGGCGTTGGGCATCCTCTATCTGCGCGAGCGGGGGGCGGCGGGCACGCCGCTGCGGATCGTGCTCGATCTCGATTCCACCGACGATCCGACGCATGGCAACCAGGAGGGGACGCGCTATCATGGCTACTATCGCCAGCATATGTACCATCCCCTGTTGATCTTCGATGGCGATACCGACCAGCTGATCACCGCCGTCCTGCGTCCCGGCAATGCCCACGCCGGGAAGGGCATCGTCGCCATCCTCAAACGGATCGTTCAGCAACTGCGGGCGACGTGGCCGGAGGTGGCGATCGCGATCCGCGCCGATGCCGGTTTCGCCCTGCCTGCCCTCTACGATTACTGCGAGGCACAAGGGATCGAACTGACCGTCGCCCTCTTGCACAACTCCCGGTTAGCGGCACAGGCCGCCGCGCTACTGGCCGCCGCCGTACAGCAATCGGTGGTCGCGGGGGGCGCGAAAGTGCGCCTGCTCGCTGAGGCTGTCTACCAGGCGGGGAGCTGGCCGCATCCCCGCCGGGTCGTCTTCAAGGCGGAGGCGCGACGCCTACCGAGCGGGAAGCTGGGGACGAATGTGCGCTTCGTGGTGACCAGCCGCACCGACGCGCCGGAGGCGCTCTATGACTGGTACACCGAGCGGGGCGGCACGGAAGGGTGGATCAAGGACTTCAAGAACTACGTCCGTTGCGACCGCTTGAGTTGCCATCGCTTTATGGCGAACCAGTTCCGGCTCTTCCTGCACGCGGCGGCCTACTGGCTGCTGGACACCCTGCGCCGCAAGTTGGTGGCGGCGGGGGTGGCGCGGATGACGCTGGAGACGGTGCGGCTGCGCGTCGTGAAGATCGGCGGGCGGGTACGACAATGGGCAGACGTCGTCAAACTCCACCTCGCCACCAGCCATCCCGGTCAAGCGCTCTGGCATCTCCTCGCCGCCGCCTTTCCCCCTTTATGAATAATGCAGGCTA
>JBBRLN010000096.1:0-1426 GCA_038231315.1 Caulobacterales bacterium
CATGAACGGCTCCCAGTCCTCGGCGCGCGAGCGCGTGAACGACGCGGGGCGGACGATCCTGGCGCCATCCGCCGCGCGGCGAAGGCATTCGTACGCCGACTGGATCAAGTCCAGGTCGGGGCGGCCGGTCTTCCGGAAACGTCCCCCGGATGGCGCGGGGTACGCGACGAGGAACCTGGCGATCAGGCCCGCGTCGAGCAGGCTGTGGCCGAACGCGGCCTCGATCGTGCCCGGCTGTCCCTCCAGCAGGAAGGACGGGTACGCCGAGTCCAGCTCGATGAAGTTTTCCACGCCCTTGGGCCGCGTGCAGTACGACAGGCGTCCCTCGTCGTAGGAGGAGAGCAGCAGATTGGCGATCTGGCGCGAGACGACGCTGGTCGGATCGATGATGTTCTTGACCTCGTCCTCGTAATAGAGGCCGCAACCGGCGTTGAACTTCTTGGCGTACCCGATCAGGGCGGACTCGGATTGGCCGCGGAGCATCGGCAGGCCCAGCCGGGGGATGACGCCCTTGATGAGCACCTTGCTCGACTGTCCCTTGGTGCCGCCGGACGGCGCGATCTTGAAGACGTAGAAGTTCGTGAATAACGGATCGAAGTCCAAGTCGTCCAGCACCAGCGAGACCCGTTTGTTCGCCAGGATCAGCCCGCCCAGCAGCAGCGCGTCGGCCAGCAGGAACTCCTCTGGCATCTGTTCGCCCAATCGCCTGCATTCGTCCACGTAGGCCTGCATCGGCGATCCCTTGATGGCGTGGCGAACGTCCGACCACGCGGGCCTCGCGTAATCGGGCCTCGGTGGGTCGCCGCTCTGGGCCAGTTCGAGGAGCGGCGTACCGCTCTCCCGCTCTCCCCCGGGGGCCTTGGGGTTTGCGTTCCACGGCTTGGCTTCCGCGGCGGCGTCTGGCTCCCATTTCCCGTGGCGACCGTAGGTCTGGGCGCAGCCGACCTGTTTTGCGATCTCTTCATCCGACAACGGCGGCGCGCAGAACTTCTGGTTGAACTCCGCCGTCAACGCGTGTGCTGTTCCCGTGTCCAGTCCGTGGTCGTTGAGGGCGCATGCGGCGACGGCGAAGGTCGCACGGTGCCTGTGTCCCTCGCCCACCGAGCCGATTTTAGCGTAATAAGCGCGCACGAAGTCGGTGCGCCGGTCGTCTCCGAATGTTTCCGTGCGCGCGGGGATGGGTTCGTGGGAGCCGCCTGAAGCCCGTGCGTCCTCCCCCAAGACCCCAAACGGGGCGGATTGAGCTGCCGCGAGGACACGGGCGTGCTCCCGTTCGATCAACTGCTCCCACGTGGGGATGCCGTCCGCCCGTTCGGCCTCGATCGCGAGCAGTTCGCCGACTGGCTCGTACTTCATGCCCTTGGCGAACGGCAGCCTGATCTGGTTGCCGACGCGGAACTCGCCCCCGGGGAATGGCGCCTTCTGC
>JBBRLN010000097.1:0-1403 GCA_038231315.1 Caulobacterales bacterium
CGATCGGCATGCAGCGTGAGCATGCCGGGCTCGACGTCGTGGCGGGCCACCGTGTCGGCGATGAGCTGCTCGGCCAGCTCGGCACATTCGCGCTCGGCGATCAACCAGCCCACAACCAGGCGGCTGAAGATGTCCAGGATCACGTACAGATGGAAGCACGTCCACTTGGCCGGGCCCTTGAGCTTCGTGATGTCCCACGACCAAACTTGGTTGGGCGCAATCGCCAGCAACTCGGGCTTTGTGTAGGCGGGATGGACCAGTTGGTTGCGCCGCTCGCGAGCCCCGCCCTGGCTGGCCAGCACGCGGTACATGGTGCGCACCGAGCCAACGTACCGGCCCTCGTCGAGAAGCGTGGCGTGCACGGCCGCCGGAGCCGTGTCGGCGAAGCGATCGCTGTTGAGCGTGTCCAGGACGAGCTGGCTCTCCGTGGCGTCCAAGGCCAACGGGGGACGTGGACGCATCGCTCGTCGAGCACGCGGGCCCACAAACGCCGCACGGCGGGCTTGGCCACGCTGGCGGGCGGGCGCACCTCTCCACAGGCCCAAGGCGCGGCAGGCGGCGCCGGCGCCCAATGCGGGGGTGAGTTCTTGGACGGCGGCCATCACAGCTTCTCGTCCTTGTCGTCGCTCAGAGTGCCCAGCAGCGTGGTAAGTTTTTTTTGAACTCCGATCACCAGCATCGCCTTGTCGAGCTCGCGCTTGAGTCCGTCGCGCTCGCGGGTGAGTTGCGCGATCTGCAGCGTCTCGGCGCGATTGGCAGGGATCTTGGGACCTCGCTTTTGCGGCGCCAGGGCGGCCAGATCGGTCGCCTCGCGTTGGCGTCGCCAAGTGCTCAGGGACGACGAGTAGACGCCCTCGCGGCGCATCAGCGCGCCGATCTCGCCAGGCCGCGTGCAGCGGTCGGCCGCCTCCAGAATGCGGCGCTTGTCGGCGTTGGAGAACTGGCGGCGCCGGGCATGCGGCACCACTTCGGAGTCGGTCCCGGACGGCGCCGCCGATCCGGCCGCATCTTCAGTCGCCCTCCGGGCGCCTTGCGATGCGCCCGAATCGGACAAACTCTTCACTGCGTGCATCTCTGCCTTGGATCGATTGTTGACTGTCATACCTACCTCGTTGCTCACTGATTTCTCAGAGGAGGTGGCGCACGTCATATTGGCACGGGGGGGGCTCGGACGGGCCGGCCGCGGGAATCAAGTCCCCGACGCGAGTCGCTTAGCGATCAAGCCAAGCGGCCTTCTGCATCGAAGGCGTGACGTTCATGAACTTGTCTAGCGAGTCCGCCTTCGTTTGGATGTACAAACGTGGGACGGCTTCATGGAGTGTGCTTTGCTGTTCTGTCGATCATGGACCTTGAGTGCCCTGCCAGCCTTGTTGCTGGCGCACAGCCTCACTCACGCGGCGCCC
>JBBRLN010000098.1:0-1401 GCA_038231315.1 Caulobacterales bacterium
TGGAGTGAACCCCTAGAATGAGTCAGGGAAAATAGGGACAGTTCTCTGTAAGGAGAACCTATGTCCGAAGAGAGAGTCCGGATCTTCAGCCGGGCGTTCAAGCTGAAGGCGATCGAGCGGATGGATGCGGGGGAGAACGTCAGTGCGCTCTCGCGTGAGTTGGAGGTGAAGCGGGAGATTCTCTACCGCTGGCGCTCACAGTATCGATCCGGCGGGGCGGAGCGGATACGCGAGCGACGGGGTCGGCCGACGGTGGCGGAGGCCCATGCGATGGCGGCGGCGCGCGGCCCGGCGAGCGAGGCTGCCGATCTGGCCCAGGCGCGTCGTCAGATCGCCGAGTTGGAACGCAAGGTCGGCCAGCAGCAACTGGATCTGGATTTTTTCAGAGGGGCCTTGCGGCATATCGAGGCGTCACGCCAGGTGAGCGATCAGCCTGGCGCGACGGCGTCTTCGCCCAGATCCAGGCGATGACGCATCCGCAAGGCTTGGGACCGCCGCGGGCTGCCGCGGTCGACAGGATGTGTGTGTTGGCCGCCGTGAGCCGGGGCGCCTACTACCGGGGCTGGGGCCATGCGGCGCCGGGACGCGAAGAAACCGCGCTGCGGGACGCCATCCAGCGCCTGGCCCTGGCGCATCGCTTCTACGGCTACCGGCGGATCGGCGAGCTGCTGAGGCGCGAGGGCTGGTGGGTGAACCACAAGCGCGTCGCGCGGCTGATGCGCGAGGACAACCTGCTGTGTCTGAAGCGCTCGCCCTTCAAGCCGCCGACGACCAACTCGCGGCACGACTGGCGAGTGTGGCCGAACCTGGCGCGTCGGCTGATCCCGATGGCCACCAACCAACTGTGGGTGGCCGACATAACCTATGTGCGGCTGGACGAGGCCTTCGTCTACCTGGCGGTGATCCTTGACGCCTTCAGCCGCAAGGTGGTGGGCTGGGCGATGGAAGACCACCTCAGAGCCAGTCTGGCGCTCGACGGCCTGGAGATGGCCCTGGCCGGCCGCGAGGTGATCGCCGGCGCCCTGGTCCACCACTCCGACCGCGGCGTCCAGTACGCCTGCGGAGACTACATCGCCCGCCTCGAAGCAGCCGGCATCCAGCCCAGCATGAGCCGCGCCGGCTGTCCGTATGACAACGCCATGGCCGAGAGCTTCATGAAGACGCTCAAGACCGAGGAGGTGGACGGCTCAGCCTACGCCGACCTGTCCCACGCCAGGGCCGCCATCGGAGAGTTCCTCGAACAGGTCTACAATGGCCAACGGCTCCACTCGGCGCTGGACTACCTATCGCCGTTGGAGTTCGAATCCCGACCAACGACAGGGGCCGCTGCGCAGCAGCCCCTGTCGTTGGTCACAACCGACTGTCCCTGATTACCGTGACTCACCGAAGGGGGTCACTCCA
>JBBRLN010000099.1:0-1395 GCA_038231315.1 Caulobacterales bacterium
GGTGTTGCTGACGCGTCAAGGTGACCGCTCTTTGTAGCGCATCAATTGACCGCTTCTGTGGTTGATGGGCCTGTGGGGTTGTGGGCAACGCGGCGCGTTGTCCACAAATCCACAGGCCGGCTGCCGCAGCGGCTCACGCAGCCAGTTTGGCGTCATCGCGCAGGTTCCCCTGGGGATCGTAATCGGCCAGCCGATGCGGGCCATGGAAGACCGCCAGGCGGCCGTCGGGATACTCGTGCACGCGCACGGTGGCGCGCACAAAGTGGGGGCGCAGCGGGCTTGGCGGGATTTGCAGGGTGAGCCGGCGCCATTTGAGCGTGTTGTCGTTGCCGACCCGGCGCTCTTCCTGGATGCACAAGGCCGCACCGGCCGCGCCGTTGCGGTCGGGGACGAAAGCGCTTTGCGCCTGCTCCGGCGCCACCGCGAAACGGGCGTTGTGGGCCGCCAAGTAGCTCTCGGCGATCCACCGGTTGGCCGCCTCGAGGGTGGTAATGCCGGCCAGCTCCAATTCCTTGGGTAGGCGGTCCTGGAGGGTGCGGAAGGCGCGCTCGGAACGGCCCCGCGCCTCAGGCGAATAGGCTGCGATGTGGCGGATGCCGAGCTGCGCCAGGGCCCGCCCGACTTGCGTGCGCACCGTCTTTGACACCGCCTCGCCCGCCTTGGGCGTGTGGAAATAATGGCTGCCCCGGTCGGTGTAGAGCTCGCAAAACAGTCCGTGCCGGTCGACCACCTCGGCGATCCCGCGAAAGCTCGACGCCGTGCCTTCCTCCTCGACCAGAAAGGCCGAGTAGATCGCGCTGGTCGCGTCGTCGAGCGTTACCACCAGGTCGTACTGGCGATCATCGCCCGGCAGCCAGGCAAAGCGCGAGGCATCCTGGTGCAGCATCATGCCAATGAGCGGCCGGCGCGGCCGCTTCTTGCGATGCGCCGAACGTCGCGGCGCCGGCTTCGTCAGTCCGGCCCCGTGCAGCGATAGCCGCGTCACCGTGTAGCCGAGCTTGTAATCGTGCCGCTTCGCCAGCTGCTCGTGAAAGTGCTTCACCGTGAACCCGCTATAGCGTTCCTCATAAAGACCCAGCATGCGCTGGATCTCCTCGACCGCGGCGCGCCGGCTCGACGGCTTGCCGATCCGCCGGTCGCGCAATCCCACCGGCCCTTCATCGCGCAGTCGGTCGCGCCACCGCCGAAACGTCCGCTCCGAGATCCCCAGCATCTCGGCCGCTTCCTCCTGGTTCAGCTCGCCCCGCTCATGCCGATCGAGCAGCGCCTCAAAACGCATCTCCCGTACCCCTTGCAGCACCTCTGCCCGACCCATCGCCCGCTCCCCTTTCGAGCGGTTCTAAAACCGGACAGATCACGCGCTACAAAAACCGGACACATCACGAGTCAGCCACA
>JBBRLN010000100.1:0-1378 GCA_038231315.1 Caulobacterales bacterium
CGCGAGGCCCGTGGTCGTGGCTCGGCCCGTTGTTGTTGCGAGGCCAGTGGTCGTCGGTCCACGCGTGGCCGTCAGACCTGTCGGGATCGCACGGCCGGTTGTCAGGATTGGTCGGGCCGCCCGCTGCCGCAACGCCGCCGGGCGATTCGTCCGGTGCTGAGCGACGGCCGCTTGAGGGTCCAGCCCTCATCCGGAGCCTGTCGGCAACGCGTCCCCCACCAGGGCGTTAGGCGGTCTGTCGCGCCGGTGCTCTCCCGAGGAACGCGAGGCCCGCCGGCCCGGCCGTTTGGCGCGGGCGCGCGCCTCAACAGCCGCTGTAGGAATGAATGCTCTCGATAAGCAGCCGCTCGCCGACCCATGCGGTCTTCACATCCGCGTTGCCGTCGCAGACGTGGCCCCCGACTGCGGTGAAGTGATAGCGCACAAAGACTGAGCCCCCACTGTGGGGGAAGGCGTTTACAAGGCGGATCGGCTCGGGCAACGACGAATAGAATCCGGTCAGAGCTTGGGGAGAAAACGGCCCACGCTCCCGCTTTTGCGGCGCCACCAGTTGCGAGGCCTGGTCCCCGTCGCCGGCCGCCAGGTCGCCGTAAAAGGCGCGGACGAGAGCGACCGGCGTGGGCGCGGATGGAAGCGCCGTGCGCATGGAAGCGGCGAAGGTCCCGTACAGAATCTCCGCGCCGACAGCGCCCGCCACTGGCGTCGCGATCAAGGTGATATCCACCCCCCGGTCGCGCCATTCGCATCTTTCCCGATCTGCCTGACACTCGACTGGCGGCCCATACTTTGAGCTGAGCTGGGTTTTGACTTCCTCGGTGTCGATTGTGCCGCCAGCGCGGCCTGGGCTGAGGAGCAATTCAACGGTTCGCAATTGGCCACTGGTGAAGTCAAAGAAGGCGGTCGCGTCGTGGCCTCCGGCGCGTAGCCCTGGTACTCTCAGAACAGTGTCGTCACCGTCAATTGTGCGCTCACCCTGCGCGGCCTCGGGGAAGGCGGTCTGAACATCGGCCAGCGTCATCCCGAGGCGGGAGCCGTTCCAAAGCTCCTGCGCGAGAGCCGAGAGCGGAGCGGTCAGCGCGCTGACAGCGGCGACCCATCCCCAAATCCGCTCTCGTTTGATGGCCATACACCCCTCTTCCCAATCGGCCCCGAGCCGGGAACGAGTTGATCGCGCCCTGGTTCCGAGGGCCGAATTGGACCGCGCTCTGGCGATGAAAAATTCGATTGGCATGCCCTTCCGCCGGCGACGCGGGGAGTGTTTCTCGCCGTCGCCCCGGCGGTGCATCAGGGCGACCGAATCGGACCCTTGATGGATCCTGCCTGACGACGCCTTCGATTGTTGGCTGTGGAATCCCCGTCAGCCTACACAGGGCGCGGC
>JBBRLN010000101.1:0-1376 GCA_038231315.1 Caulobacterales bacterium
GACCATCGCCGGGGTCAACATCGCGCGACCTGGGGCGGGCGCAACTCCGCGATCATGGCCAAGACACCCGCGACCAGATCGCGGGGCACGGCGACCTCGGCCAGCTGGAACACCGTGTAGCGTGCGTGGGTCACGACCTTGGCGGCGATCTTCACCAGCTTCTCCCGCAGCGTGGTCAGCGACCAGGTCTGCATTTCGACAGGCAGGGCCAGGGTGCGCAGGAAGTTGGCGATGTTGTAGGCCAGCACATGCAATTGCAGGCGCACCGCATTGGCCGCCATCGCCCGGCAGGACAGGCGCGTCCATTTGACCGCGTTCTTGCCCTCCTTGATCCACTGCTCCGCCGTGCCGCGCTGATTGTAGAAGGCCGTGACCCGCTCGGGCGGGCGGGCCAGATTGGTCACCAGGAAGCCGACCCTTGGATAGAGTTCGCCAGGATGCCATTCGACCTTGGCCACCACCCGCCGCTTCCGGCTCCAGGACCCGGCCTGGTAGGTGAAGTTGGCGTAAGACCTCACGACGCGGTTGGGCGGACGCCCGACCGGGCGTCTGAGCAGATGGCTGATCCGCCCTTGGAGAACCGAGTTGGCCTTCAGGCGGATGGCGTATTTGAAGCCTTCGGCTTCCAGGACCGCGTAGAGATCCGGCAAGGCGAAGGCCGCGTCGCCCCGAAAGAACTTCCGCCGCACCACCCCCCGGTAGCGCGCCACGGCCGGCTCCAGCACCGAGCGCCAGTCATCGGCGCTATGCACATTGCCCGACCGCAGCGAACAGCCCTCCACGTCGCCGAACTGATTGAACAGGAACAGCGGGTGATAGCAGACGCACTCGAAGTGGCCGTTGTAGGCTGAGCCTTCCTGCTCGCCGAACACCGGGCTGACGCTGGAGTCCATGTCCAGCACCAGGACCTTGGTCGGATGGCGCTGGCGCACGACGTCGATCCAACGGCCCGATAGATCGGATAACGCCTTGAGGTTGGCCGGCTGCGCCAAGACCTGGGTCTCGAAGCGCCCCATCTGACTGCTGGACGCCGCCTGGGCGGCCACGGCTCGGCCACCGACAATCCAACGCATGGCCGGATCACGGCCGAGCCGGTCGGCGTCGTTGACGTCTTCATATCCGGCCAGCCGACCAAACACCGACTGGCGAAACTGCGCGATCAGGGAGTGGCGACTGTTGCGCCCGGTGCGACGATCCGAAAGCACATGCCCGGCAAGTTCGCTCAACCCAAGCGCATCGTCGAGTTCACGAAAGGCCAACAGACCAGCGTCGGACGTGACCCTCGATCCGTGAAATTCCAGCTTCAGCCGGGCGTCGAAATCGACCCGTAAATCGGCCCGGTCAGCTTCACCCGTCGCCTCGGCCATCCCCCACCC
>JBBRLN010000102.1:0-1372 GCA_038231315.1 Caulobacterales bacterium
TCCTGCGCCCCAGGGTTGATTGAGACACCTCGTAGGCGGACGATCTCCGCTGTTGAGGTGCACGATGAGCGAACGACTGGTTACGAGGGAGCGGACGGGTGTCGCGGAGCGACCGCAAGCGTCTGGCGCAGAGGCGCCCGGCCGCGGTGGGCGGATGTCGCGTCAGCGCAAGACCGCGGCCGTGCTGCGGCTCTTGCGCGGCGAAGACCTGGAAACGGTGTCGCGGGGGCTCGGCGTCACGGCCGGCACCCTGACAGGATGGCGTGAGGCGTTCCTGGCGGGCGGCGAGGCCAGCCTGGCGACCCGGCCCAAGGACGGCGAAGAGTTCGAGAGCGAGCGACTGAAGGCGAGGCTGGGCGGAATGCTGCTCGAACGTGAGTTGCTCGAAGCCAAGATCGCGATCCTGGAGGACGGACGCCCTTTGGCCCGGCGGAGGTCGAGGCCATGAGGGCCGCGACCTCGCCATCCAGCGGCAAGCCTTACGGCATGGCCCGGGTCTGCCGCGTCTGGGGCACGTCGCGGGCGACCATCTATCGCGGTCGAGTCCCGGCCCGCCCCGAACCACGTTGTCGTCCTGGCCCGGTTGGTCCCTTGCCCGATGCGGGTCTGCTGGAGCGGATCCGGGGCATCCTGTCGGCCAGCCCCTTTCACGGTGAGGGACACCGCAAGGTCTGGGCACGGTTGCGCTTCGCCGGCCTGCGCACCTCTCGGCATCGCGTGCTGCGGGTCATGCGCGAGCACGGGCTGCTGGCGCCCTCGCGCGTCGGGTCACCGCGCGGGCCGCGCAACCACGACGGCACCATCATCCCCGAGACAGTCGACACAATGTGGGGCACCGACCTGACGACGGCCTGGACCCGGGAAGGCCAGGTCGCGGTCTTCATCGCCGTCGACCATCACAACGCCGAATGCGTCGGGATCCACGCCGCCCGTCACGGGACCCGCTTCGAGGCCCTCGAGCCGATCCGGCAAGGCGTGCGCCGGCACTTCGGCCCTTACGCCAAGGGCATCGCGGCCGGCCTGTCGATCCGGCACGATCACGGAAGCCAGTACATGTCCGCCGTCTTCCAGGACGAGATCGCCTTCCTCGGGGCTGAAAGCTCGCCCGCCTTCGTGCGGGCGCCCGAGGGCAACGGCTGCGCCGAGCGCTTCATTCGCACGCTCAAGGAGAACCTGCTCTGGGTGCACAGCTTCGACACTGTCGAGGACCTGCGTCGCGCGCTGCTGGACTTCAAGGACACCTACAACACCACGTGGCTGATCGAGCGGCTCGGACACCGCACGCCAGCCGCCGTCCGGAAAGACATGCTTTCACCCGCGGCAATCGCCGCTTAGGATCAAGCTCGGTGTCTCAATATTCGGGGCCGGTACA
>JBBRLN010000103.1:0-1365 GCA_038231315.1 Caulobacterales bacterium
GTATTTACCCACCCCCCTTTGAGGCGTGCAATCAGGCTGTGACGACGGCGAGGATGGTGTGGAACCTGTTGACGCCGGGCTTGAGGCGGGCGGTGTCGATGACGGTGCGTATGTCCGCCTCGCCCTTTGCGGCCCACATGGCGCGATAGCCGTTGGTGACTTTGCGCTGGACCACGGCGGGTCTCAGAGCCCTTTCGCAGGCATTGTTGGTCGGCTCGAACAGGCCGGGCCAGAGGGCGAAGGTCAGGAGCTGATCCTTGGCGCGTCTGAACTTGTTTTGGACCGCCTCGGCCATATCGCAGGATGTCGGAGTGTCGAGGATATCCCGGAGGGTCCGTTCCAGGGCGCGCCGCCTCGCCGTGACCGTCGATGCGGCGAGGGTCTCGATATCCTGGGCCAGTCCGAAGGCCTTGTGCAGCCATAGCTTGAGCCGCATCGGCAAGGCGTCTTCGCCGCCTTCGATGGCATAGGCGACATCCCGGGCGAGGTGGGCCAGACAGGTTTGGTGCGCGTCGGCGTGGCCTTGCTGCGCCACATAGCGGTCAGAACACCAGACATCTGGCCGATGTCCATCCATCATCTCGCGCACCACCACGGCTCCGCGCGTCGGCGACGCCCGGTGAACCACCGCGTCGTCGCAGCGGAAAACCCAGTGATAGGAATTGCTGCCTTCGATCCGCACGCCCGTCTCGTCCGAGGCGACCACCTTGGCCTGGCGCAGAGTGGCGACGGCGGCGTCGCGCCGGGTCTCGAAGCGGCTCTGTGTCCGGCGCAGCATGTTCATCAGGCCGCCCTGGCTGATCTCCAGGCCGAACAGGTCGCGGAACGCCGCCTCGAGCCGTTCATAGGACAGGGCCTGGAACGTCTTCAGATAGGTCGCCACCGCATGCAGCCGGGGTCCGAACGGCGTGCCCTTGGCCGCCTCGGGCAAATCGGCCGCCACGCACAGGCCACAGGATGGGCACGTCACCGCCATGCGGCGATGGCGCTCCACCACCGGCGCGATCTCGGGCAGGTCGATCTTGTCGTATTCGCTGACCACTTCGCCGATCAAAGCCGCGGACAGGCAGGCCCCACAGCCCGGGCATTGATCCGGATAGTGGTCCTCGGCGCTGTCGAAATCCTCGCTCAGTTCGCGGCTGTGACCCTTGTGGCCCGGCTTGGCGCCGCCCGGCCGGGACTTGTCCCGCTGCGCCTTGCGATCGGTCGATGGCGGCTTGGACGACGTGAGGGAGGTCTTGGCAGGCCGCTGAAGGCGCAGCACCATCTCGATCAGCTCAGCCTTGCTCAGAAGCTCAAGATCGATCCGGCCCATGCCATCTTGAATCAGCGATCACACCCCGCCGCAAGGGGGTGGGTAAATAC
>JBBRLN010000104.1:0-1348 GCA_038231315.1 Caulobacterales bacterium
CGCCGGTCGTGTCCCCGGTGGTGGTGTAGCTGACAACGGTTGGTAGCGGAGCCGCTCGCGAAGCGCGCCTTTCGACATGGCGCCGTAGCGAGCGAGCGGCTGCGCGGGCCGGCCCGACGGGGGCTGGATGGTCATCCGCGATTCTTCGGTAAGGCTTGGGTTGCGAGTTCAACCCCAACCAAAGGAACCGAGGATGACCGACCCTATGATGAACCTGCGCGCGGCGATGGAGAAGAGCCCGGACGCCGATGTGCTTCGCGAGATGATCGGCTATGCGGCCGAGAAGCTGATGGCGCTGGAGATCGGCGTCAAGACCGGCGCGGATTTTGGCGAGAAGAGTTCGGCGCGGTTGGCCCAGCGCAACGGTTATCGGGACCGGGACTGGGAGACGCGGGCCGGCACGGTGGAGTTGCGCATCCCGAGGCTTCGGACCGGAAGCTACTTCCCAGGGTTCCTGGAGCCGCGGCGCATGTCCGAGAAGGCGCTGACGGCGGTGATCCAGGAGGCCTACATCCAAGGCGTCTCCACCCGCTCGGTGGACAAGCTGGTCGAGGCGATGGGGGCCAGCGGGGTTTCCAAGAGCCAGGTCAGCCGGCTGTGCCAGGAGATCGACGAGCGGGTGACGGCCTTCCTGGAGCGCCCGATCGAGGGTGACTGGCCCTATCTGTGGATCGACGCCACCTACGTGAAGGTTCGTGAGAACGGCCGCATCGTCTCGGTGGCCGTCATCGTCGCGGTGGGGGCCAATACAGACGGACGGCGGGAGGTGCTGGGCATGGAGGTCGGCCCCTCCGAAGCCGAGACCTTCTGGACCGACTTCCTGCGCGGGCTCGCCAGGCGCGGCCTGCGGGGCGTCAAGCTGGTGATCTCCGACGCCCACGAAGGCATCAAGGCGGCCGTCGCAAAGGTCATGCACGCCACCTGGCAGCGCTGCCGCGTCCACTTCATGCGCAACGTCTCGGCCCACGCCGGCAAGAGCGCCCGCCGGGTAGTCGCCGCCTTCATGGGCGCGGCCTTCGCCCAGGACGACGCCGAGGCCGCCAAGGCGCAGTGGCGCAAGGTCGCCGACCAACTGCGCCCCAAGCTGCCCAAGCTCGCCGACCTCCTCGATGACGCCGAGACCGACGTCCTGGCTTATATGACCTTCCCAGCCAGCCACCGCGCCAAGCTCCACAGCACCAACCCGCTCGAGCGCGTGAACGGCGAAATCAAGCGCCGCACCGAAGTCGTGGGGATCTTCCCAAACGAGGCGGCGATCGTCAGACTCGTCGGCGCCATCCTGCTCGAACAAAACGACGAATGGTGCGTGCAACGCTCGCGCTACTTGAGCCTGGAATCCGTCGCCGCC
>JBBRLN010000105.1:0-1345 GCA_038231315.1 Caulobacterales bacterium
GGCCTTCGCCTGACGCCGCACGTAAGTGGGCCGCACCGTGCGCAGCCGCAGGAAGCGCCCCGGTTCATAATCCAGGCGTTCGCTGACTTCCTCGCCGATGCGCCGAAACGCGCCCGGCGCGGCCAGCACCTCCGCGGGCTCGAGCACCTCCTCGCGCACCGGCAGATCCGCCGGCACGCGCGCCCGGCGCTCCCTGCCTCCGGCCGCTGGCGGCCGCCGGCTCGGCACCTGTTGGTCCAGCTCAGCCCAACAGGCGTCGGCTTTTCCCGGCGGCCCGCCGCTTTGCTCCCCACCGCCCAGCAGCAGTTCCAACTGGCCCGGCGCAAGCTTCTCGCTCGAGCGGCCGAACATCCGGCGCACCAACAGGTCGAGCTTTTGCTCCAGCAACGTGGTCCGCTGTTGCGCCTCCTTGAGCTGCGCCTCGAGTTGGGCAATGCGCCGGTCCTTTTCGACCAGCGCGGCCTGCAGTTGAGCGATCTGGGCGGGTGACATGAACGAGTCCAAATCTACCTCGCATGGCCCTCGTTTTCAAGTCGCCCAACCCGCGCCAAGCCGCATCAATCCTTGATTCCAAAGCGCATTTACGGACGTTGCACACAAGTCCGCCCCGCTCGCATCCGCGGCGGCTTGCGCTTCTCTGAGACGACCGCTCGCTCCCGCGGCACGGGACACAAGTCGACTTCCCGGCGCGTTCTCGAGCCCGGAAAAAAAGTGAAAATAATTTGGGCGCGCGCCCCTCACGCCTTTTTCGGCGCTCAACTCGGGCGCTCAACTCGGGCGCTCATACCAGGCACGCAGCTGCGCCCCGCGCAGGTCGACCCCGTCGAGCAGCAACGCGAGCGCCTGCGGGGCAAGCGCCAGCTTGGCCGGCGTCTTCCCGGAACTGGGCGCCGGCCACGCGAAGGTCCCCTGCTCCAGCCGCTTGGTCGCCACCCACAGGCCCGTCCCATCGAAGTAGAGCAGCTTCACCCGCGTGTGCCGCCGGTTGCTAAACACGAAGAGCGCCCCCGAGCTGGCCACCTCGCCCAGCCGCGTCTGCGCCAGCCCCGCCAACCCGTCAAAACCCAAGCGCAGATCACATGGCTCCAGCGCCAGGAACACCCGCAAACTCCCCGTCCACGTCAGCATGACGACCCCCTCCGCTCCCGCGCCGCCAGCTCGCCCAGCAACTCCGCCGCCAGCGCCACCGCGCCGCGCGTGCCGTCCAGTTCCACCCACGCTCCCCCGGGCAACTCCAAACGCAGCCGCCCAGACTCCGGCGCTCGGGCCGCGACACCCGCGGCGCACGCAGTCACCACCGTCACTTCCGCGAACCTCGCCCCGCCCTGCGCTTGCTGCCGCCGCC
>JBBRLN010000106.1:0-1313 GCA_038231315.1 Caulobacterales bacterium
AGTGTGATCTCGCCCTCGATGGTTGGGGGCAGCAGTTCGGCCATTGGCTCGACCTGCATGTAGCGGTTCTGGGTCGCCCACTCGTCGTTGGCCTCGAGCAACACCGCGCCGATCAGCCTGACGATGCTCGCCTCGGCGGGGAATATGCCCACGACGTCGGCTCGTCGCTTCACCTCCTTGTTCAGCCGTTCGAGGGGGTTCGTGCTGCGTAACTTGGCGCGGTGCTGGGCGGGGAAAGCCATGAAGGCCAGCACGTCATGCTCGCTATCGTCCATGAAGGCGCCGAGCTTCTGCCAACGGGCTCGGAACTGATCGGCAGTCGAGCGCCAAACCCGGTGCGCGCCCTCCTGGTCCGGCTGCAGGAACGCCTGGCGCAGCGCGGCCGCCACCATGGTCTGCTGGCCCTTTGGGACGTAGGCCAGGGCATTCCTGAGCCAATGAACCGAACACCGTTGCCACGAGGCGTGGGGACCCATCACGCGGCGGATCGCGCCCTTCAAACCCTCATGGGCGTCCGAGATCACCAGCTTGACCCCCTGCAGACCGCGCTTGACCAGGCCCTTGAGGAACGTGCTCCAGAACGTCTCGGCCTCGGACGGCCCGATGTGCAGGCCGACGATCTCGCGCCGGCCTTCGCCATCGACCGCGACTGCGATTATGGCCGCGACCGAGACGATGCGGCCGCCCTCGCGCTGGCGCAGATAGGTGGCGTCGAGCCACAGATACGGCCAGTCGCCTGTCAGGGGTCGGCCGAGGAAGGCGTTCACCCGATCATCGATGTCCTTGCACAGCTTGCTGACCGTGCTCTTGGAAATGCCGCTGAGCCCCATAGCCTGGACCAGTTCGTCGACACGTCGGGTCGACACACCGCCGATCCACGCCTCCTGGATGACGGCGACGAGGGCCTTCTCGGAAGTCTTCCGGGCCTCGAGGAACGGCGGGAAGTAGCTGCCCTGCCGCAGCTTGGGGATACGGAGCTGCAGCGTGCCCAGCCGGGTATCGAGCGCGCGGTCGCGAAAGCCGTTGCGATAGGTTTGGCGGTCGGCCGTCCGCTCGTGTCGCCCGGCGCCGATCACGCCTTCCACATCGGTCTCCATCAAAAGCTGCACCACGGACTCGGCTACCGCGCGCAGGAAATCGCCGTCGCCGGCTTTGGCAAGCAGATCGGCAAGTGGCAGTGTGGTGTCGGTCATCGGATCTCCTGTCAGTTCGGGGAAGAGCCTCGCAACTCCACCCTAGATCGCTGATCCGATGACCACCTCGCCCGATACACTTATCGACCCCGATTTTCCACCACCTCCTCGGACGCTACC
>JBBRLN010000107.1:0-1300 GCA_038231315.1 Caulobacterales bacterium
GTGCTGATCCCCTTTGGCCTCTTTGGCAAATCCGCATTCATGGCCGAGCGGGTGCTCGGCAACGTCATCTCGTCAGGCATCAAGGTTTTGGTGCTGGCCGTTATCATCGGCATCGGCTCGACACTTTTCTCCGAGTTTACTGCGGGCTTCGGCGGTGCGACGCCAACGATCGACGACGCCATGGCCGTCGTTCTGGCTGCACTTTCCCTGCTCGGCCTCGGCATTTTCGGCCCGGGCATCGCCAACGGCCTCGTCTCCGGTGGCCCGCAACTCGGCGCGGGCGCCGCCATCGGAACCGGCCTTGCCGCCGGTGGCGCGGTCGTGGCGGCAGGCGCCGCTGTCGGCGCCGTCGCTTCCGGTGGCGCAAGTCTGGCCGGCGGCGCTGCCGCAGCAGCGCGCGGCGGAGCCGCAATGGCTGGCGGGGCATCTACCGCCTACAGCCTGGGCGCCGCCGGACAATCCGGCGCGGCGGGCGTTGCCTCCGGTCTTGGAAGCGTGGCGCGCGCTAGTGGCAGTGCTGCGATTTCGCCATTGAAGCGCGCGGCATCGCGCGCGGCCGACAGCATGAAGTCGAGCTTCTCCGCCGGCGCAAGATCGGCTTTCGAGGCAACCGGCGGCGCCTTCACGTCGGGTGCTGCCGGCAGTGATGCCGCTGAATCCGCGACCGCTTCTCCTGCGCCATCCGGCGAAGGCCCGCCCGCCTGGGCCAAACGCATGAAGCGCTCCCAATCCATGAGCCACGGGGTCTCAGCCGCAGCTCATGCCGTGCGATCCGGCGACGCCCACGGCGGCGGCTCCTCCATCAACCTCTCTGAAAGTGACCGATAATGTTCAAACGACCTTCCACCCACTTCGGGAAAGCAGCCGAACCGGAGACGCCATATCAGCGGGCAAGCCAGGTCTGGGATGAGCGCATCGGCTCCGCCCGCGTTCAGGCAAAAAACTGGCGGCTGATGGCCTTCGGCTCACTGATCCTTTCGGCCGGTTTTGCCACAGCGCTCGTCTGGGAATCTGCACGTGGCAACATCGTGCCCTGGGTGGTGCAGGTCGATCGCCTCGGCCAGGCGCAGGCCATTGCTCCGGCGCAAGCCGACTATCTCCCGACCGATCCGCAGATGGCCTGGCACCTCGCCCGCTTCATCGAACAGGTCCGCTCGATCCCGGCCGATCCGATCATCGTGCGCCAGAACTGGCTCAGGGCCTACGAGTTCACGACCGATCGCGGCGCGCTGGCGCTAAACGATTATGCCCGTTCGAACGACCCCTTCTCGAAGATCGGAAAGAGCCAGATCGCTGTCGA
>JBBRLN010000108.1:0-1265 GCA_038231315.1 Caulobacterales bacterium
ATCCTGTGCTGCCTAAGATGATTTCGGACTTCCATCGTGAGCAAGTCTCACAAGGATCCGACCATGTCCACCACCTCAGACTCCAAGCCCAAGCGCCACTGGTCATCCGCCGACAAGGCGAAGCTGGTCCGGCGTCACATCCGGGACGGCATCCCCGTCGCGACCTTGGCCGACGAGAACGACACCTCGCCGAGCATGATCCACGCTTGGATCCGTGCCGTGCTGGAAGGTGCCGACCAGATCTTGTCGGACAAGCGGGAACGGGATGGCCAGCGCGCCGAGAAGCAACTGGCGGCAAAGGATGACCGTATCCGCCACCTGGAAGAGGTGGCCGCTGAACTGTCGATGGAGGTGCTCCAGCTAAAAAAATCGCGTGGGGCGACCTGACCGTGCGTCAGGTGTCGCCCCAGGTCAGCACCGAGGTGGTGGCGGTCGTACAGCGTCTTCAGGATCGGGCCGAGTACCCGGTGAAGCAGTCATTGACGGTGCTGGCGTTGCCACGCTCGACCTACTTCGACTGGGCGCGCACCGGCGGCAAGTCGGCGCGTCCGGTGGTGGCGACACCGAAGTCGCACCACATCACGCCGGAGGAGCAGGCGGCGGTGATCGCCTTCGCGCGTGAACATCTGGAGGAGGGCTACAAGCGCCTGTCGTTCATGATCGCCGATGCGGGCGTGGCGGCGGTCCGGCCGAGCACGGTGTACCTGATCCTGAAGGAGGCCGGTCTGATCGGCCGTTGGAAGCAGCCGACCTCCGGGGCGCACAAGAAGGGCTTCGACCAGCCCGATGGCCCGCACGAGCAGTGGCACACCGACATCGCCTACCTGAACATCCTGGGAACCCAGTATTTCCTGATCAGCGTGCTCGATGGCTTCTCGCGGTCCATCATCCACCACGAGATCCGCCTGCGCATGGAAACCAGCGATGTTGAGATCGTCATCCAGCGCGCCCTGGACACGCTGCCCAAGGACACGCCGCGGCCGCGGATCATCAGCGACAACGGTAGCCAGTATGTGTCGGCCCAGTTCAAGGTCTTCCTGCGCGACGCCGGCTGCGCCCACTCCAAGGCCCGGGTCCGCCACCCGCAGTCGAACGGCAAGATCGAGCGCTGGCACAAGAGCATCAAGACCGAATGTGTCCGCCGCACGGCATTGGGCGATCTGGAGGAAGCCCGCGAGGTCGTGGCCGCGTACGTCCTACACTACAACACCGTCCGTTTGCACAGCGCCCTGAACTATCTCACCCCAGCCGATGCCTTGCTCGGC
>JBBRLN010000109.1:0-1260 GCA_038231315.1 Caulobacterales bacterium
CAGGGCAACGAATCCGCGTTAACACGCCCTTAAGGTGAGGAGGGATGCGAGATAATCCTGGCTCCATCCAGCTTTTTTTCGCCGGGTTTTGAGACTGTGTCGGTCTTTGGCGGACCTGACGAGGTTAATAGCGAAGTGTCTGACGACGGCCATGTTCTTGGCTCCGTGGCCTTTGCGCAGGCGGGAGAGGTCTTCTCTGAAGGTGACATCGAGAACCCAGTGTAGAGAGTTCTCGATCAGCCAGTGACCCCGCACCGCCTCGGCGACCTGCCTTGCCGTCATGGCTCGCGAGGAGATGAAGAATCGGCTCTCGCTTCGGCAACGGTCCGATAGTTCGGTCCGGCTCTCGATCTTGATCATGGCGGCGATGGCCGGGAAGCGCGGCTCGCCTGGAAAGCGGCGGTCGGTGATCAGCCAGCCGACATCGTGAGAGACGAAGACGCGGCGATCCTCGATGCGGCCATGGCCCTTGTCGAGATCGCGATCGATGTCGAGCGTCTCCGGCGCGGCCTGGGCGAAGAAGCGATCGATCTCGCCGAGCAGGTTGGATTGGTTGGCCTTCACCGCCAGCAGGTAGTCGGCGCCATGGCCGGTGATCTTGTCGGCGATCTTGGCGTTGCAGCCGATCGCATCGATGCTGACCAGCGCGCCCTGGAGGCTGCCGGCTTCGGCGAGCTTGTCCAAAAGCAGCGGGATGGCCTCGATCTCGTTACTCTTGGCCGCCACCGCCTCCTGCCCCAGCACCAGGCGCTCGCGGGTGGCGAAGGCGGAGACCAGATGCAGCGCCGCGGTCCCCGCCGAGCGGTCGTGAGTGCGTCGCGAGGTCTTGCCGTCCAAAGCCAGAAGCTCCGGCGCATCGGGCCGCAGCTCCCTGGCCCAGGCCATGAAGCAGGCCGAGAACAGCGCCGGATCGATCCGGTTCATCAGAATGTTCAGCCACCGTTCGCCTGGAACACCATGATAATACGGCAAAAAGCGCCGCAGGAAGGAAAGGTGCTCCTCGCCCCAGACGGCGATGTCGTCGAAGTCATCGCACCCGGCGATCGTGCCGCACACCACCAGCAGCAACACCTCGGGCAGAGGATGAGCCACCCGCCAGGACTCCCTGGGATCGGCCACATCGGCGAAGTGATCCAAAAGCCGCCGCAGACGCGGCCTCTCCATCCCAATATCCATCGTCCGAACTCCGAATCATCCCAGACCCAGAGAATCACGCCAACCGCAAGCCGTCATCCGCGTTAACCCGAGTTCGGAGCCCTG
>JBBRLN010000110.1:0-1246 GCA_038231315.1 Caulobacterales bacterium
CCGCCGCCATGTGGAGGCGACCTTCGACTATGTCGGCGACAGCTTCGCCGCCGAGGCGCGGTCTATCCACGAAGGCAAGGCGGAGGAGCGCGGCATCTACGGCGAGGCCTCGCCCGCCGAGGTCAAGGCCCTGGTCGCCGACGGCGTCCAGGTCTCGCCCCTGCCGCCCGAGGCGCCCAAGAAATCGCAGATCAACTAGGACCCGCGATCGGCCGCCCCGGCCCCGGAGGGGCTATTTGAAGACATATCTCAGCTCCGCGCCCACCCCGTCACTCGAGCGTTCGCGGAAGAAGTCCAGAGCCGGGTCGGCGAAGACCTCATTGGTCCGGTCCTGGAAGGTGTGGTGGTAGTTGACCGAGCCCACCAGGCGGTTGGGGATGAAATGATAGTTCAGCGCCACGTTGACGGTCTGATAGTCGCCGAGCTTGGCGATGTGCTCCACGCCGGCCGCGCTGACCACCCGCGGGCTTCCGTTGAAGTTGTAGTCGGCCCCGACGTTGGCCGACAGGCGGTCGGTGAACCGGGCTTGTGTCTGGATTCCCACCGAGGGAACCCAATAGGCGTTGGTGGCGTTCGCGCCGCCGACATTGGGATTGTCGGTCGTGCTGTCGCCGAAATACTTATCGAAGAACACGCCGCGAACGGTGAAGAACCGGGTTTCCCGCCCCAGGCCCACGCCAAGATCCACCTCGGAGCCGCCGCGGGCGATGGTTCCATCCCGAGTCTGGGTGGCGTTTCTGGATTCGAAGGCGTCCGGCGAATACTCGCCCATGATATCCAGGCTCACCGGATGATTGTGCTGGTCGAGCAGGCGATAGGTCGCGCCCAGGCTCGGATTCTCCCAACCGCTCTGATTGGTCGTGGTCGTCCCGTTGGCGGAAGTCACGCGGTTTTGGTCGGAAAAGCCATAGCCGATGCCGAGGTTCAAGGAGAGGGCGTCGGTCACGCCATAGGCGAAGCTCTGACGAACGATATTGCCCGTGTGGCGCGTGGTCGCCGCGCGGTCCCCGCCGGGGTCGGAGATGTCGCCGTCGCCTCTCTCATACCCATAGCTGGTGTCGCCGACGAACTGTCCCTGCGGCGGCAGATAGGTGGGGTCGCTCAGGATGCGGTCGCCGGTGGGCGTGAAGTCCTGGGCCTGAGCGTAAAGGGGGATCGCGATGGCGGCAGCGACGGACATATACATAATACCGCGCAGGGTCATTAGAGTTACTCCTAGATCAACAGCTACGATCCCCGCAATTGC
>JBBRLN010000111.1:0-1227 GCA_038231315.1 Caulobacterales bacterium
GGAACCGCTGATTTAATCGCGCTCCCACGGAAAGCGAGCTGACGCGGGAGGAGCGTTGGGGGAGGATGGTGGGCATGGAAGCACAGAGGAGTTTCGCGGAGGCGGAGTTCATGGCGAAGAAGAAGACCACGCGGCGGGAGAAGTTCCTCGCGGGCATGGAGGAGGCCGTGCCGTGGGCGGCGCTGCTGGCCGTGGTCGAGCCGTTCTACCCGGAAGGCCGGCGCGGCCGCCCGCCCATCGGGCTGGAGCGGATGCTGCGCGTCTACTTCCTCCAGCAGTGGTATGGCCTGGCCGACGAGGCCCTGGAAGACGCCCTCTACGACAGCCAGGCCCTGCGCGGCTTCGCGCGGATCGACCTGTCCCGGGGCGTCCCGGACGCCACGACGCTCTTGAACTTCCGCCACCTCCTCGAGACGAACGGCCTCTGCCGGGGCCTCTTCGCGGCCATCAACGCCGACCTCGCCGCGCGCGGCCTGCTGCTGCGCGCCGGCACGCTGGTCGACGCCACCCTCATCGCCGCGCCGCCCTCGACCAAGAACAAGGACCGGAGCCGCGACCCCGAGATGCACTCGACGAAGAAGGGCAACCAATGGCACTTCGGGATGAAGGCCCACATCGGCGTCGACCGTGCCAGCGGCCTGGTCCACACCCTGGTGGCCACCGCCGCGAACGTGGCCGACATCACGCAGGCGGCCGAGCTGCTCCACGGGGAAGAGACGCAGGTCCACGCCGACGCCGGCTACGTGGGCGTGGAGAAGCGGGAGGAGATCCGGACGAAAGACCCGGAAGGCCGGATCGACTGGCAGATCGCCCGCAAGCGCGGCCCGATCAAGGCGATGGCCGAAGGCGCGGAGAAGGAAGCGCTCAAGGCGTTGGAAAAAGCCAAAGCCGCCGTGAGAGCGCTTGTGGAACACCCCTTCCACGTGGTGAAGAACCTCTTCCGCCACCGGAAGACGCGGTATCGGGGACTGGCCAAGAACCGGCACCAGCTCCACGTCCTCTTCGGGCTGGCCAACCTCGTGCTCGCCGCGCGGAAACTTGCATGAACCCCGCCAAGAACCCGGGCGCTATCCCCCGGAAACGAGCCCGGTTCGCCGAAACCTTCAGCCCTGCGGCCCCCGCCCGGCCTCGAAGACCCTGCCGCCTCCGCCCGGCAGCCTCCTTTTTGACCCGCCGTCTTCCAGAAAACCACGACTCCCTCCAACCAAGCCTTTATTCAGCGCTTCC
>JBBRLN010000112.1:0-1188 GCA_038231315.1 Caulobacterales bacterium
ATGACGCTCCCCATCCCGCACAACGCGACGATCACCGTCGGCAGCGGGATCGCCGCGACGCCCGCGCCCCTGCCCAAGGTGTTCGGCGACGACATGGGCGACTTCTGAGGCCCCCATGACCGAAACCTTCAACATCGCCCTGATCGTCGTCCTCCTGGTCGTCGCCATCTACGGCGTGGTCACCAAGGACTGGCGCGCCAACTTCGGCGCCCTCGCGATCGGGCTCTTCCTCATCGTGTTGGTCCTCGTCGGCCGCCGCTGACATGCGCTTCACGGTCGGCGTGGAGGGCATCGAAGCTCTCGAGCGCGCCGCCTTGGATGCCGAGCGCGCCCTCGAGAAAGACCTCGCCCGCGCTTCCCTCGAGGCGGCGAAGGCGGGGGTCGAGGAGGCCCAGACGCACCACCGCTACCAGGACCGGACGCACCATCTGACAGCGACGTCGGGCCCGGTCGTCGACGGCGACGACGCGGAGATGGTCTGGCCGATGCCGTATGCCGGTTTCGTTGACGCCGGCCGCTTCAACTTCACGCGCGTCGCCGAGGCGCGCGCCACCGTCGTCCTGCAGAAGGGCATCGAGGACGCGGCCCGGGCGTTCGGGCGGAAGGTGTCGGGCCGATGAAGGACAAGGCCCCTCGTCGCTGGCCAGAGCGGCAGCACCGATGCGACGCCGTCCTCTGTGAACGGCCCGCGCGCGCCAACTGCACCCGCTTCGCCAGCACGCATGTGCAGGTGCGCGACGGCGTGTACACGCACTACTGCGACGAGCACAGGCCCGAGCACACCTTCCCCCGCCCATGACCGCCGCCCGTCTCCGCCGGACCGCGGCCCGTGTCGCGGAGGCCACGCGCATCGTGTTCATCGTCGTGCAGGAGGCCTGGAAGATGGCGACGCGGCCCCGATGAGCCGCGAGGCTGTCATCGACGCGTGCGTCTACGCCACCGTCAACACGCACCCCACCATCTCCGCGGCCGGCATCCGCTACCTCTTCGCCGGCGTCGCGCTCGACCGGATCGAAGCGTCCCTCGCGCGACTTCAGCTCCTCGGCATGGTCGTCTCGGAGATCGAGGACGGGCGCCCGTGCTGGTCGGTCGTGGCGGAGGCCTGATCGATGGCCGGCAACATCCCCGCCGACCACTGGGGCGCGCTCCCCATCCCGAACGCCGCCCCCTTGTCGGGCGAGGCCCCGG
>JBBRLN010000113.1:0-1184 GCA_038231315.1 Caulobacterales bacterium
TGAGGTTGCTTCGATTTCTCGGACGGAGAGTTAAGGAGGACCGAGTACCATGGAAACCATCATCAAAGCATCCCCGGTCAGAACCCGCCGCAAGTTCGACACGACCTTCAAGCGCGAGGCCGTCGCCAACTGGCTTTCCAGTGGCAAATCCGCCGCTGTCGTCGCCAAGGAACTCGGCCTCACCGAAGGACTGCTCTTCGCGTGGCGCAAGCTCCTGCCCCCCGCCGACGCCGGGGGGAGAGCGGCGGCGGGGGGCAGGAAGCCCACCGCGGTCGATCTCCGGTCCGAACTCGATGCCGCCCGGCGCGAGATCCGCCATCTGCGCGAGCAGCGCGACATCCTAAAAAAAACGTTGGGCATCCTCTCCGAACCCCCCTCGAGCGTTTTGAACGGGTCCACGCGATGAGACACGATCATTCCATCTCGATGCTCTGCGAGAACCTGCTGGTCTCGACCAGCGGCTTCTACGACTGGGACCGTCGCCGCTGCGCTCCGAGCGCCCGCGCCGTGGGGGACCTCGCCCTCGCCGACGAGATCGCCACCATCCACGCCGAAAGCCGCCGGACCTACGGTGCTCCCCGCATCGACCTCGGACTGCGTGCCCGAGGGCGGCGGCACGGTCGCAACCGCATCGCCCGCCTCATGAGGCACAGAGGCATCCTGGGTCGTCAGAAGGGCCGCCACCGCGTCCAGACCACCGACAGCGACCACGACCACCCCATCGCCCCCAACCGCCTCGCTGAAGCCCCGCAGACCACCGCGCCCGACCAGATCTGGGTCGCGGACATCACCTACATCGACACCGGCGAAGGCTGGCTCTTCCTCGCCGGCGTGATGGATCTCCACAGCCGCAGGATCGTCGGCTGGGCCATGGGCCCTTCCATCGACTCGGCACTCGTCTTGTCGGCCCTCTCCATGGCGACCTTGCACCGTCAACCCCCGCCCGGGCTTCTCTTCCACTCCGACCGAGGGGTCCAGTATGCAGCTGGCAACTTCCGGCAGGCCCTCGCCGCCGCCGGCCTCGTGGCCTCCATGAGCCGACGGGGCAACTGCTACGACAACGCCTCGATGGAAAGCTTCTGGAGCACCCTCAAGCTCGAGCTGGTCTACCGCCGCACGTTCTACAACCACCGCGATGCCAGGTCCCAGATCTTCGACTTCATCGAGCTCTTCTACAACCGCCA
>JBBRLN010000114.1:0-1184 GCA_038231315.1 Caulobacterales bacterium
CCTCTCCCAAAGGAGACCTCTGCGGAAGACCGTTCTTCTGGGAGATTGGGTGCGAGTCGGTCAGTTACCTGGTCGCCGCGGAGCGATCGGGGCGTTTTTGTTCGATTTTCGGCCGATTTGCCTGTTCGCGGACAGACTCCGCCCCTCAGGTCATGGCCAAGCCTGCCGCGCGGCGCAGGTTGAAGACGGTGGCCAAGCGGAAGGCGTCGGCGAGGTTGTTGGCGAACTTCACCGATCGGGCGCGGGCATAGCCGAACACCCGCCGCGTGGTCCCGAACACCTGCTCGACCAGGGCGCGCCGCTTGGCGATGAGCTTGTTGCGACGGGTCTGCCAGTGCGGCAGTTCCTTCTGGTGCTTGTGGGAGCGATGGCAGATGCGGTCCTTGACCCCGCGGGCCTTGAGCCTGGCGCGGCGCTCTTTGTTCTCGTAGCCCTTGTCGGCGTAGACCGCCTTCTCGTCGCCGCAGATCAGCCCCTCGGCCACCGGGCTCTCGGCCACATGGGCCGGGGTGAGGACCAGGCGGCGGATCAGGTTGAAGCCCTGGTCGGTGGCCACGTGCAGCCGATAGCCGAAGTGGCTCCTGCCGTTCTTGCGGGTCCAGCTCGCCCCGGGCTCGCGCTTCACGCGGGCCGCCTTGCCTTCCTTCATGTCCGGCTTGCGCGAAGCCGCCGCCAGGAGGGTGGCGTCCATCAGCGTCCCCTTGCGGACGATCAGCCCCTTGGCGTCCAACTGCCGGTTCACCTCCTCGAAACAAGCCCGCATCACCCCCTTCTCCGAGGCCGTCCCCCTGAAGCGGCAGATCGTCGTCTCGTCCGGCGTCGTCTCGTCCAGTTCGAAGCCGCAGAAGCGGCGAAACGACAGGCGGTCGATCAACGCCTCCTCCAGCCCCGGATCGGACAGGCCATAGAGCATCTGCAGATACAGCCCCTTGATCATCGGGCCGGCGCGATACGGCGGGCGGCCTTGGCCCCCGGCGCGGATGCTTCCCGCAAGGCGTTCCAGTGGCCCCCAGTCGATCACCTTGGCAATCGCCTCCAGACGCGCATTCACCCCCAACCGCGGGTCCATGAACGCCTCGGCCAAGCTCAACTGTCCCGCCGCCATCCCATCCTCCCAGGAGAATCAACCTCCCCAGAGAATCACGACCCGACCCCGCCCGCATCAGCTTTTCGCAGAGGCCTCC
>JBBRLN010000115.1:0-1176 GCA_038231315.1 Caulobacterales bacterium
AATGGTCATCGACAGTTCGGCGGTCATCGCGATCCTATTCGGCGAACCGGAAGCCCAGGCGTTTCTCTCACAGATGGCCGTCGCTGAAATCTGTCGGCTGTCGGCCGCCAGCCTGGTCGAAGTGGGGATCGTCCTTCGGCGAGAGGCCGCCGCCAAGCGGCGAGAGGCGTTCGAGGAGATGCTGCGCCTCTTCAGCATCCAGATCGAACCGGTGACTGAGGTGCAAGCCCACCTTGCCTTGGGCGCCTATGACCGCTTCGGCAAGGGTACCGGTCATGCCGCAGGCCTCAACTATGGCGATTGCTTCAGTTATGCCCTGGCGAAGCAGACTGGGGAGCCGTTGCTCTTCAAAGGCAATGATTTCACCCGCACCGATCTCGAGGCGGCATGCTGATTGGCTACGCCCGCGTGTCGAAGGGTGATGATCAAAGCAACGCCCTTCAGGCCAAGGCGCTCAAGGCGGCCGGCTGCAAACGCATCTTCGAGGAAGCAGCCTCCGGCGGGCGCTGGGACCGGCCGGTCCTGCACGACATGCTGGGCCATTTGCGCGATGGCGATGTGGTCGTGGTCTGGAAACTTGATCGGCTCAGCCGATCCCTGAAAGATCTGCTGCACCTGATGGAGCGGATTGAGGAAGCCGACGCCGGCTTTCGCTCATTGACGGAGGCGATCGACACCACGACGGCGGCCGGGCGCATGATGATGCAGATGGTCGGCAGTTTCGCCGAATTTGAACGGGCGATGATCCGCGAGCGAACCAGCGCGGGCCTGGCCTTGGCGAGGGCGGAAGGCAGGATCGGTGGCCGGCGGCGAAAGCTTACTGAGCGCCAAAGAACCGAGATCGCCGACAGCGTGCTTTCCGGCCGCAAGTCCGCCGCCGAAATGGCGAGGCTTTACAGCGTCAGCCAGCCGACCGTGTCACGGATTGTCGCCGAGTATCGCCAGGGGCTGGAGGCGCGGCATGAAGACTGACCACGACCTCTCCGGCCTCTTTGAGTACGCCGCCAAGGATGCATGGAAAGACTGCCTCAAAGAGGCGCTCGGCGATCATTTCTCCGCGGCGATGTTGGAATTCGACCTTGAGCACGAGGAAATCCTCGATCTGATCGGCGAGCACTGGGCGATGACCCTGTGGGGCTGCGCCTTCGAGGATCTCCTGACCCGGGAATTCGAGCC
>JBBRLN010000116.1:0-1167 GCA_038231315.1 Caulobacterales bacterium
CGCCACGACCTCGGTCTTGCGCGCCCATTGCAGCTGGCCGGCCGCATCGACGTGATAGGAAAAATACTTGTGCGCCTTGAGCGCCAAAAGGGTGCGCCCGACTTGGCTGGCGATCTTCTGCGCGTCGGGCTTGGGCCGATGGGCGCCGGCGATCTTGGCCAAAGCCCCTTCGGCCTTGGCCAGACGCACTTCGCGCCGCTCCCGGTCGCGCTGGCGCCGCCAGGGGCCGCCTGCCAGGATGTGCCGCTTGCCGGCGTGTTCGATCTCCACCAGGCGATCCTCCGAGCCGAGTTCGAGCTGGGCTTGGGCCGTGGGCAGGTCCGCCAGGAGCGCGTCGAGCGTGGCATTGGACAGGCGGGTGACGAACTTCAAGCCGCCCTCTTCGAGCGCGGCCAGATTGACCTTGCTGCTCATGCCGCCATCGAAGACGAAGATGGCCTCGCTCACACCGAAGCGACGACGCAGGATCTTGAGCAGACCTTGCAGCGTGGTGGTATCGGCCCGATTGCCGCGCAGGATGGACAGATGCAGCGGCACGCCGCGCGGATCGGTGGCCACAGCCAGCAGGATCTGGGGACGGTCGGAGCGATGGTCGCGACTATGCCCGTAGCGACTGAGGCCGGCGGGCCCGGCGCCTTCGAAGTAGACGCTACTCAGGTCGTAGAGCACGAGGCTGAGGGGTTCGGCAAAGGTCGCGGCGGCGAGAGCCTTTTCGAGCGCACACCAGTGGCCGCTCAAGGCGTCGAGGGCGTCGTAAAGATCGTCTTCGCGAAAGGCTTCGTCAGCACTCAGACCGCAAGCGGCGGCGAGCAGAGTGCCGCGGGCGTGATCTTTGAGGGCAAGTTTGGAAGAGGGAAAAAGCAGGCGAGCGAAAATGAGGGCCTGCAGGAGTGAGCGCTGGCGGGGGGTGCCAAGGCCAGAGAGCAAACGATCGAGTCCGAGTTGTTGCCAAGCGTCGACGAGGACCGCCAAGCCGCCGCAATCCGAGGCGTCGGCCAGAGAGAGGGAGTCGGAGGGAACGAAGTGCTGGCCGGCGAGGGAGGCGGCGATGAGTTCGCGCAGCGGGGCGGGCAGAGCGGAGATGTTGCAGACAGTGCGCGAGCGTGGGCCCTTGGGGGTGCGGAAGGACTCCCGGATGAGGTGGGAGGTGTAGACCTTGGAGCCGCG
>JBBRLN010000117.1:0-1152 GCA_038231315.1 Caulobacterales bacterium
CTAGCCGCCCTTATTCATGAGCGTTCGGATTTCGGTAGCGGCTTGTCGGCGGCGTGAAGGCGGTCGCGGTTCTGCACGGCGTATTTTTCACCGCGGCGTTGGCTGGAATTTGGGGAGCGCGTTGGAGAGGCGGAGCGGGTTGGCAGGGGGCCTGACGCCCCGGGGCTCAGGGCACGCCGGGCCTGATTGAGCCTGCCAGGTGGCGGAAGAGGACGGCGTCCGGGCAGGCGCTGGCGAAGGCGATGCGCACCCGGCTGGCGGTCTCGGTGACGCGGGCGGCGACCTTCAGGAGCCTGAGCCGGATCGTCGTGAACTCGGCCTTGGCGAGGGCATGGGCCTTGGGGATGGCGTCGCGCACGGCAAGGATCAGCCAATAGGCGGCGGTGTGAAGGACGAGCCGCATCTGGTTGGCGGTCGCGGCCCGGCAACTGGTGCGGTCGGAGGCGAGCTGGGCCTTGTGCAGCTTGATCAGGTTCTCGGCCTGGCCGCGGGCGCAATAAAGGTCGGCATAGAGCCATTCGGCCGTGCCGGTCGCGATGTTGGTGACGACGTAGCGGATGTCGAGACCGAGCCGCGTCGCCTCGATGCGGGCTGAGACGCGGCGCTCCCTTGTCCAGGACTTGGCGGCGTGGGTTGTCTCGGCGAAGCCACGCACGGCGTCCTTGTCCTCGACGGCGCGCTCGACGCGGATGGCGTCGGCGACCTCCTCGACCTTGGCAGCGAGGACTTTCGTGCCGGTGAGACCGAAGATGTAATCGACGCCGTTTGCCTCGCACCAGTCCATCACCTGCGGCCGGCAATAGTGCCCGTCGCCGCGGATGGTGATGCGGGTCGTCGGCCAATGGCGGCGGATCGCCCGGACGAGACGACGCACGTGACCGCGCACCTCGGTGCCGGAGGGCGTCTTGCCGGGCCGCAGGATCATGGCCACCGGACGACCGGTCGCCGTATCGTAGACATGGATCGGCAGGAAACAGCGTTCGTCGTAGTGGCCATTGAACAGCGACAGCTGCTGGTGGCCGTGAACCACGTCGACCGTGTCGTCGATGTCGAACACGACTGCCTCGGGCGGCGTGGCGTAGCTCGCGCAGTAGAGATCGACCATCACCCGGCCGAGCTTGACGAGGTCGCGCACAGTCGGCGCGTTCTCCC
>JBBRLN010000118.1:0-1148 GCA_038231315.1 Caulobacterales bacterium
CTTCGAGGCCATCGGCGGCGTGACCCGGCTTCTGGTACCGGACAACACCAAGACTGCGGTCATCAAGGCGTGCCTGTACGAGCCGCAAGTCAACCGGACCTATACGGAGATGGCAGCGCATTACGGCACTGGCGTGCTGCCTGCGAGGCCGCGCAGGCCACGCGACAAAGCCAAAGTCGAAGTCGGCGTGCTGATCATGGAACGCTGGATTCTTGGCCGCCTGCGCAATCGGCGATTCCATAGCTTGGGCGAGTTGAACGAGGCCATCACAGCGTTATTGGCGAGGCTGAACGACGAGCGCCCGATCCGGCGTCTCGGCGTGACGCGGCGCCAACTCCTCGAAGACCTTGATCGGCCGGCGCTCAAGCCCTTGCCGGCCGAACCGTATGTGTTCGCCGAATGGCGCGCCCGCCGCGTCGGGATCGATTATCACGTCGATGTCGACAAGCATTATTACAGCGTGCCGCATCGCTTTGCCCGCGCCGAGGTCGAGGTCCGGCTCACCGGCCGTACTGTCGAGGTATTCGCCAAGGGCGAGCGGATCGCTGTGCATCTGCGCTCAAGCGGCAACGGCAAACACACGACCGTGCAGGAACACATGCCCTCCAGCCACCGGCGTTATGCCAACTGGACACTCGATCGCATCCGCAAAGACGCCGCCTTGATTGGCCCATCGACGGCGGCGTTGTGTGAGCTGATCCTGGAGCATCGCCCGCATCCCGAACAGGGCTTTCGGGCGTGTCTGGGGATCGTGCGGCTGGTCAAGCTGTTCGGCATGGCCAGGGTCGAGGCCGCCGCGACACGCGCGCTCGACATCGGGGCACGGACCTACGGCTCCGTCAGATCGATCCTTGACAATAATTTGGACCGCCACGCCGACCGACCGCGCGGCCCGGACGGTGTGACGATCCTCCACCCCAATATCCGTGGCCCGCGCTATTACCATTGAGGAGATCACATGCTCACCCATCCCACCCTCGATCAGCTCAATCAGCTCGGGCTGTTCGGCATGGCCAAAGCCTTCGATGAAGTCGCCGCATCAGGTGACGCCGCCGCGCTTCCGCACCTGGATTGGCTTGCGCTGCTGCTCGACCGCGAGATGACCTATCGGCACGACAGAAAGCTGACGGCCAGGCTCCGATATGCAA
>JBBRLN010000119.1:0-1147 GCA_038231315.1 Caulobacterales bacterium
GGGAATCCAACTGAACATCGAGTGATGGGAGACAGGATGAAACTTCGTCGGCTGGTGCCTTTGGCCGTCGCGGCATTCGGGGTGTGGAAGAGGATGTCCCCGCAGAGGAAGGCGTCGATCAAGCACAAGATCTCGGACCGCAGCATGAGAAGTCCGCTGGAACCAGGAAGCCGCGCTGATACGTAACGGCTAGCTACGGTCACCAGCTTGAACACGCGTGCCGACGGAAGATTCTCGGCCCTCCAAGGTGCGGTTCTAAAGGACGCGAGTCCGCTCTAAAGGTGCGGCAGGGAGCGTTGGGATCGGTTGATGCCCGCCAGCAGCTCAGTCGCGCTTCGGCAGCGACCAGCCGCCGATGCGGGGCTTTTGGTGCCGCCCTCGCCGCGCGAGGTAGCGGATCGGGGCGCCGACGCCGCCCGCGAGAACGAAGCCGGCGGCGGCTATGCCACCCGCTACGACTGGCAGTTTTGACCTGAAATTGGCCCTCAGGTTGGCGGGCACCTGGCCGAGCTCGCTGCGCAGCTGCTCGACGGCCCCAACCAGGCGCTCCCGCTCGGCTTCGATGTCCCTGAGAACTTGATCGAGTGTGCGGGCGTTCGCGTCTGCCATCATCGCCTCAATGCCTCCCGGGTGAGCTTCGCCTCATGGATCGCCTGGTCGGGCAGCGGCGTCGACACTGTCTTGGCACGGTGAAGCGCCAGCGCGCCGAGTGTAGCGGTGACGGCGAAAAGGATCCCGCTGACAAGAAGGAGCGCGAGCCAGGTCGGGAGGAAGGTCGCGAAGGCCGCCGCGACCGTCGCGAACAGGAAGCCGAGCATCAAGAGCCCGAAGATCACCGCGCCGATGGCAAGCCCAATCGCGATCGCGAATGGTGCGACCTTCCTCTTCAGCTCAACAGCGGCGAGCTCCAGCTGCAGCTTAGCTAGTGAAGAGGCATGCTCCACGACCCGCTTCGCGGCGCCGCGAATCCCGCCCTTTCCAGGCCGTTGCTCAGTCGCGGCTGTGGGCATCGCCCCTCCAGTCTATGTTCTCGATGTCCCGTCGTCCTCGATCACGGTGCTGCATCCCGCCCACCGCTTCTCATCGCCGACTCGAAGCGGATCTCCGCGCTGGGAAGCATCAAACGAGGATTGCATGCCCGCTCACA
>JBBRLN010000120.1:0-1145 GCA_038231315.1 Caulobacterales bacterium
AGTGGAACAAATCTGACAGGTGAATCCGGCAGGGGATTCCCGCTGGGTTCGGGGCATGCGAGTCTTGGGCATGCGCCCGGGGATTTCCGTCAAGTTGAAGCGAGGCGATCGCCGCCGCCTTGAAGCGATCGTCGGTGACCGTAACGCACCGCAAAAGCAGGTCTGGCGGGCCGAGATTGTGCTGCTTTCGGCCGTCGGCCTCGGCACCGTCGAGATCATGCGCCGGACGCAGAAGTCCAAGACTTGCGTTTGGCGCTGGCAGGAACGCTTCGCCGCGGAGGGCGTCGACGGCCTCCTGCGCGACAAAACCCGCCCCTCGCGGGTCAAGCCGCTCGGCCAGGATACGATCGACAGGGTGGTTGCGCTGACCGCCACCGAGCCGCCACACGAGGCCACCCACTGGACAGGAGCGGCCATGGCCAAGGCGGCCGGGATCAGCGTGTCCTCGGTTCAACGCATCTGGCGGGCGCATGGTTTGGCACCGCACCGCCTCCGCCACTTCAAGCTCTCCGACGATCCCGACTTCGTGCCGAAGCTGCGCGAGATTGCCGGCCTTTATGTCAACCCGCCGGCCCACGCCATCGTGCTGTCGGTCGACGAGAAGTCGCAAATTCAGGCGCTCGACCGCACCCAGCCGGGCCTGCCGCTGAAGAAGGGCCGCGCCGGCACCATGACCCACGACTACAAGCGCAATGGCACGACCACGCTGTTCGCCGCCCTCAACATCCTCGACGGTACCGTGCTCGGCCGCTGCATGCAGCGCCACCGGCATCAGGAGTTCATCCGCTTCCTCAATGCCATCGAGGCCGCGGTCCCGGCCGGCAAGCTGGTCCATGTCATCCTCGACAACTACGCCACCCACAAACAACCGAAGGTGATCGCCTGGCTCGCCCGACACCCACGCTTCACCTTCCACTTCACCCCGACCTCCTGCTCCTGGCTGAACGCAGTCGAGACCTTCTTCGCCACCCTGACCAAGCGACGATTGAAGCGCGGCATCTTCCGATCCGTCGTCGACCTCCAGGCCGCCATCAACCGCTATCTCGACGAGGCCAACCGTGACCCAAAGCCCTTCATCTGGACCGCTGACCCGGACAAAATCATCGCCGCCGTCAACCGCGGGCGCCAAGTGTTAGATTCGATCC
>JBBRLN010000121.1:0-1138 GCA_038231315.1 Caulobacterales bacterium
CGATCCAGTGGCGGGCGAGCGCGGCCTGAACTTCGCGATCGACATCGCTGATGGCGGCCCGCCCGCGATCACCACCGACCGCCAGCGGCTGGAGCAGATCCTCAAGAACCTACTCTCCAATGCCTTCAAGTTCACCGAACATGGGGACGTGACTCTGCGCATCGCCCGGGCAGGCGACCGCCTCTCCCTCGCCGTGGCCGATACCGGCATTGGCGTCTCGTCCGTGCAGCACCAGGCCATCTTCGAGGCCTTCCGCCAAGCCGACGGCGCCATCAACCGCAAATATGGCGGTACGGGGCTGGGTTTATCGATCTCCCGGGAATTGGCGCGCCTGCTCGGCGGCTCCATCGCGCTCAAGAGTAAGCCGGGCAAGGGCTCGACCTTCACCGTCACCATCCCACTGGCTTACGATCCGTCCAACGTCGCCCTTCGGCCGGAGCCCGTGCCCCTGTCCGGTGCGGCCGGCCAGCCCGCGCCGCCCTCCCGGCCCGCCGCCCCGGCGTTCGCCGTGGACGATGACCGCGAGCATCTGGAAAGCACTCGCCGCATCCTGCTGGTGGTGGAGGACGATCAGGCCTTCGCCGGCATCGTCCGCGACCTTGCTCGCGAGACGGGTTTCCAGTGCCTGTTGGCAGGGACTGCTGAAGAGGCCCTGGATCTGGCCAAGCGCTACAAGCCCAGCGCCATCGTGCTGGATGTCGGCCTGCCGGACCAGTCGGGGCTTGCGGTGCTCGACCGCCTGAAGTGCGACGACGAGACCCGCCACATCCCCATCCACGTGGTCTCCGCCACCGACCACATCCAGACCGCCCTGTCCCTCGGGGCCGTCGGTTACCTGATCAAGCCGGTTAGTCGCGAGGATCTGGCTGCGGTCCTCCAAACCCTGGAGGCTCAGCTCACCCGCACCGTGCGCCGGGTTCTGATCGTGGAGGACGACCCGGTGCAGCGCGAGGCGGTGGGCAAGCTCTTGAGTTCCGGCGACGTGGAGACCGTGGGTGCCGGCACGGCCGCCGAATGCCTGCGCCTGCTGAAGAAGCAGACCTTCGACTGCATGGTCCTCGACCTCTCCCTGCCGGACGCATCGGGTTTTTCCCTGCTGGAGGCCCTGAGCAAGGAGGGCGACTACGCGTTTCCGCCG
>JBBRLN010000122.1:0-1108 GCA_038231315.1 Caulobacterales bacterium
CATCCGACCTTGTCCCTGCCTCGGAAGCGGGTCTTGCGCTGGCCGGCGATGGTCTTGATCCAGCCGAAGCCCTCTTCGATCCGCTTGCGGATTCTCTGGCTCATGCCATAGCCGGCATGGCGGGTGGTGCGCCCATCGATGGCCGAGCGCCGGCCGTTGTCGTTCTGGGCGACGTGCGGGCGCACGTTCATCGACTTCAGCTCATTGACGTAGTCTTCGGCGTCATAGGCCTTGTCCGCCCCGACCGAGACGGCCCGCGCACGGTCGGCGCGCGGCTCGATCATGGAGAGGGCGGCGATGCGCTCGGCGTGTCCGTCCGCCAGGGTCAGGCGGGTATCGACGATCAGGCCACAGCGGTTCTCCATCAGCGTGTGACCCATGAAACATAGCCTGGCTTCCATGCCAGGACCCTTGCGGTAGAGCCGCGCCTCGGGATCGGTCGTGCTTTGATGGGTCTCGTTGGAGCGCTTCTGCCCCTTGAAGTCGACCTCGGCGTTGCGACCACCCGACGGCGGCGGCCCATCGACGTTGGCGGGTGCCTTCGGCTTGAAACTCTTCATCGAAGCCCAGGCCTCGATCAGCGTGCCATCGACGCTGAAGTGATCGGTGGAGAGCAGCCGCTTCACCCGTGGCTGGGCCAGTACGGCGCTGAGGAACTTGGCCGCGATCTCGCCCTCCAGCAGCCGGTCCCGGTTCTTCGAGAAGGTCGAATGATCCCAGGCCGGATCGTCCACGCCCAGGCCCACGAACCAGCGGAACAACAGGTCGAACTCCAACCGCTCCATCAACTGCCTCTCAGAGCGGATCGAATAGAAGGCCTGCAGCAGCATCGCCCGCAGCAGCATCTCTGGCGGGATGGAGGGCCGGCCCATCCCCGAATAGAGCCGCGTGAAATCCGCCGTCAGCGCCTCAAGCGCCACATCGACCAGGCGCCGGATCGATCGCAGAGGGTGATCCCCCCGGATCCGAGCCTCCAGATCAACGTACGAAAACAGCGCCCCCGATCGCCTGTCCGAACCACGCATCCGCCTCTCCCGAACACCTCAGGAGAGGAGTGAATCATGCCGAGTCCCGTCGCGCCACCGACTTCTTCAACAGCCTGCTAGGC
>JBBRLN010000123.1:0-1106 GCA_038231315.1 Caulobacterales bacterium
GCGCAAGACACGACTGATCGGCGATGCCCAGATCGGCTTCGAGCGCGAGCGTGAAACCGATGGCTCGGTCATCCAGGGGCCAACCGGCAGCATAGAAATCCCGATTTTCAACCAGGGCGGTGCCCGGGTCCAGCGCGCCGAAGCGCGCTATCTCCAGGCCCGAGCGCAATTGCTGGCGCTACAGCTGAAGACCGACAATGCCGTGCGGCTCGGCGCAGAGCGGGTGCGCGTGCTCAGCGATATCGTCAAAACCCACCGCGATGCGTTGATCCCGGCCCGCGAAACGGTGGTCGAACGCAGCCAGCAGGAACAGAATTTCATGTTGATCGGCGTTTTCGAACTGATCCAGGCCAAGACGCAGGAGTATGACGCCTATCAGGGTTATCTGGAGGCGATCCGCGACTATTGGCTGGCGCGGCTCGATCTGATGCGCGTCGTCGGGGCGCGGCTGCCGAGCGAGCGGGAGGCTACCGGCCAGACGCCGAGTGTCAGCGAAATCCTGACGCCGCGGGGCATTGCCATGGACCATAGCCGGCATGGCATGACCAGTGGCGGAGCCGGGGCGCCACCACAACCGATGGCCGACATGCAGGGCATGGATCATGCCGCGCACGGCGCGCCGGCAGCTTCGCCCGAGTCGCCGCCGCCGCCCGCCCACCAACATCCAGGAAACCCATCATGATCGTCGATCGTCGCAGCCTGCTGCTCCGCACCGGCGCTGCCGCTGCCGCCGGCGCCCTTGTCGCCACCGATCGCGCCGCGGGGCAGACGCATGACATGGCCGGGATGGACCATTCGACGATGGACCATTCCGCGATGCAGATGCCGGCTACGCGCCCGCCGGCACCAATGCCAAGCGGTCCGCGCGATCCCCGCTACACGCCGGTTCGGACCCTTAATGGGTGGACCCTGCCTTGGAAAATGGTCGATGGCGCCAAGGAGTTCCATCTGGTCGCGGAGGAGATCGTCCACGAATTTGGCCCCGGCTCAAAGGCGACGTGCTGGGGCTATAACGGCTCCACGCCCGGCCCGACCATCGAGGCAGTGGAGGGCGACAGGGTGCGGATCTATGTCACCAACCGGCTGCAGGAACACACCAGCGTCCA
>JBBRLN010000124.1:0-1103 GCA_038231315.1 Caulobacterales bacterium
CCCCTTGTATCTAGAAAACATCGTCGAGGAGTGATGAACTCGGCGTTGCGAGGGGGCCGCCGGCCGGCGGCCCCCTCGCGCGACGGACGGCGCCCGAAACCCCTCAGGCTGCAACCGTGGATGAGTCCTGGGACCGCCGTCGCCGTCACGCACGATCGAACAGTCGCTTGATTTCCAATCGCATGCGCAAGGCAGGTTACCGTGGCAAACATCATTTGTGGAGTGGATGTCTCTGGCGAGAGACTTGATTGTCGCATCGGCTTGAAAGGGCCGGAGCTGCAGGTAGAGCGAACGCCGGAGGGGATAAACCGACTGGCTGATTTCTGTCGTCGCCATGAGGTCGACCTGGTGGTCATGGAGGCCACCGGCGGATACGAGCGGCTGGCGTTCAGCCTGTTGTGGGAGGGGGGCGTTCCGTGCGCCGTCGTCAACCCGCGATCGGTGCGACGCTTCGCCGAAGCCATGGGCTTCCTTGAAAAGACCGACCGGATCGATGCCGGCCTGATCGCCCGGTACGCCGAGGTCAAGGGCATCATCGCCCAGGAGCCGGCCAGCCCCAGCCAGCAAAGGCTGCGCGCCCTGGTTACCCGTCTGCGCCAGCTCACCGTGCTGAGCGTCAGCCAGGCCAACCAGCGCCGCCTGATCGACGAGCCAGACGTGCTGGCCTCGATCGACGCCGTCCTGGCGGTCATCCGCAAGGAGATCCGCCAGTTCGAGGCCCAGATCGCCGAAATGCTCGACGAGGATCCGCTTTGGAAAGCCCTGGACGAGGCGTTCCGCTCGATCAAAGGCGTCGCCGACCGCACCGTGGCTCGCCTGATGGCCGATCTGCCCGAGATCGGCACGCTCTCCAACAAGGCCATCGCCAAGCTCGTCGGTGTGGCGCCCATGGCCAAGGACAGCGGCAAGCGTAAAGGCAAGCGCTCCATACGCGGCGGTCGAAGCAGCGTGCGCTCCATCCTCTTCATCGTCGCCGAGGTCGTCCGCCGCCACAACGAAGACTTTAGAGACTTCCACCAGAGATTGAGCGTCGGCGACCGCACCAAAAAGTCTGTGCGCATCGCCCTGGCTCGGAAACTCCTCGTAAGACTCAACGCAAAGGC
>JBBRLN010000125.1:0-1077 GCA_038231315.1 Caulobacterales bacterium
AGGACACACCCATGCGCATACCTCTAGTCGCGCTCGCGGCCCTATCTCTGGCTGCCTGCTCGAAAGCAGGAGATAACAACGCCGCCGTGTCGGCCGACACCAACGCTGCGGCGTCGGACGCGACCGCCACGCCAGCGCCGGCGACCGACGCCTCGGCGACAGCACCGCAGGCCGACGCGTCCGCGCCGGGTAACCCAGCCCTGAAGGACACCCATCCTGAAAACGCCGGTCCTCCAGCGGCGGGCGCCAACTCGTTCACCGAGGGGCAAGCTCGACAACACATCGAGAACTCCGGCTACACCAACGTAACCGCCCTCACCAAGGACCAAAACGGCGTGTGGCACGGGACCGCGATGAAGGGCGGCAAGACCATGAACGTCTCGCTGGACTTCAAGGGCAACGTCGTCACCAATTAACCCGATAAGACAAAGGTAAAAAACGAATGACCAGAACTGTAACACGACTCTTCGATCGCTTTGAGGATGCCAAGTCGGCGGTGGCCGAGCTGGAAAGGATGGGCGTTCCTCATTCCGATATCAGCATCGTCGCAAGCAACGCGGACGGGGCGCACGCCAATGATGACCGGACAGTCACCGCCGATGAGAAAGCGCGCGAAGCCGGCAAGGATGCCAGCAGGGGCGCGACCGTTGGCGCGGGCCTCGGGGGCGCCGGCGGACTATTGGCTGGCCTCGGCTTGTTGGCGATTCCCGGACTGGGTCCGGTGGTGGCCGCAGGGTGGCTAGCCTCCATGGCGGTCGGCGCGGTCGCGGGCGCCGTGGCGGGAGGAGCGACCGGCGGCCTCGTCGGCGCGCTGACCCACAACGGCGTCGATGAAAAGGATGCGCATATCTACGCGGAAGGCGTCCGGCGCGGCGGGTCGCTGGTGAGCGCTCGTGTGGATGACGCGCGCTATGCAGAAGTCGAAGCGGCGCTCAGTCGCTTCAGCGCCGTGGACGCCAAAACCCGTGGCGACGCCTACGCGGCCACCGGTTGGTCCAAGTTCGATCCCGCTGCCCCGGCGTACACCTCCGAACAGGTGGTGAAAGAGCGCGCATCCTACGTTCCCAGGGTCTAACC
>JBBRLN010000126.1:0-1075 GCA_038231315.1 Caulobacterales bacterium
AAGGACCTACGCGAGTCGCGCGCCAAGGCCGTCGCCTCCGACATCGACCGCGACATCATCGGGCCGCTCCTCCGGCTCAACTTCGGCGAGGACATCCGCCCGCCGACGTTCCGATTCCTCACCGAAGACCCGACCGACCTCGTCGCCTTCTCGACCGGCGTGAAGCAGCTCCGCGAGGCGGGGACGCGCATCCCGGCGAGCTGGGTGCGCGAGCAGGCGGGCATCCCGGAGCCTGAAGATGATGAAGAGTGCCTCGGGGACCTCACGCCCCAAGAAGTCGCCCAAGCCGAAGCCGCCGCCCTCGCCGCACAAGCCGTCGCGGCCCAAGGCGGGCCGCCCAACGCAGGCGCCGGTAGTGACGCGCCGCCGCCCCCCGCGGGCTGACGCGCCGCATGGCCAGTCCGACACGATGATCGCCGACGACGACCTCGTCACGAGGTAACCGAATGGATCTCGAACTCCTGTCCCAAGGCCTCGTCTTCAAGGGGATCAACGAGGAGCTCCGCGAGGCGAGCTTCGTCGCCAGCACCGCCGCGGTCGACTCGCACGACGAGATCGTCGAGCAGGACTGGCAGCTGGACCGCTACAAGGCGAACCCCGTCGTCCTCTACGCGCACCAGTCGCGCGAGCTCCCCATCGGCCACTGCGTCCAGGTCGGCGTCGTGCGGGGCGCGCTCGAGTGCACCGTCCGCTTCGAGACCGCCGAGGCCAACCCCAAGGCCGACCAGGTCTACCGGATGGTGAAGAGCGGCAGCCTTCGCGCGGTGTCGGTCGGCTTCATCCCCGGCGACGTGCGGATGGAGACCCGGAGCGGGCGGGACGTCATCGTCCTATCGAACAACGCGCTTCACGAGATCAGCGTCGTGCCGATTCCGTCGAATCCCGAAGCCCTGGCCAAGGTGCGCGCGAAGGCGCTCGCCGCCGAGACCACCACGCCTTCCGCTGCCCTCGATGGCAGCCCCATCGAGAAAGAGAAAACCGCGATGAACACGGCCACCGATTCCAAGCCCACCGAAAAGGCCCTCAGCGACGCGCAGGAGAAGGCCGCCACCCTCGAGAAGGATCTCGCCGAGTC
>JBBRLN010000127.1:0-1040 GCA_038231315.1 Caulobacterales bacterium
TCGAGGCGGTCGCCAGCCGCAAGCGGGTGATGACGCCGGGGAGCCTGGAGAAAGAGATTGCGGCCATCGAGGCGCGGATCTCGGAGTACTTGGCGGCCATGGACGCGGCGGACCGCGAGGGAACCGCGGAAGCGGGGCCGGCGAATGTCGCCGCGGCGCTGGATCGGCTGCGCAATAGACGCGACAGGGCGCGAACCCAGGCCAAGTCGATGGCCGAAGAAGGACTCAAACAACGGGTCGATCTGGAGCGGGAAGCCCGCCTGATGAAGACCGCCCGGCACGGCCATCAGGTCGCCTACAACGCCCAGACCGCCGTGGACGCCAAGCATGGCCTGATCGCCGCCTTCGACCTGACCAGCGAAGGCAATGATCAGCGTCTGCTGCTGCCGATGGCCAAGCAGGCCAAGGAGGCCTTGGACGCCCAGACCTTGAACGTGGTCGCCGATACTGGCTACGCCAACGGCGAGCAGGGCCAAGCCTGCGCGGCCATCGGCGTCACCGCCGCGGTTCCCCGCCAGAAGACCGTCAATGCCACCAATCCCCGTCTCTTCAGTCGCGAGGTCTTCATCTACGACGCCGCCTCGGACAGTTGGACCTGTCCGGCCGGCAAGACCCTCGTCCGCCTCTACCTCTCCCAGAGCGAACAGAAGACCTACTATGGAACCAAGGCCTGCGCCGGCTGCGCCCTGAAGCTCCAGTGCACCACCGCCCGGGGCCGGATGATCGCGCGCCACTTATTTGAGGACGCCAAGCAAGCCATGCACCGGCGCACGGTCGAGGACCCGACATGGATGAAGCGTCGGCGTGAACTGGTCGAACATCCCTACGGTTTCATCAAATGGCTGATGGGCTACCCCAACTTTCTCCTCAGAGGACGAACAAAGGCCAAATCCGAGTTGGCGCTCCTGGTAATGAGCTTCAACATGAAACGAACCATCAACATCCTCGGCGTTCCGGGCTTGCTGAAGGCGCTCCAGGCAGCGCCGGCGTGATCGCCACGCCCGCAAGCTTCGAAACCCCGCCTCCAGACATCCGTCCCA
>JBBRLN010000128.1:0-1033 GCA_038231315.1 Caulobacterales bacterium
ATGGCACCGCCGGTCGTCATCGTCACGCTGCCCTCGCTCGCCATCTACGACCAGATCGCCGCGACCGTGGGAGAAGCCGCATGAACGCGACCGTCAAGATCGACGCCGCCCGTGTCGAGCTGCTGCTCAGCGAGCTGCGCTTGCCCGGCATCAAGCTGATCTGGGCCGCCTTGGCGGAGACCGCCGACAAGGAAGGCTGGCCCGCCGCACGCTTCCTGGCCGCCCTCGCCGAACAGGAGATGGTGGAGCGAAGCCGGCGCCGCTTCGAACGTCACCTGGAGGAAGCGCGACTGCCGCCGGGAAAAACCCTCGATGCGTTCGACTTCGATGCCGTGCCGATGATCTCAAAGGCGCAGGTGCAGGCGCTCGCTGCCGGTGACGCCTGGCTTGAAAAGGGCGCCAATCTCTTGTGTTTTGGCCCGCCTGGCGGCGGCAAATCGCATCTGGCGGCGGCGCTCGGCATGGCTCTGATCGAAAAGGGCTGGCGCGTGTTGTTCACCAGAACCACCGACCTCGTGCAAAAACTCCAGATCGCGCGCCGCGATCTCGTGCTCGAAGCGGCGATCGCCAAACTCGACAAATATCATCTGCTCATCCTCGACGATCTTGCCTATGTCACCAAGGATCAAGCCGAGACCAGCGTTCTGTTCGAGCTGATCAGCGCCCGCTACGAACGACGATCAGTGCTCATCACCGCCAATCAGCCATTCGGTGAATGGGGCAAAATCTTCCCGGATCAAGCCATGACCCTCGCGGCAATCGACCGCCTCGTCCATCACGCCACGATCCTCGAAATGAATGTCGACAGCTATCGCCGAAAAGAGGCTGTCGAAAAGGCCCGTGGAGCAGGACGACCGCCAACGCGCGCGACAATCAAAGGCTCATCCTGATTGTCGCTCCACGACAATCAAACTCACGGTCACGCAAATATCGCTTGCGTTATCGTCGCGCCGCGACAATCATCCTCTCGCCGCGACCGCCGAAATGGCCATCCTGATTGTCGCTGTGTTCCCATCCAGATTGTCGCGCCACA
>JBBRLN010000129.1:0-1000 GCA_038231315.1 Caulobacterales bacterium
AAGGCGTCGCGCAGTATCGAGCGGCCTCCAGCTACAACGTCCACCGCGCCATCCCGACCGAACGCATTGTCGGTCGCGTTGTCGCCAAGGGGCTGGGGGGTGACGAGCTTGGCGAACGGATCGGGCTGACCATCGATGGCGTGGACGGGCGCGTCCATCATCTGGAGGTTCCGGCGACCCAGACCGAGGATATCCGACGCGGCAGCATCATCGCAGTGGAACCGCCGCCGAGCAGGCCGCGCGTCGCCGACGACAACATCCTGCAACACTCCGACGCGCAAGGCATCTACCGGCCTTCGGCGCACTTGGAATCCGTGCGCGAGACTATGCCCCGGATCGACCATACCAGCCATGTTCAGTCGCATGTCCGCAGGCTCGAAGCCCTTCGCCGCGCGGGCATCGTCGAGCGCGTTCATGCCGAGCACTGGACCATTCCCGCCGACCTGCCCGAACGCGGCCTCGCCTATGACCGCCAGAGGTTCGGCAATGGCCCGCGCATCGACGAGTTATCGCATCTGCCGCTCGACCGGCAGGTGCGCCACGAGGGCGCGACCTGGCTTGACAAGACTATGCTCGGCAAGAGCGAGGCCATGCCCTACACCGGCTTCGGCGGCGACGTGCGCGCCGCCTGGGACGTTCGCAAGCAGGCGCTCGCCGACATGGGCTATGTCCGCGATCTTGGCGGCGGCCAGTTCCGCGCGCCGACCGACCTGATCGCGCAACTGGAAACGGCCGAGATCAATCGCTCGGGTAAGAAGTTCGCGGCGGAACGCGGTCTCGACTGGCAGCCGACCGGAAGCGGCGACCGTGTATCGGGCAAGCTCGTCGGGCAGGCCCAGCTCACCAGCGGACGGTTCGCCATGATCGACAATGGCCTGGGGTTCCAGCTCGTGCCGTGGAACGACACGCTTGCCAAACGCCTCGGCCAGCAGGTGGACGGAATTCCAATGCCAGGCGGTGGCATTGACTGGACGCTAGGCCGAAGCCGGGGACTGGGGCT